>SEBV01000003.1 GCA_004172865.1 Gammaproteobacteria bacterium | reverse complement strand
ATTTACATGTATATTATGTAATAACTGCTTTTCAAATATATAATTAATTACATACTTTGTTATATACTATTTTTTAAAATATCGTTTTTAATTAAAAATATTTTCTACTTTTATTTTTATTTTTATTTTTAGTTTTTCCAAATCTTTAATAAAAACGGTATCGCCAAAAAATAATGGCAAAAGGTTGTAAATTTGTGCGGCTAATGTGAAACTAGCTGGAAGGATATTGGGAAAGTTTCCGAGCAGTCACTCCAACCTATTTGATCAAGGAAAGAGCTTATCCTTATGAAGGTAAGCAAATGGGTGGCAAGAGGTTCGCCGAGGGGGGACGTAACCCCCTCGGCGATGAGGCGAGAGATTTTATTTAAACAATCACTCAACGCCATTATTGGCGACTCAACCTCTGTTTACAATCTCTGAAGATCGTTTTAGGGACATAATTGTTTTTAAATAGAGTTTTGGAGGTTTACATATAACCTAAATTTTAAAAATCGAGTTTATTATGATTAAAATTGCTATTTTGGTATATGCGAGGCGAGTGCAGTTAGAATCCTTGGATGATCAAAAAACGGTCATTTCGGGTTTGAGGCAAGAAATAATGGTTGATGAAGGTCATCATCCTAAGACGGTTGAATGGAGTTTGGAGTTGGCAGTGCGCCTGTTCAGGACGTCTTAAAGAAGGCCTACGTTTGTTCTATGGCGAAACTATCTTCTCATGATGTTGTGCTTAGAGGGCCGCGATGGCGCTCTTTTGGTTCTGGAAGCTAGTTTTAGACTCGTCGTTTTATGTCACGGCGATCTGAGTCATTGAGCTAATTGAAAATAAAGCCCCGACGGTCGAGGCTTTATTTTTTAAGCTTAAGCGAATTTGATTCTATCTTTCATCCCACTCCCTTTTCCAGGTCAAGATCCCGAAATCGGCGCGTCTGGTGAATTTCAGTTGGTCTAAATTGGCAAAACTTATCACTACGTTTGGGTTTTACCAAAGAACCCATTGAAATCAATGGGTTATCGGCGGCAGTGAAAAGTCCACTATTCGTCCTGTAGCGATCTCCAACTTAATTAAAATCTCTAACTTTATTAAAACAATCTCTAACTTTATTAAAAGGAGACAGCTAAAAATTATTCAATATAATTTTCAATGCTTGGGCAAGAGCACACTAAATTTCTGTCGCCGTATACGTTATCAATACGATTTACACTCGGCCATACTTTGTGATTTTTCAACCATGCTGCGGGGCGGCTTGCGGTTTCGCGTGAATAAGCTCGCGTCCAGTTTTCTTCGAGTACATCGTCTTGCGTGTGCGGGGCATTGTGCAATGCGCTTGCTTCTGCAGTAACTTCGCCGCTAATCACTTGCGCGATTTCTTTGCGAATAATTTGCATGGCTTCGATGAATTTATCCAACTCAACTTTTGATTCAGATTCGGTTGGCTCGATCATCAATGTACCTGCAACCGGGAATGACATTGTGGGTGCATGGAAACCGAAATCCATTAAGCGTTTTGCAATATCTTCTTCGCTGATGCCGCTTGCTTCTTTTAATGGGCGCAAATCCAGTAAGCATTCGTGTGCAACAAATCCGTTAGTGCCTTTGTATAAAATTGGATAGGCATCTTCGAGCTTTTTAGCAACGTAGTTTGCATTTACGATGGCAAATTCTGTTGCTTGACGCATGCCAACAGCACCCATCATCTTGATGTACATCCAGCTAATAGGAAGAATACTCGCTGAGCCCCAAGGCGCTGCAGAAATAGTT
This sequence comes from Gammaproteobacteria bacterium, assembly GCA_004172865.1. Lineage (GTDB taxonomy): Bacteria > Pseudomonadota > Gammaproteobacteria > Pseudomonadales > Cellvibrionaceae > Cellvibrio. The sequence goes on along the minus strand of SEBV01000003.1, from coordinate 309,459 downwards.
CCGTTCGCGGGATCTGTGCCTGGAACTGATTGCACGTTGTGGCCAGCGAGGAACGGAGCCAAATGTTTTCCTACACCGATTGGGCCCATGCCGGGGCCGCCACCGCCGTGTGGAATACAAAAGGTTTTGTGCAAATTTAAATGCGAAACATCGCCACCGAATTTACCTGGAGCTGCAACGCCGACGAGTGCATTCATGTTAGCGCCGTCGATATACACTTGTGCGCCCACTGCATGAACCATATCGCAGAGTTGCGTGATGCCTTCTTCAAAAACGCCGTGAGTCGAAGGGTAGGTCACCATAATGCACGCGATTTGTTCGCCGTGAGTTTTAATTTTTTCAGCGAGGTCATTGAGGTCTACGTTACCGTTGTTATCGCAACCAACCACTACAACTTTGTAACTTACCATTTGCGCGGATGCTGGGTTGGTGCCGTGTGCAGATGACGGAATTAAACAAATATCGCGTTGCTCGCCTTTGCTTTCAAAATATTTTTTAATCGCGACCAAGCCTGCGTATTCGCCTTGTGAGCCGGCGTTGGGTTGCAAACTAATTGCATCGTAACCTGTGCAGGCTTTTAGCATGTTTTGCAATTCTTCAAATAATTCGCTGTAGCCTTGTGCCTGATTAATTGGCGCAAACGGATGCAACTTGCCAAACTCCGGCCAAGTCACTGGAATCATTTCTGCTGTTGCATTTAATTTCATGGTGCAAGAGCCGAGTGGAATCATCGCGTTGTTAAGCGCGATATCTTTTGATTCCAAACGTTTCAAGTAGCGCAACATTTCAGTTTCGCTGTGGAAACTGTTGAACACGGGATGCGTTAATACTGCATCGCTTCGTAATAAATCTGCTGGGATTGCTTTATTGGTGACGGAAAGAAGATCGTCGATGCTTTCGAGTTCTGCATCTACAATTCCGAATGCCGCTAACAAATTCGCTACATCATTTAAATTGTTGGTTTCGTTAAAGCTGATGCCAATTGAATCTGATCCAATTAAACGCAAATTAATTTCTGCAGCGAGTGCAGCTTGATTAATTTCATTTTGTTTGTCGCCAACTTTTACGGTGATGGTGTCGAAAAAATTATTGCTCGCGAGCACAAAACCTTTTTGTTGCAATGCAGTTGCCGCAACAGATGTTAAACGGTGAATGCGATTTGCGATGCGCTTTAATCCGTCCGGCCCGTGATAAATCGCATAGAACACACTCATCACCGCCAACAAAACTTGCGACGTACAAATGTTGGAGTTGGCTTTTTCGCGGCGAATATGTTGCTCGCGAGTTTGCATCGCCATACGCAAGGCTTGCTTTCCGCGTGAGTCGATAGATACACCAATAATGCGGCCGGGAGCAGAGCGTTTGTAAGCATCGCGGAAGGCGAAGAAACCTGCGTGTGGGCCGCCGAATCCCATAGGCACGCCGAAGCGTTGACTAGTGCCGACAACTACGTCTGCACCCATTGCGCCAGGAGATTTAATTAACAGCAACGCCATTGGATCAGTTGCGACTGTAACCAATGCGTTATTTTTGTGAGCGGTTTCGATAAGCGATGTTAAATCGCGCATCGCGCCGGTTGAACCGGGGTATTGCAGCAGCGCGCCGAAGTAATCGCCGTTCGCAACTTCATCCGCTTTCGCAACTTCTACTTCAAAACCAAAATGTTCTGCACGGGTTTTTACGACGGCGATAGTTTGTGGATGTGTATCGGCATCCACAAAGAACACATCGGATTTACTCTTTTTGTTTTGGCGTTTACACATCGCCATAGCTTCAGCAGCAGCAGTGCCTTCATCCAACACAGAAGCGTTCGCCATTTCCATGCCGGTGAGGTCGATAATCATTTGTTGATAGTTGAGCAGGGCTTCCAAACGGCCTTGCGCAATTTCTGGTTGGTAAGGTGTGTAAGCCGTGTACCAACCCGGGTTTTCCAATACGTTGCGCAACACAACCAAAGGCACATGAGTGTCGTGGTAGCCCATGCCGATGTAGCTTTTGAAGACTTTGTTTTTGCTGGCGATAGCTTTCAATTCCGCCAAAGCATTGGCTTCGCTCACGGCCGCACCAAGGTTGAGTTCGCCTTTTAAACGAATATTGTCTGGAACGGTTTTATCGATCAGTTCTTTCACTGAGCTTACGCCCAAGGTCGCCAACATAGCGGCGGTTTGCTGGGCATTTGGACCTATATGACGGGCAACAAATTCGTCGTTATTAGCCAAATGGGTGAGGGAAGCTGAGCGAAAATCAACTGACATAGACATTCTCTGTATTTGAAAAGTAAGGCGGGAATAAGCAGGTGATAAGGCTTTTGTGAGCCTATAAACCTTGAAAATCGGTCTGTTTAAAAAGGCGGCTATGGTATCAATTTTGGGCTTGCAGGGGCAATCAAAGACGGGGTTATTTACTTAAGAGTTTAAGCACGTAGTTTCTTAAAGCGACGGTTTTTCGGTGTCGAGCTTGTAGAAGTACTTGGTGTAGTCGAAGTCGATAGATTTCACGAAGGGGTTTTCGAGGCGAAACAGTTTGCGCTTTTTCAAGGCGGCAAAGTCCAGGCTGGCTTGATGCTTTTCTATCCAGAGCGCCATCAAAGAGCCGTCTGCATAGGCTTTGCGCAGGCCTTTGTTCACGCGGGCTATGGCTTCTTTGTTAGAGGAGTTGGTGTAAAAGAAAATCGGCATAGGGTAATAAATCAGTAAGTGACGGTCATACCCTAAGCCTTCGATGGTGCCCCACCGGTCGTATTCCTCTTTGATTTCGTTCAAGCCGCGACAGAATAAATCGAAACGATGCGCCGCCGTCATCTTGAAAAGCGCGGAATAGGGGTCGACTTCGGTGACCGTAAAACCGTTATTGCGCAATATGTCGCTATCAATCCAATAACGCCCTTGGCCTACGGAGAACTTGCGGAGTTCGTCCAGGGTTTTTACTTTGGCTAGTTTGTCGAGCATGGTTTTCGGGGCAAAGCAGGTTCTGTAACTTAAAACGCCAAGGTCGATAGGAAAGCGAACGTAATCCATTTCGGCGGTGTTGTAGTCTTCGTTGTAACCGAAGCTAGCGAAGTAGTTTGGGAAGGCGTTGGTTTTAATACTTTGCACGGCACGAGTTACATTTATTGCTGGCGCGGCGCGGAATTCGTAAGGGCCATATTCATCGATTGTTTTGTCGAGGGCCAATTTCAATATGGAGACTTCGTAACTGGGAATCGCGCTCACATAGGCTTCAGGAACACGATGGGTAAACACTGTTTGAGCGAAGGCTCGCGTTTCGGCCAATATTATTAGCAGTAGGATGCTTATTAATCGAACAACAAAAATAAAATGGCTCAATCGATTTTGCTACCTGGGAATGGGTTGGCAAGATGTAACAATGTCTTATTAAAGTAGCTGAATATTTTCACGTAAGTCATCTTTTTTTAGCTTATAGCGATAAACGGTGACGACCCATATAAAAAATCAATGGGACACACAGAAATGCGTGTGTATTATAGCTCCGCACTATCGATAAAACTCAGGCGATAAAAGTGAGGCGATATAAAGTCAGGCAATCAGTTGCGTATGTTGCTTTCGCGTCATTCGTTTGATTTCAATCGTCACCAGTAACTTATCATTGAATGAATAGGAGAAACAAAATGGGCGTATTAGTTGGTAAACAAGCACCGGATTTCATCGCATCTGCCGTCTTGGGGAATGGCGAAATTGTTGATGGTTATTCATTTTCATCTGCTACCAAAGGTAAAAAAGCTGTTGTGTTTTTCTACCCATTGGACTTCACATTTGTATGTCCATCAGAATTGTTAGCATTTGATCACCGCGTTGAAGAGTTCAAAAAGCGCAATGTTGAAGTAATTGGTATTTCTATCGATTCACAATTTACTCACAACGCATGGCGTAATACTCCAGTTGATCAAGGTGGTATCGGCCCAGTTCGTTACACATTGGTTGCTGACATTACTCACTCAATCGCAAAAGCATACGATGTTGAATCACCTGATGGCGTTGCGTTCCGTGGTACTTTCGTTATCGATGAAGCGGGCATTGTTCGCTCACAAATCGTAAACGACTTGCCGATTGGCCGTAACATCGACGATACCATCCGTACGGTTGATGCCTTGATTTTCCACGAGCAACACGGCGAAGTTTGCCCAGCTGGTTGGAAAGAAGGTGACGCTGGTATGGACGCATCTCCTGCAGGCGTTGCGAAATACCTCGCTGAGCACGGCGATAAACTTTAATTCGTTCGTTGAATTAAAACCTGAAAAACCCGGTAGCGATACCGGGTTTTTTTATGTTCAGGATAAACTGCAACACCTTTCGTTTTTTATCCGTGTAAAATCGCCAAAAATTTATGGGATAAAATCTTATGACTGCCGCAAAAAAAACTATCGATTTACACCCGAGCTGGCTCGCGCATTTGGAGTCGGAATTTGAGCAGCCGTATATGAAGCATCTCAAGCAATTTTTGTTGGAGCAGAAAAAAGCAGGGAAAGTTGTTTATCCCGAATCCAAAAATATTTTTAACGCCTTTAACAGCACGCCGCTGGATAAAGTGAAGGTTGTTGTCCTCGGGCAAGATCCTTATCACGGGCCGAATCAGGCGCATGGTCTATGTTTCTCGGTACAGCCGGGCGTTCCGACGCCGCCATCCTTGCAAAATATTTATAAAGAATTATATCGCGATTTGCAGTTACCAATTCCGAAGCATGGATTTTTGCAGAGTTGGGCAAATCAGGGCGTATTTCTTCTTAACGCGACGCTTACGGTGGAGCAGGGGAATGCAGGTGCGCATCAGGGACAGGGATGGGAGCAATTTACAGATCGTGCAATTCAGATTGTGAATCAAGCGTGTGAAGGCGTGGTGTTTTTATTGTGGGGAAGTTACGCGCAAAAGAAGGGGCAATTTATTGATGGTCGCAAACATTTAATTTTGCGTGCGCCACATCCATCGCCCTTATCGGCGCATCGTGGATTTATCGGTTGCGGACACTTTTCGCAGGCAAATACTTATTTGGAACAACATGGGCAAACGCCGATTGATTGGAGTTTGCCACATGTAGTTTGATTTTTAGCTTATTAAAGCAGCAGCGACATAGCCGCTTCCATATCTGCAGAAAGATCTTCTGATTCGGCGATCTGAATATCGGGATCAAGACCAAGACGTTCAAATGCGGTAACTGTCGAGCAATCAATCTGCGCCAGCGGTGAGTTCGAACCCGCGTAACTTTGCAGCATGGCGACGGTAACTATATCGGCATAATCCGCTTTGGGACTTTTGCGTTGGAAATCGATGTGTTGCGATGGGATATGAGCAAGTTCTTCAGGGAAACCCCACGCCCGTAAAATCATATCTCCCAAGGGCGCATGCAACTCATCGATAACACTATCCAACGTTAAACTGTCATTCAGCAAAAAGGGATGATCTTCGGCGTAGGTTAGAATCGGCAGTACGCCGATTTTGTGAACCAATCCCGCTAGCGTCGCCTGATCAGGGCGTAATTTTTTGGTGTAGTGTCTGCACAATACGTGGCTAATACCCGCAACTTCACTGGAACGACTCCAGACTTCGCGCATGCGCATATCCACTAAATCCGAGGTTGCTTGAAACATTTGTTCCATGGCCAAGCCGGTGGCGATGTTGCAAGTATAGGAAATTCCCAAACGCATCAATGCGGTTCGCAAATCATCAATAGCACGTGAGGCACGCAACAAGGGGCTATTGGCAACCCGAATAATGCGCGCACTAAGCGCCGCATCGCCGCCAATTACGCCGGTTAACTTATCGATATCAGCATTAGGATCATCGGCGACTTCGCGTACTTTAATCGCGACTTCGGGCAGGGTAGGCAAGACTAATTGGTCAGTTTTTATGGCATTAATAATATCGCTGCGGACGCGTTCGGCAATTTGACTCATAGGCTACCTACTTATTGTTGGATTATTCGCGTTTTATAAAAAGGCGGAATTCAGCAAAAGGGCGGATTAATCCGCCTCGTTTGGAGTAGGTATAGCATAAGGCAGCGCAAGGAGGCTGAGTTTTTGAGGGTTATTTTCCAGATAAATGGCAACGCGTTCGTCGTCCACAACGCTTGCCAGTAGCTCACCAGAATCGGGATTTTTATAAGCTGCGACAATCACTTCGCCAACTGTTTTCCCAGCCGCATTTTTCAGTTCAGTCCCTGACGCGGGTAATAGATTGTCCGTTAGGGAAAACTCAAAACGATACATGTGGCGCTTGAGTGTGCCGCGATAATGTAGGCGCGCCACAATCTCTTGGCCGGTATAACAACCTTTGCGAAAGTTAATGCCGTTAACGAGCTGGAAGTTGATCGCCTGTGGTGTAAATGTTTCGTAAGTTTCGGGTGATATGTCGCCAATGCCGGCTTGAATGTTGAACAAATTCCACAGGTTTTGGCTGGCTATAATAGTGTTCGGTGTAACTTGCTGCCAAATGGACTCAGCATTGTCGGCGGCGAGCCAGCATTCGTAGCGATGTTCATCAATACGAGTAATGATGTGATTGTCTGCTGGCTGCCATTCGCCGTTTTCAGCGATATTTACCGCAAAAACATCAGAAATCACCTGAGTTGCGTTGGGGCCTGCAATTCCAAGGCCTAGATAGTTTGACGTTACATCGGCCAATTTCGCTTTGGAGAAAACGATATATTTCCCCAAACTGCTTAACCCGTTCGCTACTAATCCGCTGTGGACACGTAAAATTATGCGCTCAGAATCGGTTTGCACCGCAAGAAAACATAAGAGCATACGGCCTTTAATATTGCATTGCGCACCGAGCAGGCTTTTATGATTGGCGAGGCCGTTTACATCGCAGGTGACTTGACCTTGTAAAAACTTGGCGGCGTCTGGTCCTTTAATTTCAATTAGGCCCTGTTCCAGCGGTATCGCATAAGTTGCGTCAGCGGTAGCGATGGTTTGAGTAAGGTGGATGTCGGTTAAAAGTGCGTTCCAATCAGGCATGGTTAAAAACTCAAACAATAGAAATAACTGATGTTAACGAAAGGCAACTAGTGTATCCCAACTTCAGGTTTAAAAATAAACTCGTTAGTGAAGATGAAGTTGGCGCATTTTTGGTCTATATACTCATAATCTTGTGGACGTATCATCACCCTTCGGAATAGGTTTACCAATTGACTAGCGGACTCAACTCTAACAATAACATTCGCAGTAGCCTGACTTACAAATTATTTTTGTATTGTTTTATAACGCTTTGCGTCATGTATTCTCATCGCTTTTTGCCGTCCAAAACCTTGCAATTATTTCCTGCGAAAGATGTTCACGCTTTTATATATGGTGACACTAATTCATCAGGAAAATCCATGGCGTCCTGGGTGGATTTCGACCAACTGATTTGGCAATGTAATATAGAAGATGACGGCAAGTCACACGTCTGTGGATTCAATATAGCGCTGGGCGATAGTGTTCAGGGTAAAGGTAAAGACTTATCGAGCTATCAAAAAGTTAATCTTGAGCTGGATTACAGTGGACACGATAAACGTTTGCGATTTTACACACGCAATTTTGTTGAAGGTTTTTCGGACGAAAATAATATTGAAACATCGAAATTTAACAACGCGCTTTTACCCACAGAATTTGTGAATGGAAAAGTCAGTATAGATTTCAAAGAATTTTTTGTGGCTGAGTGGTGGATATCCCAATATCAAGTGCCACGAAAACACATGCAACCTGATTTTCATAACACTGTGGTATTTGGTGTTGATCTCAGTTATCCCACAAATCCGGGCATACAAACTTTTCATCTAAAAAAATTAGAATTTGTTGGCTTGTGGGTTTCAAAAGAACGCTGGTATTTGGGGATTCTGGTATTTTGGATACTGATTATTTTTATCGGTGGTGGCTACAATTTGTGGCAGTTGAAACGCCAAAATCGAGCTGAACGTATTCGCCTGGAAGCCTTAATAAACCAAAACTCTGCGTTAGAACATGAGACTAATCATTACAAGCAATTGTCTATGTTGGATCAATTAACTGGCATGCTTAATCGTCACGGTTTATCAGAATATCTTCAAAAAAACTACGACGAAAATTTGGGCCGGCAAGCTTCATTAATTATTATTGATATCGATTATTTTAAAAAAATAAATGATGCTTATGGTCACGAAGGTGGTGATGCCGTATTGCATGATATTGCCCAGGTTGTCCGTGAGAATATTCGCAGTAGTGATACGGCAGCTCGGTGGGGTGGCGAAGAATTTGTAGTGGTATTACCGGACACAAGTGCGCTGGATGCGCAACTGCTCGCGGAAGAGTTGCGTGGTGTGGTCGCAAATGTTGTATTTGAAAATCTTCCTGAATTGCGCGTAACTATCAGTTTGGGGGTGGGCGCAATCAACGGCATGGAGCCATTTCATATGCTCTTTCGTCGTGTTGATGTGGCGCTCTACCAAGCTAAAGCACAAGGACGAAATCGCGTTGTAATGGCAGTCTAACGTTTAGCAGCTGAAGACGAGGCGAGATTCATATACAATTGCGCTTCGCAAAGTTCTCAAGGTGTAATCTGTGGAAAGAAATCGTTTGTTTTGGGGTAGCCGTCGCGGCATGTTGGAATTGGATTTAGTGCTTTTGCCTTTTTTAGACAATGTATACCCCGGCTTGGAACAAGCAGATAAAGAGCGTTATTGGAAACTATTGGAGTGTGAAGATCAGGATATGTTCGCGTGGTTTTTAAAGCGTGAAGATCCGGGCGATATTGAATTGAAAAGGATTGTCGACATTGTCAGAGCTAACACCGGACTACAGCCCAGCGCATAATTCCCCGCATCAAACAGTAACAGGTGTCGATTTGGCGCCTGTAACGATTCATCCATCGCGCTGGTTATGGCGAATGGAAATTTTTATTTATCTCGCCATTCTCACTTCGGCCAGCATTTCAGTTTTCCCCTTTTTGCAAATAACATTTTATTGGCCATTGCTGTTGCTTGTTTTTGTATTCTTGGTCGCGTTTGCATGGCGATCTTCTGCACGAACTCACAAGGCTAGTCCCATCAGTTTAAGTGTTACTCAAAAAATTTGGCGTATAAAAAACTCTGACGCAGAAATTGTAGTGCGGCCTTGCGATGAAATTTTAGTTTGGACTGGCGTAATTATTATTCCGGTACGAGAAATTGCGAGCGGGGAAAAGCATCGAATAATTGCATTGCCTGATTCAATGGACGCCGAAGAATGGCGGCGTTTACGTGTTTGGTTGCGAATGGGATTTCGCTGCTAGACTCATTTTAAGGCTTCACACTTTCTCACTAGATTGTTGAAAATTAATTCAGGTGACTTATGCGATTACTGGGATTGTTAGGTTTAATTACGTTAATACATTGCGACCTCGTAAGTGCCGCAACTGAATTAAAAGTTATGAGCTTTAATTTGCGTGTGCCGGTTGATCCTGCACCAAACGATTGGGCGTCCAGAAGCCCTAGAGTAATGAATATTATTTTGAAAAATAAGCCAGATGTACTAGGCGTCCAGGAAGCCATACCGCTACAAATTAGCGATTTAAGTGCACATTTAAAAAATTATGCGCAGGTTGGCCGTGGTCGCGAACTTAATGGCGAAGGTGAAGCAACACAGATTTTCTATAATAAGGATCGTTGGCGTTTGGATAAAACTGATTTTGGTACACTACAAATATCACCTACGCCAGATGTGGTAGGTTCAAACGGTTGGAACTTTCAATTCTTACGCATTTACACCTGGGCGCATTTGAATTCGAAAAAAACTGGCAAAGGAGTTTATATTTTTAATACTCATTTTCCATTAAAACCGGAAGAGCGAGATGTTGCCGTAAAACAACTTGCCAGCTCAATTTCAGAGCGTAAAAATAAAAAAGATCCTGTCGTTCTGCTTGGGGATTTCAATGCCTGCGAAGTTGAGGCCTCTATGAAATATTTGCGCGGTGATTCAGGATCTCCAGTCACTATGATCGATAGTTTTTTGTTAAAACATCCTGATGACAAGGTATGGACATATCATGATTTTGGCAAAAAGCAGGAAGGCTGTCGGATCGATTATATTTATGTAGCGGGCGCTTTAAGGGTATTAAGTTCGGATGTTATTAAGGACGCTGAGACTGCAGGTTTTGCATCAGACCATTACGCAGTTAGCGCCCGCATAAGACTTAATTGAAATCGCGTATAATTTTTTACCTAATTTCTACTGCTTGCTAACCACAACATTCTGCGCTGCAAAGTTTGTTGGCACTAAAATGGTGTCGCGTGCTATCGACAATTTATCAGGAAAGTCGAGCGAGTAATGCAAGCCTCGACTTTCTTTTCTATCTAGCGCAGAGCGGATAATTAATTCTGCAACAGTTGCAAGATTGCGTAACTCGATTAAATCGCTGCTGACTTTATAATTGCTGTAATACTCAGCGATTTCACTTTTTAACAATTTAATTCGATGCGACGCACGCTCAAGACGCTTGTGCGTACGAACTATGCCTACGTAATCCCACATGAAACGGCGCAGTTCATCCCAGTTATGTGAAATAACAACATCTTCATCGGAATCCGTCACACGTGTTGAATCCCATTGTTTGGAATCTTCAGGCACGTGAATGCTTGCGAGTGAATCAATAATTTGTTGTCCGGCTGATTGGGCATATACAACGCATTCCAGCAGAGAATTGCTCGCCAGACGATTCGCACCGTGCAAACCGGTAAATGAAGTTTCACCAATCGCGTATAAATTTTGTAAATCAGTTTGGCCTTTTTTATCGACCACAACACCGCCGCAGGTAAAGTGCGCGGCCGGTACAACAGGAATAGGTTCTTTGGTGATGTCTATGCCCAACTCTAAACACCGCGCATAAATCGTCGGGAAATGTTCTTTAATAAATTCCGGTGATTTGTGGCTGATATCGAGATACAAGCAATCACAGCCCAAACGTTTCATTTCATGGTCGATAGCGCGGGCAACAATATCGCGCGGCGCCAATTCCAAACGCTCATCAAAGCGATGCATAAAGCGCTCACCGTTGGGTAAACGTAAAAAAGCACCTTCGCCACGCAGTGCTTCGCTAATCAAAAAGTTCTTGGTGGACGCGTGATACAAACAGGTGGGATGGAATTGGTTGAATTCCATATTGGCGATACGGCAACCAGCGCGCCACGCCATTGCAATACCGTCGCCGCTGGCGCCGTCCAGATTGGTCGTATAGAGGTAAACTTTACTCGCGCCACCTGTCGCCAATACAACAATTTTGGCCTGAAATACGTGAACCTGATCGGTATTGTTATCCAGCACGTAAGCGCCGGTGCAACGCAATTGTCGCGAGTCCGCATCAGCCTGAGTAATTAGGTTGACTGCAATATGGTCTTCGTACAAATCTATATTGGGTTGCTGGCGAACTTGGTCGATTAAAGTGCTGTGAACTGCACGGCCCGTAGCATCGGCGCTATGGATGATGCGTCTGTGACTATGACCACCTTCCTGCGTAAGGTGATAATCCTCCTTGCCGGTTTCTTTGGTAAAACTCACGCCTTGTGCAATTAACCATTCGATAGCTGATTTACTGTTTTCTACTGTGAAGCGGACTGAATCTTCATGACATAAGCCTGCGCCAGCGATCAATGTATCTTCTACGTGCGCATCAATAGAATCCTGATCGTCGAGAACTGCAGCTATACCACCCTGCGCAAACCAGGTTGATCCTTGATTCAATGCATTTTTACTTAGTACGGCAACTTTGGCGTGTTTTGCCAGGCTGAGTGCAAGTGTTAAACCGGCCGCGCCTGAGCCAATAACCAGAACATCGTGAGAGTAGCTTTGAGTCATGAGTAGTTTCTACGGCAAGAGGAAGTACAAAATCGTAAACTGGCACCAGTATATACAAGCCAAACGCGATTGGTGAGCTAAACTCCTATTCATAGGTTGGGTGGCTCTAGGCGCTTGGCGGATGAAGCCGCATAATTTGGAACTTTTGCTATAAGCGCCAGTCAATGGCGTACAGAGCAGTAATAACAAACTAGCAAAATGCTCGTAGTTAATATTGTCAGCCTGTATCATCCAGCGCTGAATTTTTAGTCTTGGCCACACAGGTTTCAAGACGCTTGGGGGTTTAAGAATGACAGCGCAAGTAGCGCCCGAAGTCGATGTCGATCAACAGCTAGTAGAGCGCGTGCAAAAGGGAGACAAACGAGCTTTCGATTTGTTAGTGCTCAAGTATCAGCACAAAATATTTGCCGTTATCAGCCGTTTTATTCGCGATCATGCCGAAGTGCAGGATGTAGCGCAGGATGCTTTTATTAAGGCATATCGTGCTTTGCCCAATTTTCGCGGCGAGAGCGCGTTTTATACTTGGATGTATCGTATCGCCATCAATACCGCTAAAAACTATTTAGTTGCCCGCAACCGCCGTCCACCCGCTAGTGATTTGGAGGTAGAAGACGCCGAATTTTATTCTGGCAATGATGCTATGCACGAAATGAATACGCCCGAGCGCAATTTACTGCGCGATGAGTTGCAGAGTGTAATCGACCAGGCATTTCGCGATTTGCCAGACGATTTACGTATGGCGGTAACTTTACGGGAAATAGATGGTCTCAGTTATGAAGAAATTGCTGAAGCTATGGATTGCCCTATAGGTACGGTGCGTTCAAGAATATTTCGTGCTCGTGAAGCGATTGATAGAAAAATTCAGCCATTAATTGAATAGAGTTTATAGCGTTTGAAACCAAACCTTTTGATGTGTTTGAGTGTTGAAAACGCGTCTAATGATCTGGATAAGGTCGCTGGAATCGCAATAAAACTGTTTTCGTGTAAATATGCAAAAATTGTGAATCTTAGCTGAACCTTTTTTGCGACCTCCGGTCATAACCGCAGTAGAAAGAAAATGCTTGTTTTAAACGTTAAAACCTTTTTCAGTTAACAGGTAAATCTCAAATGAGTGAGCAAAACCGGGCGCAAACCCTTGCCGAATCAATATCAGCACTGATGGATAATCAGGCGTCTGAGCTTGAGCTGCAGCGAATTCTAAAAGCCAGTGAGCAAGATGCTGAGGTCAATGCAACTTGGTCTCGATATCAAGTTACGAGTTCGGTGCTGCGCGGTGAGCAGACTCCAGTATTTTCTGCCGCGTCTATGGCCAGCTTTTCAGCACGTATGAGTGCGGCAATTGAAGCTGAGGATGCGTTATCGGTCCCTGCAGTTACTGAAAAGAGCAAACCGCAACAAGGTTGGTTCTATCAGCTAGGTCGCGTTGCTTTAGTAGCATCAGTCGCTGGTGGTTTAGTCTTAGGTGTGAATCAGTTTAATAGTACTGGTCAAAGCACAAGTCAGATCGCGAGCAATGTTGTAACTCCCTCAGCGCCTGTCGATAGTGCAGTATCGTTGCCATCAGGTATTAATAGTCCACTGATTAATACTCGTACGGTAGCAGTACAAACTGGTTATGAATCTCGCCCACAAGAAAATCGTCGGGTAAATTTCCAACCACTTCAGGCAACTTCGGTTGTATCTGACGAAGAAGTATCGCGTTACGTAAATCAGATGATTAAAGCGCACTCCGATAATGCTGCTATGAACTCCGGGCAAGGTGTATTACCTTACGCACGTGTAATCATTACTGATGAAGAGTAAGCCATGCCCAAAATCTCTACGTGGTTGTCGTCCGGTGTATTGGCGATAACCACAGTTTTCCTCGTTCAAACTTCCTCCGCGCAAGAAATTATTTCATCTCCACCCATGAGTTTGCCTAGTGTGCAGACGCTCCTGAATAAAATGTCTCAGGATGCTGCTCACATTAATTATCGCGGCTCATTTACCTATCAAAATCAAACCAGTATTGAGCTACAAAGCTTCCGTGTAGAGCATTGGCTTGAAAATGGCGTCGAGCATGATCGTTTTTTATTTTTGAATGGCCCTGAGCGCGTTATTGTTCGCGATGGGCAACCGGTCGATTGTAAAGCTATGGGCGATGAACTACTGCAGGGCAGTATTTCGCAAATCGGTAAAGCTTTGGTGAAGATGGATGATCTCTATCAATTTGAAATTCGCGGTCAGGAACGTATCGCCGGTCGCTTAACACGTGTACTGCAAGTGATTCCTAAAGATCCCTATCGTTATGGATATTTCTTAAGTATCGATGAAGATACAGGTCTGGTTTTGAAGTCTTGGTTAATTGATGAAAACGCCAGGCCGCTTGAGCGTTATCAATTTATTTCTCTCGATTTAAATCCGGATATCGCGCAACTGAAAGCTCAGTCATTACCGCATCAACATAAAGCAATTGCTGACGTAACACCGTGCAATCCAACCGAATTTACCAAGCCTTCAAATTGGCAAATTGCCTGGGTTCCCCAAGGCTTTGCATTTGCCGGTCAGCGCAAACTCAATAATGGTCAAACCATGTTGATGTATACCGATGGCCTTACCACCTTTAGCATCTTTATCGAACCCACAACCAGTTTTGTTCCGGAAGGGGTCGGTAAACGTGGAGCGACTTTGGCCTATATGTCGCGTTTGGTCGTGAAAGACACTGTCTTCAGGGTGAGCGTGGTGGGTGAAATACCTGTCGCTGCTGCCGCAAAAATCGCGCAAAATATCACGGGGCAATAAAGCCCGTTTTGTTTTTCAGGTAATTCAAATGATCCTCGAAACTGGCCGCGTTGTCGCCGTCGAACCGAAAGGGCTGTGGGTGGAAACCATCCAACGATCTGCCTGCGGTTCATGTCAGGCGCAAAAAGGTTGCGGTCATAGTGCGCTCGCAAAATTTGGCGCAAGCGCGTCCTATTTATGGGTGCTGTTGGAAGGACGAGATAGTGGCGCCTACCAAATTGGCAATGAAGTTCAAATCGGTGTGCCTGAAGATATTATCGTCAAAGGCTCCATGTTTGTTTACATGTTGCCTTTGTTTAGCATGATTGCTGCAACCTTAATCTCGCATCACTACTTATTAAATGATGGCCTAATGGCGGTGAGTGCGCTACTGGGTTTATTGCTTGGCGCTATTATTGTACGCGGTTGCTCGCACCTAATTCGTTTTGATAAGCGCTTGCAGCCTGTCTTGGTAGATGAGCATTCGGCAGTGCAGGTAATTGAAATCTGCGTACTGGAGTAGCCATCGCTTGTTGATCATAAATTCCCACGTTCACATTCCGCTCCACGAAATCGAGCTGACTGCTATGCGCGCTCAAGGCGCCGGCGGGCAAAACGTCAATAAGGTGTCTAGTGCGATACATTTGCGTTTTGACATTCATAATTCATCCCTCAGTGAATTTTGTAAAACCAGACTACTCGCGCTGGATGACAAACGTATTTCAAGTGACGGGGTGCTGATTATTAAAGCACAGCGTCATCGAACGCAAGAACAAAATCGTGCTGACGCGCTTGAGCGATTGCAAGAAATTGTTATTAATGCAATCAAGATCGTTAAGGATCGGCGCGCAACTAAACCAACCTATGGTTCCAAACAAAAACGTATGGATGGAAAAAGCATCCGTGCCACTATTAAATCCGCTCGTGGAAAAGTCACACTCGAATAATTCTGAATTTATTTCACTACAAATGCGTTTAAAAATTTCGCATCCGGCGTTGGCATTTGGCGCCACAGAAATTGTTGAAATTCTTCAAAATTTTCTCCGCCCGTTTTTAAAATCCAATCAACTAATGCAGCGGATACATCCGGGTAAATAACTGGGTTTGGTTTTGGCAGTGGCAACCATCTGCCAATCGCCGCTTCACTTAATTCATTGGTAGATGAGCCGTAACCTAATTGCGTTAATGCTAATGCGTTGGATGCTTGTTCCATTTGTCCTGCAACAGGTTGTACCAGAATTTTTTTCCCCAGTTGAATCGCTTCACTGGGCAATTCAAAACCGGCGCTGCAAATTACGCCTTCGCATCTATGTAAATCTTGTTGGAATCCTTCGCGCGAAAATGGTCGAATATGAATGTGTCCGTTATCAGCAGCTTGCGGAACATTTTGATAAACAAAAAATTGATAATCAGGAAATGCGCGTAGTTGCGGCAAAATATCGTCCAAACCTGCAAAGGGTAAATACACTAAATAATGTTTTGCCAGGGCTTCATTTTTGTAATGCGATGGTTCAATTAATGGCGGTAATATAGGTTGGTTAAAGTGATGCCAATGCAAACCAATCGCCTGTGTGACGGGTGCAAAATTTTGCATAAACCAATCGGTAATTAAATTATTATTTTTCTTCGGGATTTTATGCAAAAAAGCATTTTGGTGTGAGATACCAATCACTTTTTTCCCTGCGCGTTTTGCAGCGTGGGCAGACACAGGTTCAAAGTCATTGATAATTAAATCGTAGCCTTCAACATTTACTTTTTTAATATCGTCATTAAGTTTCATTAAGTTTGCTTGCAGCGCAGTTTGCAAATAAAGAATGCGACCGCTTTTTACGGCAAAGGTTAAACCGCGATAACTTTGAAAATCGCCGAAGGCTTCCATATCAAAAAAATCTTCACGCGGTCTTCCTGAAAATACCCAATCAACTCCAACACCTTTTGCTGCAAATGCTTTTGCCATAATGCGGGCACGCGTTACATGGCCATTACCTGTTCCCTGCACACCGTAAAGTATTTTCATAGCGATACCTGAAGTAGATGTAATTGATTTCTTATTGCAAAACTCCTGTCACATATTTCTGTAACAATTCCGTTGCACGCAGTGATGGACTCGCTTGAAAAAAGCCTTCATCATTCGCGGCTTTGTGACTTGGCGCTTTTACAACATTAGAAATATCACCGCCGTGTGACCTTTCGATGAAGAAGAGATGAATTAACCGTGACAACTAAGAGTCACTAACCATCGCGTGTGGAGAATTTGGATGAGTAAACCTGGTAAAACTGGTATTGGCCGCGTAGTAGATGCATTTGGTTATTCCATGAAAGGCTTTGCGGCGACGTGGAAATTTGAAGCGGCATTTCGGCAGGAAGTGGTGCTGGGTTTAATTCTTACCCCGGTGGCATTTTGGTTGGCCACGACTCACATTGAATTGATTTTATTGTTATCCAGCATTTTTTGGGTATGGATGGCGGAATTGGCGAATTCGTCGGTGGAAGCCGTGGTTGATAGAACTGGTTCAGAGCGCCACGAGCTTTCAGGCCGCGCTAAAGATATAGGTTCTGCGTTGGTATTTACGAGTTTGGTATTGCTTGGCGTGGTATGGGGAATAGTGGCTATACATCGTTTCCTTCCATAAGTTTTTTGCGAATCTCTCAGCTAAATAGTTAACCGCATTCCATCCTTACCACTCTGTTGCGGAGGTCATGCTCCGCAGCATCTGCACCACAAATAATATGATCTTGTCGCGTTTGAGGTTGTGAATAACCGTGGATTGAGCTACATTACACATGCGGTTTAATTATCATATTTATAATCTCAGAGAAATTATGCTTCCCGACGAATTTTCAGTTAATGAGCACACCCATCGTCGCTTTAATCCTCTTTCAGGCGAATGGCTGCTGATCTCTCCTCATAGAAATAAACGCCCTTGGCAAGGTCAACAAGAGCCTAATCAGTGGCCGGAAAGTGCTGCGCATGATCCAAATTGTTTTCTTTGCCCGGGTAACAAGCGCGTTGGCGGTGAGTTGAATCCCAACTATAAAACCACTTTCGTTTTTACCAATGACTTCGCGGCCCTAATGCCTCAAGTGCCGGATGCTCCCGCATCATCAGATCCTTTATTTCAGATTCAGGCTGAACACGGCACTAGCCGCGTCATTTGCTTCTCGCCCGATCACAGCAAAACTTTGCCGTTGCTGAACGATGAAGAAATTTTGGCCGTGGTGAAAACCTGGATGACCGAAGCTGCCGACTTGGGCAAAACCTATGCTTCCGTGCAGATTTTTGAAAACAAAGGCGCAGTCATGGGCTGCTCAAACCCGCATCCGCACGGTCAGATTTGGGCGCAAACCCAACTGCCAAGCCTCGTGCAAAAAGAAGATGTAAATCAGCGCGCGTTTTATAGCGAGCAGGGTAAATCCCTGTTGTTGGATTACGCCCAAAAAGAAGCTGAATTAGGTGAGCGGGTCGTCGTGGAAAACGAAGATTGGTTGGTCGTAGTGCCCTTTTGGGCTGCCTGGCCGTTTGAAACCTTACTCTTGCCCAAAGCGGCGCGCGCGCGCATTACTGATTTAACCGACGCAGAGCAGGTGAGTTTGGGCGCGATTTTGCGCGATATAACCGCTCGCTACGACAACCTGTTCGAGTGTTCATTCCCTTATTCGATGGGCTGGCATGGCGCACCTTTTAACGTTACTGACACAGCGCCCTGGCAACTCCATGCACACTTTTATCCGCCGCTATTACGATCTGCCAGCGTACGTAAATTCATGGTGGGATACGAAATGCTGGCCGAGCCGCAGCGCGATTTATCGCCCGAGCAAGCCGCAGAAAGACTACGTCAACAAAGCCCAATTCATTTTCGTACGAGGTAATTACGAGTGAGTGCAACAATAAATCAACAAAAGCTCACCGAGCTGTTTACGTTTACGTTTGATCACGTTCCTGCGTTGGTCGTGCAAGCGCCAGGACGAGTGAATTTAATTGGCGAGCATACGGACTATAACGATGGTTTCGTATTGCCTGCCGCTATTAATTACAGTACTTCTATCGCCGTTTCCGCGCGTGCTGATCGTGAATTACACATAGTTGCTCAAGATTTTGGTTCGCAAAAAGTTGTCATCAGTCTTGATGAAACTATGCAGCAGGATGCGGAAGCACCTTGGTCTGACTATGCTCGTGGTGTTGTGCAGGAATTGAAGAAAAGAAATTATCGTCTGGCCGGCGGCAATTTTTTAATCTCCGGCAATGTTCCAGCTGGCGCAGGTTTAAGTAGCTCAGCATCATTGGAAGTCGCGTTTGTGCGGGCATTGACCGAGCTGAGTGACGAGCGAATTGATCCGACGGATGCCGCTTTGGTAGGTCAGGCTGCCGAGAATAATTTTGTAGGTTGTAATTGCGGGATTATGGATCAGCTGATTTCTGCTCGTGGCCAAGCCAGCAGCGCCTTGCTGATTGATTGTCAGGATTTATCCACCCGCACCATCTCCATCCCTACCGACTGGGAAATTCTGATTGTTCATAGCGGCGTAAAACGTGGATTGGTGGAAAGTGAATACAATACGCGCCGCGTTCAATGCGAAACTGCAGCGGCATTCTTTGGCCAGAAAACTTTGCGGGGTGTAAGTCTTGAGCAATTGCTATCGGCTGAAGGCGAGTTGGATGAGCTAAGTTTTCGCAGGGCACGTCATGTGTTAACTGAGAATGATCGCACTTTATTGGCTGCAGAGGCATTGAGTTCAGGCGATATGTCGACCTTAGCTCGTGTTATGGCAGAATCGCATGTATCTATGCGCGATGACTTCAGCATTACAACGCCAGCAATAGATTCACTCGTGAAGATATTGCAGGACGCGGGTGCAGGCCAAGCTGGAGCGCGTATGACCGGCGGCGGTTTTGGTGGATGTGTAGTGGCGATTGCACCGGCAACTGTTATTCCCCAGCTTATGACGGCCGTTGAAGAGCGTTACCAAGTCGAAACTGGTTGTGTGCCGCGTTTGATTCCTGCAAAAGCCAGTAAAGGCGCATTCGCGACGTAGAGTTTTTAGTGAGTTAGTGTGTTAGAAGTTGCTGTACTGAAGTGTAAAGTGAAGTCCATTATGTCGCCCCTGAAGCTTGCTTCAGGGGCGTTTTTTTGGAGATTTTGTAGCAGGATCAATGCGTGGCTTTGCTTTCCAGCTCGCCGAGGTAAGCGAGATAGTCGTCCGCGAGCGTGCGTTCAACGTGTCTACGCTCAACAGATTTACGACGCTTGCGATGGTAAATATCAATCGGCATATCTTTGCAAGGGTCGCTGTCTAATCTTCGATCCTCGCCACGGCGTCTTCTATCAACGAAAATTTTATGTAAGCTCATATCAGTCTCTAGTGAAAACCAGTGTGATTGAACGTGTCGAATCACGTGTGAGTAGCAATTTCTTGTTATTATTGAAACCTGAAATGCCTTGAGGTCTGTGACCAGCAGTCCAGCGCATTTCTTAGCCAAGTTTTCACAGTCTAGCGCCAATCCAGCAAATTGCTGCAGTTTTTTTTCGCCTTAGTGATCACGTTTTTATAACGTGGTTTTGCTGGTGAAATCTGAGTGTAAATGCGGATTTAAAATGGCGGTTGTTAGATACCTACGAGTACCTTATGAGTATCATTGAAAATCGCATCCTTTCCAAACTAACAGAAACCTTTAATCCCGCCCATGTGGATGTCGCTAACGAAAGCTACATGCACTCGGTGCCGCCGGGTTCAGAGACTCACTTCAAGGTGGTTTTGGTGTCGGGGACTTTTGTCGGTAAACGTCAGGTTCAACGCCATCAAGCGGTTTATGCATGCTTATCAGATGAGTTAAAAAATGGTGTTCACGCCTTGGCGCTCCATACCTTTAGCCCTGAAGAGTGGTCGGTAGCAGGTAATGTTCCAGATTCACCCAATTGTTTGGGCGGCTCTAAACACGATCATCCCTAAAACCGGATTTTTTTCTGGCTGTTCAAAAATTACGCATTTATAATGCGCGCCCTTCAAGCGCCCCCTTGACGTCTAGATCGAAACTCGTTTACCGAATTAAAGTGAAAAGATATGAATGAAATAGTTGTTGCCGCACTCTATAAATTTGTCGCTCTGCCTGACTATCAGGAATTTGCCCCTCGCTTAAAAGATCGCTGTGACGAACTGGATTTAAAAGGCACTTTGTTGCTGGCAGAAGAGGGCATCAACGGCACAGTGTCGGGCACGCGCGACGCTATCAATAGCTTGTTGGATTTCTTAAAAAGCGACGAACGTTTTGTAGATATCTCCTACAAAGAATCCTTCTTTGAAGGCAAACCTTTTTATCGTATGAAGGTAAAGCTTAAAAAAGAAATCGTTACCATGGGCGTAAATGGTATAGACCCCAAGAAAATCGTTGGCACCTATGTTAAGCCGCAGGATTGGAATGCGCTGATCAGCGATCCCGACGTTACCGTAATAGATACTCGCAATTCCTATGAATACGATATCGGTACTTTTGAGCGCGCTATAGATCCTAAAACCGAAACCTTCCGCGAATTTCCCGCTTACGTTGCTGAAAATCTGGACCCCGCCAAACATAAAAAAGTCGCCATGTTTTGCACCGGTGGAATTCGTTGTGAAAAATCTACGGCCTACATGAAAGAGTTGGGTTTTGAAGAGGTTTATCACTTGGAAGGCGGAATTCTGAAATATCTGGAAGAAGTGCCTGAAGAGCAAAGTTTGTGGAAAGGCGAATGCTTTGTTTTCGATAATCGTGTTGCTGTTAATCATAGTTTAAAGAAAGGCATTTATGATCAATGCCACGGCTGCCGTCATCCTATTACGGAAGAAGACAAGTTGTCCGATCAATATATGCCGGGCGTGAGCTGCCCGCGTTGCTATGAAAAATTGACGGATGAGCAAAAAATGCGTTTTGCCGAGCGTCAAAAGCAAATTCAATTGGCGAAAAGTCGCGATGAAGTGCATATTGGTGCCTTGCCACCTGAGCGCCAGCTGCGTAGACAGCAAAAAATCGAAAAGCGCGAGGAGCAACGTCGGTCGTCACAAGCGTAATTAATAAGGTTATTCTTTCGGGAGACGGAATAATCTCTGCAAATCAATCACTGCAAACGAACAGGTATTTTATGGATTTTGATGCATGGGTAGCCGATTTGGCCGCCGGAACTGCGACTCACGAATCGGGTTTTGTATTGCAAGTAGAAGGGAATCCACGCGATCCTTCAGCAATAAATCCTGCCAATTTTCCGGCTAATTTGTCGTTTGTAGATCAAGCGCGTTTGATGCGATGCGGCTTGGAATTCCTGGCAAAAGCTTCATCAAATAGTCCAAACTCATACAGCGCTACAAGTGGTGCAACAGATCTTGAATCGCTGAAAAGTGAAGCCACTAAAGAGCGAGAAGCCTTGGCGAAACAATTCGCCGAGCGCGCCGATAAACCGGAAAGATCGGTGTTATCGCTCAAAAGAAATAAGTAATTTTGTCCATTGAATCGCAATCCACGCAGCAATTAAGCGCCTTGCTATTAAGTACCGCATTAGGTGAAAAATTATTAGCGCGTGGGTGGCGAGTCGCTACTGCGGAGTCTTGCACCGGCGGTGGCGTTGCTGCGGCAATTACTGCAATTGCTGGCAGCTCTGAATGGTTTGAATATGGCGTCGTCAGTTACGCCAATCGCGCTAAAGAAAAGTTACTTCACGTAAAAACTGAAACACTTTCGCAAGAAGGTGCGGTGAGCCAGGCGGTTGTTGAACAAATGATAGGTGGTGTACTTGCTCTGGCGGATGCAGATATCGCCGTTGCCGTAAGCGGTATAGCAGGCCCGTCAGGTGGGACACCAGAAAAACCAGTCGGCACTGTGTGGATCGCTTGGGGCTTAGCGTCTGGCATCACTCATTCAAAACGTTTTCAATTTTCAGGTAACAGAGCAGCGGTGCAGCAAGAATCCGTCGTCGAAGCGCTGAAAGGTTTGTTGAATCTTCTTTAGATTTTTTCAAAAATTCTTTTGCTAAACGCTCTTTTGCTAAACCCAATAAATCCCTCTCGTTGAAAAGGAATATCGATGCTTTCTTTTGCAGAGTACTCGCAGTTTTTTATCGGCCTCTTGGCAATCGTAGATCCGCTCGGCGCCATTCCAGTTTTCCTTGTACTCACCGCGCGACAAACCGCAAAAACCAAACGCGCGACGATTCGCTTGACCGTACTGTCAGTATTCAGCGTGTTGATTGTGTCGTTGATTCTCGGTGAAAAAATTCTGGAAGTATTGGGCATTAGCATTAGCGCATTTCGTTGCGCGGGCGGATTAGTGCTGTTATTTATGGCGCTATCCATGCTGCAATCAACCTTGGCGAAGCCAGACGATATCCATTCGCTGGAAGAGGATGAAACCATTGCACTTGTGCCGCTAACTATTCCGCTACTGGCTGGCCCAGGCGCAATCAGCACAGTAATTGTTTACGCGCACCAATCATCGGAATGGACGCATTGGATTCTAATTTTTGCAGCTATTACCAGCGTTTGCTTTTTTCTTTGGCTGACATTAATTGCCATGCCCTGGTTGTCAAAACACATCACCAAAAAATCAATCGCAATGTCTACCCGAATTATGGGTTTGTTGTTGGCAGCGATTGCAATTGAGTTTATCGCAGGTGGTTTAAAGGGATTATTTCCAGCGCTTGCGGCTTAATCCGAAACATACAAATTAATAATAAACTTGTAAAAAGAACAGCATTTAGGCTGCATCAACGACTTAGGGCATAGTCTTGTTCATAAAAGAGCTGGCTATTCATCACGAATTCGAATTATCGCAAACCTCTTTGTTCACACCTTGAGCTACACTTATCTTCCCTAGACTGCTTTCCCTTAGTTTCAGATCAGGTATCGAATCAATCGTGGTCAAACAGATTTTCTTCTTATTTGCGATTTGCGCACTTCTTGCTGACATTTGTCTGGCAGGTGATGCGCTATCTGAGGCTGGTAAGAAAAATACTGCGGTTGTTGATTTTGAAAAGCAGGTTCGCGAAGTTGCAGAAAAAACGGCTGCTGACGCCAGGGCAAAACGTGAACAGGAACGCCTTGAAAAGGCTAAGGCTGCCGCGAATAAAGTTGCCGGTAATGACGGGGCAGGTATGCGGGTCTTTAAGTATAAAAAAGACGGCGCAACCATGTTTTCCGACAGTGTGCCTTATAAAACTCAATACGAAGTTGTCGTTTATAATAGTTGTTATGCGTGTAGCATCACTTCCAGCGTTAATTGGTACAACACTCGATTACATCTCACCGAATTTAGCGACACTATCAGCCTTGCTGCAAAACAATACAAAGTCGATGTCGGCTTTATTCGCGCCATCATCCACGCAGAATCTGCATTTAATCCTCTAGCGCGTTCGCGTAAAGGTGCCATGGGTTTAATGCAATTAATGCCGGGCACTGCAAAAGATATGGGCGTGGACG
The DNA here is from genome assembly GCA_004172865.1 of Gammaproteobacteria bacterium. GTDB lineage: Bacteria > Pseudomonadota > Gammaproteobacteria > Pseudomonadales > Cellvibrionaceae > Cellvibrio. The sequence continues at coordinate 285,460 of SEBV01000003.1, read as the reverse complement.
ACACCTCAAACCCTGAGCAAAATATTAAAGGCGGGGTGAAATATTTAGCGGCTTTACTGCAGACTTTTAGCGGCAACGAAGCGCTTGCAGCAGCAGCTTATAATGCAGGAGCAGGAGCGGTAACGCGCTACAGCGGCATTCCTCCTTACGAAGAAACGCAGACTTACGTAAAGCGCGTAAAAATTTTATCGGATCGATATAAAACTCAAAAACAACTGGCAAAAAATTAAATTACTTTTATTTAAAACCTATAGCTCGTTGTTGTCATCGCCTTCGAAATTAACGTCATTAAACCCTTAACTGGTGTAGGGAATTCATAGCCGCCAGCGTTTAACGCCATATTGGCATGACGCGCTTCATCGCTCAGCATTTGAGTAACTACAGCTCGACTTTTTTCATCCTGCACCGGCAAATCTTCCAAATGTTTTTGTAAATGTTGGCAGACCTGATCTTCAGTTGCTGCAACAAAACCTAAACTCACTTTATCACTTACCAATCCCGCGCCAGCACCAATAGCAAATGAAAGCCCGTACCAAAGCGGATTCAAATAACTGGTATGACTATCCAGCGCGTTTAAACGTTGCTGGCACCACACGAGATGATCAACTTCTTCCGCCGCCGCATGTTCCATTTCTGCGCGAATATTGGGTAATTTCGCTGTGAGTGCTTGGCCTTGATAGAGCGCTTGCGCGCAGACTTCACCTGCATGATTAACGCGCATTAAGCCGGCGGCGTGGCGTTTTTCTTCGGTAGTGAGTTCAGCTTCTTGAAAGTTTTGGGCGGGAGAGGGGCGTTCGGCGTGTTGTTCGCCCGCAGCGAGCGTGCGAAGTGCGCGGTCAGCTCGTACAATAAAATTATCAATCGCTGTGAGTTGGCGCATATCAAATAGTCTCAAATCAATTATTGGGTGAGATTGTAACTAAAAAATGCCTACAAGGCTTTGTTTGCGATGAGTTTTGCTGCCTAAATTTTCAGTTTCTGGCACTATAAAACCACATAATAATCTCACATTCATAAAACTATGCAGCGAGGGACAAGTGCAAGACGTTAACGAAATAAAATTATTACTGGATTCACGCATACCTCTGGTTGTAATCGAAACCTTTGAAGAAAAGAAAGCATTGGACGTTCTTTCAATGGTGGCGAATAACCAGGGCCGTGACTTGCATCGCTGGTCCGTTACCGATGGTTTGACGCGCGTAAATTTTGGCCCACAACTTGTGCCAAAAGGCAGTGAACTTAATCACGTTGAAGAAGCGCTGCGGCATATTAAAAGCCAAATGCAGCCGGGTATTTATGCACTGTGCGACATTCATCCATTTCTAGAAAGCCAACCGAATGTTGTGCGTTTGCTTAAAGATATCGCACTCAATCACTTTGCAGTGCCGCATACGCTGGTTTTTTTGAGCTATCAATTACGTTTGCCGCCCGAGCTTTCACGCTACAGTACTGCTTATTCGCTTTCATTGCCAAGCGATGAAAAAATTATGGAAGTGATTCGTGAAGAAGCAAAGAGCTGGTCCGATAAACATGGCGGCGCGCGTGTAAAAACTGACAACATCACGCTTAAAAAATTAATGAATAATTTGCAAGGTTTAAGTGTTAGCGATGTTCGCCGTCTAGTGCGTATGGCTATTTGGGCCGACGGTGAATTATCTGAAGTGGATGTTCACGATATCAACAAAGCGAAATTTGCTTTGCTGGATATGGAAGGCGTAATGAGTTTTGAATCCAACGTTAAAGATTTTTCACAAGTTGGAGGATTACACAATTTAAAACGCTGGCTAATTACGCGACGCGATGCGTTCATCGCTGAAGATAATAAATTAGATATGCCGAAAGGAATTTTATTATTAGGCGTTCAAGGTGGCGGTAAAAGTTTGGCGGCAAAAGCTGTTGCAGGTTTGTGGGGGCTTGCATTACTGCGTTTAGATATTGGTGCGCTCTACAATAAATTTCACGGCGAAACTGAACGCAATTTGCGCGAAGCATTAAAACTCGCTGATGCTATGTCACCTTGCGTAATCTGGTTAGATGAAATCGAAAAAGGCATGGCGCAAGATGGTAACGACAATGGCGTATCGCAACGTTTATTGGGAACATTGTTAACATGGATGGCAGAACGCAAAACCAAAGTATTTATTGTCGCCACCAGCAACGACATATCAAAACTTCCACCTGAGCTAATTCGTAAAGGTAGATTGGACGAAATATTTTTTGTAGATTTACCGGATGCCGATGTGCGTAAAGATATTTTTATGATTCACATCAACAAACGCAATATGCTCGCTGCCGAATTTGATGTAAGCAAATTAGCCAGTGCCACAAATGGTTTTTCAGGTTCAGAAATCGAGCAAGCAATTGTTGCTGCTATGTACACCGCAGCATCTAGCGCAACCAAATTAACAACGGATATTTTGCTGCACGAAATTCGCAACACAAGCCCGCTTTCGGTGGTGATGGCTGAACAAATAGCGCGGCTAAGATTGTGGGCGGAGGATAGGACTATACCGGCCTAAAAAAATTCTGTTCTATAATCGCCTGGTTAGAGTAATCGCTTTTTCCGGGCATGCGCTTACGCACAATCCACAAGATTTGCAGGCATCTGCATTAGGTGCGTAAGCGACTTTCATTCCGTGAACACGTAGCTTGAGTTTGTGCAGCAGATTTAATTCTTCATAATCGGCGTGATCAATTTGCCGAACCTCGAAAACATTTTCTGGGCAAACGACCACGCAGTCAGATTTTCCTTCACAGCGTTTTAAGTTAATGACCGGGACTATAGTGCCCGGGTCTTTTTTGCAATTTGCTGCGATTATAATTTCCATAAAATCTACGCACCTGCTTTTTAAAGTTTATTTAGTCTTTGCCGCGCGAACGAAAGCCCATCATGCCTTGCTTAAATTTCTCTTTTTCTTCATCTGTCATATTGTGCCAGCGGTGCATTTTGTTATTGTGCCAGCCGCCACGACCGTGGAAACCGCCAAATAAAATTCTGCATAACACTAACAGACCGAGCGCGTGTAAATAATCAATGTTATTGGCGCTGCTAAAGAGTGGGGGAATAATCCAATTCCACAGCGACATCACCAGCCAACCTAATCCAGCAATAGCTGCGGCAACAAAAACTATTCCTTTCGCAAACCAAAGTTTGTGGCTCATATTAATTTTCCTCTAAAAATTCTTGATAAATTATGTGTAAACGTTTGCGAAGATGTATGACTGCGTAGCGTTTTCGTGAGAGCAGGGTACTTAGTTTTACACCTGTCTCTAATGCTAATTCTTCAAAACTTCGCCCTTGTAATTCGTGCGCAACAAATACATCGCGTTGTTCTTGCGGTAATTCGTTAAGCGCGTCCTGCAATTCCTGTAACAGTATTTCGCGTGTGTAAGCTGTCTCAGGCCCATCGACGGGTGGCAGCAAATCATCTAACCAATAATCATCAGCTTCATCGCCAAGCCAATCCGTTAAGGGTACTTCCTTCTTTTTACGGAAACGATCAATAATCCTGTTTCGCGCTACTCTGAATAACCATGCACCTACCTGCTCAATCGGCTCCGGCAGGTGATAGGCTTCTACAAATTCAAAGAGCACATCTTGCAAAATATCTTCAGCTTCACTGGGGTCAGCGATTCGCTTGCGAATAAATGCCCACAGCCGAGTGCGTTCGCGCCTTACGCTTTCTGTAATTTCATCATTGCGCTGTGCCATTGACTCGCCTGTTGTTAATATCGTTTCCATACTTATGAAGACGGATCACAAAGCAAAATATTGTATAAAAATAAAAAATTATTGAATGGTGTGAGATGGATAAAATAACAGTTTGGATAAGTTTAATGTTCTATTGAAATTTCTTTCACTCTGTACTTGGCGCGTGAAAGAAATTACGTTTTCGTTAGTCTGTAAAAGCAAGAATATTATTGGTTATTGAGTGACGCTTGCCGGTTGTTCACTTGAAAAATTAAACCGTTTTTTCAAGCGTGCTTCAAATCCAGTCATGTAGGAAAACACCACGGGCACAACTAACAAACTTAACGCAGTGGATGTAACCAGACCGCCGATTACTGCAATTGCCATGGGTTGACGAAAGCTCGCATCGCCGCCAAAACCAAGCGCTAGCGGCAACATTCCAGCAATCATCGCCACACTCGTCATAAGTACTGGGCGAGCACGTTTGCCGGATGCTTCTAGAATTGCTGCGTTTTTAGATTCATGCGGTTGCTGTAAAGAAATAATCGCAAAATCGACCAACAAAATTGAATTTTTAGTGACGATTCCCAACAGCATTACCAAACCAATCAGTGCAGGTAAACCTAATTCTGAACCGGCAACGAGAAGTGCAACAAACGCGCCGCCAACCGATAAAGGCACTGCGGATAAAATGGTTATTGGTTGTAACCAATCTTTAAATAATAAAACCAATACTGCGTACACACAGAAAACACCAGTGAGCAGGGCGATAATAAAGCCCATAAATAAATCCACCATTATTTCTGCATCGCCGCCCTCAATAAAATGTACGGACGATGGCAGCGCGCGCATGCTCGGTAATTTTTTCACATCTTCTAGCGCAGTTCCCAATGAGTAGCCGCCGAGGTCAGCAGAAATGGAAACTTGTTGTTGGCGATCAATACGTAAAATTTGCGACGGAGCGCTACTCAATTCAATCGTTGCCAAACTTCTTAACGGCAACAAACCATCTTTGGAATGAACGCGTAAATTCGCGAGCGTATCCACATCGGTACGCATTTCTGGCGGCAGCATTACGCGAATACCTAGTTGGCGTTGATCCAAATTTAGTTTAGGCAAAATATGATCGTAATCACCTGCTAAAGCGATACGTAATGTCTCGCCAATCGCCTGAGTAGAAACGCCGCGTTCACTGGCTTGAATGGTATTTGGAATCACTTGTATTTCTTGTTGCTCCAAACTTGCGGTTGATGTAACACCGCTCAAATAACCCATAACGCGAATTTCTTTTTCAATCGCGCGAGCACTGGTTGCTAATGCAAGTGAATCATCACCGGTTAATAAAATTTCGAATTTTTCACCGGGGCCGCCAGCACCAGCGGAATATTTTATGCCTGCGATAGATTGAAGTTGTGTGCGAATTTTAGTTTCGATTTCAGCTTGGGTAGGACGTTTTTCTGAAAACACGACCATCAAGGTTGCTTTGCGTACTTCACCTAAAGCCATTCCACCACCGCCGCCTGTTGCAGTTGCGGTACCGACAGTTGTGAAAATTTGCGCAACGCCAGGAATGTGATTAATAGCTTCGCGTACTTCTTCTGCTTTTTGCTGCGTAGTGGAAAAGCTGCTACCCGGCGGTGTTTCTATGTGAACGTAGGTCATGCCTTCATCGGACGCTGGAATAAATCCCGCGGGCAAAAATGCAACAAGGCCTGCCGAAATTATAAAAAATATCGTGCCGGCACCTAAGGTTGTTTTGCGATGTTCCAAACACCAACTCGCCGCTTTTAAATAAAATGGTAAAAACTTTCCTTCTTTTTCTTCGTGATGAATCGGCTTCAGTAAAAATACAGCGGTCATAGGAGTGATAATGCGCGCGACTAATAATGAAATTAATACGGCGATTACCAAGGTCCAACCAAATTGTTTAAATACGAGACCAGGAATTCCGCCCATCATGGCGGTTGGTAAAAACACGACGACTAATGTTGCTGTTGTCGCTATAACCGCTAGCGCAATTTCATTGACGGCGTGGATAGTTGCCTGCTTTACGGATTTGCCCATACGTTGGTGTCGCGCGATATTTTCAACTTCTACAATGGCATCATCCACTAAAACACCAACTACAACGGCCATTGCTAATAAAGTAATTGTGTTGATGGAAAAGTTTGCCCATGACATAAACGCAAACGTTGGAATGATCGATAAGGGTAGAGCGATAGCGCCAATTAATGTTGCGCGCCAATCGCGTAAGAAGAAAAATATAACGAGCACCGCGAGAATCGCGCCCTCGTACAACATGTTCATTGAACCTTCGTATTGTTCTAAAATTCTGGGAACACTTGAACGAATTAAGTTAAACGATATTTCAGGATTTTGCTGAGCTAATTCTTTAAGCGTCACATCAATATCAGCGGCTAATTTCGTTTCATCAAAACCTTTTGAACGCAACACTTGGAAACCAATCGCAGGTTTTCCATCCAAAAGTGCAGACTGCGAGCGCTCCGCATTGGTATCAATAACAGTTGCTACTTGGCCAAGACGAAGTGTTTCGCCGTTCGCCAATGAAATAGGTAATTGCTCCAATTCACCGACGGTTTTCATGGTATTAATGGTGCGCACGCCTTGCTCTGAACCACCGAGTTGACTGCGGCCACCGGAATTTTCTTGCTGAATTTCTTTAATCGTTTGTGAAATATCTGTTGCAGTTACGCCGAGTGCATTCAGTTTTAGTGGATCAACTTGCACTTGGATTTCGCGGTTAACACCGCCGAGCCGCGTGAATTGCCCGACGCCGCGCACTGACATAATTTTCTTGCCGAGCGTGTTATCCACATACCAGGATAATTCCTCTTCCGAAAAATTTGCCGCAGCAACGGCGTAAGTTACTGTGGGATTATCCGCACCTAATTCCACTTTGCTCACTTGTGGTTCAAGCAAATCTGGCGGTAGATCACTGCGAATACTGTCGAGCGCATCTTTCACATCGGCGACGGCATCAGATAATTTTTTCTCTAATGCAAATTCAACAACGATAGAAACATTACCGCGCGAAATTGTGGTGTGAGTGTGGCGAAGCAATTGCAAATTTGCGAGCGCATCTTCCGCCTTACGTGCAACTTCGGTTTCAAGTTGTGCTGGCGCCGCGCCAGGTTGGTTCAATGACACATTGACCATCGGCAAATCCATATCGGGGAAATCTTGCACATTTAATTTGTGAAAGCCCCATAAACCTGCAAAGGTCAATAAAATAAAAATCAGGATAGCGGCGCTGGGATTACGTAGTGACCAGGTTGCAAAATTCATTTTTTTGCTCCAGTAACTTGCGTAGCCTGTGCAACTTGCGCAGCTTTCACTGAAATTTTATCACCATCATTTAAAAAGCCTGCGCCTTCCAGAATTACCGTATCGCCATTTTTAATGCCTGAAAGTATTTCAATTTCATTTTGTTGGCGGCGACCAATGTTGACTAACACTTGTTCTGCCATATTATTTTTTACGCGGAATACCCAAGTTTTGCCGTCTTTAATGACAAGACTCTCGGATGGCACTGTAACGGCAGAAGCGTTGCCAATTAAAATTTTTCCATCGGCATAAGTATTCACGGCAATATCCGGCGCGCCGTCTAACACCACACGCACTTTGGCGAGCCGAGAACCGTTGGTGAGTTGCGGTGAAACGCTGCGAATTTTTCCTGCCAAAGTTTGGTTATTTGCCGCATTAATTTGCGCAACCATATTGGGTTTTACACGAGCGAGATCTGTTGCGTCAATTTTTGCAACCCATTCCAATTTATGCTGGCGCAATATGCGAAAAAGCGATTCACCCGCGCCGGGCACTTTTCCTAATTCGATACTGCGCTCCAGAATTTTTCCATCGTCAGGTGCAACCACTGTTGCATCTTCCAATTTAACTTCGGCGAGTTTCACTGCTGCTGCAGCCTGATCGCGTGTTGCAGATGCCGTGGCAGCTTGAGTGGCGACTTGATCGAATTCTTGTTCACTCAAAGTTTGTTTTAATTTGAGTTGATCGAAACGTTTTAAATTGGTATCGGCTAGTTGCAAGCTTGATGATGCAAATGCGAGATTAGCTTTTGCTTGCGCGAGTTCGGCTTTTAATAAACGATCATCAAAACGTGCGAGCACTTGCCCTTTGCGAATGCTATCGCCTTCTACGACTTTAACCTCGGTAGCGCCAATGCCGTTAGTTTTTGCGCTAACAATAGCCACTTCCCATGGAAGAATTTCACCTTGTGCAGAAATGGATACGGCCCAATTTGTGGATTTTGCGATGCTAGTTGTAACTTGCGTGCGCGGAGTTTCTTTAACATTTTTTACGTCATCGGCAAAAGCAATCAGCGGTGAAGCCATTAGCAATAAACCAATGACGATAATAAATTCCAGAATGATCGGTTTGAGTTTGCATTCATCGTCATCGCTATAATTTGGTAAAAACATAGTGTGTATCCCTGTAGGATCTTAAATAAGATTTAAAGCGGTTTTAAATGGTTAATAAGATTTTGGAACGCAGCTTCAATAACCAGCCGCGTTCTTTCTTCCGAAGCGGCGGTGTTTTGCTGCAAATTTATTAGCGCTGCGCCTATGACTGTGGCGCGCATGAAATAAAGAATATTTTCGTCAACTTGCCATCCCAATTGCTGAAGCAAGTCGCGGAATTTTTGGCGTGTATCCAAATCGCTTTGAATAAACCAGCTGGCAAGCGAAGGATCTTCATCAGCAGCGACCGTAAGTGCGAGCATCAGGCGCGGAATATTTTTAGTCAGCGCAAAGTGAGTCATGATTTCTTTAATAGAATCGAGCGTGAGAGGTCCGTTTTCCGGCGCATTTCGATACTCGGCCATGCGCTCTTTGCTCTCATCCACAACCGCCGTTAGCAGATTGCTTCGGGTTGGGAAGTGATAGGTGAGAAGACCTTGCCTGACGCCAGCCACTTCAGCCACACGGGTTTGCGTGAGGGCTGGAAAGCCTTCTTGAAGGAGAACATCCAGTGCAGCTTTGAGTATTTTTTCTTTCGTTTTCACGCCAATAAGTCTCAATATGGTTAGTCAGATGCAGAATTTAGGTAAAAATACCAAATTTAGGTAAAAATACCAACGTTAAATTTGTAAAGATTGCTGGTGGTGACAAATGACATATGGAATTGGGATTACAGTGAGGAGGAGAGCGGCCTAAAACTGACTAGATTTGGCCTGTAATAGTATCTCTGCAGAGTGAAGACGTATCAGACTAGGGAATATTGTAGATGAAGTGAAAAATAGTGAATTTATTTGCTGGGCAGGTTTATTGCGATTTTTTAGTTGCAGGATTAGAGATCAGAAGGCGCGAGGTAATAGCCGCGCCTTGTTAATTAACAAACTAGAGTTTTCCTTCCATAGCCATCTTTACGAACAAGGTATCGAAGCGCAGCTTGATATTTTTGCTGCTTCCTTGAATTGTGCCATCAGGAAGTTGAACGCCTATGTCATCGGTATTTTTAACATCAATCGCTTTAGAAAAATTCCGAACTAGTTCCATGGTGCTATGCAACTGAGTGGTTGTTGAAAAATTGTAAGAGGCTGCAGGTGTATAAAACATTTCAGTATCGCGTAGCTGCGAGTCGTAGTCCGCCAAAGTGGTTCCGGCATTGGTTGCCATAAATGTTCGCGCGGCTTTTCCTTCAGCATCATTTTTACGCATTAGTTCCAGTGTTTCAAACCATGCGCCGACGAGTGCTTTTCCTAAATTCGGATTGGCTTTGAGAACATCGGTACTCACAACCATCATGTCGATAATTTCGCCGGGGATTTCTTTTGAGTTAAATACTTTGCGCATATTGGGTGAATTGCCAAGCACAAAACTCAATTGCGGATTCCACAAGGTTGCTGCATTGATATTTGGTTTTTTTAGCACACCAACAATTTCTGCATCTGAGGTATTCACAATTTTTACATCGCGCGCATTCATGTGATGTTTTTCAAGAGCGCGCAATAATAGGTAATGCGAAACCGAAAACTCTACCAGGTTTACGTTGCGGCCTTTGAGGTCGGTAAAGTCGGTAGTATTTTTTAATACGACGGCGTCGTTGCCATTTGAATAATCGCCAAGAATTAAGGCCGTGCTATCTAAACCGCTGGCAGCGGGCATAGTGAAGGCATCCATGTTGGTCATTACACAACCGTCGAATTTACCTTTGCTGAATTGTTCAATCGATGAAACGTAATCATTCACTTGAACTATTTTAATTTGAATTCCGTATTTTTTTGCCCATTTATCAACTATATCCTTATCGCCAGCATAGCCCCACGGCATCCAGCCTGCATAAATTGACCACGCAATAGTGAAAGAGGTTTTTTTCTCAACAGCTGCAAAACTATGCGCAGAAATGCAAATAGCAACAATCAGTAAAATGAAGCGAGCGATAGCGTTTTTGTAATCCTTCAGGGTAAAACAAATTTTCATAGTGAACTCATTAGGTCTCAAAAAATATTTTAAATTAACGTGGCGAATATTGTTTTTATACTTCCGTAACAGCCTAAAAGTAATGCAATGCATTGTGGAGCTTTTGGTTTAAAATTTCCGTGATGCATTGCGCTATCTTATTTTCTATTTATTAGGCCGAAAAATTATTCCTCCATTACCACAAGTGTTTGGCCCGCTTGCACGCGCGAGCCTTCGGTTTTTAATATTTGTGTTACTTTTCCTGCGCAGGGCGCTGTTATATTGATTTCCATTTTCATGGATTCCAACACCAACAAAACATCGCCAGCTTTTACTGATTGACCAACTTTTACCGAAGACTGCCATACGCTGCCTGACACAGAACTATCCACGCGAATAGCATCTTCAGGAATTTCAGCTTCATCACTTTCTTCAGCAATTTCCTTTTGTTCGTAATTAAATTGACCGTTGGCGTGCCAGCGAGCAAGCTCTTCGTTGAAGGCGTGTTCGCGTTGACCAGTAAATTGCGCGATATCCTCATTATTATCGACAATAAATTTTTCGTACTCGTGCAAACTGAATTGGCTTTCTTCAATTTTTATGGAGTAACGGCCTTGCGGGAAATCGCGGCGAATTTGTTTGAGTTCATCGCTGCTAACTTCATAAAAACGAATTTGATCGAAGAAATTTAATAGCCAGGGTTGTTTGAATTCTGCGGTTTTTCGGTAGCGATTCCACATCTGTAAGGTGCGCCCTACAAATTGATAGCCGCCGGGGCCTTCCATGCCGTAAATGCACATGTAAGAACCGCCGATGCCCACGGAATTTTCTGCAGTCCAGGTACGCGCGGGGTTGTATTTTGTGGTCACCAAACGATGGCGCGGATCAATTGGCGTAGCAACGGGCGCGCCCAAATAAACATCGCCTAATCCCATCACTAAATAAGACGCATTGAAGACAATATCCTTTACCGCTTGTATTGAATCGAGCCCGTTAATGCGGCGAATAAATTCTAAATTGCTGGGGCACCAAGGCGCGTTGTCGCGTACAGATTGAATATATTTTTGTATCGCAAGCTGGCAGGCTTCGTCATCCCAACTCAAAGGTATGTGCACAATGCGCGAGGGCACGCTGAGTTCATTTAATTGGGTGATGAGTTCTGTTTCGCCGTGTTGTAAATGGGCGATTAATTCACTGAGTGAAATTTCCTGGCTGTTGTAATGCACTTGGAGCGAGCGAATTCCGGGCGTTAATTCTCGCAAACCTGTGACAGGATTTTTTTGCAGCCATTGCATAAGTGCGTGGGCACGGAAACGCAATTTAATATCTAGCTCAAGCGCGCCGTATTCAACCAATAGAAAGTGATCGCCCGCTGCGCGATAAACAATATCTTCACCGTAAGTTTCTTTCGATAATTGCGCTACGATGGGTGTATAGGGCGTTACTGGATTCCAGCTTGCTTCGGTTGCATCGAGGTTTTTTAAATTTTCATTTTGTGTTTTTTCAATAGCAACCGCGTCATCAATACTCACCGAAACAAAACGAATTTTATCACCGGCACGTAGTTGACCGAGCTTCCATAAATCAGCGCTGATTACGGTTGCCGGGCAAACGAAGCCACCAAGTGATGGGCCATCTGGACCAAGAATTACTGGCATATCTCCAGTGAAATCCACGGTACCAAATGCATAGGCGTTATCGTGAATATTAGAAGGATGCATTCCCGCTTCACCGCCAGATGTACGCGCCCAACTTGGTTTGGGTCCAATCAAACGAATACCGGTACGGCTGGAGTTGTAGTGAACTTCCCAATCAGATTTAAAAAATATTTCTATATCGTCAGGCGTAAAAAAATCTGGCGCGCCATGTGGGCCGTAAATAACGCGCAATTGCCAAAGGTTAGTAATGGTGGGCTTTAATAAATTGGGCAGAATATTTTTTTCGATAATGTTATTGCTAGCTGTTGCATCAAGCGCGAGCACATCTCCCGCGCGCAAAGCACGACCATTATGACCGCCGAATTGACCGAGAGTAAAAGTGGATTTTGCACCCAAGTAATCTGGGCATTGAATGCCGCCTGCAACACAAAGATAAGCACGCGCACCGCGTTCGGTAATTCTGCCAAGCTGTAATTGCTGGCCTGATTTTACAGTGATGACTTGATTGATACTTATCGCATCGCCATCAAGTTTTGCATCAATATCCGCACCGGTTAAAACAATGCTGGTATTGCAGCCAAATTTTAAGATGGGGCCTTGCAAGGTAATTTCCAAACCTGCAGCGCGTTCATCGTTGTCTAATAAACGATTACCTAAACGGAATGAATAGTTATCAAAAGGACCTGACGGCGGTACGCCTATATGCCAGTAGCCTGTACGTGCCGGGTAATCCTGAATGGTAGTTTGGGTTCCGCCTTGCAATACATCAATGCGCGCAGGTTTAAAACTAAAATGATTTAAATAGCGCGTGGTCATGTGACCTTGAATTAAAGTTTCATCTTTTAACAGCGTGCGTAAATAACCTAAGTTGGTTTCAATTCCATAGAGTTGTGTTGCGTTTAACGCGTTGGATAATTTTTCAAGTGCATCGTCACGGTTTTCACCGTGTACGATAACTTTTGCGAGCATGGGGTCAAAGTAAGATGGGACTTCTATGCCGCTTTCAATCCAGGAATCGATACGCAAATTTTCATCGGTTATAGGGAATTCAACTTTGCTTAGTAAACCTGCACAGGGTTGAAAATCGCGTGCTGGATCTTCAGCGTAAACGCGCACTTGTATAGCATGGCCTTTTGCAGATATTGGCGCGCGTAAAGCTTTTAAGTCACCTAACTTGTCGGCTGCTTGGAGTAGCATCCATTCAACTAAATCAACACCAAATACTTCTTCAGTTACACCGTGTTCAACTTGCAAACGCGTGTTTACTTCCAGGAAATAAAATTTATCGTCTTTGGAATCGTAAATAAATTCTACTGTGCCTGCATTGCGATAATTGACTGAACTTAATAATTGTTCAGCGGTGCGTTGCATGGCGTGGCGTTGTGTATCAGGCAGGTTGGGAGCAGGGCATTCTTCAACGACTTTTTGGTTGCGGCGCTGACTGGAACAATCGCGCTCACCAATGGCAACAGCTGTTCCTTTACCATCGCCAAAAATTTGTACCTCAATGTGGCGCGCAGCCGCGATAAATTTTTCTAAAAATACGCCATCATCGGCGAAGTTATTTTTGCCTAAACGTTTTACGCTATCAAATGCACCGATTAATTCTGCTTCACTGTTGCAAAGCTGCATGCCGATACCGCCGCCGCCTGCAGTGCTTTTCAGCATGACCGGGTAGCCGATAATTGCAGCAGCTTCAACTGCAGCTTCTAGGCTGCTTAATAAATCTGTACCCGGGCAAAGTGGAACACCTGCGGATTGCGCAAGTTCGCGCGCTTTGTGTTTTAAACCAAAGGTAATCATTTGTTCGGCAGTTGGGCCGATGAAAACTAAATTTGCCGCTTCACACTCAGCGACAAAACCGGAGTTTTCGCTTAAAAATCCATAACCGGGATGAATCGCTTGCGCGCCGGTTTCTTGGGCAATGGCAATAATTTTTTTTCGATCCAAATAAGTTTGTGCGGCTGCACCTTCGCCGAGTGAATAAGATTCGTCGGCAAGGCGAACGTGCAAACTGTCAGCATCGGATTCGGCATAGACGGCGACGGATTTAATATTTAATTTTTTAAGCGTGCGGATGATACGAGTGGCAATAGCGCCGCGATTGGCGATTAATACTTTAGTAAACATATTTTCTCCAACGGGCCGTCCCGGAGGTTTTTAATACGACAGTGGTCGTCCACTGAAGATGTTCAATATTATGTATACGTGTATGAGTTTTATATTAATTCCACACCAGAACTTCTATCGGCGTAGGGTTATAACCATTGCACGGATTATTCAATTGCGGGCAGTTGGAAATTAACATCACTATATCCATTTTCGCTGTCAGCTCTACGTATTTTCCCGGAGCTGAAATGCCATCTTCAAAGGTTAAACCGCCTTCGCTAGTAACAGGCACATTCATAAAAAAATTAATGTTGTGAGTGATGTCGCGTTTACTGATGTTAAATTCAGGGTGTTCAGCAACTGCGAGCATCCAACTATCGCGACAGGCGTGCATGCATCGTTTTTCCAAACTGTAGCGAACGGTATTGCTTTCGGTTGCGCAAGCACCGCCGAGTGTGTCGTGACGGCCACAAGTGTCGGCAACAATTTCCAGCAATTCTCGATTAGTATTTGAAATTAATTTTGTGCCTGCACTTAAATATAAATTACCTTGGGTGCGAATGGTGTCCATAGCACTGTAACGTTCGCTAGGGTCTTTGGCGTTATAAAACAAAACATCGGCGGCTTGGTTGCCTTCTAAATCTACAATACGAAAAGTTTGGCCCTGTTTTATTTCACCTAAAAAATAATCACCGGCTGCAACATAATGGCGAGCGGTTGAATTTTCCGGGTTCAATTTACTTTCAATTAAAGACATATCATTCACCATCATTTCGCAGCAAGATAGTAGAGCGCGTTGTTTTGAAATCCGCGTTGGTTTTCGGGGCGGAAATTTTTGCAGTAATCATCGTCCACCACAGCTTCCGCTTCACCCAATTCAATTTGCACGGATTTGAAAGGGTAAGCTTCAGCTTTATTCAGCGGGTGAGGGCATGCATGCAATAAAACGAGTGTGTCCATTTCAAAGCGCAAGGTTACTGAATTGTCTGCAGTTTGATTTTTGGTGTCGAGTTTTATGTTGCCATTGTCATCTGCAATAACTTTGCTAAACCAATTAATATTGGATGCCATATCGGCGCGGCCTAATCCATATTTTGCTAATTCAGTTAAAAAAGCATCGCTGCCATTCTGTAACCAGCTGTTGCGATCTTTTTGGTAATCACGTTTGCCAAACTGTTTCTCAATTTGTTCAGCATTGCTGTTACCGCAAATAGTATCGTGCCAGTTACCTTCGCCATTTGCGGAATGATCTTCAATAACTGACGCAAAAATTCTGCCCATATCTGAATACAAACAGTTTCCACGTTGTAATTTAAACGTGTGTTGGCATTTTAAAGTGTCTGGTGCGTTGTATCTTTCCAATAAATTGCGTGGGTTATAAAACAACATACCGACGTTGGCGCCGCCGTCGATATCGGTGATTTTCATAAAGGTGCCGCGACGGACTTCTAGTGACCAATGGCCATTGCCGGGAATGGTTGTTGTGTAAAACGTTTTACTCATAGTGCGATCTCTGCTGCTTTTATTTCCGCCGGTATTTCAGTGGTTTTGCGCGTTACTGGTAAATCGTAAGTAATATTTGCACCATAGGCCTCGGGCGAATGTGGGTCGCGACGTAATTTGTCGAATACCCAAAGGCGTGTGCCTAAATAAAATCCTTCGCTTAAATCGTGCGTCACCATAAACACGGTGAGTTTGTGTTCGCGCCACAGTTTTAAAATTAATTCGTGCATGTCTGCGCGTATGCCGGGGTCGAGTGCACCGAAAGGTTCGTCGAGTAATAAAATGCGCGGTTGGCGAATTAATGCTTGTGCGATTGCTAAGCGTTGTTTCATTCCGCCTGATAATTCGTGCGGGTATTTATTGATTGCTGGCGTTAATCCAACGGAATCTAAAAGTGCTTTTGCTTCATCGACAACTTTTTGTTTTCTGCCTCCGAATAATTTTCCAATTAAAGGTGAGTGTTCAAACTCGCGCGCGAGAATCACATTTTCCAATACGGTTAAATGGGGAAAAACTGAATACTGTTGAAACACAATTCCGCGCGATTGGTCGGGCTCGTTAGGAATTGGTTTTTCATCCAACAATAATTCACCTGATGTTGGTTCTTCCATTCCCAAAAGCATTTTTAAAAACGTACTTTTACCGCAGCCGGATGTTCCTACCATGGTAATAAATTCACCCGCATTTACGCTGATGTTCATACGTTCCAATACGACGTTGTTGCCATATTTCTTCCATAAGTTTTTGGCGGTTATTAAGGGAGTTGCCTGAATCACAGCGGTCATTAGTGTGCTCCTTGATGATGCCATGTAAAACATTTTTGGCTGGTTTTAAGTAGCAACCAATCGATGATAAATGCGAGTAAGGTTATCCAGGCGACATAAGGCAAAATCACATCCATCGACATGTAGCGGCGCACTAAAAATATTCTGTAACCAAGGCCATCGGTTGAGGCTATAGCTTCGGCGGCAATTAAAAATAACCAGCCTGAACC
This sequence comes from Gammaproteobacteria bacterium, assembly GCA_004172865.1. Taxonomy (GTDB): domain Bacteria; phylum Pseudomonadota; class Gammaproteobacteria; order Pseudomonadales; family Cellvibrionaceae; genus Cellvibrio. Next base: position 269,068 of record SEBV01000003.1, on the reverse strand, counting down.
AAGCGTTAAACGAATGGAACCAATCAAACGCGGTGAGAGTTGTGGAATGTAAACGCGTAGCAAAACTTGTAGCGATGAGGCACCAAGTGTTTGTGCTTTAATAATTTGTTCTTGCGGAATTTCTCCTGCGCTGCGCTGAATGTCGCGCGCTATACAAGGCGCTACGCCGATAACAATCAAGGCAACTTTTGATAATTCATCCAGCCCAAAAACAATAAATAAAATAGGCAGTAATGCCATGGGTGGCACGAGTGAAATCACTGTGACCAAGGGTGAAACGGGTGCGTGAAAAACGGGTATGGCACCGGTTAGTAATCCGAATGTGAATCCTAATAAAGCGGCAATCGTTATGCCGAGTAGTAAACGTTTTAAGCTGCTGTAGGTATCAACCCAAAATAGATATTCGCCAGTACGTTTGCTTGGCTCCAGCGCGTAGCTATGAAGTGTTTCGCCCATTTGTCCGAAACTTGGTAGTAGTTTATCGGTGGCGTTTTCAAGTAGTCGCGCATCGGAGGCAACTATATAAATAAGAATGATAAGCGCAAAAGGCAAAATACCGAGTAACCAGCGCACGGGTTTGGATGGCGTTAGATTTATAAGCCGTTTCATAAAGAAATCCCGTAAGGATAAAAAGCTATTTTAGTTTTAATTGAACGCGTGAGTGGATGGCTCCACTCACGCTTGTAGTCTTAAAGCTTGTTGTCTGCAGCCATTTGCATGTAGGTCGTATCAAAACGTAACTTCACGTTTTTGCTATTGCCGTAAATGCCTTTGGGGCCTTCAACACCAACGGTTGCAGCGTCCGGTGCTTTGTCACCGAGCAAACCGTGAGCGAAAGAGAACTCAGCAACTTTTTTCATAGTGGCAAGGAGCGCGTCGCTTTTGGCAAATTCGATGGCTGATGCAGGGGTGTAAAACATTTTGGTGGTTTTGAGTTGTGAATCGAAACCGGCCAAATCAGTGCTGGATGCTTTTGCCATTGCAGTACGCGTGGCAATCGCTTTTGCGTCTTGAGCATTAATAGTGCTCATGATTTCGTACCAGGCGCCGACCAACGCTTTACCTAATGCAGGGTTCTTTTTCAGTGTGGCGGTGTTAACCACAAATAAATCCATGATTTCGCCGGGGATCTGTGCGGAGTCGAACACTTTAGTTGTATGCGGTTGTGTCATGATCTCGCCCACAAGTGGATTCCATGTGGTTACAGCGGTTACGCCCTTGGTGCCGTAAACGGCAACCATGTCGGCATCGGAAGTATTAACAACTTTTACATCGGACTCTCTTAATTTCACGCTTTCCAACGCGCGAGCAAGTAAGTAGTGAGACACACTCAACTCAACCAGGTTTACGTTTTGGCCTTTGATATCTTTCAGGGTTTTGTTGTCGCCTTTGAGAATTACTGCATCGTTACCGTTGGAGAAATCACCAACGATTAATGCGGTGCTATCCACGCCGCCCGCTGCAGGAATTGTAAGGGCGTCCATGTTAGTCATAGCGCAGGCGTCGAATTGACCAGCGGTATATTGATTAATGGATTCTACGTAATCGTTAATTTGAGTAACTTGAATTTCGATACCGTATTTTTTGGCCCATTTATCGATAATTTTTTGTTCGGCAGAGTAGCCCCAGGGCATCCAGCCAACATAGATGGACCAACAAACTTTAAAGGGTTCTGCGGAAGCCAAGGCGGATGATAAAAGAAGGGCGAAGGCAATAGCTGTTTTGCTTAACAAGCGTTTGGTGAGAGCTGCATGGACTTGGGCGAAGCTTGTCATGGTAAACCTCCAACGGTTTTTGGATTACAGGGCTTTTATTTGGGACTTCAAGCTTTTGCTATTGCTTGAGTCGTAAAGCTGAGAGCACTCTGGCAGTTAAAAAATCTGTACAAACCGCGGACAAATATCCGTAACAAGATTTGCTAACAGGTTTTCGCCATCTATCTCCCGGGCTTTTATCCCGCCGTGTAACCTCAAAAGCTTGCGCTGTCGGGGTCGAAAGCTCTCGGACCAGTCACTGAACACTTGAGAAATTAAGCATCAGTCGGAACCCTAGCTTTCTATTGTAAAACCGTAAATATGCTAAACCACTCAGAGTGCGGATCAGTTATTTCTAGTGAACTGTATGGATTTAGCAAGATGAATACCAACTTGCATTCAAGCCTTCAAAGCCTGTAAATACTGATGGTTTTGCAAAAGTTTTGTAATTGGCGGCGCCTGTTTAAGGTGCGTATGCGCTTTTTGAGTGAGTTTTATTGGTGCATTAGTGGATGGGTAAATAATTGTTAAATCTTTACATCGAAAGGTGATTTTTTCACAAAGGTAATGGTGTCGAAAGTAGCCTATATGTGTTGAAATAGGTGACGTATACCTCATTATGTAGCCAAGCTCTTATAAACTGCTAGAATTGAGAGATACAGTTTTTGGCATGTAAAATTGGCTACGTCAGTACAACTTTTTTGAAAGCTGACAGCCTACAAAAGGATTTTAACGCTCAGCGGGACGGTCGGATTATGAAAGTTATGGACAAAAACCCAGGAAAATTTATGCAAAATTTAGGACCGGTTGGTACTGATGCCAATAAACGCTCCGGGAGCACGCTTGCGCCTATGTCAGAGCAAATTGTTATTCAGCATCTTAAACATTGCCGCGACCTTACGCGCGGCTTTGCGTACCGCGTATTCCCAAATTTTTGGCGGCACTGGTGTAAAGAAATTCTCGAACACGCGGAACAAGCCAGATCAAACAAAGAACAACTCGCCTTATTTGAAGTTCAAAATTTAATTGCCGCCGTACAACAGCCTGCAGAACAAGAGTTCTGCCAACATTTAGGCAATGGCTTCGTAAAATTCAAAAACAAAACCTTGAATACTTTAACCGGTGAAGAGCGTTTTACCGGCGATATGCTCTCATTAGTTGAACACTCAGACCTTGAAGAGACAATTGCAATTACTTCTATTACCCATCGCGCAGAGGGCTTTTATGCCGAGCAGCTTTGGGCATTGCAACAACGCCTTGCGTTATTAAATGATGGCGAAAAGTTAGACGAGAGAAGTAACCCCGCAAGCCCGGTTCAATTTTGCGAAGCGTTGCGTAAAGTCTTATCCAGCTTGGATATGGATGCAAAAACCAAAATCATTGGTTACAAAATATTTGATCAGGAAGTTGTTGGGCAATTAGAAAGTCTTTACGACGAAATAAATCAATATCTTGTTCTGCAAAATCTATTGCCCAATTTACGTTTTTCGCCGTCGTCTTCTGACAATTCCGGTGGACGCCCTGTCGCAGAAGAGCAGGTTGCTGATGATCCTTTAGATATAGATCCGCTTGCTGGTCTTCCTGAACAACCGCAAACTGAAGAAATGCATCGCCGCGCGAGTGATCGCCTATTAAGCGGCGCGTCCAATGCTTCCGACGTGCAATATCAAAGCAGCTTGCTTAATGCTATTAAATTGTTGCAATCGCATATCCTTCAGCAAGGCGTGCCCGCGCAAAATTTTGCACAGCAGGCTCCAGTGGCCGCAGCGGGTTTTGTACCTCGTCCTGCAAATGCTTATCCTGAAGCCAGCATGTCTCCGTATAACCAGCAGCCGCAACATCCAAATCCCCAAAGTTTACGTGTGTATAACAGCGACCAATTAGTTAGCGTGCTTAATAACATGCAAAATAATTCGTTGGCAGTTACACAACAAGCATTTGCAAACGTTAGTGTCGGGGCGGTGAATTTATCACCGCAACGTGTGCAAGAAGTTAGTCAGCAAATGATGGATCATATTGCGAAGGAAAATGAAAATGGCGCAGTTGAAGCCAACGATATGCAAACTATCGATTTGGTGGGAATGTTATTTGAGTACATGCTGTCAGACGAACATTTACCAGATTCTGTAAAAGCTTTGTTAAGTTATTTGCACACGCCATTTCTTAAAATTGCATTTATCGATAAGGATTTTTTTGAGCAGCCTGAACACCCAGCTCGTGTTTTATTAAATAGTTTGGCGGAAGCGGGTGTACGTTGGGTTGGTAATGATGGCAGTGATCAATTTGAAATTTTTAATAAAATTAAAGTAACCGTATTTCGTTTACTCGAAGAATTTAAAAACGATACGCGCCTGTTCGCAGAACTGCTCATTGAATTTAATTCCTATACTCACAATGTGGCGCGCCGTCAGGAATTGATGGAACGCCGTGCACTTGAAAAAGCGCAAGGCGAAGAGAAATTACGCGAGGCGAAAGTACAGGTTAATAACACCGTACGTATTCGCACTGATGGCCGCGAAATGCCATCGGCGATTTTATTATTGTTGCTGCAGCCTTGGTCAGATTATTTGTCATTTGTATTGCTGCGCTATGGCGACAATTCAGATGCATGGCGTCGTGCAGTTGCAGTAGTCGATGATCTTTTGTGGAGCCTTGAACCAAAAACCTTACAGGTCGATAAAGTCAAACAAATGGAGCGACAAGTTGCGTTAATTGCATCGCTAGAACACGGCTTTGAAACTATCGGCTACGAACAAGCCAAAGGCCGCAAACTTATCGAAGCGGTTATAGCTTTACAACGCTTGGCATTGCAAAGCAAAAAAGCCGAAGCTGCACCTGCACCCATGCGCTCAAAGCTTGAAAGTATGGCAGCAGAAAAAGCGGGTCAAGCCTATGAGTTGCAAACGCCAGAAACTGCAGACGAATCTAAAATTGTCGATAGTTTAAAAATGATTGAATTCGGAACCTGGTTTGAATTTGAAGGCGGAAAGCGCTTGAAAGTTGCTTGGTTTAACCAGAAAACCAATCACTACATGTTGGTCGATCAGCAAGGCAGAAAGGTCTCTCTCATCGCAGGTTTGCAATTAGCTCGTGAAATGATTTCAGGTAGTGCACATATTATTGCTGGCAGCACTAAACCATTCTTTGAACGCGCGCTGGAAAATATTTACCATACTCTTAGTGAGCGCGCGGGTAACGAACGCGCTGGTAATTTAGCCGCTGAATCATCTTCTCTAAGTGAGTAAGTCTATGAGTGATTTATCTTCACAAAATTATGATCGCGCATTGCAACGCCATACGCTAGGTGGCGATGTTGATGTCTACGATAGTCTGCGCGATGTTTATCTAGGGCGCCTCGTTAACATTCATACACAAGGCCTTATGCTTGTGGGCGATGTTCCGCTCGAAGAAGATCGTCTGTATGAATTGGATATGCATCTGCCTAACGACACCTCTACAAAAGTAGTCGTGCGTATAGGTGTAGATTGTTTATGGACGCGTTCTGCAGATCAAAATGGCAAACACTGGACTGGGTTCACCATTATTGATTTAACACCGCAAGCTGCGGAAGAGATTCACAAGCTCATTCAGCTGTGGGGACAATCTTAAATATAAGTCGCATTTAAAATAAAAAAACCGCTGAAATCTCAGCGGTTTTTTTATTAACAGGATTAGCTGGACGAAATAATCCAATTTTCAATTTCGTCGTTATGCCAACGCTCGATGAGTATTATTCCTTCATCCACGCTGTTCAAATACATATCAATAATATCGGTTGCCAATTCAAACAAGCGATTACTGTCAGCGTTTATTTTTCCTTCCTTTAATACATCTTGCTCAACCATATTAAGTAAAAAAGTCAGCTTGATTTCATAACTTTTTAACTGGCTGAGAAGTGGGCTGTCTTTTTCTAAAATGCCTTCCATACGTTTGGCTTGGTGCCGCAACTTTTCGTTATTCACGCGCGTACATTGAATGACATAGCGCAATTTACTGGCGTAGTCGATATCGCAATAACCCAAGGCTGCGGTGTAAGTTGCCAATGCGCGTATACGTCCAATTTGCTCCGCGACAGAAGGCATCAACCGGGTGGAAAAGTGAAGTACCTCGAGCTGTTTAAAACGATTCGGGTAGACGGCACTGGTAGCATAAATTTGGGTGGGTTCATTAGCGCTCGCTAAGACTGCGGCCATAGGTTGTTCAAGTTGTTTAGCTAGCAGAGCCAACAGAGCTAATAATTGTTCGATAAGATGGCAGTGCAACTCATAATTATCAATCACTGAGTCTTCCTGCCAATCATGGCTGATAGTGACCCAGGCGCTTTGCAGGTTTTCCTGTTCACGTACGGGAACAAGGTGCTGAACACGTGCTGCAAATGAAGCAAATAAATGCAGGCGTTCAGATATTTGTCGTTGCAAGCGAGTAAATTCCTCCCGGAAAAGGGCATTACCTCCGAGCAAACCCATGCTCATCCCGCGATGCCTCTGTACCGCTTTCACCAAATGAATAAGTTGCTTTATGAGATTCAATGCATCCGAACGCTGATGAAAAAGCGACGTAAATGCTTGAATAGACTTTTTATCGACAACTGATGGTGCGCTTTGATCATTAGAGTGTTTCATAGTGGTGCCAATACTTTTCATGTCATGTCCTAAATGAGGTCATACCCGCCAAAATGGCTATAGTTCAAGGACCCGTAGTAGATGACTCGAATGGAGCAACACTTGTGCCATTTGCCTTTTAGTCTTAACTTTTTTAGATTGACTCAAGATTGCGGTTAAATCATCATAGATTTGAATATAAAATAAATTTTAAATATAAAATAACGAAGGTTTTATGGTTCAGCAAATTCAAAAAATTGTCATTGTAGGTGGTGGAACAGCGGGTTGGATGGCGGCGGCTGCGCTTTCCAAATTCTTTGAATCACGAAAAATCAGTATTCAATTAGTCGAATCAGATGATATTGGCACTGTGGGAGTGGGTGAAGCCACGGTACCAGGCATTCATCAATTCAACCGTTATTTAGATATTTCTGAACTTGATTTTATCAAGGCCACTCAAGCTACATTTAAGCTTGGCATAGAGTTCAAAGATTGGTTTAAACAAGAACACACTTTTTTTCACCCCTTTGCTGATTATGGATTGCCAATTAATGGAGTCAATTTCTATCAGTGTTGGTTAAAAATGCAAAAGAGCGGATACGTTTACGATCTTGAGGATTTTTGTTTGGCTACTCAAATAGCTAAGCAAAGGAGATTCGCCCAGGTCGATCACGATCTCGAAACTCCGTTAGCTCTCTACAATTACGCATATCATTTTGATGCATCACTTTACGCTAAGTTTTTGCGTAACTATGCGGAACAAAGAGGTGTAATTCGTCAGCAAGGGAAAATTGTTAGTGTTGCCCAAAACTCCTCAACTGGTTTTATAGAGTCGGTGACCTTAACAGATGGCCAAGTTATCAGTGGGCAATTATTTATCGATTGTTCTGGTTTTGCAGGTTTATTAATCGATAAAACATTAAAAACAGAATATATAAATTGGAGCAAATGGTTACCTTGTGACCGCGCGATTGCGCTGCAAACTGAAAATGTTGAGGACGCTACTCCCTATACCTCATCATTTGCGTTGACTGCAGGTTGGCAGTGGAAAATTCCATTACAGCATAGAGTTGGAAATGGCTACGTTTATAGTAGTAATGTAATTTCTGAAGATGAGGCAATCGAATCTTTATTGATCAATACCAGCGGAGCAAAATTGACCTCACCAAGGGTGATAAAATTTACCGCCGGTATGCGAAAAAATTTCTTTGTGAAAAATTGCGTAGCTTTAGGTTTGGCGAGTGGCTTTTTAGAGCCTCTTGAATCAACCTCCATTTCTCTAATACAAACTGGTATTACTAAGTTAATCAACTATTTTCCTGACATGTCTTTTGATTCTAAAAAGATCGCAGAGGTTAATCGTCTTAATGAGATGGAGTACTCGAGGGTTCGAGATTTCATCATTCTTCATTACAAAGCGAATCAACGTAACGTTAATGATTTTTGGAAAGCGCTTGCTGCTATGGATGTACCCGAGACTTTGCAAAATAAAATGACGGCGTTTAAAAAAGATGGAACTTTAATTAGTTATGAGCTTGAATCATTTCAAGATGCTAGTTGGTTAAGTATGTACAACGGTTTTAAGATAACTCCTGAACAATGTATTCCCGATGCTAATAACTTGGATGTAACGAAATTAAAGCAGGTTATGGAGAAAATAAAATTAGCGATTCAGCAAGGGGTACTGCATGCACCGACACAAAAAGAGTTTTTGTCGAGTATTTGAGTTTCTTACATAAAAGAATAGACAGCTTCTTTACCTGCTCAGAGTGAATGATGATAGTTAAAAGGACCTTTGCTATCTGAATAAGTTGCGTAACAACAGGCTCAATTTTCTCTGCTTTTTATCAGATTACTATAATCAGAGATGTAGTAATTTTCCTCCTTACCCAGTTGTATTCATACGCCAAATAGTTATTTACGTGTCCGCGAGAAACCCTCTCCACCGCCATAACCACTCACTAATTCATACCTATATATTATATGTAATAAATATTGCATAGATGAAAAAAATGACATAATATTGCATCATATAGTCATAAATACCATATATATCATACATAATATTCATATAAGTCCTGAATTTCATAAAACATAAAAATCAAGGTGCTTCTAGATGTGGGTTCGGTTTCCAGCTCTATCGCAATTGCCGAGAGGCGTTTTTCCATTTTTTCTCATCATGGTGGCTTTGTTTGCGCGGAATTGTGTATGGGCTGCTGAAACCTCAGCCGCGCCATTAAAAATCTGGTTTGATGCTCCCGCATCGGATTGGGAAAGAGAAGGCTTGCCTATTGGTAATGGCGCTTTAGGCGCAGTTATCACGGGTGAAGTTGATATTGAGCACCTTCAATTCAATGAGAAAACCTTGTGGACTGGCGGACCAGGTTCAAAGCAAGGTTATGACTTTGGTATAGCGTCGGAATCGCAAGTACCGAAGTTAGCGGCGGTTCGTAAAACGCTGGCCGAAAAAGGTGCGATGGAGCCGGAAGCAGTTGCAAAAGAATTAGGGCACAAAACAGTAGGTTATGGTGATTACCAAAACTTTGGTGAGGTTGTTCTTACGTTTACTAAAGGCACAGCGGTGACCAATTATCGCCGCGAGCTTGATTTGGATAAGGGCATAACGCGCGTAACTTACACGCAAGACGGCGTGAATTATTTACGCGAATATTTTGCGAGTTATCCCGATGGTGTGATTGTTGTTAGGATTAGTGCAGATCAACCAAAGAAAATTAACTTCAATGCAAGTTTAAATATTCCAGATAATCGCACTGTGCAAACCAGTGTAAAAAATGGCCGAATTACTGTGCAGGGTGATCTGCAAGATAACGGCTTAAAATATGAAGCTGCATTACAAATTAGCTCGTTGGGTAATCAACCGCGTAGTGGTGAAAAATCCGTAAGCGTGGAATCAGCTGATTCAGCTGTGCTCGTATTAAGTGCGGGCACTAATTATGCGCAACAATATCCGGTTTACCGTGGAAAAGATCCACACTCTAAAGTTGCTGATGCATTAGATAATGCCAGTAAAAAAACCTTCACTACTTTATTTAATAATCACCAAGTCGATTATCAAAAATTGTTTAATCGTGTTGCGTTAAATATCGGTCAAAGTGAAAGCACATTAACTACACCGAAATTGTTAGTGGGTTATCGCAAAGGTGATGCATCTTTGGATCGTACACTCGAAGCGACTTATTTTCAATTTGGTCGTTATTTAATTATCTCCTCTTCTCGCGCCGGTTCTTTGCCTGCGAATTTGCAAGGCGTTTGGAATAGAACCAACACTCCGCCGTGGAATGATGACTACCACGTAAATATCAATTTACAAATGAATTACTGGCTGGCAGAAACCACCAATTTGCAGGAAACCATTCCTCCTTTATTTAATTTTGTAGATTCATTAGTTGCGCCGGGGCAGGTTGCAGCGAAAAAAATTCTGGGCGCAAATGGTTGGACGCTTTTTTTAAACACCAACGTATGGGGTTTCGCGGGTGTTATCGAATGGCCAACAGCTTTCTGGCAACCGGAAGCAGGTGCATGGCTGTCGCAACATTATTACGAACACTATTTATTTACGCAGGATAAAAAATTCCTGCGTGAACGTGCCTATCCCATCATGAAAGGTGCTGCGCAATTTTGGCTGGACACATTGGTAAAAGATCCACGTGATGGCAAATGGGTGGTGTCGCCAAGTTTTTCACCAGAGCAGGGGCCATTTGTAGTTGCGGCGGCAATGTCACAGCAAATTGTGTTTGATTTGTTACGCAACACATCCGAAGCAGCAAATTTTTTGGGCGATAAAAAATTTGCGCAACAAACTACAGATATATTAGCGAATTTGGATTCAGGTTTGCGCGTAGGTAAATGGGGGCAATTGCAAGAGTGGAAGGAGGATATTGATGATCCGAAAAATCAACATCGTCATGTTTCGCAATTATTTGCATTGCATCCCGGTCATCAAATTGATGCTACGAAAACACCGGAATTGTTACAAGCAGCACGCACCACGTTGAATGGTCGGGGTGATGGTGGCACTGGTTGGTCTCAGGCTTGGAAGGTGAATTTATGGGCACGTTTACTAGATGGTGATCGTGCACATAAAGTTTTATCTGAGCAATTAACGACTAGTACCCTACCAAATTTATGGGATAACCATCCTCCATTTCAAATTGATGGAAATTTTGGTGCAACTGCAGGTATTGCAGAGATGTTGTTGCAAAGCCAAAACAATCAAATCCAATTATTGCCTGCTTTACCTTCAGCTTGGTCTACCGGATCTGTTAAAGGTTTGCGCGCGCGCGGCGATCTTGTGATTGATCTGAGTTGGAAAAATAAAGAATTAGATGAAGCCGTATTTCATGCTGGTCACGCAGGCGAGATAACTATCAAAAACGCCTTGCTGGCAAAGTCTTTCTCTTTAATAGAAAACGCCAGCGGAAAATCTGTCCCTGTAAAAGTAGTAGGAGAGTTAGGAATATTTAGTGTTGAGCCAAATAAAAGTTATTCATTAACAAAAAAATTATAAACACGTAAATTTTTAATTTACGAATTATCTGAATTTTTATAAAAATTTTTTACATGCTAGTGCGAGTGCTTTACAGCCACAAATAATAATAAGTGGCAAAAATAGTTAGGGGTTAGTCTACATTTTTATAACTGGAGAAAGACAATGATAAATAAAAACGAACAAAAATTTCTAAAAAAGAAATTACCAATGTACATCAAAATGGCATCCAGCGTTTCCTTAGCAGTAAGTGCTATGGGAATGACTGCGCATACTTTTGCTGCTGAAGCAGAAACAACAGAAGAGATTGTTATTACTGGCCAGCGTGCAAGTATTCAATCTGCGCAAGAAATTAAGAAGAACTCCTCAGTAATTGTTGATTCAATTGTTGCAGAAGATATTGGGAAACTGCCAGATCGTAGTGTTACAGAGGCATTGCAACGTGTACCAGGCGTTACCATAAATCGTTACGACAATATGGGTGATCCTGAACATTTTGCTGGTGAGGGAAGTGGTGTTGCGATTCGTGGTCTTACGCAAGTTCGTGCTGAATTAAATGGTCGCGATATTTTTTCTGCCGCTAATGGTCGCGGTTTGAGTTTTGAAGATGTGCCAGCTGAATTAATGTACGCAGTGGATACCTACAAAAGTCCATCTGCTGATATGATCGAAGGCGGTTTGGGTGGGACTGTAAACTTACGCACGCGCATGCCGTTTGATTCGGCTGGGCAAGTCGCGAGCGTAACTATTAAAGGTAACTATGGCGACCAAATCAAAGAAACTAATGGCGAATACTCTGGTTTGTATAGTAACCGTTGGACGACTGACGTCGGAGAGTTTGGATTTTTAGTCGATTTGTCGACCTCAGACTTATCAAGCCGTGCAGATAACGTTTATCTTCGTGCATATATTCCCAGAACCATTGACGGTGAAACTGCATATGTTCCTAAGGGCTCAGATTGGCGTCGTAACGATTTCCACCGCACTCGTGATGGTCAATATGTTGCTTTCCAATGGGCACCCAACGATAGCACTGAAGTTTATTTAACTGGATTCCGTAGTAAGCACCAGCAGCGTTGGGACGAAAATGCATTTTTCATAGATCAATATGCGGGTAAATGGACGCCGGTTCAAACCGCCGCAAAAGATTGGCAATTTGACTCAAATAATTCACTTGTGTCCGGTACTACCACGACGGCAGATGCGGCAGATGGCATTTCATTTGGTACAAGTACTCGCTACTCACAATCAGTGACTACCACTAGTGACTACTCAACAGGTATCAAATGGTCTCCTGATGATCATTGGAAGTTCAATGCAGATTTACAATATGTGAAGTCTGATGCGGATAAGGAAGATTACACATTAGGTCTAGTTGTTTTTCCAAAGACAGTTGCCTACAGCAATCTTGATGGAACTCCAAATATTGCAACTGATAACTCATACATGTCCGATGCTGCTAATTATAGCTTTGGTCAAATGATGTCCCAGCCCGCAAAAAATACAGCTGATTCAAAAGCATTTCGTATTGAAGGCGAATACAGTTTTGATGATTCAATTATTAAATCTGTTAAAGCTGGCGCGCGTTTTACAGATAAATCTGCAGAAAATCGTGAGTCTAGTCAATGGGTGGCACGTTATCAACCGTGGCAGGGCTACGCAACAGCTACTCTTATCCCTAAAGTGACTGCAGCTCAAGCATCGGATTATCTCACGTTATATTCGTTTAATAATTTCCAGCGCGGTGACGCGAACGTACCAACGTCTGCATATCTTATTAAATCATCATTGCTTAACGATTTTAGAAAAACAAGTGATGCAATTACGGCTGGTACTCCTGACGGGTGTTGTGCATTCAATTGGGATGGTGATTTGAATATAAATCGTCCTGATCATATCAATGCTCAAGATGAAAAAACTTCAGCAATTTTCTTGATGACCAATTTTGCATTTGAAGATTTGGCGATGCCACTGGATGGTAATATTGGTGTCAGAGCGATTAAAACTGAAAACGTAGCGCATGGTCATTTGACCTACCCAACTTACACAATGCCTGATAACCCAAATACGGTAGCAGTTGAAGCGGTGCAACCATTTTATGCGCCTGCAGAAGATTACGATGCAAAACATAGCCGCACAGATATTTTGCCTAGCTTGAATCTTAGATTGAAAGTTACCGATGATTTGTTCCTGCGTGCATCGGCATCAAAAGCAATTTGGAGCCCAGCTTTTTCTGATTTAAAAGCACAAATAAATTTGAGTGCGAATCCTAAACCTGGTGTAGTAATTGATCCGACTAAAGCGGTCGATCCATCACAATTTTTATTTACATCAGATGTTAGTACTAACCCATATCTAGACCCAATGAAAGCAAATCAATTTGACCTTTCTGCCGAATGGTATTTTGATGAGCATGGCGGTATGGCGCATGTAGGATTATTTAGAAAAGATGTTGAAGGTTTCTTCCGTAAATCCACCGGATTTTTCACTGCAGGCGATCGTGAGTTCACAACTACCTGGCTTGGAAACGTAGGTGAAGCAAAAATAAATGGAGCTGAAGTAGGATTTAGTAAATTCTTCGATGCTTTGCCTGCACCATTTGATGGGCTAGGTATTGAGGCAAATTACACTTACATCGATAGCAAAACGAAGGGCACCGCGGCAGCTGATCCAGTAGATACCGATAACTCAACTTACGGTACTCTGCCAATGGAAGGTTTATCAAAAAATTCATACAACATTGTAGGTATGTATGAAAAAAATGGTGTGTCTGCGCGTTTAGCTTACAATTGGCGTAGTAAATATTTAGTAGCAGTTGGTCCTAACGGTTGGAATGGTAATGACAATGGTGTCGTTTGGCGTCTGCCTGTTTATAACGCTGCTTATGGTCAGCTAGATGCTTCTATTGGTTATACATTCCTTGAAAACTACACGGTGACATTTGAAGCTAGTAACCTTACCAAAGAAGTAACAGAAGGTATTATTGATCAAAATGCAGCTGGTGATCACACTGCATATGTCTATTCACAAGATGTTCGCTACGCACTTAGTTTGAGAGCAAAATTCTAGTTTCAATTGGCTTTATGGTTATTTAAATAAACCCCGCACTGCGAAAGTGGTGCGGGGTTTATTTTTATTGACAGTTATTTACATCGAGTTTTGTTTTAAAGGTTTAGATGTGAACTTTATATTTGTTACTATACTTGAATCATTAAGAATAATAATTTCTTGAATTTTTTTGGAAATTAGCAGCTTATTAATTATAAAATTGATCCATTGAGAGGATGTATACATGTTAAAAATATCATTATTTATCACGTTAAAAAAAATAAAAGTTACATCCATACTTGGTGGCATTGGAGTTTTATTCAGCACAGCTATTTCATATGCTGCGTCCGTACCAGAAATCGTAACCAAAAACGGTCGTCACGCACTCATCGTCGACGGCGCTCCATTTTTAATGTTGGGCATGCAGGCAAATAACTCCAGCAATTATCCTGATACCTTAAAATATGTATGGCCGAGTTTTCAAAAGCTGCAGGCTAATACTTTGGAAATTCCCGTGGCGTGGGAGCAGATTGAGCCAACGGAGGGAAAATTTGATTTTTCTTATGTCGATACTTTATTGCAAGAAGCTCGCGAGCACGATGCACGTTTGGTGTTGTTGTGGTTCGGTTCATGGAAAAATAATGCACCGCATTACACCCCAGCTTGGGTGAAATTAAATAATGAGCGTTTTCCGCGTGTGGTCACTAAAACTGGTGATACTTTAAATTCATTATCGCCTCTCGGTAAAAATACGCTTGCGGCAGACAAAAAAGCGTTTGTTGAATTGATTTCGCATTTGAAAAAAGTTGACGAAAAAAATACTGTCATTATGGTCCAAGTTGAAAATGAAGCGGGCACGTGGGGTGCGGACCGCGATTATTCAACAATGGCAAATAACGTTTTCAATTCGCCAGTTCCTGCTGATCTCGTGAAAAAAATCGGCGTAGCCCCGGGCACTTGGCCAGAAGTTTTTGGCAAAGATGCCGATGAATTTTTTCACGCTTATTACATTGCAAAATTTTGCGAAGAGTTGGCGGAAGCTGGTAAGGCAATTAAACCTTTACCTATGTATACCAATGTCGCCTTGCGTGATCCATTTAATCCAACGTTCTGGGAGAAGGGCGGTGCTACGGATAATGTGATTCATATCTGGAAAGCGGCTGCACCACATTTGGATGCGGTTGCGCCGGATATTTACAATCCAGATCATAAAACTGTCGTGAAATGGCTTGAGCAATACGGCGGAAAAAATAATCCGCTCTTTGTTCCCGAAATTGGTAACAGCCAGCCTTATGCGCGTTATTTTTTCGATACCTTAGGTAAAGGTGGAATTGGTTTCGCGCCTTTCGGAATGGATGATACAGATTATGTAAATTATCCATTAGGTGCGAGTAAATACGATGATGAAACGGTGGAGAACTTTGCACAACATTACCGAGTAATTGCTCCCATGATGCGTGAGTGGGCCAAATTAAGTTTTGAAAATAATGTGTGGGGTGCGTCTGAACCTTTAGATGCAGATGCTGTTAAAAAAATGGTCGCAAAACCTGATGCGACCAAAGAAGAAAAAGAAGCTGCCAGTAAAAAAATTGCTGAAGCTTTAACGCAAATACTTGATTTGGGTAAATGGAATGCGGAAGTCACTTACGGTCGCCCAATGTTTTTCACTTCTCCACCAGTAGGTAATGATGTAGCAAGTGGTGGTGCCTTAATCGCGCAATTGAGCGAAAATGAATATTTGGTAACGGGGTATAAAGCACGCGTTGAATTTAAACCATCTGCTGAAATAAAAGACTCGAAGTATATGATAGATCGCATAGAAGAAGGTCATTACGAAAAGGGCAAATGGATAATGGAACGTGTTTGGAATGGTGATCAAACCGATTGGGGATTAAATTTTGCTAAACGCCCACATGTGCTAAAAGTGCGTATGGCAACTTATAAAACTAATTAGGTCAAAAATAGTTTACTTAATTTTGGTATCTGCTCGTATCTTATTAGCGCTCTTGATGTTTTTTTCAAGAGCGCTATTCGTCTTTGCATCACTCGCATGACTAAAAAACAATAAATAATTTAAAATCGCTAGGGCCTTATAGCTTTAGTGATTTATATTCACGCCTTATTTATTTTATTATTTGTGATTATGAGTAATTTAATTGTCGTTTTAGTCTGCCTTGCAATTGGTTTATTGCTACAAAAAAAGCGCGATTTGCCAGAGTCGCTTGCAGCATCCCTGAATACTTACGTTATTTATGTCGCGCTGCCCGCTTTAGTGTTGTTTGAAATTCACCGGTTAACGCTGGATTCTCGCGCAATTTTGCCATTCGTTTTCGCGTGGTTGCTAATGGTAATCAGCGCGTTGTTTATTTATTTTTTCGCAAAACGGGCAGGGTGGTCTCGCTCGGTAACAGGCGCTTTGATGCTCACTGTGCCTTTAGGTAATACAGGTTTCGTCGGTATACCCTTAATTGATGCTTTGCTTGGGCCGCGAGCGATTCCTTATGCAATTCTGTACGACCAATTTGGCACTTTTATCGCGCTCAATACCTATGGTAGTTTCATTGCGGCTTACTACAGCGGTGGCGCAACATCCTGGAAGAGCCTGACTCGTGTAATTATAAGTTTCCCGCCCTTTGTTGCGCTTATTTTGGCTTTTGTTTCATTGCCGGTAGACTTTTCAGATTGGTTTAGCAGTGTATTACAGCGAATTTCATCTACACTTGTACCAGTTGTTATGGTTGCGGTGGGTTTGCAGTGGCGCTTGCGTCTCGAACGTGAAATTATTGCGCCTCTTGCTCTGGGGTTGATAGCGACTTTATTTTTAACACCTGCAATCGCCTGGATCATTTTATATTTTCTTGGAATTAATAATCTTGCTGCACAGGTGGTAGTTTTGGAAGCGGCTATGCCTGCGATGATTTCCGCAGGAGTGCTGGCCATAAATTATCAATTGTCACCACGTTTAGCATCCAGCTTGGTGGGTTATAGTTTGTTACTGTCGCTTGTGACGGTATGGGCATGGAGGCAATTTATATAACGAGGTTTGTGACCTAAATGCTAAAACTTATTACAAACAATAAAAGCAGTTCATATGACCCTTTGGTTCCCGATGCCTATATATTGCGTGCGGTATCTGTTGGTGATGGATGCAATATTTTTGCGGCTGAAGATATTTATAATGCAAAAGATATTTTGCTGGCGCCCAAAGATATTTTAATTACTCCTGAGTTGGCAAACATTCTGTGCCAACAGCGCTTAAAAAGACCTATTGAAAATAGTCTGCGTCTTGAGCACGAACTGAATGCAACAGAGCTTGAAAAACATTTTATTTCCATTCTGCAAACCGATGATTTGCTCAGCTCAATTAATGAGCATCAAGATATAATTCCTTATATTAGGTATTACTTAACTCCCTACGAAAAATTTCCTGCTTTGAAACAAAAAATAACCATCATGGCATTAACCCTGCCAGAGGTTTTTTTACGCACTATTTATTGTTCCTGGTTTGCATTACTTATTGCAAAAGAAATGAAGTTTAGCGAAAGGGGTTGCGTTGACGTTTTTCTGGCAGCGCTGTCACATGACATTGGCATGCTGCACTTGAATACTTATGTATTGGATAAAAAATCAGAAATGTCCCCGGAAGATTGGCGACATATTCAAGAACATGTTTTTATTGGCGCGCAGCTTTTGAAGCAAATGCCTGGGATGTCATCAGATGTAATTGAAGCGGTTTATGAGCATCATGAGCGTTGCGATGGGACTGGTTACCCAAAAGGTAAGGTTGAAAGTGAGTTAACTTACGCGGGTAAAATTGTTGGTCTGGCAGATTCATTGATTGCGATTTATCGTAATCGTTTTCAACATCAACAGCGTAATTGGCGCGATGTCATACCTGTTATCCAAATGAATGCTCAGGCATATTTTTACCGTCACGATGAAATCTTGGCAACGATTTGGCGGCGCAGTCAAATGCCGTTTAAAAATATTGTTCAGGGCGATGACTTTCCAGAATTTGTTTCAGCTCTTTTCATAGAAAATGAGCGTTTGAATTCCTGGTTTGAAATACTGCGTGATAGCTTATTATCGATTGGTTTTACCCACGGTGATCGACGCTTGCATGCATTGCAAAATATAATGCTGCACGTTACAACTTCGGTGAAAGGTTCCGGGGTTTTTAGTGCCGAGTTGGAGCAGTGGTTAAGCGATGTTGAATTAAATAATGAAGAGGACAGCTATCGTAAAATTGAAAGAGCGCATATTCAACAGCAGGAAATTTTATTTCATTTACAACGATTGAATCGCATGTTGCAATTTTACCTTGAGTCGGACCATTTTAAAAAAATCGACATTAAAGAAGCTTTATTGAAAACCTTGGATAGAGTTAAGAGATTCAGCACTTAAAATAAACCCGCCGTTTGGCGGGTTTATTTTTAGAAGCTTATTATTGATGCCAAAATGGTTGGCCGATAGTAGGCGTGCTCGGGCTTGCGGTTTGTCGCTTCTGCATTAGGCCGGCTTTGTAAGCTTTTCTTCCTGCATCAACTGCATCGGCAAAAGCTTCTGCCATTAACGGCGGGTTGTGTGCTTTTGCAACGGCAGTATTCAATAATATTCCATCAAATCCCATTTCCATTGCTTCGGCGGCTTGCGAAGGCGCACCGAGGCCTGCATCAATAATCATGGGGATATCTTTAATGCGCTCGCGTAAAGTGCGTAAGTTATAGCGGTTTAATAAACCTTGCCCCGTGCCAATTGGCGCACCCCAAGGCATTAGCACTTCACAACCTACATCGACTAAGCGTTTACATAAAATCAAATCGTCAGTGCAATAAGGTAAAACCTTGAATCCCTTCTTGATTAAAATGTCTGATGCTTCTACCAGGCCAAATGGATCTGGCTGTAAATTATAATCATCACCAACTACTTCTAATTTAATCCAGTCAGTATCAAAAATTTCTCGCGACATTTCGGCTAATGTTACGGCTTCTTTGACGGATTTACAGCCTGCAGTGTTAGGTAATAATCGCCGACCACTTTCCTGAATAAATTGCCAGATAGCGTCGCCGGAGCGATCAGCAGGATTTTGTCTGCGTAAACCGAGCGTGACGATTTCAGCTCGCGATTGTGTTATTGAATCGCGCATTAATCGCGGCGATGCATAGAGTGCAGTCCCCAATAAAAATCGGCTGGAGAATGTTTCACCGTAAAGTATGAAATCTTTTGCGGGTAAAGTAGGTGTGTAACTCATGGTTAACCGCCTCCAACGGGTTTAACAATATCCAATTGATCACCAGCCAATATTTCGCGTTCGCCATAAGTTGAACGCGGCACGAATTCTCCGTTGATGGCGACCGCAATTTTGGTTTCGCCGAAACCCCATTGCACTAAGGCATCACTTAATAAGATGTGTGCGGCAATCTGCTTTGATTCATTGTTTAGGCTGATATCGATCATGGCTGCGTCTTGCAATTTTAAGAGATTCGTCATCTAACAAAGATGACTTCTTGCTTGTACAGATTTGAGTTAGTTATTTAATAACTCGTTGAACACTATTTCCGGCTTTTCAAAAATATGCGCTAATACATTTTCCACGACCGCGGGAGCTAATAAATATCCATGACGGAATAATCCATTTGCCGTGATTAATCCATTTTGAATTTTTACGCGCGGTAAATTATCCATATAAGCAGGGCGAAGATTTGAATCCATTTCAATAATTCTCGCCTCTGCAAATGCAGGCGACAATGTATAAAGCGCGCTGCTTAATTCGAGGGTAGATTGCAAGCTAACTGGCGATCTATCTTCGCTTTCAATTTGTGTTGCGCCAATAATAAACCGATTATTTGGTTTGGGCACAATATAAAGTTGGTAGCGCGGATGCATCAAGCGCACCGGGCGACGTAATTGAATTTCTTTTGTTTCAACATGCAATGTTTCGCCACGTACACCGCGCAAATTTAATTGCGGAGATTTCGCGCCCAAGCCGCGACAATCAATCACCGTATCAAATGTATATTCTTTATTTTCTGTAATGATTTTATAAGGCGAAGTCTCAACTGAATTATTTTCAAATAGCTCCACACCAAGTTGAATAATTTCATCGCCCAAAATTGCCAAGAGTTCTCGATTATCCAGATGGCCCTCTTCAGCTAAAAATAAACCTTGTTGAAAATGCGAACTTATATCCGGCTCTAATTCAGAAATTTGTTGGCGATTCACGCGTTGAAATGTTTTGCATTCGGGGATAACGAAATCTAATTCACTTTCAAATTGATCCAGCTCACTTATGTCTTGTGGATGCGCGACAACCAGGCTGCCATTTTGGAAAAAAAGAGGCGATGTGGTTTTTAAATGCGCGAGCCATTGCGGCCATTTTTCTAGTGCGTATTGGCCCATGCGAAAAACATTTGCATCGGAAACGACGGCCTCGCTCAAGGGAGCAATCATTCCCGCTGCGGTAAATGCTGCGGCGCGATTTGTTTGTGGTGTATCAGGCTGAAAACTTCCTGCTTCAAATAGCGATACTTTGCAGCCAGCGTGCAATAAATGCCAGGCGAGCAAACGCCCCAGCAAGCCTGCGCCAGCTATAGCAATATGAGTTGGGAGCGAGTTGGTCATTGAGTCTCAGTAATTTACGCTGAGGCGAGGGATGAGAAAAGGTAGGAGGCGAAAGCCGCAGATACCTTGTTCCCTCCGCAGGTCTCAACCTGATCAGGTTCTACGGGTTGGACCGAATCCATCTCAGCCTCCGAACGATTCACTATTGAGTGATATCGCCAAGGCGCCCCGACAAGAAAGTCGACAATATACATGGCCTAAACTACACGGGCAATCTGCATTATTTGGTAATTGTTTCAATTACAGCAATAAATTCGCCTTTGGCGAGCTGGGTTTTTATCTTATCGCCAATCTTTATTTGATGGCTGTTGGTGATCGGTGAAAGTGTGGTTGTATCCGTCACCAACGCATAGCCACGGTCGAGCGTTTTTAGCGGGCTGAGCGTGTTGAGCATTCGAACTGCTTCGCTAAAACGTTGTTGTTTAAATGATAGCGATGACTTTTGAGCTCTCAATAAATTATTCTGCGCTTGCTGGAAGCGACTTTTCAAGTGCATCAGCTTTACTTCTGGATGCAAAGGTTTTTGGCGAAACACAAGGGTATTTAAGCGGTGTTGATAGGCGGTGAGGATTTTATGAGCGCTATTTTTAAGCCGCAATTCAAGGTTATCCAAGCGCTGCGACTGTTGCTCGAGCTTTTGTTTCGGGTGACGCAGTCGTGAACGTAACCAACTTATTTTTTGTTGTAGATGCTGCAGTTTGCGGGCGATAGCTTCTTCCAGTAGAACTTCAAAACCGATAAATTTATCCAACCAATCTTCGCCATCAGGCGTTATGAGCTCGGCTGCTGCAGATGGTGTTGGTGCACGTAAGTCGGCGACGAAATCCGCAATCGAAAAATCCACTTCATGACCGACCGCACTTACGATAGGTAAATCGCTCGCAAAAATCGCGCGCGCAACAACTTCCTCGTTGAATGGCCACAAATCCTCAAGCGAACCACCACCGCGGCCCAGAATCACCACATCAAATAAACCGGCGCGATTGGCGAGCGAAATTGCTTTCACAATTTGCGGCGCGGCTTCTTTACCTTGTACTGCAACAGGAATAACTGTGACAGGAATACTGGGGAAGCGGCGATCCAAGACATTTAAAATATCGCGAATTGCGGCGCCCGTAGGCGAGGTAATAACGGCGATGTGTTTTGGTAATGGCGGTAGCGATTTTTTAAATTTCGGATCGAATAAGCCTTCGTTGTTGAGCTTGATTTTTAGCTCATCAAACGCGCGCTGCAGTGCGCCTGCACCCGCTTCTTCCATGTGTTCGGCGATGATTTGGTAATCGCCACGACCTTCATACAAGCTTACCCGCGCGCGAATTAATACATGCTGACCTTGCTGTGGTTTAAATCTTACGGTTGAGTTGCGTGCGCGAAACATAGCACAACGCACTTGGGCGTCACTGTCTTTGAGTGTGAAATACCAATGGCCGGACGAAGGGATTGAAACATTTGAAAGCTCACCCTCTACCCACAAAAGTGGCAAGTGCGTTTCCAATAACTGTTTCGCGCGACGATTAAGTTGCGACACAGTCATAACCTCTCTTTCGGTAAGAGAAGGGCGGTTGGGCGGCGTACTAAAGAGATCTGATGTGGTCATGTCCGCATTTTAGGGCAAGTGGCCGCAATCGGATAGCTTGAATTTACCAGCGCCATAACCACAAGCTATTGTGTTTTATGTTTACCCCTGTGCCCTAAGCCGCTATAATTCCGCGCTTATTTATCTTGGGTTTTCCCGTTTAGAGGTTGGTTGGTATGTTGCGAATTGCTGAAGAAGCCCTCACGTTTGATGATGTCTTGTTGGTGCCCGGTTATTCCGATGTAACACCGAAAGACGTGTCGCTGAAAACTCAGCTTACACGCAAGATTCAGCTAAACATCCCCCTTATTTCAGCTGCTATGGATACAGTAACCGAAGCTCGTTTGGCGATTGCTATCGCGCAAGACGGCGGTATCGGCATTATTCACAAGAGCATGAGCATCGAACAACAAGCCGCTGAAGTGCGTGCTGTTAAAAAATTCGAAGCTGGCGTGGTGAAAGATCCCATCACTATCGAAGCTGGTGCGGCGATTCGCGAGTTAATTGCGTTAACCCGTAAAAATAATATTTCTGGCGTACCTGTCATGAAAGACGGCGATTTAGTCGGCATTGTGACTGGTCGCGACGTTCGCTTCGAAACCAATTTGGATGCTAGCGTTTCTAGCATCATGACTCCCAAGTCACAACTCGTGACTGTGAAAGAAGGCGCATCATCTGAAGAAGTGCGCAACTTGCTGCACAAGCATCGCATCGAAAAAGTTCTGGTTGTGAACGATAACTTCGAATTGCGCGGTTTGATAACCGTAAAAGATATCAACAAAGCCGAACGTTACCCGAATGCCTGTAAAGATCCTGAAGGTCGCTTACGTGTAGGCGCGAGCATTGGCACCAGCCGTGATACTGATGATCGCGTTGCTGCTTTGGTAGAAGCTGGTGTGGATGTGTTGGTTGTCGACACCGCCCACGGCCATTCTAAAAATGTTCTTGATCGTGTGCGTTCCATCAAAACCAAATTCCCAGATGTTCAAGTCATCGGCGGCAATATCGCTACTGGCGCTGCAGCGTTAGCGTTGGTTGAAGCCGGTGCGGATGCTGTTAAAGTTGGCATCGGCCCAGGCTCAATTTGTACCACTCGTATTGTAAGCGGTGTAGGTGTTCCACAAGTTTCTGCTATCGCCAACGTAGTTGCTGCACTTAAAGGCACCGGCGTTCCTGCCATCGCAGACGGCGGTATTCGTTACTCTGGTGACATCGCCAAAGCAATCGTTGCTGGCGCACACGCGGTGATGATGGGTTCCATGTTTGCCGGTACTGAAGAAGCGCCAGGCGAAGTTGAATTGTTCCAAGGCCGTACTTATAAGGCTTATCGCGGTATGGGCTCTCTTGGGGCAATGGCGCAAACCCAGGGTTCATCTGACCGTTATTTCCAGGATGCCAGCGCCGGTGCTGAAAAATTAGTACCCGAAGGTATCGAAGGCCGTGTTCCTTATAAAGGCGCATTGACCGCGATCATCCACCAAATGATGGGCGGCGTTCGTTCAGCAATGGGTTATACCGGTTGTGCAGATTTGGAAGCTATGCGTACCAAGCCAGAATTCGTACGTGTGACATCTGCTGGTATGGGTGAAAGTCACGTACACGATGTGCAGATTACCAAAGAAGCACCGAATTATCCGATTGGCGGAAGATAATTTCATCACACAGGTTTGACGTAAAAACTCGGGTACGCCCGAGTTTTTCATTTAAAGAATTTCATTTTATTTTTCAGGACTCAGCATGACTCACGATATTCACGCACAACGCATTTTAATTTTGGATTTCGGTTCGCAGTACACGCAACTCATTGCACGTCGCGTGCGTGAGATTGGCGTGTTTTGTGAAATCCGCGCTTGGGATATGAGTGACGAAGAAATTCGCGCATATAATCCGAAAGGCATTATTTTAGCGGGCGGCCCAGAGTCAGTTCATGAAGTGAATTCACCGCGAGCACCAGAAGCTGTTTTCAGTTTGGGTGTGCCAGTTTTTGGTATTTGCTACGGTATGCAAACCATGGCTGAGCAAATGGGCGGTGCTGTTGAAGGCTCCACCATTCGCGAATTTGGTTACGCGCAAGTTAAAGTGCTAGGCGATAGTTCGATTTTCAAAGACATTAAAGATCATGTCGATTCTGATGGTAGCTCGCTGTTGGATGTGTGGATGAGTCACGGCGATAAAGTGACAAAAATGCCAGTCGGCTTTGACATTCTTGCATCAACTCCGTCATGCCCAATTGCAGGCATGTATAACGAAGCCAAAAAATTCTACGGCGTACAGTTCCATCCAGAAGTAACGCACACGTTACAAGGGCAACGTATTTACGAACACTTTATTTTGAATATTTGTGGCTGCGAAGCTTTGTGGACGCCAGCTAATATTGTTGAAGATGCAATTCAAAAAGTTCGCGAGCAAGTTGGCACCGACAAAGTATTGCTCGGTCTTTCCGGCGGTGTGGATTCTTCAGTTGTTGCAGCTCTTTTGCATAAAGCAATTGGGCCACAACTCACCTGCGTATTTGTGGACAATGGTTTGTTGCGCAAAAATGAAGGGGATCAAGTCATGGATATGTTCGCCAAAAATATGGGCGTTAAAGTTATCCGTGCTGACGCACAAGATCAGTTCTTAAATAAATTGAAAGGCGAAAACGACCCCGAGAAAAAACGCAAACTCATCGGTGGTACTTTTATCGATGTATTCGATGCTGAAGCCACTAAATTGCAAGATGTAAAATGGTTGGCGCAAGGTACAATTTATCCCGATGTAATTGAATCAGCTGCTGCAAAAACTGGCAAAGCTCACGTTATTAAATCGCATCACAATGTTGGCGGTTTACCAGACGACATGGCATTCAAACTCGTCGAACCATTGCGCGAATTATTTAAAGATGAAGTAAGAAAAATCGGTTTGGAATTAGGTTTACCCTACGACATGGTTTACCGCCATCCATTCCCAGGGCCAGGTTTGGGCGTGCGTATTCTCGGTGAAGTGAAAAAAGAATATGCGGATATTTTGCGCGAAGCAGATGCAATCTTTTTGGAAGAATTACACTCGTCCGGTTGGTATCACAAAACCTCACAAGCTTTCGCCGTATTCTTACCAGTGAAATCTGTTGGTGTAGTAGGTGATGGCCGTCGTTATGAATGGGTAATTTCATTGCGCGCCGTAGAAACTATCGATTTTATGACTGCTCGTTGGGCACACTTGCCTTATGAATTATTGGAAAAAGTGTCTGGCCGAATTATCAATGAAATCTCCGGCGTATCGCGCGTCTGTTACGATGTCTCGAGTAAACCACCAGCAACTATTGAATGGGAATAAGTTTAAATTTTTAATTTGAATTAGAAGATTTTAATAATTCAAATTAAAGATAAAAAACTAAAAAGAAAAAGCCCGCATCAAATGATGCGGGCTTTTTTTATCCATCAACTTCCAGTTATTTAATTAAAACTCAGTTTTAATCGTCAAACCGTAAGAGCGTTCGTCACCGGGTTGGCCATAAAGTGCGCCTGAGTTACCAGCTTGAATGCTCAAGAAATTTAGATAATCTTTGTTGAACGCATTGCGTACATAAAGCGTGAAATCAGTGCCTGAGTTAAGTTTAAAGCCAGCGCGGAAGTTCACTACTGTGTAGCCGTCAATTTCTGCGTATTTGGAAACTGATGAATCAGAATTCCATGCAGAACGATAGCTAGCATCGGTACCAAAATAAGCTTCGCCGTCTGCAAACAATTTGGCTTCGTGACGATATTCACCACCTACTGAACCTGCCCATTTAGAAACGCCTGGCAATTCTTTTCCACTTAAATCAACAGCTGCAGTTGTCGCAGTCAGGGTTTCGAGTGGTGGTGGTGCGTTGGTGAAAGAATCGTACTTACCGTTGGTGTAAGCCACAGACGCATAAGTTGTAAACGATGGCGTAAAGCGAATTGAACCATCCAATTCCACACCTTCCACAGTTACGCGTTTAATGTTTGCAAGGTATCCACGCAAAGCACCTGGGCCAGAATCCACAACGTTGGCTTGGTAGTCATCAACTTTGGTTGAATAGGCTGCAATGTTTACTGTCGCAGTATTATTCAAAAATTGCGATTTCAAACCAATTTCAGTTGTGGTTGATTCTTCCGGTTTAACCACAGCACTCACGAGTGATGGGTTACCAGCAGCGTCAGTAGGAATGCCAGCGGCGTTGATACCACCTGATTTAAAACCGCGCGCGTAGGTTACATAGGCGAGATTTGAATCAGTTAAGTCGTAAGCAACGTTAATTTGACCGGTAGTTTTCTTATCGGTAAAGCCTGCTTCGTAATGTTGATCACGAGCAATACCGTTTTTACGCGTAATCAGAGCAGCATCTGTAGTTGCCAAGCCGCCTGACACAGTTTGAGTGAAGTTGCCTGATTTCTCTTCCGATGTGTAACGTAGGCCCGGAGTCACACGTAAGCGGTCAGTAATGTCGTAAGTAAGTTGGCCGTAAACGGCTTTCGATGTAGTGTCTGTCAATACGTGAGTCGCAGCTTGGTAACCTGTCAGCAAGTTGGCTGGAACATTGGTGCCAATCAACCAGCGAGCGCCATCAGCCCCCCATTGTTCGATACCATTAGTTTCTACGGATTGGTCGAACCAATAGACACCCAAAATCCAGTCAAGAGTGTTGTCGCCGTTAGATGTCAAACGGAATTCCTGGCTCTTTTGATCTTGTTTGGACGGGTTGTTGGATTTGCTTCTGATCGACAGCGCAGTGTAGTCGCGGTCGTTTTGTGGATTCCAATCCCAATCGCGCGCAGCGGTGATAGACGTTAAGGTTACACCGCCCAAATCCCAATCTACCGTTGCCGAAGCACCTTTCAAAACTTGTCTTGCTTCAAGCGGAGCGTCTACGTCCACCAATCTGTCGTAGGGGTCTGTGCTTGCTGGTTTGTAGTTAAACAATGCAGACAGTGCTGGGAATTGTGTGTTGGCAGGACGTGCCGTTGCGCCGTATTTTACGAACACCTGAGTTGCAGATGAGTCGGGATCTACTTTCGAGTAGTCCGCAGACAGACGAATACTTAAATCTTCAGTAGGAGTAATGAGCAATTGGCCGCGCACGGCTTCATTGTTGATGTCATTTTGATCCTGACCGGTAGTAACGTTATGCACGTTACCATCGCGTTTGGTTACGCCGTAGCTGATACGACCTGCAACTAAGTCATCTACCAAAGTGCCATTTGCAGATGCTTTCAGTTGACGGAAACCGAGGTCACCAACTGATACTTCTGCTTTCAGTTTATTTTCAAAGCTTGGTGCGTTGGTGATTAGGCTCAATGCGCCAGCAGTGGTGTTCTTACCGAACAGAGTACCTTGTGGGCCGCGTAAAACTTCAATGCGGTCAATATCCAAAAGGTCGACAGTTGCGGAGCCTGGTCTTGCGAAAAATACCCCGTCTACATAAATGCCAACGCCTGGTTCGATACCATCGTTAGTCAAGCCAATTACGCTACCCAAACCGCGAATAGTTACTGCGGTATTACGTGGGTTTGAAGAAATAAATTGCAAGCTTGGTTGGAGCTTGGTGAGTTGATCAAATGAGGTAGTGCCAGTGGCACTTAGCACTTCACCGCTTACAACAGAGATAGATGAAGGAACATCTTGAATATTTTCCTCACGGAAACGCGCCGTTACGATGACTTCATCAGCCGCCGCCGCTTTTAAGTCGTTGCTGGCTAAATCTTCAGCAAAGGTTGCAGAAGTCAATGATGCTAAAACAAATGTTGATACCGCAGTTAACGGCAAGCGAAAAAAGCTCACTTCAATACCTCTCGTCGAAAAAACTAAGTTATTAACTTTTACAAAAATAGATCACAGTTCCATTTGATTGCTAAGTTATCCGACGTCTCTCTTCGCAATTTGCGTGCCACTAAAAAAGCGAAAAAACAGCTGTTTTTTGCTTAAAATTGCGTCTAACGGGACATTAAATGTTTAATTTAAAACAGTGATGTTTAAAATTAAACATTTAGAAAAAATATGCTGTTTTGGTATTATTTTAATGTTGATAATCGAACAGTGAGTTTTTTTCATTTTGAGTTAAGAGATTGATTCGATTGGGACAAAAGCTTTTCTAGCTATAAGAACTCTGATTTAGGATTTTTTTGCCATCAGGAATAAGTAATCGCCATCATGGTGAAATTGATTTATTAGGTTATAAATAGCGCCAGATTGAATGTCGCCGTCGAGTTTCGTTAAGCCTTGCTGTAGTTCAGTATGCGTACAAAAGTTCTTGAATGACGAAATTCCATTTCTAACAGTCTCCAATAGATAGATTTCAGGTCGTTGTTTGCCACTGTAAAGAAAAAAGTCTTGCAGATGTTCTGTGATAAAAAATGGTTTTATAGAGAGTGTATTGAATTGATTTTCCGCAAGCGCTGTTTCAATCGCGGATAGTGATGGCATTTGCGCACAGGATTTTTGCATCATGTCCGGAAAATAATGCGCTAACCAATAATGATTCATTTGTTCGGGTGTGGATGTAAATATTACCAGATTCGAATTGCTTTTTAGCACTCTGGCGATTTCCGAAAACGCAGTATTCAAATCTTTAAAATGATGGATCGCCAGCGAGCAAATTGCGCCGTCGAATTGATTGTCGGCGTAGCCCAGGTTTTCGATATCAAAATTGGACCATCGAATCTCTGATGACTTGGCGGTTGCTTCATTCAACATTTTTTGCGATTGATCGAAGCCATACCACTTGCCGCCCAATTTGTTTAATTCGATCGTGTAATTTCCAGTGCCGCAGGCGACATCTAAATAGTGTTTGTCCTTCTGAATGTTTAGCAAGTGTGCGAGTGTTGCGGTTATTTCTGGATCTGCTTTGCGGGTTGTATCGTAGTTATCGCCAATTTTATTGTAGATTGCTGTCATCGAAATGTCCTTACGTATTAATTTTTGCCTTTCCTATTTGATTATCAATTCAATGTTTAATTTTCATTAGGTTCGTTGGGTGTTTCTAAAATTAATTGATAAAAAGCAAAATCCAGCCAGCGTCCGAATTTATAACCGGCTTGTTTCATAGTGCCAGAATGAGTGAATCCCAGTTTTTCATGTAATGCGATGCTGCCTTTATTATCAATATCAATTGCACCTATAATGGTGTGTACGCCTTGCGCTTTCGCCGCAGAAATTAATTCGAGCATGAGTATTTTGCCCAAGCCTTTCCCGATTTGATCTGCGTGTATGTAGATAGAATGCTCAACGCTATATTTATAAGCTGCCCACGGGCGAAAGGTGCCGTAGGTGGCAAAGCCTAGAAGTTTTCCTGTTTCGTCTACAGCGCCAATGACGGGAAAGTTTCCAGCCGTTTTTGCATCGAACCAGTTTTTCATGGTTTCCAAAGTGCGTGCTTTGTATTCCCAGAGTGCGGTGGAATTTAAAATGGCGTGATTAAAAATGGCGAGAATTTCGGGTGCATGTAATTCATAAGTGCAGGCGATAAATTTCAAGAAGCATTCCTCTCGTCTAATAATATCCAGCTAATAAGTAATGAGAAAAATCTTAAAGCAATTTTAAAATGTAATCCCACTCTGCCTTAGTCACAGGTTGGGTTGAGAGTCGGCTTTGTTTGATAAGCACCATATTTTCTAGTGCAGGTTGAGCTTTGATTTCTGCCAAGGGGATAGTGCGAGGGAATGTATTAGTCACTTGAATATCCACTGAAACCCAGCGCGGATTTTCTTCGGTAGATTTCGGATCGTAATAATCGCTTTCAGGATTAAATTGAGTGGGGTCGGGGTAGGCAGTCTTTACGACTTGTGCAGTGCCGACTATGCCGACATTTTTACAACTGCTGTGGTAGATAAAAACTTCATCGCCCAGTGCAACTTGGTCGCGTAAAAAATTACGCGCTTGATAGTTGCGAATGCCATCCCAGCGGCCTATTTTCTTCGGCGCAGCATTAAGATGTTCTATTCCGTAGATATGAGGTTCAGCTTTGAAGAGCCAGTAGTTTTTACTCATTCTTCTTCTCCCGCAACAATGAACTCTATTTGCATCCTAAGGTAATTCTTGCGAGACCGTCGGAGGCAGGACGCCGACGTCGAGCCTACAAGGACGTATTTACGGCGTGTCTCGCGAGGATTGCCTTAGGATGCAGATTTCTCTATAACCACGCACTCAATCGATCAGCGGTTTCCTGATCCACTAGTTCAAATGCAATTTTACGTTTGGCAACATCAACTTCTTTCACTAACACATGGACTTTTTCATCCAGGCGATAGGTTTTACCTTCAATAGTTAAACTCAAACGGCGTGAATCAAATTGCGCTTTTACTTCACCATCGCGGGGCGCGAGCATGGCGTAACCTTCAATGCCAAAATCATCCAGACGTACACCTATGCCATTCGAATTTACCAAACCAATTGTGCCAGTGTGCAGCGTGTCTATATGTTGCAACATAAATTGCGATTGCAACCAAAGCTCAAGATAACGACACGCCTGACGACCTTGATTCAATTGCTCTTGCAATTTCGTTGCTAATTCGTTGATGTCGGATTCGATGGCGGGCTCATCGCGCAAGATGCGTTTTATCGCGAGGTGATTATAAAAATCGTTATATCGACGAATCGGCGAAGTCACCATAGCATAAGCGTTAAAGCCCAAACCGAAATGCGGAATAGGCTCGAAAGACAAAGAGCCTGCTTGCAACATGCGCTGCAATAACGATAACAAACGCGCGTTGTTGGGATTGTAATTTGGCGAGTCAACTTTTGAGTTAATGCGCAATTCTCTGAATAGTTTTTGAAATTTATCGAGCTGCGTTAAATCGGCGGCGGTTAATCCCGCTGCAATTAAATCAGGGCGATCTTCAGTGATCAAACTGATGGCATCGTTCAAGCGTTCTACGCGAAAACCAATATGCGTTGAAAAAATTCCGTAACCGGGATTTTTAACAAACAATTCGCCAGCACAAATATTCGTCACCAACATGGCTTCTTCAATCATGCGATGCGCGATATTGCGTTCGCGTTTATCAACGTGATCAATTTTTTTCTGATCGTTGAGAATAAAAAAGTAATCTGGTTTGTCATCCATCACCAACATATGTTGCTGGCGATATTCTGCGCGTACTTGCGCAAAGGTTTTCAAAGTGTTGAGCAAGTTTTTAATATCACTGCTTACGTTAAAACCAGCATCGTTTAATGTTTTAACGCCGTTGAGATCATCCGCAACGGCTTGATAGCTTAATTTTTGCTGCGAGCGAATTTGTGCTTCCGCGAATTCATAGTTGGTAATGCTGCCATCTTTTGCAATTTGCATCTTGCAAATCAGCACGGGGCGTTTTTTTTCTGGAATCAGTGAATAAGTATCGTGCGATAACTCTGCAGGCAACATGGTGATCGATTGCCCCAATAAATACATAGTGCTGGCGCGTGAGCGTGCTGCTAGTTCTAATGGGCTGTCAAAATCAATTTGTTTGCTGGGGTCGGCGATGGCGGTGATTAATTCCCAGCCGTTGTCATTGTTGGCGATATAAATTGCGTCATCCATATCGCGGGTATTTTCAGAATCGATAGTCACGAAGGGTAGGTGAGTTAAATCCAGCTCACCGTTTTCGAATACGAGTGGCGACCAATTAATGCCGCTGGCCTGATTTTGCGCCGGCGCGGTCCATTCATTGGGTAACTGATATTTAGCGACGGCGTAACGGTTTTCAATTCCCGCTTCGTCAGCTTTGCCGAGGCGCGCGATAATTTTTACTTGGGCTTTGCCGTCGGTAAAAGGATGGCGAGCAACTGTGCAGCGCACAAATTCATCAATATTCAAACCTTTGCGGTCTTGCGGCGGCACAAACAACCAGCGATTGAAATTGAAAATATCCGGCTCAACAAAAAAGTTGGTGCCTTTATTGACGTAGCGGCCTACAAATTCGGTGAGCGAACTGCTCAGGAGTTTTTCCAGTTTTGCTTCTAATTGATCTTTGCTGTTGGTGGTGATTTCCACTTCAACGCGGTCGTCCGGTAATACGCGCAACATTTGTTCGGGATCGAGAAAGGCTTCGCGGCCATCATCCAAACAAACAAAACCAAAACGTTTGGTGGTGCTGCGCACTACACCCTGGGCAATGTCTTTTTGCGCGACCAGATTGGTCTTTAATTGAGCTAACTGTTGTAAGGCCGAGTTATTGAGCATGAGGACAACTTAATAGAAGAAAATAATGCGCGAATCATAGCAGTATTTACACCTGCCAAGAACAAAAGGCTGGCTTTGTTTGTTGCGTGGGATGTCTGCAGAAAGTGAATCGACAATACTTCAGAATGTGTTCGGCTGATGGGCTATTATTGGTGTAACATCTTCAAGATTGCTAACTAATTGATTGTTTTTACAGGTTTTATTGAATGGATTTACTGAATCAACTTATGTTGTTTGGCGGCGCGCTGTTTATTATCAGCATTCTCGCCAGCACTTTATCGCCACGCATGGGCATGCCTTTGTTGTTGGTGTTTTTGATAATAGGTATGTTGGCGGGTGAGGACGGTTTCGCAGGTATTCATTTTCAAAATGTTAAAGCTGCCTACTTCATGGGCACTTTGGCACTCGCGGTAATTTTGTTCGACGGCGGTTTGCGCACTGAGATTCATCTGTTCCGAGTAGGTTTACGGCCTGCTTTATCGTTGGCGACGCTTGGAGTGGTGATTACGGTGGGCGTGTGCGGCGCATTAGCCGCGTGGATTCTTGGATTGTCTTGGGTACACGGTCTTTTGCTGGGAGCAATTGTCGGCTCCACCGATGCCGCCGCCGTTTTTTCGGTGCTGACCATGCAAGGTCTTGCTCTCAAGTCTCGTGTAGGCGCAACGCTTGAGATTGAGTCTGGTTTGAACGATCCCATGGCGGTATTTCTTACCATCATGCTGGTGGAGTTGATGGTCACCAAGCAGGCGCATTTCAGCTGGCTAATGCTGGGTGATTTTGTGTGGGAAATGGGCGCAGGTACTGTAGTTGGTGTAGTTGGTGGACGGCTCTTGGCTCACGGTGTTCAGCGCTTACAACTCAGTCCTGGTTTGTATCCTTTGCTAGCACTATTCGGTGGCGTATTTATTTTTGGTTTGGCAGCGGTGATGCACGCGAGCGGCTTCCTCGCCGTTTATTTGGCGGGCCTGATGGTCGGAAATCGTGTTACGCGCGGCCTTTATAATATTCAACGTTTTCACGATGGTTTTGCCTGGCTTGCGCAAATCAGTTTATTTTTAATGTTGGGGCTTTTGGTTTCGCCTCATAAATTAATGGATTATGCGGGTAGCGCCTTGTTGGTTGGTGTCTTGCTTATGTTCGTCGCGCGTCCTTTGGCGGTGTGGCTGTGTTTGTTGCCCTTTCAATTTTCATGGCAGGAAAAAACGTTTATCAGCTGGGTTGGGCTGCGTGGTGCGGTGCCGATTGTGCTGGCGATGTTTCCGTGGCTTGCGGGCGTTCCCGAATGGAATTTCTTTTTCAATATCGCGTTCTTTATTGTGTTGATATCGCTTGTGGTGCAGGGCTGGACGGTTGGGCCCATGGCGCGCTGGTTAAATCTAAACGTACCTACGAGTAGCTCGCGCGTGCAACGCGTTGAGCTGGGAATTCCCGGTCAGGTTGGGCATGAATTTGTCGGTTACAAATTGGCGGAAGGCAGCCCGGCCTTGCGGCGTACAGTAGGCAGTTTGCACCTTCCCAATAAAGCTCAACTCTTATGTTTACTGCGCGATGGCAACCCTGTCGCTCTGGAGCCTGAACAAAAGTTTTTGGCCGATGACCACATTTTTTTATTGAGCTTGCCGACTGAGTTGGATGCTTTAGATAAAGCCCTCGTGGGCATGCAAGAGAATGAGCGTTTATCGGCACAAGCGTTCTTCGGCGAATTCGTATTAAATTCACGCGCGCGTTTGTCAGATTTGAGTATGGTTTACAACTTCCCCGTGCCGCCGCAAATGGCGGACTGGAGTATTGCGCGCTACATCTTCAGTAAATATCGCCAGCCGGTCGTAGGCGATAGAGTGCGATTGGGTCAAGTTGAGTTTGTTGTACTTTCCATGCGCAATCAGCGCTTAATCAAAGTCAGTTTGAAGTTGCATAAATAAAGGCGGGTGCTGGTTGCAGATATTTTCTGCAGATCAGTACAAGCTCACATTGCCACGTGAAAATTCATCCGCAATCAGTCCGGCGATTTGGTCAACCTGTACTAAGCTTTTGAAATATTACTCATCAAAAGAAAGGACAGGTGTGCAAATGGCTTGGTATCTCAATAAATCGTTTCGTTGGAAGCTTGGCATTCCGCTAATTGTGCTGGTAGCGCTGTTTTTATATGTGGGGTTGTATTCGATTAGATCGAGTTCGCTTCTGGCGCATGATGCAAAAACTATCGCAAAAATTAACCTTCCCGAAATTCAATTGCTGATTCAAGCTGACCGCGATATGTACCAGGCGCTTACAGCTGAGCGCGCGCTGCTTTCGCCGAACCTAACGCCGAATCAAATTTCAACGTTTCTAAAAGAACACAAAGAAAATCTCACGCAAGCTCATGATCGCACTATTAAATCGATTGAAACATCTGATACCGGCAGCGTCGCCGAAAAAGAAGAATATTTAGGTTATTTGCAACGCTGGCAAACCATTTCCGAATCTATAGTGCAAAGCGCAAATGGTGCAGATGATACTACCCGTGCAACGCTTATTGCGCGTTCACTTGGCGAAAGTTTTGAGGCATTTTCAACGGCGCGTAGTTTTCTGGATAAGCTTGAAGAGAAGCGTCTTGAGCACGTAGATAATTTCACTGCCAATATTGAAAACAGCAGCGATTCCATTTCCGAACAATTATTTGTGCTCTTGGTGGTTGGCGCTTTATCCACACTCGCCGCCGCTTTTTTCCTTCCTCTCTTAGTCACAGTTCCGCTGCAAAAAATTAGTGATCGCATTAAAAATATCGCCGCTGGTGATGGCGATCTAACGATTCGTATTCATATAGAACGCAATGACGAGTTGGGCGAATTGGCAACGCACGTCAATCGCTTTATGGATCAGCTCCAGCATTTAATTCGCGATGTTCGCGGCAACACCAACGAAGTATCCCGAGCTGCTGAAGAGTTGTTGGTAATTTCAAGTAATGGCCAACGTGCGGCAGATGAACAATGTTCAGCGATTACCACTGTCGTCACGGCAGTCAATGAGTTAACCATGGCGATTCAGGAGGTCGCGCGCAACACCGGCAACACCGCGCAGAGTACCCAGGATGCCAACGGTATTACCGAGCAAGGTCAGGAGCGCATTCGCCTTGCCGTAAGTCATGTGCAGGAATTATCCATACATGTAGCGCAAACCGCGGAAGCAATGATTAAGTTGGAAGACGACGCCAAGAGCGTTACCTCGGTGATTGATGTTATTCGCAGCGTTGCAGAGCAAACCAATTTGCTGGCCTTGAACGCGGCTATTGAAGCCGCCCGGGCCGGTGAACAAGGGCGCGGGTTTGCGGTAGTGGCAGATGAGGTGCGCACACTTGCGAGCCGTACCCAACAATCCACCACCGACATTCAAGGTATGCTTGGGCAATTGCAACAGGGCGTGCAAAAGGCCGTAGAGGGAATGAACTCCAGTGCCGCTATGACCAGAGAGGCGGTTACTTCAGCAGGTGATGCGGGTAAATCCTTATCGGGTATTGGCACGGCGGTTCAGCAAATTAGCGATATGGCAATTCAAATCGCCACGGCGGTTGAAGAGCAGAGCAGTGTAACGTTGGAGATTGATCGGAATTTGGTTGAGATCAATCAACTTGCGCTCACCAATTCAGACGGCGCTGCCCACACGGCGCAAGCGAGTCAAAAGCTGAGTCAATTGTCATCGAGTTTGCGGGATACCTTGCGGCGTTTTACGGTGTAATTTTTTGTTGGTTTGTTCTAAAAAAATCCCCATTTGAAACCTCAAATGGGGATTTTTTATTGCAGTTGAGTCTGGATTAGATAGGCAATTGCGTCGTATATTTGATCTGTTTGAGCGAAAAGGTCGAGTGAATGCTGCCCACGTTGGGAAGCTTTAGCAGCGTTTTGCGTAAGAGCTGTTCATACTCTTCCACACTGTTAATCACAATTTGCAGCACGTAATCTTTATCGCCGCTGGTGGAGTAGCATTCAACAATTTCAGGGATGGATTGTACGGCAGCTTCGAAAGCGCTTAGCGCTTCTTCATCGTGATTTTTGGCAGTCACAAATGCGTGAACTCTAACTCCCAAATCGATTTTTTTGGCATCCAGCAGTGTCACTTTTCCGCGAATAACGCCCTCAGTTTCAAGGCGCTTCAGGCGGCGCCAACAGGGCGTATGTGAGAGGCCGATTAGGTTGCCCAAGTCCGCCATAGAAAAATCGGCATTTTCTTGTAAGGCCCGTAGGATTTTACGGTCGTAATCATCAAGTTCTACGTTAGAAGCCACAATTTTGTCCTCTCAATTATCGGATTTGGCAAAATTGTAGGATGAAGTCTCTACAAATACAATACAAATAGGACGACTTTAAGCCAACCAATTCTCGAAGTGTGTAATTAATGCCCAGCTTTCTAGCTCTCAACCCATCTTGGTGTTTAGACTCTAAACATATCGCCCCATACCACGCCTTAAGGTTGTGATTGCCTGCTCGGGCGTGTATCGTAGCGCCTTTTTACCAGTACTTTTTTGCGTGCGCGTTGGCATTTATAAGATGGCCATAGGCATCGGGGAAACCTGGCTTTAAAGGCTAAAATAATTTTGAGGAGCAATCCGTAATGAGAGTGATTTTGTTAGGCGCGCCTGGTGCAGGTAAGGGTACTCAAGCACAACTGATCATGGAGAAATTTGGTATTCCACAGATTTCCACTGGCGACATGTTGCGCGCAGCAGTCAAAGCAGGAACCCAGCTTGGTCTGCAAGCGAAAGATATTATGGAAGCGGGTGGTTTGGTGTCGGACGATTTGATTATCGCCCTGGTTAAAGAACGCATTCTGCAAAGCGATTGCAATAATGGTTTCCTGTTTGATGGCTTTCCTCGCACCATTCCTCAGGCAGAAGCATTGCTTGAAGCGGGCGTAAATATTGATCACGTTATTGAAATTGACGTTGCTGACGAAGAAATCGTTGCGCGTTTAAGTGGTCGTCGTGTTCACGAAGCTTCTGGCCGCGTGTACCACGTTCTGCACAACGCTCCGAAAGTTGTTGGACATGATGATATTACCGGTGAGCCGTTGATTCAACGTCCTGACGATCTGGAAGAAACGGTGCGTAAACGCCTAACCGTATACCACGCGCAAACCAAACCATTGGTAGGTTTCTATCAAGATTTGGCAGCGAACGGCAAAAAAGGTGCTCCGGTTTACACGCGCATAGATGGCGTAGGCAGTGTCGATTCCATTCGCAAGCAATTGCTCTCTGTCTTGAGCTAAATGTTGCGAACCGGTGAATAAAAATAGGCTCCCAGTGAGCCTATTTTTTTATCGAAATTTTTATTTGATTAAGACGTACGGTTACTCATTAATGACCAAAATTTTAGCGCTAGATGCTTCCACTGACGCGTGCTCCGTTGCGCTTTATGTCGATGGAACAAGCAGTCACATTTTTGAATTGGCCGCGAAAAGTCACACCCAACGTTTGCTACCCATGGTCGATGAAATTTTGCAGGCAGCAAATTGTAAGTTGCAAGATTTGGATGCAATTGCGTTTGGTCGCGGCCCTGGTTCCTTTACCGGTTTGCGAATTTGTATGGGGGTGGTTCAGGGCTTGGCATTTGGTGCGAATTTACCGGTAATTTCCGTATCAACTTTGCAAGCTATGGCGCAGGGTTTTATTGCGGCTCATCCCGATAATTCGCTGCCGATTTTGGCTGCGCTCGATGCTCGTATGGATGAAATTTATTGGGGCTTGTTTAGCGCAGAAACATCTCCGCAAGCCTTAACAGATGAGCATGTGATGAAGCCCGCAGAAGTGGGTGAGCAACACGTTATCGCCAATTTAGCAAAACAACTTATCGCCATCGGTCCCGGCTGGCATTACGCCGATCTGCAAAATATTATTCCCGCTACTGTGGTTCAAGATGTTCATCCTCATGCAAAAGATATTTTAGTCTTGGCGTTGGAGGAATTTAAGAAAGGAAATTTATTATCGATTCTGGATGCACAACCTGTTTATCTACGCGATTCAGTATCATGGAAAAAGCGTGAACGCATTAGAACCAAAGCAATCGACAGTTAATTTCAAAATTTATTGAACGAAGTTTACTAACCAATTTTGAGTCAAATGCTATGAGCCAAATTTCATCTGAATCTCAATCGCAATTCAATCAGGAGTTGCTCTCATTCATTCAGTCTTCTCCCACCGCATTTCACGCGGCAAATTCCATCGCGAATCAATTAGTAGCGGCAGGTTTCGAAGAGTTGGATGAAGCCGCTGCGTGGAATTTGCAAGCGGGTAAGCGTTATTACATCAAGCGAAATGAATCTTCAATCATTGCATTTGTTTACGGGAAAAAAGATCTTCTGGAAACCGGCATTCGTATGCTCGGTGCGCACACCGATAGCCCCTGTTTGAAAGTAAAACCGCAACCGGAATTAAACCGAAAAGGTTATTTGCAATTAGGCGTTGAAGTTTACGGCGGTGCTTTGCTGTCGCCCTGGTTTGATCGCGATTTATCCTTGGCTGGCCGTGTAACTTTTAAAACCAGCGAAAATAAAATTGCCAGCACTCTTATTGATTTTAAACAGGCGGTAGTGAGCATTCCAAGTTTGGCGATTCATTTGGATCGCGAAGTTAATAACAGCCGCACTATAAATCCACAAAAAGATATTGTGCCTGTGTTATTGCAACTCGGGCCCGAGCAGACACTTGCACCTAATTTTAAATCTATTTTGTTGGCGCAAATAAAACAACAGCATCCACAAATTGATGCAGTGTCCGTGCTGGATTTTGAAATCAGTTTATACGACACCCAAGCACCTGCGATTGTAGGTTTTCAGCAGGATTTTATCGCCAGCGCGCGGCTTGATAATTTGCTGAGTTGTTTTGTTGGTCTCAAAGCGATTCTGCAAGCGGACGATAGTGTTTCAAGTTTATTAATTTGTACCGATCACGAAGAAGTTGGCAGCACATCTTGTTGCGGTGCCAAAGGCCCAATGCTGCAACAATTTTTAGAGCGCCTTATTCCAGAGACTGAAACGCGCATACGTGTAATAGAGCGTTCGCTGATGATTTCTGCTGATAACGCGCACGGTGTGCATCCCAACTTTATTGATAGACATGATGAAAATCACGGCCCTATTTTAAATCGCGGCCCTGTGGTAAAAGTTAATGCAAATCAACGCTACGCCACCACCAGTGAGACTAGCGGATTTTTCCATTGGTTGTGTGAGCAAAATCAGGTGCCCGTACAAGTTTTTGTTGCGCGTACTGATATGGGTTGTGGCAGCACTATTGGGCCTATCGTTGCGTCAGAAGTTGGCGTCAAAACAATTGATGTCGGTGTACCCACTTTTGCCATGCATTCCATTCGTGAAACAGCGGGTGTCGCCGATGCTTATTATCTCTACAAAGTGGCAACCGCTTTTTACCAGTCACTTGAGTTGCTGAATTTTAAATAGTGATTTTTGCGCCTAACTTTCGTTGAGTTTGCGCTTAAAATCCGGCTTTGAACTTTGAATAGGGGCTTTTGTCCGAATTGAGTGTGACTTGGTACTAAGACTTGGCAAGTTGTCGCCGCTTTCAGCACGAGCTGTTTATAATTTGCCGATTATTAGAAAAAATAATTCGCGAGCAATTTTATGACACTCTCACTTGAACTTCTGGCCAGATTTTCTCCTTTCAATACCTTGGCATTTGAATATTTATCCAAGGTAATTGAGAAGGCCAGCTTAAAGGAATACAGCAAAGGAACTATTATTTTTAAACGTGGCCGCGAACTTAACGAGTCGCTTTATTTAGTGAGCGGAAATATTGATTTAATCGATTCTCAATTCTCAATTACCTCGGTTGACTGTGAAGAGGACAACTGCAAAGTTCCCATCAATAGCACATCACCTACAACTGTTTCAGCCGTCGCAAAATCTCCAGTAGTAATGCTTGCGGTAGAAAGTGATTTTTCAGATTTGGTATTGGCGTGGAGTGAAAGCAATGATGACTCCGCAGAAGTTCAGCACGAACATTCGGAATTTGAAGACGCTGAAGAAGGCGATTGGATGTCGAGTTTATTGCAATCACCATTTTTCAATAAAATTCCGCCCGGTAATATTCGTCAATTATTTTTACGTTTCAAATCGCAAAAAGTTGCTGCCGACGAAATTGTTATTAAAGAAGGCGAGCGCGGTGAATTTTTTTACGTATTGGAAGCCGGCAGCGCCAAAGTGTTGGATAAACAAGGCAATATCTTAGCGGCATTGCGTCCTGGCGATTATTTTGGCGAAGAAGCGTTGGTTGGCGATACGACGCGTAACGCCACAGTAAAAATGTTAACGCCCGGCAAGCTTATGTGTTTGGAAAAAAGTGATTTTGTCACTTTATTGCAAGAGCCAGTGCGCCGTTTTATATCTTACGAAGATCTGACTAAAAATCTCGATTCGACAACGCCCTATCAAATTATTGATGTGCGTTTACCGCAAGAAAGACGTTTCCAATCCGTTCCCCAAAGCCGAAGTATTCCCTTAAGTCAGTTGCGTAAAAGTTTGCCGACCTTGGAGCAATCGCAAACATACGTGGTTACTGATGATGCAGGTCGTCGTGCGGATGTTGCAGCGCAACTGTTAAATCAAGCGGGCTACGAAGCCTTAATTTTGCAGGAAGCCAGCTTGCATCAAGTGGCCAACAAATAATCAGTGCTAGTTTCAGATTGTTATTTTTACAGCGGACTTGCACTAAAGTTTACGGCTTGTCTGTATAATGCCGCTTCAGATTTAGCGGCCATTGTTTCGTGTGACTGCTGTTTAATTTAATTTCCCCACCGCAATTTACGTTTGTAAATTCGACGATTATAAGAAGTGAACCCATGAGCAAGCAGCGTGTTCTTACCGGCATTACCACTACCGGAACTCCTCATTTAGGTAATTATGTGGGCGCCATACGCCCGGCGATTGAAGCCAGTGAGCGAGCGGATGTGCAATCCTTTTATTTTCTCGCCGATTTTCATGCGCTGATTAAATGCCATGATCCAGCTTTGGTTCATCAATCAACCCGCGAAATTGCGGCGACGTGGTTGGCCTTGGGTTTGAATACCGATAACGCTATTTTTTATCGCCAATCTGATGTGCCCGAAATTCCTGAGTTGTGTTGGATGCTAACCTGCATGGCCGCAAAAGGTTTAATGAACCGCGCGCACGCATACAAAGCATCGGTAGATGCAAATCTTGCGGCGGGTGATGACGCAGATCTTGGCATCACCATGGGTTTATATTCCTACCCAATTTTAATGGCTGCAGATATTTTAATGTTCAATGCTCACAAGGTACCGGTGGGTAAAGATCAAATTCAACACATCGAAATGGCTCGCGATATTGCAGCGCGTTTTAATCATCATTACGGCGAACATTTTGTATTGCCGGAAGCATTAGTCGATGAAAATGTTGCAGTGCTGCAAGGTTTGGATGGGCGCAAAATGAGTAAAAGTTATGGCAATACGATTCCATTATTTTTACCGGAAAAACAATTAAAAAAATCCATTAATAAAATTGTTACTAATTTGCTGGAGCCAAGGCAGCCGAAAGATGCGGATACCTCTACGGTATTTCAAATTTGGCAGGCATTTGCAACCGCTGAGCAAACCGCACAAATGCGTCAGGCATTTTCTGAAGGCATTGCCTGGGGCGAAGCGAAGAAGCAATTATTTGAGTTGATCAATGATAAAGTCGGCGATGCTCGTGAAAAATACGAAGCGTTAATGGCAAACCCAAAACACATCGAAGAAGTTTTACAGATAGGCGCAGAAAAAGCCCGCGCTCACAGCAAACCATTATTGGAAAAAGTTCGCGCTGCGGTAGGCATCAAGAAAATTCAATAGATGTTAAACGCGCAATAAAAAAGGAGACATTTGTCTCCTTTTTTATTGGTTTATTTTTAGTGAAATATAATTTTTCTACATTAACTTTGAAAGAACTTGATGCACGCCTGACGTGAGCTGGCGCAACTCATGTTCGTTAATAATAAATGGCGGCATAAGGTAAACCAGTTTCCCAAAGGGTCTAACCCAAATTCCAAGCTCTACAAACTGTGGTTGTAAGTCGGCAACATTTGCAGGCTCTTTCAATTCAACTACGCCAATTGCACCTAGCACTCGAACGTCTGCAACGACCGGTAAATTTCTGCAAATTTCCAACTCCAGTTTTAGCTGTTGCTCAATGTTATGTACCTTTTTCTGCCAATCCATTTTCAATAATAATTCAATACTTGCGTTAGCCGCAGCGCACGCCAATGGGTTCGCCATAAAAGTAGGCCCGTGCATAAATACACTATTATTGCCGGAGCATATGCCGTTACTCACCTTGTCGTTACAGAGCGTTGCGGCTAAAGTTAAGTAGCCGCCTGTTAATGCTTTGCCGATGCACATAATGTCCGGGCTTATGTTCGCATGTTCGCAAGCAAATAATTTTCCGGTGCGACCAAAGCCGGTGGCAATTTCATCGGCAATTAACAACACATTCATTTGATCGCAAAGATCGCGCACGCGCTGTAAAAAAACTGGTGAATAAAATCGCATGCCGCCTGCGCCTTGCACAATCGGTTCTAATATTACAGCTGCAATTTTTTGGCGATTGCGTTGCAGTAAATGTGAAAAATTTGCAAAGCTGCGTTCGTCAAATTTTTCATCAAATTTGCTGCTGGGTTCATCCGCAAATAAATGCTTGGATAAGCTTTGGTGAAATAAGTGATGCATTCCCGAATGCGGATCACACACGCCCATAGCGCCAAAAGTATCGCCGTGATAACCCTGCTTGAGCGCCAAAAATGTTGTCCGTTGAGTTTCACCTTGAGAGTACCAAAACTGAATTGCCATTTTTAACGCGACTTCAACGGCGACTGAACCTGAATCAGAAAAGAAAACTTTATTTAATCCGGCAGGCGTAATGTCGACGAGAGTTTTTGCAAGCTTCGCTGCAGGTTCATGTGTAAAACCAGCGAACATAACATGGGCAAATTGATGTAGCTGATCGGTGATCGCTTTATTGATAACCGGATTATTGTAGCCGTGCAATACGCTCCACCAGGACGACATGCCATCAATTAATTTTTTGCCATCTGTTAATTCAATATGCACGCCATTTGCACGACGCACAGGAAAAACCGGAGAGGGATTTGTGAAAGAAGTGTAGGGGTGCCAAAGAAATTCGCGATCAAGTTCGGTTAATTCGGTAGTCGATAACATAGCGCACTCATAGGAATCAGATGAGCTGCGAGTGATGCAGCTCTTTTCCTTATTATAGATTTAAGCGTGCGCTCAGGTCAGGGTTTATTACAATCCTTTTTACCGATGCATGTTGATTAAGCGCTGCGTAATACCGGCGCTTCTTCAGTTTGGTAAAGATAGTTGATGTTATTGATGAATTGCAGCAGCTGTTGTTGGCGTTCCGGTGAAATGTCAACAAACTCGATGCTAATCTGGGTGTGACGATGAGGCATGCGCAGTAAACGGAAGCCGCGAACGCGCGCGCTGCAGCGGATTGTCAGCTCATCGCTTAGGGTAAGCTCACAAAGTGGCAGTAGCGCGCCGTGACGCAATTGCCCGAGCATATTGCCGGGAATACTTGCGCGTAAGCCACCGCCAGAAATATCCAGAACACTGCCGTAGGTAATGTCTTGGCCTATAGCGCGCAGTTTGAGGTTTACGCTTGGCTTATCACTCATGTCGGCACGGCGCAACTGGCGGCGCGGCACGTAAGCAGGTTGCTCAGGCAACATAATCGCCAAACCATTCGCACCGTAATTGCTACCCCAAGCCAAAATCGGCGAACTAAAACACAACTGCTCGCCGTTGCGATGATGGCGCAAGGTAATCCGATCACCAATTTCAAGCACGTGCTGCTTGGGGAATAGATCATCCAACCACAAAAGCCCACGGTGGATATCAATCGCCAGTACCAGTGTTTGATAGCTGAGCGAGCTGCCTTCAACCTTTACTTCAATGATTTGGCGTTGGCTGAGCAATTGCCACAGCGGTAAGTACTTGTCGGGCACAGAATCCTTAACGGCTTTAATAATGGGCGATACGCTTGCAAGAGAAAGTGTGGGTGACGGCGCTGTGCCGGCCGCATTATTCGGCTGATTTTTACCTGAAAGCTTTTGC
Organism: Gammaproteobacteria bacterium; assembly: GCA_004172865.1. Taxonomy (GTDB): domain Bacteria; phylum Pseudomonadota; class Gammaproteobacteria; order Pseudomonadales; family Cellvibrionaceae; genus Cellvibrio. Next base: position 224,686 of record SEBV01000003.1, on the reverse strand, counting down.
CACACTGAACGTAGGATCGCCATATTTTACTCCGCTGGAACGTACCATCGCTGGATGGATTAAGGATTCTTCTAATTAGCTAAGAGCAAGGCCTGTGCCAGACGAGCTATCAGCAAATACACGAGTGAGATGGCGTCTCTTAGGATGATTTTTGAGCGCGGATCGGTTATGTGAATGAAAGTGGTGACTAGGAGCGGAAATATGTTTCCTACGGGAGTTCCCGCATCATCCTTTTGTTGCCGATATTTGCCGCTGCGGCTGCCGAATCTTAGCGCTAGTCATTCCCTCTCGTGCGCAAAATCCGTACAATGCGCGCCTTTTCGGCAAAAGCTGAATCCTGTTTTAAGTAAGAGTTAATGTCTATGAAAGAGCTGCCGGTTCGTCAGGAACGTCTGGAATTCAATAAGTTGCAAAAGCGCCTGCGCCGTTTGGTCGGCACCGCAATTGTTGACTACAACATGATTGAAGAAGGCGATAAGGTGATGGTGTGCCTTTCTGGCGGCAAAGACTCCTACACCATGCTGGATATCCTGCTCAGTCTGCAAAAAACTGCGCCGATTGATTTTGAAATCGTTGCGGTAAACATGGATCAAAAGCAGCCGGGTTTTCCCGAGCACGTATTGCCCGCGTATCTCACGTCCTTAGGTGTGCCGTTTCACATCATTGAAAAGGACACCTATAGCATCGTTAAGGAAATCATCCCCGAAGGTAAAACCACCTGCGGACTGTGTTCACGCTTACGTCGCGGCACTTTATACGATTTCGCTGCTGAAATTGGCGCTACCAAGGTGGCGCTGGGGCATCACCGGGATGACATTATTGAAACCTTGTTTTTGAATATGTTCTACGGCGGCAAACTCAAAGCCATGCCGCCAAAGTTGTTGGCCGATGATAAACGTAACGTGCTAATTCGCCCTTTGGCCTACTGCAGCGAGGCGGACATTATTGAGTTTGCCGTATTGAAAGGCTTCCCGATTATTCCCTGCAATCTTTGTGGCTCGCAGGAAAATTTGCAGCGCCAGGTTATCAAGGACATGTTGAATACCTGGGAAAAACAATATCCTGGTCGTACTGAAACACTGTTTTCAGCCATAAAGAATGTGTCGCCTTCACAGTTGGCGGATACCACCTTATTTAACTTTACCGATCTACATGCGGAAAAAAATGCCGCACCGCAAACCGAGACGGACACCTGTGCAAGTGTTGAGACTTTTATACCTAATCCCGGTGTTGTACAGTTTCTGGACGCTAGCGATATTCTCTAAGTTGATTCTTTGATCCCACCTTAAAAATTGGGTAATAAACATGGGTAAGAAGTAACGCAGACTTGTTACCCATTAATCTCCCAATAGCCACCGAAAGAAACACAATCTGTAAAGTTCTGTTTAAATTTTGAACTTAAATTAATTTTTAAGATTAAAAGAGATAAGCCTAAAAATTATATTTGATCTGTAATCTTTTCCACGTAGACTTCGCGCCCGTGTGAGGTCGGAGCTGATATTCGAAAGCAGGTATAAGACTTTTTCACCGTTTTAAACGCCCGAGGAATTTTAGTGGCGGACCGTGGTCTGTGTGACATGCATATCATTTGAACAGCAAAAAAAATAAGGAATGCCTGTAATGACATTACCAAATTCATTTAGCAAATATTCTTTGGCCAATCGTTTAGGCCAAGTGTTGGAATTAGCCGTTTCTCATTCACAAGCGTTTGGCCGTGAATATATTTTCGTTACTACTTTGGCTCAACATGCGTCGAGCTTGGTGGCAAAAAATGCAGAGCATTTTGCGTTTCAGTTGCGCGAGTTATTTAAGTTGGATGCACGTCGTTTTGAAATGGTGGAGTTGCGTGGTGATCATGCCAATCCGGAATTTTGGCGTTGGCGTTTCGAATGGGTAGGAAATTCGCCTTTGTCACCGCGCTGCGAAATTGTGAATTCGCAAAGTCAGCATAATCAGTTTTTGACCTTGTTAAATATTCAGGGCGGTTTACAAGTCGTATCTGCTTAAGCGAACAGAAATTCGTTTTAAAAAATCCAGATTCTTTAATCTGGATTTTTTTTGCCAAAAATTCCTAGCAGTACTAAAGCGAGTACGCTTATTAATACTACCGGCCAACTACCAAGTTTCATAAATGGAGTAGAGCCGTTAACGGCAAATATTTCGCTTGTTAATGTGGTTTGTTCAAATGCTTTGGTTTGTGCGGTTACCTTGCCTTTGCGATCAAAGATTGCGCTTGGGCCATTGTTGGTGCTGTAAGCGTAATAATGTTGGGTTTCAAGCGCGCGCATTTGTGCCATTTGCATAAATTGATGACGGCCCAATGAATCACCAAACCAACCGAGATTACTTACTGATAGTAACAATTGCGAATCCACTGCATTTTTTGCAATTAAATCCGGGAACGCAACCTCGTAGCAAACGGATGGTGCTATTAAAATATCGTCAACTTTTAAACCGTGTTGTTCTTCTGGTCCTAAGCTAATAATCGATGTCGGCAAATCAAAAAATTCAATGATATTGCGCAATGCTTCAATCGGCACGTATTCACCAAAAGGCACAAGGCGGCGTTTGTGATGAATACCAATCGCCTTACCAAAAGTCGCGATTGAATTGTAATAAACATCTTTTTCCTGATCATCAAAAATAATGCCGGTGATTAAACCGGATTCGCTGTCAGACGCTTTGCGATTCATTTCATTTAGAAACGGCAGGGCTTCGCTATAGATTTGAGTGACGGCGGCTTCCGGCCAAATAATAATTTTAGTTCCCCACAGTGGTTCAGTGCTTTTTCGCAATAAATCGTTAGTGCCATCGCGAAAATCGTATTGCCATTTATCTTCCTGATTAATATTGGGCTGTACAATTGCAATGCTAGTTGGCGTTGTATCGGCCTGTGTCCACTCCACTTTTTGCAGCGTAAAACCTGCTGCCCAAAACGCAATCACTAAGACACTGCCGGCAATAACGCTGCGTGATTTTTGTGGGCGATAAATGATATGTGCAATTAAGCCTGCCGTGACCGCGCTGATTAAACTCAAACCCATAACGCCGACAACAGGTGCCCAACCAGAAAGCCAGTTCGTTAAATCAGCGTAACCAATAAATAACCACGGAAAGCCCGTTAGTAACCAGGTGCGTAGCCATTCACTCAACAACCAGCTTGCGGGAAATGCGATTAATAAACCTAACGAATAGTAACTAAACCAGCGTGCAAATATATAAAAGGGAAGGCTGAAAAAAAATGCCATAGATAAGACGAAAACAGCGACTAGAAACACCGCTAGTGGAACTGGTGCCCCACCAAAACCACTGATGCTGACGTAAACCCACGAAACACCAATCGCATACAAACCAATTCCGAAAACCCAGGTGCGCCACAAAACTTTTTTTAACGGTTGCTCTTTAATGAGTAATGCAAAAACACTCAATCCAAAAATACCCAAGGGCCAAATATTAAAGGGTGCGAAGCTCAATGGAACTAATCCACCTGCAAGCAAGGCGATAATGAGTTGAACCCAATTTGGAAGTTGGATTAGGCGTTGCGCAAGCGTGGATGGATTCATATTTTGTGTGGAGATATGCAGGAGTGTATTTGAAACAAATCGTCATGCCTAAATGACATGACGACTTAGAGTTTTTTGAAATTTTTATTAATCTAGAATGGTTAGGCGCAGTAAATGTATTTGGCGATTGTCCGAATAAAGCACGCGGAATTGGAAGTTTTCAATCTCGGCAACTTCATTGCGTTTTGGAATGTGTCCAAACTCTTGCATAAGAATGCCGCCGATAGTGTCGAAATCTTCGTCACTAAATTCGGCCTTGAAGTGTTCGTTAAATTCTTCGATAGGTGTGAGTGCTTTAATAATAAAATCGGTATCACTCATGCGCTTGATGTAAGTATCGCTATCTTCTTCATCGGTTTCATCTTCAATTTCACCGACGATTTCTTCAAGGATATCTTCAATCGTTAACAAACCTGAAATGCCACCGTACTCGTCCATCACCAACGCCATGTGGTAGCGGTTTTCGCGGAACTCACGAAGCAAGACGTTAACGCGTTTACTTTCTGGAACTATATTCGCCGCGCGTAAAATACTTTCGAGATTAAAATTTTCAGTACCCTTAAGGGCAAGTGGAAGTAAATCTTTTGCGAGCAAAATGCCTTTAATGTCATCTAGGCTTTCGCCAATTACGGGAAAACGCGAGTGACCGGATTCAATAACTTGCGGTAGAAAATCTTGTGGCGAATCATCTAAACGAATCGCAATAATTTGCGAGCGCGGCACCATGATTTCGCGGGCTTGCAGTGAGGAAACATCAAGCGCGCCTTCGATGATACTTAGCGCATCTTGATCGAGCAATTTATTATCTGCAGCGTCTTTGATGATTTCCAATAATTCATCACGCGATCTGGGTTCATCGCTAAAGGCGTGTAATAATTTATCCAGCCAGGACTTTTCGTGTTTTTCTGCGTGGCTGCTGTAGTCTTCCGACATTTTCGATTTACCTGATTTAAAAATCTGAGCTTAAAAAAATTAAGTATAGGGATTAATGAGAATGTTCTAGTTGTTCGGTGATTTCGATGTAGGGCGCAGGAAAATCCAGTTGCGTAATCAAACGAGTTTCCAAGGCTTCCATCACATCAGCTTCGTCGTCATCAACGTGATCGTAACCGAGTAAATGCAAGGTGCCGTGCACTAGCATGTGCGCCCAATGAGCTTCCAGTGTTTTACCTTGCTCTTTAGCTTCGCGCTCAACAACCGGAGCACAAATAACTAAATCACCCAGCAGCGGAACGCCAACTTCATCGGGAATATCTGCTGGAAAAGAGAGAACATTGGTAGGTTTATCTTTACCGCGATATTGCGAATTCAACTCCTGGCTCTCTGCTTCGTCAACAATATAGACGCTGACTTCCGCTTCATTAAGTTCGTCGCTTTGTAGCGCGGCTGTAATCCAGGCTTCTATATTTTCTATGCTTGGAATTTTTGTGCTGGAGCTGTTCACTTCAACATCAATTCGGTACGACATGATTAGCTCGCCTGATTATTCGGATTATTATTTGGATTAGCTTTTTCAAAGGCTTCATAAGCTTCAACGATGCGCATGACGATTGGATGACGCACTACATCTTTGGAGGTGAAATGCGTAAAACTAATGCCGGGAATATTTTCCAGAACATCAATCGCGTGACGCAAGCCAGAAGCTTGTCCACGCGGTAAATCGATTTGGGTTGGGTCGCCGGTAATGATGGCGGTGGTGCCGAAACCAATACGCGTTAAAAACATTTTCATTTGTTCGCGCGTGGTGTTTTGGCTTTCGTCCAAAATAACAAACGAGTTATTGAGTGTGCGGCCACGCATAAACGCGAGCGGTGCAACTTCAATGACGCCGCGTTCCATTAATTTGCCTACCGTTTCAAACCCGAGCATTTCAAATAAAGCGTCGTACAAAGGACGTAAATAAGGGTCAACTTTTTGTGCGAGATCACCCGGCAAAAAGCCAAGTTTTTCACCAGCTTCTACAGCGGGGCGCACTAACAAAATACGCTCTATTTGATCTTTCAGTAAAGCTTCAACAGCGCATGCAACCGCGAGATAGGTTTTGCCTGTTCCTGCAGGGCCAATACCAAAATTGATATCGTTGGTTTGTACCGCTTTTACGTAACCAAGCTGATTGGCGCCGCGCGGTTTGATCGTACATTTTTTCGTGCGAATCAAAGTAACGCCGGAGTTTGATTCAGTCGCATCGAGATCAATGTCGCGGGCCTTATCGGCGCGATCACCAAGAGTATTATCAAAAGGCGTGTGCAGTTTTTCCATAAGGGCTTCAATACCTGAGGTTTGCAAGGCAAGATGAACTTCATCGGGAGTTAGTTCGGATGTAGCGGTTTCGCGGTAAAGATGTCGCAAAAGTTCAGCAGCGGTAATCGTCGCTTGATATGGACCTATTAACGAGAAATCGTTGCCACGGCTGCGAATTTCAATCGCAAAATGTTTTTCAATTTGATGCAGATGCTGCCCGAGAAGGCCAGAGAGATTGGCAAGGCGACGGCTATCATTGGGCTCCAGCGTAAACTGGACAGGTTTGGTAATTTGGTCAGGACTAGTGGTGTGGGTGTTCAAAGTGTTCAATAAGCTCGTGTGACGGGGATAGACCAAGACTAAACCATAACGATGAGCGGATAAAGCAAAAAAATGGAAACTCTTGGTTCCAGCGGTCTGAATGGCGGCTAAACAGGCGCTAGCCGCCGCTTAATTACGTAAAAATCTTAAATCCAGTCGTCATCCAGCTCTGAACTGATCAAAACTCCGCGCAATGAGTTGGTTAGAGCTTCTTCAATAACGATGTCTGCAAATTTTCCGATCAAATCAGTGTCATCCGCGCGGAAGTTCACCACACGATTATTTTCTGTACGACCAGAGAGTTGGCCGGGATCTTTTTTGGAATAACCCGTTACCAGAATACGTTCGGTGTTGCCAACCATGCGGCGGCTGATCGCCATGGCCTGTTGGATCAAGCGATCCTGCAGGATTTTTAAACGTATTTTCTTAGTTTCTTCGTCAGTGTTGTCTGGCAAATCAGCGGCGGGAGTGCCGGGGCGTGGGCTGTAGACAAAACTGTAAGACGTATCGAAATCCATCTCCTGGATGAGTTTCATAGTCGCTTCAAAATCCGCCTCGGTTTCACCTGGAAAACCAATAATAAAATCTGACGAGAAGCTAATATTCGGGCGGTTCTTCTTGATTTTGCGCAGTTTGGATTTGTATTCCAAAATCGTGTGGCCGCGTTTCATCGCCATCAAAACGCGGTCGGAACCGCTTTGTACGGGCAGATGTAAGTGACTCACTAACTCGGGCACTTCGTTGTAAACGTCAATCAGCGCATCGGTAAATTCAACCGGATGCGAGGTGGTGAAGCGAATCCGGTCAATGCCATCAATTGCAGCTACGCAGGTAATTAGTTCCGCTAAATCCATTACGGTGCCATCGCCATTGTCGCCGCGATAGGCGTTCACGTTTTGACCAAGCAAGTTAACTTCGCGTACGCCTTGTTTAGCGAGATGGGCTATTTCGGTTAACACATCCGCAACCGGGCGATTAACTTCTTCGCCACGCGTGTAAGGCACAACGCAGAAAGTACAGTATTTGGAACAGCCTTCCATGATAGACACGAAAGCGCTTACGCCATCGGCGTCGGGTTGGGGCAGGCGATCAAACTTTTCTACTTCGGGGAAGCTGATGTCCACTACCACTGCGCCGCTTTCACGTTTGGTTTCCATCATTTCAGGCAAGCGATGCAATGTTTGTGGACCGAAAATCAAATCCACATGAGGTGCGCGTTTGGCGATGGCAGCGCCTTCCTGACTTGCTACGCAGCCGCCTACACCAATTACCAGATTCGGATTTTTCTTCTTTAATTGTTTCCAGCGGCCCAACTCATGAAATAAGCGCTCTTGGGCTTTTTCACGGATTGAACAAGTATTAATAAGGATAACGTCGGCATCTTCCGGGTTTTCAGTCGCCACCATATTGTGGGATTCGCCCAGCAAATCACGCATGCGCGATGAATCGTACTCATTCATCTGGCAGCCATGGGTTTTGATGTAAAGCTTTTTGGTGGGTTTTTCGCCAGAAATTATCGGCGCGACCATATTTTCAAAAGTGGACATTAAATCTTGCCTGCTTAAAAACTATACAAAAAAGAGGCGCGCATTATAGGGCACTTAGGGGGGGAAGCCTATAGCTATACGTCATCGTCGCGTATTCATTTTTCAAAGCGGCAAACAATATCCGCAAAGGTAATTTCTTGCCGCGCTGAAGCGTCAATTTCGTTTAATAAATTGTAAGGTAACTGCTATCCCAAAAGTGCGCTAACGCAACAAACACCTTAAAAACCCCAAGGTTTCGCCAATTTGCCGTCAAATGTGCAAGCAGTGTTCAAGTAGTTTGCAAAGACTGTGAATAGATGCTTTTGGATTTGAAGAATGCGGTGGCGTGGCCGATAGTTTGCTTTGCAGGTATACCAATTAAATATCTAGTTGGTTGTTTTAAGTTGCCGCTTGCTCAGATTGGAGCGGCAATTTAATAATTTTCAACCTGTAAGGAGGGCGCTATGAGTAGCATTAGCAGCACTTCGGGTATGTCGACGCTGGCGAGTTACGCCAGTGTTAAAAATACCCAGAAGGCACAAACCTCGTCAGTGGTAGACAAATTATTTGAACAGTTGGATACCAAAGATCAGGGTTTTCTTGATAAAAGTGAGTTACAGACAGCTCTAACGTCGGCAGCCACCAAAGCGGGCAGCTCATCGGCAAGTGCCGACGATATGTTCAGCGCGATGGACGCCGATGGTGATGGCAAAATCACCAAGTCAGAGCTGAGTGATACCCTGCAATCAGTGATGGATAAAGTAGACAACCTCGCGGCGTCAATGCGAGTGCGGGCCAGTCGCGGTGATGCCAATTCAGTTGATGAGGGCTTTACCAAAGACCAACTGGTGCAGATGTCTTCCGATATCAGTTCGACCGATTCCAAGCGTTCAGCGTTTATGAGCAACATCGCCGACAATTTTACCGAAGCTGATAGTAATGGCGACGGCAAAGTTAACCGCGATGAAGCCATGGCCTATGCGAAAGCATCGGGACAAGAGCAGGGGACCGATGCTGCGCAAGCCGCTGGTGGTGCGGGGGGACCGCAAGGTGCTGGTGGGCCACCGCCAGGACCGCCACCTGGGGGAGCGGCTAGCGCAACGTCAGATGATTCAACTGCAACGGCATCTACTGATCCAGCTGATACCAATGGTGATGGCAAAGTAAGTGCTAAAGAAGCGGTTGAGTATTTGTTATCGCAACTTGCAACAACAGAAGATTCAGCGAAAACTGATGATTCAAGTTCGACCAGTGCTAAAAAACCGGAGCTAAGCGAACTGATTTCACGGCAAATTTTGCAGTTGGTAAAAACTTACGGTAGCAACTCCACCGCCGCTAACGATTCCAGTAGTGTGTCTTCCGGGATTTCGGCGTCGGCGTAATTGATTATCTAAGTGATTGGGTAGGTGAGTTCGTTGGTAATAAAAAAGCCAACCCTGATGTTAATCAGGGTTGGCTTTTTTTGTGGATTTTTATCAATTTTTAGGCGGGAATAGCGAAGTGTAATTCCTTATCCAGTTCCACAGTTAAATTTCTCTGTGTCACCGGGCACACAAATTCCAGTCGATAGGCCAACAACTGCAAACCGACTTTCGCTTTGGTGCCGTAGACTTTATCGCCCACAATAGGATGGCCGATGTTCGCTAGATGGCGACGAATTTGGTGTTTGCGACCGGTTTCAATATGTACGTCCAACAAGGTCGCGTTATTTGCCACGCCGATTCTCTTGATGTGAGTGATGGCTGATTTGCCATCCAACTCATAATTCAAGGTCATGCCTGCTTCAGGTAATTCACAGTCATCGACGACCCATGCCTGATAATATTTTTTGATATCGCGTCCCTGAAACAGCACAGATAGTTTAGCGGCGTGTTGGCTATCGTGAGCGATGATCATTAAACCTGCAGCATCAGCATCCAAACGGTGTACTAAAAAACACTCTCGTTTTGCACTATAAATATCGCGGTTAGCGGAGTAGAGCGATTCGCCATTCACTTCAACCCACCGTAAAATGCTACAGTGGTCGCCCCATTGGGAGCCCTGCGCGAGCATACCTGCGGGTTTGAACCAAATGCTGTAGAGACCGGCATCGTGAATTAATTCTGCGGTTTCAGGTTTACGGGCGAGCACTTGTTCATCGTAAAAAAATTGAATTTTTGAGCCTTTGAAGAGCACTTTGGTGGCGCGGCGCAAGCGTAAAGTTTTGCCTTTTAATGTCCACCACACGCAGCCTTTATTCATGGCGTCTTTAATGCGCTGTTTTGAAAGCCCGGAACCTTCTGCTAACAAATCGAGTGCGGTTTGCTCAGGTTTGGTGACCGTAAATTCAAATTTTTGTGGTACTTCTTTTTGCAGTACGTCGAAAGACTTATCAATCATTGTAATAACTTTAGTAAGTGAGAAAAATTGTGGCAGAAAAGCCGACTATTCATAAATTAAATCTTACGCTGTCCAATATGGATACCAATGTCTACGGCGAGTACAACTTAACCATCGCATTGCACCCGTCCGAAACTATTGAGCGCATGATGGTGCGCATTCTAGCCTTTTGTTATCGCGCTGCGGAAAATTTAACCTTCGCGCGCGGGCTGTCGTCGCCGGAAGACCCAGAACTTTGGTTAAAGCACGATAACGGCACTATTTTGGAATGGATAGAAGTGGGTCAGCCATCGCCAGATCGCTTGAAAAAAGGTTCAAGCCAATCTACAGCAGTAAAAGTATTTAGTTATGGTCGCGGATTGGATGTGTGGTGGAAAACCAATGCGGCGGCGATTAATTCGCTACCTAAAGTCAGCATCAATTATTTCACGGCGGATGAACTGCAAGCATTGAGCTCGCTTGCAGATAAAACCATGAATCTCACTGTAACGATTACTGAAAATATTGCCTACATTTCCAATGCCACTGAAAATGTTTCAGTAACGTTACTCACGATGGAGTCGGTGTAATGAATGTCATTGAAATTAATCTTGAAAACGCCAAACAGTATTTGGTGGATGAATCATTCAATCGCCCGGTGTTAATTGATTTTTGGGCGGACTGGTGCGCGCCGTGTAAAACGCTGATGCCGATTTTGGAAAAACTCGCTAACGAATATGCGGGAGCTTTCTTGCTAGCAAAAGTAAATGCGGATGAAATGAATATGATTTCATCGCAATTCGGTGTTCGCAGTTTGCCTACCGTTATGTTAATGAAAGATGGTCAGCCTATAGATGGTTTCGCCGGCGCTTTACCTGAAAAAGAAGTGCGCGAGTTACTCGATAAGTATTTGCCAAAACTGTGGGAAAAATTAGTAACTGATGCGCAAACTTTTATCATGGCTGGCGATTTTAATTCGGCATTGCCTTTGTTGCGCCAGGCTTACGATGAATCTAAACACGATGCTGCAATTGCGTATTTGCTGGTGCAATGTCATTTGGAATTGAATCGAATTGACAATGCGGAAGCGATTTTAGCAACCGTAAAAGCTGCCGATCAAGATGCACACTACCAACAACTTCTTGCGGAAATTGAACTCAAAAAGCAAGCTGCCAAAAGCCCTGAATTAGTTGCATTGGAAGCAGCTCATGCACGTGAGCCGGATAATTTGCAGTTCGCCTATGACCTTGCTATTCAATACCACGCAGAATTAGCGCATCGTCCGGCGTTGGAATTGTTTATCGGTATTTTGCGCAAAAATCGTAATTTTGCAGATGGCGCGGTAAAGAAGACATTTACCGATATTTTGACGTCTCTGGGCAAGGGTGATGCGCTCGCCATTGAGTTTCAACGCAAATTATTTACGTTGCTTTACTAGTTTTAGCGGACTGGCAAATAGTTATACCGGGTAAATCTCGCTACACTTGTAGCTTATGAGAATTACTGATTTGCTGAAGCATCGCGTTTAAAACCGGGCTTTACTGCGGAACTGGAGAATGGGCATATCCATCTCCAGACTTTATATAGTTTCTGAGGGTTAAATGAAGTTATCCTGCCAATTAATGGTATTACTGTTACTGAATTGCGTGTTATCGGCGTGCGACAGCGGCTATAAAAATACTGTTAACGCTAACAATCTCCCCGCTTTTATCTCCCAAAAAGGCCATGTTTACATACTTACTCAAGACCAAACCCGACTTGAAGTTAATGCCAATATTGCCGCTCGTATCAGCTCGTTAAAAATCGATGGTGAAGAATTGCTGTTGACCGCCGACAAAACTAACAACGCGGTGTGGGGCAGTGTGTTTTGGTCGAGCCCGCAAACCGAGTGGAGTTGGCCGCCGATTGAAGTATTAGACAGCGCGCCTTATCAAGTCAGCGTTGTTGATAACCGCATTGTATTCACCAGCAAAATTGACCCTGATACCGGCTATCAATTCATTAAAAGTTACAGTGTGGATGCAGAAAAAAAATGCATCACTATTTTGTATTCAATTTACAACCATTCCAAACAAGAAAAAAATATCGCGGGTTGGGAAGTTACGCGTCTTCGTCCTACCGGCACAGCATTTTTTCCACAAGGTAATACCGAAAGCACCAGCGGAATTTTTTACCCGCTCGCCGTAGAACATGTTGGCGATATTACCTGGGCGCATTATAACGCTGAAAATCTTTTGCAAAACCATCACAAATTAATGACCGATGGCAAAGAGGGCTGGATTGCTTACACCAACGCTGGAAAATTATTGGTTAAAGAATTTGCGGATGTTCCAGTAGAATTAATTGTGGCGGGTGAAGGTGAAATCGAATTATTTGCCAACGTTGAAAAAACATTTTGGGAAATAGACCAGCAAGGCGTAATGTCAAAACTTGCGCCGGGCGAGCATCTCGATTGGGAAGTTCGCTGGCATACACGTACCATACCTGCAAATATTTCTCCTGCAGTTGGCAGCGAAGATCTTGTTAATTATGTTCGTGGTATTTTGAAAGGTGCCAACTGATTTAATCTTTGTGATTTGAATCAGCTGCGATTTTTAACAGAATCTTTTAACTCAGAGCCTTATTGGCAATAAAAATATCATGCTTGCCCATTGGGTTGTAAATCGCGTAACCATTTTTGCCATTTCGTTTTACGGAATACATCGCCTGATCGGCGTGTTTGCGAATGCTGGTTTCGTTGTCTTCTTTCCTATCGTAAAAAGCTATGCCAATACTCATGGCGACAGTTTCAAAAAATCCTGGCTGTACTTCCATTGGCTGTTGTTGATCAGCCAATAATTTTTCTGCGAGTTCTTTCACTTTAAGACGATTATCCGTTTGCGTTAGAATAATTAAAAACTCATCGCCGCCAAGACGTGCAATCACATCCGATGAACGCACGCGACGATGCAGTCGATCAGCAACCGTTTTTAAAACCCAGTCGCCAGCATCATGGCCGTATGTATCGTTAATAAATTTGAAGCGATCCAAATCAATTAGCATTACCACAAAACCGCCACCGGTTTGTAACCTGCTAGTGGTCAAATCTTTTAAAACAAGCTCTGCCGCTTGGCGATTTGCTAATCCTGTCAGCGAATCTTTTTCGGCGAGCTCGCGCGTAATATCTTCCGTTAGTTTACGTTGGGTGATGTCATACATCACACCTTCAACCACGGGGTTCGATTGGTCTTCACCGGCAGGTGAAAAAATGCAGTGAACCCAGCGATCTTTTTCATCGCTATTAGCCGAGGAGATTTTTAAATCGCAAGAGCAGGGGCGTTGGCTTACGATGGCGAGTTTTATCAAACCTCGCGCTTGATCAGGAATTAAAAAAGTTTCTTTAACAATGTTGGTGTCTGGGGCTACATCATCCAAACCGTTAAATTTTCCGGTTAATTTAAAAAATGCTGGGTTAGCAGTAACCATGGTGCCATCTTCGCGTACTAGAAAAATTCCGGCGCTGCTGTCTTCAAAAATTCCGCGAAATCTGTGCTCCAATAATTCCACGCGATGCCGAAGTTGCCGTTCTTCCAACAACATTTTTTCTACAGTTGTTAGCAGCGAATTAATATCGTTAACGAGTAAACCGATTTCATCGGATTTATGTTTGGTTTGTACATCCAAACGTTTGCCGTCGCCGGGAATAATGCCGTGCAATCTTTTTGATAAAGACGACAGCGGGCGCGTCATCATCCAATAAACCAGTACGAGCACAAGAATTGCAATTACCGCAGCTTGTGCGGCCAAACTAAATGTTGTTGCGAGAGCTGAATCCCGCGCGCGTTTTGCAATGAGCGGAAGATTGGTAAGCACTGAAAGTTCGCCCACAATTTCTTTTGGGTCAAACGGCCCAATCAATTTTAAATTGGAATAGGTCGGACCACCTTTAACAATGTGTTTACCTTGCGCGCCTATGGTTTCGTTATTTGCCGTAATTTCTGCGCCAATAACTATATCGTTTTTGGTTAATCCGCCAACGACTTCCTGACCTAATTCTTTGTTGCCGACGTAAGCGGCGATAGCGGCTGTTGCGCTCACTGTTTCTAATAATTGTTGGACGGATCTTTCGCTTTCAGCGAGTGAACGGTCATAAATTCGTTGATAAAAAAAGTAAGACGACACGAGCATAATAAATAACGCGCCCGTCGCCACAGCTAATGAAACTTTGACGTGTAAACTTTTTAATTTAAGTTTTGGTGTAACCATTAATAAACGCCATTCGCTGAATAATACGGGTGACAAGGGATAAAAAATTAGATTGGAAACTAGGGGGTTGGGAGCTCCATAACAACTTTTACTCCAGCCGGTAAATTTTGCCGCGTGACGTAACCTATTGCCGCTGGATTATTTTTAACGGCTTTAATAACGGCAGCTTCATCCGGTAATTTTTCAGGTGGTGACATGCGCCCGGCAAAAACCAAAGTTGCCCAATAGGCGTCCACTTGTGCTTCATTTTTTCCTGTCAAATTTTTATAAAAAATTGCGCGTAAATCACTGCTGTTGGTAACGTCCAGTGTGTGAGCCGGTTGTTGCGTTGGGAATGCGGTTGCGCGCCCCATAAAAATATCGACCACTTGTTTACGTTCAAGCATGCTAACTGGATTATTCGCATGAACGATCACCAATAAATCTGCCCACGCCGAAACGCTAAGCGAAATTGTGAGGAGAAATGTGAGTATGTAGGCGCGCATCAGAAAAGTAGGTCCCATGAAACACTGACTACATTTGCGGTGCGGTCTTTTGGTGTGAGAGTGTTGTCGCTCTTAAGCCAAAGTGAATCACCATATTTATCAATATAGAACCGTTGCACTTGAAGCTTGAGCGCCATTTTGCTGGTGAAATCCCAGCGTGCGCCTACACAATAACTATGTTGGTCTGCGCGCCCTCCGTTAATTCCCAATTCGGTGCCGTAGGCAAGCGCTTGCAACTGCTGTTCAATGGGTTCTGGATAGCCAGACGGAGCGATTACGTTAGTGGCGTCCTCATTGGTACGAGTGAAGCCTGCGATTGTGTAAAGAGTAAATGCATCAATACGTTTCCCAAAGCTGAGATAGGCGGTGTGGCTATTGGATACAACTTTTGCATCGCTATTTAGCAAAGTAACTTCGGTTTGTATCCACCAGGAATTATTGTCGTAGCCCAAACCCAGCTCGTGGTATTTAATGTATTTTGATTTTGTATAGAAATCTTTCGCCAGTTCTGCGGCCTGCGGCCAGAGCATACTTACGCTGTTTAACGCGGGTACAAGGAGGTTGTCATTGTTGTTTCTTATTTCTACATCTGCGTAGCTATAACGCAGTTTCCACTCGTTTTTTTCCCAATTTATGCTCGTACCAAAGCCTTTAAATGAGAGACGATAATTGTCTGACTCTTCGATACCGACCGGGTATTCCTGATCAGATTTTCCGTAGAAAGCTTTAATGTTAAGCGTGCCATCACCGATGTTGAAGCGTTTGTTAGTGTCGACGCCATCAAAATGGTAAAACGAAATTTTTCCGTAAGTATCTTCGGGCGGCCTTATCCACGGCAGTGCATAACCCACTTGTCGATAGTCGGACAGCATAAAAATATCGCTACCTAGACGCCCTACACGTAAATCCAATCCATCCACGGGGCGATAACGAGCGAATGCCCATTCAACGGATTCATTTAGCGTGTTATCAATGCGATCCTTAAGTACTAATTGCGCAGTCGTTTCAAATTGGTAGGACCATTGAGTTTGCAACTGCAGACCGAGAAGAGAATCGGTGCGCCAGTCAACGTCGCCATCGATTGAACCATTGCGTTGGGAAATATCGCGGCGAAAAACGAGATCGGGATTGTCGTTGGTGACTGCTCCAATAGTCGCAAAACCGGAGAAGCGATTGGTGATGTGCTGCTCGTCTGCCAAGGCAACGTCGCACGTGAGCGCCAGGGAAAAACCCGTGAGGAAGTTACGGTACCAACCCATGGTGAAAAATACTCGAAAACAGTAGATTCCTACAGTGTAGACAAGGATTTCGGATTAGCGGGAGTAATGTTTGGGAGATTTACAATTGTATATTTGCGCGTCGATTTTTTCGCGATCCCTGCGAAAGTCTTTCGGAAATGTTAGCGACGATTTTTGCGTGTTTTTAAACGACGAATTTTATCGGCTTCTTCTTTTTCTTTGGCTTTAATTTCATCTGCCAATTTTGCATCAATAACTTCTTGTGTTGTCATCTCCGGCGTTTCAAACGTAATTCTTCCGAGTAAGCCAGCGCGTAATTCAGTGATTAACAGTGATGACACTTTTTGAATATCCACGCCGCCGCCTTTACTCGCGCAGCCCCGTTTTACGCCAATCGCTTCTAATAACTCTATATCGCTTTCGGGTAAGGTTTCAATTTTGTAACGCGTTTTTAATGCATCGGGATAAGCTTTTAATAAATACTCTGCAGCGTAAAGCGCAATGTCAGCGTAATCAAAAACCGTATCTTTTATTGCGCCGGTAATTGCCAAACGATAACCGCAAGATGGTGGCGTTAATTTCGGCCACAAAAATCCTGGGGTATCCGTTAATAAAAATCCATTATCCAATTTAATTTTTTGCTGCGATTTTGTAATGCCCGCTTCGTTTCCGGTTTTTGCAACAACGCGTCCAACTAGTGTATTAATCAGTGTGGATTTTCCGACGTTAGGAATTCCCATAATCATTGCGCGGGCAGGGTGGATTGAAGAATTTCGCTCAGGCGCAAGTGATTCACACACTTGCAAAAGTTGACGAATTTGCTCAGGGTTTTGTTGGCTAACAGGCAACGCTCGAACGCCTTGCGTTTTTTCGAGTTCCGCAACCCAAAGTTCGGTAGTTGCGGGGTCAGCTAAGTCGGCTTTGTTTAATAATTTAATGCAAGGCGTTGTGCCGCGTAATGCAGGCACTAATGGGTTTTCGCTGGAGAAAGGCACACGTGCATCGAGCACTTCAATAATAACGTCCACATGGGGCATAACTTCCGCAATTTCTTTGCGGGCTTTGTGCATGTGGCCGGGGAACCAATTTATAACTGACATAATTTCTCGAAATGAATTTGATGAGTGCAAAACAAGTGTCTTGATCCGTCGTCATCCCCGCAGGGATCCAGCGTCATTTACATTTTTTAGGTCTCTGGATCCCTTCGGGGATGACGACTCTCTAATAAATGGATTTAGTGTTTAAAGAAACTAAAGGCTGCCAACTTTTTCTGTTGAGTCAAAATGGTGTAATAAAATAAAACCTTCTTTAAGCATTTCATCTTCATAAGCTGCAATTGAAATCGGCGAAATAATTGCAGAATATTCGGAGTGTTGATAAAGCGCGTTTTGCAAATCCTGCCACAAGGTTTTTGGGAGTTCGGTAAAAAATGTGTAGGTGAGATAAGTTTTACTTTTCTCTTTAAACTCATCAATTTCTGGCGCGCGGCCAACCGCTCGCACTTGTGTTAAAAATGCAGCTCGATCAAATGTTGCTAAAAATTCTGGCTGAATCTGGATGCTAATGGATTGCATAATGTGCGGCTCAAAATCATTCGCCTGTGTAAATTTCACTTGTGTTGAGAAAAGTAAATTCTTACAGGGCGGGTGTCGGTAAAATAGATTTCGGCTATTCTAACGCAACTGTAGTTTCACTTCTCAATTCATTTCCCTGGTTTAAATCTGTGAATCCTCTTTTTCGTCCTGTCGCCTTATCGGTGTATGCATTATTTTGTCTGGTGGGAATTGCCTGCGCTTTGGTGTTCCCAACCTTGAGTGTTTTTCTCGCGAAAGAAATAGGCGTGCGTCCGCTCATGGTGGGTATTCCTTTTGCGGGCATCGCCTTGGCAAGTATGGCTTACAACCATTTTATTGGGCATTGGTCAGATGGTTTGAGTGACCGTCGTCCATTAATTTCAGCCTGCTGTTTGGTCGGTGCTTTAGTTTGTCTCACGCTAGCTTATTCGCGGAATTATTGGGTTGTGGCTGCGGTTATAGTCATATTCCTCAGCTTTGCCATGGTGTCTTTTTCGCAGTTGATGGCCTACAGCCTGGATTATGCCAAGAACAATATTCCAGAGGATCGAGCTCCGTTGTTCAATGCGATAGTTCGCGCGCAAATCGCTATAGCCTGGGTAGTTGGGCCGCCAGCCGGTTTCTTGTTAGCAGCCTACATGGGGTTCAGCTTTATGTATTTGCTGGGGGCAGGGATGTTTCTAGTAGTGTCTGTTTTAATCTTTAAACTTTTGCCGCACCTTAATCCTCATGCCGTCGAGCAAGTTGAGAAACCTGCAGCTCAGCCGTTAGGTGTTTCAGAAAAGCGCGCCTTAATCCTGAGTCTTATTGGATTCTCATTGATGTGGGGCGCGAATAACGCTTATCTCATCAGCTTTCCTCTATATCTCAAAGATGGTCTCGGGATAAGCACCGAGTGGATGGGTGGAGTAATGGGCACCGCCGCATTTTTGGAAATCCCCTTTATGTTGCTGGCAGGCCATTACGCTGCGCGCATTCAGATCATGACTTTGATTAAAGTGGCAGGTGTGGCGGCTTTGATACTCTATATGGGTGTTTATTTTGGAACTCACTTGTGGCAATTCTTTGCACTCCAAATCTTTAATGCTATGTTCATCGGAGTTTTGGCGGGATTAGGCGTATCAGTGATTCAGGATCTGCTGC
This sequence comes from Gammaproteobacteria bacterium, assembly GCA_004172865.1. Classification (GTDB taxonomy): domain Bacteria; phylum Pseudomonadota; class Gammaproteobacteria; order Pseudomonadales; family Cellvibrionaceae; genus Cellvibrio. The sequence continues at coordinate 205,992 of SEBV01000003.1, read as the reverse complement.
CGGGGCGTTCAGGTATGGCGTCCGGGCTTTACACCAACACCACGCATATGGGTAATCTCTTGAGTAGCTTGGTCGTTGGTGTGGTGGCGGATATGTTCGGTTACCACCAGGTATTTGCGGCTAACTTGTTAATTATTGCCTCGGCGATTCTGGCGTTTGGGCGAGTGAAAGTAAAAAACTAGAGCAATCGATAAGCTGCTGTTATACTCCGCGCCCTCGGCGAGAGGCGCCTTATGGCAGCCTGCGGCCTACGCTCTTTCACAATCCACTCCTTCTTATCTGGTGCTCTATGGAACCCATGTTAACTATTGCTTTGCGCGCTGGCCGCAAAGCAGCTGAATTGATTGAACGCGCGTTTGAACGTGTTGATTTAATCCCTATCGAAACGAAAAGTCGCAATGATTACGTGACTGAAGTCGATAAGGCTGCTGAAAAAGAAATTATTTATCATCTCCGTAAAGCCTACCCAGACCACAGTTTCCGTGGTGAAGAAGGTGGATTTCAAGAAGGCAAAAATCCTGATTACGAATGGATTATCGACCCTCTTGATGGCACTACCAACTTTATCCACGGTTTGCCACATTTCTCTGTTTCAATCGCCTGCAAATACAAAGGCCAGATTGAACACGCCGTTGTTATAGATCCCATTAAACGCGAAGAATTTACCGCCAGCCGTGGCCGTGGTGCCATGCTGAATGATCGCCGTATTCGCGTGTCGCCTCGTCGTGGTTTTGAAGGCGCATTGATTGGTACCGGTATTCCTTTTAGCGGTTATGCGTTGGAACACATCGGTCCTTATTTAGAAACTTTGAAGGAAATCGCTGGTGAAACTTCAGGCATTCGCCGCTGCGGTTCTGCAGCCTTGGATTTGGCTTATGTCGCCGCCGGTCGTTTCGATGCATTTTGGGAAATGAATTTAAACCAGTGGGATATAGCTGCAGGTATTTTGTTAGTGACAGAAGCGGGCGGTTTGGTGAGCGATTTTAACGGTGGTTCTGAATATTTGGAATCTGGTCATATCGTATGCGGATCGCCAAAAGTATTTAAACCTGTGTTGCAGATTGTTCAGAAAAATTTAGGTTATTTGAAATAAGAATTTTCAATAATTCAAAATAAAAAACGAGGCCAAGTGCCTCGTTTTTTTTACCGTTTTTTTTCTCGTTCCCAAGCTCCAGCTTGGGAATGCAAATCTGTGTTAGAACAGCTATACACTCCCAAGCTGGAGCTTGGGAGCGAGTGAATAATTTTTTTGAAAAGTCTGAAATAGAAAACGAGACCGGATGCCTCGTTTTTTTTACCGTTTTTTTAATTTCAAATCACTGCAAAAAAATTCGGTTCAAAGTTTCGATCAACTTATTCATATCAACTGGTTTGGTAAGATATTCAAAAAATCCGGATTTAATTCCGCGTTCAATATCGTAGGGCATAGCATTTGCCGATAAACCCACAACCGGAATATGACGTGTCATAGGATCTTTTTGCAAAACGCTCATAGCTTCAAAACCATCCATGCCGGGTAAATTAATATCCAGAATAATTAAATCAGGCTGAGTGCTGCGCGCTTTATAAATACCAACAAAAGGTTCTTCTGCGACATCCAAACTTAAACAATCGTGGCGTTCAAAAAATTGCTGTAATAAACGAATGTTGGTTGGGTTATCTTCGATGTACAAGACTTTCTTATGCGTATCAAATGCGAGTTGTGTAGGCATGTAGTCCACCGATTTAATAATTTCATTTTCCTGTTGATTCCATTCGCTGGCGATTGTTAAATCAATCCAGAAATCTGTTCCTACATTTTCCACACTTTTGAAATCCAGATTGCCATTCATCATTTCAACAAGTTGTTTGGTGATAACTAAACCTACGCCTGACCCTTCAATTTTACTGAATTCAGCATTTAAGCGATTGAAGGGTTGAAACACTTCGTTCTGACGATTTGCTGGAATTCCGTTGCCTGTGTCGCGCACATTAAGTCGCAACATTTTTGGTGTGGCGAGGTGCAAGCTCACTTCAACTTCACCGCCCATATTGTTGTATTTAACGGCGTTGCTTAATAAGTTGATTAGCGCTTGTTTGTAACGTACGTTATCGGCGATGACATAATAATTTTCCATAGCGTTAAAGCTGGAGTAAAGATGAATGCCTTTGGCGTCAGCCTGCGGTTGTACCAGAGTAAAGGCTTCGTTAATAATGCGAGAAACCAACACCGGCTCAAGCGATAGTGTCATTTTGCCGGATTCGATTTTAGCGAGATCGAGTACGTCATTAATGAGCTGCAACAAATGATCGCCGGCTTTGCGAATTTCGCGCATGTTCGCCATTTGCTGCTGCGTTAAATTTAAATCGTATTCGAATAATTGCGCGTAACCCAAAATCGCATTCAGCGGAGTGCGCAATTCGTGGCTCATGCTGGAAAGAAATTCTGATTTTGCCTGATTCGCTTTTTCAGCAGCGACCTTGGCTTGAATAACGCGTTGCTCTGCGAGTTTAATTTGAGTCATATCCATATTTGCTCCTGACATCCTTGTCGGTCTTCCTTTTGCATCGAAACTTGCGCGGCCACGGCCACGAATCCAATGCATTTTTTTGTCTTTCCCAATCAGGCGATACTCAATATCAAATGGACCTTTCCCCGCCATGTGATCTTTGAGTGCCTGGTCAAAAATAATGAGATCTTGCGGGTGTATGTGTTTGCGCCAAACCACTAATTTATCTTCGCCTTGAACAATTTCGTCGTCGTTTGCGTCGTAGCCAATTAATTCCCAGCAGCGGCTCGAAAAATGAAAGCCGCCTTTGGTGGAGTACCATTCCCAAATGCCATCGTTAGACGATTGAATAATACGTTCTTGTCGCGATTCAGATTCACGTAAGGCTTCTTCAGCTTGTTTAAGTGCGGTGATGTCAAAACTCACGCCGGACATAAAGCGTGCGCGACCGTTTTCATCAAAGAGCGAATCGGCGCGGACTTGCGTCCAAATATAATCACCATTTTTTTTTCGAATGCGATAGCTGGTATTCAAGGGTCTACGCGTTTTTAGATGCTGCGCTACGCTGTATTGGCTGGCTTCCTGATCATCAGGATGAATGAAGTGCATAATTAGGTTGGCATCGACAATATTTTGTTCGTCCTCAGCGGTGTAACCGAGTTTCTCCCAAAATCCACCAAACCAGTCAACACGTTGGGTATCGAGATCCCATTCCCACAAACCGTAACCACTGCCGCCAAAAATACGTTGAAAGCGTGCGATGGTTGCTCGCAAGGTTTCAATGTCGTTGCTCTCGCGAAGGTCACTACGAATGCTGATGTCTATTTCTTTGTTCATAGTGGTCACAGAAAGGGTGGGTGGGTAGTTTGTGGGCTGAAGATAAACCAGCTGGGTGCCAATTGCAAAATCCCTATTTCAAAAATAAAAAAAACAGCGCAGTGCGCTGTTTTTTTGTCAGTGGTAGGCCGGCGATTAAGGCGCTGAATCTGCCTCGCCACCTTCGCCTTCTTTTGCGCGTGGCATCAAATCTTCTTTACCAATTCCCAACGCTACAGTTGCGTTAGCAGCAATGTAGATAGAAGAGTAGGTACCGAACACAACACCAATCATCATGGCTTTAGAGAAGCCCGACAAAATTTCTCCGCCGAATACAAACAATACTGTCATCACCAGAAATACAGTAACGTGCGTCATGATCGACCGACCTAGCGTTTGCGTCATCGAAATATTTACGATATCGATCGGATCCATTTTGCGCAGCTTGCGGAAGTTTTCACGAATACGGTCGAAGATAACGATAGTGTCGTTAATGGAATAACCGATCAACGCAATAATCGCAGCCAATACCGTCAAATCAAAATCCCATTGGAATAGCGAGAAGCAACCGAGAGTTACGACGGTAACGTGTATCAAGGAAACGATGGCGCCAACTGAGAATTTCCACTGGAATTGAATGGCAACGTATAAAAATACCAATGCAAAAGCACACAGGATTCCGAGGCCGCCGTTGTTCATCAACTCTTCACCAACTTGTGAACCTACGCTTGCGCTGCCCAAAATTTTAATTTCAGAATTTGTTGCTGCTTCTATTTTTGTTTTTAAATAGTTGCTGTAAACCGAGCCTAGGGGATTGGCGATTGATACTGAAAGTGTTTGGTCTTTTTCAGTGGTAACTAATACTTTGCCAAAACGTTCTGCATCAAAAATTTTCGCGCTGGAAAGTTGTTGCTCTGTGACATTGGCAAGGACGACGGTTTCAGAATAGCCTTCTAAATCCCGTGGTGGGTTGCCTACACTTTTTATTTCGGCGCCGTTACCCAGCTTGGATATTTCCGCTGCAATTTGGTCGCGACCTTTAGTTTTTAATTCGTCCTGGGTGCGAATCATTACGTCGTTTTCTTCGCCGAATACAACGGCAACGGGGCTACGTAAATGTTCTTCTTCCAGTACTTCACGAATTTTAGGAATATCGGCGGGTTTGTTGAGCAACAGCTCAAGCTGTGTTCCGCCGGTGAAATCCAAACCGAAATTAAATCCATGAAACGTAATGGATAAAACCGCAAGAATGGTGAGAACAATAGAGAAACCCGATGTGTACTTTCGGATTCCCATAAAATTAATAGTTTTCATTTCGTACGCCATGATTGAGAGCCCCGTTTAAACTGAAACGTGTTGTAGGTTTTTACGCTTACCGTAAACCATGTTCGCCAACGCGCGGCTGATCATGATGGAAGTAAACATGGAGGTCACAAGACCAATACACAGCGAAATAGCAAAACCTTTAACTGCACCCGTACCAATCGCGAACAAAATTACACCCATAATAAAGGTCGTTACGTTAGCGTCGAGAATGGTAATGAAGGCGCGCTCGTAACCTATGTGAATCGCCTGTTGCGCTGACATTCCGTTTCTAATTTCTTCACGAATCCGCGAGTAAATAAGTACGTTGGCATCTACCGCAATACCCAGAGTCAATACGATACCGGCAATACCTGGAAGAGTCATGGTCGCACCAAAGAGCGACAACACGCTTATCAACATAAACAAGTTAATAGTAAGTGCGACGTTAGCAAATAAACCAAACACGCGATAAACCGCGAGCATGAAAATTGAAACAACGGCTAAGCCCCACAAACAGGATTTCACACCTTTTTTGATGTTCTCTGCACCGAGTGATGGACCAATTGTGCGCTCTTCAACAAAGTGCATGGGCGCTGCGAGGGCACCGGCACGTAACAGTAATGCGAGTTCTGATGCTTCACCGGGAGCATCTAAACCAGTGATGCGGAATGAATAACCGAGAGCAGATTGAACGGTAGCGAGGCTGATAATTTTCCGTTCGATGTACTGGGTATTTTTTTCAATTTGTTCGCCTTGTTCGTTGGTTACGAATTCGGTGTGGTTTTTGTATTCAATAAATAGAATACCCATTTTGCGACCAATACTATTTTTGGTGGCGTGATTCATTTTTACGCCGCCAGAACTGTCGAGCGTGATATTTACTTGTTGGCCGCTGGTTTCAGAATCGAAGCTGCTGCGGGCATCAGACACCTGATCGCCAGTGACGATAATTTGTTTTTCCAGCCAAGCTGGGCCACGGCGAGCTTGTTCGTTTTCATTGCGCCAATTGAATTGTTCTTTGCTGGAAATCATTGCATCTGGCAATGCTTCCATATGGAATTCAAGGTTTGCGGTTTTACCGATAACGCGTTTCGCTTCAGCAGGATCTTGCACGCCCGCCAATTCAACAATAATACGATTGCGGCCTTGTTTCTGTACGATAGGTTCGGAAACTCCCAATTCATTTACGCGGTTACGCAAGGTTTGCAAGTTTTGGCTGATCGCATAGTCTTCAATTTCTTTCACCGCAGCCTCACTCAGCGTTGCGATAAAGCTGAATTCATCTGCATTTTCGGTAGCAGGTTTGTTAAATAAATATTGCGGAGATGTTTTACGCAATTCGGCGATTGCTTGATCGCGATATTCAGCGGTTTTGAAGCGCGCAACAATCGCGTTATTTGGCGTATTGTTAATTGATGTGTAGCGAATTTTTTCTTTGCGCAGTTTTTCTTTGAAATCGTCAGCAGTAATACTTTGACGTTTTTCCAACGCAAAACCGGTATCAACTTCTAACAAAAAGTGTACGCCGCCCGCCAGGTCCAAACCCAATTTCATGGGCGCGGCACCCAGGCTTTGCAACCACTTTGGAGTAGTAGAGGCGCGATTAAGTGCTACTACATAATCATCACCAAGACTTTGTTGAATGCGTCTGCGCGCGTTCATTTGATCGTCATCTTTACGCAAGCGAATTAACGCTGCTTTACCATTTGCTTCAGCGCCAAAATATTCGATTTTTGCATCTTTTAAAGCAGATTCGACTTTGGCAAGAACGGGTGCATCGATAACTGTGCCACTTGAGTTACCGGAGACCTGAACAGCGGGATCTGGATAGTAAAAATTCGGCACCGCATAAACTAACGACAAAATGGTCGTGATAAGCAGCAGGATATATTTCCAAAGCGGGTAGCGGTTTAACATAAAAAGTCCCGTGACGATTGTATGAAGCTTTTTTTGACTGTTTGAGCGGCATTTATAATGAGTGTTGCCGGTTCAAATCATGTTTATAACTGTGGCGGGTTGCGACAGATGAAAGCGCCGGATTATACCGATTTAACCGGCCACAACAATCTATTGTGGCCGGATTGTGAGCCGGTTCGGCGCATAGTTGGCTATTGTGGGGGCGCGGGTGGAACTTCCAAGCCTTGGCGACCATAAAAGTCCGTTAAAAATGCGTCGAATGTCCCTTCGGTTAAGGCTTTTCGCATTTCTGCCATAAGGTTTTGGTAGAAACGTAAATTGTGGATAGTATTGAGTTGCGCCCCCAACATTTCATTGCACTTATCGAGATGATGCAGATAACTGCGGCTGAAGTTTTTACAGGTATAGCAATCGCAAGTAGCGTCGAGCGGGCCGGTGTCATTGCGATGTTTGGCATTGCGCAGTTTAAGCACGCCTTCTCGCACAAATAAATGACTGTTGCGCGCATTACGCGTTGGCATCACGCAGTCGAACATGTCGATACCGCGACGCACGCCTTCAACCAAATCTTCCGGTTTACCAACGCCCATCAAATAGCGTGGTTTGTCGCTCGGCATTTGCGGTGGGAGATGATCGAGAATTCGCAACATATCTTCTTTGGGTTCACCAACCGAAAGACCACCAATTGCGTAGCCGTCGAAACCTATATCGGTCAAACCGTTTAAGGACTCGGTGCGCAAGTGCTCGTACATGCCGCCCTGAACAATCCCAAATAACGCTGAAGGATTACCATTATCTTGATGTGCAGCTTTTGAACGGCTGGCCCAACGTTTTGATAACTCCATGGAATCGCGTGCTTGTTTTTCAGTGGCGGGATAGGGCGTGCATTCGTCAAAAATCATAACGATATCCGAACCCAAATCGCGCTGAACTTGCATGGAAGTTTCAGGATCTAGAAATACCTTGCTGCCATTGATGGGCGATTTGAAAGTCACACCGGCTTCGGTGATTTTGCGCATCTTGCCCAAGCTAAAGACCTGGAAGCCGCCTGAGTCAGTGAGGATTGGACCTTTCCACTGCATAAAATCGTGAAGGTCTCCGTGGGCTTTAACCACTTCGGTACCTGGGCGCAGCATAAGGTGAAAGGTGTTGCCCAGAATAATCTGCGCGCCTATGGCTTCAATATCATTAGGCGTCATGCCTTTAACCGTTCCGTAGGTGCCAACTGGCATAAACGCAGGAGTTTCAACCACGCCGCGTGGAAAGGTCATACGCCCACGGCGCGCGCGGCCGTGCTGCAGGTCTAGCTCGAATTTCATAAAGCTTTGGGTATTTTGCGATTCGGTCACGGGTATTTCTCGGCTTTTCTCGCTCCCAAGCTCCAGCTTGGGAGTGTATGTGCATTACCAAGCTGGAGCTTGGGAACGAGATATCTCAGTTCTGGGAAGATTTGCGTTTAAGGAATTTCGTTTATTGCATCGGGATTCTTCGTTACAAACATGGCATCGCCATAACTAAAAAAGCGATATTGATTAGCAACCGCTTCGGCGTAGGCATGCATGGTGTTTTTGTAACCGGCGAGCGCAGACACCAACATTAATAAAGTAGATTCGGGAAGGTGAAAGTTAGTTACCAAGGCATCCACAACATTAAATTTGTAGGTGGGATAAATAAAAATCGCCGTTTCGCCCTGGTAGGGATGAATCTCGCCTTTTTTGGCAGGATCATTAAATCCCTGGGCTGCAGATTCAAGGCAGCGAACGCTGGTGGTTCCCACGGCAATTACTCGCTTACCTGCAGCTTTTGCTTGCCTGACTAGTTCGCAAACCTCGGCGGATAAATCCATCACCTCGGAATGCATATGGTGCTCAGTAATATTGTCAGCACGCACTGGCTGAAATGTGCCCGCGCCTACATGCAAGGTTACAAATGCCGTTTGTACGCCTTTGGCGCGAAGTTGTTCGAGCATCAATTCATCAAAATGCAGGCCTGCAGTAGGCGCGGCTACGGCACCTTGCTTCTGGCTGTAAACCGTTTGATAGCGCTCGCGGTCACTGGCTGCATCTTCGCGATCAATATAAGGCGGTAGCGGCATATGGCCAATGCGATCCAATACCGACAGCGCGGTTTCTTCAGTCTGAAATTCCCACTCAAACAACGCCTCATGGCGAGCAACCATCCGAAGGCGCGTGCCATCTTGCAGGATAACAATCGCGTTTGGCTTAGGTGCTTTGCTCGCGCGAGTGTGGGCAAGAACGCGATGGGTATCTAACACGCGCTCCACCAAAATCTCTACCTGGCCGCCGGATTCTTTCTGGCCGAAGACGCGCGCTGGAATCACACGCGTATCGTTAAACACCATCAAATCGCCGGGGTTTATCAACTCCAGCAATTCGGGAAATTGGCGATGTACCAATGCGCCGCTCGGGCCATCTAAACACAGTAAACGGCTGCCGCGTCGCTCAGCAGTTGGAGCGCGGGCGATGAGGGAATCGGGCAGTTCGTAGAAAAAGTCTTGGCGGCGCATAACAAGGTGTTCAGGTAGCTCAATTAAGGCCCGCAAGGGTATACCAAAATGAGGTTTATTGAAATTGTTAGTCGCAGAAACTAGCCGATTTCAACGGGTGTAAATAGCGCTACAAATACGGCTATCAATATGCTTGCTTCGTTGCAAATTGTTGGATTTTAAAATTTCTAAAAATTATTCCTGCTGTTTTATCTTCATGTTATTTGTAACTTGTTAAATTAACTTTAATGTTGAGAGTTAATTTTTAAAATACTATTTTTCAACGCGTATAGGAAATTTTTAAGATTTTCTTTAATCGCTGTTCAAAGTGCTATTTGCACATTTCTTGGTTATTTTGTTTTTTATAATTTTAAAAATATTTATTTTATAAAATTAAATTTTCTTAATAAATTTGTTATATAAAGTTCGGTTCCGCACATACCCTAATCGCTCATCTAATTAATATTTGCATCGAAGTCGTCGAATGTTTCTAATGCAAATTAAAGTACTCGACACGGAAAATTAAAGAATCAGGGATTTGAAAACGGAAAGAAGTTTTGTAAACCGTTAGAAAGGAGTGATAACACGACAGTTTTAATGAGTAATTATTAAGCTGTTTTAATTTACGGTTGTTTTTACACACAAGATTGATATGACACAACATATCAATTACTGATAGGAGTTTTAATCATGCTTAAACAAAAAATTTATATGGGTGCGCTATGTGCAGCGCTAACCGGTTTCAGCTTCGCACCAGCAGCATTTGCAGCTGAAGAAAATGGCTTCACTGTAGGTGTGGATTACGGCCGCACTGAAGCTAAAAAATATTGCGATCACATCACCAACTGTGACAATAGCGATAATGGCCCTCGTATTGAAATCGGTTATGATTTCAACAAAAATTTCGGCGTTGAATTAGGCTATACCAGCTTTGGTACTGTATTTGATTCAAACGACAATACCGTTAGCGTTAGACAAAAATCTAATGCAATTACCTTGAGTGCTTTAGGTACCATTCCTGTTAATGATTGGTTTGGCGTATTCGGTCGTCTTGGTTACGCGCGTTACGACACCAACAATACGGGTGAGATTGAAGGTGTGCCCATTAAAGATGAAAACGGCAACACTCCTTTCTGGGGTGCGGGCGTTAAATTTAATCTTAATGAGCAATTTGCAATTCGTGTTGAATACCAAAACTACCGTGATCTCTCTGATCAACCAGGTCACAAAGATGACGTGCAAGGCTTATTTGCCGGTGGTGTTTACCGCTTTTAATTAAATAGGTGACTTATCACTGGATTTAATTGACGACAAAATAACCCGTGAGTATTCACGGGTTATTTTTTTGTATTGAAAATGGAAGGGAATTAGAAAAACAGTTTATCGTTGCTGAGAGAAATATAATTTAAGCTGTCAAATGCCTGTTGTCGAAGACCTTTGTATTTTTTAACGTCGTCGATTAATTGTGTTAGTTGACGCTCGCTGTGTTGGTCTTTTTTAGTGTCTTGCAAATGAAAGTCGTTGTAGGTTTTTTCAGTGTTGTTTGTGCTGCTCGTGTGTTCAGTAATCAGGTTGTTAATATTTTTTTTGTTGAGATCAAGAATACGTGATGTTTGCTGCTTTTCATTCACAGTTTTGTAAATAAAGTTTCCTGTCTTTAAATCACCCTTGTCACTGCCAACAATACCTTCTATTTCGGTACTATGACGCTCGAAAGAATTTGTTTGTTTGACCAGCACTCCACCGTCATCACGTTTTTCAATTTCCGTTTTCTGACTCAGTTGCAGACTCATAGACTCAGGAAAAAGATAATTAGCTCGTTTTCTCAACAGTGGTGCATTTATGGTAGCGTTAAAATCCGGCAGACCTGAGTCAAAAGCATCTATCGCCTTTTCTGTAAGCGTCGGGTTAGGTAGCGCGAATTGTGATTCTGCTGGCGTCACCATGCTGGTGAAACTATCGATAATAAACTGAGCGCTCAAGGTATTTGAATGCTCTTGCATAGTGGGTTGATATTGGTTCAGTGTATCGCGGATTATTTTTAAGTAGGCGTTCATAGAATTGCTGGATGCCGCGGTAGCACCGCCGAGTAAACCTTGCAAGTTGGTGGTGATATCTACGCTGTAGTCATCAACATCTTTCGCATGTAAATGTTGTGTTTGCGATGCTTCGTCTACCGAAAAATCGTAACTCATCGTTTCGTAAGTGTCTGCTTTCGGTCTGCTAAATTCCAAATGAAAATCTTGCAAATTGGCCTTATCAAATTCTTTCAAACCGTGAAGATGCGATGTACCTGTGCGAAAAAAATCATCAGCGACTTCACCTAATTTCCCCGCGAGCTTTTCCAGCGCAGTTTGTTCTTCTTCCGATAATTTCCCCGTTACCTTAAATGAAAACGCCAAACTATCGCCGGTGTCGGCAGTGCTGCGTTGAACTTTGATGTCAATTGTGTCGCCATCTTTGGTGCGAATTTGTAAAGTCACAGTTTCCTGAGGTTTCCCCGCGCCTGTAGAAAAATCCGCCGCTACTTTTTCATTTGCTTTACTGCCAGCCACACGGACAACGCGCGCCTCGTTTTTGTAGTCAGAGGTTTCGCGGCTCAATGCGCCTACTTGGCTAAAAAATGTTTGTACTGAAAAGCCGGTTTTTTTGGCGCTAATGCTGGAGAGGTTGGTGGAAAGTTGTTGGCTGATCTTGAGTGCCGTAGCGGTTTTATCCTGCGTGTTTCGAACCTGAACTATTTCAACTGGCTTCTCATAAGTTGACGCTGGTTCTTTGGCAACCGTATTCGAAATTTCTACGATGGTAGAAGGCGAAGACTCTGCCGCTGTAATAGTTTGGGTTTTGCTGTCTGGCACCACGGTTGGCGTAACAGTAATAGGAGCAGTAGCGTTAGTAGCTGTCGCTAAAGTTTGGCTTGCAGTAATTTGCATAGGGATTCCTCTTGATGTCTTTCTCGTCAATGAGTGGCCGAAGTTTCCTGTCTTCAGGCCGGAAGTGACTGGCTATTAATTCTTTAACGGCTTGTAGCGCAAAACCTTTAAAAATAACCGCTTAAATTTATAACGATAACGGCTTGAATTGGCTCGATTTATTTTCTCTTTTCCCTCTTCGTAAAATAGGCACGGCTCTTGCGATAGCACCCAGCATTATCCCTCAGCGTCAAGAATCCGTTAATTATGGCCATACCAACTTTTAGTCAGTTGAATAACGTCGGCGGTAGATCCGCACTTGAGTCTTTCCGTGGGATGGGGAAGGGAGCTTTCGGTATACCGATCATGCTCATGATTCTCTTGGCGATGTTGGTGTTGCCAATTCCGCCGCTCATGCTCGATGCCTTTTTCTCGTTCAACATTGCCTTGTCGTTAGTGGTGCTGTTGGTGAGTGTGTACGCGTCTCGCCCGCTGGATTTCGCGGCTTTCCCTACCGTATTGCTGATTGCAACCTTGCTGCGCCTGGGTTTGAACGTTGCGTCTACTCGTGTGGTTTTGATTAATGGCCATGAAGGTGGCGATGCGGCGGGTAAGGTAATTGAAGCGTTTGGTCACGTGGTGATCGGCGGTAACTACACCGTGGGTGTGGTGGTGTTCGTAATCCTGATGATCATCAACTTCGTCGTAGTAACCAAGGGTGCGGGCCGTATTTCAGAAGTAAGCGCACGTTTTACCTTGGACGCTATGCCCGGTAAGCAAATGGCGATTGATGCCGACTTGAACGCGGGTTTAATCGATCAGGATCAAGCGCGTTCGCGCCGTCAGGAAGTCGCCGCTGAAGCTGACTTCTACGGTGCGATGGACGGTGCGAGCAAGTTCGTAAAGGGCGACGCCGTTGCCGGCATCATGATTATCATGATCAACATTTTTGGCGGCTTGGCAGTGGGTATCCTGCAACATGATTTGGCATTTACCGATGCGCTGCAAAAATACACGCTCTTAACCATAGGTGATGGTCTTGTTGGTCAAATCCCCGGTTTGATGCTGTCAGTCGCGTCTGCAATTTTGGTGACTCGTGTTAACACTGCGCAGGATATGGGCGCGCAGGTTGTTAACCAGTTGTTCGCATCGCCTAAGGCTTTGGGTGTATCGGCCTGTATTTTAGTGGTAATGGGTTTAATTCCCGGTATGCCACACGTTGCGTTTTTAGGTTTGGGCTTGATCTGTGCTGCTATCGCTTACTACATCTATTGGAAAAAAGAGCAGCCTGCTGCAGTAGATGAAGGTTCGTTTATTCCATCAGGCAGCCGCTTGGCGAATGAGCTGAACAATGCCCCCAGTAATTCTGGTGGAGGCAACACCGCCACCATCGCGCCCCAACGTCAAGCTCCGGCATTACCGCCTGGCATGCCGGAAAGCCCTGAGTTGGGTTGGGATGACGTTCAGCCCGTAGATGTTATCGGCCTGGAGGTTGGCTATCGCCTTATTCCTATGGTGGATAAAAATCAAGGCGGCGAACTGCTTGGCCGTATTAAAGGCGTCCGCAAAAAACTATCGCAAGAGATGGGCTTTTTGATTCCGTCTGTCCACATCCGCGACAACCTGGATTTAATGCCAACGGGCTATCGCATTAGCTTGATGGGCGTTGCCGTGGCTGAGGCAGAAGTTTACCCAGACCGCGAACTGGCAATTAACCCCGGTCAAGTATTTGGCAATCTGGATGGCGTAAGAACCAAAGATCCAGCCTTTGGGTTAGATGCCATCTGGATCAGTTCCAGCCAAAAAGAGCAGGCGCAAACGCTCGGTTACACCGTGGTTGACCCAAGTACTGTGGTGGCGACTCACCTTAACCAAATCCTGCAAAGCCATACGCACGAATTGCTCGGCCATGAGGACGTGCAAAAGCTGTTGGATATGCTGGCGAAGACGTCACCAAAACTGGTGGAAGAATTAGTGCCTGGAACTATCAGCCTGAACGTGTTCTTGAAAGTGCTGCAAAACTTGCTGCATGAGCGTGTACCGATTCGCGACATTCGCTCAATCGCTGAAGCTTTGGCGGGTGCTACCGGCAGGAGTCAAGATCCCGTCGCTTTAACGGCACTTGCACGCATTGCGTTACGCCGCCAAATTGTCCAAAACATCATAGGAAACGAGCAAAACCTGCCTGTGGTAACGATTGACCCTAGCTTGGAACAGTTATTGCTGAGTACCGTACAGCAAGCACAAAAAGCTGGCGCTGATGACGGTGCGTTCATAGAGCCAGGCTTGGCGGATCGTTTGCAAGAGTCGCTGGTAAGTGCAGCGCAAAAGCAAGAGATGGCGGGGAAACCCTTGGTGTTACTGGTGGCAGCGCCACTGCGGATGATGATGTCACGGTTTGTTCGTCACAGTCTTCCGGATATGCGCGTACTGGCTTACACCGAAATACCCGACAACAAACAAATTACGATTGATGCGAATGTAGGTACTTAATACGTTATTAGCCGCTAGCGATTAGCTGTTAGTAACAAATCGCTAGTCACTTAGCTAATCAATTTAAGAGGTCGCCCACCGCAACGGGCAGGAGTTGGATATGCAAGTTAAACGTTTCGTAGCAGCTGATATGCGTCGTGCGTTAGAACTGGTTCGCCAGGAATTGGGGCCAGATGCAATTATTCTCTCAAGTGGCCGCGTGCCGGAAGGCGTAGAGCTGCTGACTACGACGGGGTCAGACAGCGAACTTATGCAGTTGCAACAACAACCGTTGGGCAAGGCGTCGTTTGCCAGCGCATCTCCCATGATTAGCGATGGCGCCTGGGCAGAAACTGAAGTTATCGAGCGCGCTGCAAAACAACACGCTGAAGCACCCAGAGGTGTTTCATTTGCTAATACCATGGCAACCGCCAAAACCGGTAGCAGCAACATGGGTAAAACTGGCCAACAGTTGGTTGACGATATCGAGAAAGCGCGTTTGCGTATGCTCGCCAGCCAAAACGTTGAAGCCTCAGCCAAAGAATTTTTAGTCGGTAAAAATACGGTCGTTAACGCTGGTATTCCACGTAGCAGTGCTGTGCCTACAGCATCACAAAAGCCATCCGTAAATCGTCCACAAGGTCGCAAAGCAGTTGCCCCACAAGTTGCTGAAGTTAAAGCTGCACCAGTGATGAGTGCTGCTGAACGCTATCCTTTAATTGATAAAGACATTGAAAGAAACGAACGCGAAGATAAGGTGCAAATCAGTTCAGCTCCAGCACGTAGCAATGATTTACAAGAGCTCCAAGCTGAGATTGCTGATATGCGCTTTTTGCTGGAACAACAACTTAACCGTTTAGGTTCAACACCGAATGCAGTAACCACTTCACCCGTTATGGGCAGCATAGGTCGTCGCCTTGAGCGCTTGGGTTTACCTGCGGACGCCATCAATAATATTCTAGGTCGTTGCACCAAAACCAAAAATGTAAGCGATGCCTGGCCAGATGCCCTGGCAAATCTCGCCCACCAATTACCGGTTAAAGGCAGCGATATTGTGGATCAAGGCGGTGTATTCGCCTTCGTTGGCCCAACTGGCGTTGGTAAAACCACTACCATCGGCAAGCTTGCTGCTCGTTATGTGTTAAAGCACGGCGCTGACAAAGTGGCGGTTATCACGACTGATACCTATCGCATTGCCGCGCACGATCAACTTCGCTCACTTGCGCGTATTTTGCGTGTGCCTGTGCGTGTTGTGGATGAAAGCAATTCGCTCGAAAGCTTGTTGAAAAGCTTGCGTCATTGTTCATTGATTCTGATTGATACCGCCGGTTTCCGTCATGGTGATCCTCAATTGAAAATTCAATTGAAATCCTTGGCTGATCAGCCTCAAGTAAAAAGTTTGTTGGTGTTGTCCTGCAATAGCCAGGAGCAAATGTTGAAAGCATCGGTTCACGCTTATGGCGCTGCACGTTTGCATGGTTGTGTGCTGACCAAGTTGGATGAAACTGCCAGCATGGGTGAGGCAATGGGGGTGGTTATGCAAAACCGCTTGCCAGTGGTTTACACCACCGATGGTCAGGACATCCCGAAAAATATCGATGTAGCCCGTGCGCATCAAATCGTCGCTAAAGCGGTAGCGCTATTGAAAACCAATCAGGCGTCGGCGGTTTCTTAAGTTTTCTTACATCGCCTTGTTCCCAGATCAAGACTTGGGAGCAGGGCTCATCAATTAACCTAATTTAAAAGTGAATTAAAAACGTTATAAAAAATCAGTGCTGAGCCAAATCACTATCTATACTCAGTTCACAAATTCAGTTTCAGGCCGGTTGTTGGAGTTATAAATCAATGCGCCCAGTACAAGTTATCGCAGTATCCGGCGGCAAAGGCGGGGTTGGCAAAAGCAATATCTCCGTGAATCTCAGCATCGCATTAGCCGAAATGCGTCGCCGTGTTGTTTTGTTTGATGCTGACTTAGGGTTAGCTAACGTCGATGTTTTGCTCGGTTTAAAAGCCACTCATACCCTTGCTGATGTACTCGCAGGCACGCATTCGTTAATGGATGTTTTGGTCAACGGGCCATCAGGTATCAAAATTGTTCCTGCATCATCCGGTGTACAACGCATGGCCGAATTAAGCGCGCCAGAGCATGCCGGTTTGATCAATGCTTTCAACGAGTTAAGCGATCAAGTTGATGTGCTGGTAATAGATACCGCCGCCGGTATATCAGACACGGTCGTCAGCTTTGTACGCGCTGCCAACGAAGTAATTGTCGTTGTGTGCGATGAACCATCGTCTATCACGGACGCCTACGCACTCATCAAACTGCTCAATAAAGAATACGGAATGCAACGTTTTCGGGTTATCGCAAATATGACGCGCAATCCGCAAGAGGGCACCAGTATGTTCAACAAACTCAATACTGTGTGTGAACGCTTTTTAGATGTAACGCTCCAATTTGTGGGCCAGGTTCCGTTCGACGAGGAAGTTCGCAACGCGGTACGCAAGCAAAAGGCGCTACTGGAATTTGCTCCTAATTCCAAAGCGGCGATTGCGATTCGCGGGCTTGCCCAAGTCGTGGATAAATGGCCACTGCCAAGCGGCCCAAGCGGGCGCCTGGAATTTTTTGTAGAACGTTTACTTCGTGCGGCTAATGACCGCTACTGAGTATGAGCTATGGCCGCAGTCGATAGGTTAGCCATGTACGATAAAACGGAGCAAAGCCTTCCCGCGCGCATCGAAGAATTTGCGCCGCTTGTGAAGCGTATCGCCTACCATATGATGATGCGGATGCCTGCCAGCGTGCAGGTAGACGACCTCATTCAAGCCGGCATGATTGGTCTAATCGAAGCCGCGCAAAAGTACGACTCTTCCAAAGGCGCCAGTTTCGAAACTTATGCGGGCATCCGCATTCGCGGTTCCATCGTGGACGAAATGCGCCGCGGCGATTGGGCACCGCGCTCAGTACACCGCAACTCACGCCGTATTGCCCAAGCCATTAAAGCCGTAGAAGCCCGCACCGGGCGCGATGCCCAAGATCATCAAGTCGCCGCCGAGTTGGGGGTGGAGCTGGATGAATACTTCAGCATGCTGCAAGACTCCAATTCCAGCCGCCTGTACAGCTACGAAGAAACCTTCGGCGAAGAAGACAGCAATATAGATGCAAGTGAAACCAGCAGCGCATTCGCCAGCCCCTTTGAAGGTTTGCAACGCGAAGGCTTAAAGAAAGCCCTGGCCGATGCGATTTCGCAATTGCCTGAACGCGAGCGAATGGTGTTAGCGCTGTATTACAACGAAGAATTAAACCTGAAAGAAATCGGGTTAGTGCTAGGCGTCAGCGAATCACGAGTCAGTCAAATTCACAGCCAAGCCGCCGCTCGTTTGAAATCGCGGTTGAGCGGTTGGCACAAATAACTCGCCTTTAATCTATTCATTTTCAGCGGAAATACTTTGCGTTGTGGCCATGAGTGTTTGGCGGACTGGTTGACGCTTAAACAGATTGCGCAAATAAATTGCTATAAGTAATTAAAAAACTTTTTTAACGTCAGAAAACTGGCTAGATCCTTAACACTGGCTAGACTAACAATAAATGAAATTCCTGTAGGTGCGACGGAGGTTCCTTTGGATAAGAACATGAAAATCTTAATTGTCGACGACTTTTCGACAATGCGGCGGATCATCAAAAATCTGCTCAGAGATTTGGGGTTTTCGAACACTCATGAAGCGGATGATGGCGTAACAGCTTTACCTATGCTTAAGAGTGGCGATTTCCAATTTCTGGTGACGGACTGGAATATGCCAGGTATGACGGGAATTGATTTGTTGCGCGCAGTGCGTGCCGACGAAAAACTCGCGACCTTGCCGGTATTGATGGTGACGGCAGAAGCTAAACGCGACCAAATTATTGAAGCCGCGCAAGCGGGCGTAAATGGCTACGTTGTAAAACCATTTACGGCACAAGCGTTGAAAGAAAAAATTGAAAAGATCTTTGAGCGTGTTGGCTAGAAAATAGCGTTCTGCTGCCACAATCTAACAATAAGGTTTACTCATGGCGTCTGACATTTTAGTTGATCCTAACGCTGTATTCGTTGCTGAACTCAAAGAATGCGCAAAGCTGTTAACGGAGAAGTTGCAAGACAATCAGTTTGAAGATGCGTCAACGCTAATTCAAACGATGATGCAATCGCGTGATCGTCATATTTTTCAAACCGTGGGCAAATTAACGCGCGGTTTGCACAACGCTATTGTGAATTTTAATGTCGATGCCGACCTCACCAAACAGCCACCAAAAATTGAAGGTTCGGATATTCACGACGCCTCCAATCGTTTGAATTATGTTATTGAACTCACGCAAAAAGCGGCTGAAAAAACCATGGATATGGTGGATGAAGCTGCACCCATTGCCTCTAATTTAGGGCAAGAAGCAAGCATTCTTCGCGCTGAGTGGGCGCGCTTAAAAAACCGCGATATGTCGGCAGATGAGTTTCGAGGCTTGTATCATCGCGTTGATGAGTTTTTCGAACAAACTGCAATTGGTACTGAACGTTTAAATAAAAGTCTACAAGACATTGTGCTTGAACAAGGCTTTCAAGATTTAACAGGGCAAGTATTAAAACGTGTCATGGGTTTAATCAACGAAGTTGAAAAAGATTTGGTGCAGTTGGTGTTGATGGCGAGCCAGGTAGAAGAAATTACTGGCCTTGTAAAACCTGAAGACGATAAGCACGAAATTGAAGATTTAATTGAGAAACGCAAGCACGAGGCTGAAGGCCCACAAATAAATAAAGAACGTGAAAATGTAGTTTCCGGGCAAGATGAAGTTGATGACCTTTTATCCAGTCTCGGCTTTTAGCCTCCTGTTTTTTTGGGGAATGAGTGAATGAGTTTCGGTGATGACGAGGATATTCTTCAGGACTTTTTAGTTGAAGCTGGCGAGATTTTAGAGCGCTTGTCACAACAATTAGTTGATCTTGAACAGCGTCCTGACGATAAGAATTTATTGAATGCTATTTTTCGTGGTTTCCACACCGTAAAAGGTGGGGCAGGATTTTTATCGCTTACACCAATGGTGGAATGCTGCCATCTTACTGAAAATTTGTTCGACATTTTGCGCAACGGAAAACGCACCGTCACTTCAGAATTAATGGACGTAGTGCTGCAAGCATTGGATAGCGTTAAAGACCAATTTGATATTGTAAATGCACGCGGTGAATTACCACCTGTTGACCCCGCATTAATTCACGCGCTTGAACGTTTGGTTTCTTGCGACGATTTAAATGAGGCTGAAGCTGCTGCACCAGTTGAAGAAGAGCAAACGTATGTTGAAGAAGTTGCTCCTGCTTTTATCGAAGCTGAATCATCAGAAACACCGCAAGGCGATATTACTGACGATGAATTTGAACGCTTATTAGATGCTATTAACCAAGTGCCAGCAAAAAAACCTGCTGCGCCTCAGGCTGCCGCGAATCCAATTCCCGACATCACCACTAACACGAGCGATGAAATTACTGAAGATGAATTCGATGCATTGCTCGATCAACTTCATGGCAAAGGTAAAGCGCCTGCACCTAAAGTATCTGCTCCCGTTCAAGCACCAACCGCTGATGCATCAGTTTCCACTGCGGCAGCCTCTGCTGGTGCTGGGGACGAGATTTCCGACGATGAATTTGAAGCATTGCTTGATCAACTTCACGGCAAAGGCAAAGGCCCCGGTGTTGATGCGCCTAAAGCCGAGCAACCACAAACCGCTGCAATTGCGCCCGTTATTTCTGCATCAAACAGTAATTCTGATTTAATCAATGACGATGAATTTGAAGCGCTTCTCGATCAACTTCACGGCAAAGGTAAAGCGCCAACCGCCGCGGTAAAAGCTGCAGCACCAGCACCAGCAGCGTCAGCTCCGGCTGCAAAAGCGGCTGCGGCACCAGCGCCGAAACCCGCTGCAGCGCCAGCACCTAAAGCTGAAGCTCCTCAACCCAAAACTGAAATTGCTAAACCAGCGGCGCCTGCATCCGCAGCACCTGCTGGCGATAAAGATGCGCCCGCCGGTGTTGAAACCACTGTGCGTGTGGATACACAACGTCTCGACGATATTATGAATATGGTCGGTGAATTGGTGTTAGTGCGTAATCGTTTAGTGCGCTTGGGAAATACATCAACCAACGAAGCTTTGGTGAAAGCGGTTGCAAATTTGGATGTAGTCACTGCGGATTTGCAAACGTCCGTCATGAAAACCCGCATGCAGCCCATCAAAAAAGTGTTTGGGCGTTTCCCGCGCGTAGTGCGCGATCTTGCGCGTAATTTGAAAAAAGAAATTAATCTGGAATTGGTCGGTGAAGAAACTGATCTCGATAAAAATTTAGTAGAAGCCTTGGCCGATCCGCTCGTGCATTTGGTGCGCAACTCTGTTGATCACGGTATTGAATTCCCAGATGTTCGCGCTGCTAACGGAAAATCGCGCACGGGTTTAGTGGTTTTGTCGGCGGAGCAAGAAGGCGATCATATTCTGTTGTGCATCAGCGATGATGGCGCAGGTATGGACCCGGGAAAACTGCGCAAAGTTGCCGTCGAAAAAGGTTTGTATGACGAAGATACCGCCGCGCGTTTATCTGACGTTGAAGCTTTCAATTTAATTTTCGCGCCCGGCTTCTCCACCAAAAAAGAAATTTCAGATGTATCCGGTCGTGGCGTTGGTATGGATGTGGTGAAAACCAAAATCAACCAACTTAACGGCAGCGTAGAAATTCAATCGACGTTAGGTAAAGGCACACGTTTTATTATTAAAGTGCCGCTCACCCTGGCGATTATGCCCACACTGATGATTATGATCGGCAAGCAAACTTTTGCGTTGCCGTTAGTCAGCGTCAACGAAATTTTCCATATGGATTTAGGAAAAAGCCATGTGGTAGATGGACAAGACTGTATTGCGATTCGCGATCAGGCAATTCCATTATTTTATTTAAAAGATTGGCTGATTAAAAATTCGAGTGGTGGTGCGCGAAAACAATTCGCACATGTGGTTATAGTAACTGTCGGTACGCGTCGTGTCGGTTTCGTGGTCGATCAATTAATTGGCCAGGAAGAAGTGGTGATCAAACCATTAGGTAAAATGTTGCAAGGTACGCCGGGAATGGCGGGCGCAACAATTACCGGCGACGGAACTATCGCGCTTATTTTAGATATTCCCAGTTTACTTCGTCGTTACGCCAAGGGCGCAGCCTCTTGGGGACACACCTAAAATTCCAGTGCAACTTATTAACGTAGATGGAATAAATGCCAGAGTTGGCTCGGAGTAGTTCATGCCGTTACGGGTGTTGGTGGTTGATGATTCAAGTTTCTTTCAGCATCGACTGAAAGAAATTATTAATGAACACCCCGATCTAAAAGTTGTTGGTATTGCGAGCAATGGTCGCGAGGCAATCGAAAAAGCCGATAATTTAAAACCCGATATCATCACCATGGATTTTGAAATGCCGGTGATGGATGGCATCACAGCAGTTAAACATATTTTGGCAAGCCGCAAGGTGCCCATCATTATGTTTTCATCGCTCACCTATGAAGGCGCAAAAGTTACGCTGGATGCATTAGCAGCAGGCGCGCTGGATTTTATTCCCAAAGATTTTGCCGAAGTTTCGCGCAACTCTGCCGCGCTGAAAAAAAAATTACATGAACGTTTAATTACCTTGGCGCGTTCAGGTCAAGCTGTATCGGTGGCCCCTGCAACGGCAACACATTCAACTTTCAGTTCCACTGCAGCGGCAACGTCGTTATTGTCGAGCACCACCTCTGCAATGGCATCGTCTTACGCTGGCGCAGTTAAAACTCAACCCAGTTTTCAATCATCACCTGTGTCCGCTCCTGCTCAACCCTCGGCGCCAATAGTAAAGCCAGCAACAAATTCATCTACTGAAAATTATCGTTTAAAACGGCAACCTAAAATTTTGGTCATTGGTGCATCAACAGGTGGGCCAGTTGCATTAACGGAAGTGCTGGTAGCTTTGCCGCAAAATTTTCCAGTGCCAATTATTCTCGTGCAGCATATGCCTGAAAATTTTACCAAAGCTTTTGCTGAACGATTAAATAAACAGTGCAGCATTCGCGTACGCGAAGCGGTGGATGGCGATTTACTAGAACCAGGTTTAGCGTTGCTAGCGCCGGGTGGAAAGCAATTAATGTTGGATAAACGCAATGGTGGATCTGTGCGAATTTTGCCAGACGATGATCGTGTTACTTACAAACCATCGCTCGATATTACTTTCGGTTCCGCTGCAAATAATTACGGCGACAAAGTGCTGGGGGTTGTCTTAACCGGCATGGGTTCAGACGGTTGCAAAGGCGCCGGATTACTAAAAGAAGCAGGCTCGCAACTTTGGTCGCAAGATGAAGCCAGCAGTGTTATTTATGGAATGCCAATGGCTGTTGCGCGCGCAGGCTTTACCGACCGCGTGTTAAGTTTAAAAGATATTGGGCCGCGCATAGCGCGTGAGGTTGTGTAATGGATTTTCTCAGCATAGTCGGCGTTATCCTTGGCTTTGCTGTCATCATTGGCGGTAATTTTGCCGAGGGCGGTTCAATCCATTCGTTACTAAATGGTTCTGCTGCAGTCATTGTTTTTGGCGGTACTTTGGCAGCCGCCATTTTGCAGACACCCAAGCACAGTTTGAAGCGTGCGCTCTATATTTTCAGGTGGGTATTTAATCCGCCGTATTCTCCATTTAAAGAAGGCATTTCAAAATTAGTTCGCTGGGCTAACGCCGCTCGCAAAGATGGTTTGCTGGGTTTGGAATCCATCGCCGAAAAAGAAAAAGACAAATTCGCAAAAAAAGGTTTGCAGCTATTAGTTGATGGCAGCGAGCCAGAAGCGATCCGCCGTATTTTGGAATCTGATTTAATTTTAGATGAGCAGCGTGATTACGACGCCGTAAAATTTTACGAAAGCATGGGCGGCTATGCACCAACGATAGGGATTATTGGGGCGGTTATGGGGCTTATTCATGTAATGAATAATCTCGCTGACCCTGCGTTGCTCGGCCCTGGTATTGCAATTGCCTTCGTAGCAACAATCTACGGTGTTGCTATTGCGAATTTGTTTTTATTACCTATCGCCAATAAATTACGTATGTGCGTCAACGAGCGCTCGCAATATCGCGAGTTGATGATTGAAGGAATTATCGCGATTGCTGATGGTGAAAATCCTCGCTCGCTTGAAGTTAAATTGAATGGCTATTTGCATCCCTGATTTTCAAGATTGTTATTAAATTGATGTTTTGACATTTTTGAACATGTGGTAAAAATATTATGGTACGCCGCAGACAACAAGAAATTCATGTTAACAACGAACGCTGGTTGGTGTCTTACGCTGACTTCATTACTTTGCTATTTGCATTTTTTGTGGTCATGTATTCCATTTCACAAGTTAATCAAAGTAAGTACCGCGTACTATCTGAAACCTTTATACAAGCCTTTAATCAATCAAGCGATTCTAAAGCGAATCCCTTGCCACAAGATAACGCTAACGCTTCCAAAGATGCTATCGCACCAGTCGATTTGGGCAACACAGTCACCAACGATAATACGCATTCACCTTCTGCTGAAGATAAACCCACATCGGACATGAACGCGCAGTCCAACACCACTGTAAAAACGCAAACGGCTGATGAGCTTACGCAAATTTCTGATTTGGTAAACGAAAAATTTTCGCAGTTAATTAATGATCAAATGATTAAAGTTTCCAGCAACGAACTTTGGTTGCAAATTGAATTAAATGACAGCATTTTATTTTCATCTGGCGGCGTTGAGACCAGTACGCAAGCGCAGACAATTTTCACTGAGATTGCAAACATCCTAAAAAATTACAAAAATCCAATCCAGATTGAAGGCTTTACCGATAATGTGCCTATCAAAAATTCGCGCTATCCAACAAATTGGGAACTGTCGTCAGCACGAGCTACAGAAATTGTAAAATTCTTGGCTGAGAAAGGTGTAGCACCAGAACGTTTGTCTGCTGTTGGTTACGGGGAGTTCCAGCCTCAAGCATCCAATGATACAGAAGCTGGCCGCGCGCAAAACCGCCGTGTTGCGGTTATGGTCGCTAAACGACAAATGGATAGGCCCAGAGCGGTAATCAAACAATTCTCTCGTTAATCACACATTAAATCTTTCTAAATATTTGGTGTTAAGTTTTAGGTTAACGATGTAGAGGTTTGTTTAAAAGTAATATCGCCTCTCGAAAAAATTACCGACTCTCCAGTAATCTTCACGTTCTCCTGATGGACTTCTAGTTTCAAAAAGCCACCGCGCTGTGATATTTGTTCCGCTCGCAAGAAATTCTTATCCAATTTTTGACTCCATAACACCGCCAAGCTGCAATGAGCGGAACCTGTAACCGGGTCTTCATTAACTCCTGCTCGTGGTGCAAAAAAGCGCGAAACAAAATCTCGGTCTGAATTTTTACTTGGCGCCGTTAAAATAATACCGCGAGCGTCTATTCGCGCTAGCTTTTCTATTTCTGGATTGTGGTTCAGTACTTCATCTTCACTTGAAACTTCGATGATAATGTCTTCACCCGCCTGATAGCAGGCAACAAATTCCAAATTAAGTTGCTTGATTCCTACGTCATCTCTGTGCAAATAAATTCTGTTAAATAATTTAGGTTCGACTTTTGGAAAGCTTAGGGTTATTGATGCCGCGTTTATTCTTGCAGACAAGACGCCGCTTAATGTAGAAAACAAAAATTCATCTTGCGCAAAACCGAGTTCACGTGAAAGTACGTGAGCGGAGGCAAGTGTTGCATGGCCGCAAAGGTTTACTTCACATTTAGGTGTGAACCACCGTAATTGCCATTGGTTATTTTCTTGATGCCACAAAAAAGCTGTTTCAGCTAAATTAAATTCTGCAGCTACTTGTTGTAACCATTCGTCCGTTTTAGGCTCTTCTAAAATAACCACGGCAGCGGGGTTGCCGCTGAAAGGTTTGTTTGTGAATGCATCCACTACAAAATAAGGAATGGTTTGGTCTCGCGACATGGTGTTCTCCGGTGCCCGCTTACATTAACTACGCCTTACCAGAATAACCTTGCTTAATCGCCAAAGTCAGATCTACAATTTAAAAATTACACCATTACAGATTATTTGGTAAGAATCTGTACTGGTAGAAATAGATAGCATCTGTACTGCTTCAATAATTAAATTTATGCATTCCGGTTAATCACTATGGGCAATCTCTATCATCAAATTGCTGCCGAAATTATTTCTCAAATTGAAAAGGGCGGTTATCACGTGGGCGATAAATTGCCTGGCGTAAGAGCTGCAAGCGTTACTCGTGAAGTAAGTGCTTCGACGATTGTGGCGGCATACGATGAATTATTGGATGGCGGTTATATTGAAGCGCGCCCGCGCTCCGGTTTTTACGTAAAGGCGCGAGCACAAGCAGATTTTTTATCGCCAAAAATGTCGCAACCGTCAATGATTCCGCGCGATGTGGTTGGACAGCAATTAGTGTTGCAATTGTTGCATCAAACTCAACTAGCATCGGTCGTGAATCTTGGGCCAGCAGTGCCAGATGTAAAAATTTTACCCTCAGCGGCGGTTGAAAAATCCGTCGTGAAAATGGCGCGTTTGCATCGTTTAAACGTGTGCAGCTATGAGTTATTTCCGCCAGGTAATTTGGAATTGCGTCAGCAAATTGCAAAGCGTATGGCGCTTCTGGGTTGTCAGTTGGATGTTAAGGATATTGTGATTACCAACGGCTGTCAGGAAGCATTATTACTCACACTGAAAGCGCTAACGTCGCCCGGAGATGTCATTGCAATTGAGTCACCTAGTTATTATGGATTGCTGCAAATCATCGAGCATTTGGGATTGCAGGCAATTGAAATTCCCACCGATCCTATTCAAGGAATTTCATTAGACGCACTGCAATTGGCGATGGATCATTGGCCAATTAAAGCCTGCCTTGTGGTATCAAACTTTAGTAATCCTTTAGGCGCAAGTTTATCCGATGATAGTAAGAAAGCTTTGGCGGCTTTGTGTCGAAAAAATAAAGTTGCTCTAGTGGAAGACGATATTTATGGCGATCTCGGTTTTGGTCATCAACGGCCAAGTGTCTGTAAAAGCTTTGATGAAAAAGTAATTTATTGTTCATCATTTTCTAAAACACTAGCGCCAGGTTTGAGGGTAGGTTGGGTTGCGTCCAAACAGTTGGCGGCGACAATCTGCCAGTTGAAATTTATGGGCAGTATTACGTGTCCAACCATTGTGCAATATGCAATGGCGGATATTTTAGCGGGCGGAAAATACGAACGTCATTTACGCGGTATGCGCATTCAGTTAGCGCAAAGCATGCATCAACTGGTATTGGCGATTGAGCGGTATTTCCCTGCGAATACGCGCATTACTCAACCGAAAGGTGGATTCGTGCTGTGGGTGGAGTTGCCGCTTGAAAATTTAATATCCAAAAACTTTGATACTTATGAATTGACCTTGCGGTTGCTCGACGAAAAAATTGCCATCACGCCGGGCAAGATATTTACCACCACGCAGAAATTTAAAAACTGTTTACGGCTATCGTCTGGCGGAATTTGGACTCCACAAAAAGAGAAAGCCTTAAAGCGCGTAGGCGAATTAATTCGACAAGCTTATAAAGAATAAAGCGGTAACACCTCATTAGGCATAAAGCTTGCTAAAGTCTTACTGAAATCATTGCTAACGGGCAAACTAGGCCTAAACTGACATCTGCTTGACGCTTTGCGGATTTTTGCTGTGAGGGTATTGTGAGGAAAAACAGGTGCGTGTAATCACGGTAGCCAATCAAAAAGGTGGGGTGGGTAAAACCACTACCAGCGTTGCGCTTGGGGGTATTGCCTCTGCGCAGGGCTATCGCGTGCTGCTTCTGGATATTGATCCCCATGGCTCATTAAGCACCTATTTTCGTCAAGATCCCGACGCACAAGAATTAAGCTCCTATACCTTATTTCAGGAACGGAAAGAGTTAACCGCCGCCAGCGTAAAACGGTTAATTCGTGCCACTGATTATCCTAATATTGATCTTCTTCCTTCGGCCACTGCGCTCGCTACGCTTGAGCGACAAGCTATAGGCGCGGATGGAATGGGGTTAGTGATCGCGCGTTCGCTAGCTTTTATTTATGATGATTACGATTTCGTATTTATAGACACTCCGCCTTTGTTAGGTGTATTGATGATCAATGCGCTTGCCGCCTGTCAGCATTTAGTCATTCCAGTTCAAACTGAATTCCTTGCGCTTAAAGGTTTGGAGCGTATGGTCGCCACTCTTAAGATGATGAGCCGCTCCCGTAAAAAAGCCTTGGAATATACGATTTTGCCGCTTATGTATGACCGCCGTACGCAGGCATCTGTAACCAGCTTACGCACCATTCGCAATACCCATGGCGATGATGTGTGGCCCGGTCACATTCCAGTCGATACCAAATTTCGCGATGCCAGCCGCGTAGGTATCCCACCGCATTTGTTTGATGAAAATGCCCGCGGCGTTGAAGCTTATAAATCGCTATTTAAATTTTTATTGCAGAAATTTTCTGCTGATGACGCGCGCATGGCGGCGGGTGCATCGTGAGTGATATCAAAAATCCGTTCGATAGTTTGCAAGATTATTTTGATGAGTTATTACCATCGGATGATTTTTTATCTGCGCCAAAAGTAGAGATTTTAGCAAAGAATACAAATCCACAGATCGAAAAAGCCCCTGCAAAAATACCAATTGCGCACTCGGCCGCCGTACGAAAAAGCGCAACCAAAACGCTACCGGAATTTGCCGAACCTGATACGGATAAAAAGCAAAAGCTACAAAAATTATTAAGCAGCGCCCAACCAAAAATTGCGGTCGCGCCTATTGTTCAGGTGAAAACGGCGTTTGTGGCAGACCCGACTGAAATTCAGGAATGGGTGATAGAAACTGCGCCGCCGATTGTTGAGATCCAACAAAAAATTGAAACGCCTACTGTTGTCGAAGCTGAAATCGTTACTCAACAATTTCAAATGCCCGGATTGGAATGGATGCCCAACGGCCAGCCACAGTGGGCACAATCGCGTTTCGATGTTCTCCTGTTTAAAGTCTCTGGTTTGACACTCGCGGTTCCTCTGGTTTCGCTAGGGCAAATCCAACCTATAACCGATGAGCTGACGCCATTATTCGGTCAGGCCGATTGGTTTATGGGTTTGCAGCCTACTCCACAAGGAAAAATCCGCACGGTAAATACGGCAAAATTTGTAATGCCGGAACGGTACGATGAAAGTTTTGTGAAAAGCGCGAAATACGTTGTATCCATTAATGGCGTCCCATGGGGCTTGGCGGTGGATTCGGTTAATCAGCCAATCAGCCTCCAACCGGACGAGGTTAAATGGCGCGGTGATCGCAGCAAACGTCCGTGGTTGGCGGGAACGGTAAAGGAACATATGTGCGCCTTGCTCGATATTCCCATGATTGGTCAAATGCTGGTCGATGCCGACAAGAATGCTATGAAAAGCCGGGCTTGAAACTGGCGTAGCAACGAGCGTCGTCTATAGTTATATCGATTATCCACATTGTGGACACTGCAATTGACACCAGGCATAGTTCCTGAGGAAATTTTTATGGCAAATGATGTAGTTAAAAATAAAAGCACAGATGATCCAGTCCTTCAGTGGGTAACTTTCCGTTTAGATGGTGAAACCTACGGCATCAATGTAATGCAGGTGCAAGAAGTGTTGCGCTATACCGAAATCGCCCCTGTGCCTGGTGCTCCCTCCTATGTACTTGGGATTATTAATCTGCGCGGTAACGTCGTAACCGTTATCGACACTCGCCATCGCTTTAATTTGCCAAGCGGTGATATTACCGACAACACAAGAATTGTGATTATTGAAACTGATCGTCACGTAATCGGTATTTTAGTGGATAGCGTTGCAGAAGTTGTTTACTTGCGCCAGTCAGAAATTGAAATGGCACCGAATGTAGGTAATGAAGAATCAGCGAAATTTATTCAAGGCGTCTGCCATAAAAATAATGAGCTGCTTATTTTGATCGAATTGAATAAACTACTGACCAGTGAAGAGTGGAACGAGCTAGAGGACGTTTAGAGCTTCACTTTTTGCGCGCTAGCTGCATTATTTTTTGGTATCAAAAAAGTCATTTATTAAAATAAACTCCTTTCTTGCTATCAAAAAATGCCTTGCTATCATCACAAAAATCGAAGTCTAAATCGAAGAACCAA
Source organism: Gammaproteobacteria bacterium (assembly GCA_004172865.1). Lineage (GTDB taxonomy): Bacteria > Pseudomonadota > Gammaproteobacteria > Pseudomonadales > Cellvibrionaceae > Cellvibrio. Next base: position 176,352 of record SEBV01000003.1, on the reverse strand, counting down.
TTGGAGAAATGATGCCATTAACAACACTTGAAATCGGGCTAATCGCCAGCCTCCTTGTCAGTGTTGTGGCATTGTTTGTTGCGTTTAAAAGTTTGAAAGTAGCGCGTGCGCAACAGACAAATACTGAACAACTTATTCAAAAATTTACACGCGACTTGGCGTTGTCAAACAGTGGCTCAGTCGGAATGGGTCAGCGTTTATTGGCGATGGAAAAGCGCTTGCAAGAACCGCAAAAAGCCGACAAAAAAATCGATTACTACAACGACGAAGATTTCCAACCTTATTCACAAGCCGCACAATTATTTAAATTAGGACTGGATGCCGAAGAAGTTGCACGCCGCTGCGGTTTATCCCGCGCTGAAGCCTCTCTTATTCAAATGATGCAATCCAATGCGGATGGCATTAAGTAATTTTGCCCATCGCTAACTTCTAAACCAATCCTGTTATTTGCAATATCCACAATCCCGCCGTTACCGTTATCATTGCCCCCAGCGTTGTTTGCACAATAATATTTGCCGCTAATTTTGCATTGCCATTCATTGCGTGAACCATCGCGAAGCCAACGGTTGCACTGGGTGATGACGCCAGTAAAAATAAAATTGCAAGATTTTGTCCGCGCACACCGAGAGCAATCGCAATTGCGCAGGCGATAATTGGCGATGCAATTAATTTCCACACGCTTGCCGCTAAGGAGCCATCATCACTTTTGCGTAATTGCTTTAAATCCAGCGCGCCACCGACACAAATTAATGCAAGCGGTAATACCATTTGAGTTAAGTAGTCACTGCTGTCTTGCAACATTTTTGGTAAATGAAAACTCAATATATTTGCAATCAATCCCAATGCGATGCTAATGATCAAGGGGTTTTTAAGAATATCGAAAAGTGTTTTTTTCCAAGAGGTTTCTGCTTGTGTATTTAAACTTTGGTTGAGTGAATAAACGGAAAGCGCGTTATAAATAACAACAGTCACCGCAACTGGAAGTGATGCGATTGCCACGCCCGCTTCACCATAAGCATTAGCGCAAAATGCCAAACCCAAAATAACCAGATTGCCTCGAAATGCACCTTGTACAAATACGCCGCGGTCGCGTTTATCTTTTAAATGCCAATGCGCGGTAATACCACTGAGATAAAATACTGCGAACGTCATTATTCCACCGGCAATTAATAAACGACTATCTGCTGCTTGCGAAAAGTCGACCTTCGCGCAGCTGTTAAATAGCAAAACTGGTAGGCCAATATTAAAGACAATCGTGGATGCCGATTTTACAAAATTATCGTCAATCATCTGGATGCGTTTTAATACAATCCCGAGGATAAGCATCACAAAAATAGGTGCCGTTACCGAAAATGCAAAACCGAAGGTCGCAAGAGGTGAATCAATCACAATAGTCCCGCTTAAAAATTGAGTTTAAAATCATAGCCAAGCTACCAGCCGCTCATACTTACGTATATCTACCTGGATGGGAAGTATCAAATAGTCCTAACTATTTTCTGGATTGGTGATCGGGCGTAAGCCGACTGCTGAAGCTATTAATGTTACAAGCGTTTGTTGCCGCAATTGACGATTTTTCCCCGTAAACAGGGCCTTTTTTTGCTGTATTTCCAGCATAAAATAGAATTCCAACCCTTCGCTAGGGTAGAATGCGCGACTTTTTATTTTTGCAGCGCTTCTAGTTATGGAAATTAACCCGCTATTAAATGCTTTAAAAGACCTTACCGAGCGCACCAATGTGCTCAGGGGGTATCTTTGACTACGCCACCAAGAAAGAACGCTTAACTGAAGTCGAGCTTGAGCTTGGCGAATCCAATGTTTGGGAAAATCCTGAACGCGCGCAAACCCTTGGCCGCGAACGCTCCAGTCTCGAAAACGTCGTAAAAACTATTGATGACCTCGACATTGGCGTTAGCGATTGTCGCGAATTGCTGGATATGGCCGTCGAAGAGGACGACGAAGCCAGCGTTGCCGATGTGCAATCTGAAATCGACCGTCTCGATCAGCAACTCGCCGCCCTTGAATTCCGCCGTATGTTCTCCGGCGAGATGGACCCCAACAACGCCTACCTCGATATCCAATCCGGTTCCGGCGGCACCGAAGCCCAGGACTGGGCCGAAATGGTATTGCGCATGTATTTGCGTTGGGGCGAAGCCAAAGGCTTCAAAGTTACCTTGGAAGAATGTTCCGCAGGCGATGTGGCTGGCATTAAAAGTGCGACCATTCGCTACGAAGGTGAATACGCTTTTGGTTGGCTGCGTACCGAAACTGGCGTGCATCGCTTAGTGCGTAAATCGCCATTCGATTCGGGCAATCGTCGCCACACCTCTTTTTGTTCCGTATTTGTATCGCCAGAAATTGATGACAATATTGAAATCGATATTAATCCATCTGATTTGCGTATCGATACTTATCGCGCAAGTGGGGCAGGTGGTCAGCACGTAAACAAAACTGATTCGGCGGTACGTATTACGCATATCCCAACCAACATTGTGGTGCAATGCCAAAACGAACGCTCACAACACGCGAACCGCGATCAAGCTTACAAAATGTTGCGTGCAAAAATGTACGAACATGAAATGCAAAAACGCAACGCAGAAAAACAAGCGATGGAAGATAGCAAATCTGACATCGGCTGGGGCAGTCAAATCCGTTCCTATGTATTGGACGATTCGCGCATTAAAGACTTACGCACCAACGTACAAACCAGTAACTGCCAAGCGGTTTTAGATGGCTCACTCGATCAATTTATGGTTGAGAGCTTGAAGGCCGGTTTGTAATTTAATTTCGATTTATTTTAATTTACTTTAGCAATCAATCAGTGATGACTATGACTAACGAAACTAATTCTCCACAGGCGCAAGACGAAAACAAATTAATTGCGGAACGTCGCAGTAAATTGGATGCAATTCGTGAGAAAGGCAATGCTTTTCCAAATGACTTCAAACCAGCCAATAAAAGTCAGGAATTGCAAAATCAATTTGGCGAAAAAACTAAAGAAGAATTAGAAGCGCTAAATCATATTGTCAGCGTTGCTGGTCGTATCATGGCAAAACGCGGTCCATTTTTAGTGTTGCAAGATGGCCACGGCAGCATTCAATTGTATGCCGACAAAGCGGCGCAAGAAGATGTAAAAAATAAATGGGGCGTGTGGGATATCGGCGATATCGTTGGTATAAAAGGGGCGCTGCATAAATCGGGTAAAGGTGATTTGTACGTGAATTTGGAAGAGTATCAATTGCTCACCAAAGGTTTGCGTCCACTGCCCGATAAATATCACGGCTTGAACGATCAGGAAATTCGTTATCGTCAGCGCTACGTCGATTTAATTGTAAATCCAGAAGTGCGCGACACTTTCCGTTTGCGTTCACAGTGCATCAACTTTATTCGCCAATACATGGTTGGCCGTGACTTTATGGAAGTGGAAACTCCCATGTTGCATGTGATTCCTGGTGGTGCGTCTGCTAAGCCATTTATTACTCATCACAACGCGCTGGATATGCAAATGTTTTTGCGTATCGCACCAGAGTTGTATTTGAAGCGTTTGGTAGTTGGTGGTTTTGAACGTGTGTTTGAAATTAACCGCAACTTCCGTAACGAAGGCGTATCCACTCGCCACAATCCAGAATTCACCATGATGGAATTCTATCAAGCTTACGCTGACTACAAGGACTTGATGGATTTAACTGAAGATATGCTGCGCAAAATGTGTCAGGAAGTAATGGGCACTACCACGCTAAAATATCAAGAAAGTGAATACGATTTTGGTAAGCCTTTCGCGCGTTTAAGCATGTTTGATTCGGTATTGCACTACAATCCGCAAATTACGGCGGAGCAATTAAGTACCATTGAAGGCGCAACTAAAGCAGCCGAAGCATTAGGTTTAAAAATCAAACCAGGTACTGCACTCGGCAAAATTCAAACTGAAATTTTTGAAGAAACCGTTGAGCACAAATTGGATCAACCAACTTTCATTACCGAATATCCAATTGAAATTTCACCACTCGCACGTCGCAGCGATCACAATCCTGCAGTAACAGATCGCTTCGAATTTTTCATCGGCGGCCGCGAATTAGCAAACGGCTTCTCAGAATTAAATGACGCAGAAGATCAAGCCGAACGTTTTATGCAACAAGTCCGCGAAAAAGACGCCGGAGATGATGAAGCCATGCACTACGATGCAGATTTCGTTCGCGCATTGGAATATGGTTTGCCACCAACTGCAGGGCAGGGGATTGGTATCGACCGCTTAATTATGTTGTTTGCAAATGCACCGTCGATTAGGGATGTGTTGTTGTTTCCGCATATGCGACCTGAGTAGTACGATGGCCTAAGTCGCTGTAGACGATTGAAAAACCCAGCTAAAGGCTGGGTTTTTTATTGAAAACACTTTCTTATCTTTATATTTACCGATACTAAAGCGCGGTACTTTGAATGTTTTAGTAATAGCGTACCTCTGCTATTTTATGCTATCGCATTTTTTAGCTTGTTTAAAACCAATTTAGAACACTATTGCACATTATAAAAAATTGAAGTGTTATAGGAAATTTGGATAATCATCTAACGCTTATTTACCAAAAACAAAACCCCACTTTTTAGGGCGGGGCTTGTTAACGAAAAAAATATTAAATTTATTTTTAAATCGATTTTTTTCCTGTCATGCCACTAGCAAAAATATATGACGCTAGCAAAAGTAATATCAAATAACTAACTGAGCCGCCGCCGGATTTTTTACCACCACCATCGCTACTGCCTCCACTATTACCACTACTTCCAGTTTCGCTTACCGGATTATCAAGATTTGTAATCGTAACCGATTCTAACTTATACATATCTTCTTCTAATGCTCCCAAACCTTTTAGAAAGGTTTGACGATAGCGTTGAATATCCCCACCTAAAAAATAACTATTTGTAAATTCCAATGTTATCGCTGGGTATTTTTTACCTTTCCACTCGGCCTCAGAAATTTCTACAAGCTGGATTGTGCGAGTCACTTTTTCGCTGAAATTATATTCAGGACTGCTGCTCAGTGTGCCGTCTATAGTGCTTTCCAAAGCCACCACCGCGCCTAGTTTCAAGGCATTAGGCAACACCATCCAATTCTTGTACATATATTTGTAATTAGCTGAAGAAGTTTCATTTTGTAAAAAACTGCCACTTAAAATATAAATGCCAGTTGTTTTGCGCTCAAAGGTAGTTGTCCACCCAGAGCCATCACTAACAAGATACTGACCATTTACAGTCGATTTTTTCATACTGATACGTAAAAAATTAGCGGCATCACTTACGTAAGTGAACTCAATGTCCCCGATTGGATAGTAATCAAGCAAGTTAACATTTTGATATGTATTCGCCTTATCTGGTGCAAATCCTGATTTGATTTCAAATGCATTTGCTGCTCCGTCACCATCCTGGTCGAGCAGCGCATCTTTAGGATCATTGGGATTTAGAAAGCTGTATTTTGCTTCTACGTCATTACTTATGCCATCGCCATCTCTATCGTCATCGCAAGCATCGCCATATTGATCAAGATCCATATTTTCCTGTAAAGGATTGCTGATCAGTGGGCAATTATCTGCGTAATCGTATATACCATCTTTATCCGTATCAGCAGGGCGGTTGTCGGTCGGGTCGCAGGCATCGCCCATTCCGTCCTGATCAATATCCGCTTGAGTTGCATTGGAAATAGCTGGGCAATTATCTTTAACATCGCCATAGCCGTCTCCATCAGTATCTTTGTTGTATGGGTCTTTATCACATTCATCGCCGGTACCGTCAGCATCAGAGTCGGTTTGCCAATAATTATAATGGTTAGGGCAATTATCAAGCTTATCGTTAACACCATCATTGTCGGAGTCAAGATCGAAACTTAAATCGTCAATTAAAAAACTAACGTCTCCTTCATTGCCCCAAAGGTAATCAGCTTCAACACGGAAGGTTATTTTATGAACGCCAGGAGTCACCGCAAATGAAGTAGTGCTCCATGTATTACTACTATATTGACCGTAAGTATTTAGAACCTCTTGTGAATCCACTAACACTTTTAACCGATAAACATAAGAATTATTTCCGCTGTTACTCCATTTAAAGCTCGCTGTAGTTGTACTGAAGAGTGCGCTAAATGAAATTTCGCTTTTAGTTCCTACTGTGTGGAAAGGTGTTGATCTAAGTGCGTTGCTTGAGTTTACTCCGCCGTCCTGGACGGACCATGGCAATACACCGAGCGGCACGTAGAATCCTTTTGGCCAGCCCGCATCAAAATTTTCACTGTAAGTACTAAGTGCGGTAGGCACCGAATTTTTATCGTTAATTGTAGAGCCTAGTAAAAACTCAATGCGATTTGTATACCCGTCACCGTCCAAATCTAAATCTGCATCAGACGCATCCAGTGGGTTCAAGCCCAATGCAATTTCAGTTTCATCCGGTATGCCATCATTGTCATCATCACTATCGCAAGCATCACCCGTACTATCGTTGTCAAAGTTTTTTTGATTTGTATTTGCAACTGTTGGGCAATTATCTTTTAAATCATTAATGCTATCGCCGTCAGAGTCTGGCAAATTATTTAAATCGTAAGTTACTACTGAAGGGCCAGTTGATTGTTGTTTTATAAGAGCTAGAAGGCCATTCATGCTAAATACTTTAGCGCTAACTGAGTCGCTTAATGGAAACGTAGAATCTAACGAAAAATTACTATTCCATAGTTGTAAATTAATTGGGGCGTCACTGATGGTGACTAATTTATTACCGACCCAAACTGCTGAGGTAAGGCTGTTCGATAGCGCATTCAATACAGTGCCGGTGTATGCATCAAGTACTTGCCCGGCTCCATTGAGAATGTATTCGCCGTCGTTACTGACGATCAAGGGATAGCGTGTTTTTATTACATCGCCGTGGTAGGGCGAATCGCCTGTTCCCACAAATTTACCAGTTTGTAAATCTACCTCTCTCCAAACAATATCATTAGGAGAGGTATCGTCGCGGTGATTGTAAATACGATGAGTAACCGCATCCCAAACGTATTCATTACCAATGTAAGCCCATTCACTAGAATCCAGGAGCGTGCCATTTTCTGCAAAGCTATAGTGTGTTGCCCATGCACCTGAGTTATCAACCGCGAATAAATAATTATCGAACGCTAAAAGCCCACGTGTTTTGGTGGGCAAATTCACAAAGTGAACTTCAGTTGGATTAGCTTGAGCAATGGAAAAATATGAAATCTTCCCAGAGTCATAACTTAGATATAAACGTTTTTGTTTAACGGAATAAGTTGCCCATGTGGGGGGATTTAACAAGGGGAGAGTTGTTAAGTATTTCTTTTCACTGATTGACCAGCGAAAAACGCTCAGTGTTTCACGGTCAATAAAATAAATCGTATCGACACCATCATTGAGGACAAATTCCGGCACAAAATTAAGACCTACGGGATTTGTTGGCTGACCTACCGCAGGCAAATCAAAGCTAGATAAATCAGCAGTCTCAACGGTTATGGCTGCATCGCTAGTTTTAATCGCAAACAAGGTATTGTTGTAGGTAGCGATAAAATCAGGTTTATTTTGTAAATTCAGTTGACCTTGTTCAATATGGTTTGAATTAAATAAAGTTAGTTTTTTGTCTCGAAGCGTGATGGGGTTATCCCCAACAAAAACTATAGAGTCAACAGCACCAGCCAAGCTGCCGGCGTAGGTCAAGTCCGCAGTAAAATAAATAATGCCAGCATTATCATAAACTTTACTTTGCGACGCGTTCAAATACAGTTGGGATGCATCAGGGTAGGAACCATGATAGGGGCTATCGATTATTGTTGATACTTTACCGGTCCCATCTACAGTGGCTTTTTCAATGTCAGAAGGCGATACACCCGTTGAACGCGTGAAAATTGCATTGGCAACACTTGACGCAACATTGCCTGTAGCACCACGATAACTGTAGCTATTTGTCTCAATCAGGCTAAAGTCGCTTCGTTTAATAACATACAGCGTGCCGCTGGCTTCTGATGCATAAATGTTACCGTTTAAAAGCGTCAGATTTGTCAGATCTTCACTAGAGTTGCGAACAAAAACGCTATCTCCAGTTGTAAGATCAACCTCTCGTAACTCCCGGTGAAATGCAATATAGGCTTTGCCATTTTCAACCGTAAATGCTGTAGGTATTTTGGTCAGAGGAATATCAGCCAGTTGACTTTTTGTTGCCATGCTGTAACGCGAAATTTTATTGGGAGCAGAGCTTAAAATGTAGATGGAGTCACCGTCTGATCTGGTATCTACCGTTAGTGCTGAAACGTGGGTGCTAACGCATATGGCTAGCAAAAATAACAATTGGGCAGCAATTCCCTTTGTATAGTGAAACATAAAGGCTCCGTAGTTAGTGATCAAAGAACAATAATTTGCAGGTAAGTTTATCATCTTTGACGCTTAATTAACCACTCAAAAAAGTCGTTGTGCTGAAGATTTCCTCATTGGTAACGATAGGGTATTACTTTTAGAACTAATCATATTTGCACCGAGAGTTACAAAACTAAAGTGCTAAATCTTTGGTGGGAATTACTTTTATAGTAATACTTTAAATTTCCTGTCAGGAGAGTGAATATGTTGGGTTTGTAAAAAGCCCCAACATATGTTGTTAATTAAGAAGTCCATGCTCATTTAAAAATTTCTACGATTGGGAATTTTTCTTCAACAAAGGTTGCCATTTCAAATAAGTCCCCGACCGCCACAACCACTCAACTGGACCATAATTAAACCGTCGTAGCCAATATTTACAAAATACAATTTGTAAACCAAATATTAAGTAGCAAATTACGATATTAATTGCAGGTGATGTTTTTAAAAATAAGCCCAAACCAAAATGGAAGAATATAAGCACACCAAATAACGTTTGGATTAAATATGAGGTTAGGGCCATTTTTCCCACATAAGAGAGAGGTGCTAAACGGTTGTGCCATTTTGGTTTCAACATTAATAACGTGACGCTTGCGATATAAAAAATGGTTAGGCCACTATTAAACGCGTCGACCAAATAACCTGTAAACCAACGCAACCAGTTTGAATTTTTCATGTCGATTGAGAGGACGTTTACAGTTATGCCAAAAATAGCTCCAACTACTATTAAGAAGATTAAAAATATTCCGATTTTTTTCCATAAATTCTTAAAGAATTCTTTGGATTTTTCTATATCGTCAAACCACTTTAATCGCCCTGCGAGCGTGCCTAGTAAAAAGAATCCAAACGTAATAAATAGACGACCCGAGCTAAGTTGGAAGTCCAGCTTTTCTTTACTTGCATAAATATTGTGTAATATCACATCGTGAAGTGATGCTTCGTTCATAACGATAAAATAAGCCGCGCCATCCTTCACAAAATTGTTTGGGATAAATTCAATAGTTCCTTGAGTGGCAATAGAAATAGCTTCGATGATTTTTGTAGGGATGTTTAATATGAATAATGCCCCCAAAATAAAAATTGTTTTATTGCTGAGGTTGCGAGCAAACAGCAAAATAAAGCCGAGTGGAACGTAAATTGTTAGAATATCGGCTTGCCAGAATGCATGATGAATTAATCCAATTATGCCGAGAATAAATAACCGCCAACCAAAACGTAAAACTACATTGTCGTGTTTGGCGGCGAGGCACTGTATTTGAATGTAGAAACTCAACCCAAATAAAAATGAAAATAGCGAAAAAAATTTCGCGTTAAAAAATAACATATGAAGGCCTATGGCAATTCCGCTGGAAATGTTGAAATAGGCTTTGTAAACATTCTCTGGCAAGGGGCCAGCGGAATACCAAAAAATCATATGTGCGTAGAGGATGCCGAACAATGCTAAACCGCGTAACACATCAATTGTAAGAATGCGTGGCTGTGTTGCTAGCAGTGGCGCAGTAGGTATGTTGCGTAGAGTGCTTACACTTCCCATAATATTTCCTTAATCGTATGTATATTTTTATATTTTCTGCGTGCGTTATGAAAGCTTATTCTTAGGACGTTTTTTTCGCGAGTTTGGATTCAGCGTTACTTATTTTATTTGGTTCCTGTTGGCCGCATAGTCTAACTACCAAGCATGCCTCCATTTAACTCGCTAATTATTGCCTGCGCACAATTTGCCCACGTGGTAAGATGCGCGCCGTTTTACATTTATTCTGTCGCGCCATATGCGGCATGCTCGCTTTGAAAATGAAAGAATGACATCAAAAGGTAACTCATGAAAAAGACGTTTAAGCTCCATGTTGAAGGTAAAAACAGCGACCGCTTACTGGATGCCATCAAGCACGAAGTGCGTAAATACGTTAAGCGTGAAAAGCGCAAAACCTTGCCTCAAGGTGCGAATTATTGGGCGTTTGATTGCAAATTTGGTGTGACTGCCGAAACTGCTGAAACCTTGCATTTGGGTGAGATTACCAAGCAAATGGATGCGATTTCAAAATCAGGCGGCGATAGTTTTTATGTGGAGGTTTTGGCGCGCGCGGCAGTTCGCACTCCGCGTGAACGCGATGATTCGATAGACGACTATGATGAAGATCTGGATGACTAGTCGTTGGCTATCTATTAGTCGCACATAAAAAGCTCACACATAAAAAAGCCGCCAATGTTCACTCTGGCGGCTTTTTACGTTAGCGGGCTCGATTTTTAATAAATAGCGTCGATCTTAATTAGCTCGCTCTTATTTCGGTGTACTTGGCTTGGTTGAGCTTGGCTTTTTGGGGTAAATCTTTTTCGTAGGAGCGTTTACAGTTTTACTCGCACCGCGTCGAACTTTTGCGGGCGAATCAGCGCGGCTCACTGGTTTTTTAGGAGCTGGTGTAGCGCGAACTTTGCGTTGATTGATCGGTGGCGATTCGGTGACATCAAAACCTTTCACGCGCACGCGTTTAATTTTGCTGCCTACCAAATCTTCAATCAACGTAAGTTTGTATTCTTCGGCGGGCGATACCAATGAAATCGCGGTGCCTTTTGCGCCGGCACGACCTGTACGGCCAATTCGGTGAACATAATCTTCTGTGAAGAACGGCAGATTTAAATTCACCACGAAATCCAGGCCCTGAATATCCAGACCACGCGCGGCAACTTCAGTGGCTACCAGAACCTGTAATTTTCCATCTTTAAAATCTTGCAGGGCGCGGCGGCGCGAGCCTTGGGTTTTTTCGCTGTGAATAACCGCAGCATCCACATTATCTTCTTTCAGTGCAGCGATAAGCTTGTCAGCTTCCTCACGCGTACTGCTAAAAGCCATCACCTGATACCAATTTTGCGAGCGCAAAAGGTGGACAAACAGCTCATACTTACGCGCGTCATCAACCGGATAAACCACGTGCTCGATAGTTTCGGCAACTGCATTGCGCTTTGAGACGGCCACGATAGTTGGCTTGTTCATCGCTTGTTTGGCTAGATTGGTAACCAAGGGGGAGCTGGTGGCAGAGAAAAATAGAGTTTGATGTTTGCGGACGATGCTGGTGAGAAGTTTATGAATATCGTTCACAAAACCCATGTCCAGCATGCGGTCGGCTTCATCCAGAACCGCGAACTCCACTTTAGCCAAATTGATATTGCCAAGTTCAACGTGTTCAAGCAATCGGCCTGGCGTTGCAACCAGAATATCCACGCCTGAACGCAGTTTACTTGCCTGACTCGTCACTTTTACGCCGCCATACACGGTCGCTACTTTAAAATTCAGAAACTGCGAGAGTTGTTGAATACTCTCTGCCACTTGTTGCACCAGCTCGCGTGTGGGTGCAAGTACAAGCATGCGGGCGTTGAAAGGTTCTGGTGTTTTGGGCTTATCGACCATTTGTTGCAATAGCGGTAGGGCGTAGGCAGCAGTTTTGCCGGTTCCAGTTTGTGCGGTGGCAAGCATGTCGCTACCGCGACGCGCCACTGGAATTGCCTGTTGCTGGATCGGCGTCATCTGTTGGTAGCCGATGACTTTAATGGCATGTAATAGTTCGGGTGCGAGGCCCAGAGAAGCAAAATTCATAGCTGTATCGATTGGTTTAACGACAAAAAGGACGCGCAGTATACCAGCTTGCGGTAGGACTAATTTGTTTCATCATTATTCAGGTTATTTAAGCTGCGATAGTCATGCATCGCGATGATAAAGTGTAGCGTTGATAAGCTTCTTCATACACGGATGCCACGGTCATCAATGCAATTATCTCCCAATGTTAGTCAGGTTTTAGCCGTGATCGCTGATATTTACACGCCTGTTCTACTGTTGATGGCGTTATTTTCAGTTTTATCGGTTAGAGGCAACGCACTAAAACTTCAGTTGGCGATACTGATTTACGCAATCTTCGTTGTCTATTTATGGATGTTTATCGATATCTACACAGGTTTATGGGCGCTTTTTGCGCTTGATTATTCGACCCATTCTGCAATCGCGTTTGCACTCGCTGTAGTTCTCGGTCGCAAGAAGTCAGCACTTTATAAAGCCAGTATCACGCTCAGCTTACTTCTCTACGGCGCCCTCATGTATTCACTCAATTACCACAGTTGGCTGGATATGTCGTCAACTGTCGCAGTGATTAGCTTGAGTTTGCTGCCATTACGCTTGCTTCGATTTATATCCTTCAATACACATTCTTAATTACTCCTAGAACCAAAAACTCGTTATACAAACGTTTATCGAACAAAATATTACTTTGTAAATATAGTAAGTATTGCTTACTATATATGTAACACATAGTAGGGTTAGCGTATGAGTGAACAATCTTCAGATCTTAATCAATTAATTCCCGAGCGCTCCAGTTTGGGTTTTCTAATTGCTGACATTAAGCGTTTAACGGGAAAATTGTTCGCTGATTATCTGAACGATTACCCCTTAACTCTCGCGCAGGCACGAACGCTTTTGGGAGTTGCGCGTTATCAAGGGATTCGGCAGGTGGATCTCGCAAATTTTTTGGATATTCAGCCCATAACTCTCGCGCGCATGATCGATCAGCTTGCCGAGATTGGCTATGTAGAGCGGCGTGCAGATCCAAAAGATCGCAGAGCCTTTCAGCTTTTTTTACTACCGGCTGCTGAACCGACGATTGAATTTTTTGCGAACAAATCCCGAGAATTCCAACAGCAAGCTTTAACGGGTTTGAGCGAAGCGCAAATCACTGCGTTGTTTGCAGGCTTGAATCAAGTACGCGAAAACCTTGACCGTATGTTATCCACTACCGCATCAATTACGGAGTCTTTATGAGTACCGAACAACATCCCGCTGTGGATGCAAAAGAAACATCGAAAAAACGTTTAGTGTTATTGGTAATGTTGCCGTTAGTCGTTGCGGTGATCGGCTTAATTTTTTACATGAAAGGCGGGCGTTATGTCTCTACCGAAAATGCCTATGTAAAAGCTGATGTAATTGCTGTTAGCAGTCAAGTGGCTGGTGCAGTTGTAGACCGAGCTATACAAGAAAATCAGTTGGTAAAAGCAGGGCAGTTATTATTTAGCATTGACGACGAACCTTACAAAATTGCCGTGGCGAAAGCGGAAGCAAAAGTAGCGGAAGTGCGCACTAATTTGTCGTCATTGAAGGCGACTTACCGTGAGCGTCAATCTGATTTGCAAGTTGCACAATCCAATTCCGAATTTGCAAAGCAAGAACAAAAACGCCAGGCCAATTTAGCGACCAAACATTTGGTCGCCGAAGCATCTTATGATCAAGTCACGCACACAAGCAAAATTGCAGCGCAACAAATTGTAGGTGTGCAACAAGATTTAAAACGTATCGAAGAAACCTTGGCGGGCGCCGTTGATTCGTCTATTGAACAACATCCTACTTATTTGGCGGCAGTTGCCGAATTGAAACAAGCGCAATTAAATTTGGATCACACAAAAATTTATGCCACTAAAAACGGCATTGTTACTCGTCCACCCGAATTGGGTGAATACATTAACGTGGGCACTATTACGATGAAATTAGTGGCGACTGATCGCCTGTGGATTGAAGCTAATTTTGTTGAAACAGATTTAACCAATGTTCGTGCCGGGCAAAAAGTTGATATCACTATAGATACTTATCCCGATGTTAAATGGGAAGGTGAAGTCCAAAGCCTTAGCCCTGCAACGGGTGCAGAATTTTCGGTAATTCCTGCACAAAACGCTACCGGTAACTGGGTGAAGATTGCGCAGCGCGTGCCTATTAATATCGCTATTAAACCAAATAATGCAGCGCCGCTTTTGCAAGCAGGTTTGAGTACACAAATTGAAATTGATACCGGGCATAAACGTAAGCTTTTAGGATTTTCAATTTAGTTGTCATCACTTTTATATTTTTGCTTGTTTATTTTTGCGAAATTAACTCATGGTATCTTCAGAAAAATCATCGCTTGGCAATAAAGGTTTCGTCACTTTGTCGGTGATGCTTGCCACTATTATGCAAGCCTTGGATACGACTATTGCGAACGTTGCATTGCCTCACATGCAGGGCAGCATGTCTGCAACGCAAGATCAAATTTCGTGGGTGCTTACCTCTTATATTGTAGCATCTGCGATTTTTTTGCCCATGACTGGTTTTCTCTCTGAGCGTTTCGGGCGGAAGAAATTATTTTTGTGGTCAGTTGTTGGTTTTACGATTACATCCATGTTATGCGGCGCCGCGCAAAATTTACCGCAAATTGTTTTATTCCGTTTGTTGCAAGGTGTTTTCGGTGCCGCGTTGGTACCGCTTTCACAAGCGATTTTGTTGGATACTTATCCAAAAGAAAAACATTCTTCTGCGATGGCGATGTGGGGCGTTGGTGTAATGCTCGGCCCCATACTTGGCCCAAGTTTAGGTGGTTGGCTAACAGAGTATTACAGTTGGCGCTGGGTTTTTTATATCAATTTACCTTTTGGTATTTTAGCGTTTTTAGGTATTTTGGCATTCGTAAAGGAAACGCCGATTAATAAGGCGCGTCGGTTTGACATGTTGGGCTTTTCGTTTTTGAGTTTGGGCATCGGTGCGTTACAAATGATGCTCGACCGCGGTGAAGTTTTGGATTGGTTTCATAGCAATGAAATAGTCATTGAATTAATTTTGGTGCTGCTTGGATTCTATTGGTTCATCACGCATATTTTTACGCATAAAAGTCCGTTTATTGAGCCCGCGTTATTTAAAGATCGCAATTTTTCCATGGGCTTAATATTTATGTTTATTGTCGGCATTATTTTGCTGGCGACTATGGCGTTGCTGCCACCATTTTTGCAAAATTTATTAAATTATCCGGTTATAGATGTGGGCTTGGTAATGGCACCGCGCGGAATCGGCGTAATGATAGCAATGATGATTGTGGGTAAACTCGCCGGCAAAATTGATCCGCGTAAGCAAGTTGTTTTTGGTTTGTTGCTCACAGCTCTTTCACTGTGGGAAATGACGCTATTTGATTTAAATATCAGCGAATGGGACATCATTCGTACTAGCGTGATTCAAGGTTTTGGTCTGGGTTTCGTGTTCATTCCCTTGTCGACAATTACCTTTTCCACTTTGGATCAACGTTATCGTAACGAAGGAACGGCCCTATTTAGTTTGACGCGAAATATCGGCAGCAGTATCGGCATTTCGATAGTAATCAGTCAGCTTCAACAAAACGTCCAAAAAAATCATGCTGCGTTTGCTGACTACGTAACTGACCTGAGCTTGCCGCTCAAGGAGGCCATGCAAAACGGCATGTGGAATATTCACACGACGCAGGGCTTGGTATCGCTAAATGCTGAAGTTACCCGGCAAGCGTCTACCTTGGCTTACCTTCAAGACTTCCGGTTGATGATGTGGATCAGTCTATCTGCCTTACCCTTGATTGTGTTTCTAAAGGCACCGGCTGTACAGGCGAAAAAAGCCTAAAAAATGGCCTTTTAAATCGTGTGAGGGCGCGAGAATCCAAGTTAATTATGGTATTCTGCGCGCCCTTTTCCAATACATATCCAGTGGTTATCTAGAGATTCTTATGGCAGTAAAACCCGTCTACCGCGTTATCTTCCTAAACCAAAGTCAAGTCTATGAGTTGTTCGCCAGCGCCATTTATCAAAGTGAGATGTATGGCTTTATTGAAGTAGAAGAATTTGTATTTGGTGAACGTAGCCAGGTGTTGATTGATCCCGCAGAAGAAAAACTTAAGCAAGAATTTGCTGGCGTGAAACGCTCTTACATTCCGATGCATGCCATTGTGAGAATCGACGAAGTTGAAAAAGAAGGCCCCGCTAAAATCAGCGAAGTAAAAGGCGGCAGCGACAAAATAGCTCAATTCCCTTTTGGTGGTTTTATCCCTAATCCAAATTTGGGCGAATAAATATCAGTGTAATAAGAAGCGGCTCAGGCCGCTTTTTTTATAGTTGAGTTAAAGATGCAGGTTTTTAACTAAACGGTTAAACTTTTTGAAAACATTAGGGTTATAAAAGTTACAAGATTACAAAAGTTACAGGATTATAAAAATAATATGCCTAAATCTCTCATCCTCGCCATTGATCAAGGCGGTCAAAGTTCGCGTGTCGCCGTTTACACTCAAGCGGGCGAACAGCTATATTGTTTTTCTGCGGCATGCAGCACTTCGCAAATATTTGTTAATGGTGTTGAGCATATCGAGCAAAATCCGCAAGATATTTTGAATGGTATAAAAGACTGTTTGAAAAAAATTAGTCTGGCTTTAGGTGATGATGTAAAGCACATTGTGGCTGCAGGTTTTGCAGGGCAGGGCTCTTCGCTTTTATGCTGGAATAACCAAACGGGTGAAGCCCTATCACCGGTACTAAGTTGGCAAGATACGCGCGGCGAAAACTATTTAAAGGATATTTCATTAGCCCACGAGCAAGCTCAATTAGTGACGGGACTGCGCGTATCGCCACATTACGGCGCTAGTAAAATAAAATGGTGTTTAGAAAATAATAACAAGGTCATCACTGCCTACAAAAATAATTCGCTCAGTATTGGGCCTATAGTGAGTTATGTTTTTTGGCATCTAACCGGTAAAAACCTTGTAGATCCTGGTCATGCGCAGCGTACGTTATTGTGGAACTTAAAAGAAAATAATTGGGACTCGTTTTTGCTGAATTTATTTTCTATTCCGCAAGAAGTATTACCGGAATGTGAATTTCACAATAGTTATTTTGGTGATGTTGAAATTGGTAAGCATCGAGTTCCATTTAAAGCGAGTGCGCGAGACCAAGGTGCTTCATTGTTTGCTCGCGGAATTCCCGATAAAAATACCTGTTACATTAATATAGGCACAGGCGCATTTGTTCAGCGAGTTAGTGAGAATTTACAAGCGCCGGAAGGTTTATTAGTAAGCCCTTTGTGGTTGCCAGGAAAAATCCAAACAGCTTTTTTAAAAGCTGAAGCAACAATGAAAGTATCGTCTTCTCCTTGTTATTTGGATGATTTTTTTGCCGTAGAAAATAAAGAAACGACTTTTCCTCAAAAGCTATATGCATGGGAAGCAACGGTTAATGGAGCTGCGTCAGCGATTGGCTTTTTACAGCAGCAAACGGCGGTAAAAATAACACCCGTTGACATAGAAAGTGCGTTGCAACTTAATCCAATAAAAAGTTGTTATTTTCTGAATGCAATTGGTGGGCTGAGCGCGCCTTATTGGCGAACTGATTTGCAATCACAATTTAGCGAAAATCTTTCAGCGCCGGAAAAAATCTTGGCCTGGCTTGAATCGGTGGTATTTCAAATTGTTGTGAATGTGACTTTAATGAACAAGCTTGGGCCTGCTGAGAAAATATATATTAGCGGTGGTTTAAGTAATTCAAATGCAATTTGTCAAAAAATTGCGGATCTCACTAGCATTGCAGTTCATCGTAGTGATAATGCTGATGCAACATTGCAAGGTATTGCTTGCATGGCCGCAGGAATTTCTACTGAATGGCAGTTTGTAGGTGAAGAACAAGTCTTTAAACCTGAATCGAACGCCAAGTTAAATAAGCGATTTTTAGTATGGCAGGATGCCATGAAAAAATGGCTTGGTTGAACGTTAAAAATAAAATTTATTTATATTAAGGAAAGTGCTAGAAAAATGTTAAATAGTTTTTTATCCCAAATTACTAAACTCTTGTGTTTAGCTGTTTTGATTTTTAATAGCTGTGTTGCGGAAGCACAAATAAATTCTGAATCAACGCTAGCGCCTATCCGTTTTCTTATTACTTTCGATGACGGCCCGAGTGGTGCAATAAGAAATAATCCAACAGAAAAAGTTCTCGCTGCTTTAGCTCACAACTCAATTCAGTCTGATATTAAAGTTATTTTTTTCAACCAAACGCGTGCAGCGCGCGGCGGAGGAACTAAAGCTGGTCATCCGTTATTAAAGCGTGAATATGACGAAGGCCATCTATTAGCATTTCATACATCAACGGTGCACCATGCCAATCATCGCTTTTTACCGCCGGATGAGTTCGAGTTGTCATTACAAAATGGCGTAGCCGATTTAACAGAAGCTGCTGGTGTAGCACCACAATTGGTGCGACCACCATTTTGGAATTTCGATGCTCGTACGCTTGACGCTTATCATCGACATGGACTGCAAATGTTACTCACTGATTTGAGTGCAAATGACGGTGTAATTTGGGGTGTAAATTGGAGTTGGCATAAGCACTCTAACTTATTGAAACAACTAACTGCGACGCGGCAAGATTGGATGGCTGGAGTTATGCCGGTTGTAAATGGAGTCACACCAATTGTGGTCACCTTTCACGACGTAAATAGTTACACCGCCAGAAATGTCGACGTTTATTTGAATATTTTGCTGCAGGTAGCACGCGAACTTCACATGCCAGTGTCAGAAAAGCCTTTTTATGATGATCGTGAAGAACTGAAAAATGCAGCTTTGGCGAGAACAATAAGCGATGCAAACAGCAAGTTTCATTTGCCTGGATTTTGGGATTGGTTATGGAAGTAAACCGAAATTTTTAATTTCGGCGATCCAGAGAATCTTGATCCCAGGCTGCTTAGAACATAAATTACAAAAATTAATACTTAGATTAGATATTTGATTTATACAGAACTCGGTTAAACTTCGTTATCTTTCGGTTGGACGTTATTAATGAAATATGATTTGGTGGTTATAGGCGCTGGTATACAGGGGGCGGGAGTGGCACAAGCCGCTGCTGCTGCTGGCTACAGTGTATTGGTGTTGGAACAGTCTTTTCCCGCTGCCGGAACCTCAAGCAAATCCTCTAAATTAATTCATGGCGGTCTACGTTATCTTGAAACCTCACAATTCGGTTTAGTACGTGAAAGCCTCCATGAGCGCGCCTTATTGCTTAAGCTAGCGCCGGATTTGGTAAAACTAAAACCGTTGCACATTCCCGTTTACGAAGACTCCAAACGTAATTCCCTCACGATTCGCAGCGGGCTTAGCCTCTATTCATTGCTGTCCGGGTTGGATTCAAATGCGAGATTCAAAAGCCTGCCGTCATCTCAATGGGACAGCCTTGAAGGCTTGAAACAAGATGGGTTGAAATCTGTTTTTCGTTACTACGAAGCCCAAACCGACGATGCTGCGCTCACCAGAGCAGTGCTGCATTCCGCTATGGAGTTGGGTGCTGAATGTGAAATGCCGGGCCATTTCGTATCTGCACACGTTAACTCACACAGTTGCATCGTTGAGTTTGAGAGTGAATTTGGGTTCAAGACTGCCAGCTGTCGCGTGCTGGTAAATTGTGCTGGCCCTTGGGCGAGCGACATTATTTCGCGTATAGAGCCAGATATGTATCTACCCAAAGTGGATTTGGTGCAGGGCAGTCACTTGGTGTTGCCGCCTTTGCTCAATAATTACTTTTACCTTGAGGCTCCGCAAGATAAGCGTGCTGTTTTTGTCCTGCCATGGCAAGGGAAGTTGCTCGTAGGTACGACAGAAAAAATCCATTACGGTACGCCGGAGCAAGCTCAATGTTCAGCCGAGGAGCGCGATTATCTGCTCGAAGTCTTGTCGCATTACTTTCCAGCGCTAGAAGTAGATGCCAATCAAGTCGGCAGTTTTGCGGGATTACGGGTTTTGCCGCGAAGCGAAAAATCGGCTTTTTCTCGCACTCGCGAGGTATTGTTTGAAGTGGATAACGAAGCTCGCCCGCGATTGATTTCGGTCATGGGCGGCAAACTCACGACTTATCGAACCACCGCGCTTATGGCACTTGAGAAAGTAAAGCTCTCATTACCCGTTAAAGAGCGAATTGCGGACACCAGCAGAATTCCCTTATCGCCAGTGGATTGGCTTTAACCCTTCTTTTTTAATTCGCCTCATCGCAATAAAAACATTGGTAGTCACCCCATCTCCCGTTAAAATGCGCGCAAGATCGTTGCCGATAATCCTTTCTGGGTTGTCATCCTGTCCACCCTCAGCTTTAAGGACTCACTTGTGAACTTTACTGGCGCTCACATTCTTTCGATTAACCAATTTGACCGTGCGGATATTCAACGTGTTTTTGAAGTGGCAGATGCCATGGAGCCTTATGCATTGCGCCACAAGGTGACGCGGGTGCTTGAAGGCGCGATCCTTGGCAATATGTTTTTCGAGCCAAGTACACGTACGCGAGTAAGCTTTGGCGCAGCCTTTAATTTGCTGGGCGGCAATGTTCGTGAAACGACCGGTTTTGAAAGTTCGTCTATTACCAAAGGTGAATCGCTTTACGACACTGCTCGCGTTCTCTCTGGCTACAGCGATGTAATTTGCATGCGTCACCCGGCGGGTGGTTCAGTCGCGGAATTTGCCGAAGGCAGCCGCGTTCCCGTCATCAATGGTGGTGATGGTCCTAATGAACATCCCACGCAAGCGCTGTTAGACTTATATACGATTCGTAAAGAATTACACTCCAAAAATCGCACCATTGATGGAATGCGTATCGCCATGATCGGTGATTTAAAACATGGCCGTACCGTGCATTCACTCAGTAAGCTTTTATGTGTTTTTACTAATATTCATTTGATTCTGGTTTCACCAAAAGAATTGGCGATGCCTGAATATATTATTGAGGATCTGCGCAAGGCAGGTCACAAAGTTACTGTGACTGATGATCTGACTCAAAGTATTTCTCACATTGATATCGCTTACTCAACACGTATTCAAGAAGAGCGCTTTAACAATAAACAAGAAGCAGATTTGTATCGCGGTCGTTATCGATTAAACCAACGGCTCTACACACAACACTGCGAACCAAACACTGTAATTATGCATCCGCTGCCACGCGATTCCCGCGCTGACGCAAATGAGTTGGACAACGATTTAAATTCAAATCCCAATCTCGCCATTTTTCGCCAAACCGATAACGGCGTTTTGGTACGCATGGCCTTGTTCGCCCTGGTACTGAATGTTGCAGATCAGGTGGATAAATATGCGCGCGAAGTGAATTGGCATAGTTCGTTGCGTGGCTAATCTAAATCGGGATGTCTGATGTTAAAAATAATAATCTATGCGCTAGGAACTGGTGGCGACATCGACCCTATGGTTGGAGTCGGATTAGAATTACAGCGACGTGGATATGAAGTTGCATTTTTATCGAACGATTATTTTAAACCGAGAATTTTAGCCGCTGGTTTTGAATTTGTTTCAGTCGGCACTATCGAGCAATACCATAAGGGCAATACTCCCGAAGCTTGGGAACGCACTAACCGCACCGATAATTTTGAGCACTACCACGCCCCTGCATTTGAGCCAGCGTTCGAGTATGTAAAAAATTTAGCGGGCCAGAATATAGTAGTGCTGTCCTTGGGTGAAGAAAACGGAGCAAGAGTAGCGGCAGAAAAATTCAATATTCCTGTTGTCGAATTTATTCTATCCCCCAATATTATTTTTTCAGCATTTAGTCCTCCCGCACCCACGAGTTGGGTAATTCCTTCCTATATTCCTCCATTTGTTATGCGTTTTTTATTGCGGCGAAATCGTAAAGCAAAATTTAATCGATTTTGCCGCTCACCTCATAGTGCCGAATACAGAGCTGCACGTGAGCGTGTAAATTGCCCGTTAAAATTCCGTAGCAAATCCACGCCGCTATTACAGATAGGTTTTTTTCCAGAGTGGTTTGGAATGCGCGCGAAGGACTGGCCAAAAAATATAAAGCTGGTGGGCTTTCCTTTGCTGAATCATGCTAATAACACCAGCCGAACTGAATTAGATACGTTTATCGAACAGCACGGGGCACCAATTATTTTTACCTCTGGCACAGGCGTAAAAGATGTTGAAGACTTGTTTAAAGAAGGGCGAAAAATCTGCGAGCAATTGCAAGTGCCGGGATTATTTGTAGGCGGCAATAGCGGCATTGAATTCTTACAGGGTTCTAACTTGTGTACGCATATGGGCTATGTAGATTTTGAATATGCTTTACCAAAAGCCCTGGCGATTATCCATCACGGTGGAATAGGCACGACTGCACAAGCGATTAAAGCAGGCATTCCGCAATTGATTCGTCCACTTAAGTATGACCAACCTGACAATGCGGATCGCATTTATAAATTAGGTTTAGGCACTTACGTAATGCCAGAGAAATTTAAAGCGGAGCAGGTTGCTCCAATGATTGGCAATATGTTGCAGAAAGCTAAAACCTCGAAAGCGCTGAAGCATTATGCGGCGGATGTGAATAAGAGCAGTGCGATTTTTAATGCAGGTGATTTGATTGAGCAAGTTTGTAAAAAACTGGATGACGACTCTCTTTTAATTAAGAGTTTTCAGGTTTGATCGGGCTGATTGTAATGCACTCCTGAGTAAGCGAGTGCAATGAGGTTCATGATATTTTAGTTTTTAAGGATGGAAGGTTGCTTCAGGGTCAAGATAAAATGCGGCATTCGTGTCGTTGACTTTATACATTCCCAATAAGTGGAATACCCAAGACCCTACCCACGAGTCGGTTACTGTAATAGGTTTATCAAAGTCATCGGTAAAGTCTAGGTCTGTCTCTTTTTGTGATGTATCGATGTTAAATTGAGTTAACAAGCAGCTACTCATTTGTACATTAGGATTAGCTTGTTGGTAGGTAAAAGTAAGGGTGTCACCTACGTTAATTTGCGCAGGCATTTTATCTTGGGGTAACGGTGGCTCAAGAGCTGGATCACCCGTAACCTGAAAATTTACTTGGGTGACTAGGCTTGCGTCAATGCTTTTGGGAAATAAAAGAGTAAATAAATATTTGGTCATGTTGAATCCTTTAGTAAGTGACTGTAAAACTTCATTACGTGATTTAGAAATTACCGCTTGCGCGGCGTAACTCTAACAAGTCAGGCTCCGCTTGAATAAGCTTTAATGGGTAACCAAGTTCGACTGCTTGGGTGAGTGTTGCCACAGCCGAATTGCGTTCGCCTAATAACTCATACGCTAAACCTGCACGAAAATTAACATTAGCATTCTTTGGTGCAAGCGCAATTACACGCACTAACAAAGGTTTTGCTTGTGCGCTATCTCCCACTCGCGCCAGATAAAGTGCCTTGCGCGAAATCAGTGTGACATCATCTTTTCTGCGTTCCAGTAGCGGTGTTAACAAATCAATCGCTTTACGATAGGCTTTTTTTGCTTCAGCTTCGCGCCCGGGGATCCAAAGTAGAGCGTCTGCTAAATTCGCCCAAGCGAGGTGGCTATTTGGGTTTCCTTTATTGGGTGATACAGCGTCTTCAAATGAAGCCGCCGCACCCACATAATCTCCTTTATTGAATAATGCCGTTCCTAGATTTCCATGTAGTGGTGCACTGGAACGTATTTGTAGTCCCTGTTGCAGGATTTGCATGGCTTCGTCTAAGCGGTTTTGTTGTTGCAGTACCATATAGAGGCCCGCATAGGCATTCACAGCATCGGGTTGTAAATTAATACTTAGTCGGAATGCCGTTTCCGCTTTTGCGAAATTATTCTGTTCTATATAGATGGCACCTAACATGTCGGCGAAATAACGTTCTTGGGGAAATTGTTTCAGGCCTTGTTGCGTAAGTTGGATTGCTTCGTCATAACGTTGTGCCGAGCGGAATGCGGACGCTTTGCCTCGCCATGCAAAAATATTTGTGGGTTCAAGTGCAAGTGCTTTCTCAAAAGCTGCAAAAGCTTTCTCATGCTCGGATTTGAGTGTAAATACTTGCCCCAATGCAGCGTGAGCGAGTGCAAGTTGCGAGTTTAGTTTCAATGATTGTTGCGCACTTGCATCTGCTTTTTGAATCCAAATAGTATCTTCGTTGTCACCGATATATTTGTGGCTGTAAACCAAGGATAAGCCGGCGACAGCCGCCGCGTTGTCTGAGGTGTGGGCGAGAATTGTGTTAAAGCTCTTCTCTGCGGCTTCTAAACTGCCAGGGCGATCAAACAGCTTGAGCGCTTCAATTCCTTTATTAAATTCTCGCGCTTGCGAATAAGGTTCTGTGGATTCTTTTGCAGCTATGTCGTTATCTATTTTTGGCGGCTGCAGCTTCCAAACCAAAGCACCTGCAAGTGCAACAACAATCAAGCTGAATACTGCAAGGGTTGTAATATTGTTGCGAAGGTACGCTTTTATCCTCATTGATAAAGGCGCTGATTTTTTTAAAATCTGCGTTTCAAAAGTAGGGTGTTCTTGAGTATTGCTTCTGCTGGGATTTGTTCGAATGCCTGACTGGCTCGTGTTATGCAAAGCCTGTGTATGGTCCTCATCTACTTTGGTATTGGCAAGAAACCATTGATAAAGCTTTTCACACTGCGCTGCTACCCAGTGCGTCTTCGCGGGGCGATTATCTGGATTTTTGCTTAATAGTTGCCCTAAGAGTTCTACCGCTTCCGGCGGTAAATCAGGATTATTTTTGGTGGGCGAAATAGGGGGGTGCGAAATAATTCGCTGCATGATTTGCAGTTTGTTTTCCGCTTCACCGAAAGGATGCGCGCCGCACAAAAGTTGGTAAGCAAGAATGCCAAAGGAAAATAAATCACTGCGGAAATCAATCGCTTCACCCATGGCTTGTTCGGGTGACATTGAGGCGTAGCTACCAGTTACGTGATCGGTAAGTGTCGCATTAAAATCCTGCGATTTCGCAATACCCAAGTCGGAAATTTTGGCGAGCTTGTGTTGGTTGATTAAAATATTTTCAGTTTTTAAATCGCGGTGAATAATTCCAGCGTCGTGCGCAACGGCTAAACCTTGCGCAATTTGCGTGAGCCATTGCATACGTTGTGTAATAGGTACTATATGTTCACGCAAATGTTGCTGAAGATTCTGTCCATTTACATATTCCATTACCAACGCAAGTTGCGTGTCGGTTTCAACGTAATCGTAAATTTGAACAATATGCGGATGATTTAATTTAGCGAGTAAAAGTGCTTCACGTTTAAATCGCTCGCGATAGTGCGGTTCAAATAATTCTGCACGTAAACATTTTATGGCTACTTGACGATCCAACCGCGTGTCGCGCGCAAGGTAAACCAATCCCATGCCGCCGCGGCCTATGCAGCTAAGAATGGAATAGTGCGCTATTTGGGTAATATCAGCCTGTTGCTGCGGCAATTGATTCATTCGTTCGTCAAACTTATATCTATGGCATTGAGCCTATGTCACGCGATTAAGTGCGGCGACTGCAAGGTGAGTGCAGCGCCTTTGTAGATTTTAAATTTTTCGCATCCGAAACGAATTTTACCACCGCGACGCTCTAGTAAATATTGCAAACCTAGTAGGGCCGGAATGCTATCAGCGATTTGTTTACGTAGACGAAAAATATAAATATTCATATGGGTTGCATCCAACCCTAATTCATTTGCCAGTTGATCAGTGTAAATCCAGCCCTGGCTTTTATTGTCCAACCCTCGTGCTGCATCGGCAGCGCGGTGGCGTGCCAGGTGCGCGAGCAGGTAATGATGATTGCGCACTGCCAAATCCACTTTTTGCTGCTTGCTCACCAATTCGAGTTGAGTGCTTTCCTCATCAAGACTGAGATTAAATAGAAATTCCATATCATTTAGTTGCTGAACCGGATAAGCGTGAACCTCTGTAGGGCCGTAGACCTGCGCGCGAATAAGTTTCCAGCGGTTATCACCTAGTTTTACTAATCCACCTTCATTTAGTTCACGAGACTGATGCTCTTGTTGCGCGTTGAGCGTTTCAAGATGCCATTGCTGGCCCTGTTCATCGAAATAAATGGCTAATTCTGGTGTATTGCTATCCGGTAAAAGGTGGTAACGCGTTAGATAAATAGGTTGGGGCAATGCGCCAGGTGCAACATCCAGCGGCCATAACATATCCGCAGGTGGTGTTAAATCTAGAACTTTAAAACTGGGATCACTTAACTCCGCCAAATGAAACTCATCATTAACCCGCAGCGCCAGAGATTCATTAGCAGCCAAATTATTTCTGTTTAGCCAAGTCCCGTTCAAACCGAGATTTTTAATTCGCCAGTCTTTGCCGTTCCATTCGATAGCCGCATGCAATTTGGATACATAAGGCTTGTCGATTTGGGTATCGACGGAATTTGCGAGGCGACCAAAGGTATGGTGCGGCGCTAAAGCAATGTAGCTACCGGTAGCAGTGTTAAAAATGTAAGCCATATAAATCATGCACACAGGGTTAATGGGTGTAGTAAACGCGCGATCCCTGTATTCGATTGAATCCACTATAGCTCATAAGCTGTCGTGTAATGCCGCGTAATAGGCAAGTTTTGGAATAAACCATAGAGTGCCACAGTCTAGACGAGGTTTCACTCGTTTATAAGGACCTTATAAGTCTATGCAGGGATTCTCCATTCGGAGAATAGCATCCTCCCGGAGTCCTACGAATGATCTCAATATTTCAAGCGCCAAAATCTAATAAACCTGTGGCGAAAGCGGTATACGCATTTGATGAGCAGTCAGGTGCGAAATGGGTACCTCTCAATCAAAGCTTTATTACGCTCGCGAAAATTATTCTGCATGCTGCGGCTGATCGAATCGGCGTCACCAATATTTCGGTGATTCTACGGTGCATAACGCATCAGGGTTATCGTCATTTATTGCTCACAGGTGACGATTTGGACAGCACCGGTGGCGCCTTGGGGAGCCACGAAGAAATCATTATTTCTAACGAAGATTCGCTTACACCGGCGAACGAACGTTTTAGCAATCTGGAAAGTATGTCGGTATCTCTGGATTATCAAGGGCAGCGCATGGGTTATATTTTGGCTACCTTGCCCAACGAATTTACCGAGCAATCCACCAAACCATCACCACGTGCAATTGAAGCAGAGCTGCATGGCGTCGCAAATGAGCTTGGTTCCATTATTACGCGCTACCAAACTCGTTATCGTGCGATATTTATTTATGGTGACCAGAGTTACTGGATTGGGAATAGCGCGTCCTTGCGTCAGTTGGATAAACGCATCGAAGAGTTAAAAGACGTTTCAAAGCCGATCTTGATTCGCGGAAATAAAGGCACGGGTAAAAGTATCGCCGCTCGCAGTGTGCATTGCTCCCGTCACAAAGGCATTCTGCCGTTTATTGAGTCCTCTTGTAATGAGTGGCAACAGGGTGCCGCTGCCAGTATTTTGCAATCGCTCTATGCTTACGCGAAAGGCGGCACTTTATATTTACGTAATATTGATAGTTTATCGGCGGACAATCTAAGGGTATTGCAGCGATTTTGCGACACGATAAAACAAGAGTTAATCGTTAAAGGTTCATCTGAATCGGTGGGAATGATGTTTTCGGTGAGCCGTAAACACTATGCAAATAAACCAGAGCTTACTGATTGGTTAAAGGAAAATACGGTTGAACTGGTACTGCCGGACTTAGCTGAACGACGTGAAGATTTGCGAGATTTGGTTAGCTTTTTTATTCATGACTACACACTTTCCACAACGTTTGATTTTACTGAAAACGCGTGGCAATTATTGGAATCATTCAGTTGGCGTGAAAATGTAGATCAACTGAAACGTGTTATTCAAAAAGTTGCATTGATTGCCGATGAACCACTTATATCGGCAAGTTTATTAGAGCCTTTGCTCAAGGATTAGTAGGAAAATTTTTGAAGGAGTATAAAAAAAGCCGACTCAGGATGAGTCGGCTTTTTTTATTTTTGTACGTTTATGTTCATTTGTGGAAAGGGGATAGTAATTTGGTTGCTGTCAAACGCCAGTTTAATTTTCTCATTGAGCGCAAATCTAACCGCCCAGTAATCTTCAGCCTTCACCCAAGGGCGCACCACAAAATTAACGCTACTGGCCGCCAATTCGCCCACCGCTACATCGGGCGCAGGTTCTTTTAATACACGCTCTTCGTCGGCGATAACTTGCAAAATAATTTCTTTCGCGAGACGAATGTCATCGCCATAACCCACGCTAAAAATCATATCAATACGGCGAGTTTTACGTGATGAGTAGTTAATAATATTGCTGCTATAAATTGATCCGTTGGGAATGATCACTTCTTTATTGTCACCAGTGTAAAGTCGGGTAGAAAAAATCCCGATTGAATCGATAATACCAGACGTACCCGCGGTTTCAACAAAATCCCCAGCTTTGAACGGGCGAAAAATTAACAACATAAACCCGGCTGCAAAATTTTGCAGTGAGCCCTGCAAAGCCAAACCAATTGCTAAACCTGCAGCGCCTAACATAGCGATCAGGGAGTTGGTATTAACACCAAGGTTATCTAACACGGCAACCAGCACCATAACCAGAAGCAGCGCGCGTACTAGCGATTGCAAAAAATTAATTAAAATTTTATCGAGCTTGGTGTGGCCCAAAATTTTGCCAATCATTCCGCTCAATATTTTTGCGATAATCTGGCCCACAATAAATATTGTGAGAGAGACGGCAACCTTTAACGACCAAGGCAGAACATGTACATGAAAAAAATTCATTACCTGTGATTCTTCAGCAAACATAAAATACCTCAATATTATGCAACGGGACCGGTAGTGCGCACGCGCTTACTACCTTTGACAATTTCTTTTGCAGCGGTATTTGCTGCAGCTTTTTCTTTCAGTATGTTATCGATATAATTTTTGGCAGCCATCAAAAAGCCGACAACAATAAATGCGCCGGGTGGCAAGAGCGCGAGAATCATTCCGGGGTAAGTATCACCAAGAACGTTTAATTTCCAACTGACAGCAATATCACCTAAGAGTAATTGCATGTTATTGAAGATCATTCCTGTACCTAAAATTTCACGAATCGCGCCGACAAATACAAGCACTAAAGTAAAACCTAAGCCCATCATAAATCCATCTAAAGCCGCTGGTAGGATTTTATTTTTACTGGCAAATGCTTCTGCGCGCCCTAGAACTGCACAGTTGGTTACGATCAACGGAATAAAAATACCGAGTATTTGATAAAGCTCATAGGTGTAAGCTTTCATCAACAATTCAATGCAACTTACTAGCGATGCAATGATCATGACAAAAGCAGGCAAGCGAATGGTATCGCTAATTTGATTGCGAATTAATGAAACAGCAGTGTTCGATGCAGTGAGCACCATAAGCGTTGCTAAACCCAAGCCTAAAGCATTCACCACTGAAGCGCTTACGGCCAGCAGTGGACATAAACCCAACACTTGGACCAACGCAGGATTATTTTTCCATAAACCTTTTTCAACTATGTCTTGGTAGTCGATTGAGTTTTTTTCTATGTCATCACTCATGGTTCACCTCTGATTTTTTAGTGAACAGTTCATCTCGGTGCGCATCCACAAATTCCAACACTCTGCGAACTTGATTGACCACTGCACGGGGCGTAATAGTTGCGCCGGCAAATTGATCAAAATCGCCGCCATCTTTTTTAACTCTCCAATGAGATGAGTTTGGCGCACTTAGAGATTTTCCGTCAAACCCTAGTATCCACTGATTTTTTTTCAGCTCGACTTTATCACCAAGGCCAGGTGTTTCGTGGTGATCGATAACACGGACGCCTGCAATTGTGCCATCGGCATTAACGCCCACAATCATACGAATATCGCCACTGTAACCATCGGGTGCAACGGCGGGAATAATTACCGCTATTGTTTCGTCAGTATGGCGCGCAACGTAAATATCGCCACCACTTTTTAAACCCAAACCCTCCCAGGCGGACTCAGGCACTTTAATTGTATCGCTCAATAGATCGTTGTTATGGCGAGTTCGGGGCACAATTTCAAATAGCGCTTTTTGTTGCGCTTCACGCTCAGCCTTAATGATTCGCTCGTGAGTAAATTGCGCAGTAAATGCGAGCAGGGCGGTTGTCACCAAGGCAAAAGCGCCAAGCAGCAAACTATTTTTGGTTATGGAAGACAGAATCATTTATTTCGTCTCCTTGTCTTTTGCGATAACAACGCGCGCTTTTTTGTGCCCATAAGTTCTTGGCGTTGTGTAGTAATCAATGAAGGGCGCTGCAAAATTTAAAAATAAAACGGCGAAGGCAACACCATCTGGATAACCTTTGCCCCACACGCGAATCACATAAATCAAAACGCCAATCGCAGCGCCATAAATAATGCGACCTTTTTTACTGACAGCCGATGTTACCGGATCAGTCACAATAAAAAATGCGCCTAACATAGTCGCGCCGGATAACAAATGATAAATGGGTGAGCCGCCGCTGTGTGAGCTGCCGTTGTCATAAAAAATTACCGCCATAATTGCAAGCGCGATCAACATTGAAATAGGTGCATGCCAGGTAAATATTTTTTTGTAGAGTAGAAATAATCCACCTAAAAGAAACGCAACATTCACCCATTCCCAACCGGCACTTGCAAGATAACCGTGCGTTAATAAAGGCTCTTTTTTATAAATTTCTTCAATCGAAAGCGACGAGTTTTGTTTCATCACATCCAAAATAGTTGCAGACGCATAACCATCGATATGTTGGCCGAAGAAAATTTTATTGAATGCTTCAGAGATGCTTACAACGTGAGTGCTATCTATAGTTGCAGGCGTTGCCCATTGCGTCATGGGAATTGGAAATGACACGAGCAAAATAACATAAGCCACCATTGCCGGATTAAACGGGTTTAAACCCATTCCTCCATACAATTGTTTAGCCAATACAATAGCGCAAAAACTGCCGACTACAATCAGCCACCAAGGGCAATAAGGTGGTAACGAAAGCGCTAACAAGAATGCCGTTACTAAAGCGCTGTAGTCGCGCAAATAAAAACCAATAGGACGTTTACGCAATTTCAAAACAGCAGCTTCGAATGCGAGTGAGCTTAATCCCGCGATCAATAAATTAAAAAATACACCGACACCAAAAAAATATGCCAAAGCAAATATGCCCGGAAACATTGCGTAAATCACCAGCCGCATAATCTGGCTGGTATTTAATGGCCCATGTGTATGGGGAGATGTAATATTGAGTAACGCCATGTTTAACTCTTGGTTTAACTATTAGGTTCACTGCTAATGCTATTCAACTCAGCCTGTGCCTCTGCGATTTTTTCCTGCATTTTTTCTACGCCCATTTGAAGCGCCTTAGCACTCGGGCTATTTTCGGCTTTTGCCTGCTCTGTTTTTTGTTGAGCTTTAAGTAAACGCGCTTGCATAGCTTCTATATTCGCTCGTAATTTTTCTTCAGACGATTGACTGAGCTTGGCCTGTGCGCGAGCAATAGCAGTTGCCACTGGATCTTCAACAGGCTGACTAGCTGTACCAAGAAAATCTGCCAACTTCTTTTCTGCTTCTACGACATTTAATTCAGTTTGTTTAATGCGTGATTGTTGTCTAACTAATTGTTCTTCAGTAATCGGGAATTCAGGATTTTTTGGGACAAGTGGCGCACGCGCACTTTCGAGACTATTTTTTGCGGCGCCGAGAATACGCTCCAATCTTGCCTTTTGATCTTCATAACTGAGCTGACTTGCATTAGCTTTTGCAACAGCCGAAACCACCGCCTCAACTTGCGGTACTGCGAGAACAGGACTTAGATCTTCAGTGACTTTATTCTCTTCCTTCGCTGCCGCTGATTTTTGTTCGGCTAGTTTTTGTTTGGCTTCATCCGCAGCTTTTTTTCGTGCTACACGTTTCGCTTCTTTTTCAGCTTCTTCTTTATCGATTCGCGATTGCCTAAATTCAAAACGTTGACGCGAACGGTCTGCTTTTTCTTTATCAGCAGTTTGTTGACGAATAGTGCCTTTAGCAGCGCGATAATATTGTACGAGTGGAATTTTACTCGGGCACACGTAAGAGCACGCGCCGCACTCAATACAATCGAAAATATTGTGAGCTTGTAACCGTTCCACATCTTGCGCTTGCGCGTACCAAAATAATTGTTGTGGTAATAAACTGGCAGGACATGCTTCTGAACATAAACCGCAACGAATGCAAGCTTGCGCAGGCGGAGGTATTGGTGCCTCTTTTTTGCTTGGCGCTAGAATGCAGTTTGTGGTTTTAATTACTGGCGCTCGTAAATCGTGAAGCGTAAACCCCATCAAGGAGCCGCCAATAATCACCCGCGACGCTTTGCTTTCATCGAATCCATGCTGCTGTAATACGTAATCAATAGGGGTGCCGATCAATACATCAATATTGCGTTGCACGCTGAGTGATTCACCAACTACTGTCGTCACTCTTGAAATTAGTGCTTCGCCAAATCGCACTGCGCGCCATGCAGCCACGGTGGTTCCGACATTAACGCATATTGCTCCAACATCTGCTGAATGATGCCCGTGAGGAATTTCTCTGCCGGTTAACATCTGGATTAGTTGCTTGGCACCTCCCGACGGATATTTTGTGGGAATCACAGCGATTTCAATAAGATTATCTTGTTCAGGTTTTGCAATTTTTTTTAACGCAGCTTCTAAAGCGGCTACAGCTTTTGGTTTGTTATCTTCAACACCAATAATTATACGTTGTGGGTGATGCAAAATATGGCTGAGCAAATAAGCACCCGCAATGACATCATCAGCGCGCGATTGCATGAGCATATCGTCGGCGGTGATGTAAGGCTCGCACTCTGCGCCATTGATAATTAGCGTATCAATTTTTTGGATGGATTTTGTGGTGAGTTTTACAGATGTTGGAAAACCTGCGCCACCTAAACCCGCAACTCCAGCGGCGCGGATTTTTTCAATCAGAATTAAACGATCTTCTGATAAATAATCTTCGCAAATTTCTGCGGGAATAAATTCATGTTTGCCATCGGTATCAATCCAAATACATTCGCCACTCATGCCGGATGGATGCGGCAAAATAAAATTATCTATTTTGATAATGACACCGGAGCTGGATGCGTGAATATTTGCGCTGAATATTCCATCGGCCTGCGCGATTAATTGTCCCGCTAACACTTTATCGCCCACTCGTACTACAGGTTTTGCGGGCGCGCCTATGTGTTGATTGAGTGGAATAATTAATTGCGGCGGAATAGGCAAGCTGCCAAGTGGTAATTGAGTCGATTGGGTTTTGTTTTCCGGCGGATGAATGCCGCCGGGAATTTCCCACACTTTAATAAATGTAGTTGTGGGATTTAACGCGGATGTATTCATTATGCCGCTTGACCTCTTTGGTCTTTATCGCTGGCAATAAGGTGCAATGGTGTGATGTGCGGTAATTCCCACGCCCAGGTCTTTAATGTGGTTTGCACGGGAATCATATCAATGCAATCGACTGGGCAGGGGTCTACACATAAATCACAACCGGTGCATTCATCGACAATAACCGTATGCATTTGTTTGGCCGCGCCGAGAATGGCATCTACAGGGCAGGCCTGAATACATTTAGTGCAACCAATACATTCTGCTTCGCGAATAAACGCAACTGTCTTCACCTCTAATTCAACACCGTGTTCGAAATCTAATTGCGGTGCTTCTATGTCTAATAAATCGGCGAGTGCATTAATCGTACTTTGACCACCTGGTGGACATTTGTTAATAGCATCGCCATCAACAATGGCTTGTGCGTAAGGTTTGCAACCGGGGTAGCCACATTGCCCGCATTGAGTCTGCGGTAAAATAGTATCGATTTGATCAACAATGGGATTGCCTTCAACCTTATAGCGAATCGCAGCGAAACCAAGAATGGCGCCGAATAAAAGTGATAGGCCTACGAGCGCAACAAGTGCTGAAGCTATCGGATTTTGAAAAATCAATTCGAGCATAAATAAGGTTGTATCTGGTGAATTCGTAGACGCAGTGAAGAAAATAATTTATTGAGTGGCCAACCCGGTGAAGCCCATAAACGCCAGAGACATTAAGCCAGCGGTGATCATTCCAATTGCTGCGCCTTTAAATGGTAGGGGTACATCGGCTACTGCAAGGCGTTCGCGCATCGCAGAAAATAAAATCAACACTACCGAAAAGCCGAGCGCGCCGCCAAAGCCATACAGCGTTGATTCAAAAAAGTTGTGCGCTTTTTGCGTGTTTAATAATGCAACGCCAAGCACTGCACAATTCACTGTAATCAATGGCAGGAATACACCAAGCACGCGATATAAGAGCGGACTGGTTTTTTCCATAAACATTTTTACAAATTGCACCACCGCAGCGATCACTAAAATAAATGCGATGGTGCGTAAATATTCAAGACCCAGCGGCGCTAATATCCAATGATTTACTAGATAGGTGCAAACGGAAGCAAGCGTCATTACAAAGGTAGTGGCGGCACCCATGCCAATAGCGGATTCAAGTTTGTTGGATACACCCATAAATGGGCACAAACCTAAAAATTGCACCAGCACAAAATTATTCACAAAAATTGTGCTGAGCAAAATTAAAAAGAATTCGTTAAAGGACATGATTAACCTTGTTACTTTTCCGTTCGGCGAACGGAAATAATAATTACATTACGCGCTGGCCAGGTTTTGCACCTGTATTGGGTTCCAATAAATAAATTTCTTTTTCACCTGGGCCCGCCGCTAGCACCATGCCTTCACTCATACCAAATTTCATTTTGCGTGGCTTGAGATTGGCTACCAGCACAGTTAATTTGCCGACTAAATCTTTCGGGTCGTATGCGCTTTTAATGCCTGAGAACACATTGCGTTTTTCGCCACCGAGATCAAGTGTTAAACGCAATAATTTATCTGAACCTTCCACGTGTTCTGCATTTTCAATTAATGCGATACGTAAATCGACTTTGGCGAAATCGTTGAAATCAATTTCGGCGGCAATCGGTTCTTCAGTGAGCGCTGTTTTTACTATTTCTGCTTTTGGTGTTGCGGCGGCAATGGCTTCTTTGGTTGCTTCTAACATGGCATCGACTTTTTCTTTTTCTACACGAGTGAGTAGCGGTTTAAATTCGTTGATTTTATCGCCACCACGAAAATTAACTGGCGCATTCCAGCTTAAAGTTTCGTTCAAAAATAGTTCAGCATCTGCTGCTAGCGATGGAACGACTGGTTTTAGATAGGTGAGAATTGCGCGGAATAAATTTATGCCGAGTGTGCATACGTTTTGCGTCTGCGCTTCAGCACCAGCTTGCTTTGCGAGTTTCCAGGGTTCTTGCGCAGCTATGTATTCATTGGCCAAATCCGCAATGGCCATAACTTCGCGCAGCGCTTTGCTGTACTCACGCGCTTCGTAATATTCGGCAATAACTTCACCTGCATCTACAGCTTTTTGCCACAGCTCTGCATCGGCAATTTCAGTGCTCAAAACCCCACCGGCATTGTTAATGAATTTAGCAGTGCGGCTTGCGATGTTAACTACTTTTCCAACTAAGTCGCTATTGACGCGTTGGATAAAGTCTTCCAGATTGAGATCAATATCATCCACGGCATTAGTAAGCTTTGCCGCGAAGTAATAACGCAAATATTCTGGATTCAAATGATCAAGATAAGTTTGCGCGTTAATAAAAGTACCGCGCGATTTACTCATTTTGGTGCCGTTAACCGTCACAAAACCGTGCACACAAATTTTTGTGGGCGTACGTAATTTTGCAGAGTGCAACATGGCTGGCCAAAATAGCGCGTGGAAGTTAACAATATCTTTACCGATAAAATGATAAACCTCGGCAGTAGAATCTTCTTTCCAATAATCCAGCCAATCAATGCCGTTTTTGTCACCGTAGTTTTTCAGGCTGGCGATATAGCCGATAGGTGCATCCAGCCAAACGTAAAAAAACTTGCCAGGCTGACCAGGAATTTCAAAACCGAAATAGGGCGCATCACGTGAAATATCCCATTCCTGCAAACCGCTATCGAGCCACTCGGCCATTTTGTTGGCAACTTCGTCTTGCAAGTGACCAGCTCGAGTCCAGGCTTTGAGGAAATCGCTGAATGCTGGCAAGGTAAAGAAGAAATGTTCGGAATCTTTGGCGACGGGGGTAGCGCCTGAAATAGTAGATTTAGGATTAATCAAATCCATCGGCGAATAGGTTGCGCCGCATTTTTCGCAGTTATCACCGTATTGATCTTCGGTTTTACATTTAGGGCATGTGCCTTTGATGTAACGATCCGCCAGGAACAATTGCTTTTCCGGATCGTATGCTTGGGAGATATTGCGGCTGGCGATGTGGCCGTTAGCCTTCAAACGATCATAAATCATATAGGACAGATCGCGATTTTCGTCCGAATGCGTGCTGTAAAAATTGGCGAAATTAATATTGAAGCCCGCAGATACAGCTTCGTGATCGCGCTTGATATTGGCGATGTGCTCTTCAGCGGTAATGCCTTTCTCTTCAGCCTTAAGCATGATGGCGGTGCCGTGGGCATCATCCGCGCAAAAATACAGGCAATCGTTGCCACGCAAATTTTGAAATCTCACCCAGATATCGGTCTGGATTTGTTCAAGCATATGCCCCAAGTGCAAATCGCTGTTTGCGTAGGGCAGAGCGCTTGTAACCAGAATCTTGCGAACTGGTGTTTGAGGAGATTGGGTCGCTGGTGTTTGAGATTGAATCATAGGTGTAGTTAACTGTCTGAGTCGAAGTCTAAGGCGGCTGCTATCGAGCTGAGCTGCCTCGCAAAAAGGCGCGCACTATACCATTTTTTGCGGCCTATTTCAGGCCAATGTCAACGTCAAAGTTAGTCCATGAGTAAATTTCATGTGTGGTAGAAGTAAATATTTATTGCCGTTGTGCGGTCTTAGCGTTTGTAGATATAGTGAATTCGTTGTATTAGTACACACTCGTTGATTTCTTATTCGGAGGCTATTTATGGAAGACGCACAGTTTGATTCGCAAAACCTATCTCCTACAGTTTCACAAGATTCAAAAAATATTGCTTTATTGATGTGGCTCGGCACCATCTTTTTTAGTTTTATTCCGGCGCTGGTAATTTATTTAATAAAAACTGAGGATTCGTATTTGGCGGATCAAAGTAAAGAAGCATTGAATTGGTCGATCACCGTATTTATTGGAACGATCATCGGCTGGGTGTTGTGTATTATTTTGATTGGCTTTCTGGTGTTATTTGCTGTTGGTATTTTGAACATTGTGTTCTGCATTTTGGGCATTATTGCCACATCAAATGGCAAACCTTTTCGCGTACCTTTTGCTGTCCGTTTAATTAAATAATTTTTCTGGCACTTGAGTCATCCATAAAAGAGCACTTTATGTGCTCTTTTTTATTTTACTTGCACCATTCTTTTTCCTATTTGAATCAAAATAGAAGAGAATTTTTATATTTGCATCAAAAGAGCGCTAATATTGATCATATTCTGACAGTTGCATTTTCATGGTGCATTTGCCCGATCAAATAGCCTTAAAAGCCGTGATTTTCTTGGCACGTATTTCGCTCCACTCCTGTTACCGATAATAAGTTTGTAGGTGTCAAATGGCCAAACCTGTTTTTTATGATGAGATGACAGCTACTCCAGAGGCATTGCGGCCTCATTACGAAGCCTATGGCCACTGGTTGGATAGTTTACCCAAAGAGCGTTTAGAGAGAAAAAAAGCGGAGGCAGATTTAACATTTCGGCGACTGGGAATTACCTTTGCCGTTTATGGAGAAGAAGCTGGAACTGAACGTTTAATTCCTTTCGATTTAATGCCGCGAATTATTCCATCCAATGAATGGAAAATGTTACAAAAAGGTTTAGAACAGCGCGTCAAAACATTAAATTTATTTCTTCACGATATTTATCACGGCCAGGAAATATTGCGCGCCGGTTTAATTCCTCCCGAGCAAATTTTACGCAACGCGCAATACCGCCCCGAAATGCAAGGTGTTGATGTCCCCAATCAAATTTACGCGCACATTGCCGGCGTTGATATGGTGCGTGCGGGTGCGGGCGAATTTTATGTACTTGAAGATAATTTGCGTGTTCCCTCAGGCGTTTCCTACATGCTGGAAAATCGCAAAATGATGATGCGATTATTTCCAGAATTATTTGCAAAACATGCTGTAGCGCCGGTGCAACATTATCCTGATATGTTGCTCGACAATTTACGTATGTGCGCGCCGCAAGGTGTAGAAAATCCTACTGTCGTTGTTTTAACGCCTGGTAGTTTTAATTCCGCTTATTTTGAACACGCATTTTTAGCACAACAAATGGGTGTCGAATTAGTCGAAGGCCGCGATTTATTTGTACGTGATGATTCGGTTTATATGCGCACCACTCAGGGCCCGAAACGCGTGGATGTTATTTATCGCCGTCTCGACGATGACTTTTTAGATCCACTCGCGTTTCGTCAGGACTCAATGTTGGGTGTAGCAGGCTTGTTATCGGTATATCGCGCAGGCCGCGTAACCTTGGCAAATGCTATAGGAACAGGGGTTGCGGACGATAAATCGGTGTATCCCTACGTGCCGGATATGGTTCGTTTTTATTTGGACGAAGAACCCATTTTAAATAATGTTCCCACCCATATGTGTAGGAAACCTGAAGAGCTTGCCTATGTGCTGGATCATTTGGATGAGTTGGTAGTCAAGGAAACTCATGGTGCTGGCGGTTACGGAATGTTAGTTGGGCCTGCCGCGACCAAAGCAGAAATTGCTGAGTTTCGTACTCATTTAATCGCGAACCCGAGCAAATATATTGCTCAGCCAACGTTGGCTTTATCGACTTGTCCGATTTTTGTTGACTCAGGAATTGCGCCGCGCCATATCGATTTGCGGCCTTTTGTTTTATCTGGAAAAGATATTCGTATGGTTCCCGGTGGTTTGACTCGTGTGGCCTTGCGTGAAGGTTCGCTGGTTGTAAATTCATCGCAAGGTGGCGGCACTAAAGATACCTGGGTTTTGGAAGATTAATTATCTTTCTAAAAATTTATCGATTGCGCTTTTAGAAGACGCTTTGATTAAAAAAGCCTGATAAAAATTGATGGAGAATAGAATGTTATCACGCACTGCGGATCATTTATTTTGGTTAGCACGCTACATTGAGCGCGCAGAAAATATTGCGCGTTTATTAGATATTACCTGGCAAACTTCCCTGGCTCCGCAATCGGCGGAGAGTGCGAGTCGCAATTGGCAAGCTGCACTTTTATGCAACGATCAATTACCTGCCTATTTAAAAAGTTATCCTGAAGTCAGCGCTGAGAACGTGTTGGCGTTTATGGTTTTTGATGCACATAACCCATCGTCAATTTATTCATGCTTAAAAGCCGCGCGTGAAAATGCACACACGGTTCGCGGAACTTTGACCTCAGAAATGTGGGAAACCATAAATTCGACTTGGTTGGAAATGCTCAATGTAAGCAACAGAAAATTGCAAGATGAAGAGTTTTCCGGCTTTTTTGA
This sequence comes from Gammaproteobacteria bacterium, assembly GCA_004172865.1. GTDB lineage: Bacteria > Pseudomonadota > Gammaproteobacteria > Pseudomonadales > Cellvibrionaceae > Cellvibrio. The sequence goes on along the minus strand of SEBV01000003.1, from coordinate 136,911 downwards.
ATGGGTAAAAACACGATCCTCCCTTTCACGCGGCGTTACTTTCGGCACCATGTTGCACGACGATGCCTTTTGTTTTATCCGATTAGGTACCTACCTAGAGCGCGCCGACAATACGGCACGATTGTTGGATGTGAAATATTACTTAATTGCTGAAGGGGAACCTGTAGGCATTGCAGCTGACTATTATCAATGGGGAGCATTATTGCGTTCGGTGTCGGCATTTGAAATTTATCGCCGGGTTTATCGCGATAGCGTTCTTCCAAATAAAGTGGCTGAATTATTAATCACGCATTCTGAATTGCCGAGATCGTTAACAACCTGCATGACTGAAGTGGAATCCATGCTGCAGAAATTGGCTAACCAGCATTCACATGAAACTCAGCGTTTAGCAGGTCAATTAAGTGCGCAATTGCGCTATGTAAAAATAGATGAAATTTTAGAAGAGGGTTTGCATCCTTACTTGGAAAAATTCCAGAACCGTATTTACGACCTTGGCATGCGGATAAGCCATGACTTTTTAATGCCTATGCGCGCTGCTTGATTGCAATTAAAACGACCACAACGAAAATGAGAGGGAAATTTTATGTTGCTTAATATTCAACACGAGACGGTTTATCGTTATTCGACACCGGTGGATTACACCATCCAACACTTGCGCCTAACGCCGCGCCACGAAGTGCACCAGCAAGCTATCGATTGGAAAATAAATACGCCGGGACGTTACCAGCGCCATTTGGACGCCTATGGCAATGTAGGCCATATTCTGGTACTGAATAAACCCCACGAAGAAATTCGTATTAGCGTCTCTGGGCAAGTTGAAATGTCCAAGGAAAATGCGCATTTACCCTCCGACGGTGGCGAAGTTCCTTTATTTGCCTATCTTCAACCTACACATTTAACGAGCGCCGACGAAGCGATTCTGGACCTATCTATGGCCGCTCATCGCTCCCAGCGCGGCGCTATTGATTCCATGTTTAAGTTAATTGATGCTATTCAGCACGCCGTTGCTTATGTTCCGGGCACTAGTTTGGTCACTAGCACAGCCGCTGAAGTTCTCGATGTTGGCGCTGGTGTTTGTCAGGACCACGCTCACGTGTTTATCGCCTGCTGCCGCGCACTCGATTTACCCGCGCGTTATGTAAGCGGCTATATTCATCCCGGTGACACCGATCACGCTGCCAGCCACGCTTGGGCCGATGTATGGCTCGAAGGCACAGGTTGGGTAAGTTTCGATATTACCAACGCTAATTTTGCTGCATCTGAACATTGTCGCTTGGCGGTAGGGCGAGATTATCTCGATGCATGTCCCGTGCGCGGTGTTCGTCATGGCGGTGGAGCCGAGGCCATGGAAGTAAATGTGCGCATCGCCCATCCAGATTCGGCGGGCGTACTGCTACAATCTATAGTGTCTTATCCACCCGTTGAGTTGAGATCCGCCAAGGGTCTGCAACACCAGTAAATTTTTCGCTCTAAGTCTAGCCTTGGAGCGCTTTTCCAAGGTTTAGATGTATGACGTATTGTATTGGGCTCCAAGTTGATTCCGGCTTAGTGTTTTTGTCTGATTCGCGCACAAACGCCGGTGTCGATCACATTAACACCTTTCGTAAAATGACTGTATTGGAGCGAACTGGCGATAGGGTGCTGGTGCTGCTGACTTCAGGTAATTTGGCTATTAGCCAAGCGGTTATCAACGAGTTAAAACCGCTGGAAAAAAGCGTGTTGAACGAAGCCAAAAATATGGTTGAAGCTGCGCGGATTGTTGGCGACGCTTTACGTAAAGTTTATCTACGCGATGCTGAAGCTTTTAAAGAATTTGGATTGGAGTTTGCCGCAAGCTTTATCTTCGGTGGACAAATAGGCCTCGAACCGCCTGCGCTATTTCAAATTTATGCTGCAGGAAACTTTATTGAAACCACTCGCGAAACGCCTTACTTTCAAGTTGGCGAATCCAAGTATGGTAAACCTATTATTGATCGCGTAGTAGAGCCGCACACCAGCCTGAAAGACGCTGCAAAATGCGCACTGATTTCAATGGATTCAACCATTCGTTCAAATTTAAGTGTAGGAATGCCGCTGGATCTGTTGGTGTATGAAGCCAATAGCCTTACGGTAAAAACGCACGTAAGTATTGGTTTGGAAGATCCTTATTATCAGCAATTGCGTTCAAGTTGGGGTGATCGTTTGCGTCAGGCATTTAACGATATGCCCGCGCCACAATATTAAAATCTTAATTGTTGCGCTGTTTGTAACGGCGCAATTTTCCTATGCTTTTTCTACTTAGTAGCTCGATCTTTGATTAACAGCGCAAAAAAATCGTCAGTGGATAAAGGGTTGTGCATAAAAAATCCCTGAGCCATCGCGCATTGATTACTAATAATAAAATCTAATGTCTCCTGATCTTCAATTCCTTCAGCAATCACTTTTAAATCCAAATGATTTCCAATGTCGATAATGCTGCGTGCAATTGCATACTTCTTTTTGTTTTCGGTAACACCAATTAAAAATGAGCGATCAATCTTTAAGTAATCAATCGGCAAATCTTGTAAATAGCTGAAAGACGAATAACCAGTTCCGAAATCATCAATAGCAAACCGAATTCCAATATCGCGCAGTTGGTTCATGGTTCGCAGCACGCTCTCTTTATCTTCCATAAAGAGTGATTCAGTAATTTCCAGTACTATTTTTTCACCATCAATTGCGTGTTCTAACATTTTTCGGTGAATGTTATTCACCAACTCCGAATCTTTAAATTCACGTGCAGATAAATTGATAGCGACCGTAATATCGTTAATACCATGTCGTTTCCAGCGTGATATTTCCTTACAAACTTTATCAAAAACAAGACGGCCAATTTCGCCAATTAAATTAGCTTGTTCCGCAACTGGAATAAATTGGGTGGGAGGAATTACGGTTCCATCTGCCATAGTCCAGCGGGCCAATGCTTCTGCAGCGACTATTTTTCCAGTGGTTATATTTATTTCGGGCTGCAATTGAATGCTTATTTGCTGCTTGTTAATGGCAACTCGCAAATTGTTTTCAAATTCTAATTGGTGCAATGCAAGTCGTTCCAATTCTTCGCTATAAAATTGAAAATTATTTTTGCCCAGTTTTTTAGCGCGATACATCGCCATATCAGCTTTGCCAATGAGTCCATCTGGCACAGTATCGTCGCGGGGATAAATACTGATTCCCATACTGCAGCTAATAAAATGGTTGTGGTTATTTAGCAAGAATGGCTTTTTTAGTGTGTCCAATATATTGGAGCACATGCGTGTTAAACCGGATTGCGAAATAGGGGACTCGATTAGAATTAAAAATTCATCGCCGCCTAAACGCGCTAGAATATCGCCATCACGGACACAATTGCGCATACGTTTAGTTGCAATGCGTAACAATTTATCGCCTGCTTCATGGCCATCGGTATCGTTTACTTTTTTGAAGTTATCCAGATCAATAAAAATGACGGCGAGCTTTTTATCCTTCTCAGGATTGTCCTTAATAATAGCGTCAATTTTTTCAAGTAAAAAATGTCGATTAGGCAAACCTGTCAGTAAATCGTGGTAGGCTTGGTGATGAATAAATTCTTCAATTTTTTTCTCTTCTGTTACGTCGCGCAAACACCAAACGCGACCAATCAACAGATTATTTTGCAATTGCGGTAGCGAGTGATATTCAAAAATTCGTCCATTCGTAAAATGCAGTGTGCCCTTAAGATTAATTTTAGGCTGCTTCTGCAATGAATCGACGATTTCAGTTAGATGCCACGGATTCAACAGCATTTTGTGAACATTTTGCCAGGAGATGGCTTGTTGCCGGCCTTCATACTTTGCAATTTCAGGCAATAGCTCTTTGCCCATTTTATTGCTTTTCACCAGGCGCCCAAGATTATCAAGCGACAAAATAATTTCACCGGTCGCATCAAAGGTAGCGTTTAACGCAGTGAGTGATTTTTGCAATTGATCCTGAATCTGACTCAAGGTTTGCAATTGGGTGCGTAGTAGTTGAGTGCGTTCGTTAAGTTCTTTTGAAGTCAGAAATAGCGATTCATCCAGCGCTTTTCTATCCAGCTCATGTTCTTCATAAGTGTTAGAGATAGCTTGTAAAAGCGGTTGTTGAGAATATTCCAGGCCAGCATTTTCACAATGCTGTTGAAGCTGACGCAATAATAATTTGTGCATAAAGTAATCTTGTTATTTTTGTTAACATCAACCTGGCGCGACATCAGTGCGTCACAGGTTTATATCAAAATTAGTAAATCGAATGAGTTGAGGCCGGATTGCTGCTGCAACCATTTATTATCACTATTTATTGGTAAGACTCACGGGTCGAATTTTGGCACTTAAGTGATTTTATATAGTGCGGCTATTATGCAGGCTTTTGAAACGACTGGTTATAAAATTGCAGGCTATAAAGAGTGCGTTGAATATTTTAATCGACGAAAACAGTTATAAGAGGCCGATATACAGCTATCCTGAGTCTTCGACAGGTATTTGATCTGTCTGGTCAGGGAAAAAGCAATCTACTTTTTGTGCAAAAAATGTGCAGGTTTTAATAGGTGTTCTCTGGCTTTGATCTTTTTTTGAGCATGAGTTGTTCATGCGAAGTCGTGTGAAGTTAAATACATATTCCCGTTTATGTCAGTAGTCATGCGACCAATTTGCACTTAGTGACATTTGTGAATTTTTGTTTAGGCAACCTATATGCCACAATTCGTCCTTATAATTTTTTAACTTTCAATCCTTTATTGGTGGTCTTCTGTAATGAGTAAATCTAAATCAATCATCATTGCCATCGTTGCAGTAGTAGTTATATTTTTAATTTTGGCCGCTACTAAAGGCACTCAAATATTTTCCCTTGTTCAAGCGGGAAAAAGTTTTGTTCCTCCACCTGAAACCGTAGGTGCATTCACGGCAGTGGAACAGGATTGGCCGAATACATTTACGGCAATGGGAACCGTTGAAGCTGATGAGGGCATTAACATTTCAGCTGAAGTTGCCGGTAAGGTGCAGAAAATTCTGTTTAAATCTGGCGAGCAAGTTAAAGCAGGTACTGTGATTCTTATTCAGGAGTCTGGTAATGAATCTGCGCAATTAAGTGCCGCAAGCGCACGTTTAAAATTTGCCGATGCAAATTATGACCGCATGGTTCAATTGCGCAAAAAAAATACCGTATCGCAAAATGAACTTGATACTGCATTACAACAAAAAGCATCAGCGCAAGGCGATGTTGATAACTTGAAAACAACGCTCGATAAAAAAGTGATTAAAGCTCCGTTCGATGGCCGTCTTGGTATTCGTAAAGTTGACCTCGGGCAAGACTTGCCAGTCGGCACACAAATTGTATCGTTGCAGGCAACAAATCGCGTTCGTGTTAATTTCCCCGTTCCGCAATTTTGGTTGGTAAAAATGACCAAAGGTTTACCTGTCACAGTTCAATTAGGCGATGGCTCTAATAATGTTGTGAAAGGTGAGGTTACTGCTGTTGGTGCAGATATTAATGCAGCGACTCGTAATGCGACTGTGCAATCGTCACTTGAGAATGCGGGTAATCAATTCATTCCTGGTATGGCTGTGGAAACTCGCGTTACGTTGTCCAATCCAGAAAAAGTGTTAACCGTTCCTACCACTGCCGTTATTTTCGCACCCTTCGGTGATACTGTTTTTATTATCGATAAAGACAAAGAAAAAGGTACTTTGAAAGCGCGTCAACAATTTGTGCGTTTAGGTAAATCTCGCGGCGATTTTATTGAAATTGCAGATGGCTTGAAAGCAGGTGAGCAAGTTGTGAGCGCTGGTGCGTTTAAATTAACAAACGGTCAAGCTGTTGTTATTGGTAAAACGGCACAGCCTGATTTTAAAACAGAGCCTAAACCAATCGATCAATAAGTTTTTCTGATGGTTTAGCTTTCAGGGTTCTGCAGCGTCAACACCTTGAAATAAGTAAATTGTTTTTCACTCAAACATGATTGAGTTATATCTATGAAATTTACCGACATTTTTATTAAGCGGCCTGTACTTGCCATGGTTGTGAGCCTGCTGATTTTGCTCGCAGGCTTGCAGGCTGCAAATTCTCTTTCTGTACGACAATATCCGCGTAGTGATATTGCAGTAATTACTATCAGCACTGTTTACGTTGGTGCGAATGCTGAATTAATTCGGGGCTTTATCACTACGCCAATTGAGCGTGCTATTGCATCTGCTGACGGTATTGATTACATCGAATCCAGCAGTGCTATGAGTATGTCTACGATTAATGTGCATTTACGGTTGAACTATGATCCGCTCAAAGCTATGACGGAAATTAGTGCGAAGGTGAATCAGGTTCGCGGTAACTTACCACCTGAGGCTGAAGTTCCTGCCATTACCGTTGAAGCGGCAGATAGCCAGTTTGCTTCTGCGTATTTAACTTTTAATTCGAAAATTCTTGAACAAAACCAAATTACTGATTTCTTAACGCGTTCTATTCAACCGCGTTTAACTGCCATCGCAGGTGTTCAAAAGGCAGAAGTTTTGGGTGGCCGTACTTTTGCAATGCGTATTTGGTTGAAGTCAGATCGCTTGGCTGCGTTAAATGTAACGCCAACAGAAGTTCGTCAAGCACTTGCTAACAACAACGTGCAGGCGGCAATAGGACAAACCCGTGGCAGCTACACACAAGTAAATTTGCGAGCGGATACTGATTTAAAATCTGTAGATCAATTTAAACGTCTAGTAGTTCGTCATGATGCAGAAGGCACAATTCGTTTGGATGATGTTGCCGACGTTGTGCTTGGTGCCGAAGATTACAACACAGAAGTTAACTACTCCGGTGATACTGCTGTATTTATGGGTGTGTGGGTTGCGCCCAATGCAAACTCGCTCGAAGTAATTCGTAACGTCAATAAAGAAATGGAAAAAATTCAGGCAGATTTACCGTCTGGTTTGAAAGGTGCAGTTGCTTACGACGGTACTAAATATATTGAATCAGCAATTCATGAAGTTATTAAAACCTTAACTGAAACTTTGCTGATTATCGTTGTTGTTATTTTTCTGTTCCTAGGGTTCAGCCGTTCAGTAATTATTCCGGTTTTGGCAATTCCTTTATCTTTGGTTGGCGCATTATTTGTAATGCAAATTTGTGGCTTCTCACTCAATTTGCTCACGCTCTTATCAATCGTGCTCTGCGTAGGTTTGGTGGTGGACGATGCGATTGTAATGGTCGAAAACATCGAACGTCATATTCAGGAAGGCAAGACACCTTTTAACGCATCTATTATTGCCGCGCGCGAATTGGCTGGTCCGATTTTGGCAATGACGGTAACGTTGATTTCTGTTTATGTGCCTATTGGTTTACAAGGCGGTTTAACAGGAACGCTGTTCCGCGAATTTGCGATCACGCTCGCGGGCGCGATTACCATTTCTGCGATTGTTGCTATTACCTTATCGCCGATGTTGGGTTCACGTATGTTGACTTCACATCGCGAAATTGATGCACCTTTAGCGAAACCTTTTAATCGTTTTTCGGCTTGGTACGCTAAAAAGTTAAACGTAACCTTGGAAAATCGTTTAGGCGTGTATATTTTTTGGATTGGTATCGCTGCGCTTTGCTTCCCGCTCTACAGTATGTCACCGAAAGAATTGGCACCCACTGAAGATCAGGGTGTTATCTTCGGTATTGTGGATTCGCAAGCGAACTCCACTATGGATCAGTCATCGCACTACGCAAAAATTGTTAACAAAGCGTTTATGGATAATCCAGCAACGGACTTTACGTTTCAGTTAACCAGCCCAACCAGCGGGTTTGCAGGCATGGTATTGAAACCATGGGATAAGCGCGACAGTACTGTGTTTGAAGTTATGCCGAGCGTACAAAAAGCACTGAGTGAAATTTCCGGTGTTCGTATTCTGCCGATTACTCCACCGGCGTTACCTGGTGGTGGGCAATTCCCGGTTGAGTTTGTTATTGCATCGACAGAAGATTCAAAAGAAATTTATGAATACGCGATAAAAATTCAACAAAAAATGAATGCGAGCGGAATGTTTTATTTCAACGTGTTGGATATGAAAGTTGATCAGCCCGATTATCAATTGAGCATTGACCGTGACAAAGTTGCAGACCTCGGTTTGAATATGCAGCAAGTGATTGGTGACTTGGGGACTTTGTTAGGCGGCGGTTACATTAATCGTTTTAATATGGCTGGGCAGAGTTACAAAGTTATTCCTCAAGTAAAACGTGCTGAGCGTTTAACACCTGAAGATTTAACAAAATTGTATATCACCGGTCCTGACAATAAGTTAATTCGTCTTGATCAAATTGCTTCGCTGAATCACTCAACTGCACCGCGTAGTATTAGCCGTATGCAGCAATTGAATTCGGTAAAAATTAGTGGTGTGAGCGGTAAGCCTTTAGCGGAAACTTTGCAGTGGCTTGAAAATGAAGCTGGACAAATTTTACCTAAAAATTACAGCATTGATTACACCGGTGAATCGCGTCAATTGAAGCGTGAGGGTAATACTTTCTTGCCGGCATTCTTAATGGCAATCACCATGATTTTCCTGGTACTTGCGGCGCAATACAACAGCTTCCGTGACCCGATTGTAATTTTGGCTGGTTCGGTGCCTCTGGCAATTTTTGGTGCTTTGGTATTTACCTTTATTAAAATGCCTAGTCCACAGATGCCATCATTAACGAGCGGATTCTCAAGTACCTTAAATATTTATTCGCAAGTTGGTTTAGTAACGCTAATGGGATTGATCGCGCGTAACGGTATTTTGGTGGTTGAGTTCGCCAACCGGTTACAGGAAGAAGGTGCTACTAAATTAGAAGCGATTCGCCAGGCTGCTGTTATTCGTTTGCGTCCAGTGTTGATGACCAGTATTGCAACTGTAGCAGGTCACTTACCGTTGATATTTGCGAGCGGTGCAGGTGCTGAAGCACGTAACTCAATCGGTGTGGTATTGGTATTTGGTATCGCGATTGGTACTTTCTTCACCTTGTTCGTGTTGCCTTCTGTATACGTGCTTATCGCAAAAGATCACCATCTTGATAAGCAACGAATTGCTGAGTTAGAACACGGCTAAGCCCAACGGACAGCTATGGTTTGAGCTGTTACAATAGCGTCATCCTAAAAGGGCACCACTAGGTGCCCTTTTTGTTATTCGTATTTTCTGATTTGTTTTTGAGGTTTCCATGTCTGCAATTACCCAATCTGCTGTTGAAAATGCTTTGCAACAGGTTATAGATCCCACTACGGGCCGCGATTTAATTAGCCTTAATGCTGTTAGCGATATTCAAATTAATGGCGCGAAAGTCGATGTAACTTTACTTCTGGGTTATCCCGCAAATAGTGTGCATTCAGCCATAGCGCTGGCGATCAACGAAGCGCTGAATAAAATTGCTGGCATTGAGCAAGTAGGTTTGGATATAGGTTGGACGGTTTATGCGAATCCAACTGCAAATTCTCAGCAGTCCTTACCGGAAGTGAAAAATATAATCGCAGTGGCCTCAGGCAAAGGTGGTGTAGGTAAATCTACTACCACCGCAAACTTGGCGTTGGCGTTGGCTGCTGAAGGTGCGCGCGTTGCTATTCTTGATGCGGATATTTACGGTCCAAGCCAACCGCAAATGCTGGGCGCGCCCGAGCGTCCACCGCAAGTGATCAAACATAATGACCAACAATTTATGGTGCCGGTTGAAGCTCACGGAATTCAGGTTAACTCCATGGGTTTTATGGTGACTGAAAATACGCCTATGATGTGGCGCGGCCCTATGGTGAGCGGTGCTTTGCAACAACTGCTAGCGCAAACGTATTGGCACGATGTGGACTACCTTTTAATTGATATGCCGCCAGGCACCGGCGACATTCAAATTACGCTCGCGCAAAAAGTCCCGGTGACGGGAGCAGTAATTGTCACTACGCCGCAAGATATTGCGCTACTCGATGCAAAAAAAGGTATCGAAATGTTTCGTAAAGTAAATGTACCCGTGCTTGGCGTTGTAGAAAATATGGCGATTCACATCTGTAGCAACTGCGGTCATGAAGAGCACATTTTTGGTGAAGGCGGTGGGCAACGCATTGCTCAGGATTATCAAACTGAATTACTGGGTTCTTTACCGCTGGATTTATCTATTCGCGCCGATGCCGATGGCGGTAAACCCTCGGTAGCGGCTGATCCCGAATCCGCTGTCAGCAAAATTTATCGCGATGTTGCACGCAAGTTATCTGCAAAATTATGGCTGCAAAATTTAGACGCGCAAGTTATGCCTGACATTGAAATTAGTGAAGATTAATTTTAAAGGTTGTATTCGCCATGAAGTATCAAACTATTATCGATTTTTGGTTTAAGGAAATTAGTCCTAAGCAATGGTGGAATAAAGATAACGACTTTGATCAACTTATCACGCAACGTTTTTCGGATATTTACAGCAAAGCAACGTGTGGTGAGTTATTTAATTGGCGTGAAACGGCAGAAGGGCGTTTGGCAGAAATCATCGTGCTGGATCAATTCTCTCGCAATATGTTTCGCGATTTACCGGAATCATTTTCGCAGGATAGTGTAGCGTTGGTGCTCGCGCAGGAGGCGATTTTTAATAAAGCTGATCAATCGCTTCCGGTTGAGTGGCGTAGCTTTATGTACATGCCATTTATGCACAGCGAATCTTTGCTCATTCATGAACAAGCCGTTAAATTATTTGATCAGAAGGGAATCGAAGATAATTTGGATTTTGAGAAAAAGCATAAAGTCATTATTGAAAGATTTGGCCGTTTTCCTCACCGCAACAAGATATTAAATCGAAGTTCAACAGCTGAAGAGCTTGAGTTTTTGAAGCAACCTGATTCGAGCTTTTAATAAAAAACCGGCTGCTACGCCGGTTTTTTTTATTGCTAGATTACGCAGCGTTTAATCATTGCGCAGGAATTGCAAGTTCATCTAAGGAAATAACTTCTGGCGAATTGTAAATACTATTTACTTCTTCCACTGTCATTTTCTTGGGGCCTAGTGGATTAGTCGTGTCTGTATCATTCCAGCTGGCGAACCACGCCCACCATACCCCTTTAGTTTGCATTTCGTTTATAATTGGCACACCGCCAAATTCGGTGAGTGCAATTATTTTGTGACCGTCATAACGCTCCAGCATTTTTTCCCAGATCACGGTCAAGGCGTCATGTTTATCAGTTGGGTAAGCATCTATACCAACCACATCGACAACATCATCACCGGGATACCACGAAGGTGTTTCATTTGTCAGTACCCAAATTAAATTATGAATTTGGTGATAGTTAGTTAGACGGTCATACATAATTCGCCATAATTTTTTGAAACTCTCTGGCCCTTTTGCGCCCCACCAAAACCAAGCACCATCTGCTTCATGCAGCGGACGCCATAGAACGGGAATTCCGGCGGCATCCGCTTTTTTAAGTTGCACGGCAATTAAATCTATATCCGCAATTAATGCTTTGTATTTGTCACCCGTAGGATCAGCTAATGCAGCGGCCAAATCGAAATTGGTATGCGCGGTGTAAAAACTATTCCACCAACAGTGCATATCATCGCCTGTGCCTGTACACGTGATACTTTTGGCATCAGCCGGCGAATGCCAGTGCCAAATAAGGCTGGCGATATAACTATTGCTGCCACTAGTATTTTTGACTTTCTCGATAAAATTTTCAGTTTCGCTTGCAGGCGTGCTACCTGAACTTTTAACCGCGAGCGATGAATAATTTAAGAGATCAATGGCATAAATAGCGGGGCGTTGGCCCGAGCGCGTAAATATTGTGTCGATCTCTGCCGCATTGTGCTGGCCTGAAAGTGTCTTACTAGTGTAGTTATCGTTGATATATTTTTTCAGGGCTTTAGCTTTTGCAGTCGCCGCAGAGTCAACCGGCAGAGGATCGAGCGTTTGCGGTTTAACGGGCGAGACGACCTTGGTGAGTTCAAGATAATCAATGTTGTAATAGCGCCAACCGTTTTTAACGGTAAATGTATGGGTGCCTGCAGTTAACCATTGGCGGCCAAGACTGGTCGCGTGAAAGTTTTTGTCGGCAGCGGTCATTGTTCCTGACAACTGCGTAGTGCCATCAATCACAAAATCAAAACCCTTAGGGCTATCGTTCAGTTGGAATCCCAAGTCAATTTTATAGTAAGCCGCTTCAGTAATTGCGATGGACCAGGTTAACGTTGCGTTCGGGTTATCGTTGGTGAAGCCGTTCACGTAGCCGGTTCCAGATCGACCTGCGGTTAAAGTGCTATCGACTTTTGCACCGTTAGCGAGGGTGGCGACTACTGAATCTTCCGCTTCATAGCGAACATTTGCCGAGCTTATGGAAATTGCCACTGTATCGCTGTAGGCAGCTCCATTTTTATCTGTCACCGATACTTTGAATAACGCGCTAAAAGGCGTGACGGCTGCAGGTGCAGTGAAGCTGGCAGATGCGCTCGTTGCATTAGTCAATGTGATTGTTGCGCCGCTGATTTGAGTCCACTGGTAATTGAGAGGAGCAGGGGCATCGCCTGATAAAGTTGCTGTCAACGAAACGCTGCTACCGCTTAATACCGTTTGATCTTTTCCTGCATCCACACTGGGCGGTGAAATTAGACTGGTAGTGTTAGCTGCGGATGTGCTGCTTGAAGCTGCGCCGGTCGTGAGACTGGATGAATTTTTACCGCTGGAACTACTTTCAATACTTGCAGTAGAAAGACTTGAGTTCGACGTGGCCTGACTTGTTGCGGTTAAGCTTGAAACACTGCTAACGCTCGTAACAGGTGCAGGCTTCGTACTGCCGCTCCCACCGCCGCACGCACTTAAGCCGCACCCAATGGCTAAAGCCAGGGCGAATTGACTGGTAAATCTCATTATCTTCTCCGGGATATTTGATTATGTTTATGAGTTTTTATTGGTATTGGTTAAATGTAACCGGTTTATGTAAACGATTACATTTTTGAGTATATCGATTGTCATATAAATCTGCCAGCTCGTGGCGGTATTTAGCTGTGTAAAGATGCGGGGCGTAAACTGGCTAGCTTTGCGAGCACTTTTACGGTTCGGTTGACACTTCAGAACATTGATCGGCAAATCCGGTTTTTTACAACGCAGAAAACAGCTATGATGCCGCCCCTAACGCACGGCTGGCTTTCGCAGCACTCAACAACTCAATCCGGGAGAAGCAATGAGCATCAAATCCGACAAGTGGATGCGCCGCATGGCGGAGCAAAACGGCATGATCGAACCTTTTGAGCCGAATCAAGTGCGCTATGACGCAGCCGGTAGCCGTTTAATTTCTTACGGTACATCCAGCTATGGCTACGATGTTCGCTGTGCAGATGAGTTCAAGATTTTCACCAATGTTCACTCCACCGTTGTTGACCCGAAAAACTTCGATGAAAAAAGTTTTGTCGATGTTAAAAGTGACGTCTGCATAATTCCGCCCAATTCTTTTGCATTGGCAAGAACCGTAGAATATTTTCGTATTCCACGCTCAATTTTGACGGTTTGTCTTGGTAAATCGACTTACGCGCGCTGCGGAATCATCGTTAACGTAACGCCGCTTGAGCCAGAGTGGGAAGGGCACGTAACTCTTGAGTTTTCTAACACTACTCCGCTACCAGCAAAAATTTATGCGAACGAAGGCGTGGCGCAAATGTTATTTTTTGAAAGCGATGAAGTATGTGAAACATCATACAAAGATCGTGGCGGAAAATATCAAGGTCAACGCGGCGTCACCCTCCCTCGCACTTAAGAGATTTGAGTCGCTAGCATCGCTGGCGGCTCAGTAACATCTATGTCTTTACCTCAACAAACAGATGTTCTTATTATTGGTGCTGGCGCAGCAGGTTTAATGTGCGCCGCCAATGCAGCTGCGCGCGGACGTAAAGTTGTGGTGGTGGATCACGCCAATAAAGTCGGTAAAAAAATCCTCATGTCCGGTGGTGGGCGTTGTAATTTTACCAACATGGAAATTCTGCCGAAAAATTATCTCTCTGCTAACGAACATTTTTGCAAATCCGCACTTGCGCGTTATACGCAATGGGATTTTATCGGGCTGGTATTAAAACACGGCGTGGCTTATCACGAAAAAAAACTCGGGCAATTATTTTGCGATAATAAAGCGCAGGATATTTTGGATCTACTTCTCAACGAATGCGATCAAGCCGGAGCAAAAATTTACGCTAATTGTGAAATCAACACTATTGCCGCGCTTGATCAAGAAAAATTGGCTTTGCGTTACAAAGTTGCGACAAGCATGGGTGATGTTTTTTGCGAGTCGTTGGTCATTGCAACGGGTGGACTATCCATCCCGACAATGGGCGCAACAGGGTTTGGTTATCAAGTCGCAGAGCAATTTGGGTTGGTTCTGAAACCGCGTACTGCGGGCTTGGTGCCTTTTACTTTATCGCCAACACAGCTTGAACAATTTAAAGATTGTGTAGGAAATGCTGCTGAAGTACGCGTGAGTTGTGGCGAACAATCGTTCACCGAAAATTTATTATTTACTCATCGTGGTTTAAGCGGGCCAGCGATTTTACAAATCTCATCATATTGGTCGCCTGGGCAATTTGTGCGTATTGATTTGCTGCCCAATATAAATTTGAACGATTATTTAATTACGCAACAACAAAATCGTCCTAAGGTTTTATTGACAACGCTTATGAGCGAGCTGCTCACCAAAAGTATTGCACAAGCCTTTTGCAATAGTGTTGCGGAAATTCGCCCCATCAATCAATACACGCCCAAAGAAATACAAGCTATCGCGGATATTTTTCACGCGTGGGAAATTATTCCTGCAGGCACTGAGGGCTATCGTACAGCGGAAGTCACTTTGGGTGGAGTGGATGTAGATTGTCTGTCATCGAAAACCCTGGAAGCAAAAACGCAGCCGGGATTATTTTTTATCGGCGAAGTCATTGATGTCACCGGCCATCTGGGTGGTTTTAATTTTCAATGGGCGTGGGCGTCTGGCTATGCAGCGGCGCAATTTGTATAACATGTGTTTGTAATCTTGCTTGAGTAAGCTTTCGTTATCTTCATTTTAATTATTACTGAATACTATGAAATCCAGATTTTTATTAAGCTTTGTATTTATGATTTTCGTGCTGCTTTCATCGTGCGTGACTCGTCCTCCCCAAGATGAAAATTGGCCAAAAGATATTCCCAGTCGCGCATTTTTTGTCGCACACTATGAGTCCGATCTCGACAATAAACCTGGTCAGGATCTAGACGAATATTTAATGTGGGTTCTGCGTTTTTATAAAGGCTGGGAGTTGTACCACAACGGTTGGACCAAAGTAACTGAGGATTCGCTTCACGGGGTAACCGACCCCGCACTTGCGTTAGAGATAAGAACCAAAATGGGTTTGATCGGTGAGGGTATTGCGTGCGAGTGGGCGAAAAATAAAAAAGATCGTCGCATTCTGTTACGACATGTTGTGGTGTGGGGCAATGCATTGATTGAATCTATAAAGCGAGATCAGGAATTGGCACTGATTGATCGTGTACTTGCAGATGTAAATGGTTTGTTAGCGGGCCAGATCGACTTGGATGATGTTAAAGCGGAGCGTTATTTTCCACGCGATGGTGACGATACTTTTTTATAACTTGTCAAAATACTTAAGCTAAATAGATTATTCTTTATCTAAATCATCCAACAAATTTTTACTCATAATCTCCAATCTATTGCGTAATTCTTTTTCAATCTCCGGCATCATCTTGTCAATGATGCTATCAATAATATCCTGCTGATGGCTACTGATCGGTTTAGCGCTATGCGTGTTTGTAACCGAGAAGGTATTGCCTAATTGTCTGCTCGGAATACTTGAAGTGGCAATTTTTCGCGCGGTTTCTTTGGCAAACAATGGCGGTGGATTATTGCCGTGCAAGCGTGCGCGAATGTGTTCGGGTAGAAATGGATTCTCACCGGTAGCTTTAGCAAGGCTAGGTCGAGTCGCTGCTTTATTTGCATCGCTGGAAAATTTATTAGCGGTGACTTCTGCAGTATGTTTTTCGAGTTCATCCAGAGTGTCTAACAACCCTTCGTCGTCATCGAAATGACTTGAATCATCGGGCAATAGAGAACTGAAAAAATCTTGCTGCTCTTCATAGATAGTTTTGGATTCCACAACAGCTTTCGCAGGAATATTTAAGTCTTGCACGGGCTTTTTTTGAATCGACTCGTTTTGAAATAACGAGAGTTCAGGGCTGGCAGCTGGCGTTACTTGTTGTTCAATCACTTCTTGCAAAATAGGAATGTCATCTTCTTCCAACAGCAGGCCTTTAATAGATTCCAATTCATTCAACATAGCTGCTTTGGTTTTATTTTTATTTTCGCCCATACCGGCCTCAAAATATATTTATTAGATTAGCGTTGATGTTGAGTAATAGGATAACCGCGCTGCTTATAAAATTTATAGTGTTCGCGAGTATTTTCTAAAATTTTTGGTTCTTGAATCACAATTTCTGCGACACGCGCAAAGCGGCTAAAATACTCTGGAATCTGGCTGCCAAGATTAATCAAAACATCGTGATGCGCGCTGGTATCGGCGGCGTTCGCTAAAAAAGTAATTTCAACTTTGGCTTCTTCATCGCCACCCAGAATTTGGTGTGGAATAAAACTTTCCGGTTTAAAGCTCCACAGTAAATCGTCAAGCTCTTGTGCTTCTTCCATGGTATTCACAATCACTAAAATACTATGGCCGAGACGTTCAACTTTTTCAATAAAACGGCACACATATAACCAGCGCGCTTCCACGCTGGTCTCTTGCAAGATATGAAAATCAACTTGAGTCATTTGGCGTTACAGGTTTCCTGCGATTGAAAAATTAGCTTATTGATTGTCGAGTAGGTATTGCACAAGGAGTGGAACAGGGCGACCAGTCGCACCTTTAGCGCCGCCAGAAAGCCATGCAGTTCCTGCGATATCCAAATGTGCCCAGGCAAAGTTTTTGGTGAAGCGTGAGAGGAAACAGGCTGCAGTAATACTCCCGCCAGCTGGCCCACCAATGTTGGCGATGTCAGCGAAATTACTATCCAATTGTTTTTGGTAGTCATCCCATAATGGCATTTGCCATGCGCGATCATGTGCAGCTTGGCCCGCTTTTAAAATCCCTTGAGCCAATGCTTCATTGTTACTGAATAATCCGCTCGCGTGATTTCCCAGCGCTACAACACAAGCGCCAGTTAGCGTTGCAATATCGATAACTGCTTTCGGTTTAAAACGCTCGGTGTAGGTGAGTGCATCGCACAGCACCAAACGACCTTCAGCATCGGTGTTAAGAACTTCAATGGTGAGGCCGGCCATGGAGGTGACTATATCGCCCGGCTTGGTGGCGTTGCCGTTGGGCATATTTTCGCTGGCGGCGACAACGCCGACAACGTTAATTGCGGGTTGTAGTTCTACGAGTGTTTTAAAGGTTCCGAGAACACTGGCGGCGCCACACATATCGAACTTCATTTCGTCCATACCAGCGCCTGGTTTCAGGCTGATGCCGCCGGTATCAAACGTAATGCCTTTACCAACTAATGCGATAGGCGCATCTTTCTTATTGCCGCCTTTGTACTCCAGCACGATAAGTTTTGCAGGTTGATCGCTACCTGCAGAAACTGAGAGCAGCGAGCCCATGCCTAATTCCTGCATGGCTTTTTCTTCGAGTACTTTCACGCTTAGTAGGCTTTGTCCACGTGCCAGCTTCTTCGCTTCACTTGCTAGGTATGTCGGCGTACAGATGTTGCCAGGCAGATTTCCTAAGATACGCGCGAGACTCACGCCCGACGCAATGGCTTGGCCGATTTTTATACCTTTTGCCGCAGCAGTCGCGTTTGCTTTAGGGAAACCGAGAGTAACTTTTGAAAGGACAAAACTAGGTTCAGCAGGTTTGCTTTTTAAACTGTCCGCACGGTCTTGGCTGGCGATAAGAATTTCGACGGCCTGACGTGCTTGCCACTCGGCATCTTTATCTGCAACGCTAACATCGCCGAGGACAATACTGATTTCAGAGCAAGGAGTTGATTTGAGCGCGTCGGCGATTTTTTGCAGCGCTTTACGGAAATTATCAGCACTCACATTGCCTTGTTTGTCTTGCGCGCCAAAGCCAATGATTAAAAGACGATCAGCGGCGATGCCTTGGGGAATTAACAACAGAAGTGATTGGGCAGTCCTGCCGTCGAACTTTTCGCGCTTGAGTAATGTCTCTAATTGCCTTGCATCAGCAACATTGATTGCATTGGCGGCAGCCGACAATTTGCCGCCATCGAAGCTGGCAACAATAAGACATTGAGTGGATTGTTTAACTGCATCCAGAATTTTAGTCGTAATTTGCATGATGTAATTCTCCGTCAAGGCATCCAGGTAGTTCGCGGGCGTTAGTTTTAAAACTGAAAAGTCTCAAGACAAACCCGTGCAGGTGCGTGATAATGCCACACTTTCTGCGCCCATGTTTAGCGACTTTTTGCGGGCACTTAGCGAGTAAGCAGTATGTGTGTTTAGACTACTAATTATCGCTTGGCTTTTTATAGTAAAGGCTAAAAATTAGGCAAAAATAAAATATTTTTGCATTTAAAAATTGTTGGGGAATACTGCGTGATTATTTTTCGCTATCTCACGAAAGAAGTTTTGGTAAATGCCTTTGCGGTGTGTTTGGCACTCTTGCTTATTTTCTTGAGTCTCAGATTTGTAAATTTATTGGCCGGTGCGGCGGCGGGTAAATATGCGGTAAACGTATTGCTTGAAATGATTTTTTACCGCATGCCGGGTTTTGTGCAAATTATTCTACCGCTCGGGTTTTATATTGCAGTTTTATTGGCATACGGTCGTCTGTATGTAGAGAGTGAGATGGTGGTGTTATTTGCCTGCGGCGTAAGTCAGCGCCAATTGTTGGGCATCACTTTGGTACCCGCTGCACTGATCGCATTTCTCGTTGCGCTTTTTACTTTTTGGCTAGGGCCATCAGGCTCAGCGCACTACGCAAAAATTTTGGATGAACAAAAAAATCGCAGCGAATTTGATATTTTGAATGCAGGTCGTTTTCAAAATATAGGGCAGGGCCAAACAGTTACTTACGTGCAACAAATTGTGGAAAACCATACGCGCTTAAATGATGTTTTTATCGCTCGCGATGGTACCTCACAATCCGCGCCTACGATTATTCTTGCGCGTCATGGTGAGCAGCTAGACAATCCCGACTACGGCCAGCGTTATCTCGTATTAAAAGATGGTTATCAATATAAAGGTCAGCCCGGTACTGCGGAATTTCGTATCACGCAATTTGCAAGTTATGGGCAATATATGCCCCCTGTAGTTCTTTCTGGTGATTACGCCAACGAGACTGATGCAAAATCCACCGCTGAACTTTTCAAATCAAATGACCAAGCTCTACGCACAGCGTTGCAATGGCGTATATCGCTGCCGGTCATGGTTTTTATTGTGACTATATTGGCGGTTCCGTTCAGTAAAACAAATCCGCGTCAGGGCCGTTATTTAAAAATGCTGCCAGCGATTTTAATTTTTGTATTTTATTTTATTTTTCTAAGCACAATTAAAGGTTTGATGGAACAGGGCAAGTGGTCTATTTATCCTGGCCTTTGGGTAGTGCATGCCGCCTTTCTGGGGCTTGGCTGGTTATTATTTAATTGGGATAGATTAAGCCAATCGCGACGTTCAGCCGCAGCGGGGAAAACTGCCCATGCGTAAACTTACTCGCTATGTTTCAGTCACCGTATTTAATGCGATTGCAATGACGTTGTTTGTTTTTCTGTCATTGTTTTTTATTTTCACGCTTATCGATCAATTAAGTTCATTGCATGATAAATATACGGCTTATGAAGCGTTTATCAACGTGTTGCTACGCACGCCAGCGGGCATGAATACGTTAATTCCTTTTTCATGTTTGATTGGTTGTATCGCAGGTTTGGGATCTTTAGCAACGTCCAGTGAATTAGTAATAATGCGCGCTGCGGGCGTATCCACCAAACGTATCGTATGGATGGCATTGCGGCCAGCATTTGCGTTTATGGTATTGCAATTTTGTCTCGGTGAATTTGTCGCGCCTTATACTGAGCAAATGGCTGTTAATCGAAAAGCCATTGCCGTGGGTTCGGGTGTCAAACAAACACAGCAAAAATTATGGAATCACGAAACCAATGAGTTTATGCACTTTGATGCGGTCTTGCCGAGTGGCGTTATTTATGGTTTAAGTCGCTATGAATTAAATGACGACTATCAATTGAAGTCAGCGAGTTTTACCAAACAAGCTGTCTACCAAGGCGATCACTGGCAGGAGGAAGATGTTGCAATTACCCACATCGAGCCAGAATCTACGCGCATCGAAAAAGTGGTATCTCGCCGGTGGGAAACGCAATTAACGCCAGATTTATTAAATGTGTTGGTGTTAGACCCAGAGACACTTTCTATTCGTAACTTGTACTACTACACCAATTATTTGCGTGAACAAAAAATTGAAAATAATGATTACAGTTTGGCGTTTTGGAAAAAAGCCTTAGAGCCTTTAGCGACGGCGAGCTTGGTATTAATTGCAATCTCGTTTGTGTTCGGCCCGCTACGTAGCGTGACCATGGGACAACGGGTTTTTACGGGCGTTATGTTTGGTGTGGCCTTCCTAATTGCACAACGATTATTTGGTCCTTCGAGTGTTGTTTTCGGTTTCTCGCCGTTACTTGCGGTACTTTTCCCTATTTGTGTTTGTATAGGTATTGGGTTGGTTTTATTGCGACGATCCCGTTAAAAAATTATTAGTGCTTAATAAAAAAACCAGCTTTCTTTACCGGAAAGCTGGTTTTTTATTTTCCGAACGGGAAAAAATTAATTAATTAGAAATTGCATCTTTTGCAACAATGAATCTTTGTTGAGAGGTTTTTCCAGGCATCCGCGAATGCCAATTGTTGAGTCAGAAATAGGGCGCAAATTGCAGTTGTTATCCGAAATTAACACAATGGGAATTGCCTGGGTTTTTGGATTGCGCGCTAATTGGCGGCACAAGCGTTCTTCATTTTCATCAGCAATAATTGTGTCCAAAATGATAGCGTCAGGGTGAATATCTAAACAAATATCCAACGCTTCTTCGGCATTTTCGGTGTACAAAATATTGTATTGCGGCGTTAGCATTTGAATCAGCAATTTAGTCTCAGCGATGTCTTGCTCCACCACTAAAATTGTTTTGTGCACGGCAATATCGTCCACCAACGAGCGATTACGGCCACTATGTTTGGCTTTATAAAGTGCGCGGTCTGCGCGCTTGATTAAATCTTGCAGTGAATAAGACCCGGTTTGCACACAACTTGCACCGCCGATGCTCACCGTGACGTATTTGTGAGTGGGCGATACTTCGTGACGTAACAACGCATTTTCCAGCGTTGCATTAATCGACTCTGCTACGCGCAAGGCGCCAAGGCTATCGGCATCCGGCAACAACACAATAAATTCTTCACCGCCATAACGGCCCAATATATCGAAAGGGCGATTCAAGCAATCGCGGATCGCCTGCGTGATTTTCTTCAAGCAGGAATCGCCAGCAGGGTGACCGTAGTGATCGTTGTAGAGTTTGAAATGATCGACGTCAATCATAAGCACACTGATTGGATTTTGCTGGCGCGACGCCAATAGCCATTGCTGCTGGGCCATTTCGTTGAAGGTACGGCGGTTGTAGGTTTGCGTCAAACTATCCAGCTGGCTAAGCGCCTCCAGCTCAGCATTAAGCTGATGCAACTGGTCGCGCATTTCAGTGATGCGTTCCATCGCGCGAATTTTTGCTTTGATGATCATAGCGCTGACGGGTTTGATCAAATAGTCATCGCCGCCTGCCTCAATGCCTTCGCGATAACTTTCATCTTCATTGCGACCAGTTACGAAAATAATCGGAATCCAGTGGCCGCCAAGCCATTCGCGAATTAATCGGGTGGTTTCAAAACCGTTAAGCCCCGGCATTTCGACATCCATAATGATCATGTCGACGGGAGTAGTTTCGAGCATTTGCAGAGCCTCTTCACCGCTTTGGGTGATGAGGGGAGTGTGTCCAGCCTCAATAATGTAATTGCGCATGGCGTAGCGAAGGGTGGCGCTATCTTCTACAAGGAGGATCTTCATCTATAAAGGAAGCTTATCGTCAGTATGTTTTAAGGGGGAATCAGGACAATCGATTGCTTTCAGCTGAGTGTAGCCGATATTTTTTAGGCTGCAGTTTATTCTCTTTGAGCGATATTAAGGCGCTATTAGTGACGAGTCGATTATAAAGGGCGATGGGAGGTAAGTATTTCTTCGCTTCGCAAGCCAAGTCACACTTGGCGCCTAGTTTTGCGATTCATCCATAAAATTATTTTTTGTGGTCAACATAAAGCCAGACACCTTGGGGCGTTTTTGTGAAAACAGATACCTCTTGATGTTCCTGTAACTCTCCGTCTTGTCGATATAGCGCGACAAAGCTAACCAAGCCGTGATTGTCCTTTTTACCGCCAGCCTTGGTTCCAGTAATTTTCAGTCCCAGCCACTCGCAATTGCGTGCCCACGCCTCAATATCTGCTTTGCTCGAACGTACACGTTCTTCCGGGCTCCAGGTTTCCCATAGGTAGTCGATTTCGAGGAGAGCATGGGCCGTGTAGCGCGAACGCATCAGCGCTTCAGCCGTTGGTGCCGGGGATTTGCCTTTCACATAATTCAGGCAGCAGCTGGCTAATGATTGATTGCTTCCGCAAGGGCAGATTGATTCTGAGTCTACCGGTTTTGTTGGTGGCATTTTTGACCTCTTTTCGGTATGTTGTGCGGCTATTTTTGCTCGGCCAAGCCGATTAATGATTACCTGGCCGCCGCTACCATTCATGTTATTAAAGTGAGCTTCATGACCCAGTTTGACGATATTCGCCCCTACCACGACGCTGAAGTGCGCCCAACTATTGACCGTATTCTGGCAGACCCGGAATTGGCTGATGCGGTCGCGCGTTTAAGATTTCCAAAACTCACCCGTTGGTTGGGCTGGATGGTTAAACCGGTGGTAAAGAAAAAGTTATCGCAACAACTGGCGCAAGTGCAAAACGTTCGCGGCTTTCAGGAAGTTGTAGAGCGTTACATGTCCGGCATGATAGCGGAAACCACTACCGCGGTAACGATTTCCGGATTGGACGATCTTGAACATCATCAATCCTATTTATTTATCAGTAATCACCGCGACATAGCCATGGACCCCGCGTTTGTGAATTGGAGTTTGTTTCATAACGACTGCAATACGTTGCGCATCGCCATCGGCGATAACTTGCTTACCAAGCCGTATGTTGCCGATTTAATGCGCTTGAATAAAAGTTTTATTGTTAATCGTTCTGCAAAAGCGCCGCGCGAAAAATTAAAAGCGGCAAAACATTTGTCGGCTTATATTCACCATTCAATTGCAAATGAAGATTCCAGTATTTGGATCGCACAGCGCGAAGGTCGTGCGAAAGATGGTTTTGATAAAACCAATTCTGCCGTGCTCGGTATGATTACGCTTAACAAACCCAAAACTCAGGATTTTAGCGAATACGTAAAAGAGTTGCGTATAGTTCCCGTGTCAATTTCTTACGAGCTGGACCCGTGTGATGCCGCAAAAGCGCGCGAGCTCCACCACCAACGCAATTTGGGCGGATATCAAAAAGAAGAACATGAAGATGTAAAAAGTATTGCTATGGGTATCGCTGGCCAAAAGGGCCACGTGCATGTTGCGTTTGGAAAAATACTGAACGGACATTATGACGATACTGATCAACTAGTCGCTGAAATTGACCATCAAATCGTGACTAATTATGTGTTACATGCGAGTAATTGTATTGCTTATGAAATTTTGCATGGTGTTGTACCATCGATAAATTACACCGAAAAAAACATCCCCTACGATCCTTCTGTAGTTGTTGAAGAAAAGGCTGCATTCGTAGCCAGAATGGACGCAATTCCCGCTGAGCAACGCGAAATTGCTTTGGCGATTTATGCAAATCCTGTGGTTAGTAAATTGGCGAAGTTAAAGCCAGAGCAGAATTAATGTTAACCGATTTGGTTAAAAAGCAAATTCAAAGTGCCTACAGTAAATTTTTGGAAAACAAAAATTTAAAGTCTCGTTTCGGCCAAAAAATGATGATTGCCGAAATCGCCAAAACCTTCGGCAATATCGAACTTGACGAAGAAAATCTACGCGAAGTTTCCGATAAATCTGGAAATCATATTTGCGTTGTGGAAGCAGGCACAGGCACCGGTAAAACCATCGCTTATTTACTGCCGGCGCTGGCCATAGCAAAATCTATGGGCAAGAAATTAGTGGTATCCACAGCGACAGTTGCGCTGCAGGAACAAATTGTCAGTAAAGATTTACCCGAGCTTTTACGCCATAGTGATTTATCTTTTACGTTTTCGCTCGCTAAAGGTCGCGGCCGCTATTTGTGTTTGAGTAAGCTGGATAATTTATTGGCTGAATATGAAAGCGGTTTGAATCCAACGCGTGCATTGTATGAAGATGAATTGCCGAGTGTAACCGCACAAGGCGTGAAACTTTATCAATCCATGATGGATGCGCTGGCTTCTAACAAATGGACCGGCGAGCGCGATACCTGGCCGCAAGCCTTGGATCAAGATGAGTGGCAAATTATTACCACTGACCATCGTCAATGTACCGGACGCCGCTGCTCTAATGTTTCATCCTGTAGTTTTTTTAAAGCACGCGATTCGCTGCACAATGTGGATTGTATTGTCACTAATCACGATTTAGTGCTCGCCGATTTAGCCTTGGGTGGCGGTGCAATTTTACCCGATCCAAAAGATACGCTTTACATTTTTGACGAAGGTCATCATCTGCCGCAAAAAGCGCTGAGCCATTTTGCGCATCACAGCCGCATGACTTCGACTAGTAAATGGTTGGATCAATGTAATAAAGGTTTGGGCGCAATTCTCGGGCAAATCAGCGGTGCGGGGAATGTAGATAGATACGCGGAGCAATTACCTGCGGCGTTTATCGATTGCAAGCAGCAACTCGATCAGTTGTATCCAATTTTAGAAGCTTTGGTGCAAACCATTTCGCTGGATGATCGCCAATCCAATTATCGTTTTAAAGATGGCATTGTGCCGCAATCGTTATTATTGCCGTCCGTAGAATTACAGCGCAGTTTTGATCGGCTCACAGATTTGCTCAGCAAAATGTGTAGCGAATTAAATGAAGCCATGGAAGACGCACATTGTCCCGTGCCGAAAATTGATTTGGAAAATAATTATCCATTGATTGGCATATGGCAATCACGCGCAGAAGCCAATCGCGAATTGTGGGCAAGTTATGCGGTGCCCGATGCGAATACATCGGTACCAAAAGCACGCTGGTTAGCACCGGTCGATAATTCGGGCAATATGGATATTGAAGTATGTTCAAGCCCCATTCTCGCTTCAAAAACGTTGCAGTATAGTTTGTGGGATAAATGCTGCGGTGCAGTAATTACCTCGGCAACTTTAACTGCACTAGGGAATTTTCAGCGCTTCCAAATGCGCGCAGGTACACCCAATAATGCGAATTATCAAATTGTGCCAAGCCCTTTTAATTTTGCGCAGGCGACCTTGGAAATTCCTGCGTTTGCAGTCGATGCAAGTAATGCAGATGTTCACACCATTTCCTTGATTGATCATCTTCCCAAATTGCTCAATAAAACAGAGGGCACTTTGGTATTGTTTTCATCGCGCCGCCAAATGCAGGAAGTTTACGATGAAATGCCAGAATCCATTCGTGATTTAATTTTAATTCAAGGCGACAATTCCAAACAGGAAATGCTCACGCAACACAAACGAAAAATTGATGATGGCGGAGGCAGTATTTTATTTGGCCTCGCGAGTTTTTCCGAAGGTGTGGATTTACCTGGCGATTACTGCCGCCACGTTATTATTGCGAAATTACCTTTTGCGGTGCCGGATGACCCCATTGAATCTGCATTGTCAGAATGGGTAGAGTCGCGCGGTGGAAATCCGTTTATGGATATCACTGTGCCCGATGCGTCATTAAAATTAGTTCAAGCATGCGGGCGTTTATTGCGTACGGAAACAGATACTGGAAAAATCAGTTTGTTGGATCGCCGTATTCTTACCAAACGTTACGGTAAAGCGATTTTGAACTCGTTGCCGCCTTTCACTCAAGTTGTGCATAAATAATATTGGCGCATCTAAAATGACATCAAAATATATTGCTGTTGCCGAAATTCTAATTGATATTGAAAAAGAGTTGCGACAATTGCGCCTGTGGGAATCTGAATCTCCATCTGAAGACGCGCTAACAAGTACACAACCGTTTGCGATTGACACATTAACTTTCCCGCAGTGGCTCCAATTTATTTTTATTCCACGTTTGTATTTTATGGTTGAGCAGAATCTGCCATTGCCGAGTGTTAGCGGCGTAAAACCTATGGCGGAGGAATATTTTCAAGTGCTCTCATTAAATAGTAATCCGTTGATTTTGCATTTGGATTGTATAGATAAGTTACTCTCTGAGTAAATTTTTTTCTTGAGCTAAAACTTTCAGTCGTGCTAGCTCGAACAATATTCTGGAAAATCCCATGACCAATTATAAATATTCCACCGACGATCTTTTATACCTAATGGCGCGCTTACGCGATCCACAAACTGGTTGCCCTTGGGATATCAAACAAGATTACTCAACTATTGCGCCTTCAACATTGGAAGAAGCTTACGAAGTTGTTGATGCAATAGAGAAACAGGATTTTGTGCATCTCAAAGAAGAGCTTGGTGATTTGTTATTTCAAGTGATTTTTTACAGCCAACTGGGCAAAGAAGAAAATCATTTTGATTTTGCGGGAGTTGTTTCTGATCTGGTCGAAAAATTGGTGCGCCGCCATCCACATGTTTTTCCTGACGGAACTTTGCAAAGCAAAATTGATAATCGTCACACCTTGCCAGCGGATGTAAAAGAACGTTGGGAAGCGATTAAGCAGCAAGAACGTGATGATAAAGGCGCGCAAAGTTTATTGGCCGATGTACCGTTGAATTTACCTGCATTAAGTCGCGCGGCCAAATTGCAAAAGCGTGCCGCCAGCGTTGGTTTTGATTGGCTGGATGTTCAGGGCCCTATTGCAAAAGTACGTGAAGAATTAATTGAAGTAGAAGAAGCCTTAATTGCTGATGATGAACAAGCCATTGAAGAAGAGTTAGGCGATTTATTTTTTGCGGTGGTGAATGTCAGTCGCTATTTAAAAATTGATCCTGAATTGGCTTTGCGTAAGGCGAGTCAGAAATTTGAAAGTCGATTTAATTACATTGAGAACAATAGTACAAAGCCGCTTTCAGAATCCACTATTGAAGAAATGACGGTCTTATGGGATGAAAGCAAATTGGCTCTAAAATAAAGCAGCTTTAGAGTAACTTTTGATTCACTAACATCAAGCAATTTTGATCTAGATTCCTACCTCCTTAGGCTTTTTTATTTCCAACACATGTTGTGATCAGCGCTACACTGATATAACTGTGACATATCTAATAATAGCAAAGTGCTTTGTTACCCTGGGCTGTTCCGGCCCGGCACTTGACGTATAACGAGGTTAGCTTGGACTTTAATAAAGTACGCCCAGGTTATGTGAAGTCGTCTGATAAAACGATGAAGATTCATATATCCGAACTCAAAATTGGTATGTTTGTATCCAAACTAGACCGGCCCTGGTTGGAAACTCCATTTCTGATGCAAGGTTTTGTGGTTGAAACGCTGGATGATATCAATGCCATTTCAGAATATTCCCAGCATGTGTGGATTGATGCCGTTGCCGATGAATGGGTACCGCCGGATGAACGAGCCGTTCTGACCGGGCAATCTAAAAAAGTCACTTATATTAATAAAATCGACGCTAAGGCTGAGCATTCAGCCGCACTCGAAACCTATCGCGCTGCCCGTCGTATTACTCGCACAATATTGGATGACATTCGTTTGGGCGGAGTCATTAATACCGAGCAGGCAAAAACTACGGTAAAAGATTGCGTACACAGCATTTTGCGCAATTCCGATGCATTATTGTGGATGTCCAAAATTCGCAGCCAGGATGAATACACCGCAGAGCACTGCTTGAATGTTTGTATCCTTGCTATCGCTTTTGCGCGACATTTAGGGATGGGCGAGGGCGATTTAGAAAAAATTGGCATGTGCGGCCTGCTGCATGATGTGGGCAAGATGCGCGTAGATCCTAACGTTTTAAACAAGCCGTCGTCTTTGACTGACAAAGAACGCGACATCATGCGCGCGCATTCTACTCACGGGCGCAATTTATTAATGGCGTCGCCAGGTATTCCTAATAGCACTATTGATGTTGCTTACAGTCATCACGAAAAGGTAGATGGCACAGGTTATCCGCGTGGATTAAAAGCAGCGGGTATTTCTGAGCTAGCAAAAATTATTGCTATCGTGGATGCGTATGATGCAATGACCGCCAATCGCTGCTACTCGCCAAGCATGCCTTCCACTGAAGCTTTAAAAATTATTTTTAAAGACCGCGGTACACATTTTGATGATCGGCTTGCGCTTGAATTTATTAAGAGTGTTGGTCTGTATCCGCCGGGAACGATTGTCGAGTTGGTGAATGGACTGGTAGCAATTGTTTTCGAAACCAATTTAAAATATCGCCATTTGCCAAAAATTATCGTGGTAAAAAACCAGGATAAAGCGCTTGGAAAAAATGTACTGGTAGATCTGGCGGATGTAGAAAAAAATAAAATGGATAAATCTTTCCTAATCAAACGCGCGCTTAAAGATGGTGAATTTGGTGTGTTTATTAAAGACTACCGTGAGCAAGGTTTAGCGCTTAGCTAATGTGAATTTCATCATTATTTTCCTTCGACTTCGTCTAATTTTTTAAGCCTTTCTTCATCTGCTTTCTTAAGAACATCTTCAGTTTCTTTAGCTTTGTCCAGTGTATGTTGTTGGGCATCGCTCAATACGCCTTGCGGTTTTTCCTCGGGATTTTTGGGTGAGCATGAGCTAAGTATCACGGCGATTACTAATAAGAATGCTAATGGTTTTATTTTCATTTCAATTCTCCGTTCAATAAAATCTATGAATATTAGCAGATACTTAATCGGGTTAATTATCAGCCAATCAATGTTTGTCTTTTAAATCATCACAAAACCGTCATTTTTTTGTCTTAAAAAATTCATCTTAACCTCCTACCTTAGCGTCCAACCTTAAAGGAGGGTTATATGAAAAAACTCGTATTGTGTACTGCCATCACCTTGGCATTAACAGCTTGCGGCGGCGATTCAAACTCGAAATCCCCAAGCCCAACTCCAACCAGTTCAAGCGTAGCCTCTAGCTCGGTTGTTTCATCAATAAGTTCCAGCTCAAGTTCAAGTGTTGCTGCAACACCGAAAAACGTAGTGTTTTTCTTGGGTGACGGTATGGGAATTACCACGCTCACTGCGGCACGAATTTATGGCGCTGGCGAAGATGGTGAATTAACTATAGATACATTTCCTGAAACTGCATTTATTAAAACCTATTCAAATGATGCGCAAGTAACTGACTCAGCGCCATCAATGTCTGCCTACATGACCGGCGTAAAAATGAATAACGAAGTTATCTCCATGAGTGCAGATACAAAAGCGTTTGATTCTACCAGTGCAAGTTATTTGAGCGGTACTGACAGTACTTGCCCAACTACTAACGGCACACCAGTAACTACCTTGCTTGAAATTGCTAAAGAAAAAGGTTTGGCAACAGGCGTAGTCACTACCACTCGCGTAACTCACGCAACGCCAGCAGCAACTTATTCGCACATTTGTCATCGCGATGGTGAAAATACAATTGCGGCGCAAATGGTTCCAGCCGGTGCTGGTTTCAATGCGAAATTAGGTGATGGTATTGATGTTGTATTAGGTGGTGGCCGTCAATTTTTCCAATCGACAGCAGCAGGCGGTAAACGCACAGACAGTCGCGATCTTATCGCTGAGTTGAAAACGCAAAAATATAGTTATGCGAGCACTAAAGCAGAACTTGACGCAATCGATCCCGCTACAGCAACGAAAGTTGTTGGTTTGTTTAATTCAAGTCATATGACCTACGATTTGGTACGTGCAGGAACTAACGAGCCAAGTTTGTCTGACATGACTGTGAAAGCCATTCAAGTTTTGAAAAGCAATAAAAAAGGCATGTTCTTGATGGTTGAAGGCGGACGCATCGATCACGCGTTGCACGAAACTACGGCAATTAAAGCACTGCAAGACACAATTGCGTTTGACGAGGCAATTAAAGCCGGTATCGCTGAAATTAAAAAAATCGATCCGACTTTAGCAAATACATTAATCGTTGTAACTGCTGACCACGATCATACGTTGGTGTTGAATGGTTATGCGGCAAGAACGGGTAAAACCAGCGCAAATAATCCAGGCGTGCTTGGTTTATTGAAAAATTACACCGACGGTTCTATCGCAAAAGATTCAGAAGGTATGCCGTTCAGCATTATCGGTTTTGGTAATGGTGAAAATCGTCCTGCTGATGACCGCAAAAATTTCCCTGCATTAACTGACGCGCAAGTGTTTGCAGATACCTACCATCAAGAAGCGGTAATTCCAGTTGCTGCCGGTGGTGAAACTCACGGTGGAACTAACGTGTTCCTGGGTGCGATGGGTAAAAATGCCGACTCCTTTGCAGGGGTAATGGACAACACCAAAGTCTTCACGCTGATTCGTAGCGCAGTAGACCTGTAATCACAGAGGCCGACAGGAATTGATCATGAAAAAATTACTTATTAACACCTTGTTGCTGTCAAGCGCTGCGCTTTTACCTGCAATTGCACCAAGCGCATTTGCAGCGGGCGAAGCAAAAAATGTCATCTTCTTTTTAGGTGATGGCATGGGTCCAACTACAGTAACCGCTGCTCGTATTTACAAATACAAAGAAGAGGGCGAATTGAATATGGAAAAACTCGACGGTAAAACTCGTACCGCTCGCGTAAAAACTTATTCAAACGATGCACAAACAACTGACTCAGCACCATCAATGGCCGCTTACATGACCGGCGTTAAGATGAACAACGAAGTGCTGTCGATGTCACCCGACACCAAAGCAATTAAACCAACAGGTGCAGATTCAAATTGCCCTGCAACTGGCAACGGAACTCCAGTTGACACCATTTTGGAAATTGCAAAAGCGAAAGGAAAAGCAGTCGGTGCCGTATCCACAGCGCGTATTACTCACGCAACACCAGCTGCAACTTATTCGCACATTTGTCATCGCGATGCTGAAAATAATATTGCTGCACAAGCTATTGTTGGCGGTGCTGGTTACAACGCTAAACTTGGTACAGGTTTGGATGTTTTGTTAGGTGGTGGTCGCGATTACTTTTTGCCAACAACCGGTGTTGGTGCTGCAAAAGGTAAACGCACTGATGGCCGCGATTTAACCGCTGAAGCAGTTACCCAAGGCTACACCTATGTAAATAGCGGTTCGGCGTTGAGCGCAGTAGATGGCAAAACGACTAATAAATTGTTTGGTCTTTTTAACGCAAGCCATATGGAATATGAATTAGATCGCGTTAAAAAATCTATCGACGAACCAAGCCTCACCACCATGACTTTGAAAGCCATTGATGTGTTGGGCAAAAACTCCGGTGGTTTTTTCCTCATGGTTGAAGGCGGACGTATCGACCACGCATTGCACGGCACCAATGCAAAACGCGTGATGGAAGATACGATTGCATTTGATGATGCGATTAAAGCGGCATTGGATGAAATGCAAAAACGTGATCCAGGTTTAGCGAATACCTTAATTGTTGTCACTGCTGACCATGATCACACCATGACCTTTAACGGTTACGGTAAGCGCGGTAGCGATGTTCTAGGCACCGTTAAAAATTATAAAGACGGTAAAGAGTTACTGGATGTGAATGGCAAAAATTACACTGCACTAGTATTTGGTAATGGCCCAAATCGCCCTGCAACTCGCGCCACTTTAGTTGAAGGTAATGCAGATGCTACACAAGTTTTACATGACGATTATTTGCAAGAAGCTGCAGTAAAAGTTGGCTTGGGTGGTGAATCTCACGGTGGCGGCGACGTTATGTTGTTTGCGACTGGTGCGGGTGCTGCGTCCAAAACTTTCAAAGGAACTATCGACAATACCAAAGTATTTGGTTTGTTAACCTCAGCCTTCGGTTTTTAAGTTTTAATTTTTAAATATACCTGAGCTTTTATCAACACCTGATTTCGATCAGGTGTTTTTAATTTTTTGTCGAGAACATTATGAACAACTACCTTGCTGGAAAATATTCTTTTATTAAATGTGCTTTAGTCATTACAGCGTCATTTTTTGCGCAGTGTGTATTGGCCGCTCCTTTATCCGCGATAATGACATTTGAAAGCATGACGATGACATCTGAAGGCGTAAAAAAACAAACGCAATTTCAGGAAAAATTTATTCGCGATGCAAATGTAGTATGGACCGAGCGTGTTCTTACCAAAACAGCTCCACAGCATTCTCATGCTGGGGAAGAAGATCACGAACACGATTTAAATTTTGCAACAGCCGCAAAATGGTTGGTGAAAGATAGCAACAACCAGATTACGTTTAGATTTGTAAGAAATAATGAAAAGAAAATTATCGAACCACGTACAACTGAATACGGAACCTTGGGATTCAACGGCGAATGGGAAACGGCTTACTACCTTGTAAACCGCGACGCATTAAAAAAAATGACAGTCTTGAAGCAGGAAGCCCCTAAAGGTGCGACTTGGTACGAAAAGAAAAATACCGAAGAATTTACCCGCGTGTTGTGGGATGAAGCTAATCAAGTGCCTTTATCCATAGAAAGTGGACGTTTTGATGGCACTATAGATAATAAAATAACTCTCGCGATTGCAGCTGCTCCCGCAAAACTTCCCTGGAATGCGGTAGCGAATTATCAAACGATTGCATATGAAGATCTGCTGGATTAAGTTTTAGTATCCTATGTTGAAGCGCGCCTAAAACCAGGCGCGCAACCCTAAAACCCATTCTGTTTCGCCATCGCTTTCTCCGGTAACTTTTGAAAAATCTGCCGTTGCGCCGAAATTCTTTTCCCAATTAATTCCAATATAAGGCGCAAATTCGCGATAAATTTCATAACGCAAACGTAAGCCGGCATTTGCATCAGACAACCCCGAACCAGTTCCTGTTTCAATATCATTCTGCCCGTAAAAGTTAACTTCTAAGCTTGGCGAAAGAATTAATCGCTGGGTGATCAGCAAATCATATTCCACTGAAAAACGCGCGGCAGTACGGCCAGCTTCGCCAATAAAGAATGCAGCGTCTATTTCAAAAAAATACGGCGCAAGTCCTTGAACACCTAGCACTCCCCATGTGCGACTTGGTGTTGGTTTGATATCTTGTCGCATTCCGGTTTGCAAATCCCAATAAGGCGCAATTGCATGGCTGTACAAGACTTGTAATTCTGACTCTTCAGCTTTGCCGTCGTGCGTTTCTACATCAGCTTTGAGCCACAGCTTATTTAAATCTTTGCCGACCCAAGCTTGCGCCTCTAATGACGTGGGGTTTTCTCCATCGCCGTTTCGCACTTCCAACTCATCTAGCATTACTCGCGCAATAACGGGGTCATCATGTTCGTGAGCTTGTGCAGCATGGCTTAAAGTTACTGCGTAAAATAATGCGACTGAAAATAAAGAGCGTGGCAATTTTCGATAGGTTTTTTTACAAAAAAAAGAATTCATATGCATCTCCTATTTCACCACAACCATACGCATCATACCGAGCATGTGATAAAGCAAATGGCAGTGATATGCCCAGCTGCCTTTTGCATCGGCTGTTAGTAAATAACTGATTTTTGAACCGGGCTGCACCAGCACAGTGTGTTTGCGAGGAATAAAATCCGGATCGCCGGTTTCAATTTCACTCCACATTCCATGCAAATGAATAGGGTGGGTCATCATGGTGTCGTTGATCAGAATAATACGAATGCGCTCGCCATATTTTAATTGCAACGGCGCTGCCTCCATAAAACTTTGGCCATTGATGGACCACATGTAGCGGTGCATATTGCCAGTGAGATGCAATTCAATTTCGCGTGAAGGTTCGCGCTTGTCACGTGTAGGAGAAAGGCTGCGTAGATCGGCGTAGGTTAAAACTTTTCGACCATAATTTTTTTGATGATCGCGCAAACCTACACCGGGATCAGCTAGACCACTGGCAGGCGCCTCCGAGCGATTATCGACATGTGCTCCAAACTCAGTTTTATTATGAGTAACTTTTGTGCCGCTATCGAAATTACTGCCGAATCCCGCTTTAGCTAAATTTGTTTGAGAAGCTTGCATGGCATTCATGTCGTGAGTGCTATGATCCATGCCTGCCATGTCGCTCATATCATGGCCGCTATTATTCATTCCCGCTATATCGCCCATCGCGCTCATGTCGTGACCGCTGTGATCCATACCTTCCATATTTCCCATAGAACTCATGTCATGATGAATGTGATCCGTTGAATCCATATTTTTCATATCGTGCGATTCATGAGCGCTGTGATCAACGGCTGTAGTTTCATGACTGCTGTGATCCATACTCGCCATATCCATGCCCATATCTTGATGACTCAAAATAGGTGCAGGATCGAGTGCGGGAATTTCAGCTTGCAGATTTGGGTTGGTAGTAATTGTGCCGCGTGCGAAACCAGTTCGATCAATTGTCTGCGCAAACAATGTGTAAGCGCGATCTGCTTCGGGCGAAACTATCACATCATAAGTTTCAGCATTGCCGATTCGAAATTCATCAATTTCAACAGGCTGAATATTTTGGCCATCGGCAGCAACTACCGTCATCTTTAAACCGGGTATGCGTACGTCGAACATCGTCATGGCCGCGCCATTAATAAAACGCAAGCGCACTTTTTCGCCAGGTTTGAACAAGCCGAGCCAATTTTGTTCTGACGTGATGCCGTTAATGAGATAGGTGTAGCCAGTGACGTCGGCAATATCCGTATCGCTCATGCGCATTTGATTCCACATGGCGCGTTCACTCCAGGTTCGGGCGATTCCTTTGTTTTTAATATCTCTCCACGTATCGCTGACAGTGCGTTCACGATAATTGTAGTAATGACTCATTTTTTTGAGATTGGTGTAAATCTTTTCCGGCGCCGTGTTGGTCCAATCCGATAACACAATCACCATATCCCGATCATAAATTACGGGGTCAGCTTCTTTGGGATCAATAATGATTGCGCCAAGCAACCCCGTTTGTTCCTGAAAACCGGAATGGCTGTGATACCAGTAAGTGCCGTTTTGTTTTACTTCAAATTCATATTCAAAGGTTTCGCCCGGTTGAATGCCATCAAAATCAAACCCGGGTGAACCATCCATTGTCGATGGCAACACAATTCCGTGCCAGTGAATGGAACTGTCTTCCTTGAGATTATTAGTTACGCGCAAGGTGACTCGTTCGCCTTCTTTCCAGCGCAAAGTTGGCCCGGGTAGGCCACCATTCACGGTCGTAGCAACGCGTTTTTTACCGGCGTAATTCACCGTCTGGTAATCGATATTTAAATTAAATTTATTGCCGCTTAAAACTTTTGAGTCTGCAGTGCTAGTGAAATCTGCAAATACATTTTGCGCCACTGTGCCAAAAGCCAACGCCGAACTCGCGCCTAATACAAATCGCCGACGGGTCAACGAGGTTAGGTTTTTCATAGAGCCTCCTAAATCAGCTCATAGGAAATGAAATATTTTTTAAATGCTAAGCGATGGAATTCCATCTTAAATTGGCTAGGCCAAATTCTGGACGGATTTATCCTATGTCAGCTGAAAATGGGTGGTCGATAAAGTGCAGAGGCGAGCGGGGCGGGGAAGTTGCTGGTGTAAAAATCTGAAGCTTGAGGTGATGAAGAAAACGCAAAAAATATCATCGCATCATCAAACGCAGCCAATGAACAATTGCTAAATAAACAATGGCCTGCAGTTTTACAGCAATCAAAGCTTAAGTGATTTTTTTGAGAGTGCCCAGTAGCATTCATGTTGCTCATATCGTGATGCATATGCTGATTCATATCGCCCATATCATGATGATCAGAACTCATTTCATGTTGCATATGACCAGCGGCAGAAGACGTAGTAACTGCTTTTTGCTGCTCGCACATCATCGTCAATGCGGCTAAGGATTGGTTGGTGAAAACCAATAGCAGCAAAGTGACGATAAGTTGTCTACAGCGAGTCAGTGACATAGTGGTGTATGTAAGATTGAGATTTTGAAAGCATAGAGCAATTGATGTCTAGGAGTCCAGTGCCAAACCTAGGGGTGACACAATATCCAACCTAATGCACCTTGGTTGGATATATTTAATCAATGATACAATTCGGTCGGTATTCTTGAGCCTGAAGTAATTACTATAAGTCTCTGAAAGATTATTTTAAATTTCCTATCTGACTTTGCACATATCTTATGAAAACACAGCTAATAACAAGAGAAGGTTTAGAAAAACTAAAACAAGAGTTAGATCATCTGTGGCGTGTTGAACGCCCGGATACAACTCAGAAAGTCTCATGGGCCGCGAGCCTAGGTGATCGGTCAGAGAACGCGGATTATCAATACAATAAAAAGCGATTGCGAGAAATTGATCGTCGTGTTCGTTATTTGCGCAAGTGTATCGAAGATTTAAAAGTCGTCGATTATTCGCCCGTGCAAGAGGGAAAAGTTTTTTTTGGTGCTTGGGTGGAAATTGAAAATGATGATGGCGATAAAAAGCGTTTTCGTATTGTGGGCTATGACGAAATTTTTGATACCAAAGATTACATCTCAATCGATTCACCTATGGCCCGAGCACTCATTAAAAAAGAAGTGGATGATGATGCGGTGGTGAGAACAGAAGCGGGCGAGTTTGTTTGGTATGTGACTAAGATTGCATATCAAAAGTAGCTGTTTATTCATTGTTCCAACTTGGCTGCGTAGATATGCATTCTCAAGCAGGAGCTTTGGAACGAGTTGAAATTATCTACCAGTTTATAAAAAGTAATGCATAAGTGGTGCATTTATTGCTCTGCTTGAATAAAATCCAAAAACCAAGAAAAGCAGATCAATAACTTCCCAGAGTTGAGTCATGATTAAAAAGCTATTCCTAGTAATATGTGTATTGAGCGTGGCGGGCTGTTCAACAGGTGCAAAAAAAGATGTTGCATCATCGGAATCAGAAGTATCTGCTTCGCCACCGGGGCCGCTGGTTGAAGCCATAGATTTGATCGAAAAAAATAATTATGTTGATGCTAAAAAAGCACTAGACGATTACGTAGATACGGTGCCTGCCAACTGGTCGCACAGAATAGAAAGTAAGCATGAGGCGCGTGTGTTTTTTTGGGATAAAGAGCAACTGGCTGAGTGTGGTTTATTTGAAATTGTTGCGTCGCACGGTAAAAAAATGGAGCCGATGTTAGATGCATCCTATTCGAAAGCCTATTATTTGTTGGCCTTTATTGCGCTTGAGTCCAGAAATAATCCTTACAGAAACGCGCTGTTTAATTTAAACAAAGGTCTTGAACTTGAGCCGGATCAGCCAACTTTGTTGTATGAAAAAGCTAATCTTTACAATCGTATCAAGCAGCCAGAATTGGCGATTCCAGAATACAACCATCTTATAAATACACCTGCTTGTATTACCAATATACAAAAGGCACGCGCTTATCGTGGTTTGGGTGAAGCCTTTGTTGCGCTCTACAAATATGATGATGCCGAGCTCGCACTTTATGAATCGTTAAAGTTCGATCCTGATAATAAAAAAGCCATTGCAGAATTGGATTATATCGATCAGGTTCGCAATTTAAATGTAAAAAACTAGTTGGAATTTCAACGCATTTAAAGTTTAAAAATAAACACCCAGCACAATAATTGTTACTTAATAAACAGTAATCCTCCTTTTTCCTGTAAACCTGTGCAGATAATATTAATTTTTTTGGCACAACGGTTGCTAAATGGTCTTTGTTACGTCCATTTTATTCTTAAGGAAATTCCATGAAAGTTTTTCGTTTATCCAATCTTATTGTATTGGCTGGTGCTTTAGCGCTTACAAATTTTACACACGCACAGCAGCAAACCGATTACAGTAAAGTAGAAATCAAAACAACCAAAATTGGTGATAATTTTTATACGCTGGAAGGTTCGGGTGGAACCATAAGCGCGTTGACAGGGCCAGATGGTATTTTTTTGGTGGATTCACAATTCGCACCGCTTACTGATAAATTAGTGGCAGCGCTGAAGAAAATTTCAGACAAGCCAGTGCGTTATTTGGTGAACACTCATGTTCACGGTGATCACACCGGCGGTAACGAAAATTTTGCAAAACTTGGTGCAACTATTTTTAGTCGTGAACAATTACGTGACCGTTTGGAGCACCCAAGACCTGCTGCAGATGGCACGCCAGGCAACCCTGCTCCTGAAAAAGCGCTGCCCGTTGTTACTTACGATAATACCGTCGTATTGCACCTCAACGGCGAAGAAGTGAAATTGATTCCAGTGCGCCAGGCTCACACCGACGGCGACACGCTCGTTCAATTTGTAAAGCATGATGTTCTAGCTGCTGGCGATTATTTCCGTAGCACAGGCTACCCCGTTGTTGATTTAATTAACGGCGGAACCTTGCAAGGTATATTGGAAGGCTTGGCGGTAACTATCGGTCGCGCTGGCCCAAATACTAAAATTATCCCAGGCCACGGCCCGATTACAGATCGCAACGGTTTGATTGCAGGCCGCGATTTAATTTTAGCGGGACGCGATAAAGTTGCGCCATTAGTGAAACAAGGTAAAACTATTGAAGAAGTAGTGGAATCAAAACCCCTTGCAGAACTTGATTCAAAAGTAGATGGCGCTACTCCGCAAAGCGCAGAGCGTTTTGTTCGCTGGCTATATACTTCAATCAAAGAAGGTAAATAAATTAACGAGCATCACAAGAAACAGAATTTGCGTTTAGCAATTATTTTCTTGTGATGCTGTCTTCCTTGTCAGTTATTCAAACACATCCAAATAAAATTCCAATTCTGCTTCTATTGCACGTTTAATATTGTCTGCTTGCCTGAATCCATGTCCTTCTTCTGCAAAAGTCACGTAGGCATTTTTAATTCCTTTTTTCGTTAGTGCTGCAACCATGACTTCTGCTTGATTGGACGGAACAACTTTATCTTTTAACCCCTGTAAAAAAATAACTGGGCAATTCAGTTGGTCGATATGATTAATAGGTGAACGCGCTCGATAAATCGCTTGCTGGGCAGGATATTCGCCGACTAAAGAATCCAGATAGCGCGACTCAAATTTATGCGTATCTTTTGCCAGCGCTTCCAAATCGCCGATGCCGTATAAACTCGCACCGGCTTTGAAATTATCACTAAAGGTTAGGGCTGCAAGTACTGTGTAACCACCGGCGCTGCTACCGCGAATAGCGACTTTATTTTTATCGACAAGACCACGTTCAATTAAATGATTTGCTCCACTACAAACATCAATTACGTCGGTAATGCCCCAATTATTTTTCAATCTATCGCGATATAAACGCCCGTAGCCTGTGCTGCCACGATAGTTAACATCCAATACTGCAAAACCACGGCTCGTCCAAAATTGTATTTTAATATTGAGGGATGTTTCGGTTGCACCTGTGGGGCCGCCGTGACACATAACAATTAACGGCGGCAGCGTATTGGCTGGTGGCGTTACGTATGAATTTTGGGGTGGATAGTAAAAACCGTATGCAGTTTCACTATCGCTAGTTGAAAACTCAATCGCTTGCGGTTGTGAAATATCTTCTGGTTTAAATAACTGATTACTACCTTGCGAAATTTTTTCTATTTTATTGTCGTGAAAGCAATATAGTGCCGAAGATTCGGTCGCGCTTGCTGCCAAAAAATACGCTCGCTGATTTTTGCAGAAGATACCAGATATATCTTTAAAGTTACTTTCAATCATTCGCCATGAATTTGTCGCGATATTGATTAGACTGAGCTGCCATTGCCCGTTTTGACTAAAGCAGCAAAAAATTTCATTCTCATTTAAAAAACCATAAGTGCTCATGCCAAACACCCATTGTGGAGTTGCAAATTCAGCGGCTACTGCACATACAACTTCGGTTTTTTGATTCGTGTAACGATAAATATTCCACCAGTTAGTGCGATCCGACACAAGAAATAATTCGCCAGTCGGCGACCATTGTGGTTGAAAAATAGATTCCGTTTTGCTTCCCGCAATTAATTGTGTTGCAATTATTTCGCCGGCGGAATTTACATCTGCGATATAACACTCAGTGCCATCCCACGGCATCTGTGGATGGTTCCAACATAGATAGCTGAGTTTGTCCCCAGCAGGATTTAATCGTGGATTGCTGTAAAAGTCTGCACCGCTAACTAAAACTTGCACATTACCTTTTAAATCGATGGCGACAATTTCGCTGCGTTCTTCAATTTTAGGTTGTGTGTTGTGGTCAACATGAGAATGATCTTCTCGCACACAAAGTAGGCGATTGTGTTTTTCATCCCAGCAAAAATCAGCGTAGCGAAACTTACCTTCTGGAGAAAGCGCGCTGAAGTGGGAGGTGGCGCGGTCAAAAATATAAATTCGCTGATCGCTATCCACAACACAAAAAATTCGTGTGCTTGTTACCAGGTAGCTACTGCCGCCGTACTCATGAGCGCGCGTGCGAATGCTGTCGGCCACCACGTCTTTACGTTGTCCATCTGCAGATAATTGCACAAGTGCATTACGACCTTTTTCTGCAGGGCGCGATTCCAGCCAAAATATATCATCGCCGAACGGTTGAGGTTCGCTGATGCGAAGATTTTGCGCGGTTAGTAAATCAGCACTAAAGGGCGATGGCCAATGGCCGTAGGCGTAGGTTTGTGTCATAACTGAAAATCCAAATTGTTAATGCTTGCATTGTGGCGGCTTCGTAAATTCTTTTACAACCTTTGCATAGGAGTTTTTATTTGATTGGTTTTCCGATTTAATGGTCAATCTATTTACAGCTTTTCAACAAAGTCGATATCGATGCCGTTTTCATCAACCTTATTACAACATTATTTACCCCAAGCCGATTCCGGCGTTTGGTGGGTCGCGTTATCCGGCGGGTTGGATTCAAGTGTTTTGTTGCATGCGCTTGTTGCCTTGAAACTGCCCGTTACGTTCCACGCGCTACATATTAATCATCAAATTTCCCCTAATGCCAATGATTGGGAACAGCATTGCAATGCCTTTTGTGCGCAATTAAATGTCCCGTTTTCGGCAGTAAAAGTAAAGGTTATAAACAGCGGACGGGGCATCGAAGACGCCGCTCGCGATGCGCGTTATGCAGTATTTAAAGATCATGTAAAAGCGGGTGATTATTTACTGACGGCACATCATGCGGATGATCAGTCAGAGACTTTGCTTCTACGGCTCATGCGCGGTACTGGGCCACGTGGTTTGGCGGCTATGGCGCAATCGCGAGTTTTGGGTGACGGGACTTTGCATCGTCCTCTGCTAAATTTCACGCGCGCAGAACTCGAAGAGTACGCGAGTGCACATCATTTGCGGTGGGTAGATGATGAGAGCAACAGCGATGATGATTATGACCGCAATTTTCTACGCAATCAGGTGATGCCTTTATTGCGTGAACGCTGGCCGCGATTCGCGCAAAAGTGGCAACAAACCGCCGAGCTCTGTGCAAGTAATGAAGCTTTGATTGAAGAGCTGGCAGCTCAGGATTTGATGTTGGCGAATCATGGCTCGGAGTTTATTGGTACCAGTATTAGCCTAGCTTATTTGCAGAGTTTATCCATGGCACGCCGCCAAAATTTATTACGCCATTGGCTGCGATCAGGGCAATTAAGCATTCCCGAGCAGCATCACTTTATCCAGATTGAACAGCAGATTATTTTGGGTCGAGAAGATGCTCAAACCCAGGTTAATTTTGGAGAGGTTTCTTTAAGAGTGCATTGCAACCGACTGTTTGCACTGCCGTTATCAGATTTATCCCGCTTAACAACAATTCCGTCAGAGCCTGCTACTTTTATTTTGAGTGATAAGTTGTCGCTTGCGTTACCGACAAGTAAAGCCTTGGTGTTTGATTGGAAAGAGATCTCGCAGTTGCCACTTTTAAAAGCTGATCTACCAAACCTTAATATTCGTTTTCGGCAGGGCGGGGAACGTTGCCAACCTACTGGCCGCGCCCATTCGCAAACCCTAAAGAAGCTGCTGCAAGAGTATGATGTTGCGCCCTGGCTTCGTGATTCCCTACCCTTAATCTATAGTGGTGACCAACTGGTGGCAGTTGGTGATCTCTGGGTTTGCGAGGGCTATCAAGCCAATAACTCGGGTTACCAGCTTATCCATTTGGCTTGAGTCTGTTAAAAGCCCACCTTTTCATTGAGCCAAAGAGTACATTCGGGTAGACTGGCGCCCCGTCCTGAAAGATAAACCTCACGCCCCGCAACGGGTGCAAATTTGATCGTTTATCTCCATCTGCTTCGCTTTACAGCTCTTAATTAATTACTTGCAATTAGGTTTTCAATGACACGATATATATTCGTTACCGGTGGTGTTGTTTCTTCTCTGGGTAAAGGAATTGCGTCTGCATCACTCGCAGCCATCCTTGAAGCGCGTGGTCTTAAAGTGACCATCATGAAATTAGATCCCTACATCAACGTTGACCCCGGTACCATGAGCCCCTTCCAGCACGGCGAAGTGTTCGTGACTGAAGACGGCGCGGAAACCGATCTGGATTTGGGCCATTACGAGCGTTTCATCCGTACCAAAATGACTCGCCGCAACAATTTCACCACTGGCCGCGTGTATGAAACCGTGCTGCGCAAAGAGCGCCGTGGTGATTATCTCGGCGGTACAGTACAAGTTATTCCGCACATCACCGATGAAATCAAACGCCGCATTCTTGAAGGCGGTCGCGATGTTGATGTCGCTTTGGTTGAGATCGGTGGAACCGTAGGCGATATCGAATCGCAACCATTCCTCGAAGCCGTGCGTCAATTGAAAGTTGAGATGGGTTCACGTGCGTTGTTGATGCATTTGACATTGGTTCCTTACATCGCCACCGCTGGTGAGACCAAAACCAAACCAACACAGCACTCCGTAAAAGAATTGCGTTCAATTGGTTTGCAGCCCGATATTTTGTTGTGCCGCTCCGAACGTTTGGTAGATGAAGATTCTCGCCGTAAAATCTCATTGTTCACCAACGTTGCGGAGCGCGCCGTTGTGCCCCTGCCAGATGCAGACACTATTTATTCAATTCCACGTTTATTGCAAAGCTACGGTTTAGATCAAATCGTTGTGGAGCTGTTGAAGCTTGAATGTAAAGAAGCT
Source organism: Gammaproteobacteria bacterium (assembly GCA_004172865.1). GTDB lineage: Bacteria > Pseudomonadota > Gammaproteobacteria > Pseudomonadales > Cellvibrionaceae > Cellvibrio. The sequence continues at coordinate 93,649 of SEBV01000003.1, read as the reverse complement.
GATTTGAGCGAGTGGGATAAAGTTGTTGAAGGAAAATTAAATCCTGTTAATACCATTACCATTTCCATGGTTGGTAAATACATGGAATTGTTGGACGCATATAAATCATTGATTGAAGCGCTGACACATGCTGGCATTCACACGCACACCAAGGTCAATATCAATTACATTGATGCTGAGCGCGTAGAAAATGAAGGCATTGATATTCTGAAGGACGCCGATGCAATTCTGGTTCCCGGTGGTTTCGGAGAGCGCGGTGTTGAAGGTAAATTAATGGCCGTACAGTACGCGCGTGAAAACGAAGTGCCATATCTTGGAATTTGTTTGGGTATGCAATCGGTTGTGATTGAATTTGCTCGCAACGTACTAGGTTTGAAAGGTGCTAACTCAACTGAGTTTGATAAAAATTCTCCGCATCCCGTTATTGGTTTGATCACAGAGTGGATTACTGCTGACGGCGAAGTTGAAAAACGCGATGAATCTTCTGATCTCGGCGGAACCATGCGCTTGGGCGCGCAAGAATGTCGTTTGGTGCCCAATGCAAAAGCCCGCGATATTTACGGTGCTGATGTGATTGTTGAACGTCATCGTCATCGCTATGAAGTAAACAACAACTATGTTGATCAAATGCAAAAGGCCGGCTTAAAAATTGGCGGTTGGTCTGCAGACGATACGCTGGTTGAAATGGTTGAACTGCAAGATCACCCATGGTTTGTTGCTTGCCAATTCCACCCGGAGTTCACCTCAACTCCGCGTGATGGCCATCCATTATTTACTAGTTTTGTAAAAGCGGCGTTGGCAAATAAGAAATAGATATTATATGTTGCCATCATCCCGCAGGGCATGACAGTAAAACGAATAAATTCTGAAAGGAACTAATGTGTCTCAAGAAATAGTTAAAGTTGGTAATCTTCGCGTAGGCAATTCACTGCCATTTGTTTTATTCGGCGGCATGAATGTCCTTGAATCACGCGATATGGCTATGCAAGTTGCAGAAGCTTATGTGAATGTTACGCAAAAACTTGGCATTCCTTATGTATTCAAAGCCTCATTTGATAAAGCTAACCGTTCATCAATTCACTCCTACCGTGGCCCAGGTTTGGAAGAAGGTTTAAAGATTTTCCAAGAAATCAAACAAACTTTTAATGTTCCTATCATTACCGATGTACATGAGATTTATCAGTGTGGCCCTGTAGCAGAAGTTGTTGATGTTATTCAGCTGCCAGCATTTCTTGCGCGTCAAACTGATTTGGTTGTTGCCATGGCAAAAACTGGCGCTGTCATTAATATCAAAAAGCCACAGTTTTTAAGTCCTGGCCAAATGAAAAATATCGTCGAAAAATTTGGCGAATGTGGTAACGATAAAATTATTCTTTGTGATCGCGGCACCAACTTTGGTTACGATAATTTGGTGGTCGATATGCTTGGCTTCCGCACCATGCGTGAAGTGAGTGGTAACGCTCCAGTTATTTTTGACGTGACACACTCGTTGCAATTCCGCGAATCAAAAGACAGCGCATCTGGCGGTCGTCGTCATCAAGTTGCAGAATTAGCGCGCGCAGGTATTGCAGTTGGTTTGGCAGGTTTATTTTTAGAAGCGCATCCGAATCCAGATAAAGCCAAATGCGATGGTCCAAGTGCTTTGCCTTTGGATAAATTAGAGCCATTTTTGCAACAAGTTAAAGCTATTGATGATCTAGTAAAAAATTTTCCTGCTTTAGATATTCAATAAATTTTAATTAAAAAACTGAAATAAAAATTCGGTAAAGCTAACTACACCGAAAAAGATATCTGGAAGAAGATGTCTAAATAGTACAAACAAGATTGATGAAATAAGTATATGAATTTTTTATAACGCTGATTTATACACCTGGAGTAAACACATGACTAAGATTGTTGATATTAAAGCCTTTGAAGTTTTAGATAGCCGCGGTAACCCAACTGTGTTGGCGGAAGTGATTTTGGAAGATGGTTCAGTGGGTTCTGCAATGGCTCCTTCTGGCGCATCTACCGGTTCGCGTGAAGCATTAGAATTACGCGATGGCGACAAATCACGTTACTTAGGCAAAGGTGTTTTAAAAGCGGTTAATAACATCAACACCACTATTAAAAGTTTGGTAGTAGGTTTTGATTCGCTTGATCAACGTGCACTTGATAATGCAATGATCAAAGCTGATGGTACCGATTTTAAAACCGTTTTGGGTGCAAACACTATTCTGGCGGTGTCATTGGCAAATGCTAAAGCAGCTGCAATCTCCAAAAAGGTTCCACTCTACGCACACATCGCTGATTTGAACGGCACCCCAGGCAAATATTCAATGCCAGTTCCAATGATGAATATTATCAACGGTGGCGAGCATGCTGATAACAACGTAGATATTCAAGAGTTCATGGTTCAACCAGTAGGTGCAAAAACTTTCGCAGAAGCATTGCGTGTAGGTGCCGAGATTTTCCATACCTTGAAAAAAATTCTGCACGATCAAGGTTTGAGCACTTCTGTAGGTGACGAAGGCGGTTTTGCCCCAAACCTTCCATCGAACGAAGATGCATTAAAAATTATTTCTGTTGCTGTAGAAAAAGCGGGTTACAAATTGGGCGACAACGTAACTCTCGCGTTGGATTGTGCCTCAACTGAATTCTACAAAGATGGCAAATATGATTTGGCTGGTGAAGGCCGTGTCTTTACCACTAACGAATTCTCTGACTACTTGGCCGACTTGGCTGCACGTTATCCAATCATCTCTATCGAAGACGGTAAAGACGAAAGCGATTGGGCTGGTTGGGCTGACTTGACGCAAAAAATCGGTCACAAAATTCAATTAGTGGGTGATGACTTGTTTGTAACCAACACCAAGATTTTGAAAGAAGGTATCGATAAAAAAATCGCTAACTCTATCTTGATCAAATTTAACCAAATCGGTTCTTTGTCTGAAACTCTTGATGCAATTAAATTGGCACAAGATGCAGGTTACACTGCGGTAATTTCTCACCGCTCTGGTGAAACAGAAGATACTACTATTGCTGATTTGGCAGTGGGTACTGCAGCGGGTCAAATTAAAACTGGTTCATTGTGCCGTTCAGACCGCGTATCTAAATACAACCGCCTGTTGCGCATCGAAGCTGAGTTGGGCGCTGCTGCACCTTACAAAGGTCGCGCAGAGTTCAAGTCTTAATATAAAAGTGCGGGCCGATTAAAGCGGCCCGCATTTTTTATTTTGTAATTTACGAATATATAATAATGTTATGAAATGGCTTTTTGCAGTTTTGTTGATATTGCTTGCAGCACTTCAATATCGCCTTTGGCAAGGTGAAGGAAGCTTTACGCACGCAACAAAACTTGAGCGCGATATTAAGCAGCAACAAGCTGAAAATGATCGTATGCGTGAACGCAATCGTATACTTGATGTAGAAGTTCAGGATTTAAAATCGGGAGCGGATAGCGTTGAAGAACGCGCACGCAACGATATAGGTATGATTAAAAAAGACGAAACTTTTTTTATGATTCCCGCCAAGAAAAAACCTGAAAAATAATGCCTTCTTCAAAATTTCCTCGTTATTGGTTTGTTATTCCTGCTGCCGGTGTTGGCGCACGCATGAATGCTGATAAACCGAAACAATATTTATTACTCGCCGATAAAACGATTCTCGAACACACGTTAGAGCGCATTTTAACCATGCCAAATTTGGCGGGAATTGTTGTGGCAATCTGTAAAGAAGATTCATATTGGACATCTCTATCCATCAGACAAAACCCGCTTATACATACTGTGAGCGGCGGCAAAGAACGTGCTGATTCCGTTTTAAATGGTTTGGATTATTTGGCAGACAAAATCGCCGTGGATGATTGGGTTTTAGTGCACGATGCTGCACGCCCTTGTGTAACCTTATCTACCATTAAAAAACTATGCGATGAGCTTATTGAAAGTGACGTCGGCGGAATTCTTGCTGTACCCGTTAGCGATACTCTCAAACAGGTTATTAATAAAAACGAAATCCAAGCCACCATAGATCGTCGCCCATTATGGCAAGCGCAAACACCGCAAGCTTTCCGTTATAAATTGCTACGTGATTGTCTTACACAAATGCTTGCGCGCAATGAAACTATTACCGACGAATCTTCCGCTGTTGAACTTTGCGGTTATGTTCCAAAAGTAATAGAGGGTAGAACAGATAACATCAAAATAACCCGGCCTGATGATTTAATGTTGGCAGAATTTATTTTAAAACAACAAGAGAAAAATCTATGAGAATCGGTCACGGTTACGACGTGCACGCATTTGGTGAAGGCGACAAAATTGTCATCGGTGGCGCCGTTATTCCACATTCTCGCGGCTTGATTGCACATTCAGATGGTGACGTCTTGTTGCACGCATTGTGCGACGCGCTCCTAGGTGCTGCAGCACTTGGTGATATAGGAAAACATTTCCCAGACACAGACATGCAATACCGCAACGTTGATAGCCGTTCGTTGTTGCGTATGGTTTATGGAAAAGTTAAAGCAAAAGGCTGGAAGCTGGAAAATGCGGACATGACTATTGTTGCGCAAAAACCGCGGATGGCAACTTATATTCCGCATATGGTGCAAAACATCGCTGCAGATTTACAGTCTGCTCACGATCAAATTAATGTTAAAGCAACTACCACAGAGCAATTAGGTTTTACGGGGCGCGAAGAAGGCATCGCAGCCTACGCAGTTGTTTTATTATCGAAAATTTAATTGCGTTTGTTGCGCAATAATGTGAATCCAATATTCAGTGTCTGAATATTGGATTTTTTATTTTATCTTTCAGAAATTTTAAACTATGCAACCAACTTTTTCACTGGATTTTCCTTACGCTTATGGTGCGCCAGAAGCTACCGCGAATTTTCGTACTGAACCAGAAGATTTCCAGGTAGACGAAAATTTGGGCTTCCCTCCAATAGGCGAGGGTGAGCACGTTTACTTGCATGTATGGAAGCGCGGCGAAAATACAGCTTGGGTTGCAGAAAAAATTGCTGAGTTTGCTCGCGTTGCTCCAATGGATGTTGGCTATTGTGGCCGAAAAGATCGTCATGCTGTGACTACGCAATGGTTTAGTGTTTATCTTCCAAAAAAAGAATCTGAACCGGATTGGACGGCATTAAATTCTGACTCTATAAAAATATTATCTGCCAGCCGCCATCAACATAAATTGCGCCGTGGTGATCACCAAACTAATCGTTTTATTATTCGACTTCGCGATTTTTTAGTTGCAGATAGAAACTCGTTCGAACAAAAAATTGCTGTAGTTCTAAGTCAGGGCGTCCCTAATTATTACGGTGAGCAACGTTTTGGACGCAATGCGAATAATTTGCCAGAAGCCCAGGCTATTCTTGTTGATGGCAAGCGCATTCGCGACAAACAAAAACGCGGCCTGATGCTCTCTGCTGCACGCTCTTATTTATTTAATCAGGTTCTTGCTGCGCGTGTGCTGACTAATAATTGGCAATCTGTTCTCGGTGGTGAACCGGGTGATGTGCCCACAGCTCCGCTATGGGGGCGTGGCCGTTCAGCGGCAACGGATGAAACTCTTGCAATCGAAGCTGACGCACTTGAACCTTGGGTCTCATGGCGCGATGGTTTGGAACACGCTGGTTTATCGCAAGAGCGAAGGTCATTAATTCTCAAGCCCGAGTTATCTTCATGGCGTTGGATCGAGCAAGATTTAGAACTTAGTTTTACCTTGGGCAGTGGCGAATTTGCGACAACAATATTGCGTGAATTAACGGTTTTAAACTCGGTGATAAAAACAGAAGCTGATTCTGTGTGATATAGTTGAACCCATAATTTCACTGCTAAATTATTAAATAATCGTAAGTTAGATCAAACGAGGAGGGCTGAAATGAGTGACTTGATGTTGCAAGGTATTGGCATGACGTCCGCCCGAACTCGTGATCGTTTAATACAGCGATTGGTGGAGCAGGGCGTTACCAATATGCGCGTGCTCGATGTTATGCGCAACACGCCTCGCCATATTTTCCTTGATGAAGCTTTATCTCATCGCGCGTACGAAGACACAGCTCTCCCCATTGGTCACGGCCAAACTTTATCCCAGCCTTATACGGTCGCTCGCATGACTGAAATATTGTTAGGCGCCGCTGGTAGATTAGAGAAAGTATTGGAAGTTGGAACTGGATCAGGTTATCAAACCACGGTTCTCGCCCAATTGGTGCCTCACGTCTATAGCGTTGAGCGCATAAAACCTTTGCAAGAAAAAGCGCGTGATCGTCTGCGTCAGCTAGGATTGCGCAATGTGAGTTTGAGGCACGCTGACGGAGGCTTTGGTTGGCCTGAAATGGGGCCATATGAAGGTATTCTTAGCACGGCAGCTCCACATGCAGTACCTGAAGAGCTTCTTAAGCAGTTAGCGCCATCTGGCGTGCTAGTTATTCCTCTAGGTGGTCGTGAGCAACATTTGCATCTCATCATGCGCGACGGCGATACGGATAATTTTGTCACTCGTATTATTGAACCGGTCAAGTTTGTCCCTCTGGTTTCGGGCACATCTCGTTAATAAAAATCCTATTAATTTAATGAAGATTTTCAGGATTTATTTGTTCTGAACTCTCTGAACTCTCTGAATTCGCGTCCAACTTGTGCATGAAATTTGCCAAAATAGGAAGAAAATACACACCTGATGCTTTATTAATCAGATCTGGTGCATATTTATATGAAAATATTAGATAATTTTACGATAAATTTTATATATTAAGCACTGAAAGTTATAAAAAAGATCAAAAATTAACCACTATTTAAGCGCTGCACCATGTTGATAAGTCCTCGAAAAAGTTCAGCTAGTTTATTAATGTTGGTTAGTATATTGACCATTATGTTATTTTTGACAGCCTGCTCGTCTAGTGGGCACTCTAACGCGAATGAAGAAAAATATAATGGCAGGATACATACAGTTTCCCGCGGTGAAACACTCTTTTCAATCGCTTGGCGATATGGTGTTGATCTTAAAAAATTAGCTGCTTTTAACGATATAAAGCCACCTTATACTATTTATCCATCGCAAAAAATTCGGCTTGATATTGCCAATAAAAATGCAAAAGTAAGCTCGTCATCCGCTACCCCGAAATCTGCTAGTTCTAACCGAAATGACGCTACCCTTGTCGTCTCTGATCGTTCAAAAAAAGAAGCAAAAAACTCTTATGAATTGAACGCAAAAGGAGAAATTCAAGGCCCTCTCAAGTGGCAATGGCCGAGTTCTGGCAAATTGATTGCTTCTTTTCAGGGCGATTCTGGCTTTAATAAGGGTATTGATCTTAGCGGGAAATTGGGGGAGCCTGTGCTGGCAGCAGCATCCGGGCGGGTTGTTTACGCAGGAAGTGGGCTGAGCGGGTACGGTAAATTGCTCATCATTAAACACAATGAAATCTTCTTAAGTGCTTACGCACACAACAACGAATTGTTGGTAAAAGAAGGAGATTTTATTAAAGGTGGGCAAAGAATTGCCGATATGGGTTCAAGCGGTACTGATAGAGTTAAGCTTCACTTTGAGATTCGTAGCGACGGTAGCCCAGTGGATCCACTGAAATATTTACCCAAGCGACCATAGAGTTCACACATTCGATAAGTAAAGATAAGAGGGGTCTGTGAAGCGACTCAACATCCTGATCCAAAAACAAGAAGTAGGCTGAAGGGAAGTATGGCTTGGGTAAGCTAGCAAAAAGTTAGCTAAATTTTACGATTTAAGGGGCTGAAAAATGACTTTGCAAACTAAAGAATCAAGCGTTTTTGATCGCGACGATGTGTTCATGGCGCAAGAAGTAGATTTTGATGAAAGTGATATGTTACTGGCGGAAGAAGATGAAGTACCGAAAGCAACGCGCTCAGCAGGAAGTGAACGAATTGTAGATGACAAGTTTAATAAGACCCTCGATGCAACTCAGATTTATCTCAACGAAATCGGATTTTCCCCATTATTAAGTGCTGAAGAAGAAGTTTTCTTCGCACGCAAAGCACTGAAAGGCGATGAAGCCGCTCGTAAGCGCATGATTGAAAGTAACCTTCGTTTGGTAGTAAAAATTTCCCGTCGTTATGTAAACCGTGGTTTAGCGCTTTTAGACTTGATCGAAGAAGGCAATCTCGGGTTGATTCGTGCGGTCGAAAAGTTTGATCCAGAGCGTGGTTTCCGTTTCTCGACTTACGCAACCTGGTGGATTCGCCAAACGATTGAACGTGCCATCATGAATCAGACACGTACGATTCGTTTGCCAATCCATGTTGTGAAAGAATTAAATATTTATCTACGTGCTGCACGCGAACTTTCGCAAAAACTTGATCACGAGCCATCTCCAGAAGAGATTGCCCGTCTGCTTGAAAAACCTGTTGCCGATGTTGAGCGCATGTTGAGTTTGAACGAACGTGTAACTTCCATTGACACTCCAATCGGCCCATCATCTGATCGCACTATCGTTGATACCATTGCTGATACTCATGTATCTGATCCTGCTGCCATTCTGCAAGATCGCGATCTAACCATGAGCCTTGATTCCTGGTTAGATGAGTTGACCGAAAAACAACGTGAAGTGCTTTCTCGTCGTTTCGGGTTGCGTGGCCATGAAGTAAGCACTTTGGAAGAAGTGGGTCATGAAATTGGTTTGACTCGTGAACGCGTGCGTCAAATTCAAGTTGAGGCCTTAAAACGCCTACGCGATATTATGGAAAAACAAGGTTTGGATAGTGCGGCTCTTTTCAGCGCTTAATCAGATCTTGACGTAATACAAAAGGCAGCTTCGGCTGCCTTTATTTTTCTGCGAAATTGGTTACACAAATCGCGGGCATAAAAAAACCGCGACTAGCGCGGTCTTTCAGTATTTCTCGTAGCGATTAACGCTCCAGATATTGCAACTTACCCGGTACGCCATCCCACTTTTCAGCATCAGCAGGTGATTCTTTAATCTCGGTGATGTTTGGCCAAATTTCGGCGAGTTCAGCATTGAGTTGAAGGAATTCGGCTTGATCTTCCGGTAATTCATCTTCAGAGAAAATTGCGCCTACCGGGCATTCAGGCTCGCACAATGCGCAATCAATACATTCGTCCGGGTGAATTACCAAAAAATTGGGGCCTTCGTAGAAACAATCTACCGGGCAGACTTCCACACAATCTGTGTGCTTACATTTAATGCAGTTTTCCCCAACAACAAAAGTCATAGTTGACTCCCCAAACGACTAAAAATAATTACTGAAATCCAGAAGCGCGCATTCTAAACAGGCTGGGCTGTTTTGGATAGCAGTTTGCACGCAGAGTTTCCGAGCCTTAGCGTCCTTTCTTCAATATCTCTTTCAGGCGATAGAGTTGATCCAGCGCTTCGCGCGGCGAAAGGTTATCGGGATTAATCTTTTTCAAGGCTTCAATCGCGGGATCTGGCAGCGCATCAAATAGGCCGGATTGTAGCGGAGACTCAATGACTGAAGTGGTGACCGATACAGTCACAGCTTGTTCCATGTTTTTTGCCGAGTGTTCAGGGTGAACGCCTTGCTCAAGTAAGTTCAGCTGCGCTTGAGCCTGCGCGAGAACTTCAGCGGGAATGCCCGCGAGTTTGGCAACTTGCAATCCATAACTCTTGCTTGCTGGGCCTTCCTGCACTTTGTGTAAGAAAACGATGTTGTCGTTATGTTCAGTAGCATTTAAGTGAACGTTGGCGATGCCGGGAATAGTTTCCGGCAAGCTTGTGATTTCAAAATAATGTGTAGCAAAAAGTGTATAGGCATTAACTTTTTCAGCGAGATGTTTGGCACACGCCCACGCCAATGAAAGCCCATCAAATGTACTGGTGCCGCGCCCGATCTCATCCATTAATACCAAGCTACGCGCAGTCGCGTTGTGCAGGATATTTGCAGTTTCAGTCATTTCAACCATAAAGGTTGAGCGGCCGCCGGCCAAATCATCAGATGAACCGATACGAGTGAAAATACGATCAACTATGCCGATTTCAGCGCTTTGCGCTGGAACGAAACTGCCGATATGTGCAAGCAGTACGATCAACGCCGCCTGCCGCATATAAGTCGACTTACCACCCATGTTCGGGCCAGTAACAATCAACATATGGCGTTCGCGATGGAATAGCAGATCGTTAGGCACAAACGGAGCAGACGTAACTTGTTCCACTACTGGATGACGGCCGCCTTGGATATTTATTCCCGCATTTAATGTGAGTTTAGGACGGACGAATCCCAGAGCGTCAGCGCGTTCTGCCAGTGTTGCCAACACATCCAGCTCAGAGACCGCATTGGCCGAATTTTGCAGCGGAATAAGTTGTTCGTTAAGGATATCCAGCAGCTCATCATAAAGCGCTTTTTCGCGCGCTAACGCACGGCTCTTGGCGGAAAGCGCTTTGTCTTCAAACTCTTTTAGTTCAGGCGTAATGTAACGCTCGGCATTTTTAAGCGTTTGGCGACGAATGTAATCTGCCGGCGCTTTTTCCGATTGCGCACTAGTCAGCTCAATAAAATAGCCATGTACACGGTTATAACCGACCTTCAATGTTGGGATGCCAGTGCGCTCGCGCTCGCGAGTCTCCAGATCCAATAGATATTGGCCTGCGTTGGTACTGATGTTCCGCAAATCGTCCAATTCGGCATCATAGCCATCAGCAATTACGCCACCTTCACGAATTACAACTGGCGGATTTTCTATAATCGCGCGTGACAACAAATCGACTAAGCCTGGAAAAGTGCTGATCTGTACTGCCAACGAATTCAATAGCGGAGATTGGTGTTTAGATAATTCAGATTGCAATTCCGGATAGCAGGCAATCGACATCATCAAGCGTGAAAGATCGCGCGGGCGTGACGAACGCAGTGCGAGGCGACCTAGAATCCGCTCCATATCACCGACTTGTTTCAAAATTCCGTTGATAACCTCAAACGCGTAGTTATGGCAAAGTCTGGTGATTGCATCCTGACGTGCATTAAGCAAATCAATGTCGCGCAGCGGGCGATTTAACCAGCGACGCAACAAACGGCTGCCCATGCTGGTTGCCGAGCGATTCAATACCGAAAATAACGTGTGTTCATCGCCGCCATTAAGATTAATGTCCAGCTCAAGGTTGCGACGTGTTGCTGCATCCAGAATGACAGTTTCATCGCGGTTTTCATGAGCCAGGCTGCGCACATGGGGCAGTGCGGTACGCTGGGTTTCGCGGGCATAGCTCAACAAGCAGCCGGCAGCACAAAGCGCAATTTTTAAATGCTCGCAACCGAATCCAGCCAAATCTTTGGTGGCAAATTGTTGGATCAACAGACGATGTGACGTTTCATAATCAAATTCCCATGGTCCACGACGACGTAAGCCCTTACGATTCTCAATCAATACAGGTGTAGTAAGGTGATCGCTCAACAGCAATTCAGCGGGATTTAGCCGTTGTAGCTCGCCTAACGCAGCATCCAATCCGATAACTTCCAGCACTAAAAAGCGGCCGCTAGCCATATCTAGAGAAGCAATCCCATAATTCTCGCCAGATTGATGCAATGCTACGAGTAAGTTATCGCGGCGCGAGTCCAGCAGTGCTTCATCACTCACCGTACCGGGAGTAACAATTCGCATTACCTTACGTTCAACCGGGCCCTTACTGGTCGCGGGGTCGCCAATCTGTTCAACAAGTGCGACTGAGATATCTTCTTTCACCAGCTTGGCGAGATAGCCATCTGCTGAGTGAAAGGGAATCCCCGCCATGGGAATTGGCTCACCGTTGGATTTGCCACGCGCGGTCAGGGTGATGTCTAAAATCTCAGACGCTTTTTTTGCATCATCAAAAAACAATTCGTAAAAATCGCCCATGCGATAAAACACCAGCTCGTGCGGGTGCTGAGCTTTGATGCGCAAGTATTGGGTCATCATTGGCGTATGCATGGATTCTTGATTGATTTGTACATCGTTGTTTTCAATCATTATTTATCGTTCTCTAAGGTCTTGAAGTTGACAGGTAAGCGGCGGCGCGGATGGCATTTTGTTGTGAATCGATCACAGATAAGTAGGGCGATTAACAGGCGGGAGATTCTAACAAACCCTTGGGTGCGCTCACAGTAAAACGTCGCAAGTAACGTGTTTTAGTTAGCTATGCAAAATTGGACGGAATTATGGATTCCGAGCTTAAGTACCTTATTTATTAGTGATTAATTTCTTCAATCAACATCTGCACAATTTGGTGGCGATATTCGTTCTGCTTTATTGCCATTCAATGTCGCTACTATAGGTTTTTGCTCCGCAGTTCGCCAAGGAGTTTGTGGCCACCAAGGTTTCAGCGTTGGGTGCTGGCGTGGCTCAAAACTTTGTCCAGGCTTTGGTGTGAGGACGTTAATGTCATAACAACTTGCAGCGGCGAGCACCCGTTCAACTGGTTCAGTCCAACCGTGTTGCGCTAATTTAAATAATCCCCAATGCACCGGCAGCAACATATTTCCCTTAACCAGACGATGCGCTTGCACCGCTTGTTCTGGCCCTAAATGCCAGTCCGGCCAATCGGCATCGTATTGGCCCACTTCAATCATGGTCACATCGAAGGGCCCAAGCTTTTCACCGATCTCTTTAAATTCAGGAAAAAAGCCGGTATCACCCGAATAGTAAACGCGGTTTTGGTCGCCATGCAGCGCGAAGCCCGACCACAGTGTCTTGTCGCTATCTGGAGATAAACGGCCGGACGCATGACGCGAAGGCGTAGAGACTATATCGAGTTGTTTAATTTTCGTGGATTGCCACCAATCTAATTCAGTGATGCGATCTTCCGGAATTCCCCAATAGCGCAAATGCGCACCAATACCCAGCGGCACAACAAAATGCGCCTTCCAATTTTTCATTTTCACAATCGTATTGTGATCGAGATGATCGTAATGATCGTGGGAAATAAGCACCACGTCGATTGGCGGTAAATCTTCCAGCGCAAGAGTAGGGCCGTACCATCGTTTCGGTCCAATCCAGTTGATAGGCGAAACGCGATCACTCCACACAGGGTCAATTAATACATTAACGCCGTCAATTTCAACCACGAGCGACGAATGCCCCATCCAGGTAATTCGCAAACCAGTTGCGGGTGGGCTGGAAAATGGCGCACTCGGCGCTGGTAGTGAAAATTCAGCGGGTTGTGCATCGGGATTTGAATGCAGAATTGAACCTAATAAGGCGTCTTTTGCGTTGGTCCACATAGGATGAATATTTTTAAAATGTTCATCATGCCACTCGGGTGAGGATTTAATTCGGCTTGTGTATTCGCCTTGCGGTTGTTGGCCAAAATCGCTAAATGCCATGGCAACAACAACTCCAATAAGCAGAATTGTGATTAACAAAATAAACGCAAAGCCGCGTCCAATAACGCGTTTAACATTGAAAGTTTTGCTCATTAAATTTACCCAGTGTTAACTTTTTTCTTGCGCAAGTTTATACAAATCAGGTGATTCAAGAATTGCTGTGGGTGCGCCATGACGGGCAACTTCAAGCATAGCTTTGCCGATAATATCAGTACTTAAGATATGCTCCGGCAAAATAAATTTCAGTAATCCCAGCAACGGATTTGCAAGGAGATAAAAAAGATAATAGGCCTTGGTTTTAGAGCGAATGCCATGCAGTGGGCGAATAACACCGGGCCGAAATAAATATGTCGCTTTGAACGGAAGCGTCAAAAGCGCGTTCTCGGTTTTCCCTTTTACTCTGGCCCACATAGTCTTGCCTTGCTCAGTGCTGTCTGTGCCAGCACCCGATACATAAACAAAAGTCATATTAGAATTATGCTTTGAAAGTGCAGTGGCAATTGTTAGCGGAATTTCAAAATTTAAATGTGAATACTCCGCTTCGGTTTTTCCACTTGCCGAAACACCCAAACAGAAAAAACAGGCATCGTAATCACGCAGTGATTCAAGCTGTGCGGATGCATTCATTAAATCTGGAACAGTGATTTGCTTTATTTTTGGGTCAGTATTGTCAAACGCAGTACGTCCAATACTTGTAATCAGCTCGACATCAGATGCTAACAGACATTCACGCAGCACCGCTTGGCCAACCATTCCTGTCGCGCCCAAAATAATTATTTTCATGAGGTTTTTTCCTTTGGGGTGCGAAGTGAGGATGGGCAATTTTTATAGCGATTTGAAAAAAGTGTCGGATTATGACTGCCTTGAAGTCTACATTGAAAGTGTGATCTGTCATGAGATTATTTAAAAATACAAATATATTTTTGAAATATTGTCTAGGCTGTGACATCCAATTTCCAAAACCCAGTTTTAATTTGATACTGCACGGGCTGATTGCTATTAAAATTTAAAACCGCTTTTAAAAACATCTACATCAGATGCGCCTTGCGATTTCATTGAGTTGTACAGTTCAATTCGTTTTGCGATAACGGGCGCAGCTTCATTTCTTTTAATGGGATTCCCCGTAAGTAGCTTGCAGTTTTTAGGTCATTGCCTTGAGCTTTTAAGTAAGATCTAGTTAAGGTGGACGTGTAGTGAATTCGGCTCTTGATAACTTTGGACAAGCCGCTAAGCTGGATCACAAAAATCAGTGCATCAGTATGGTTATGAAATAACAGGTGCTGAATTCAAGTTGTAATCCTATGTAAAGAGATGTGAATTTTTAGAAAACAACATGGTAAAAAAGTTGTAGAAGCTTTAGCTTGCGCACTAGTACTTTTTAAGAACAATAAGACTTTCCACGCCGGCATAAAATTACATAACGAGAAAATCCCATGTTTAAATATAAACTTAAAACCCTTGGTATTGTTTCCACTCTGGTGCTTGTTGCAAGTGCGATACAGGCTACGCAAGTAATTGCTGCTGAAATTCCTACAGGTTCAACGCATGTGGCTACACGTCTTGACGACGGTGCGGGTGCTTATAAAACCGGTCGTTACGCGAATTTATTTGTTGAGCGTTTGAATAAAACACCCGCCGAAACCCACGAGCGCATCGAACACGCATTCCAGCAATTTTTTCACGGCGATGGACAAGAAGAGCGAATTTATTTCGAGACGGGCGCTAACGAAAACGGCACGCTGGCGTACGTTACTGACTGGGCCAACAACGATGCGCGCAGCGAAGGTATGAGTTACGGAATGATGATCGCGGTGCAATTGAATAAGAAACGCGAGTTTGATGCGCTGTGGAATTGGTCGAAAACATACATGCTTAATACCGACCCCGCCAATCCATCGCGCGGCTATTTTGCCTGGTCGATGAGCACAGACGGTAGACCTCGATCAACTAGCGCGGCGCCTGATGGCGAAGAATATTATGCAATGGCGCTATATTTTGCGGCTCACCGCTGGGGCAACGGTAAAGGCATTTATAACTATCAAAAAGAAGCCGACACCATATTGCACGGCATGCGCCATCACGGTGTCTTGACCGGCACCACGCCTTTTCGAATCCATTCCGACGAACCTGCGTTTATAGAGCCAGCCAGTCCTTGGCCAAGCCCCAACAATCGTGCCGAGCAGGCGAAAGCCGTAAAAGAGGGTAAGCCGTGGCCGAGCTATAAACCGAACAATACACCGCGTGAAGTTAGCGTTGGCCCCATGATTGACGAAGAACATGCGATGGTTCGCTTCGTGCCGGAAACCAACCTTCCGGGCACTGATCCGTCTTACCATTTGCCGGGGTTTTACGAACTCTGGGCACGTTGGGCGCCAAAAGAAGAACGAGAATTTTGGGCGAGGGCAGCTGAATCGAGTCGCGATCTTTTTCACAAAGCGGCACATTCTGAAACTGGGCTTTCACCCGACCGCACAGATTATGACGGCACGCCTTCCATGGGTTGGGATGGCAAGCCAAGCAGTTTTGCTTACGACAGCTGGCGTACCGTGAGTAATATGGCGATGGATTACAGCTGGTTTGCAAAAGACCCACGCCAAACGGCTCTCAGTAATCGCGTTCAGAGATTTCTGTTCAAACAAGGTATCCATACGTTTGCCGACAAATACACGCTCGACGGCAAACCCATGTCAGATCGTCACTCAGTTGGAATGGTCGCGGCGACCGCAGTCGGCGGTTTGGCGGCGACTCAAGGAGAAATCTCAGACGCGTTTCTGAAAGAGCTTTGGGAAACCCCATTGCCAGTAGGAGAGCAGCGCTATTTTGATGGCATGTTGTACATCATGAGCATGATGCACCTGAGTGGTGAGTTCCGCATCATTGAGCCGCGAAAGGTTGCCAGGTAACCGACAGCGTTTTATCACATTAAGTAATTCGTAAAACGAAATACTTAATGTGATGGTTAATTAGAATTTTTAACGGTAACGAGGATGATTGCTCCATCGTAGAAGAAACTAAAATAGTTTTACTAAATTTTAATCCCATCAAAATAGTTGTTGAGTATTCGCATGAATGATTTGAAACTATGAAGTGTTAATTGCAGGTGGTGTAGAAAACTTCGAAAATTATTTTGATGGTTTGAATTCTACACTTGCGATGAACTCGCAGCGAAGCTTCACTTAATATTGAACGAAGCTAAAAGATGCATTCCCACGGCACTTACTCCCGTCCATAATGGCTCATCCATAATCGGGTTTATCCATAATTGTGTACACTTCATCTCGTGACGCTATTCGAAAACGTTCGCGCTCCCATCCCTAGAGAAATTACTCCATGTTAAACCCCGAAGAAACGCGTCGTCCGCGTGCTCTAATCGTCGCCGTGCATTTAGACGGTGTTAGCGATACTGAATTTAATTCGTCGTTGGTCGAATTGGCTGAGTTGGCAAAGACCTTGGGCCTTGAGGTGGTTGGTCAATTTACACAGAAGCGTGCATCCTTCGACTCGGCAGCCTATATCGGCGTTGGTAAACGGGAAGAGCTAAAACAATTCATACAAGGGCAGGAAGAGGCATCAGATGATGCGGTGGAGTTTGTTCTTGTTGACCATGAAATCTCGCCGTCTCAAGCGCTCAATCTTGAAAACGAAGTGGGTTGCGAGGTGATGGATCGTACGGTTGTCATCCTTGAGATTTTTCACCGTAACGCCAGCTCACATGCCGCAAGGATACAAGTTGAAATCGCACGCCTGACCTATATGGCGCCGCGCCTGCGTGAGGCAGCCAAGCGCGAAGGCCCTTCAGGAAGGCAGCGTAGCGGAACCGGTGGGCGTGGTTCAGGTCAGTCACGTAGCGAAATGGACAGCCGCAAGGTGCGCGACCGTATTGCCGAGCTGCAAAAAGAAATTGATGCGATGGAGGCCGGGCGCGAAACCCAGCGAGCACAACGTCAGGGACAAACAGCGCTAGCACAAGTGGTTTTAGTCGGTTATACGAATGCGGGTAAATCGACGTTGATGCGCGCATTGACCGGCAAAGAGGTATTGGTCGCCAATAAATTGTTTGCGACACTCGACACTAAGGTGCGCACCTTGCACCCGGAAAGTGTGCCCAAAATATTAGTGAGTGACACTGTGGGATTTATCAAAAACTTACCTCATGATTTGGTGGCTTCCTTCAAATCGACCTTGGACGAAGCCCTCAACGCATCACTGTTGTTACATGTTATTGATGCTGGCGACCCAGGATATGAGGCGCAGCTAGAAGTTACCGATAAAGTGTTGGCCGAGATTGGCGCCGATACTGTGCCACGCATTCGCGTGTTCAATAAAATTGATTATCTGAGTGATGCGGCCGCACAAGCAGAGCGTATCGCAGAGCTGCAGCTACATTATCCCGGTTGTATTGTGCTAAGCGCGCAGCGTGAGGACGATATAAAAAATTTGCATCAAACCATTGTGCAATTTTTTCAAAAAGATTTGATTGAGTCAGAAATATTTTTACCCTGGTCAGCACAAGAATTACGTGGCGAAATCTTTGCTTCGTGCGACGTGATTGAAGAACGTGCTGATGCAACGGGTGCATTTTTTCGTTTACGCGCTACACCTGACATAGTCGCCAAGCTGAGTAAACTCGCAGACGATGCGCGCCGATCTAAATAATTTATCCAGGCTTTAATCCGTGAATACGATTATGCAATCAGACTCCAAAAAACTGGTAGAGAAACACAACACTCTCAATCACTCCGAACTGTTGAAAGTGGTATCACACATTCAACGAGAAGAATGTGAGTGGATTTTGCACACGCTGATGGTGGAGGCTTGTGATGTGCCGTTTAAATTCAAGCGCAAAGGTAAATACCAAAGCTTAAAAGGTGCCAGAGTGAACATTACCTACTATCCGGAACAACAAGTTGTCGCGGGCATCACCTTTGAAGTTATGAAAGTCGTGCGTATTAAAAGAGGATGATTCAGAGACAGTTTGAGTGAACAATATAATTCTATTTACAGATGGCAGTGTAGATAACAAAACCCATATTGGTTTTGGTGCTTATCTTGCAATCGAAAATGTAGAAACACTTGCTGTTGATTTAATCGCGAAAGTAAAAACTAAACAGTTTGAAAATACATCTTCAACTCTACTGGAGTTACAAACCTTATTGTGGGCTATCGATGATGGAATTTTTTCAAATAAAGAAAAGACAGTAAGATTAATAATCTATACGGACTCGCAAAATATTTTAGGTCTATTAACGCGACGAAAAAAATTAGAGCAGCGTGATTATTGCGCGAATAGCGGTAAACGATTAAAGAATGCCAATCTTTATCAACAATTTTATAGCATTGCAGATCTATATGACTGCCACATTATTAAAGTAGATGGTCATAGGCCTCTGCATGAAAAGAATCATATCGATAAAATATTTACCTTAGTCGATAAGGCTTCCAGGCTGGCCTTACGAAGTTTTCGTTGCAGAAGCCCTGTATCGAAATAGTTTGCTATATTTATTTTCCGCAGCTTACTCAGAGGTTTGAATTCAGATAAATCAAAAAAGAGTGTCGTAAAAAAAATAAGACGGGTTTCATGGTTATCTTAAAATTTCTGTAACTCAAAATGCTAAAGCCGCTAACTTTTCCGATAAGGTAATGTTTGATTTCCCCTAGTAAAGAACAGCCAATTTAACGTGCTCTCGACTATTCGCAAGGCGGTGTTTATTGGTGCACGCAATGAATAAACGCAACCTAAAGATTAGGCTAAAACTCGTCATTGTTATCCATATTACTTACTCAGTGACATCGCGAAATTCGTGCGCGAGTTTTACAAATGCATTTACATAATCGATTTCAATATCGGCTTCGCGAATACCGAGAAAAATCTGTTTATGTATTCCTACTTTACCGAGCTGTATCGGCACTATATCGAGCTTGCTCGCATATTCTTCAACAAGCCAGCGAGGTAATGCAGTCACGCCTCGGTCACTGGCAACCATTTGCAACATGATGTCGGTGGTTTCAATTGGCTTGTGACGCTTGGGGCTAATACCAGCGGGTAACAAAAACTGATTGTAGATATCCAAACGCTCAATCGTGACTGGATAAGTAATTAATACTTCTGTTTTTAATTGTTCAGGCTCTACATATTTTGCTTTGGCTAATGCATGCTTTCCGTTCACCACAAGTACTTGCTCGTAATCAAAAACAGGTTCGAAACGTAACCCCGGTTTGTAGAGCGGGTCGGGCGTTACTAGCAAATCTATTTCATAGCCAAACAGTGCACCAATTCCACCAAATTGAAATTTCTGCTTAACGTCAACATCCACATTTGGCCATGCAGAAAGAAACGGTGAAACCAATTTGAGTAGCCACTGGTAACAGGGGTGACACTCCATGCCAATTCGCAACGCCCCGCATTCGCCTTGTGCATACTGGCGGAGACGTTCTTGTGCATAGTCCAGTTGTGGTAGTACGCGGTTAGCAACTGCCAGTAAATACTGGCCCGCTTGAGTGAGCGTTAGGCTACGTCCTTCGCGTCGCCATATCTCAATGCCCAAATTTTGTTCGAGTTTTTTTACGGTATGGCTAATTGCTGATTGCGTCAGGAATAACGCTTCAGCCGCGCCGGTCAAAGATCCTTGGCGCTCGATTTCCCGCACTACTGCTAAATGGCTACGTTCAAGCATCGTAATCTCGTAAAGTCACATGAATAAAATTAATGGGTTTCTGAAAAAAATACCATTTTTAGTCATAAATAAACAGGCTCAAGATACTCACATCTTCACAAAGACTTTTTTTTGCGTTTAGCTTTTGAAATATATTTTGGCCTATTGGTAGCTTCTAACCTGTTATTAACTGCAAACTTTTTTTTAACTCGTAATTGGATATTTAACTTTTGGAGATTCTCAGAGTTCATAATTTTTCTATGTATCGGTGAACAATTTATTTAGTCTTTATCGAAACGCTTGAGGCAACTTCCAAAAGATCTTAACCGCATCAAAATTAAAAAAATATGTGCGGAATTTTCTCTCTTAAACATTAGCGAGCAATATTTTCTGCATATTTCGCACGGGCTTGGTGAATTTTTTTATAGCTATCGATGAGTCGTTGGTGTTTGTCTAGCCCTTCGAGTTTCATGCTGGTCTTGGTGAGGCCGTAGAATTTAACTTCTCCGGTTATTGAGCCGACTACATTGTCCATAACTTCTTTGCCGAACATACGGTTAAGATTGGTGATAAAGTCTTCAAGTTCCAGCTCTTCATCCAAAGTGATTTCAAGCACTGCATGTACCGCTTGATAAAATAAGTTACGCGCCAAGGTATTGGTGTTGTACTGTAAAAAGTCTGCCACTAAATCAATTGCCTCTTGGTGATCTCCAATAGATAGGTAGCCAAGAATTTTTAGCTCAAGAATCGTTAGCTGGCCCCACGCGGTATTGTCATCGAATTCAATACCAATGAGTGTTCTTATATCTGTGTAGTTATCTAATTGGTTATCGTCCAAACGACGAAGTAATTTAATCACGCCTCGTTTACTGAGTTCATGAATATTTAAAATGTCAGCGCGGTAGTCGAGCGCTTTATTCGTGTTGTCCCAAATTAAATCTTCAACTGGATAAACCTCTGAATAATCCGGTACCAGTATGCGACAGGCGCTCGCCCCTAAATCAGAAAGTTCTGCAATATAAACTTCTTTGCCCATCGCTTTTAAAATAGCTAACAAACATGCGCTTTCTTCCGCATTAGTTCCAGAAAAATCCCACTCGCAGAATTCATAATCATGTTTCGCACTAAAAAAGCGCCAAGAGATTACTCCAGTAGAATCAATAAAATGCTCTACAAAATTTTCAGGCTCGGTAACTTCCATGCTGTTAAACGTGGGGCGCGGCACATCATTTAAACCTTCAAAGCTGCGACCTTGCAATAACTCCGTTAGGCTGCGTTCTAGTGCAACTTCAAAACTCGGGTGACCACCAAAGGATGCAAATACACCACCGGTTTTTGGGTTCATTAAGGTCACACACATCACCGGAAATTGCCCGCCCAAAGATGCATCTTTAACGACTATTGGAAAACCCTGTTTCTCTAATTCGTTAATGCCTGCAAGAATATTCGGATATTTTTCTAACACCTGCATTGGCACATCTGGTAACACAATTTCTTGTTCAATAATTTGTTTTTTTACCGCGCGCTCAAAAATTTCAGACAGGCACTGCACCTGCGCCTCAAGCAAGTTATTGCCCGCACTCATACCGTTACTTAAAAATAAGTTTTCAATTAAGTTGGAGGGAAAATAAACCGTTGCGCCATCGGACTGACGCACATAGGGTAATGAACAAATACCGCGCTCCACCATACCTGAATTAGTATCAATCAAATGTGTGCCTAGCAACTCATCATCGGGGTTATAAATCGCCAAACAATAGTCGTCTAAAATTCCGCTAGGTAGCGCACCCTTGGGGCCGGGCTTAAACCATTTTTCACTGGGGTAATGTACAAAATCACTGTTGGCAATTTCTTCACCCCAAAACTGGTCATTGTAAAAAAAATTGCAGTTAAGGCGTTCAATAAATTCGCCCAGCGCTGAACAAAGCGCACTCTCTTTGGTGGAGCCTTTACCATTGGTAAAACACATGGGGGAGGCAGCATCGCGCGCATGCAATGACCATACGTTGGGCACTATATTGCGCCAAGACGCAATTTCAATTTTTACCCCAAGGTCAGCCAAAATATGCGTCATATTGGCGATGGTTTGCTCAAGTGGTAAATCTTTACCCAAGATAAAAGTACTTGCACCGCCATCTGCTTGCGCCATCAACATAGCTTGCTTGTCTTGGTCGAGGTTATTCACGGCGTCTATCAAAAATTCTGGACCAGTTTGAATCACTTTTTTTACGGTGCAGCGATCAATCGAGCGCAAAATACCTTGCCGATCTTTCTCAGAAATATCTTCCGGCAGCTCTACCTGAATTTGAAATATTTGATTGTATCGATTCTCTGGATCAACAATATTATTTTGCGACAACCGAATATTCTCTGTGGGAATGTCCCGCGCCAAACAATAAACACGTACAAAATAAGCCGCACAGAGCGCCGACGAAGCCAGAAAGTAGTCAAATGGGCTAGGCGCGGAGCCATCGCCTTTATAGCGAATAGGTTGATCGGTGATGACGGTGAAATCATCAAACTTCGCTTCCAGCCGAAGTTTGTCGAGAAAATTAACTTTGATTTCCATTAAATAGGTCCGATTGGGGATTGGGTTTAAGCAACAGTTGTTTGTCCTACATGGTGGTAAGCGCGATTAAAATAAACAAGACCTTGATCCTGTTGAGTTTGTTGAATAGCGACAATTCGGCAAATAAAAATATCATGTGTTCCGACTTCTTGAATTTGCTCAATTTTACAATCAAAACTCACTAAAGAATCTTTTAAAACGGGTGCACCCGTTTTTAATTCTGTCCAAACGCCATATTTAAAACGCTCTTCGGAATTTATTTTTGACGAAAATGCGTTAGAAATAGGCTGATGATGTGCGCCTAAAACATTCACAGTTAAAATTTTATTTTCTACAAAATGTGCATGTGAGTTAGACGCTTTATTCATACATACTAACAATGTCGGAGGCGTATCAGTGACACTACATACGGCGGATGCCGTGAATCCATAACGACCAGACGCTCCTGTTGTGGTTACAACATTTACTGCGCCTGTTAACAAAGACATTGCATTTCTAAAGTCTG
Organism: Gammaproteobacteria bacterium; assembly: GCA_004172865.1. GTDB lineage: Bacteria > Pseudomonadota > Gammaproteobacteria > Pseudomonadales > Cellvibrionaceae > Cellvibrio. The sequence goes on along the minus strand of SEBV01000003.1, from coordinate 70,652 downwards.
TTACTTCAATCATCACGTTGCCTAAATTGAGTCGTAGCGTTTTTCTTTAGATGTAGCTACACCACGCGATTTCGTCACCACTTGGTTTCATCGCGTAGGCACATAATCTGAATGAGTTCTGACTAAAAATGCTGATTCTTCTTAAGTAAAGTGAGGGTTATTGGTTTGATCGGGAATATCAAGCCGAATTATATCACTTCAAACCAAGTAACCCCTACACATCAAGACATCGGCGAGTGCTAGGCCGATAGTTCTCTTCGGACAATTTCTGCACCGGCACTCAAGGCATTTAGCTTGCCTCTTGCTACGCTTCGAGACAAGGGCGTCATGCCACAGTTGGTGCAGGGATAGAGTTTGTCGGCATCTACAAACTGCAGTGCTTTTCGTAGGGTATTGGCTACTTCCTCCGGAGTCTCAATAGTATTGGTTGCCACATCAATAGCACCAACCATTATTTTTTTACCGCGAATGAGTTCAAGGAGATCCATTGGAACATGAGAGTTTTGACATTCCAGTGAAATTATATCGATATTGGATTTTTGCAGTTTTGGAAAAATTTCTTCATATTGTCGCCACTCTGACCCCAAGGTTTTTTTCCAATCTGTATTAGCTTTGATGCCATATCCGTAGCAAATATGCACTGCAGTTTCGCACTTGAGTCCTTCAATCGCTTTTTCTAAAGTAGCAATTCCCCAATCATTCACCTCATCAAAAAATATCATTGTCATGGGCCCAGGCAAAGCCCATTTAATCGGTTGCTTGGTTTGCTGACGTAAAAATTTAGCGTCTTCAACAAACACCGGCTTTTGGCGAGACACTGCACCAACGACTGTCGGCACGCTCGCATCATAGCGATCACGAATTTTAACGGTCTCACGTTTCTCAAAATCAACGCCGTTGAGATGCTCAAGAAACGTAGTGACGAAGTGTTGCCGCGATTGCTCGCCGTCACCAACAATATCAATACCTGCTTGTTCTTGTTCTTGCAATGACAAGCTTAACGCGTCTTGCTTGCCATCAATTAATTCATCACCTTGCAATTTCCAGGGTGACCAAAGTGTTTCAGGTTTTGCAAGCCAGGAGGGTTTAGGTAAGCTGCCAGCAGTTGAAGTCGGTAACAATTTTTTCATAATAAATAATCGTGTCTAAATAAATGAACTTATATGATTTGGTTTAATTAAGCGTAATTAGCGGACCACTGCTCAAGAATTGCCTGGTATGGTTTGATGAAATTTTCTTCAACAAACTTCCCCTGCTCAATAGCCAGCCGGCTACGTTCTTCTCGATCATAAACAATTCGAGTTAACGAATAATCCTGATGCTTCAAACTTGGTTGATAGGATTTTCCTGCTGCAGAATTCGCATTGTAAATCTCAGGTCGATAAATTTTTTGAAAGGTATCCATCGTACTGATGGTGCTGATAAGCTCAAGATTAGTGTAATCACCAAGCAAATCGCCGGAAAAATAAAAGGCCAAAGGCGCAACACTATTTGGAGGCATGAAATAGCGAACTTTTAATCCCATTTTTTTGAAATAGTCATCCGTTAAGGAATACTCATCTTGCAGATATTCAACGCCCAATACTGGGTGCTGATTTTCAGTCCGATGATAAGTCTTACTACTCGAAACACTTATGCATATAACCGGCGGTTTATTAAAATTTTCTTTGTACGTGTTTGAATTCACGAAGCTCTTAAATAACTTGCCATGCAGATCTCCAAAATTATCTGGAGTTTTTAATTCGGACTGATTTTTATTTTGTTTCAGCAATAGAACACTAAAATCATAATCTCGCACGTAAGAGGAAAAGTTGTTTCCTACAATGCCCTCAATGCGCTCGTTGGTTTTTCTATCAACAATATTCGGCTTCAATATTTCAATCAGGGGTAGGGCATTGCCACTGTTTTCAACATCAATATTCATTTCAACGGAAATGATTTCAAGTTCGACACTATAGCGATCGCCTTTGGGATTATCCCAATGCGCCAACGCATTAAAACGATTGTCGATCATCCTCAAAGTATTGCGTAAGTTCTCCTGACGACTCGCTCCTCTGGCCAAATTTGCAAAGTTGGTAGTGATGCGCGTATTTTCGGAGGGATGATAATTCTCGTCGAAACAAATGCTTTTGATGGTAAAGCTAAAGTCTTTATTCATTGCGATATTGCAACCTGATTTCTGAGATAAAACCTGAATTTATTTCGTGCTCTAGACTTTCCAATTTCACAATAGCTTTGTGTCCAATTGGCTTTACTAAGGGCAGGAGTGTTTTATAACCGAATCTTTGCATGAATAAAAATGATATTATTTCACTAAAGCATGAATTAATTTCATGGTTTGGTGTAATCTGACATCTCGCATGAGGTTTGCCTATTTCATTGGATTCAAACGAAGATTATCTTGTGCGAATAACTAGCTTTGAATTTGAGTAACTCATCAATACGGTGACTTGGTTTCTGGGAAATGAAGTTTGTAGTTTCTTCTTGAGGCAAAAGGCAACTATTTCTTCCATGAACAGTAGGTGTCTATTATGGCTTTTAAAGCGTGTTTTCGGCGGGGCAGACTACCTGCTGTTTGCGCAGATCAAACCAGATTTCACGAGCCGTGTTGACTGAAACTCTGCAACTATCTACTGAAACAAACTGATTGGTCAGGCGACAAATGCTCACGACACGCGAATGTCGCTTTTGGCTGTTTTATGAAATGCCAACTAAATCTAGGCCGTGTATTTCCGAATATATTGAAATATATATTCTCAATTTCATTTGCTTGCAAAGTTAAGGTTCTGTTATACAAATGGTTTTATGTTGGGTGGAACTGAAATCAGCTTTTAATGCATAGCCTAAGCGCTCGATAAGCTGTACACAATCGTGGAGGACACGTGGAAATAGTAGAAGCAACGTTTTCAGACTTAGAGCTTTTCTTTGAGTACTTAGGTGAGCAGCTTTTAGATAATGCTTCGGATTATTCTCCACTTTTTCAACCAATTGCTAAAGAAAATTGCCAAATTTCAGAACAACTTCGAGCTAAGTTTCGAGATGGTTTTACATCCGATGTAGGTGAGCTTGGTTGGCGAAAATTGTGGTTGGTCAAAGACTTTAGTGGAGATATTCGTGGACATATTGACTTACGCCATTACGGCAGAGACTATAGTTTTCATCGTGTATTGTTAGGTATGGGAGTCGAATATAGTGCAAGGAAACGAGGCTTAGGTGTGAAGCTCCTAAACTCAGTTATCGAGTATTGTAAGGAGACTAGCGGCATTGACTGCCTAGATTTAAACGTCCTATCAAACAATATTCCTGCTAAGAACTTGTATTTAAAATGTGGTTTTAAAATCATTGGTGAGATGGCTGATTGCTACCGTATAGACGGAAAATCAGTATCAGAAATTACAATGACTCTGTGCACTAAAAAATACGAATAACAAGTTACTAACATCTGTTATTAATGTCCGCTTTTGATCGAAAGTGTAACCTCAAAATAAATATGTGTTTCCTTTCAACAATAAGATCTCGAATCATCCTTGATTTCGAGATGAATCATTTTTTCTGAACTGCAAACCGATTGGTCAGCCAGCGTCTCACCGGGATGTCATAAATTTTCAAGCTTATATAGGCGAGGCTAAGGGCGGCAGCAATCGTTAAAATGGCGAAAGGAAATGCGTGAGCAAATGTTGGCTTGGTGTTTTGAACCCATGCCATGTAGGTGTACACGAGCGGGTAGTGAATTATGTAAATGGGGTAGGAAATTTCGCCGAGGAATGTGCAAATTTTCTGTGGAATTCCGCCGCTTATTTTTCCACTTGCACCGATGAATACAATTATTGGGAATATCACGATAATCACAGCGGAGTCGTAAATTCCATTCATCCAAAGTGTCGTTTCATTGCCAAGTCGTGGAATTGATAGCACGGTAATGAGCAGCAAACTACACCAAATGAAACCGTGATTAATCGTGGCTGGTTTAATCAAGCGCGATAATAATAGACCTGCAAAGAATGGATACATGAGGCGAACAAAACCAATATGCAATTGCTCTGTATTAAACGACCATCCTCCAATCACATCACCATTGGTTCCGGTTACTGCAAGATGAATTGTTGCGCAGCCCGCTATAAAAACTAAAACGCCCAAGGCTAGATTTGTGAAGCGACGTATAAATAATGCGTAGAGAATGTTGGCGACGTATTCAAAAAAGAGTGACCACGCCGGGCCGTTCAACGGATGCATTTCTGACCAGCCGCGAATGTCCATTGATGGCGTTAAAGGTATTAAGGTCATGCCAACCACCATCACAATCAACATCTGCCACCAGGGCGTGTTATTGATTAGGGGAAAACCCTCTGAGCCTTGGAAGTAGAAGAGAACCGCACCGATTGCCATGCCCATTATGATCATCGGATGAAGGCGTATTAGGCGGCGTTTGAAAAAATCTTTGAGTGACATTTTTCCCCAGCGATCATCATAGGCATAACCAATAACGAAGCCGGACAGGACGAAAAAGAAATCTACGGCTAAATAACCATGGTTGATAATCTGTTCAAATCGGCTGGCAGCATGAGTTTCAAATACGTGGAAAATAACCACCATCACGGCGGCAACACCGCGTAGGCCATCAAGAATAGCGTAGTGACGTTTGGTATCTGCAAAACTTGTTGCGGGTACGCCTGTAGTTGATTGAGGAATGTTCATAATAAAATCCAAATTGCAGTGCTAATTATTTATTTGAAATATTTACAGCGGCTATGCTCAAGCTTAGCTGTTGTTATTGGTCCGTCCATGTATTCTTTCGAGCAGCCATATTTAAAACCGGCACCAATAAAAAGTCGTTCGAATGTGTGAGTTTTAAGCTCCCATGTTGACATGAGGCCACACAAAAAATGGCACATGCTGCCTTAGCAATCATTCAAAAATTCAGCTTTTCATTTATTTACAATTGCGTGAAGTGATGAGGTAAAAAGCCCACTTATCCAGCCGCCGTGGGGCTTCTGCAAATTCTAGTTTGCAATGTGAAGTGTGTTAACGACTTAAACTGATATTCCCAGTTGTGCAAAAAGCAAAAGTGAAGCGCTAAAACACTGTTCTTTGACTAAAGTTCTGCGGCGCTGAGCTTGTATATAAATGCTAGCAAACCGCGCCCAACAGAATCCAACACTATGCGTTAACTCGCATTTAGAGAATCCATAATATGAAGAGAAAATCGCTACTTTTATTAATGTCGAGCCTTATGCTCTGCTCGACGTTAACGGCTGTTGCCGATGGCCAGGCCCCGACCGCAGATTCCAGTAAACAATGGCCGGTATTGAAAAGCGCCATTGCCAAAGATCCCGCTATTGAAAAACGCGTGGAAGATTTGCTTGCCCGAATGACACTTGAGGAAAAAGTTGGTCAGGTGATTCAACCGGAAATTAATGAAATCACTCCTGAAGATGTTAAAAAGTATCACATAGGCTCAGTACTCAATGGCGGTGGTGGTACACCTGGCCGCAATAAACACGCGTCTGTTGATGACTGGATCAAGATGGCGGACAGCTATTACAACGCGTCGGTAGACAAATCTAATGGACGTATTGGTATTCCAATCATGTGGGGAACTGATGCCGTTCACGGTCAAGGTAATGTTGTAGGTGCAACCTTGTTCCCACACAACATTGGGTTGGGCGCGACCAATGATCCGAAACTCCTGAAAGAAATTGGCTATGCAACGGCGCGCGAAATGGCAGTGACCGGTCAGGATTGGGATTTCTCACCGACAGTCGCCGTTGTTCGTGATGACCGATGGGGCCGTACTTACGAATCCTGGTCTGAAGATCCGCGTATTGTTAAAGCTTTCGCCAGCGAAATGGTGAAAGGTTTACAAGGTGAAGCGGGTGCTGAACCCTTGTTCACCAATCGTAAAGTGATTGCAACGACCAAACATTTTATTGGTGACGGCGGAACCTTAAACGGCGTTGACCGTGGCGCAACCCAAGGCACAGAACAAGAATTGCGAGACATTCACGGTGCAGGTTATTTCGGCGCAATTGACGCTGGTGTGCAGGTTGTGATGGCGTCTTTCAGTTCGTGGGATGGCATGACCATGCACGGGCAAAAATATTTGCTGACTGATGTATTAAAAAATCAAATGGGCTTCGATGGCATTGTCGTTGGTGATTGGAATGGTCACATGTTTATCCCCGGTTGTACGGTGGTAAGTTGTGCAGCGTCCATGATGGCCGGTTTGGATATTTATATGGTTCCGGACCCGCAATGGCGTGAGCTTTATAAAAATTTAATCGCACAAGTAAAATCAGGCGAGCTTGCAAAAGCGCGTTTGGATGATGCGGTGCGCAGAATTTTACGCGTGAAATTGCGCGCAGGTTTATTTGAAAAAGGCGCGCCATCCACCCGTGAACTTGCCGGTAAAAGAGCAATACTCGGCGCGCCGGAGCATCGCGAAATTGCTCGCAAAGCGGTACGCGAATCGCTTGTACTATTGAAAAACAAAAAGAATCTTTTGCCTCTCGGGCGTAATCAAAAAGTATTGGTAGTTGGCGACGGTGCGGACAATATCGGTAAGCAATCCGGTGGCTGGTCTGTGTCATGGCAAGGTACCGGAAATGCTAATTCAGATTTCCCCGGAGCGACTTCTATTTTTGCTGGAATTAATAAAGTCGTATCGGAAGCGGGCGGTACTGCAATGCTGAGCCCGGATGGTTCCTTTGATACAAAACCAGATGTTGCCATTGTCGTTTTCGGTGAAGACCCTTATGCAGAAATGCAGGGCGATCTCAGCGATCTCGCTTACAAACCGCGCAACCCAAGTGATTGGGAATTGTTGAAAAAATTACGCAGCAAAAATATTCCCGTTGTTTCTTTATTTATTTCAGGTCGCCCTTTGTGGGTTAATCGCGAATTAAATGCGTCTGATGCGTTTGTAGCTGTCTGGTTGCCCGGTACTGAAGGCCAAGGTATTGCCGATGTTATTTTTAAAAATGCAAAAGGTGAGGTTAATTACGATACAACGGGTCGCTTGAGTTTTTCCTGGCCGAAGCGCCCGGATCAAGTATCCTTAAACTTTGGCGATAAAAATTATGATCCGCTTTTCCCTTACGGTTTTGGCCTGAGCTACGGTGATAAGGACAAGCTCGGTGATCGCTTATCCGAACAAGGTTTGAAAGCTGAAGCGGTATTAAATCAATTGGAATTTTTTAATCGTCGTCCGTTAGGCGAATGGAAATTAGAAATTATTGGTTTTCAAAATGATCGTGTTGCAATGGAAAGTAAAAGTGCAAAAGTATCGTCCCTACAAATCACCGCTGTTGATCGCAATGTTCAGGAGGATGCACGTCGCGTTCAATGGAATGGTCAAGGTGCTGGTCAGGTAGCGCTTTCTGTTTCGGATCGGAAAGACTTCACCAAATATGAAAAAGCAAATTCGGCATTGGTATTTGATATCAAAGTAGATGGCACTCCAAGCAAAACAACTTACCTTCGCTTGGGTTGCGGTTCTTACTGCGCATCGGATATCAACTTGACAGAGAAGCTAAAATCTTTCGAAGGGAAAAGTTGGCAGACAGTTACGATTCCGCTGAGCTGCTTCCCGGATTCCGGCGCAAACTTCGGTGTTAAACAACCGCCATCTGAATTTTGGACCCAAGTACTACAGCCATTCTCGTTATTGACTGAGGGTACTTTGGATGTTTCGTTCTCGAAAGTAAGCCTGGTGAAAGGTGCAGGTAAAGGCGTAGCTTGTCCATAATGTAATTGTATTAAAAAATATTTTACGTGACTTGAACTACTTGGCTCTCTTCTGTTTTACAGGAGAGAGCTTTTCTCATCAAAATCCTCCATAAAATCACAGCTTAAAATATTACGAAGATTTTATTTTTCGATGCAGTATTTGAAATTAGAAATATAAAATTGATATTCACTTGTAACGTTGATAGATAAACGCGGTTATTTATTTCAATTTCTTCATCATTTTATCTTTAGTAAAAATTAATTTTTATTGTCGTCGAGCAAAAAAAAGCGAACTTCTGAAGTTCGCTTAATCGATTTATATTTGAAAAACTTTTGTGCGTGCTTCAACGGTATTAAACGGCTTCCTCATGAAAGCCGCTTAATTTACAAATCTACTTGTTACTGCACGTAGTAGTTATCCGTCGACAATTTGTGTCCAGCATTATCGTATACATGAAGGCCTACGTAATAAGATTTAGCTCCGATAATCGTGCTAGTGTTATTAATGAAAGGATTGGTTGCTATAGCCCATATCTGATCCCATGAAGTTAGCTGTGCACCATTAATATCATAAACACCCACAAAGGTTGCTGTACGAGAAGCGCCCGATGGTATGTTAACGCTTGGCGTCCAGCTTCCTCCGATATTTACGAGGCCCACTACATCTGAAAGATTATTTAAGCTTGCAAATTGTACGGGTGAACCATCTTCATGTGTTAAGTGCGATGGCAATAAATAGTCGTTGGTGTAAGGCGCTACGCGAATGGTTTGGTTATAGGTTGCAACTGTGGTGGTGCCGAGTTTTAAAGTGATCACAAAAGGAGTTTCCGCTGCAACACCAGCACGTATGTCATTCAAAATATAAGCAGCTTCCCCCGTGATTCCCTCATGTCCAAACTCATGGGCAATTGCAAATCCAATCCCCGAAAATAATGTAAAGTCGAGCGGTTTATTTAAGCCTGGCCCCGTTATAGTTCCATTATCCGCTACTGGAACTGAGTTTGAATCCATGGCAGCCGTTATCCTGAATAAAATATAGCTTTCTATTGAGCCATTTGCCCTGGTAATTGCTTCAGCCGATGCTGCAATTTCTGCCTTTTTGCCACCATCGCCTGCCAGGTAAAATTCGCCATCAACACCTTTCTTCCAAACCAATGTCCATTTATATCCTGCAGCAATTGATCTGGTTGCAACAGTTGTTTTATTGGTTAATGTAATTGACGCATCAACTTGATCGTTTCTCGTTTCATCGTAGCCGACAACTTGCGCACTCTGCTGATTTCCAATCAAAATCAATTCCTTAAGACCTTCTTTGCAGCCCTTACCATGCCAGGAAAAATCAGCGCCACAGTAAGGTGTTAGTGCTGCAAGAGCACCGGTAGATGCAACTCCTTGAGCTGCAAGAATATTGCTATTTAAAGCATTAAATTGTTTCAGGACTTTTTCACTTACGCTCAGCAGACTGCTTGAGCTGCTAGACGCGCTGGAATTGCTTGAACTACTCGAAGCGCTAGAAATACTGGAAACGCTAGAGACGCTAGAGACGCTAGAGACGCTAGAGACGCTAGAGACGCTAGAGACGCTAGAGACGCTAGAGACGCTAGAAACACTGGAAACACTGGAGCTACTGGAATTACTCGAAATATTTGAGCTAGGTGTACTAGAACTGGGAGCTGTTGAGGAGCCACCACCACCGCACGCTACCAATGACGCAATCATCAAAATCGCTGCGGATTGTTTAACAAAGTTCATTTTTTCCCCCTAAAAATAATTTAATAGAATAGTTATCTAGCTTTCCCAACACCACATGCAGCTGCCGCAATTTACATTTAAATGTCAATAATGGACAACGTTGTCATTGTTGGCAGGATTTTGATGTTTTGTAAAGTGGCGACGTTTGACTTTACCTTTTTATATAGCTGTACCTACGTAATTTCTAGTCGATGCATTGGTAGAAGCTTATCGCAGTTATTTTTTTGATCGCGGGGATTGAACGGAGTGATGACAAACGTAGGTTTCCCTATATAGACGGTTGCATGTTGATCGCGTTTTTCGGGCGTGGCGTTTTCAGCTAAAAGTTTTTGATAGCGTTTAGCAAATTTTAATGTGTTTATTATTTGTTGAATAAAGTTTTTGCCGAGATCTGCACGAATAGTCGTGGCAAGTTTGGTAGGCAATAGACTTAAGGTGTTTTGCAATTGCGTTTGCAAAAAATCTTCATCGAACCATATGTCTTGCAGCTCTACGTTTTTAAGTTTGTGTTTTAAGTCTGGTTTTACTTTGGCGCCATTGAAGCAGATGCGATAAATCAGCGCTTCAGCGAACATGCTTTCAAGGCTGAAAAAATCTGTTTCGTCTAACGCGCTTGTGTAGAAAAAAGTTTCTTTCAGCGTGTTTATCGCTTGGTCTTGTTGCCAGCGTTGCAATGCTTGTTCGTAGTGACGCAAACCAAGCCATTGATCTTCATACGGTGCGCTGGAAATGTTGGCGAGCAGGTGTGCATCTACGTCGCCGTACAAAGACTTGTTGTTAGCACTTATAAGGCTAACTTGACTGAGCATGGTCCAACCTTTTTGAAAAGGTTTTACAATAGTTTCCGGGCTGGTTAATACCGCGAGCGCTTTATCGAGATCTTGCTTGGATAACTCTGCCAAACCTAAACTGGCCACACCGATAACATCTTCTGCAGCTTGCTCCAACAAATCCATTTTATATTTGTTATAAAACTTGTCGGCAAATTTTAAGCTCATCAATACAGCTTTATTTTTTATTTGCTCAATGTGATCTGGTGTCAAACGTTTTTGTCCCAAGCCGTAAGTAATAACCTGAGTTAAAAATGGACCTTGGTTCGAATTTCGTAGTGCTAATTGCATGGCGAGCCTGTTCTTTAATCTGAAGAGTCTTAATCTAAAAAGCCTTAATCCAGAAAGCTAAACATATCGTCTACTTCTGCGTATTCATCAGTAGCGGTATTTTTGTCTTTCGCTTGTATCACCAACTCGGTGGCAAATTTATTAATAATAGCTTCCCATCCTGAGCTTTCATTGCGAATTAAACTTTTGATATCTTGCTCTACTTGGGGAGTTAGCTGCCGAATTAATGCTAATAAGCTGCGTGGGTCATCATAGCCAAGGCTGTGTTGGTCTTCGCTTGCATTGCGTTCGGTGAAGGTTTGCGCTTCCTCTAAGTCTTCCTCTTCCTCATGTAGGTGTGAGGTTTCTCGGTGATACATATCGTAATCTTCGTCGACAATTTTTTCGCCGCGATAAATTTCGATAAAAGGAATCGATAAATAAAATAGTCCTGCGCTATCTTCGGCAACGCATTGCAAAATTTCAGCTCTTTTTTCATCGCTATCCTGACTGCGAATTAAATAAGTTAAAAATTCAAAGGTGTGCTGCTTTAACTCTTCTGCATTATTTTTTATTTTTTCTTCCCAATAGAGTGGTTGTTGACAAACGATGTCGCGAATTTTTTCCGGCGTCATAAGTTCGGCAATAATCGATGGGTAGGAGAGGTCGTGCTGACTATTTATTTGCGTTAGGGTGACGATATCAATAGCCTCAATCACTTCTATTAGTTGTTCGTCTGACATGGTGCTGGCCATCAGCTCAAATTTTTTACTCGCTTGTTTTGGCTCTACTGTTGCAAGCTGTTTAATTTCAGTAGCGGCAATTTCAATCAGGCTATTCATGCGCAACCTTTTTATTTAAAAATAATTTCATGGGAGTTAAAAATATTTTCATCTTAGTTAAAAGAAATTTCATCGTATTCGTCGTCATGCGTACGGCCATCTTCATCGCCACGACCTTCGTAATCGTCATGGGCATAATTACGATCGCCGTCATCATCTTCTTCATTGTATTGCTCGTCAGTATCCTTAACTTTGCTCGGCTTAACATTGTCGTGCGTCAATAAAAATAAAACGGCGCATGCTTCAATTAGCAGATTTTGATCATAGGCGCGAACAGCTTTAACAAGATTCAAATCATCGTTATTGAAAGCCACCGAAACTTTAAAGTCATCCCATGATGGAATGACATTTGTTTTCAGCCAAAGCGACCATTGCTTCTTGGCGTCATCGCTAAATTTAATGCGACCAAAAAGTGCAACCGGTAAATATTCCGGCAGCGACTTAAGCATGCTGGGATCGGCTTGCAAAACTGCTTTCATTTGCGCGGTGTAATTGCTTAACGCTTTGGGCTGTTTCGGGTCGCTATAAGATTCGATGTTTTCATGTGCGTCGGATTTTAATTGCTGCAGGCGTGCGGGATCAAAAGCTATATTCATAGGAGACAATTCGTTACTACATTAATGTGTTGGATAATATTGATCCCACAACTCGCGCATGGCGGCGGTGGGGTCTGGAACTATAACGTTCTTAAAATCTTTGATAAAAGCAGCACGTTTTTTTGGATCACTCAAAATATCGTAGGCTTCCTGTACTCGCTGCAGCTGCACACCGGCATGGCGTTTTTCATCGTCAGTATGCGTGAGTAATTTGTCTGGGTGATACTGGTTGGAAAGTCGCCGGTAGGCTTTTTTAATGTCTATTTCGGACGCGTTCTCTCGAACGCCCAAGACACGAAAATGATTGATCATAGATCCCCTGTCTTCTTTGAGGAAATAGGCTAAGGACATAGGTTGCAGCGGCCGACATTATGGCTAGGTCGGCGCTAGGCGCATAGGGTATAGGATGAGCGAGATAAAGTCGCGGCAAATCTTGTTTGTAAGGTTAGATTAGGTGCCAAAACGGGCATTTGGTGAAGCGAGTATCGGTTAATGCGCTCTGGATTGCATTTCAGGTACGCAGCCCAGTTAACTAAAGATTACCAAGCCCTACGCGGGTTGCGTTTTTTAAGGCTATAGACGGGGGAGGGTAATCGAAGTTTGTGAATGTTTTAAACGGAGACGAAGTATAAGGTGAGTGCAGAAGCGCTAGTGATAGTCCCATATTTAATGCCAAGAAATTACCTAATTCGGATTTTGTAAGAAGCTGAAAGTTATATATCGAAACGATAAAAAAGATCCTGATCAAAGGATTAGTAAAAGTGTGCTCAAACTCATGAACTTTTACATTAACTTGATTCATCTTAATCCATCGCAAAAGAAGCGCTGCGCGCCATAAAAATTTATTCATGTATTAGATAATAATTAGCGCAACGCCTCACTAGATTTTCTTCGGCAAACATGATCATATTCACGTATTCATTATTTTCAGGGACACATATGAAAACACTCTCTCGTTACACTTTCATCAAAACATTGTTTGCGCCGCTCACACTAAGCGCAACTATTGCACTTGCAAATGAAGGTATGTGGACTCCACAACAACTTCCGCAAGTTTCAAAAGATTTAAAAGCTACCGGGCTTGAAATTGATCCATCTACATTGTCGCAACTTACCGAATTCCCGATGGGTGCGATTGTTAGTCTCGGTGGATGCACTGCATCATTTGTGTCGGCACAAGGTTTGGTGATTACTAACCATCACTGCGTGTATGGCAGCATCCAATATAATTCTACTGCTGAAAAAGATTTAATTAAAAATGGCTTTTTAGCGAAGTCGATTGCTCAGGAATTACCTGCTGCACCGGGCAGTCGCGTGTTGGTGACGGTTGATGTCAGAGATGTTAGTGATCAAATTATCGATAATAAAACTGCGAAACTTGCTGGCAAAAAACGCATAGATGCGATGGAAGCTAACGAAAAGCGTTTGGTTTCTGAATGTGAAACAGATACCGGTCACCGTTGCAATGTTCACAGCTTTTACGGCGGCCTTGAATTTCATTTAATTAAACAATTAGAAATTTTGGATGTGCGCCTTGTACATGCTCCTGCTGAAGGAGTCGGAAAATTTGGTGGCGATACGGATAACTGGATGTGGCCACGTCACACGGGCGATTACGGCTTCTACCGCGCCTATGTCGGTAAAGATGGTAAGCCTGCAAAATTCAGTGCGGATAACATGCCTTATGTGCCGAAACATTATTTACGTTTGGCGACTGAAGGTTTAAAAGAAAATGATTTTGTCATGGTCACTGGTTATCCAGGCCGTACAAATCGTCATCGGTTGCCGTCAGAGGTGAATTTTTCTTTTGGTGAAAATTACCCTGCGTTTGTTAAAGCATCGGGCGAAATTATTGACATTATTAATCGTGAAACCCGTAACCGGAAAGATGCAGAAATTAAATATGCCTCAACGCTTGCAGGTGTTAATAATTATTTTAAAAATCGTCAAGGCATGCTCGATAGTTATCATGGCGGCAATTTATTAGAGCGTAAGCAACAAAGTTTCAATGATCTTAAAATCTGGGTAAATGCCGATAAAGCTCGCAAACAAGAGTTTGGCGCTGGTTTAACTGCGACTGAAAAATTAATTGCAGAACGCGATGCAATCACCCGGCGAGAATTTTTATTAAGTTACGCCACACCGCGTTTCTTAAGCAGTGCTCGCGTGTTATTCAGGCTAGCCAACGAAAAATCCAAGCCGGATATTGAGCGCGAATCTGGCTATCAGGAGCGCGATGCATCGCGTCTTGAACAAGCCCAAGATGCCATAGACAAACGCTATGATGAGCAAGTGGATAAAGCACTCGTACTTCATTTTTTAACGCAGTATGTGGCGCAGCCTAAAAAAGACCAGAACATTGCATTTTTATCGGCACTGGGTTTGAAATCTGGCGCAGATGAAGCAAGCATTAAAACGCAACTTGATAAGCTTTATGCTGGCAGCAAACTCGGTGATAAAGCAACACGTTTGTCATGGTTAACACTTGGTGTTGCAGATTTCAAAGTGAGCGATGATAGTTTTATTAAAGCGGCAGTCGCACTTTATGCGGATGACTTGCGTCGTGAGCATCGCGACAAAGAATTGAGCGGAAATATCCAACGTGCTTATGCGCAATATATAAAAGCTTTAATCGCGTTTAAAAACAGTAAAGGCGAAGCTGTCTATCCAGACGCAAACAGTACTCTGCGTGTAACCTTCGGTAAAGTCACTGGCCGAGCGTCTGCCGGTGCAGATGGTTTAGGTTGGGCACCTTTCACAACGTTAAATGGAATTACTGCAAAAAATACCGGCACCGGAGAATTCAATGCGCCCGCTGCACAGCTTGATGCAATCAAAAGCAAAAAATTCGATAAATATTACGATGCTTCCCTGGCCTCTGTACCCGTGAATTTTTTATCAACGCTTGATATCACTGGCGGAAATTCAGGCTCACCAGTACTTAACAAGCGCGCTGAATTCACCGGTATTGCATTTGATGGAACATTGGACTCAGTAATTTCAGATTGGGATTTCAATAACACAACGACGCGCACCATAGCCGTGGATTTGCGCTACATTCTGTGGCAAATGAAGGTTGTGGATAAGGCCGATAATTTATTAATGGAATTGGGTGTGCATTAATTTAGACCTTAGCAAAAGCCGCCATTGATAATTTTTCGTTAAGGCTTTTGTGTTTTGATGAAAGACGCTTATACAGATTATTTTTTAATAGTTGTCGATTAAAGGATTTCTCGCTCGACTAGATTTGGTAGACATTCAATCAGATCTGCGATTTTGCAGATCTGATTTTCCAACATCGATTTCCTCCATTCACACCAAGGAGAACATTATGTCGAATTCCGCGAAAAATCCCGCCCCTTTAAAAGCCTTGCCGCCCATTGTTAGTCAGGCGGAATGGCGAAAACAACACGAAGAGTTGCTCGAAAAAGAAAAAGCTCTCACGCATGCAAGCGATGCCTTGGCCGCTGAACGCAGGCGCCAGCCGATGGTTTCGGTGACAAAGCAATATTTGTTTACAGGAGAGCAAGGTGAGGTCGGTTTACTCGAGTTATTTGAGGGGCGCCGCCAGTTAATTGTGTATCACCATATGCTTAAACCCGCTGACGAATCGCCTTGCCCAGGTTGCTGTATGTTCACCGATATGGTGGGTCATCTTGCGCACTTGAATGCTCGCGATACAACTTTTGTATTGGTTTCACGTGCGCCTATCGATGAAATAATTCCTTTCAAAAAACGCATGGATTGGGATATTCCGTGGTATTCCACTAGCGATAGTTTCAACCCTGATTTTATGGTAAATGATGGTCACGGTTTGAATATCTTTTTGCAAGATTCCGGCAATATTTATCACACCTACTATAGCACCGGGCGCGGCGTTGAACATTTAGGCAGCGTTTGGACTTTCCTTGATTTAACGCCGCTTGGTCGTCAGGAAGTTTGGGAGGATTCTCCATCACATTGGCCGCAAACCCAACCCTATAAATGGTGGAATTTACACGATGAGTATGATGAGAAGAAAAAAGACAAAAACTGTTGTGGTTAGAAAATTTATCAATAGAGATTAGTCGTTGATTTATAAATTTCGTGGAGTATTTGCGACGATTTATAAATCAACGTAAATATTAAGTTCCCTAGCTTGTAAACAAAATCCGTTAAAAAAGTAGTAAAAATTTAATTAACTCAGCATGTGGGCCATGTCAAAAAATATCGAATTAAAGTTTTCAAAATTCGTCGTGGACTTATCGCTTTTTTAAACTATCTGGCTTATGCACGGCAACCTTGTGGGATTTTGTTGTCTCTACTTTATACTCTGGATTAGTCTTGCTCGCTTTGGCTGTGTACTTTCCTACCTTGACGGGTTTGGTGACTTTTTCTACCACTTTTCCCGTCGTTTTCCCTTGAGGTGTATTCCACTCTACCAACTCATCTTTTGAAAATTCATTCATGGGTTTCTCGATTCGTAAAAACTATAATATTTTTAGCATTGCTTGGTTAGACATTTAGCAACACTTAAAGTTTTCGCTGAGCGATAAGGTATACCACAGATATTTACGATGTGTTATTGTACTCGGATCAGTAGATGAGAAATTGATGCCTTTACTACAACATTCGAAGTTCCACAGTGTCACTTCTCATTAAAAGTTACGCTTCTTTGATTCAAGTTTCGCGATAGATTTGCGTTTGTTATCGAACGGTCTGCCAAAGCTGTTTGCTTAATAATCCGTGTTATTTAACAAACCTATTTTTGGAGAATAACGATGACTACCGACTTACTTATTAAACCTATCGTGTATCAAGAAGCTTTTGAATATGCTGAAGAGGATGAAGCTCAGTCTATTGCTGAGCTTGAAAAAATATTTGTTGGTATGGCGCGCATAGTTGCTGAAAAAGAATCGCACGCGCATCGTGCAGTTCATGCTAAAGGGCAAGGTTTGCTGAAAGGTACTCTCACAATAAAAGATGATTTACCACCTCAACTCGCACAGGGAATTTTTGCTGCTTCTGCAAGTTACGATACGATCATGCGATTTTCTTCGCCGCCAGCAGAGCAATTGCCTGATAGTGTTTCTACTCCACGTGCGGTAGCAATAAAAATTAAAGGTGTTCCGGGCGAAAAAGTACCGGAATCACTTGGAGATGATTCGCAGGATTTTCTTATGGTGAACGGCCCAGCGTTTATTCGCCCCGGCCCCAAAGCTTTTGTGAAGGATTCCAAGCTGCTAGCTATGACAACCGAAAAAATGCCGCGCACAAAAAAAGTGATTTCCGCCGTGCTGCGCGGTACAGAAGCTGTAATTGAAGCTGTTGGTGGTGAAAGTGCCACGCTCAAGGGCATGGGTGGTGAGCCGATGTTACATCCGCTAGGTGAAACCTATTTCACTCAGGTTCCATTTTTATTTGGCACCTATATGGCGAAATTTTCATTAGTACCAATATCTGCCGAATTATTAGCTTTCGAGAACCAATCAATAGATGCCAATGATGATGCTCAACGGGATTCAATGAATGTTTTTTTTGGATCAAATCAAAATGCGTCAGCGCAATGGGAGCTTCGCGTACAACTTTGTACCGATCTCGAAAAAATGCCTATCGAAGACGCTTCAGTGGAATGGCCGCAAGATATTAGTCCCTACATCGCAGTAGCGACTTTGACTGTGCCTACGCAAGTTGCGTGGGATGACGCTATATCTTCACAAATTGAAGATCAAATTGCATTTGCTCCTTGGAATGCTGTTGCGGCACATCGACCATTAGGCGCGATTAATCGCGCGCGCAAAATAGTAATGTCAGCCTCAAGAGAATTTCGCGCTAGCTTTAATGGCTGTCCCGTTCACAAGCATGATCAACGGACAAAATAATAGTTTAATAAATTAAAAGTTTTTAAGAAAAATAGAAAATTTTTTTGGGGTTCGCTATCGTACTGATGTGCTAGATTCAAAAGACCACAATTAAATCGACGCTTAGCCATGTAATGTCAAGGTCTAAACGTTAAGACTTCACAATATTAATTTAACTTTTTAATCATGAGAGGATTTGATATGAGTCAGCATCCAGAAGATAAAAGTAAAAAATCCGGCGGCAAAAGTGAATCCGGTAAATCGAGTAATGTAAAAAGCGGGCATGGTAATGCGCGTGAAAAAAGCTCGAAGAAATAAGTTAGATAAATGTTAGAAGAAAGCTGCGATGCAAATATCGCAGCTTTTTATTTAAAGGCCTAGAAATTTGGTTAACTGTACTTTAAGTAATTTATTTTGATACCATTAATGATTGGAGATGTATTCATATGCAGTATGTATTCTTTTAAAATACTCAGTAGCGGCATTTATAAATTCTGGTGGAAGTCCTTGTCCTTGTACCTTATCTGGATGGTATTGATTTACTAATTTTCGATAAGCCTTTTTTACTTCAGTTTTATCTGCATCCATATTAACACCCAATGCGCCATAGGCGGATTCTAGCAATTCTGCAGAATTCTGTTTTCGCTGATTTCCAGTTTCGGTTTTATTTTTTTCAGAGAAGCTATTAGAAGAGTCGTTAGTGGAGCTGGAAGAATCTGTATTTCCTGGGGAACGATAGATTTTGTCTTGAGCTGTAATCATTTTTAACATGTGTTCAAAAATAAGACTTGAATAGCCCAGTATTGATGCGACTCTTCTAACCAGCTTTATTTCTTTATCCACCAGCAACCCGTCAACTGTGGCAACGCTAATAAGATAAACAAGTAGTACTTCTGTGATGCGTGGGCTTTTCGCTACATCATCTTTAAATATTTCTAATGTTTCAACTATATTAAATTGAGGGTTAGAGCCAGTTCTGAACAACTTGATAGCTTGTTGTTTGCAATGCGGGCTTAATTGCATCTTTTCCATGTAACTGCGCGTGCGTTTTATTTCTTCACGGTTAACATAGCCATCGCAATTGGCAATATGACCTAGTAATACGAATATCGTATTGAAAAATGATTCTCGTATTTTCTTGAACTCATCTTTAGTCATAATTCTTTTTTTGTTCTTCGGCGCTGAAGTGGATTTTTGAAAATGACATAAACTTAAGTATAGCTAAACGAAGTGGGCCCTCGATCATCATGATTGAGCGCCCATCAAATTTATTAGTTAAAGCCTTCTGCAACAGTACGCCAGAACACCGTCCTATTAATTACTTTTAGATGCCGGGGCGTAAGATCACCTTACGACACGCATCTTCTTTCTCATTGAAAATACGATATCCCTCAGCTGCCTCATTTAGAGGCAGCCTATGGGAGATAATAATTTCCGGGCGAAGTTTGTCCGCAATAATTTGCTCGAGAAGATGCGGTAATAGAGCATGAACATGGGTTTGGCCCATTTTGAAAGTAAGTCCTTTGTCAAACGCGTCGCCAAATAAAAATCCATGCAAAAATCCAGCATAAACGCCTGGAACACTAATAATTCCGCCACGTCTTACAGATGCAATGCATTGACGCAATGCGTGGCCGCTACTCGTTTCAATTTTCAACGTTGTTAAAACAGTTTCAACTGAGCTGCCTTTCGCTTCAAAACCAACTGCATCAATAGCAGCGTCAACGCCGCGAAATCCATTGGTTTGTTCAATGATTGCTTCGGCCACGTCATCAACTTCATCGAAGTTAAGTGGAATGACTCCATATTGGCTCCGCGCAAATTCGAGACGATACGCATGGTGATCAACCATGAAAATTTTATCGGCTCCTAAAAAGCGTGCACTTGCAGCGGCCATTAAACCAACCGGGCCTGCACCGAAAATAACGACGTTACTTCCGAGAGTAATTCCTGCATTAAATGCAGCTTGGTAGCCGGTGGGTAAAATATCGGAGAGAAACAAAACTTTCTCGTCATCCAATCCGTCGGGAATTTTGAAGGGTCCAACGTTTGCTTTAGGAACGCGTACATATTCGGCTTGGCCACCCGGCACGCCACCATATAAATGGCTGTATCCAAATAGTGCTGCACTTGGCGGAATTTGCTTCTTATTTAAAATGGCACCGCGACCCGTGTTAGTAGTTTCGCAGGCTGCGTGTAAATTCAACGAACAAAAAAAACAACTTCCGCATGCAATAACAAAAGGTATAACGACGCGATCACCTTTGCTCACCGCAGTCACCGCACTTCCAGTTTCTTCAACAACACCCATAAATTCATGACCGAAAATATCGCCATGCTTTACTTGTGGGATTTTTCCGCGATACAAATGCAAATCAGAGCCGCAGATCGCTGTCGCGGTGACTCTCAAAATAATATCGTCTGGTTCCTGGATACTTGGATCAGGAACATTGTCTACACGTACATCTTTACTACCGTGATAAGTAAGGGCTCGCATATTATTTCTCCAATGTTGATCAGAATAAGTGGATTTTTTTGAGACTGAATCTTAATAATTTTTAAATTTTCTATTGAGATATAAAATTTTACGAAAAGCTGAATTGAAAAGTAAATTGAAGGTAATTTTATTGTTCGAAAAATCTTTAATGAGCTTCTCGCCCTAGCTGTTGTAATGCTGTCAGCCTAGCCACATAACTAACTTTGAAAATTGCAGCCATAAGCACCAGAAAAATATGTAAAAATACCAGCACTGGAATACTCAGTGCTAAATCTGCACCGTAAATAATAAAGACCGTGAATAGCACAAGTACAAAAGTTATGGTCATGCTCCAATGAGCGATACTTAAGAGAATTGGTGGTTTCATAATTATCTCTTACCTCTTTCTTGCTTGTTTTACGCGCTTATAAATCAGTTCATGCGCCGACTATCTGCCAATCTACTAGCTCGGTCTGTGTCCAAGCGTACATTTTGATGAGCAAACTCAGGAGTACCATTCTCCTATGATTTAGAGATATGCCGATGTGTAGCTCGTTGTTGTAACTCTTGGCATCCCTCACTTTAGAAGCTCTGAAATTCAACGGTGATAATTAATGAAAATCAAAATCAAAAAATTTCAGGTTAACGAAAAAGATAAAGTGAAGTTGAAAGAGTGGCCTACCAAGGTGGATCCGTTGTATTCGTCAAAGGAAGAATATGAGGACTTGTTGATAGATCAAATTAAAGAGCTGGGTGCTCTTCAACAACTGCAGTACGCATCAGATCGCTATTCATTGTTAGTTATTTTTCAGGCGATGGACGCTGCGGGGAAAGATGGCGCTATCAAGCATGTGATGTCAGGTATTAATCCGCAGGGTTGTCAGGTTTTTAGCTTTAAGCACCCAAGTGCTACTGATCTGGATCATGATTTTCTCTGGCGAACTAATCAATGTCTGCCTGAGCGCGGGCGCATCGGAATTTTTAACCGTTCCTATTACGAGGAAGTATTAGTGGTACGGGTTCATCCTGAAATTCTTAAGGCAGAACAATTGCCAGATCAAGATACGGATAAAAAATCAATTTGGAAACATCGTTATGAATCTATCGTTGACTCTGAAAAGCATT
This sequence comes from Gammaproteobacteria bacterium, assembly GCA_004172865.1. GTDB lineage: Bacteria > Pseudomonadota > Gammaproteobacteria > Pseudomonadales > Cellvibrionaceae > Cellvibrio. The sequence goes on along the minus strand of SEBV01000003.1, from coordinate 49,196 downwards.
TACATCGAAACGGAACACGAATCATTAAATTTTTTCTGCACGTTTCAAAAGATGAACAAAAGCGAAGATTTTTGGATCGCATAGAAAATCCCGAGAAGAATTGGAAATTTAGCGCGGCTGATATTGAAGAGCGGAAATTCTGGGATGAGTATCAATATGCTTATGAAGAATGCCTGAGCAATACCAGCACCGATCACTCGCCTTGGTACGTTATTCCCGCTGATGACAAGCTCAATGCGCGTTTAATTATTTCAGAAGTTATTATCAACGCGCTGAAAGAGTTGGATATGCAGTATCCGGTAACAGATGATGCAAAAAAAGCTGAGCTTGCGACGATTCGTGAACAACTTTTAGTGGAAAATGATTAGTCGTACTTGACTACTGTTAGTAGTGAGTGGGTAGTGATTTTCACCGTAATGCAGCGTACAGAGAATAGGTGTCATTGAAATCACAATTGCGGTTCGTCAGCTAGTTGTTTTCAGGAGAAAAAATTGAATAATATTAATCTAGGTAAAGCCCGAGCTACTAACTGCTCACGAGCTGGCGATGATTTAAAAGAAGTGCGGCCTGAGCCTATGTTGGATGCTCTCTTAAAGCTTTTAGCGGATTATGCTCTCGCAAAAGTATAATTATTTTGCTTGGTGAGTCCGTTTAGTTAGCTGAACACTATTCGCTGGAAAGCGGAAATTTTTTTTATTTGGTAGTGATTAAGCGAATATCTCACCCATACATCTTTACTCAATGTACTGAGTTCATCTAATTAGGTAGTCTTCTGTGGAAGCTGGAAACTGGTTTTTATTAATTGGTGTACTCATGCTCGGTCGTGGCTTGACCTCCACCATATTGGCGCGTTCTCCATTCAGTTCATCAATCGTTTATTTAATTATCGGCTTGATTGCGGGCCCGATGGTATTAAATATTTTTCGTTTCAATCCAATCACTGAAGCGCCGTTACTGGAAACCTTAACGGAAGTGGCGGTGTTGATTTCGCTGTTTTCAGCCGGAATTAAAATGCCGGTACCAGTCACCGTTAAACAGTGGACAAGGCCGGTTTTATTGGCATGGTTATCCATGACACTCACCGTTGCTTTGGTCGCTGCTTTTACTTATTTTATTTTCAATTTTCCAATTGGCCTCGCTATTTTGCTCGGTGCTATTTTGGCTCCGACCGATCCGGTATTGGCAACTGATGTGCAATCGCGTCACCCTGGTGATAAGGACCATCTACGTTTTAATCTCACCTGCGAGGCAGGGATGAATGACGGTTCAGCATTCCCTTTTGTCATGTTGGGCCTAGGTTTACTCGGCTTACATGAGTTAGGCGATTCAGGTTGGAAATGGATAACCTTGGACGTGCTATGGGCAACGTCAGCAGCCATCGCGATTGGGATTTGCGGCGGTGTTTTGCTTGCGCAGGTTGGATGGAGATTACGAGGTACTGAGTTGAAACATGAAGTACTCGACGATTTAGTTGGCTTCGGTTTGATCGCACTTGTTTACGGAATAAGTTTATCGGTTGGAGCCTGGGGTTTTTTAGCTGTGTTTTTTTCTGGAGTCGCGTTACGACAAAGAGAATTAAAATTATCCGAGCGTCGCTCACGCAAGATTGAAATGGCAAAGCGTAAAGATAGTTCGCTTGAGGTAAGCCCTGAAGATGCTGCTCCGCCAATTATCAGCGTAGAGGCTTTAGTGTTTGGTGCGCATTTGGAAAGGTTGTCAGAGATGTTACTGGTATTTTTGCTCGGCGGCATGCTCGCGTTTCAATTCTGGAATTGGCAGAGCATTAGTCTTGCCATTTTTCTTTTCGTTGTCGCACGTCCATTAAGTGTTTATCTAAGTTTGGCTGGAACCAATACCACGTGGAAATTGCGCAGCATGATCGGCTGGTTTGGTGTGCGCGGTATTGGCTCCATTTATTATTTAATGTATGCGATACAACATGGGCTTGATAAAACTCACGCGAATCAATTAACACAACTGACCTTGGTAGTAATAACGCTTTCCATTATTGTTCACGGAACCAGCGTCAAACCTATAATGGAAAAGTTTTGGCGACGTAAATGATACTCATGATTTGCCGGCGCCAAATCGTGATTTTAAAAAATGAAGCTGTGATGACCTCAATTTTTATTTAGGAGATTAATGCAAATTAATCATAGCGTTGAGTATGTGTAACTAATGCGTCTAAACAAAGTGCCTCAGTTCATCATTTGTAATTTGTAAAACTTCAAAAATTCCTAAGCTCGTAAGGTAGGAATTAATGATATGAGATCTTTTTCTACCAAGGTCAATCTTCTACAATGGAATTGCTGTCTCGTAAAATCTTCGCATTGGCAAGAAAGGCACCAACGGAACCTTTACGAACTGTCACTCCCTCAATGACAGTTTGGTTTGCTGCATCAGGTAGTACATCTTCAGCACACGTAGTAGTCTCATACAAATAATTATCGGGCTTGCAAAATTCGTACGTCTAGTGGCGACTCGGAACTATTGTCTGCAATGGTAAAATCACCCGCTAACGTTTATCTCACAATGTATATCGCGCAATTAGTCTATGATGTTGCTGAAAATTCAGCGTCTTCTTCTATGAAGAAGCAAATGACCGCAAATTCCATCAACACTGGAGGTCAATTTTTAATCGTTAGTACAGGAGTGGTGAGTGTCGAAACCGAAAAATGGTCGTTGGGTAACGCCGTCAGGATGTATCGGTTGGATTCCACCTAATACCGGGCATGGCGCTAGCGTGCATGGTTCAATGATCATAGATTATAGGTCATAAGTCATGGGCAGGTGAGATCTGGGGGAGGCGACATCGGCAGGGTTGATGATTTTAAGTGGGAGAGCCTCAAAAGCTAATTAATCGTGCCATTTCAAGCCTTTACCAAAACTACTCAGGGTTAATAGCCGCCACGTGTGAGATATGGCTTACACGTGAAGTAGCATTTAGCCTCTAGGCGCATGTCGTGAAGGTCACTATAGTGCGATAGCTAGTTTTACAATGAATTAGTAATATCAAAAATGGAATCGCTCACGTAGATTGGGCACGCACAAAAAAATGCAATTCAAATAAGGCTCTGGGAGGAGATGATGGGAGTATTAACACTTATTGCACTGGGTTTGGTTTTTTTAGTATGGCTTCGCCGTCGCGATCAGCGTGCTATTTAAGCTTAATATTTATTCGATAATATGGGGCAAGGACTGCGCCAGAAAATCCAGAATTTAATCCAGCGTATGTTCGTTCACAAAGAGCGTCGCTGCCGCCGCAAAAAACATAAAAACACCAGCGCTTACCAATGCATAAATGGTGTGTTGGTTAAAAAGATGATGTACAACCATCGCTAAAATACTCGCCGCTAAAATTTGTGGTATCACAATAAAAAAATTGAAAATTCCCGCGTAAATTCCCATCTTGTGGCTCGGTACCGCATTGGAAAGCATTGCATAAGGAAGTGATAAAATTGACGCCCAGGCAAAACCTAAGGTGAGCATAGGTGCAAGCAACCATACTGGATCTTTAATAAATGCAAAGGCAATCAAACTAATTCCGCCCAAACACAAATTAATCATGTGAGTGATTTTTCGATTCGTTAATCGAATCATAATTGGAATAAAAACAGCGGCAATTGCCGCGCAACCATTGTAGGTGGCGAATAGCACTCCAACCCAATCCGCACCTTGGTTATAAGCTGCAGAGCTAGTATCTGTAGTGCCAAAGTGAAAACTGGTAACAGCAGCAGTTCCGTAAATCCATAATGAAAATAATGCAAACCAGGATAAAAATTGCACTACAGCCAATTGTTTCATGGTTTCGGGCATATTTAATAAATCCTGAGTAACATGATAAAAACCGTTGTTAATTTTCCCCTGTTTACGCATCACACCAGCGGTGAGTTGTGCTATTCCAAACGCTGCAACGGCGATTGCTAAGATATAAAGTTGTTCACTCAATTGAAATGCTGCGATGAGTGATGATCCTAAAATTCCAATTAATAAAAAAAATGTACCCGCGCGGAAAAAATGTGGTGCTGAATCGTCATAAGCTTCGTAAGACGATAAATTTTGCTTGTGAAAAATATTCATTTCGTCCGGTGAATATTCTTTCGTTTTAAACGCTGTCCAGCACACCGTCGTAAGTAAAATAAAACCGCCGAGATAAAACGCATATTTTACTGACGGTGGAACCACGCCCTCAGGTGCGGTGTTACTTAAGCCAAACCAATGGCTGAGAATCCACGGCAATGCTGATGCAACTACGGCGCTAAGCCCAATAAAAAAACTTTGCATGGCAAAACCACTGGCACGTTGCGCGCGCGGCAGCATGTCGCCAACTAACGCTAACGAAGGTCCAAGCGCGATATTGAATGATGCATCCATAATCCACAGCATTCCCGCCGCAATCCACAATGCCGACGAGTTCGGCAAAACGAATAATGCTAGTGACGCTAGCACAGCACCTATTAATAAAAATGGACGACGACGACCAAAACGATTCCAGGTTTTATCGCTCCAGTAACCAATAATAGGCTGTACAAGCAAACCGGTAATAGGCGCAGCAACCCATAAAATGGGAATGTTATCTATAGATGCGCCAAGAATTTGAAAGATGCGGCTGACGTTGGCGTTTTGCAGCGCAAAACCGAATTGAATGCCGATAAATCCAAAACATAGGTTCCAGATCTGCCAAAAATTGAGTTGGGGTTTTTCTTTGTTCATGAAGGTCGCGATAAATAATTATAATCTCGCTAGGTTACTGTATTTCCCGGTATAAGGCTAAGTTTTGTTCTTGTGGGAAAATGCTAGGGATGGATTTGAATTGCACATAAACCATGATGATCAACTTGTGTCTGTTGGCAATTATTTATATGGTTTATTTCGATTTATAAAACTACAGCTCAATAAAATTTTCTTTTGAATACTATTCAAAGACCTAACTGAAAACGTTTTCTAGATCTCCTTTTTTTTCCAAAAATCGCCACCTTAAAAATTAGTTTCTATTGAAAACGATTTCAGAAAAATTGAAATCGTTTTCAACTTGGAATATGAATTTTTAGCTATAGACACAATGTCTTACAAATATTTAAGATGCCTATATCTGCCGTGACGCACAAATAAAAATAAATTTGTTCGCTAGTGTGGCTTATTATTTGGCTTGGTTTTTTTTAAATAATTATTAAAAAATTAACGCTGTGATCCATAACTTGAATATGCTCATTCAAATAAAGAAGTGAACTCAAATAATGAAAAAAATATTTCTCTTATTGTCGTTAGTATTTTGTGTTTCTATTAATGCAAGTGCTGCTGAATCCGTAAGTGTTGTTTCACCCTCTCAAAAAGTTAAAGTTGAATTATTTCTTACCACTGAAGGTCAGGCTGCGTATCGTGCTTACTATAAAGATAAGCTGGTGCTTGAAGATTCACTTCTTGGTTTTGAGTTTGCGAACAGCAAAGCGCTGGCTAAAAATCTAAAAATTTTATCCACCAAGAAAAGCAATTTTAATCAAACCTGGGAGCAACCTTGGGGCGAAGAACATTTTATTAAAAATAATTACAGCCAGTTGAATGTTTCCTTGGCTGAGAGCGGTGATCAAAAACGAAAAATCAATTTGATATTTCGTGTTTATGATGACGGTATTGGCTTCCGTTACGAATTTCCTGAGCAAGCAAGTTTGAAGAATATTGAAATTACCGATGAATTGACGCAATTCAATTTGGTGGAAGACGCGGCAGCTTGGTGGACGCCAGCTTTGGCGGGCGAACAATATGAGTATCTTTATCGCAATACACTGGTTAGCAAAATGGGTTTGGTGCTTACTCCTATAACATTGAAGTCAGCATCTGGTTTGTATTTTTCTATTCACGAAGCCGCATTGCATAACTTTTCAACTATGAATCTTGCGTCTGCTGCAAGCGGTGGAAAAATAAAAGCGAGCTTGGTGCCATTGACTAAGACATCTGATGTAAAAGTAAAGCTAACAGCGCCCGCCGTTACACCGTGGCGTACGGTGCAAATTGCCGAGAATGTTAGCGATTTGGTTACCAACTATTTAACGCTAAATTTAAATGAGCCTAATAAGTTGGGCGATGTAAGTTGGGTCAAGCCAGGAAAATATGTCGGTGTTTGGTGGGAAATGCATTTGGAAAAAACATCCTGGGGTACAGGTGCAAAACACGGTGCAACTACAGAGAACACCAAAAAATATATTGATTTCGCTACTAAATACGGTTTCTTCGGCGTATTGGTTGAAGGTTGGAATGCTGGTTGGGATGGTGAGTGGTGGAAAAATGGTGACAAATTTAATTTCACAACGCCAACACCAGATTATGACATTAATGAATTGAGCCGTTACGGAAAAGAAAAAGGTGTATTTGTTATTGGGCATCACGAAACAGGTTCAGGTGTTGATAATTACGAGCGTCAATTGGAGCCTGCGTACAAATTTTTAGCTGACCATGGTATGCATGCTGTTAAAACTGGTTATGTAGAATCGGGTGAGCTTTTAACAAATGGTTTTTATCACCACGGCCAGCGTTTTGTTCAGCATCAACAAAAAGTTATTGATATGGCTGCGAAATATCATGTCATGTTGGATGCGCACGAAACTGTAAAAGATACTGGCGAACGTAGAACCTATCCTAACTTCGTATCACGTGAGGTTGCGCGCGGCCAAGAATATAATGCCTGGTCAAAAGACGGCGGCAATCCGCCAAATCATTTAACAATATTACCTTTCACGCGTTTACTTGCCGGCCCGATGGATTACACCCCAGGTATTTTTCAATTGACCTTGCCATCGCGACCACTGAATCAAGTGAATGCAACATTGGCTAATCAATTAGCGCTCTATGTTGTTATTTATTCCCCGGTGCAGATGGTTGCGGATTTGCCTGAGAACTACGAAAAACATTTAGACGCATTTCAATTTATTCGCGATGTTCCGGCGGATTGGGAAACAACACGCGTCCTAGAAGGTGAAATTGGGCAGTACGCAACTTTCGCAAGAAAAGAACGCAACGGCACTAACTGGTTTGTTGGTGGTGTTACTAACGAATATGCACGCACATCGACTATAAATTTATCCTTTCTTGATGCTGGGAAGCAGTACAAAGCAAGAATTTATAAAGATGCAAAAAATGCAAATTATCTGCTTAACCCAGAAGCCTATGAAATTGAAGAGCGAACTGTCACCAGCAAAGACCAATTAAGCATCGGTTTAGCTGCCGGCGGTGGTGTGGCAATTAGTCTTATTCAAATTAAATAATTTTACCGAAATACAGAAAGTGCCTGCGGCATGCAGGCTTATTAGTTTTAGTTGTCCCCGCTGTACTGTTTTGCATAGCTCTCCGTGGGAATTTGATAAGCCCACTTTTTAGAGCAGTGATGTTGGAATTGCATTTATGTGGTTTTAGTGTTGCTGCTCTACTTTTTTAATTAAAGCTCAGTAACCACTTTCCGTAAGTTTTCTTCAGTTTTCTATAACTTCTTACTTTGTGTTTTCTTCGTTATTTGAATATCGTTTTAAGATGATGCCTGTTTCTTCGCCACAAATTAGTTGGACTGTAGACTAACGAGTTGTATAGTTGATTTATTTAATTAGCTACTGTGAAATAAGGTAAATATTCATAATGAAACAAGAAGAAACATTTCCAATTATTACCTCTCAAACAGGCCTCGATGAAGCATTTCTGATTGGAACACGAGAAGAGCTTATAGCTTTTGCAAACTCTATAATTAACGCGGTTGAAAGCGTCAATCCTGATGTATTTTTTGGAGTTTCAGCTGGCACAAGCAGTTTGGTTTCAAGAAGATTACATACTATAAGTGATGTAAAGTTTGATTGGTTGGTGGTCACTAATACCGCTGAAGAGAAGGAAGAGTTGTTTTATAAAATTTATAATTCATAACCTGGTTTAAGTAGAGAATACTTGATAGATATTAGATTTTTTAAATAAGTCTCGTTTAGCTTTATTTGTTTACACCATCCTTGGCGCTTATTCATATGTTGGGCTTCGCAGCTCAGCCCAATATGATCCAACCAAAATATTATTTAACTTTATTATATCGCTCTGCAGTACTCTCGTTTTTATCCCACACTTTTTTATCTGCATAACTGCGCAATAACTTTACATATTCAGCATGTGACCAGGCGAGTGGGGTGGCGGAGTTGGTGCCTTTGCCGGTGGTGTAATTATAGGTATCGCTTTTACCAACGCCATCCCACACTTGTTCTGGAATCATTAAGCCTTCGTTGGCAAATAACTCCATGGCTTTTACGTAGGTGTTGCGTAGGTTGTCAAGGTTGGCGGTATTTATATCGCCTTGATTGAGAGCTTTTGCGAGTTCATATTGTCCGCGTTCGCCGGTAAAAATTGGCCAAACGCGGCCGCGTGTTTCGGCGCGCATTTGTGCGGCGGTGTAGGCGCTGCCTTGGAGTGTTCCATCGCCATAGCCGTCTTTACCGTAGCGACGCCAGCCGGGAAATTTTCCTTCTACGCCTGGAAACGTAAATTCATATTTCACTTTTACCGAATCATCCAAACTTAAATTGTCTAGTTCGGGTAGTGAATCGGTAATTGCATTATTGTTGGCTGGGCGCACGCCGTAGCGAACTAATTCTAAAAAGCCGCCGTCGAGAATTTCGCTTTCATGTAATCCTATTTGGCCGTTGCGCTCTTCCAGTGGGCCATTATCATTGGGATTATTATTTTCGCTAATCCGCAAAAAATATTTTCCATTTGTAGGCGCTTCATTGAAAACACCTTGCGTAGTAAACATTGTGGATTCAACCATGCCAGAATATTTATCGGCAGCGGTTAAATAGCGCGTTGCGTTAGTGTCATCTTTCGCAAGTTTTGCGATGTCTGCAGCAGCAACTAAACCGGTAATAATTGCAGCAGTTGTTGAAGGTGAATAGCCTGGTTGTTCTTCCCAGCGTTCTTGTTGCGTTAGTGGAGGAGTGATGATGTTTCTATTCCACAGTAAATTAACTTGTCCGCCATCGGTTAAAAAATTTGCGGCGGGTTTGAGCATTTTTTCGTACCAGCTTTTAATTTCTTCATCGCTCAGTACACCTTCTTTCCACAGGCGCCAGCCGAGCATTATCGGCATTGCGGTTTGATCAAGCTGTACGCCAACCCATTCTATTTCGCCATCCACATGAGTCTTTTGTAAAAACCAACCGGGCGTGCCGCTGTAACCTGGTGTTTTGTCATTTGCTTGCACGTGCTGCAAATATTCAAATGCAATCTTGGGTGTAACTTTGTCGCCGATTGCGAGCATTGCCATAGTGACCTGGTAAAAATCTCTAGGCCAAACGGCTTTGTAACCTGTTTCGGATTTTTCAGCAGGGACTGTATCGCCCCAAGGTGTAGAGAGCGATGCAATCACGGCGCCTGCATGAGTTTTATCTTCCTGCGCTTTTAAAACCAATGCGCTTGCATAAAGCAGTTTGCCATTGTCGGTTGATGCGGTAGCGAGCTTTTCTAATTCAGGTAGCGATGCAAGATAATCTTCCCAACCAATCGCATCACCAGTCCCATTAAATTTAGCGAGAACAGATGCATAACCTGAATTTAAGGTTTGAGTGGCCGCTGCTAAACTTTCTTCTTTCGAGTAACCAAAACCCAATACGAATTGCCATTCACCTGTTTGGCCTTTATTTAATGTTGGCAATTGTAAAGTCATGGCGATATTGCCAGTGGTTTCACCCGTAGTTGTGTAACTGTGTTGTAACTTGCCATCGGTTTTTAAGTCGGCGAGTCCATCTGAAATACCTTCGAAACCGACAGTGCTTTTGCTGATGGGCGCATCGGTTTTTAATGCGAGATGGGTTTTGCCATCGGCAGCGTACCAAATATTATTTTCACTCCAGGCTTTGTCGTTGGGGCCGGTGTTGGCAATATTTGGATTGAGGTAGAGGTAGGGCGTTACATTATCGGCGAGCGCGCGAAATGTAACTTTCATAATCAAGCTGTTTGTATCGGGATCAGTAAAAATATGTTTTTCGATTTCATAGCGGCCTTCTTTATCGCGATTCACTATTTTATAGGCGAGCGATAGCGGTCGACCTTGCGCGTCTTTGTCCAAATAATCAATTTGCGAGATAGTATCTATTTTTTCATCGTGTAAGAAATTATCGCCTTTAACATATAACTGCATTCCTTGAGCTTGCGCTTCGTGAATCAAACCAAACATGGTTTCGGTAAGTACACCTTGAGCAATTGAAAACCATACTTTGGAAATCCTACTCGTGCTACCACCATCTTTATATTGGCCGTTAATGTATTGCTCGTAAGACGTGCCTATTCCCGTTTTTCCAGAATAAGACCAATGCGAGGCAGCACCTGGTGCGCCGGGCGCAATTGATTCTGCGGTGTTTGTAGATACATTTTTTTCAGAATGACAGCTACTGAGGGCCGTCAATGCGGCAATCATTAAATAACCCATTTTGCGTTGCAGTCTTGCATTTTTTTTATGGTTGTTGATTTTCATTGTGGTCTCATCATCCGGTTTTTATGCTTTCGATTTTGTTAGGTGTTTAGAGGGGAATTATTTAAAAATATCCTTCCAGACTAGATGAGATTTTCAGATGAGTAAACAGCAAAGCAAAAAATCACTCAAAGATAATTAACTGTCGAGTTAATAGTCTGAGCTGAAAACGTTTTCATCTCGCTTGCGTTGAGTTAAACCTAATCATTAATCTCTCTAAATTAAATGATTTTTTTTAATAATTTATCCGTATTTAATTTTATTAAAAAATATTTAAAGTTGAAAACGATTTCAATCTCTTGAAATCGTTTTCTGTCACCCGACATTACACTTGGCGCTATAGACTTTGTTTGTATCATATCTCTAAAATTAAGCACGATTGAATGCAGCAGCCTAGCTGTTATTTAATTTATTTTTGAAAATATGTTTGACGATATTAATAAGCTAATAAAATTGTGTTTTGCTTCAATATTTTTAATCAACTAAAAAGAGAATAAAATGAAAAAATTATTTATAACAGTATTGGCAGCAGTGCCCCTGCTGGCAGCCTGCGGTGGTTCCTCAAATAACAGTAAGCCGCCAGTGGCGTCTTCACTGGCGAGTTCGGCAGTATCGAGTTCGAGTGCGGTAAGTTCAAGTTCCATTGTAAGCTCAGCAGCTTCAAGTTCGGTTGCATCTAGCACAAGCTCTGTATCGAATTCGAGCAGCTCGGTGGCACCCTTCGATGGTTTTGTATATCAAGCGGAAGATAATTTTTTCTCCGGCGGCGTTACTAATGCAGGCACCTACTTGCAAAATTTCGCAACGGTTGGTGCGCGTGTTGTGTTTACGGTTAACACCAATGTAGCTGGAGGCCACGGCGTTAAATTAGATTATGCCAATAGCAGTGCAACCGATAAAACCCTGAAGGTCTACGTAAATGGTTTAGTGAGCACAACGACAACTTTAGCCGCGACGGGTGGTGCAACAACTTGGGCAACTAAAGTTGAGCAACTTAATTTGCGTGCAGGTGTAAACACGATTAGCTATCAGTACGACACGGGCACGACAGGTGGCGTCAATATCGATTCAATTGAGCTTGAGAACGGTGTGGCCTTGGCGGTTCGCGGTGCAACGCTTCCTTATCAAGAATATGAGGCGGAAGACGGCGTAACTAACGGTCAGGTATCAGCGGCGAACAGAACCTATTTAACCGTTGAATCTGAATCATCTGGCAGAAAATTTGTTGCGTTAAATGCAACCGGTAATTATGTGGAGTGGGTTGCCACTAAAGCGGCGAACTCTTTGGTTGTGCGTCACAACATGCCGGACGCTGCAAACGGCGGCGGCACTACCAGCACATTGAGTTTGTATGTCAATGGCGTAAAAGCAAAAACTTTAGATTTAACATCGCGCTTTGCGTGGGTGTATGGTGATTATCCTTACAACGATAATCCTGCTAATCACAATGGCCATCACTTTTATGATGAAAGCCATTTTTCCGGTTTAGATATTCCTGTGGGTGCAACAGTTCGTTTGCAAAAAGATGCGAGCGACACTGCAGCTTATTACAATATTGATTTGGTTGACCTCGAACAAATCGATAGTGCTTACACAATGCCTCCTAACTTTGTAGACATCACAGCTTACGGCGCAATCGCGAACGATAACATTGATGATCAAAGTGCAATAGTTAGCGCAATTGCTGCTGCGAAAATTGCGAATAAAGGAGTGTGGATTCCTGCAGGCACATTTATTTTGAGCGGTCGTCCTGACATTGCTAACGTGCATATTCGCGGTGCCGGTATGTGGTACACAACGTTGCATGGTATTAACGGAAAAGGTGGATTTCGCGCGCAAGGTAACAACATAACTATTGCTGATTTATTTTTAGATAGTGATTCAATTGTGCGCAAAGATGCTGAGGATAACCCAGGCTTTGAAGGTAATTTCGGCACGGGTTCATTGATTCAAAATGTGTGGGTTGAGCACATGAAAGTTGGTTTATGGGTAGTTGATGGCAATGGTCTATTTGTTGTAAACGGCCGTGTGCGTGACACCTGGGCGGACGGTGTTAACTTCGCCGGTGGAATGAAAAATTCAATGCTCAGTCAATTTAACTTCCGTAACACTGGCGATGACAATTTAGCAATGTGGTCAAACGGCACTGCAAACGAAAATAACACCTTCCGTTACAACTACGCGCAATTACCCGTGCTTGCAAATACTTTTGCGCTTTACGGCGGTAAAGATAATAAAGTGTTGGATAACATTGCTGCAGATACTGTTGTGTCAGCGTCGGGAATTCAAATCAGCACACGTTTTGGTTCAACTTCTTTTGCTGGTACTACTGAAGCGAAACGTAATACCTTAAATCGTACCGGTGCGTTTGATCCAAACTGGAATACCTCGTTCGGCGGTTTGTGGGTTTACGCAGAAGGCCAAGCTATTTCATCACCTGTCGTTATTGACAGCTTGGATATTAATGACAGTACTTATGAAGGGTTTTTGCTAAGCTATAATCAAAGCATTACTAACTTAAGTGTAACTAACGTAAATATTAACGGCGCTGGTACCTTTGGTATTAATGTAGCGGTAAGCGGCAGTGCAACTTTCAGCAACGTCAAAGTTGTAGACGCTTTGCTGGGTGGGCTAAACAACACTTGGCCGTTTGTTATTACACGCGGTGATGGCAATACCGGTTGGTAAATTTAAAAAGTTAGCTGCATTAAAAAAGCCCGGCAATTGCCGGGCTTTTTTATTACTTTGAGTTTTTTTTTTAATTTTTAATTCTTTTGCACTGGATTTTATATTTTTACTGCCGCACAAAACTTTGAAATATAAGCTTCGTGAGTTGGAAGCACGGCAACTGCCTTTTCCACAATAGTTTTAATGTTGGCTAAATATTCTTTAAGTTCTTCTGCGGTTAACGCATCTGCCAAGGGGTGATAGGATTTGGGAATAATTCTTTGGCCAATCATCACCTGCAACCAGCCCACTTCTGAAAATAATTCATTGTCATCGCGAAAGAGGCGCGCACTCTCTCTGAATAGATTCATTTTTCGCTTCAAGCTCGCGGGCACTTCCATAGTACGGCAGTAATTCCAAAATTCGGAATCAGTTCGTTCGGTAGCGTGGTAATGCAAAATTATAAAGTCGCGAATATGTTCATATTCGGCGCTCAGTTGGCGATTAAATTCGTCAGCGTCTGCTTGTGCAAAATCTTTACGAGGGAATAGCTCAACTAACTTTCCTAGCGCATGCTGTATTAAATGAATACTGGTTGATTCCAGTGGCTCCATAAAACCGCTTGCCAGCCCGAGCGCAATACAATTCTTATTCCAGATTTTTTTACGCTTACCGGTTACGAATTGTAATTTGCGTGGCTCGGCGAGTGCTTCACCATCGAGATTGTCGAGCAGGATTTGTGTGGCTTTATCATCGCTCATAAATTTACTGCAAAACACGTGGCCGTTGCCAATGCGATGTTGCAATGGAATTCGCCACTGCCAGCCAGCACTATGTGCGGTGGCTCGCGTGTATGGCAATAAAATCTCAGAGGATGCACAGGGCACGGCAATCGCGCTATCGCAGGGTAGCCAATGGCTCCAATCTTCATAGCCAGTTTTTAATGCGCCTTCAATTAATAAACTGCGAAAGCCAGAGCAGTCGATAAATAAATCGCCGTTAATGGTGTCACCATTTTCAAGCACAACAGATTCAATGAAGCCATTGTCAGGATCTAATATTGTCGTTGCAATTTTTCCTTGGATGCGAACCACTGAATAGTGCTCACAATAAGTGCGCAAATATTTTGCCCATAGCGAGGCATCAAAGTGATAGGCGTAATTAATTCCAGGTAAGCGTGTTTCGCCAACACGCTCCATTTTTGCAAACAAGTTTTTGTAAGCTGCTTGCGTATTGAGCGAGTAATCCCACAATGATGACGTTACGCCGTCGTGAATACTGCGCAACCAATATTGGTAAAAATCTATCATTCCAAGATCAATACCTATACCGCTAAATGCGTGCATGTAGGAATCGCCCTGGCGGCCCCAATTATTAAATTGGATACCTAATTTAATCGTGCCTTGCGTGGCTTTTAAAAAATCGTTCTCATCCACCCCAAGTAAACTATTGAATAATTTAATTTGTGGAATTGTGGCTTCGCCAACACCAACGGTTCCAATTTCATCGGATTCAATCAGTTGGATGCTAACTTGCTTCCCCATCGTACGCGCAAATGTTGCGGCTGCCATCCAACCCGCAGTGCCACCGCCGACGATAACGATTTTTTGGATGAGTGCGCCCGAATCTTTAATCATTCTAAGTGATCTCGTTTATTGATTATTTTCGCTGTAACTAATGCTATTTGAGAAATTAAAAAGCCCCTGCAGAGTTTAGTCTACAGGGGCAGGGCATAAAGCAAATATTAAACCTGAATTAGTATTTGTAAGTTAGGTTCAACGCGTAAGTACGGCCGTAGGATTGGTAATCGTTGATACGTAATTGATTACCGTTGTCTGTGCTCACCGTTGGCTCGTTATTCAAGTTATAACCTTGCAAACTAATTCCTAAACCATCCAGTGCACCACTCTCAAAGGTATAGCCTATTTGTGCATCTACCAAGGTAGTGGCATTAACAATACGCTGAGCCGCTGTACCGATGTTGCTGGTGAAGTCACCAAGGAATTCGCTGCGGTAATTTTCACTCACGCGCACCGAGAATCCGCCTTGCTCATAATAGAATTGAGCACCATGCACATTTTTCGATAGGCCTGGCAGCTTATCGGAAACCGTATCAGGTGGTGTGATATTGCTGTCGGTATAGGAAGAGGTTAAGACAACGCCGAAACCACTTAACGCATCGCTGATCATATCGCCCGAAAGCGACAGCGTGAATTCCAAACCTTTTACATCGCCACCGCTACCATTAGTAGGGATATTGTTGTAACCAACGGTGAGCTTCGGCAAGTTTTGCGCTGCAATTTCGGCGGGAACTGGATAAGCGCTAAAATCTTTCAAGGTTTTTTTGTTGTAGATGTAAGACGCCAAATCTTTGTAGAAGGCTGCAACGGATACGTAGCCTTTACCATCGTCAAAGTAATGTTCTAACGAAAGGTCAGCACTATCAGCAAGCCATGGCTTCAATTCAGGATTGCCGCCGCCCGCAGACCACGGTGAATCTATCAAATTGTTCGATTCCAGCTGGGCTTGCACATTACTTAAACCGAAACCTGAGGCCGCATTCATTGCTCCCATACCTACGCGAGTGAGTGAGCGTGCAAGTCCGAGCTTAATGAAATCCTGACTGGTTAATTCCAGTTTTAGATTGGTGCTGGGTAATGTGTTGTTGTAAGCAATTCCACCATGTTGTGGAACTACAACTAAAGTATTTTGAGTGGGCGTCAATATACCGCTGGTAGAAAATGCATCTGAACTCTGATCCGAGTGAACATATTGCACGCCCACATCACCGGTTAGTGGAAAGCCAGCGATGGTGGTGTCGATACCGAATTTTACGTAGGCAGTGTCAATAGCTTCATCGACTGTCCATCGGCTATTAATGACGTCTGCACGCGTTGCTTTCACCAACTCATAAATCCCTTCGTTTTTTGGTGCAAGGGGATCGTAACTAATGATTGAACCCAAGCCGATAAAGCTTAAATCAGTGAGACCAGTTTTGCTTGGCAATGGACCCTGAGTAGCATCATTTGGCAGCGCAAAATAATATTGTTCAGTAGAGTCGACCAGTTTTTTGCGTTTGTCATGAGCAATACCCACTTCAACGCTATTAATAAAGCTGAAGCTTAATTCACGGCTAGCGCTTAAACGAATTTGATCAAGAGTGTCAGTGGTATTGGGAAGACTATCGTATCCTTTTTGTCCACCTTCGGCTGACGACACATAATCGCCACCCCAACTTTGTAAATTGGTGATACGAACTTTTGATGGATCTGTGTAGTTCAACGCTGATTTAAATGTGGTGCCTGTTTGCGTCGATTCAAAACTGAGCGTATCGGGGCCCCCGATGTAGCCAGAATAGTTTTCTAATACTTCATCGGTGCGGTCAGCGCTGGAACGGTTTAAATCCAGGTCACCTTTCCATGAATCACCTATATCAAATTTAGTGTTCCAGCCAACAGAATAAACCGTAGCATCGGTAAGCGTTGCATCATTACGAATTACGCCCTGAACATTTGTGAAAGTACCTTTGGTGACCAGTTTTTCACTGTTGAGTGTGTAGCCATCCTCAAGGTGCGCAGATGACCAAGCCAATGGCAATTCAACACCGCGCAGAATTTGGTCTTCTTTAAACTTTGAATAAAAAACATCAACTGATGTTGAAAAGCTTTCGTTGGGTTGATATTCAATGGTTCCCATAACTGAATTGCGTTTCACTATATCCGATTGCACAAAAGGTTTAACGCCACCGATAACACGGTATTTTAATTCGTTAGCAATACCGTTAGTTTTTTCGTCGTCAGTTTGCTCGCCAGTTGCATTGTTTACATAAACCGGTTTGTAGCCCCAGGCATTGAATTTTTTACCTTGGGTTGGTGAATTTGTACCTGAAAAAGCAAGCGCAACACCGAGAGTGTTATCGTTAAATTGATCAATGTAAGAAATCGTTTCGCGATGACCTTTGTTGCTTTCATCTGAGTTAAGCGATGAATCTTCATTTTGCTCGTAACGTACGCTACCAACGATAGCCTGTTTGCCGTATTCAAGTGGGCGTACAGTATGAATATCGATAGTGCCAGCAATACCTTGTGACAATACAGAAGCATTTGGTGTTTTATATACAATTGCGGCGCTAGTAAATTCCGCAGGGTACTGGTCGTATTCGACTTTACGTCCATCATTGGTAGAAACTTGTTGGCGGCCATTCAGCAGGGTAGTACTGAACTCAGGTGAGAAGCCGCGAATACTAATTACTTGCGCACGGCCGTTCACGCGTTGAGTTGCCAAGCCAGGTAAGCGCATTAAGGATTCTGCAATACTTTTATCCGGTAATTTTCCGATATCTTCTGATGTCACCAAGTCGACAATTGCGCTGGAGTCTTTTTTCATTTCAGCGGCTTTTTCAAGGCTTGCTTTAAAACCTGTTACAACAATTTCTTCCGGGTCAGCAGACTGAGCATATACAGTTTGCGATCCGGCGATCATTCCAATGGTTGATGCCATTGCAAGCAGGTGATTGAATTTTAGTTTTTTCATGATGTTCTCTTCTTATCAGAAAGTTAATTATTATTTTCAGTAGGCCTGTGCCTGGCCTACCTTCAATATTGCCATTCGTAAAGCGATTTACGTCTGTCATTTCGATAATACTAAAAGCAAATTCTAAAAAACAACCAGATAAAATGATTCAGCAAAATGAAAACGTTTTTATTTTTCAGAAAACGTTTTCAGGTTTTTTATGGATATTTAATAAGGAAATTGTGGGTAGAAAATTCACATATTTTTAAGTGCCATTAACGAACAAATTGAATTGTGATTAGTTGTGTAAATTTTTTATTTGATGCTCAAAAAAGCTTGACTAAAAATATTTTTTAGTTGAAATCGATTTCAATTTTCTGAAAACGTTTTCAGTCTATAGACATGCTGATCTTGCGGTGTTTACTATGTTTTCACAGCATGCGAGTTTTCTTTGGGCAGTCAAATGCCCTTTTAATTGATACGCATGTTTTATAAAAATATCGGCGCTAGCGCCGGTTGAAAATAATAATAACGCGGTGAATTTTTAGAGAGCAGATATCACCTTTTGAAACGCTTCCACCTTTATTTACGACCAGTTGCCCTCCCTATTGAGCAGGTAGTCATTATTACTTCAAGTACGAGTTTTGATGCTTTGCGGTTCTGCTCTTTTTTAATTTGTTGATCGAGGGGCAACTGTTGCGGAAGTTGTGTGGATTCTCGGTAGGCGAACAAGCCGTTTGCACTTACATCACTTAAACCCCACGCCTCCATTTAAGTGATATTTTTTAATCATAAAACAGATAAAAGAGATGAAAATATGAAAAATTACTCGTCCAAACGCATTGCGTTTATGGGTGCAGGTTTAGTTGCATTGCAATTTATTACTGCCAGCGCATTTGCTCAAACAACGAGCTATCGCATTATTGATCGTTGGAAAAATGCTTATGTTTGCGATACCGGCGCAAATGCCGCGTATCAAACCACCACCCCAGGCACTAACTGCCAATGGTCAATTATTGATGCTGGTAGTGGCTTTAAAAGTTTCCGTAATGTGGCAACTAATGATTATCTGCATATTGAAAACCAAACCGGTACCGTGCAAGCGGCAGGTGGTGATGCAAGTTGGTATAGCGCAGATTGGACTCTTGAAACAATTGATAGCACTTATTCATGGGTGAGAAATCGCTGGCAATCAACGCAATATATGCACGTTGAAAATCAAACTGGCTTTGTACAAGCAGGTACTGTTGATAAAAATTGGTGGAGTACGCAGTGGCGTTTTGAAGCGGTTACTTCAGGTACTGCATCGTCCAGCTCCAAAACATCGGTTGCATCAAGTACACCGTCAAGCAGCTCAAAATCTTCTTCATCCAGCTCCAAGTCATCATCATTAGCACCAAGCTCACTTTCATCCAGCTCAAAATCATCAACCGCTACGGTTTCAAGTATTGCTTCGAGCACTGCTAGTTCATCAGCGGGCACCGCAGTTACTTATCAAGCAGAAAATAATTTCTTTTCGGGCGGTGTAACCAATGCAGGCACTTATCTGCAGAATTTTTCTGCAGTTGGCGCGCGCGCAATATTTACGGTTAACCCAAATACTGCAGCAAGCTACGCAGTGAACTTAAATTTTGCAAACTCAAGTGGCTCTGCAAAAACATTGAATATTTATGTGAATGGTTTGTTTATAAAAACAACCACACTAAATCCAACCGGTGGTGCGACAACCTGGGCCGCGCAAGCAGAACAATTAAATTTGCGTGCTGGCTTAAACACTGTTACCTATCAATATGATTCCGGTAATACCGGCAGTGTAAATATTGACTCGGTTTCTGTGCCTAATTCATCGGCTTTAGCAACACGCGGTGCAACCTTGGCTTATCAGGAATATGAAGCAGAAGCGGGCACTACTAATGGCCAAGTATCTGGTGCAAGCACAACTTATTTAACTGTTGAATCAGAATCGTCTGGCAGAAAATTTGTGAACTTAAGTGCGACTGGTCAGTACGTTCAGTGGACTGCTACTAAAGCGGCAAATTCTTTAGTGATGCGTTACAACTTGTCCGATACAAGTTCAGGCGGCGGCACCAGCGGAACATTGAGTTTGTATGTTAATGGCGCAAAAGTACAAACCCTGAATTTAACATCGCATTACGCATGGGTTTATGGTGGTTATCCGTTTAACGACAACCCAGGCAATGGTAGTGGTCATCACTTCTATGACGAAAGCCATTTCAGTGGACTAAATATTCCCGCTGGTGCAACTGTTAAATTGCAAAAAGATTCTGGCGATACTGCAGCCTATTACAAAATCGATTTAATTAACTTGGAGCAGATTGAAAGTGCTTACAGCATGCCAGCGAATTTTGTATCCATTACTACTTACGGCGGCGCAGTTGCTAATGATGGTGTTGACGATACAGTGGCGATTAACAATACGATCAATTATGCAAAAAGCATGAACCTCGGCGTGTGGTTTCCCGCGGGCACATTTAATATAAATAGCAAAATTAACAACCTCAGCAATATTCATGTTCGCGGTGCAGGTATGTGGTACACCATCTTGCAAGGTTCAAATGGTCAGGGTGGATTCTTTGCAACCGGCAGTAAAGTTACTATCGCGGATTTGTCTGTTGTGAGTGATTCTTTTGTCCGTAACGATGGCGCAGATGCTGCAGCATTTGAAGGCAACTTTGGTACAGGTTCATTAGTTCAAAACGTGTGGGTTGAGCACATGAAAGTTGGCTTCTGGTTGTCATCTGGCACCGACGGTTTATTTATGGTGAATGGCCGTATTCGCGATACTTGGGCAGATGGAATTAATATTGCTGGCGGTGTAAAAAATTCGCAAATTAGTCACTTCAATATTCGCAACACCGGTGACGATGCAATGGCAATGTGGTCGAACGGTCAAGCTAATATAAATAATTCGTTTAGATTTGATACCGCGCAACTTCCGGCCTTGGCAAATACCTTTGCAATTTACGGTGGACAAGACAATAAAATTTTAGATTGCATTGGTTCAGATACGGTAACAGCTTCTGCGGGCGTTAATATCAGTACTCGCTTTGGTGCTACAGCATTTTCTGGCACTACCGAAGTAAAACGCGTTACTTTAAATCGCACCGGTGGTTGGGAGCCAAATTGGAATACCAGTTTTGGTGGTTTATGGATTTACGCCGAAAATAGCGGTATTAACTCATTGGTCGCGGTAGATACGGTTGCGATCAATAACAGCACCTATGATGGTATTAAATTTAGTTACAACCAAAATATTTCTCCCTTCACGATGAACAATGTGCAAGTAAACGGCGCAGGTGGTTACGGTTTATTGTTTGACGGCGTAACTGGTTCAGGCAATTTCAGCAACGTTACCGTAACAGGTGCAGCATCCGGTGGGTTAAGTAATTCGACTTACACCATCGTACGCAGTTCCGGTAATAGCGGCTGGTAAAATTGTTTGGCTAATAAAAGCGCAGCTCGCTACAAGCTGCGTTTTTATTTTTTGAAATTTTTTATATTTGGGTTTACGTGTAATATATAAAAATTATAATGATAGCTGAGATAATGAGAGATAAAAATGCAAAAAGCTTTACTGAAATATTTATCATTAATTAGCGCTGTGGTACTTGCGATGCAAGTGCAAGCTGCTGATGTTATTTATAAGTCCACGGATAATTTTTATTCGAGTGGCGTTACTGCTTCGGAAGGTTCGGTTCAACATTTTGATGAATCAGGCGCGCGAATAATTTTTACAGTTAGTACTCCTGCGCAAGGAAATTACACCGTTGGATTGAAGTATAAAAATACTGGCAAATCAAAAAATCTATTTAAGGTTTTAGTGAACGGTTTGCCCGTTAACGATATTAGTTTATCGCCATCAGGTGATAAACAGTGGAAAAATGCCTTACAAAAAATGGCGCTGAGATCTGGCTTAAACACCATCATTTATGAATCTACTTCCAATACGGCAGACGCAGTAGCTATTGAATCATTACGTGTAGCAGGCGGTCTTGCCTTAAGCGCACGCGGTGCAACACTTCCTTATCAGGAATTTGAAGCCGAGGCGGGCACAACCAACGCGCAGATCTCAAATTACGACACAACCTATTTAACACCTGAGGCTGAGTCATCCGGCAGAAAATTTGTATCCCTAAACACCCAAGGTCACTTCGTTGAATGGGTTGCACCTAAAAAAGCTAATTCACTGGTAGTTCGTTACAGTATTCCTGATTCAGCAAATGGCGAAGGCACTACTGCGACGCTTAATTTGTATGTGAACAATGTGAAAGTAAAAGCCTTAAACCTTAGCTCGCGTTTTGCTTGGGTGTATGGTGAGTATCCCTTTAACGATAAGGTGTCTGACGGGCAGGGCCACAGGTTTTACGATGAAATCCATATTGCCGAATTAAATATCCCTGCTGGAGCCAAAGTAAAATTACAAAAAGATGCCGATAACACTGCTGCGTTTTACAAAATTGATTTGGTTAATTTCGAACAAATCGATTCCGCTTATTCCATGCCAAAAAATTTCGTGTCCATTGTCGATTACGGTGGAACGGCAAATGACACTACCGACGATACGCTTGCATTTACTAAAGCCATTGCAGACGCAAAATTAAAACAAAAAGGTTTGTGGATTCCAGCAGGTGTTTTCATTTTATCTAACCCTGAATTAATTGAGCTAGGAGATGTTCATATTCGCGGTGCGGGTATGTGGTACACGGTGTTGCAAACTTTACATGGCAAGGGCGGTATGACCGGTAAAGGTGTTGGCAAAGTAACCATTGCAGATTTATCTATTTGGGGTGAAAAAACATTTCGTAATGATCAAGAAGATGCTGCATTTGGCGGTGATTTCGGCAAAGGTTCGCTATTTCAAAATGTGTGGATAGAACACATGAAAGTAGGATTTTGGTTAAGCGGGGGCGATGGTGTGTTTATCGTTAACGGTCGCATTCGGGATACGTGGGCAGACGGAATTAATTTCGCAGGCGGCGTAAAAAATTCACAGATAAGTCATTTCAATTTTCGCAACACGGGTGATGATGCAATGGCGATGTGGTCTACAGGTTCTACAAACGTGAACAATAATTTCCGTTTTAACACCGTACAGAATCCAATTCTTGCCAATGCATTTGCAATTTACGGTGGTCAAGACAATAAAATTTTTGACAACATCGGCTCAGATACCGTTTTCGCTCCGGCGGGGATTGCAATCAGTAATCGCTTCAAACCTTTTTCATTTGCAGGCGTCACTGAAGTTCGCCGTAATACGCTGAATCGCACCGGCGGTGTTGAACCTACTTATCATTACAACATTGGTGCAGTGTGGATCTTTGCAGATGAGTCGCCCATTGACGCACCTATTGTTATTGATTCGCTGGATATTAATGACAGTCCTGTTGATGGAATATTTGTGAGCCAAAATCTAAAAGTGGCAAATCTCACACTTAATAACATCCATATAAAAAATGCTGAACGTTACGGAATAAATTTAAACGTGACGGGAGCAGGTGTGTTTACCAACCTTATCGTTGAAAATGCCAAGTCAGGTGGATTAATAAATAAAAATTCAGGTTTTGACATTACGCGTGGTGTCGGCAATCTAGGTTGGTGACACTGGTTACCTAATGGTCTGACAACAACAATTGTTGATAACCATGCTTGATTTCAGAAAATTGCTAGCCGGAATCCACTCTCAAAAGAGCGTCAACTTAACGGTTGGCGCTTTTTTATTCAGCATCTAAAAAGCGCGTGCCAGTATGAGAATTGCATGACGTCTATTTAAAGATTGGTCGTTTACGATTTGTACGCTAGTCTTGAATTACCCGAAGCTCGATTGTTCGGGTGAGGCATGGCCTCTATACTAGTCAAAATTACAAATAACGCTAAAACGGCAAGTATTAGGAATTCTATGATCGGCATTAAAGACATCGCCAAAGAAGCGAATGTATCACCAGCAACCGTGTCACGGGTTTTGCGACATCCTGAATTAGTTACCGAAGCAACTCGCAAAATCGTGATGGAGACTGTAAAAAAATATGGTTACACACCCAATAGTTTGGGTGTGAGTTTGCGTAAATCCAAAAGCAATAATTTGATGGCGATCATCCCCGATGTAATCAGCAGTTTTAATTACCCTGTAATTCGCGCTATTGAAAATATTGCACTTGAAAACGGCTACAACTTACTACTTGGCGATACGCAAGAAATGGAATCTCGCGAGCGGTCGTTCGCGGCCATGGTAAGCACGCGTCAAGTGGATGGAATTTTATTGTTCTGCTCGCGCCTACCTTTTGATATCAACAATGAGATTCCACTTGCAGATCAATTGCCTCCGTTAGTGAATGCCTGTGAAGATATCCCACTCGCCGGTTTGGATAAAATTAATATTGATAACGCCGCCGCCGCTGAAGATGCAATCAATTATTTAATTTCGCTCGGTCACAAACGCATTGCTGTTATTGCGGGGAATATGTCAGTTCCCAGCACATTTTCGCGTATGGAAGGTTACAAGCGCGCATTAAAAGCATCGGGCATTGCTTATGAAGAAGAGTTGGTCACTATTGCGGATTACTCACAGAAAAAAGCTGAAATTGCAACGCGCGAACTTATGAGTTTGGCTAATCGCCCCACAGCAATTTTTAATTTTAGTGATGAGATGGGTTTTAGTTGCATATCCACACTTTTAAAAATGGGTTACAACATTCCAGATGATGTTTCAGTCATGGGTTTTGATAACATTTCTGCGTCTGAATATTGCTACCCGGCGCTCACCACTATCGCGCAACCGCTTACAGAAATTGGCATTGCTTGCATGGAGTTATTATTGCCGCAATTGAATGGCGAAAAAATGCAGGGCGTCGAACGCATACTCCCGCACAAGTTGATTGTGAGACAAAGCACAGGTCCTGTCCCTGTTTAAACGTTGGTGAGGAAGGCAGGGCGATTCAATGTAGCTTTTAACTGATGGTTGATATCGCCTTTCGCCAATTCGCAGTCACCTTTCTATATGTAGCTCTCTCATATCTTTGTCCCTCGATTTTCAGCTTCGTGTAACCACCAAATAGACATTGACTATTGAGATTAATTTGCAGATAGGTCAAAAGCCTAAGCGTCTGCAACTTATTGTCGTTTTTGCATATTCCGATGTGTCACAGCTGCCAATTTTTTATATAAATAAAATTAGCAAACATGTAAAGCTGAACTATTATCAGGTTATGTACTATCCCATTGAGTGAGGCGACATCGTGAACTTACAAAATCTAATAGATAACGCACAAAAATTGCCCAATATTCCCAAAGTTGTTCAAGAACTTATCGAAAGTTTTGGCGATGAAAATGTGAGCAACGACGCAATTGCAAAAAAAATTAGCGCAGACCAAGTGCTAACAATAAAAGTGCTACGTGCGGCAAACTCGGCACATTACGGCGGCAACCGCAAAGTGGGTTCGGTGAATGACGCGGTTTTCCTGTTGGGATTCAACGCGGTTCGCACATTGGTTTTAGCATCTGGCCTTACAGGCGCATTTAAAGCACCGGAAGGTTTCGACTTAAGAAAATTCTGGCACGACAGTTTCGCGGTTGCAGCAACCTGTAAATGGTTGGCGCGTTACTCTCATGATGACGCCGAAACTGCATTTACCTGCGGCATGATTCACAATATTGGTGAATTACTAATTCACATTTTATTGCCAAATGAATGCGCCGAAATGCAAAAAGTTGTGGATAAAGGTGCGCGCAATGTCGACATCGAAAAAAATTATTTAGGTTTTGATTTTTCTGAAGCGGGTGCTGAATTGGCGCATCGCTGGAAATTTCCAGATGCGATTGTAAAAGGTATTCGCTACCAATTAGATCCACATAAAGCAGATGTTTTCCCACGTTTGGCGGGCGTAATTAGCATTGCGATCTACATCAATAAAATGAATGAATCAGGTGCAGATAGCGCAGCAATTCTTGCCAATTTTCCCAGCACTTTAGCTACCGAATTAGGTATTAACCTAGTTAAGCTAATGGAAAAAATTGAAGATACAAAAGATCTTGCAACTCCTATTGATGATCTGCTTGATTAAAGTCTTTTGAACGTTTCCATAAAAAAGCCCGCTAATTGCGGGCTTTTTTGTTTTTGCTAGTTGCTGTCATTCAAGGCTTTTGCAAAACAGTCTTCAATATCGGCAGGCGTGCTTTTGCGTTTAACGTCATCAAAAAATAATTGCGCTTGTGGATACTCACGGCTCAAATACATTAACCATTGTTTAACACGATTTCCGCAATTTCTCTCTTCATACAAGGGCGTCGTTTTTCGATAGTAATCAAATAATATTTGGCAAATTTCTGGCCAGCTTAATGGTTGATAAACTTCACCAGCCAAATGCGCTTTTATTTTTCGAGCGAGATCCGGGCAGGATAGTAATCCGCGTCCCAACATTACATCATCACATTGGGATTCTTCTCTACAGCGCACATAATCTGCAATCGTCCAAATCTCGCCGTTGGCAATAACCGGAATTTTTAATTTAGCTTTAATGTCTGCAATGTAGTGCCAGTAAGCTGGAGGTTTGTAGCCATCAGCTTTTGAGCGTGCGTGAACAGTGAGTTCGTTAGCGCCCGCAGATTCCACGGCGCTCGCGTTTTCCATATAGGTGGATCTGTCTTCAAAGCCCAGGCGAATTTTGGCGGAAACCGGAATATCTGCCGGTACGGCGTCGCGCACGGCTTTGATAATGCTGTAAACGCGATCTGGAGTTCGTAGCAAACATGCGCCGCCTTCGTGGGAATTCACTGTTTTGGCGGGGCAGCCAAAATTCAGGTCGATGGATCTGGCCCCATATTCCACCAGCTCAAGCGCATTGATCGCCATTGGCTCAGGTTTACTGCCCAGCAATTGGACTTTGACGGGCGTGCCGTTTGGGGTTGTTGAGTTGTTTTCCAGTTCTTGCGCGTATTTGTAGAAAACACGGTAGGGGAGCTTTTGATCGGTAACGCGAATAAATTCGGTCACACAGCCATCAAGCCCGCCAATACGTGTCAAAATATCGCGTACGTGATGTTCTACAACGCCCTCCATCGGGGCTAGCATGATTCTCATAACGAGCAGTATCTATATAAAGTGGCGCAAATTCATCGAGGGCGGCATTTTACGCAAGCTCTCGCAGGATTGCAGGCAATTTCGGCCATTCACATGACTTGTGGTTGATAAGCAGCCTTAATCTGCGTAGATTGCGCCCCTTTTTGATTGAAACAACTATTTTCTGAGGATTTACCATGACATCAACCCATTTCCATGAGCTGATTGCCGATCCACAACTGCGTAAGGCGATTGATGCGCACGGCTACGAACAGCCGACGCCGGTGCAGTTGCAGGCGATTCCGCAGGTCATGGCGGGCAAGAATCTCCTGGTAAGTTCAAAAACGGGAAGTGGCAAAACAGCCGCATTCCTTTTACCGGCCTTGCAGAAAATCCTCACTACGCCCACCGAGTTCCCTGAAAGTTCGCGCATTCTCATTTTAACTCCCACTCGCGAGTTGGCTCGGCAGATCGTTAAAAATGCTCAGCAGCTGTTGAAGTTTACCCATATAAAAGTTGGCATGGTATGCGGCGGGGAAGAGTTCAAATACCAGAAAGCTATGTTGCGTAAAAACCCTGAAATTGTGGTTGGCACACCAGGGCGACTGGCAGAGCACGTGACTCACAAATCGACTGATTTCACTGGTTTGGATTTTTTGATATTGGATGAAGCAGATCGCATGCTGGAAATGGGGTTGAGCGAAGACGTTATGGCTATCGCGAAAACCTGCAGTACGAATCGCCAGACCTTATTGTTCTCGGCGACTTTGGAACCTCAGGGAATTCGCCATCTAATCAAGCAAGTTGTGCTTGGTGATGCCGAAGAAATTAATGTTAATGAAGTAGCGAATTCAATCGAACAGCAAATGATTTTAGCGGATGACGTTAAACATAAAGAAAAACTGCTGGTTGCGTTATTGGAAAAATCATCGTTTGAAAAGGTCGTAGTTTTTACCAATACCAAAGCAAAAGCAGCACAGCTTGATAATGTATTGCGTTATAACAAATACAAAGTTAGCGCTTTGCATGGTGATATCACCCAAGATCAACGCCGCATTTCGTTGGACTTTTTTCGCCAAGGTAAAACCCAGGTTTTAGTTGCCACCGATGTGGCTGCGCGCGGTCTGGATATTCCTGGGGTAGATTTGGTTATTAATTTTGATATGGCGCAATCAGGCGATGATTATTTGCATCGTATAGGCCGAACTGGTCGTGCAGACGCTGAGGGTAGAGCGGTTTCTTTTGTTGCGGCGAACGATTGGAATTTAACGAATGGTATCGAACGTTATTTAAGTACAAAGTTTGAATTAATTAGTATTCCAGGATTAGTTGGGCATTACAAAGGCCCGGACAAAACGAAATCATCTGGCAAAGCTGTTGGTACTAAAAAGAAAGTAGATGATAAGAAAACCAGCGTCGACAAACCAAAAGTAAAAGTACGCACTGCCGATAAAAAGAATGTCGGCAAGCGCCGCGCGCCCAGCGCAAAACCTGAACCTGCGAATGACTTGGGTGATGGATTTTCAGTTTTCAAAAAGAAGCCTCAATAGCGGCTTTTTTTATGGCTTCTTTTTAGGTGGTTTATTAGATGAATTTTATGTAATAAAACCGCAAAAAAATTATTGACCAGTTTCTTCTTTAGGCCTAGTATCTAGTTGTGGGTGACAAAAAAACCCACAAGATATGGGAATAGTTAACAGGTGAGTCTTGATGTTTGTCATCAATTATTCACAGGATTCTGTTAACTCTTTATTTGAACAGTTACTAACGAGTGAGGTGATTTCGACATAGAAAAGTGACACAGAAAAAATGTGGCTGTGTTCTGTCTACAAATAGGTAATGCGTTAAGTTAAATAGAAACTGGAAAGTGATAACTTTCAAATGATGTTAACTTAAAACCTGTTGTTAACTTTGAACTTAAGGGCGGTGACCATTTATGGCAAGAAGAAATCACGCTAGACGCAGTAACTCACATAGCAGTTTCTCGGATGAAAGCATCCAAAAAAGTTCGCGACATAAATCATCGCGAAAACAACCGAGAATCGATAGCAATATAGTTGATTTAAAATCCCGCTCGAAACAAGTCGAAACAGCTTACTCACCACCTCGCTCTGCCCAACCCCTCCGTGCTAAAAATCAAGCCCAGCAAGAATACATCACTGCAATTAATAACAATGCTTTAACTTTTGGTATTGGCCCAGCTGGTACTGGTAAAAGTTATTGTGCTGGTGCATTAGCGGCAGAGGCGTTGGAATCCGGGCGAATTGAGCGAATTATTTTAACTCGCCCAGCGGTGGAGTCTGGTGAAAGTCTCGGTTTTTTACCAGGCGATCTCGATGAAAAATTCTCTGTTTATATTGATGCCTTCCGCGATATTTTAAATGAGCGGCTCGGTGCAGGTACTGTCGATTACTGTTTGCGTCATGGTCGAATAGTGGCAGCACCTTTAGCATTTATGCGTGGTAAAACATTTAACAGCAAAACATTTGTTATTTTGGATGAGGCGCAAAATACCAGCGTTGCACAAATGAAAATGTTTTTAACTCGCATCGGTGAAGATTGCAAAGTTGTCATTAATGGTGATGTCAACCAAAGCGATATTCGCGGCCCCAACGGTTTGGCCGATGCAGTTGCGCGATTAACTGATTTACCAAATGTATATGTGCACGAGTTTGCGCGCGACGATATTGTGAGAAGCGGTTTGGTTCGCGATATTATCGACCGTTACGAAGTGCCAGAAGACGATTAGTTTTCCCCTGATTTTAATATTGGATGCGTTGCGCTAGCGACGCATCTTCTTTGCGAAACTCTTCAACATTTTTGCTGAGTAATTATTTTAAAAAGTAATTACTGCTGGTGAAAAATTCAGTCTGTATCAATACTTGCTAATTTTTAACAAGCTCGGCATTCTGCGCTCTTTTAAAAGAATAGTTAATATGAAAGCGCTGATCTGCCCCTTGTGTTCCCTGCACCTTATTGAAAATGTAACTGGCGTTGCTTGTTCTAATCGACATCAATTCGATAAAGCAAAAGAAGGCTATTTTAATTTATTACCCGTTCATTATAAAAATTCACGCGACCCTGGCGATTCCAAACAACAATTAGTGGCGAGACGGGCATTTTTAACTGCAGGTTATTTTTCGCCTTTGGTTTCTCAATTAAAAACATTAATTAATGTAAACATTAATAATTTGGTAGATATCGGCTGTGGTGAGGGCTACTTCACGCGTTTTTTAGGTGAGCATTGTTACAATGCGGCCGTATATGGCGTAGATATTTCAAAGGAGGGGATACGTTTAGCTGCAAAGGGTCGTTCAGCTAAGGAGACATATTTAGTCGCTTCAAGTTATGCATTACCAATTGCGGATACGAGTGTAGATCTTGTCCTGAGGATTTATGCTCCAAGCAAAGACGAAGAGCTTTTTCGCATTCTCAAACCGGGCGGCCAACTGATAATCGTCACCCCCGGAGAAGACCATTTAATAGGATTGCGCGAAAGAATATACGACACTATAAAGCCGCATCCAAAACCTAAAGTAGTTCAGGGTTTTACTGAGCTAGCGCTGCATTCAGTATCGTTTCCATTAGATGTACCACATGGAGATCTCACCGAGTCATTATTAAGAATGACACCTTTTTCATGGAAGTTAACGGAGGAATTGCTTGAGAGCCTTGTAAATACAGGGATTAAGGATCAAGCACATTTCCAAATCAGCGTTTACGAGCGAGCTAGGGGTTCAATTTAGCGCGCTACACCTCAGAATCACTATATTTAGCATTGGCATGAAGAATTTTATTTTTATGCTATCGTTGTGATATGCATCACAGAAGATATTTATCTGTTGTGGGTTTTAAGTGTCATCAGGTAAGATGCCGTGCGTTTTTTATGCAGATTTAGCTGCCATGAGAAAAAATAATCGTACGAAAGTTATATAACACCGATCTTTTTGACTAGGCTAATTGCAATATATTTAGTTACCACCATCTTTTAGAGTACAGGGTTCGATTAATGATGAAAATTGGTTCAGTTCGTGTAGCTTCAGTATTTCCCCGAGTGCTTATAAGCTGTCTAGCCCTTTCCAGTTATGTCGTTTCCGCCCAGCCTGCAGCTAATGTTCATGATGCTGTAGTGCAGGCAATTGAATCCAACCCTGAGCTTCAAGCCAGCTGGCATGCTTTTAAAGCATCTGGCTACCAAGTCAGCGGTGCGCGTGCAGGTTATTTGCCGTCAGTAGATGTGTCAGTGACCGCTGGCAAAGCTACCCGTGATTTCGATGGTCTTGATCGTTACTCAACCGGCCAAGGCCAAATATCATTAACCCAAAGTTTATTTGATGGATTTCGCACCAGCGGCCAAGTTGAATATTTTGAAGGTGCTCGTCTAGTCCGTTATTATGAGCTGTTAAACAGCGTGGAAACTACTGCATTCGACGCTGTTAACGCCTACGAAGATGTTAGCCGTGAGCGCGCACTTCTGAGTTCAGCGCGTGACAATTACGCAAAACACCAGGAAGTTTTCAGTCAGATTGAAGAGCGTGTAACTTCCGGTGTTGGCCGTAAGGTAGATTTGGAACAAGTTGCAGGCCGTTTGGCGTTGGCTGAAACCAACCTATTAACCGAAGCTTCAAACTTGCACGATGTAACTGCGCGTTACTTGCGCATCGTAGGCCAATTGCCCGCGACTGATTTAACCGCATCATCACTCTCGCAAACCAATCTGCCTGCGAATATTCGTGAAGCGCTGCAATTAGCTTATCAAGGCAATCCCGGTTTTCACGCTGCCATCAAAAATATCACTACAACTCAAGCAAATGTAAAAGTTGAGCGTTCTGGTTATTTGCCGAAAGCTGAGTTGCGCGCACGTCAGGTCACCAGCCGTAACAGCAATGGTTTTGATGACCGTGTGGATTATGATCGCTATGGTGATGAAAGCGCGGTTGAGCTAGCGATTACTTACAATCTTTTTGCGGGCGGAGCGACTCGTTCAGCCGTTCGTAGAGCATTGGAAGAAGTGAATCAAGCAAAAGATCAACGCGATAAAGCCTGTGTGGATTTACGTCAAACCACACAAATTGCCTACAACGACTCTCAACGCATTAAAGAGCAACTTAGATCATTGGATCAGCATCGTCGTTCGAGCGATAAAGTTCGCACTGCTTACAGCGAGCAATTTAAAATCGGTCAGCGTTCACTTCTGGATTTATTGGATGCGGAGAACGAATATTTTCAAGCCAATCGCGCTTACACAAGCGCTGAGGCGGATTTGAATATTGCTCACGCGCGCACTTTGGCGGCTATGGGCAGTTTGTTACCAGCACTCAACATTACTCGCGATACCTTGGTACAAGTTAAAGATGCCAAAATTAACGATAAGGTAAAAATTGATGGTGCTAGTGCTTGTCCTCTCGAAGTGGCAGAAGGCTTTTCGCGCAAAGATTTAATTTCCGAGGTAGTGCGTTTAAGTGGCGATGCTTTGTTTGATGTGGGTAGCTCAGTGTTAACACCGAATGCTGCGCAAAAGTTAGACGTGCTTATTCAGCAGATCAAAAATACACCCAAGGTTGTGCAAATTAAAATTGAAGGTCACACGGACAACTCCGGTACCGATATGATCAATATCCCGCTGTCAAAAGCCCGTGCGGAAAGTGTTAAAAATTATTTTATTTTGAATGGTCTTGATCAAATTTTGTATGAAACCGAAGGTTATGGAGCTACTCGCGCAGTCGGCAATAATGAAACTGAAGCGGGGCGTTCTGCCAATCGTCGTGTTGAAGTGACTGTATCGCGCCAGGGCTGATTTGGTCAGATTAATTTGGAAAGTTAATTCGGAGTTTCTAAAAAGCACAGTGCTCGCGAGGGCACTGTGCTTTTTTTATGAGTTTAATAATTTGTAAGCTAACAATTTGTAATTTAAACAAATAGTTAAACTGTGAAAAATTGCGAAACCTGACATTGACTACTATATTAATCGCACACTTATTTATTCTATCGTCTGGATTTATCTTGATCAGTCGTTATATGCCACGGTTCGAAATTCATTGGAGCATTTCATGGTAACGCAACAAACTGGTGCCTTGGAGAAAGGCGGGCCCTTGTTGGAATGCCTGTTAATTCTCACCCGCGCCCACGGGATTTTGGCGACAGCAGAAACACTTCTGGCAGGCTTGCCGTTGCAACATAATCAATTAACACCATCGTCATTTGCGCGTTCCGCAAAGCGCGCCGGCTTAACCAGCAAAATTGTTGCGCGTGATCTTTTACATCTTAACCATGCACTATTCCCGGTTATTTTGTTACTTAAAAATAATACTGCCTGCGTATTACTTGAACTCAATAAAGATACGCAAAGTGCGCGCGTGGTTTTTCCTGAACTAGGTAATGCAACAACGGTAATCTCAATTTCCGAATTGGCAGAAATTTATGCAGGCCGTGTAATTTATTCGCGCCCTGAACAAGTATTTGATGCGCGTGCAGCATCCATTGCAAAAGTGAAACGCGGCCACTGGTTTTGGAGTGTTATTGCCGAGCACCGTGAGCTTTACCGCGATGTATTGCTCACCGCATTTATTATCAATATTTTTGCCTTAGCGTCACCCCTTTTTGTAATGAATGTGTACGACCGCGTTGTCCCCAATCACGCGACCGATACTTTGTGGGTTTTAGCACTCGGTATTGTTTTAATGATTACCGCTGATTTAGGTTTGCGCATGATGCGTGCCTGGTTTGTTGATCTCGCCGCAAGCCGAACGGATATAACGCTCTCTGCAGTCATTATGGAGCGGGTGTTGGGAATGAAATTATCCGAGCGCCCAATTTCAGTGGGATCTTTTGCGTCCAGCTTGCAATCCTTTGAATCAATTCGTGGATTTATCAGCTCAGCAACTGTGTTGGCATTTGTCGATTTACCGTTCGTTTTATTATTTACAGTTGTTATCTTAATTATTTCCTGGCCGTTAGTATTTCCTATTTTATTTGGCATTGTTGCCGCACTAATTTATGCCGCTGCGGTGCAACACAAAATGCATACGCTCTCAGAAAATTCAATGCAAGCCTCTGCGCAACGCAATGCTATTTTGGTGGAAAGTTTGCAAGGTCTTGAGACATTAAAGACCACCGGTTCCGAAGGCCGTATGCAAGCGATTTGGGAGCAGTCAACGCTTTTGCTTTCACGTACTTCGGTAAAAATGCGCATGCTTTCCGGTTCAGTCGGCTCGGGTACGGCGTGGATTCAGCAAGTTGTTTCGGTAATTATTATTATCGTTGGTGTGTATCAGATTATTGATGGAAATTTAACGCAGGGCGGATTAATTGCGTCTTACATGTTATCCGCTCGTGTGATGGGGCCGATAAGCCAAACAGCTGCGTTGCTGATGCAATATCACCAGGCAGCAACGGCGTTAACCAATCTCGAACAAGTTATGAATAAACCGGTGGATCGCCCTGCAGGTTCTAACTGGATTAGTCGCGCGCGCTTGCAAGGCGGAATTGAGTTTAAGCAAGTTGGTTTTAAATATCCCAACGATGAACGCGAAGTTTTGCGCAATATTTCTTTTAAAATTAATCCCGGTGAACGCGTTGCGATTTTAGGGCGAAATGGTTCAGGCAAAACAACGTTGGAAAAAATGATTGCAGGTTTGTATGAACCTTCTGAAGGAACTGTATTGGTCGATGGCATTGATGTTCGCCAATTGGACCCCGCAGAATTGCGCCGCAATATTGGTTATGTGTCGCAAGATGTAAATTTATTTTTCGGAACCCTGCGCGAAAATATTGCGATGGGCGCAGGCCATGTTAGCGATGAAGCTTTATTGGATGCGGTACGTTTAAGCGGTTTAACGGATTTTGTAAATCAACATCCCGCCGGATTAGCCATGCCCGTGGGCGAGCATGGGCAATTGTTGTCAGGCGGTCAGCGTCAGAGCGTTACTATCGCGCGTGCCTTATTAAATGATCCGGCGATTTTATTATTTGATGAGCCGACAGGTTCTATGGATCACTCTAGCGAAGAAGAATTCAAACGCAACATTGCGCAATTTTCTGAAGGTAAAACCTTATTGGTAATTACCCATCGTACGTCGCTACTTGAATTGGTAAATCGAATTATCGTGATTGATGCCGGCAAAATTGTTGCGGATGGTGCGAAAGAACAAGTGGTCGAAGCCTTGCGCCAAGGTCGTATTGGGAGGGCTTCGTAATGGACGCGAATAAACCCGACGGAAAAAATTCTAATTCTGAACTCTCTAATTCTGAACTCTCTAATTCTGAAATTTCTGGTTCTGAAATTGTTGCTCCTGAAATCTCTGGCACTGAAGTTGTTAGCTCAGAACTTACTGCTGCTGAGTCTTCTAGCACTGAGATTACTGCTCGCAAGCTCGCAGGCTCCGAGCTTTATTTTAAGAAAGTAGGGCAGTGGCTAGATAAAATTGGAGTGCCTGCCAGTACTCATATCGACAAAATTTATCAGCGTTGGCTCGCACCGATTAATGAACAATCTCACGATTGGCTGGACGATGCAGATTGGGCGCGCGTGCAACAGGAACCTTTGCGTGCACGCTTGCTACTAAATGCAATTGCATTAATTTTTCTGATTTTGGTGTTGTGGGCTGCCTTTGCAAAAGTAGATGAAGTGGCGCGTGGCGAAGGAAAAGTTATTCCCTCGCAACAACTACAAGTTATTCAATCTTTCGATGGCGGCGTGGTTGAGGAAATTCTGGTTCACGAAGGTGATATCGTCAAAAAAGGCGATTTGTTATTACGTATTGACCCCACGCGTTTTGTTTCCAGCTTTCGAGAAAATCATGCATCGCTTATTTCTTTGCAAGCGCGAGCGGCGCGCTTAAAGGCGTTGACGAGTAAAGAAAATTTTGTGTTGCCTGAAGATATTATTAAATCGTCTCCCGACATTGCAGAGCACGAAAAATCGCAATACGAAGCAAACCGCAGAGAGTTGGATGAGCAGCTTAGTATTTCGCGCAGCCAGTTAGAACAGCGTCAACGCGAGCTTCAAGAAGTGCGCGCAAAATTAGACCAAGTGACGCGCGCGTTAGATTTAGCCAATCAGGAATTAACAGTCACAACACCATTATTAAAAAGTGGTGCTGTTTCTGAAGTTGAAATTTTAAAGCTACAGGGTGAAGTTTCCAACGCAACCGGTGCGCGCCTTCAAGCATTGGCGCAAGAGCAGCGCTTGAAAGCGGCGGTGGAGGAATCGGAAGGAAAGGTTCGCGAAGTTGAATTAAATGAAGTGAACAAATGGCGCTCTGAGTTATCTGAAACGTTGCAAAAACTATCCAGCTTGAGCGAAACCGGAACTGGTCTTGCTGACAAAATAAAATACTCGGAAATTCGCGCACCTGTGCACGGCACAGTGCAACGTCTTTACACCAATACTTTGGGCGGTGTTGTGCAGCCCGGACATGAAGTTGTCGAAATTATTCCGTTGGATGATCAATTATTAATTGAAGCTAAGGTTGCTCCAAAAGATATTGCGTTTTTGCATCCCGGTGAAAAAGCAATTGTGAAATTTACCGCCTACGATTTTGCCATTTATGGTGGCTTGACCGGCACGCTTGAACACATCAGCGCCGACACTATGAAGGACGATAAAGAAAATGTTTTTTATCTGGTGCGTGTGCGAACGGATCGCGCGGGTTTCGATGCGTCTTTGCCAATTATGCCGGGTATGACCGCGCAAGTGGATATCTTGACCGGCAAAAAAACTGTTCTATCTTATTTGTTGAAACCTGTTTTGCGGGCAAAACAAAATGCCTTAACCGAGCGATAATGCAGTCACTATTTTTAACTTCATCCAAGATTCAATCTCCGCGCTGGAGCCAAGCTTTTCCGCTGGCTCGCGTGCTACAAGATGAATATGAATTGCCTGAAAATTTGCAGGGTTTGCTTATTTGGGTTGTGTTGGGCGATGCATTTTCGTTTAAACATATTTCCAAGTGGGTTGCTGCCGGTGCGCGCGTTAT
The DNA here is from genome assembly GCA_004172865.1 of Gammaproteobacteria bacterium. Classification (GTDB taxonomy): domain Bacteria; phylum Pseudomonadota; class Gammaproteobacteria; order Pseudomonadales; family Cellvibrionaceae; genus Cellvibrio. The sequence continues at coordinate 12,481 of SEBV01000003.1, read as the reverse complement.
TGCTCTCACACAAGTTGAAAATGCAAAAGAAGCTAAACAAATTTTGGAAGTTGGCGCAAATGGCTATTTGCATTATTTAGCGGCAATTCCCGTGTTGCAGCAAGCGAGTCAAGTTGTTGAACTAGGTGGCCTTTGGTTGGGAGTGGATTTAATGCGTCAATTAGTATTTGCGACAGCAAATATTCTTGCGCCTGTATCGACGCCTGAAAAAAATCATTTGGATTTATTGAGCGCACGCGAACAGTCTGTGGCTAAAGCTGTTGCGGCCGGAAAATCCAATAAAGAAGTCGGAAAGGAACTCGATATTACTGAGCGAACTGTAAAAGCACACCTCAGTGCTGTGTTTGAAAAACTTCAAGTCCGTGACCGTTTGCATTTGGTGTTGGTGCTGTCAGGTCGTTAATAATCTGCTTTAAATATTTATCCATAACCGCTTTTGGCGACCTTGCGTTTTAGTATGCGATTTTAATCTATTCAATGCGCCTGCATTGTCCTTCAGTCCAATAGAAATATGGACACCTTCCGCTAGACTCTCTCAATATCGATTCTTCTTTTTATTTTAATTTTTGTAATTCATCCCCCGGAGTTTTTTGTTATGGCTAATTCTGTTGCTACCGTTGCTGCTCTCGAAGGTCAAGCTTGGGCGAAAGAGGCTGATGGTAAGTTACGTCCTTTAAAAGTAGGCGACACGGTTACCGCTGAAGAGACAATCATTACTGCAACCGGGGCTCATATTGAATTGGATTTTGGTGATGGTCACCCAGTGACGATTGCCGGCAATCAAGAAGTTTTAATGAACCGCGATTTGTGGACTGATTTGGCATCCGACAAACAAGATGCCGCGGTCGATAACGCGTCGGTTCAAGAAGCGCTTACCGTATTAAATAATGGTGGCGATTTAACTACCCAACTCGACGAGACAGCGGCAGGTCTTGGCGGTGGCGGTGGCAATGAAGGCCACGATTTCGTAGAGCTAACACGTATTATTGAAGAGGTGAATCCATCTTCATTCACTTACGGTATTGATGCCGCGCCAGTTGCAGCGCCACAATTTTTGGCTTCCGAGTCTTCATCAAATAGCGCACCGCAAGTGGGCCCACAAAGTTTCGATGGCAATGAAGATACTCCGATTTCCGGCCAGATTTTGGCTAACGACCCTGAAAATAATCCACTGACTTATACCTTGACTGGTCAGCCAGCAAACGGCGCTCTCACGCTAGATCCTGTGACCGGCGTATTCGTTTATACGCCTAACGCCAATTACAACGGCCCGGATAGTTTTGTCGTAACCGTTACGGATAGCCGCGGTAATACCACCACAACTACTGTGGGTTTGACCGTTGCTTCTGTTAACGATGTTCCCGTTGTGGCCGACCAAACTTTATCGACTACAGAGGACGCTGCCGTAGCAGGTCAAGTGGTTGCCAGCGATGTTGATGGCGACACGCTTTCTTACGCGATCTCAACCGTTGCCGCACACGGCACAGTTACGGTCAATGCTACCACTGGTGCATTTGTTTACACGCCGAACCCTAACTACAACGGTGCAGATAGCTTCGTTGTTACAGTTGCGGATGGAAACGGTGGTACTACGACTAGCACTATCAGCATCGGCGTAACGCCAGTTAACGATGCACCCGCAAGTGCAAACCAAACTCTGGTTGTTGATGAAGACACTCCGCTCACTGGCCAGGTTGTTGCGACTGATGTGGATGGCGACGCGCTGGCTTATCAAGTCACCACCGCTGCGACCCATGGTCAAGTAACTTTGAATGCTGCTACTGGCGCATTCGTTTATACCCCTAACGCTAATTACAACGGTGCGGATACTTTCACCGTTACCATCAGCGATGGCAAAGGTGGCACAACCACCAGCCTTATCAGCGTTGGTGTGAATCCTGTCAATGACGCCCCTGTCGCTAATAACCCTGCGCTTACCACCAATGAAGATACGCCGGTAACTGGCAAAGTCATCGCGAGTGATGTTGATGGCGATACCTTGACCTACAATTTGGTCGCTCAGCCTGCCAACGGCACAGTGGTTTTAGACTCGGCAACAGGCCAATTTACTTACACGCCAAACTCAAACTACAACGGCAATGAAAGCTTTCAGGTTACCGTTAACGATGGCAAAGGCGGCTTGGTTACCAGCACAGTAAGTGTTGCGGTGGCTTCTGTTAATGACCTTCCAACCACCAATACGCTCGCCGTTACTCTCGATGAAGACAGCGTGCAAACTATCAATTTGTCTGGCGCAGACAGCGACGGTACTCTTACTGGTTTTGTAATCAACACCTTGCCAGCAAACGGCATTCTTTATAGCGATGCCGGTTTAACCCAACCTATCACAGCAGGCGCAACCGTTACCGGCCCAGTGTATTTCGCTCCAACCGCAAATTGGAATGGATCAACCAGTTTCAGTTATTCAGCCGTGGACAACCAAGGCGGCGTAGACCCAACTCCCGCACAAGTTAACCTTACCGTTTCACCGGTTAACGATGCACCAGTTGCAAACCCGGATTTGGCCTCAACGCCAATCAACCAATCTATATCTGTCGATGTGTTGGCAAACGATGTGGATGTTGATGACGCAAAATCAACGCTTGTCGTTAGCAATCCTACGGTAGACCCAGTGCAAGGCACCGCCGTTATCGATGCTCAAGGCAAAGTTGTCTTCACACCAGCAGCCAACTTCACTGGCCCAGCGACAGTGACCTACACCGTAACTGATCCGTCCGGGTTGAGCAGTACCAGTACTTTAACGGTCAACGTTGGCACCAATACGCTGCCAGCCAGCACCGACAAAGCTGTAAATATCGATGAAGATACCTCATACAGTTTCACTGCTAGCGATTTCGCATTTTCCGATGCTGACGCAGGCCAAACGCTAAGCGCCGTTCGCATTGACAGCTTGCCAACTGCAGGCAGCCTGGTTTTAAACAATGTGGCCGTGGTCGTTGGGCAAGTTATTAACGTGAGCGATATTGGCAACCTGAAATTCGAGCCCGTCGCCAATGCTAACGGTGCCAATTACGCTACCTTTACTTTTAGCGTGCAGGATTCAGCAGGTGGATTCGATGCAATACCTAACACCATTAGCGTATCTGTAACGCCAGTTAACGATGCACCAGTTGCCCAGCCAGCTGCCTTCACTGTGGCAGAAGACGCACCCATAGTTAACGGTTTTGTGACCAGTACCGATGCGGATGCAACCGCGACCGCAACTTACAGCTTGAACGGCGTTGCTCCCGCTGGCTTTACCTTCAATCCTAACGGCACTTATAGTTTTGATGCTTCAAATTCTGCCTACCAATCTCTCGGCGTCGGTCAATCGACTGTTTTGACCATTCCGTACACTGTTACTGACGACCAAGGCGCAACGTCGACGGCTAATTTGGTGATTACTGTTACGGGCACCGATGATCTGCCAGTTATCTCAACGGGTGCAGGTACTGTCGTTGAAGATACAAATCCGTCAGCTACCGGTACGTTGACGGCGACTGACGTGGACAATTCAAGTCTAGCGTTTGTGCCTTCAACAACGTCTGGCAACTACGGTAGTTTGGTGCTTACTTCAGGCGGTGTATGGACTTACACGCTTGATGCCCGCGCTCAAGCGCTTGCGGGTAGTGAAACTAAAACCGAAAACTTCACTGTTACTTTGACCGACGGTTCAACTACTACGGTGACTGTGGGTATTACGGGCACTGACGATTTGCCGGTTATCTCAACTGGCGCAGGTACTGTCGTTGAAGATACGTCGCCATCTGCAATTGGCACTTTAACGGCAGATGATATCGATAACGCATCTTTGGCATTTGTGCCTTCAACCACATCTGGCAATTACGGCAGCTTGGTGCTCACAGCAGACGGGGTATGGACTTATACGCTTGATGCACGTGCAGATGTTCTCGCTGGTGGTGAGACAAAATCGGAAAGCTTCACTGTAACCCTGACTGATGGCTCTACCACAACGGTTAACATCGGTATTACCGGAACCAATGATGCTCCTGTTGCTGTTGCTGATGTTGCCAGTACAGCTATTAATTCTGCGCTCAGTAATATTTCCGTACTCGGTAATGACACAGATGTTGATGGCGGTAGTCTCAGCGTCACCAGTGCGGTATTGGTAAATCCTACTCTCGGCACCGTTACTATCAATCCAAACGGCACTTTGAATTTCACACCTGCGGTCAATGTGACCGGCCCAATTGTTATCCACTATGAAATTAGTGATGGTCAAGGCGGCACTTCGGCAGCAGATCTAACCGTAAATGTCGGCGCTAACACGCCACCAACCGGTTCTGATTTGGCCGTTACTATCAATGAAGACGGAAGCAAAACCTTTTCCGCACCCGATTTTGGTTTCGCCGACAGTGATTCAGGCCAAACCTTGCTTGCAGTTCGTATCGATAGCCTGCCAACGGCTGGTTCTTTGACGTTGAATGGCTCAGCCGTTGGCGTTAATCAAATTATTAGTGCGGGTGATTTATCCAGTCTCGTGTTCACACCCGCAGACAATGCTAATGGAACCAATTACGCAAATTTCAACTTCTCAGTGCAGGATTCTGCTGGGTCGTTCTCGACTGCATCTAGCACTATCACAGTCAATGTTACTGCTGATGATGACGCTTCTGTTTTGGTGGCGGATACCAAAACTATCGATGAAGACGACGTGGCAACCGGCAATGTATTAACGAATGATTCAGACATTGATAACACCTTGTCAGTCGCTTCTTTCCATGTCGCAGGCGATGCCACAGTCTTTACTGCAGGCCAAACTGCCACCATTACCGGTGTAGGCACTTTTAATCTGGCTGCGGATGGTGCTTACACCTTTACGCCAAATGCTAATTGGAATGGTTCAGTTCCAACCGTCACTTACATCACTAATACCGGGTCTAGCACAACGCTAAATATCACGGTCGATCCTCTGAACGATGCCCCCGTTGCAAATAATGACTCGGCAGCAGTACTTGAGGATGCGACCTTAAGTGTACCTAGCACTTCTGGTGTGCTTATCAATGATACTGATGTGGATGGCGACGCATTGGTTGTTAGTCAAGTTAATGGTAATGCTGCAAATGTAGGCATTGGTGTGGTTGGTACCTACGGCACCATCACCCTGAATGCCAATGGCAGTTATACCTATGCCGCCAACAACGCAAATAGCCTTGCAGCGGGCGTTACGGCTACCGACAGTTTCAGTTACCAAGTTAGTGATGGCCATGGCGGTACCTCAACTGCAACGGTCACCATTACCATCACCGGCACCAATGATGCGGCCATTGTTAGCAGCGCCAATGTTGTGCTAACCGAAACCGACGCGCCATTAACTACCAGCGGTATTCTGACCAGTACAGATGTCGATAACGCAGCCAATGCTTTCACGCCAAGCACTACCGTTGGTGCTACCGGCACCTTGACCATTGATGCACAAGGCCACTGGACTTACGTTGCCAATAGCGCGTTTGATAATTTAAATCTTGGCCAGAACGTAAATGAAACTTTCACGGTGGCAAGCGTTGACGGTACTACCTCAACTATCAAAATCACTATCAATGGTACTAATGATGCTGCGACAGTTAGCAGCGCAAACGTCGCATTGGATGAAACCAATTCCCCGTTAACTACTAGCGGTACGTTGACGAGTGTTGACGTGGACAACGCGGCGAACACCTTTACTCCAAGCACCACTGTAGGTACTACTGGCACATTGAGTATCGATGTTAACGGTCATTGGAACTACGTTGCGAATAGCGCATTCGATAATTTAAACGTTGGTCAAAATGTTAATGAAACTTTCACAGTAGCCAGTGTTGACGGCACCACATCGATCATCAAAATCACCATTAACGGTACTAATGACGCTGCAACAGTTAGTAGTGCAAACGTCGTATTGACTGAAACCAATGCACCTTTGACTACCAGCGGTACCTTAACAAGTACTGATGTGGATAATGCGGCGAACACCTTTACGCCAAGCACTACTGTAGGTACTACCGGTACATTGAGTATCGATGTTGATGGTCATTGGAACTACGTTGCGAATAGCGCATTTGATAATTTAAATGTTGGCCAAAACGTAAATGAAACCTTCACGGTGGCAAGCGTTGACGGTACGGCTTCAACCATCACTATTACCATCACCGGTACTAATGATGCTGCGGTAATTGGTGGCGTCAACTCGGCCGCTTTAACGGAAACCAATGCGATCCAAAGTACTAGCGGCGCTTTGACTGTATCTGATGTGGACAGCCCAGCAGTGTTTATCGCCCAAACTAATGCAGCAGGTAGCAATGGTTACGGCAAGTTCAACCTAGGTACCGACGGTGTGTGGACCTACACCATGAATACGGCGCACAACGAATTTGTGGGCGGCCAAACCTATACCGACTCCCTAACAGTAAGTTCAGCCGATGGTACCACCAGTATTATCACCGTGAGTATTTTAGGTACTAACGATGCTGCCGTAATTGGTGGCGTTAGCATCGGCGCTATCACCGAAACTAATGCGATCCAAACTACCAGCGGTACTTTGACTGTGTCTGATGTCGATAGCTCAGCCACTTTCATTGCGCAAACTAACGTTGCGGGCAGTAATGGTTATGGCCATTTCACACTGGATACAGGCGGCGTGTGGACTTACACCATGGATACCGCTCACAACGAATTTGTGGGTGGCCAAACTTATACTGATTCCTTAACGGTAAGTTCGGCAGATGGTACTACCAGCACAGTTACTGTCACCATCACCGGTACTAACGATGCGGCGATTATCACTGGTACTAACACGGCGAGTTTGACTGAAACCAACGCAATTCAAAGCACTGGTGGCACTTTGAATGTGACTGATGTTGATAGCCCTGCAGCTTTCGTTGCTCAAACCAACGCGGCGGGAAGTAACGGTTACGGTAAATTCAACTTAGGTACCGATGGTGTATGGACTTACACCATGAACACGGCGCACAACGAGTTTGTGGGTGGTCAAACTTATACCGATTCATTAACAGTTTCGTCAGCAGATGGTACTACCAGCACAATCACCGTCAGTATTTTGGGCACTAACGATGCTGCCGTAATTGGTGGCGTTAGCACGGCAACCTTAACCGAAACCAATTCAATCCAAAGTACCGGCGGTACCTTGACTGTGAGTGACGCAGACAGCACAGCTGGTTTCGTTGCTCAAAGCAATGCGGCAGGTAGTAATGGCTACGGTAAGTTTAATTTAGGAACCGATGGTGTATGGACTTACACCATGAACACTGCACACAACGAATTTGTGGGCGGCCAAACTTACACCGACTCACTGACTGTGAGTTCAGCCGATGGCACCACCAGCGTAATTACAGTGACAATTAACGGTACTAATGACGCTGCAGTCATCACTCCGGCCGTAGCAAACCTAATCGAAACCAACGCGATATTAACAACCGGTGGTACTTTAGCTATCAGCGATGTAGATAGCCCGGCTACTTTTCTCGCTCAAAACAATGTTGCGGGTAGCAATGGTTACGGTCATTTCACACTGGATACAGGCGGCGTGTGGAGTTATACCACTGACACGGCTCATAACGAGTTTGCCGCTGGAACGACATACACCGATTCTCTAACAGTAACGTCAGCGGACGGTACCACCAGCACCATCACTGTTAATATCGCAGGCACTAATGATGCGGCCGTAATCACTGGCACCAGCACTGCAAGTTTGACGGAAACCAATGCTATCCAAAGTACGGGTGGTACTTTGATTGTGAATGACGTCGACAGTCCTGCAACCTTCGTTGCACAAACGAACGTTGCAGGCAGCAATGGTTACGGTAAGTTTACCTTAGGTGGTGATGGTGTTTGGACTTACACTATGAACACCGCCCATGACGAATTTGTTGCAGGGCAAACTTACACAGACTCACTCTCTGTGAGTTCGGCTGATGGCACCACCAGTACCATTACCGTAAGTATTTTGGGTACTAATGACGCTGCTGTGATTACACCAGCCGTCGCAAACCTCACTGAAACCAATGCCATCCTCAGCACAGGTGGAACTTTGGCGATTAGTGATGTGGATAGCTCAGCGACTTTTGTGGCTCAGACTAATGTTGCAGGTAACAATGGTTACGGTCATTTCACATTGGGAACCGATGGTGTATGGACCTATACCACCGACCCAGCTCATAACGAGTTTGCTGCTGGAACAACTTATACCGATTCTCTGACAGTAACTTCAGCAGACGGTACTACCAGTACAATTACTATCAATATCGCTGGTACTAACGATGCAGCAGTAATCAGTGGCACTAGTACTGCAGGTTTGACTGAGACCAATGCAATCCAAAGTACAGGCGGCACTTTGACGGTGACTGATGTTGATAGCCCTGCAGTTTTCATCGCGCAAACTAACGCTGCCGGCAGCAACGGTTATGGCAAATTTACCTTAGGTGCTAACGGTGTGTGGACTTACACCATGAACACCGCACATGACGAATTTGTGGCTGGCCAAACTTACACCGACTCCTTAACTGTAAGCTCGGCAGATGGCACTACCAGCACTATCACCGTCAGTATTTTGGGTACCAATGATGCGGCGGTAATTACTCCTCCCGTAGCAAGCCTCACTGAAACCAATGCGATCCTCAGCACTGGCGGAACCGTGGTGATTAGTGATGTGGATAGTGCAGTGACTTTTGTTGCTCAGAGCAATGTTGCAGGTAGCAATGGCTACGGCCACTTCAACATCACAACCAATGGCGTATGGACTTATACCACTGACACAGCTCACAACGAATTTGCTGCGGGAACGACTTACACTGACAAACTTACAATCACGTCTGCTGACGGCACCACCAGTACTATTACTGTAAATATTCAGGGCACCAATGATGCACCCATCGCAACGCCAGCCAATTTTATCGGCGCTGCAGCGGCAACCAGTATTCCAGTAACACTTGCCGGTACGGATGTTGATGGCAGTGTTGTCAGTATTAAAGTCACGACCTTACCAACAGTTGCGCAGGGTGTGCTTTATCTGGCGGATGGTACGACTGCTGTAACGACGTCAATGAACTTAACGGTTTCACAAGCAGCAACGCTGAAATTTGTGCCCAAAGCAGGTTTTGACGGTGGCCTGGATATTCCTTTCACCGTGACTGATAACAACGGTGCGGTATCAACCCCAGCTAATGCTCACGTTGTGGTTAATGCGGTTAATGATGCACCTGTTGCAGTTGATGACCCAGCCACGGGCAGTACTCTCAATAAAGGTTTGTTATCGCAATATTATTCTTATCATGAAGGTCCAGATGGCGCGAACCTGACGACTCTGGCGCAAATTAATGCGTTTATCGCGGGTAAAGAACCAACTGCTACTTTTATTGCGACAAGCTTCAACTACGGTGCGGATAACTTATTCTCTAACGATTTAGGTCACGGCACTAACTTGCAAGCCTTCCTGGGTGCTGACGCGGCCACGCTAAGTACGGATCCGGCCGATAGTAGTGACGCTATCATCCGTATGTATGGATCAGTCGAATTGGCGGCAGGTAGTTACAACTTCAAGATACGGGGTGATGACGGTTATCAAATTAAAGTTGACGGTGTAGCTGTTGCAACCGTTGACCAAATCCAATCGCCCACAGGTACTACCCACGCACAATTCACCATAACAACTGGCGGCTTGCATTCCATCGAAATCCTATATTGGGATCAAGGTGGGCAGGCGGTATTTAAGGTTGAGTTGAGTGGCGATAACGGTGTTACCTACAACTTGTTGTCTAGCGTGCCGACTTATTACAGCGCCGTGCATGCGATGAATGAAGATACATCCTGGACAGTGGCAGGCTCGGAGTTGTTAGCCAACGATTCTGATATTGATGGCGATACCTTAAGTATTATCAGCGTTCAAAATCCTATCAACGGAACTGTAGTGCTAAACGCGGATGGTTCTGTGACCTTCACACCAACAGCTAATTACAATGGTTTGGCAACTTACACCTATACCATTAGTGATGGTCACGGCGGTACAGACACAGCAACCGTAACTATGAACATATTGCCGGTTAATGATTTGGCAGTCGTTTCTAATGTATCTGCTAACGGTGGTGGAATCACCTTTACCGCATCCGATGTTGATGTTGGAACTACCCTGGCGCTCACTCCACAATTCGCGGCAGCATTTGGTAATCCAACGATCAATAATGGTACTGCCACAACTTTGTCAGCTGTCGAGCAAGCAACGGCAATTACCGGAGTCCTTAAAGTTACTGACGCTACTGCTCCTGTGGATGTTATTACCTTGTCACTCGGAACCAGCGGCAACAATACGTTTGATGCGTCTACCAACACTACCCGCACTGCGCTTTATGGGTTCGGCGGTGATGATGTATTGATTGGTGGCAGCGGCAACGACACGCTTGTCGGTGGTACTGGTAATGACACCTTAACTGGGGGTGCGGGCAACGATGCCCTGATTGGCGATTCTGGCGATGATACTTTCAAGTTCGGTCTTTCAGACGGTACAGATTCTATCGACGACTCGTCCGGCAATGACGCGATTGTTATTGCAGCAAACGGAGCTGCACTAACCAGTTTGGACTTCGCGGATTCAAGCACAACGGCCGCCGCAGGCAATCTCACTATTTCGTTGAATGGCCAAACCATTAATGTTCTTAATCATTTCGTGGCAGCTACAACGGTCGAAACGATTACCTTCACAGGTGGAGCAACCTACAAAGGTTACTCGCTGGCAAATACAGCTTATACCCTTAGTAACGACGACTCAGGCACACGTGATGCCGTCGTAGGTGCTAACACAATCCTTATTGGTGATACCGCTGCAAATACTTTAGTCGGCAGTACTGGTAATGATTTGTTGTTTGGGGGTGCCGGGAACGACACCTTGAAGGGCGACGCAGGGAACGATTTACTAGTGGGTGGTGCGGGTACTGACACTCTTACTGGTGGCGCTGGTACTGACACTTTCTATGTTGATGCAGGTGTAGATGTAATTACCGACCTGAGCGTGGGTGGCGTTGCAGATAATCTCGTGGTTACAACGGGTGCTGCAGCAAGTGCGACTGTTGCAGGCAATTTTATCGCCACTGCAGGCACGATTAATGACGGCACCGCGACGCTGAATACTAACAATGGTTTCTCTGTGGACCTTTCACAAGCAGGCGGAAGCGTTGGTTACACTATTAACAACATCGCTTCTACAACCGGTGCTAATTTAACTGGTAGTAACTTTGCCGATACGTTGCGCGGCGGTACAGGCATCGCGGCCGACACCTTAAATGGTGGTGGTGGTAATGACACGTTAACCGGCGGCAAAGGCAACGATACTTTGACTGGTGGAACCGGTGCAGACACCTTTGTTTGGAACCTTGTGGACAAAGGCACAACGGCGGCACCGGCTAAAGATACAGTTACCGACTTCAACACCGCTGCTGGCGATAAACTGGATCTCCATGATTTATTGCAAGGTGAAACTAACAGCACATTAACCAACTATTTGCACTTCACCAGTGATGGAACCAACACGACTGTTTCGATCAGCAGTGCAGGGGCCTTTACCGGTTCCAACTACGGTACCGCGACCGATCAAACGATCGTATTGAGCGGCGTTAATTTAACGGGTGGCGACGCAGCAATCATTAACCTGCTGAAAACCAATAGCAATTTAATTACTGATTAATCTGGCGATAAAACTCAGGGACGAGTAAAACCCGTTATATTTTTGAAGGTATAAATATGTACGTAAAACGAAGTGAAGATGGTGCGATAAGCGCAGTAAGTCAAACGGCTACTCACGACTTCAGTGAGTTGGTTACAGATGACGCCAGTGAGTTGCATGCATTTTTACACGCATTAAAACCTGCACAAGTAACTTCACTCGAACAATCTGACCAGGCTATGGCGCGGGTGCTCGAAGACGTTGTTAATTTGTTAGTTGATCAAGGCACTATTCGCTTCACCGATTTACCCGAAGCAGCGCAATCAAAATTGTTATCGCGTCGTGAATTGCGTGGTCAGCGACTCGGAATGGATTTATTAGACGACGGTGACGACGATTTAAAAATCTAAAAATTCTCGCCGTCTATATTCAAAAATTTCTGCAATGCGATTCAAAAAATTCTAAAAACAGCTCAGTAATTGTTCAAGCAAATAGTTGGTTAAAAAACAACTTCTAATTCAGTTAAAGCCAGCTTAAAAAAGCTGGCTTTTTTGCATCTTTTTGGAGCGTAAAAGCAGATCGAAATCTATGAATTTTTAAGGCCACTGTTTATAGCCATTATTTGCAGATTTTTTGTGCGCGCACTTGGTGCAAATTCGAATAATTTTTTTAATTCATCCTAAATTTTTATAGTTTAAATTTTCATAAATTTTATTTTTTTGAAAAAACCAATGTTTAAAAATCAAAAATTTTTAATTTTTTGATTATTTTTAATCAGCGAAATTTTTGAAAACTATTTTAGCTGCGCGAATG
>SEBV01000220.1 GCA_004172865.1 Gammaproteobacteria bacterium | reverse complement strand
ATCCAAAAACATATCGGAACCGGGCCTGTAATTTTCGATTGTCTCCTTTTAGTAAAGGCTCTTTTGCTGCTACAATGTTCTTTTTTTGATTGAAACTTCATGCATGTTGCCTCTGTTGAGAATTGGCTTCGCTTCAGAAAAAATCACTAATCCTTATATGATAAATTTGAAGTTCCAATACGCAGATAAATATTCTTTTTACTGCTGGTTTTTTCCTGTCCTTCTTAATTGCTTTTGTCTTTTATGCTGCCAATAGTAGCTGAATAACCTTTCGATTAAACCCATGATATTCCTTCTTTGCTTTGTTATGCGTTGTAGATATGTTTACTAAGCTCCCAATATCAAAAAGTTTCTGAAGCATGTCTTTGAAACTTTCAATACTTTGGGGCGTTTTAAAATAACCTTGAACACTTAAAGCGTGTGCCTGTCGCACGGACACTTTGATCGCATTGGTTGAGACAAACACAAAAGCAATGCCTTTTGAAGCAAGGTAGGATCGTCCTGCATAAATTAAAAAACCGGCTAAAAAGCCGGTTAGTTACAACTAAGAAAAAGAACTCGTTATTGCTTAAAGACTTGCCCGTTCGTCAAAACATTCTGCTCTTTTACGATCTGGTAGAAATATGCTCCCGATGGCAAACGGGCGGCGTTAATCTCGTTTGTACCTTCTTTCAATTGATTTTGCTGAACCATCGAACCACTTTCATTGTAAATCTTGATCAACGCTTTACCATAACCTTGATATTGAACAAAAAATGATTGCGTAAATAAAGTTGGATATAGTTGGGGGTTGCTGACAAGTCTGCTGTCAAGCCAAACTATATTACTATATTTTACAGATGCATTTTTATCAATAATTTTCAAACGATAGAAGGTTTTAGTGGCGTTCCTAATCGCGTCTGTAAAGTTGTCTGACAAGGAGAAAGCCGCAGAATGCACGTCGACAAAATCACGACCGTTTAGGGAACGCTGCAGTACAATACTTTCAATGTCTCCACCAGTTACCATCCACGTGCATTGATTCCCTGCTGGAACGCTAACAACATTAAAAGTGATTTTGAGTAACGGCAACGTAGCATTGCTATTCAACACACCAAACGGCGAGAAACTGGTATAGCCGCTGCCACTCCAATTATATGGATTACTGCCGGCCGCTGCTCCTGCGCCAGCTAATTGCCATGAACCACCGATGTAATGTCCTATCCGGCTTTGGCTTCTGTCAAAACCAGGCAATTCTTGTGCTGCATCCCATTGTAAGCCGATTGTTGCGTTGCTACCGCCAGCAATTTCTTCATTAAT
>SEBV01000019.1 GCA_004172865.1 Gammaproteobacteria bacterium | reverse complement strand
AATTATTGCTCTTCTCAAGTGATTGGAAACAGGCGTGCTCAGGAAATAACAGGATAAATAAGTCGCCAGCCAGCAGGCGAGGTTTAACGCTAATTTACATAAAGTCCAAAACCGAATCTGTATAAAACCTCAGGCCGTGATTGAATCTATAGCAATGACTTGGATATAGGGAGTGGTATTTTCCGGATAACGCCATTGGACATTCAAATCCAACAAGTTCATTCCGTAAACCCGCGATGGTTCGGGGTCTTGATACTGCGGGCGAGGGTCTTGTTGTAGAACCTGTTGAATAAGGGTGGTGAGATCAATCTGTTGTTTTTGACGATAATCACTACAAAAGGCCGCACATTCGTCGCTAAATTGAACGGAAATTAACTTCGGGGCTTTATCCGCAAAACTATTAGTGGCTTCAGGCACAAGGTCGACATAGGGAACGTAGGGCTTTATATCCAGCACTGGCGTGCCGTCCAGCAAATCAATTCCGCTTAGGTTTAAAAATAACTTTCCATCGGCTTCGCTAATACCATCCAATTTTACAACCGACAGGCCGATAGGCGCAGGTCGTGTTGGGGAGCGGGTGGAAAATACACCGAGGCTTTTATTGCCACCGAGACGCGGCGGTTTCACTTTGGGTTTCCAGGCTTCGCGTTTGTTGGCGTGAAATACAAATTGCAGCCAAATATGACTACAGGTTTCCAAGCCGTCTAGAGCGGCGCGGTCATCGTAAGGGGGAAGGAGTTCTAGCTGAGCTTTAGCCAAAGGTGCCAATCCGGGCTGGCGAGGTATCCCAAATTTCTCTTTAAAACAGGAATGGATAATGCCGATGGCGGGAAATGTAAAATCCATAAAAGCCTTCGTTAATAAGAAAAGTCGCTAGTGTACTTTAACTCCTATTAACGAGTGCGGCTCTAGTGTGCGGCATTGCGACGGCGTAACAACATCATGCCGAACAATCCACCCAGCAATAACACCAGGTTGTTAGGTTCTGGAACTGCTACGCTAGTGAGTGATGCTTTATTGATTCCCCAGCCTTCATCGGCAGTGCCCTGGGTGCGGCCGGAATAGCTGAAATAAATTTGATTCGCGCCCGCTAATAAATCCACCGGAAGCGTAATTTGCGTAACACCGCCCGCCCAGGTTGCTTGCTTGGAGCTGTGAACTTTGTCGGTCGCATTAAACGTTGTGGTCAAGGTTTGAGCGCCGAGAGGATTAAACAAAACTTTATTTGATCCGCCGCCACCCAAATTGAATGAGCCGGTGAAAACTTCGGCATCGTTTACCCATAAATGGAAGATGTCAGTGCAGCAATTACCGTAACCGTCGAGACTCTTAAAGCCAGCCAACTCAAATTCCAGAATACTGGCACCACCAGTGGTATCCAGGTTCCAGCTGATTTGGCTGGAGGTTGGTTGAATGCCTAAACCACTAAAATCTTCAGTGATTACCGAGGCATGACTCGGGCTTGAAAAAACAGCAGCTAGCGATAGTAACGCAATTGCGATACGACTCGTTTTCATCATTCGTCCTCGAATAGGTGGGTGTGATAGCGGTGATCCGCTTCTTCAATTAGGTCGCTGGTGTCAGCCGTAATCGGGCTGTTTTCCAGAGTTGGCTCAGAATGTCATGGCGCGCCGATCATCAACTGTGCGCTGCACAACAGAGCGTTAGATTTTTTTGGAGAGGATTTTTAAAAAGAGGGATTGAGGTGAGAAGAGTAATGAGGAAGAAAAAATAATTGAGCGGTTATTCAATATCCGCTCAACGTGAATCCTATTTAAGCGTTAAGCGCTCTGATAGTTTTTACACCATCTTCAGTGCCCAGTAATAAAACGTCCGCAGGCTTGACTGCGAACAAACCGTTGGTAACGACACCCGTAATCTGGTTGATGGTGGTTTCGAGCGCGGCGGCGTTGCTCATATCCAGATTGAACACATCCAGAATTACATTGCCGTTATCGGTGACAACACCTTCGCGGTACACCGGCGCGCCGCCAAGTTTTACCAGTTCGCGCGCAACGTAGGAACGCGCCATAGGAATCACTTCCACCGGCAATGGGAAGTTGCCCAACACATCCACCCATTTGCTGGCGTCGGCGATGCAGATAAATTCTTTCGCCAGTGCACGCACGATTTTCTCCTGCGTAAGCGCCGCGCCGCCGCCTTTAATCAATTGCAGATGCGCGTTGCTTTCGTCCGCGCCGTCCACATACACCACAACTTCGCTGACGGAGTTGCAATCAAACAGTTCGATGCCGTGTTTTTTCAAGCGCGCTGCAGAGGCATCTGAACTTGCCACCGCACCGGCAAAACGGCCCTTAAGTTCCGCGAGGTAATCAATGAAATAATTCGCTGTAGAACCTGTGCCTACGCCTACAACGGAATCGTTAAATAATTTGGGAGCGATGTAATCAACCGCCGCGCGCGCCACTGCTTGTTTGAGTTCGTCTTGAGTCATGGAAAATTTCGCCCTGTATAAAAGTCTCTTTGGTATTGATAGCCGAATGATGTCATGTCGATGGACTTGTAATAGTGCGCGCATTATACGGAGTTTCTTTTTAGTTGGCGCGATTGGGACATGCCAGAGCGCGTTAAATTGTTTACTATGCGGGTTACTTTTTTCAGCCGATAAGTTTGTATTCCTATGCCCGATTCCTACATAAAACGCATCCTCAATGCCCGCATCTACGATCTCGCGGTAGAAACCCCGCTCGATCACGCGCGCCTGCTCTCAACGCGCACCGGCAATAAAGTCTTGCTGAAGCGCGAAGATTTGCAGCCGGTGTTTTCATTTAAATTGCGCGGGGCTTACAACAAGCTACAGCAATTAACCGAAGAAGAGCGCAACCGCGGTGTGATTTGCGCCTCTGCGGGTAATCACGCGCAAGGTGTTGCACTTGGCTCGCAACATCTCGGCATTAAAGCCACCATCGTAATGCCGCGCACTACGCCTGCTATTAAAGTGGACGCAGTAAAAGCGCGCGGCGCAAAAGTGGTTTTGCACGGCGACAATTACGACGAAGCCTCTGCACACGCGAAAAAATTAATGGAAGAAAAAGGCCTCACCTATATTCATCCGTTTGATGACCCCGATGTTATCGCCGGCCAAGGCACCATCGGCATGGAAATTTTGAGTCAGTATCCCGGCAAAATCGACGCGATTTTTATCGCTGTCGGCGGTGGCGGTTTAGCGGCAGGCATTGGTGCCTACGTAAAATATTTGCGTCCCGAAACAAAAATTATCGCTGTGGAATCTGACGAGTCCGCGTGCTTATTTGCCGCACTCGAAAAGAAAAAACGCGTGATACTTCCGCAAGTCGGAATATTTGCCGACGGCATCGCTGTGGCGCAAATCGGTGAAGAAACTTTCAGAATTTTGCGTAAAGTTGTCGACGAAAGTATCACCGTCACCACCGACGAAATTTGCGCAGGCATTAAAGATATTTTTGAAGACACGCGCTCAATCGCCGAACCTGCAGGCGCAACCGGCGTCGCTGGTTTGAAAAAATATGTCGAAAAATATGGCATCACCGGCCAAACCTTAGTGGCGATAGATTGCGGCGCCAATATTAATTTTGATCGCCTGCGTTATATTTCCGAACGCACCGAAATCGGTGAACAGCGCGAGGCAATTTTGGCCGTAACTATTCCCGAGCGCCCTGGTGCTTACAAGGAATTTTGCAAAGCCTTGGGGAAGCGCAACATCACCGAATTTAATTACCGCTATGCAGACAGCAAAGCGGCAAAAATTTTCGTGGGCGTGCAAGTAGGCAGCGGCGGAAAAGATCGCACTGATTTAGTCACCGAATTAAAAGACCAAGGCTATGATTTGGTGGACATGACGGAAAACGAATTAGCAAAACTTCACATTCGCCATTTAGTGGGCGGTCATGCACCGCAAATTACGGATGAAGTTTTATACCGCTTCGAATTCCCCGAACGCCCGGGCGCGCTCATGACTTTCTTAAACAAAGTTGCAGGCCGCTGGAATATTTCGCTGTTCCACTATCGCAACCACGGTTCAGCATCTGCCCGCGTATTAGTAGGCATGCAAGTCCCGAAAAAAGACTACACGGATTTAAAAGCATTTTTAAACGATTTGAATTATCCCTACTGGGATGAAACCAAAAACGAAGCTTATAAGTTTTTTTTGGGGTAGGTGATTGATAAAAAGGCACAACCAGAGTTGCGCCTTTTTTTAACATACTAAATTATGAGGATTCTATGCTTGAAGATATTCGAGATATAGAAAATGTTCAGGTTTATATAAAACACCTTGAGGAGATTAAGGCAAGGCTAAGTTACGTCAGTGGCTATTCCAAATCTAATAAAGATAGGTTTGTTATTGAAGCACACGCGTTACAAATTCGAAAAATAATTGAACTCATCGCTTTTTCATTAGTTTCTATTCATCGTGCTATCTATAAAAAGTATAGAGAAAACAGAGGAGGTGACTATACCAAAGATTGGAATGGCCGAGAAATCCTTAATAACGTCTTAAATATAAATCCTAATATGTTCTTTCGTTCTTTACATAAAAAATATATCGGTCAACAAGATGGTAGCAAGCAAATTGAGATGAGAGAGGAGTCGGAATACTATTCACTCAAACAACTCGCAAAGCTTTATGATAGATGTGGAGGTATTTTGCATGTGGAAAATCCTTGGAATAATTCAAATAAAATAAACTCATTTCACTATGAACTACCTTCAATTGTTAAAAAACTTCAGGTTACATTTCTTGATCACGCTATTCTTTTTAATCATTGGCAAGATAAGCAGTCGACAGTGCTTATATTTTCGCTAAGCGATTCAGAAGATCCGTCTTGTGCTATAGCTCAATCAAATGGAAATTTTAAGTTTGACAATAATTGAGTATGTAGGTTGGGCTCAGTTTACGAAGCCCAACATTTCGGATTCATTCATAAGTTGGAGCTTGAGAATCAGAAGAAGATTTTCATTTCGCCCCCGGCGAGTCACTTTTCTTTGCTTCGCCAAAGAAAAGTAACCAAAAGAAAGGCGACCCATCTCGTTCGTGTTTCCTGCGCGTTTCGGTAAATTGCCGTCGTTCCGGTGCGACATCCCTGTCGCATCGTCACTAAAACGCACATCCTGTGCGTTTTCCGGCAATTTCCCTCCAATGCTCGGCGAACTTGTATGGGATGCTAATACGAGCAATTGAATTTAAAATCAAAGCAGGCCGGCTAAGTTCACGATGCTCGACCCAAAAGTCACATATAAATTATTTTTTTGCAGATTTTATTAATCTTTAACAAGGACATAAAATAATGAAATTTAAATATCTTTTTTCTTTTTTGACTTTCTTGGTTTTAGGCAGTCATGCCATAGCTGACAATATTCCAGAATTTCCATTTCTACTGGCTAATGGAGATGCGGAAATTAAAGTAAAACCAGATATTGCCAAAATATCTTTTACTATTATTGAATTTAATAAGGATTCTAAGGAAGCCAAGTTATCGGTTGCTAACCGCGGACAAGCCCTGATTGCACTGACTAGAAAGTTGGGAATTGATGATATGCAAGTAACCTCCACGGAATACAACAAAAGCACAAAGCGTAAACGTGATGAACACTATCAAGATTTGGATATTTTAGGCTACGACGTTTCTCAAAATTTTACTGTAGAGCTTCGAGATATATCCCTTTATTCATCTTTTGCTGATCAACTAATTTCCTCACAAAATGTTGAAAATATACGCACTGAGTTTAAAGTTTCAAATGAGGCCGAAATTGATCGTGATTTGCTTAAAATAGCTACAGCAAATGCAAAGCGAAATGCATCCGATTTGGCGAGCGGTATGGGAGTTAAGCTAGGCCCTATGTACGCCGTCTCGCAAGATCATCACTTCGCCTCTTTAGAAGCCGTCTTTGGAATTTATCGCGGTTCTGTCAATGCTCCACCAGATTACATTCCACCACCTTCTCTTGATTTTGTTCCCGATGCCGCTGGTGCGAATATGTTTATTCCAAAAACTATTTTATTAAGTAAATCAGTTAGCGTGGTTTATAGAGTTAAATAGCACTTAAATTTTTTTGATTTACGAAGACTAACACCATGTTTAATACAAAAAGGATATAGAGGATTAATGAATATAAAAATCGATGATTTACGTGGCCCGGAAATCGCGGAGCTTTTATCTGAGCATTTGCGGGATATGTATTTGGTTTCCCCTCCAGAAAGTGTGCATGCGCTTGATCTTGAAAAATTGCGGCAGCCGGAAATTACGTTTTGGACAATATGGAGTGAAGGAGAATTGGCAGGTTGCGGTGCGTTGAAAGAGTTAGATGCGCAGCATTCAGAAGTGAAATCTATGCGTACATCTTCAAACTTTAAGCGCAAAGGTGTTGCTAATAAAATGCTGCAAAATATTATTGATGAAGCAAAGCAACGTGGTTACAAGCGCTTGAGTTTAGAAACAGGACCGCAGGAATATTTTGAGCCGGCCCGCAAATTGTATGAACGTTTTGATTTTAAATATTGTGGAATTTTTGCGGATTATATTGAAGATCCTTACAGTGTTTTCATGACTAAAGAACTGTGATTGTATTTGGCTGAGTAACAAGATTCAGCCTGCGCTGCTTACATGAGTAAATATAGTTATGACTACACTCGATTTATTTTCAGAAAAATCCAATTTGTATGCGCAGGCGCGACCGCAATATCCGCAAGCGTTGTTTGATTTTTTGTTGTCGTGCGTTGTGCATCATGGTTCTGTTTGGGATTGCGCTACCGGTAATGGTCAAGCGGCGGTTGGTTTAGCAAAGCTATTTGCTCATGTACAAGCAACGGATATGAGCGAGCAACAAATTGCGCATGCATTGGCGGCGGACAATATTACATACTCAGTTCAATCTGCCGAGCGCACCAATTTTGCTGATCAGCAATTCGACTTAATCACTGTAGCACAGGCTTTACATTGGTTTGATTTTGAAAAATTCTGGCCAGAAGCATTACGCGTGTTAAAGCCCGGTGGAGTGTTTTCTGCCTGGGCTTATGATTGGTTTACAATTTCGCCAGCTGTTGATGGTGTAATTGATAAAAACATCATGCGAATAATTCGGCCTTATTGGGCTGTGCAAAATCAAATGGTGTGGAAAGCTTATGCAGATATTGATTTTCCGTTTAAGAAAATCGAAACGCCCAAGATTGAAATGAATCAATATTGGAATTTACCGCAGTTACTCGCTTATATGCACACTTGGTCAGCTACGCAACGATGTATGCAAAAACAAGGAGCACAATTTTTTGAAGACGCTGCGGGAAAAATTGAAAAAGTATGGGGTGATCCTGAAACTGTCAGAGAAATAAAAATGAATTTTCATCTCTACGCGGTCCGTAAGCCGACCTAAATATAAATCGTTCGATAAGAAATAATGTGGTATGAGAGAAAGCCTTAGAAATAAAATACTTGACGTATGCAATGTAAAAATTGAACAAAAGGGCAGCAATGTAGGTCTGTCTTTTTACGCGTTCTTTGCGAATAAAAATGATGATCCCGACTTATTAATGGAAGCTGCGCAATGGTGGATTATGCAGCATAAGCTTGATCATTTTGAAAAGGTGCTTCAGTGCGCCCGCAACATGCAACACAATGGCGATAACCATTAAGTAACCCACTAGTTCGTGAGTTTCATGGCCTGCATTTGATAAAGCTGCATTAAATGGAATGACTTCATTTGGGTTCGCCGGGTTGTGATTTGCGGGTGCAATGACAAAACCAAATACATCCACGCCGTAGCCACCGGCACCTGAGAAAATAAATCCGGAAATCGGCATAATTATTGTGCCCAAAATCAATATCCAATGGGTCGCCAAGGCGAGTTTGTGTTCCCAAGTTGGATAATCGCGCACGGGTGTTGGCCAGCCATTTTTTAGCCGCCACAATATACGCGGTAAAATAATTAGTAGAGCCAGCACTCCGAACGCTTTATGAATTGGATATAGCGACCATACTTCATAGGTGGCCATATAAAATCCCACCGCAAGCATCGTAATTATGGTTAAGGCGACTAGCCAATGCAGGGCGCGGGTAATGGGGCTGAGTTGTTGTTGAGTATCCATAATGTCCTCGTAATTGAATAATTGATGTCCAGTAATATCATAGATCACAGGTGTAATTTTGTTGCCTGGATATTTTTAAAGCAAAGTGCTTTCCATCACCGAATAAGGTTTATGAATGAAAACGACTGCAAGTCATTTTAATTTCGCATTCAGTTTTTTGTTGATGTTAAGCGCGTGCCTATACGCTTTGTCATCACATGCTGCTGCAAAAGGCGAATATATTCAACTCAATGATATTTCCATGTACGTTGAACAATATGGTAAAGGCGATCCCATTATTTTTTTGCACGGCGGAATGGGCAGCGCAAATTCATGGGCAGATCAAGTGTCGGTGTTTGCAAAAAATTATCGTGTTATTACGCCGGATAGTCGTGGGCAAGCGCGCTCAAGTGATTCGGCCGAGCCACTGACTTATCATCTAATGGCGGAAGATATTATTCGGTTGATGGATAAATTATCGCTTCCGTCGGCTTATATTGTCGGTTGGAGTGATGGTGGAAATATCGCAATAGATTTGGCGATTCATCATCCAGACCGCGTAAAAAAATTTGTTGCTTATGGCGCGAATATAAATCCCGCAGGTTTGCAAAAACATTTTATGGATTACTTGCGCACTGTATCGCCAGAGCAAATGGAGCACGATAACGGCAGCGATTTTTTAGCCCTGTCACCGCACCCTGAAAACCTTCCGATCATTGCAAAAAAAATCCGGCAGATGTGGCTTGCTGAACCGAATTTTACGACTGCTGAATTAGCGAAGATCACCACACCAGCACTGATTATGGATGGTCAGGAGGAAGAATTAATTCGTCCTGATCACGCCAGGGAAATTGCGGCGGCGATTCCAAATGCAAAGTTAGTGATGCTCCCAAATGTTGGTCACTACGCTCTTTTTAAAACCCCTGAGCAATGGAACCAAGCGGTTTTGAGTTTTATAAAAGCGCATTAAGTTATTGTTACTCAGAAATTCGGAAACTCCTTCAAGTCAGCTTTTTTGCTTTGACCTTATTAGTGCCCGCCCATCGACAATTTTTTGAAAACAATCTTCAAGGGGGTTAATTTTTGTTCGGCTACTGGCATTTCACGATTTATGGTGTAACCTTAGACAACGTTGTCTTTGTGTTGCAACTGACGGTTAGTGACGTGTCCCTTACATTTGTATGAGTCGTTAATAATGAAAAAATCCTTCGTTATAGTTCTCGCGTTTGCATTTTTAAGCGCGGCCAGCTTTGCGCAAACACCGGCTAAAAATCTTAGCCAGCAAGATTTAAAAGATTTTGCCCAGAAAACCGAATTCCGATTTGGGGTTATCACCAATTTTGGCGGTGGTCTTCAAGCGCATATCGTTTTGCACAATCAATCCAAAACAGCGCTGCCTGCGGGTGCCGGTAATTGGCGGATCTACTTTCACTCAGTTCGCAATATTCATGCGCCCGATTCTTTGGGTTTGCATCTCACGCATATTAATGGCGATCTAAACGAGCTTGCTCCCACTAAGGATTTTGCTGGTTTAGCGGCCGGTGCAAGTTTGGAATTTTTATACGGTTCTGGCGAATGGGCAGTGAGTTATAGCGACTTTTTGCCGCGTGCTTTTATCGCTCAGCCTGGCTTAACGGCTGAAGTTTTTACCAATACTGATACGGAAGAGTTGGCCAGTTTTGTTGACCCTATTGTTAAGCCTGAACAGCAACAACGTTTTGGTGGTGATGGCAAGGTTGATTTGTATCCTATCGCTACGGCGGCATCGCGCTATCAAGATAACCTTGCGCTGAATCAAGTAAGTGCGAAAGTACAGTTGATTACACCCACGCCTAAGTCGCTCAAGTTGGGCAAAGGCAGCGTGAAACTCGATTCAACTTGGCAGATTCGCTACGCTGGTCGTCTTACTCAAGAAGCGCTTTATCTTCAACAAGAGTTGAAAGCCGCTGGCCTGAATCTCGATTCCCAGCCTGATACAGTTCCTGCTACTGGCAAAGTCTTATCCCTGACCGTTGCAAATTCTGAATCAAAAGCTGACGCTTTAGCCGCAGAAGCTTACATCTTATCGGTAGATAGCGACAAAATTGCGTTAACAGGTGGCGATAACGCTGGCGCATTTTACGCAGTTCAAAGTCTCCTAGGTGTGCTGCCAGCAGGTTCTGCTGCGCAGTTCGACATCCCCAAATTAACGGTTAGCGACAGCCCGCGTTTTACTTGGCGCGGCATGCATTACGACATGGGCCGCAATTTTCACGGCAAAGCGGTGACCTTGCGTTTGATCGAACAAATGGGCCGCTACAAGCTCAATAAATTGCATCTCCACCTTACGGAAGATGAGGGTTGGCGTTTGCAGATTCCTGGCTTGCCGGAATTGACTGATGTGGGTGCGTCACGTTGCTTTGATCTGACTGAAACTCAGTGTCTGCTAACTCAATTGGGTACGGGGCCGAGCAAATCCGGTTCTGGAAACGGCTATTACACTCGCGAAGATTTTATTGAAATCCTGAAGTTTGCGGCCATTC
The DNA here is from genome assembly GCA_004172865.1 of Gammaproteobacteria bacterium. Lineage (GTDB taxonomy): Bacteria > Pseudomonadota > Gammaproteobacteria > Pseudomonadales > Cellvibrionaceae > Cellvibrio. The sequence continues at coordinate 101,898 of SEBV01000019.1, read as the reverse complement.
GCCATATTGAAGTTGTGCCCGAAATTGATATGCCCGGCCACGCACGCGCGGCGATCAAGTCCATGCAGGCGCGTTACAAAAAGCTGTTAGCGGCAGGCCAGAAAGCGGCGGCTGAGCAGTATTTGTTGAACGATCCTTTGGATAAATCCCAATACATATCGGTGCAAAATTACACCGATAACGCCATCAACGTTTGTCTGCCATCAACCTACGCTTTTGCTGAAAAAGTGATTTACGAATTGCAGCAAATGTATCGCGCAGCCGGTTTGCGCATGGTGACTTTCCATATGGGTGGTGATGAAGTTGGCAAAGGCGCGTGGCAACAATCGCCCGCGTGTAATGCGCTGTTTGCGAAAGGTGAAAAAGGCGTGACTGGTGTTGCGGATTTGAAGCCTTACTTCGTGAGTAAAATTGCCGATATCACTAATTCACGCGGTCTGGATTTGGCTGGTTGGGAAGATGGTTTGATGTACGACCCGACCAACACATTTAATCGCAAGCAATTCGCCAACGAAAAAGTTTACGCAAATGCTTGGGATAACATCTGGGAGTGGGGCGTTGCGGATCGCGCTTATCGTCTGGCGAATGCGGGCTATCAAGTTATTCTCTCGCCCGGAACCCATTTGTATTTTGATCATCCCTACGAGCCAAATGCCGAAGAACGCGGCTACTACTGGGCTACACGCTATTCCGACACTGCCAAAGTCTTTGGATTTATGCCCGACAATTACTACGCTAACGCTGATAAAACCCGTGAAGGGGTTGCTATCACCAACCTCGATGCATTGGTTGGCCGCGAGCTTCCCAAACTCAACAAGCGTGAAAATGTAGTTGGTATTCAAGGCCAATTGTGGAGTGAAACCGTACGTACACCAGCGCAATTTGAGCAGATGATTTACCCGCGCGTAGCTGCCTTGGCGGAACGCGCTTGGCATAAATCGGATTGGGAAGGCGATAAGCCAAACACCAGTTCACGTCTGCAAGAGTGGGCTGATTTCGCAAGCACGCTTACGGCGAAAGAATTACCTAAATTAGCCAGTAAAGGTTCAGCCTTTTACCTTCCGCCACCAGGTGGAATTATCAAAAACGGCGAGCTGTTGGCAAATGTTGGTTACCCAGGTTTGGCAATTGAATACAGTCTGGATCAAGGCGCTAGTTGGTCGGTTTATAAAGGCGCAGTTGCGGTGGGTGAGCAATCAGTACTCTTGCGCAGTGGTGTCGCCAATAGCCACAGCCGTAGCACTAAAGTCGAAAAATAGCTGAATAAGTGAGCGATATGGCGTGTAAAGTGCGCTGTATCGCACAAAACTGACGAAAATTTCAAAATCCACGATTATTTTTCGCTTGTTTTGTTTCTTTTTTGAGCAGCTCTACTAATATCAAATTCCCTCTCCACAAATTAGCGGTTCTGTGGTTGGCGTTGAGGCGAATTTTCGCCTTTCTTTACAATAAGATGCGTCAAAGGTGAAACCATGAAAGTCGATGTTATTTCTGTTGTTGTCATTATATTTTGTCTCTGCGTTTGCGTGACATTGGCGCTGCAGTCCAAAACATTGTTTGGCACAGTCACGGCAGAGGTTGTTGTGAAAACACCCGATGTTAAAACTACTGAATCAACCCGGTAGGTTTGGCAGGAGTCTAGATATCTAGCAGTTGTTGCCAAGGATTTGGCAACCATTCCTCGCGCAGTTCATCCTATCTATCAGCTATTACTTGCTCGCTAAAATGAGTTCTTTGTCAGTAACTACGCCATAGAGTGGAATATCCCAGCTGGCCGTTTCCAGACTTTCAACTTCCTGACACGCATGCGCTAATCCAAGTAGATAAGGCTTATTTTTTTTGCCTTTATGGAATGCAAAGGTCGTATCGTAAAAACCACCGCCCATTCCCAAACGTCCGCCTTGGCGATCAAATCCCACCAATGGCAACAACACTATATCTAATAAATTGGCGGCAATTCGTATGGCGTAGCGATGATCAGGTTCCGGGATTCCAAAACGATTAGGTTTTAGCAAAGCGTTAGGCGTGTATTCCACAAACCAAAGCTGACGTTCCTGGCTTGGGTGAAGCACTGGCAAATAGCAATGTTTACCCATCTTCCACAATTGTTCAGCGATTGGGCGCGGGTTGAGTTCACCGTCGGCAGGTATATAAAGAGCGATATGATTTGCACGCACAAACTTCGGCAGTTTCATCACATAGCGTAATGCCCAGGCGGCGGTCAAGGAGGTAGCGCCTGTGGTTTTTAAGGCTTTCCGTCAAGCGGACATGCACACCAAACTAACGAGACACCACCAAGTTTGTGGAAATCGGCTCAAGGACTTGTCGGTTTGCAAACATTCCAGGGCGGAGTTCAGTATAACCCAGAGTGCCTGACCAACCGCAAATGATATTAAGCTTGGGACTTATAACCGTTTAGGCAAAAACAGTCTTATAAACCGCTGGACTTACTTCAAAATGTGAGATTTTGTACGCTCAAAACTCAAATCGATTTAAGCGCGAGCGGTTTGGTGGAAAAACATCGCAAATAAAAACGCCTGCAAAAGCAGGCGTTTTTTGCCAATCAGGAATGATTAATTCCCTGAAAGCACACGTTCGATTTTATCGCTTAAACGCTGCAAATCCGCCTTATCAGTTGCCACGCCAACGGGTGTAGGGCTACCGGATTTAGCTTGCAGCAATTCATGGCTCAAGTTCAGCGCCGCCATGACCGCAATTCGCTCCAGTCCAATCACCGCACCTGAACCGCGAATCGACTTCATGCGTTCATCTAATAATTGCGCAGATTCAAGCAATGCCTGACGCTCTTCACGTGGGCAGGCGACTTGGTATTCTTTATCGAGGATTTTTACAAAAACAGTTTCGTTAGCCACGTTGGTTTCTCTTAGGTTCTTATTCAGTATCTAGACTTTTAAGATGGGTAATCATAGCTTCGACGCGGCTGCGCGCCAGCTCATTTTTCTCGATCAGGCGCACGCGTTCTTGTAGCCACGCGCTTTCGCGGGCTTTCAGCTCGGTATTTTCCTGCTGCAGACGGCTGGTGAGCAGAATCAAGCGATCAAGCTTGGTTTCTAAAGAAAGTAAAAGTTCGTCTGACATGATGTTTAGTGACCAATAACAAGGCAAATTTACGCAAGGCTGCCACTATATGGCGGGACATCGCAAGGGTCAATCGCTGCGCCGCTTTGGCGGTTGGATTTAAAGTGAATTCGATGACTGATCGAAACTCCAAACTTCGTCAAAAAATAGATTTTTAGCAACCACCATTTGGGACAGAAAAGTGCAGCTTGCCGTATACATCGTGATAGCATTCCAGTTTTACCTATTGATGGCTTTTTACTTCCATGAACGAACAACATCCTGAACAAGAATTTGCGCCCACTCTCAACTTTGACGATTTCTGCAATCTGATTGCCCCGCTTGGCGCTATCAATAGCCCATCTGAATTACACGGATTATTGAGCGGCAAATTGAGTGGTGGCGCTGAACTCACTGAAACTCGCTGGCTGTTGGATGCCGTAGAATTTTTGGATTTTACGCAAGCGCCCGACGAAAAAGTTCGCGCAGCACTCACCAGTCTTTATCACGAAACCCTGCAACAATTGCGCGATGGTTTTGGTTTAAAACTTTTGCTGCCCGATGACGATAACGATCTAAGCCAACGCACGGCCACACTCGGCCAATGGTGCTATGGTTTTCTAACCGGCTTTGGTTCTGCAGGTAAAAATGAGCGCGTGTTGACCGAAGAAGCCGAAGACGGTTTGCGTGATCTCGCCGCGATTTCGCAAATTGCCGTAGAAGATGGCGACGAATCCGACGAAGCAGATTATATGGAAGTCACCGAATACGTTCGCCAGGTCGCCGCTTCACTATTTTTGGAATACGCTGCGCAAACCAATAAAGCGTCCAGCGATTCGGTTGCAGTGCCTGCATCAAATCACGTGCATTAATTGAAGTAAGCTTAAATTATCGCGTCCATTCGAAGAGAATTTTCTATGAGAATCAGCAAACAGGAATTCGCCCGTCGCCGCAAAGAATTAATGGCGATGATGGAGCCAAACAGTATTGCGATTGTGCCCGCCGCACCCGAGCGCACGCGCAGCCGCGATACTGAACATCACTATCGCCAAGACAGTGATTTATTTTATCTCTCCGGTTTTCCTGAGCCACAAGCTGTACTTGTTTTAATTCCCGGCCGCGAACACGGCGAATATGTTTTGTTCGTGCGCGAACGCAATCGCGAACGCGAAATTTGGGATGGCTATCGCGCAGGCCCAGACGGCGCGACCAATGATTATGAAGCGGATGATTCATTTCCTATCGACGACATCGACGATATTTTGCCGGGCTTAATTGAAGGCCGCGAGCGCGTTTATTATGCGATGGGAAAAGACAGCGAATTCGATAAACAAGTCATGGATTGGGTAAATACCATTCGCGCAAAAGTTCGCTCAGGCGCAACACCGCCCGGTGAATTTTTAGATCTCAGTCATTTCTTAAACGAACAACGTTTATTTAAAAGCGCAGCGGAATTGCGCGTAATGAAAGAGGCGGGTGAAATTTCAGCACGCGCACATGTGCGCGCTATGAAGTATTGCAAACCAGGCAAAATGGAGTATCAACTCGAAGCAGAAATTTCCCACGAATTTCAAATCAGCGGCGCACGCTTTGCTGCCTACAACACAATTGTCGGTGGCGGAAAAAATGGCTGCATACTTCATTACATCGAAAATTCTGCCGTATTAAAAAATGGCGATCTGGTGTTAATTGACGCAGGTTGTGAACTTGAAAGTTACGCGGCAGACATCACCAGAACATTTCCCATTAATGGAAAATTTTCACCCGAACAAAAAATCCTCTACGAAATTTGTTTGCAAGCACAGCTCGAAGCCATCGCTGTCGCCAAACCTGGAAATCATTGGAATGATCCCCACGAAACCACAGTAAAAGTTATCACCGAAGGTTTAGTGAAAATTGGTTTGCTCGAAGGAGATATTAACGAATTAATTAAAACCGAAGCCTATAAGGAATTTTATATGCATCGTGCCGGCCACTGGTTAGGCATGGATGTTCACGACGTTGGCGATTACAAAGTCGGCGGTGAATGGCGCGTACTCGAACCTGGAATGGTATTAACTGTTGAGCCCGGAATTTACGTCGCACCCGACAATGAGCGCGTCGCCAGAAAATGGCGCGGCATCGGCATCCGAATTGAAGACGATGTAGTCATTACCAAAGAAGGCAATGAAGTCCTTACAAAAGATGTTCCGAAAACTGTCGAAGAAATTGAAGCTTTGATGGCGTGAGCATGACTACACAAAAAAAATTCGACATAGCAATTATCGGCGGCGGCATGGTGGGCGCTAGCCTTGCGCTATTGCTTGCGCAACAAAAGCCGGATTGGAAAATTGCATTGCTTGAAGCACAACCTTTTATTGATATTGATCAAACGCAATTTGAAAAGAGCTTTGATGCGCGTTCAACCGCAATTGCTCATGGCAGTGTAGAAATTTTGCGCGAGTTAGGCGTATGGGGAAAATTATCCCAACATGCTACTGCGATATCACAAGTACACGTTAGCGATGCAGGCCATCTCATGGGTGGGCTGATTAATTCGGATACCTATGATTTAGATGCAGTGGGTTATGTTATCCCCAATGCATGGATTGGCCGCGTCTTGCTGGAAAGTTTGCAACAACAAAATGCAATTCATTATTTCGCGCCCGTGCGAGTTGAAAAATTAACTCCGCAAAAAGAAGGTGCGCAATTAACAGTTAAATGCGGTGATGAAATATTTAATCTCGATTGCAAACTTGCGGTAGTGGCTGATGGTGGCGATTCGCCGTTACGTAAAGCGCTCGGAATAGATTCGCATGTTAAACATTACGATCAAACAGCTTTGATTGCGAATGTTGCCTACAGCGAACCGCATAAAGGCATCGCGTACGAACGTTTTACTGCGCAGGGTCCGCTCGCACTTTTACCCTTAGGTGAATCATCTTCTGCTACAGAATCGGCATTGGTTTTAACTCTACCAACTAACGAAGCGAACGATATTTTTGCGTTAAATGATGCAGATTTTTTACAACATTTACAGCAGCGCTTTGGAACGCGTTTAGGAAAATTTCTGCTCGTAAGCCAGCGCCACATTTATGAATTAAAACTAATTACGGCTAGCGAGCAAATCCGTTCTCGTATTGTGTTAATAGGCAACGCCGCGCATTTTTTACATCCAGTAGCAGGGCAAGGTTTTAATTTGTCATTGCGCGATTGTGTGTGTCTGGTAAGTTCTTTAATTCATGGCGATACTGCCGGAAAAATCCTGGGTGAGTTGAGTGTGCTGCAAGATTATTTGCAGCGCCAACAATTGGATCAAGGTTTAACTATAGAATTTAGCGATAAGTTAGTGCGCCTATTTTCGAGTTCTTCATTACCCTTGATTGCCTTGCGGCATTTGGGTTTTGTTGGGCTGGATGTATTGCCCGCTGTTAAAACCCAGTTTGCGCAGCAAACTATGGGCACAGCGGGCGCAAAATTTTTATAATCTCCAACTAATAGTCAATAACAGGAAATAACCATGACTGAAGATACCGACGAAAAATTCTTTAAACGTGCCGACGCACATATTTTTTTAGCTAACGAACAATTGCCTGATGCTGCTCGCGGCAAAGTAAGTGCTTCCCTGATGTTTGCTGCATCGCGCTTTAACGCCTGGTCAAGCGCAGTTGATTTGCAAAGTGCAGAAGAATTAAAAAATAAACGTGCAGAAGTTATTGATTATTTTATAACGCAATACCGTGCGATGCTGGAAGATAACATCAATAATTACATCGAAAACTTCGATGACTTTATGAATCCAAAAGCAAACTCCTAATTCCGCATTCTATTTATAATTAATTGAAACGAGGCTTATGGATACGCAAGAATTTGATATTGCAATTGTTGGCGCAGGCTTGGTTGGTGCGAGCCTGGCTTGCGCTATTGCGCAGCAGGACCACGCACAAGCATTGCGAATTGCATTAATCGAAGCGGGTGAGGGAACGCATTATTTTGATGGTGAAAATTTTGATCCTCGCGTTGTTGCACTTACACAAGCCTCGCAAAATCTATTATCACATGTCGGCGTTTGGGATGAAGTTTTACAAACGCGTGCGTGCGCCTATCGCGATATGCATGTATGGGATGGCGAAGGCACAGCAGAAATTCATTTCAATTGTGCCGACGTTCGTGCAAGCCATTTAGGCCATATCACTGAAAATTCAGTTATCGTCAATGTGCTGCGAAAAAAAATCGCCCAGTATTCACAAATTACCTTAATTCAGCCCGCGCGTATTTCGGCATTAAAGAATGCAAACGGTGTTGAACTTGAATTGGATAATGGCAATAAAATTTATGCGTCATTATTGATTGCTGCAGACGGTTCGCAATCAAGCGTGCGCGATCTCGCCGAATTTGAAACGCGCGAATGGGATTACGGCCATAAAGCTATCATTACTACAGTCCAAACAGAATTGCCGCATCAAGCAACTGCGTGGCAACGGTTTATGCGCAGTGGACCACTTGCTTTCTTACCTTTGCCAGATGTAAACGGAAAACATTTTTGTTCTATTGTGTGGTCGGCAAAAATTGAACTTGCTGATGAATTAATGCAATTAAACGATGCAGACTTTTGCGCGCGTTTAGGTTTTTCGTTTGAACATAAACTTGGAAATATTATTCATGCTGCTGAGCGCATTGCAATTCCGTTGCGTCAGCGTCATGCAAAAACTTATATTCAACCGCACATTGTTTTAGTGGGCGATGCTGCACACAATATCCATCCACTTGCCGGACAAGGCGTGAATTTAGGTTTGTTGGATGTTGCAGCACTGTCACAAGAAATTGAACGCGCATTAGAGCGCAAAATTCCATTGAATGATTTTTCTATTTTGCGCCGCTACCAGCGCCAACGTTTAACCAGTAATTTAACCATGATGGGTGCAATGGAAGGATTTAAACGTTTATTTGGCAGCGAATCCTTAATGCTGACCTGGTTGCGAAATTCCGGTATGCGCCAATTAAATTCCTTAACAGAACTAAAAAAAATCATTATCAAAACCGCAATGGGATTAGATTAACTATTATTTTTTTATGGAGTTGATATGACCTTTGCAGAAATAATTTCAATTGCTCCTTTCGAATGGCAGGCAGTTTTCACTTCGATAGCATGCGGCAGTATTATTGGTCTCGAACGTCAGCTGCGTGGTAAGCCTGTCGGTATTCGCACTTCTGCCTTAATCGTGTTGGGCACTTATATTTTTATTGCGGCTTCTATGCTCGTTTCCACTAGTGCTACAGATCCATCGCGTATTATTGGGCAAGTTATTACTGGTATCGGATTTTTAGGCGCGGGCGTAATGCTCGCGCGCGATGGTATGGTGTGGGGCGTAACCTCGGCATCAACTATTTGGTCGCTGGCTTCTATCGGTGTTTGTATCGCGATTGGCTACGATCTTGCCGCAATAAAATTATCCTTAGTCGTTGTGTTCGTGTTGGTTGGAGTTGACACTATGGAAGATTATTCACAGGCATTAACACGCGGCGTGCATAAAAAATATCAAGATTGGTTCGAAAAACCGCGCACACAAGACAAACAAGATTAGTAGTGGTGTAAAAAAGTAACACTTTAATTTGGAAATCAAGAATGACAAAAACATTGGCAATTGCAAAAATTTTAAATTGGATTTTGTTATTTTTATTAGTTGTCTCGGTGGTCGGGTTTTTATCCTTTAAAAATGAATACGGATTATTTTTGGCATCCGTTACAGCATTAATTGCATTTGGTGTTTATAAAAACAATGCTATAGCCTATTTTGCAGCAGCAGCGTGGGGTTTAGCTGCTTATCAATTAGCGAAAGAAGGTTACGAATTTCAATCTATAAAACATTACGTAATGATGACGGGATTTATCGTCATTCCTGTTGCACTGTTTTTGCACGAAATTTTGGCGAGACGCTCACAAAAAAATGCGCAAAAAAGTGTCAAAAATGAAAACGATAGCCGCAATATGCCGCAATAATTTGAGTGATCCTTACTCACAATCAATAATTTTTGCGATATTCCATAAATTACTTCATTACTGCTTGAACTCACCTTTCACAAGTGCTTTAATTTTGAACTGCTGCAGATTGAGATTCGCCCGAAGATTCAGCTTTTGTAAGACAACCGCTTGCACAAGACACTTGGACGTACCACGACCTGAGCAATAGCTTTATTAACAAGCTATTTCACTCTGGCTTTTAGTAAAGTCGGTTTTTTTGTTCGGTCAGCTTCGCTGACGTTTTAAGGTAAGACGAGGAAAGTATGTCAGATATAGTCTCTGGTATTGTTAAGTGGTTCAACGATGATAAAGGTTACGGTTTCATTGAGCGTGAGGGTGGTGCTGATGTATTCGTACACTTCCGCGCAATCAATGGCAACGGCCGTAAAACTTTGAAAGAAGGTCAAAAAGTGACTTTCGAAGTGACCGCTGGTCAAAAAGGTCCGCAAGCGGAAAACGTAACTCCTCTGTAAGATGAGTTAGGTTACAAAGGGCGATTGAGCAATCAATCGCCCTTTTGTTTTTTTAGAAAGTTGTTTCTGGAATTTGTATTCGCCTACATGTTCGGCCTTGTAATACTCCTTATCCTCCCCATTACATGCTCTCCTAACCTCATAAACGCCGCCGCTCCCATGACATTTGATATAGACGCTATTCTCTGGCTCACACTGATTGGTGTTGGAGTCTATTACTGGATTCACGCCATGCGTACCAAAGAGGCTGCCAACCGCGCGGCTGAGCAACACTGCAAGCAAATGGAAGTGCAATTTCTGGATCAAACTGTCTTTTTAAAAAAGCTCAATCTCAAACGTAACACACGCGGACAACTTGCCTTTATTCGCGAATATTATTTTGAATTTACGGTGAGTGGCGAAGACCGTTATTTTGGGCGCGTATTTATGGTTGGCAATCGCATTGAAAGTGTTAACCTCGATCCGCATCGCATTCATTAATATATTTCACACTTACACATAAATTTTAAAAGTCTTCAGCAAGAGCTATCTATGGATTTTCTTAACAAAATTATTTTCGTGTCCAAAAAATTAATTACGGAAGATGGAAAAGTCTATTTTGATAACTACTTCGTCACCGTAAAAGATATTAACGTGGACGCGCTGGTCGTTGTAAAGGCAGATGGTGTAGAAGAGAATTTACCGACCAGCGAAGATTTTTATGATGAAGCTGACGAAGGCCTTTATGAGTTAACCGATGGCACCACTCAGGAAGATCCAGATTACATCGGCGAATTTATAATTTACGAAAATGATGTCGCCTACAAAAAATTCAATCATCTTTATTCATAAGCTGAGCTAATAGAAATGACAGATAAAAAATCTGCTACCACTTTTCTCGCTGAAAAAATTGGCGGCTGGAAAACTAAAACATCGACTTTAGTTTATGAAAATCCCTGGATCAAAGTTTCCCACGAAGAAGTTCTAACACCAAAAGGTACAGACGGTATTTACGGAGTCGTACATTTTAAAAATACTGCAATAGGTATTTTACCTATTGACGACGAAGGCAATACCTGGCTAGTGAAACAAAGCCGTTACAGTTTGAATCAATACACGTGGGAAATTCCCGAGGGCGGATGTCCACACGGCGAAGAACCGCTGGATGCGGCAAAGCGTGAATTGGAAGAAGAGGTTGGTTTGAAGGCGCGTCATTGGGAACAATTAATGACGCTGCATTTATCCGATTCAGTCACCGATGAATTTTGCGTGATATTTGTCGCTCGCGATTTATTTCCCGGCACACAACAATTGGAAGCGTCTGAAGATATCGAATACAAAAAATTACCGCTCATCGACGCCATTGAAATGGTAAAGAGCGGTGAAATTACGGATGCTATTTCAGTAGCGGCGTTGTTACGCGTAGCGCTCACATTTAACAATTAATAATTAATAATCATCTTAACGAATATACTTAAGGCTGTGTAGTTACAATGAGTGCTTCAATTAAGTAGCAACTTAATACGCTCAATGCGATTATTTGCTTGGTCAAGTTCATCGAAAGACGCGATCAAAACTTTATCACCGGTAGATAAAATAATTACGATTGAGAATGTTGCTGGGCCATCTTCAGAAACATGCTTAATAGCTTCAATCGTTGCAATTTTATCGAATGTATAAATTTTTGTGGTTTGCTGGGCAGGAGCATGAGTTGTGTAATCGATTTGCTGCAGCTTGGTGTTAAAAAATAAAGTTTGCGTGGGTGTTAACAGCGCGAGCTTTAAGCAATATCCTCCGAATAAAATAAACGCAACTAATCCCACCACGCTTGCAACTACACCTCCCAACTTCGCAGCCGTATTAATTTCACCCATTTGAAAAATCAGGTAAATAAATATCGCTGAGAAGGCAATCATGAAAAGCCCAAAGACAGAAACAAAAACACGCAGCAAGGGCGCGCGTTGTTCTTCATATAAAAGCCCGCCATCTTTTTCAGTAAACGAAAAGCCCATGCTGCCTACTCTTATAATTGGTGCATTTATTGTAGCTGTATATGTAAAAATTTATCTCAGAAAATTTCTTTCCTGTTGCTTGAAGAAAACTAAAATTTCCTATTTCAATTTGAGCAGAAAGTGATGAGCAACAATATCAAAACCGTTTTCAAGATAAAATTTATGAGCTTTATGACGGACTACGTTTGAGTCCAGATGAACACAATTACAATTTTTCTCATTTGCATAAGTGATAATATTTTTTATTAAGCTTGCACCATGTCCTTTAGATCTTTGGCTTTCACTCGTAACAAGATCATAAACATATAGCGCTTTTCCTTCAGCTGCTAAGTTCATGCATATTCTAAATCCGCTAACGGAAACTACCTCACCGCCAACTCCAATGTAGGAAATCACATAGCCTTCTGTTTGCATTAATCTAATAGTAGCTAAAAATGATTCTTCTTCGATTCTCGGTCGCAATTCTTTCAATACGTTAAAGCAAGCCAGAATTTCTTGATCAGATTCTGCAATTTTCATAGATGTTCCTTTTGTGTGACGTATTGTCAACGATAATTTTACTTATAGTTTTACAGAAAAGTATTGTGCAGCAAAACAATGTAACATGAACTATATAACTCCCAATCTGTAATTCCAAGCGTATTAATTTATCCTTCGTCATCCTCGCGCAGCGGGGACCCAGCTCTTTAATAAATACTTAAAATGCGAAAAACAGGATCCCCGCTGCGCGAGGATGACGATTCCCTATTAAACTCAGACTTCATGCACAATGATAAATATGATGCTTTTACATTGCACGAAGACTGATTTTTATTAATTTAATAAATCCTAATCAAACTTAGGAATAAAATTAAATCCAACGGCAATTCTGTTCCAACTATTAATCGCAACAATTGCTGCTGTTAAATTAATAATTTCAGTTTGCGTGAATTCAGCAGAGACTTTTTTAAATTCTTCTTCCGATACTCCTTTGCCTGCGACTAATGTGAGTGTTTCTGTCCAGCCTAGGGCGGCACGTTCGCGTGGAGTGAAAATGGGTACTTCGTGCCATGCGGCTAATACATCGAGACGGGTTTGGGTTTCGCCGTCGTGGCGGGCTTCGTTGGCGTGCATGTGTTGACAAAAAGCACAGCCATTAATTTGCGAGGCGCGCAATTTAATTAGGTGAATTAAAGATACTTCGAGGCCAGATGCGATAGCAGCTTGGGCAAGGCCTAACAAAGCCTTTGCGATGGCTGGTTGTGTTTGGTAAACAGTGGCTTGTGGTATACGGTCACTCATGATGTAGCTCCTGATGGGTTGTTGAGTATCAGGATAAAACTTCACAAACTTTACGGATTGTATTTTTGCGACATCTTGCGAGTTTTGTATTGGCCGGGAGTTTGGCCGGTAACTTTCTGGAAGTTGCGAATGAAATGAGCTTGATCGTAGAAGCCGCAATCCAAGGCGACATCAGTGAGGGAATTTAATGGATTTAAAGAAATAAAATAACGCGCTTTTTTAACGCGATGTAATTGTTTAAGTTGCGCGGGTGATAAGCCAATCTCTTGCTGAAATTTTCTTTCGAGTTGTCGTCTGCTGATGGATTCATGTTTAACAAACTCATCAATATTAGAATCACTTATTAAATAGCGTGGAATAAAATGTTGTAATAATCCTGGTGAAGAATTGTGTTGCTCCAATTGCGTTAATAGCCAGGATTCAATAAGTGATAATCGACTATGCGTGAGCGTGTACTGCGCTAATTGATCTTTTAAATCAGCAAACGTTTTTTCAAACTCCGCACTTGCATCGTCATGATTAAATAAGTCATTCATATCAACCCCAAACAACGCAAAAGCGCCGACTGGGTTAAAACGAATACCTATAGCGTCTACAGTATGTTGAAAGCTCACTTTCATTGCGTTTTGAGTCGCTTTGAATTCAAGGTGAGGGTGTTGGTTTTGATTGAAGGTAAATGTGAGGCTGGTTCCACCGTCGGGATAAAGCGTTTCGGTAAAACCTTGTTCCGGTAAGCTGTCTTGTTGCGCAACCCAATAACATTGAACCCACGGCTGTAATACTGGATGCGCCATGTAACGACGAAAGCCAAGATGTTTAAGCTCTGGTAATGTAGATTCCAATATTATCGGTAAAGTGTTCATGATTTTCCCCAACACTTAAAAAGTTGCTACAACTTAAAAGGTCGCAATAAATAGTTGCTCCACCTTTTCTCGCGCCCACGGCGTTTTACGTAAAAATTTTAAACTGGATTTAACACTTGGCTCGGATTGAAAGCAGCGAATGCTAATGCGCTTGCCCAATTCTTCCCAGCCATAATGTTCGACCAATTTAACGACGATATTTTCAAGCGTTAGGCCGTGTAGTGGATCTTGATTAGTTGCTGTCATAATATTTTCGCGTTAAAAATTATTGCTTGGCTACAATGGCTTTTGGCGCAGCGGGAGATTGGCATTTACTTGCCTGACCAACGCCTTTTAAATAAGCGCGACGAATTCCGCCAGCGCTGATTGAAGCTGCTACTGCACGTGAATTGCGTTCTGCGCCCGATAATTTACGAATCCAGTTACGATAGGGCACAACTGCTTCGGTAGTTTTGCGTAATGCGGAAACTGATTCAGACATTATGTTTCGTGCAATTAAGCTTTCATCTTTTTCAACAATCGGCGTATCCAAATCTGCGCCGAGTACTTCGTCGAGCGCGCTAATTTCTTTTGCTAATCCAGCACAACTTGCATCCACGGGTACGGCGTAAGGATTTTTTTGCGCTGCACGCAATTGCGCGGGAATTGCGGTTTGTACCAAATTTAAATCGTTCAGCGGTGCGGTAACAGCTGCACCTAGCTTTTGCGATGTATCATCTTTGGATGATTGTGAAGCACATGCGCTAACGAGTAATACCAACGTAAAAACGCCGAGTTTTTTCATCTTATTAGTTTCCTTGTCCATAGGTTTTTGAGGATGCGTGATAGAGAGTAAAGCTGGCCCACATGATGCCATTTAGTGCGTTGGAAGCCATTCTATTTTACGATTTAATTTCGCTCGCTTGGGTATGTTTAATCCACAATTGACATAGGCCGATGCCCAACACTCCTGCTAGCATAAGCGCCGAGAAAGGCACGGCGGTGCCGGTGAAGCTAAGAGCAAGTATCGGCCCCGCAAGCGCGCCGCAACCGTAGCGCAAGGTTCCGGTTACGGCGCTGGCGGTGCCGGAGTGATCTGGAAATTTTAAAACAATCATTGCATCCGTATTAGTGCTAATCATGGTTAAACAACCCATGAGTGGCGCGAGCGTAATGATGGTGTAAAAAATATTTAATTTCAGAATATTCACTGCGCACAGAAGCAATGATAAAACCAAGGCGATACCAAACGCTGAGCGCACCATACGCGGTGAGCCGAAGCGAGTTACATAGCGGCTGTTGATAAAACTGGACAGCATCAAGAGCACAATATTAATGGCAAATAAAATACTGAATACTTGTTCATTAACGCCAAAATATTTTATGTAGACAAAAGGTATTGCGGTGAGATAACAAAAAAAACTGAACGACGAAAATATAATGGTCGCAATTAAAGGCCGTGCAGCTTTATTAGAAAAAACAGTTTTATAACCCGATAAAAAAGTAACGGGATTTTTTGTCACATTCCGCGGCGGCTCTGGTAAATATCTCCAGATAAAAAATAATAAAATTGCGGCATAACAAAAAATCAAAATAAAAATACTGCGCCAATCGCTAACCAACAAAATTCCGCTACCAATGCTCGGTGCGAGTAGAGGCGCGAGCATCATAATCAATGACATGTAAGACATGCCCTTCGCCATGTGTTCTTGGTAAAGATGGCGAATAATGCCGGGCACAATCACCGTTGCCGCAGCGCCACAAAATGCTTGCAGTGCACGGCCAACTAAAAAACTTTCAATAGAATTTGCCCACGCCAGAAAAAAACTTGCCGCTGCAAAACCTGCCACGCCGAATAGTGCTAAAGGCCTGCGCCCTAATCTGTCGGCAAGCGGGCCGAACAACAACATACCTGCGCCATAAGCTGCCAGGAAAATACTCAGCGATTGCTGCACTGTGCCTATGTGAGTGTTTAAGTCTTGCGCGATGACTGGCATGGCTGGCAAGTAGGTATCGACCGCGAAGGGTGTAATGGCGACCGTGGCTGCTAATAAAATTATTAGCAAAGGAGACTTCTGCATACTCAATCCTCAATGATTAAGTATTTTAGTCGCTCAGGACAGGTTTAACGATGGAAAAATTAGTTTTTTATCAACCACAATTTCGATGGTTGAGTTTTTGCTGTCAAACCGGCTTTTTAGCGACAGCAAAAATTCGCTCGGCGGGGATTCGCAATTGAGTTAATAAATAATCGCCGAAGGCTGGCGTGTAATCTTGTAAAGCTATGGCTTTTTGCATGCACAAGAGCCATGCATCGCGTTCTGCTTCGGTGACAACTAAATGAGAGTGATCGCGCGGGATATTAATGCTGCCGTATTTCTCGTGATAGAGTTTTGGGCCGCCCATCCAACCGCATAAAAATAACGTCAGTTTGTCACGCGAGCTGGTTAAATCGTCTTTGTGCATAGCACGAATAATTGCGGCTTCGGGCAATTCATTCATAAAGCGATAAAAATCATCAACCAATTTACGGATGCCTGCTTCTTCACCGGCGGCTTTAAAAGATGCATCTGAAAACCGTATAAAGGTGTACTCGTCATTCACTGCTCCGCAAATAATAATCGCAACTGTTATGGCAGCTGCGATTTTGTTGAAGCAAATTATAACGCGTCGTGAGCGGTTTCTAATTATTATGTGACGGCAACACACACGTAAACGTGCTGCCTTTGCCGAGCTCGCTGGTGATTTTTAATTCGCCATCGTGGCGCATGAGCACGTGCTTCACAATGGCCAAACCTAAACCTGTGCCACCGGTTGCGCTGTTGCGGCTTGCATCTACGCGATAAAACCTTTCGGTTAAACGTGGTAAATGTTTACTGTCGATGCCGGGGCCGTTATCGGTCACAGAAAAATAAACATGGTTTGCATCTTTCCATAAACGCAAATCAATCACGCCATTTTCGGGTGTGTATTTAACGGCGTTGATGGCGAGGTTTGAAAAAGCGCTGTGAATTTCTTTTTCGTTAGCGAGAATGCTAACCGGTTCTTCGCAGGTTAAACGTATGGTTTGTTGTTTTTCGTTGCCCAAAGCTTCAGCTTCATTTTTTATTGAAATTAATAGTGGTTCCAATTCGATTTCTTTTTGATTGTGTCCGGCTTCTGTGGTTTCTAATTTCGAAAGCACTAATAAATCATTTATCAATAACGACATGCGTTTACCTTGCTGCGAAATTTGCTGCAAAGGTTTGTCCCACTTGGGCACAGTGTTGTTGTCCGAAATTGTTTCAATATAACCGTTGATAACCGTGAGCGGCGTGCGCAATTCGTGGGACACGTTTGCTACGAAATCCTGGCGCATTTGTTCGAGCTGATGAATTTGTGTGATGTCGCGAATTACAATTAGACGTTCATTTTGACCGAAGCGCGTAATTTGTAATTCGAGATGTTTACTGTCTGTGCGCGGTGAAGGTAATTCTAAGGGCGAGCTGTAATCGCCACCTTCAAAATAATTCACAAATTTTGGATGGCGAATAAAATTAATAATCGACAAGCCTTGATCTTTGGTGCGAAAACCAATCATGCGTTGTGCGGCGGGATTCCAAAAATCCAAATGACCGCGCCAATCTAAAATAATAATTCCATCTTTTAATGCCGACGTAATTTCCTGAATGCGTTTGATAACGGCTTGTAGATTTTGCGTTTCAGTGCGTTGCAGGCGTTGCAGGTTGTACATGTTGTCAAAAATTTCGCCCCACAAACCGCTCGATTCTGGCGGTTCGTCGGTGCCGCGTATCAGCCATTTGTTTAGCCGATACATTTGAAAAAACAGCCAACCTAAATAAAGAAACAGGCCCGTAAACAAGAGCCACCATTGCAAGCCAAATACCACGCCATAGCCGACGCAAATAATAAAAATAATGAGCAGGCGACGCAGCTCAACTTTAAAACCTTGCAGAAACAAATGAGTGGCCTCGATTGACGTGACGTTACTAAGCGCGAGTGATTATTGTATCTGTTGCCGGTTCAAATCATCACTCGCGGCGAGAAACTATTTCAGGCTTCTATCTTAGTTGAAAAGCGATAGCCGGTGCCGCGTACGGTTTGCACTAAATCTTCATGGCTATCAATGCTCAGGGCTTTACGCAGGCGCCGGATGTGCACATCCACCGTGCGCTCTTCCACATACACATTGCCGCCCCAAACGTGATCGAGCAATTGGCCACGCGTGTAAGCACGTTCTTGATGAGTGAGGAAAAATTCCAGCAGGCGATATTCAGTCGGGCCCATGTCCACTGATTGATCGTGGATAGTGACGCGGTGACTTGAAGGATCTAGACACAAGCCTTGCACGATGATTGGCTGGCCAGAAATTTTAGGATCAGCGCGACGTAAAACGGCTTTCAAGCGCGCGACTAATTCGCGCGGAGAAAATGGTTTGGTGATGTAATCATCGGCACCCACTTCCAGGCCCTGGATTTTATTATCTTCCTCGCCTTTGGCGGTGAGCATAATAATCGGGATGTCGGCAGTGACTTCGTCGCGTTTTAAACGGCGCGCGAGTTCGAGGCCACTGGTGCCGGGCATCATCCAATCGAGCAGAATCAAATCGGGTTTTTCATCCACGATCAATGCATGGGCATCTTGTGCGTTGCTGGCCTCGATACAGTAGTAATCGGCCATTTCCAAGGCTACGCGCAACATGTCGCGAATAGCGGATTCATCATCAACGATTAAAATTTTACGTCCGGACATAAATTTCTGCTCTGAAAGACTCACAGGTTTGTGAAACTATTGTTGCAGTCTATTTAATAAAGAGTTTGTTACAGATTAGTGACAGGTTAGCGGAAATTTGCGGCTTTATGAGGGAAATTCGTATTTGGAGCAGTATTTGGCAAATAAAAATGGGGAAAAACGGGCTTGGTGTTAGCCAAACCCGTTGAAAGCTACCTTACTGAATCGGTTGGGTGATGAGTAAATTATCGACTTTAAGCACGCCACCAATCGCAGGATCTTTACCATTAGCGTCGAAAACTACGCCGATAAAGGCTACAGCACCTATGTTAAATCCGGGCGCTGTAATAGAAGAGAAGAACCACAAATCAGACGTGATGGTATTCCAGTCGTTACCTTTTAAGTTAGCAACCGAAATTGGTTTGGAAAACGTTTGTCCGCCACCTTGATCCACAGCGTAAAAGGATACTGCTAAATGGCCGTCATTAACGTAGGTCGCTGGGATATAAACTGACGCAGACAAGGTGCCGTTGGTATTGCAGGCTGCAAGGTTTGCATCGGTACCGGCGGCATAGCCCCATTTATTCAATCCGTCCCAAATCGGGTGGAGGATGGTGTTTGGTACAATTTGTGAAATAAGCGCACTCATGTCACTTGATCCCGAAAACTGATCAATCCGCAGATTCAATGGATCATAAGTATTAAAGCGTTGTGCCCAACAATCTTTGGTAGTGATTACACCGGTGCCTTTTACCCAGCGAATATTATCCAGTTGGAAGTGCGAGTTGGCTTGATGTCCCCATGACGTTGCAATTTGAAATCCGCCCAGCAAGTGCTTAATATCTAAACCATCGCGAATCAAATCAGCAACCGATAACTCAATAGTTGTCCATTGGTTAAGCGCAGGCACTTTGATAATGCGTTCGGTATTTGTGCATGGCCATCCGCAATCCAGCGCCATTTCTATATCGCCGTTATCGTCGCTATTGGTGATGACTTTAATATCAAATACGAGCTTGCCGGTAGCGTAAGCGCTGAGGTCTACACCGGTAATAGCAGTGCTTCGTAGACGTACGGTGCCATTGAAATCAGGATTTCTGTTGTAGTGAATATCCAGCACTTTGTTATGGTTTGCGTCAGTTGAACTTACTTCACTCAAGTTCACGCTATAACCCACACCGTTGGTCACTTCCTGATTGATAGATCCATCGCCATTTTGTTCATAGGCGGAGATGTTCTGCCAGGGCGAACAAGTCGCATCAAAATAAACGCCGCCCTCCTGATACACACAACTTAAAATCGCTGCGCTCGATTGCGATGAAGCGGCAACTGAAGACTTGCTGGATGCTAGGGACGATAGACTGGATGCGGAAGAAAACTTGCTACTCACAGCAGACGATTTCACCGAGCTGGCAGAGCTGAATGATTTGCTAGAGCTGGATTTTACGGACGACTTGGCCGAACTTTTCACTGACGATTGCGAACTTTTGGAAGACGATTTCACCGAAGTTGCGACTGCAGACGACTTGGCTGAACTTTTTACGCTGGACGATTTAGCCGAGCTTTTTGATGAAGCTGATTTTGCCGAACTTGCCGCTGAAGATTTCGCTGAACTCGTTAGCTTGGAAGATGAATTACCAGAGCTTGCTTTAGACGAAGCGGAAGATGCTTTACTGCTAGACGACTTACTACTTAGCGCACCGCCAATGCTGCTTGCCTGGCTACTAGACGTTTTGGTTGCTCTTTTTACCCAGCGAATATTATCCACTTGAAAATGCACGCCATCTTGTGAGCCCCACGCCGGGAAAATCTGAAAGGGAATATTAACCTTAGTTAAATCCAATCCCTCTGCTACAAAATCTGCAATTGGCAAACTGATCGATGTCCACTGGTTTAGTGTGGGTATATCCAAAACATGCTCTTTACTTTGACATGGGTAGACGCACTCCAGTTTCACCTCTAAAGGCACGTTGTAAACGCCGCGATCCAAAATACGCACATCAAATTCCAGCGCGCCCTTGGCGTAAATACTTAGGTCTTCGGTTCCGGTCTTTGGGATTACATTGAATAGACCGTAAAAATTGGTGCCGGCCTTAAACTCTACATCGATAGCTTTTTTGCGGCCTGGGCTGGAGATAATCGCCCAATTAACCACGTTGCCCGCAGTGCCATCTGTTATGTCAAAAAAGTAGTAAAGATCTTTGGTGACTTCCAAGGCATGAAGGCCGGGAAAAGAACCGTCTACGCAATTTTTAAATATGAAACCGGGTACGTCTGGGCAAGCTTTACTGGATGCAGATGACGACGAAACACTTGACGTTGATGTGGGTGCAGCAAGGGCAAAACTTGAAACTAACAGCGACGCAGATATCCATAATGATCGAAATAACATGGTAAATCCTCTTGATTATTTATTCGGTAAAACACCTTTTGGGCAGTGTCTTTCCTAAGACACTCCATTGAACAACGTCCTCCTTGAGCTAACGAATAATCAAGGGACTACTTTTCAGCATGTGTGTTTATTGAGTAACGATGACAACTGGATTGCTGTTAGCGACAAACCACATTATTGAAACATGCATGGCGCGCATCTTAACATTTAAGTGTTGTAATTTATGAGTCAGGCGATTTTTTTGTGCGGATTTACACAGGGCGTGTAATTGGCGGGATTTAAAAATTGCTATGTGAAAAATGCCATGCTATACATGACAACGTTGCCATTGCATGAAAAGTGCGCTTTTTGGTAGCCTGACGATCACACTAACAAGATCTTCAAACAAAAGGTCTTCGGCAGTAAAGCCTTTAATGGTAAGAGATAGTCAATAACAATAAGTCTAATTAGACATACCACCCGGATTGTTCAACCTACAGTAAATCCTCTCATCCTTGTGCAAGGGCGCTTTACGCACGTGAAATCTGGATGATTGCAGTAACAACCCGATCCGCTACTGCGGAGCGTTTTCCTTAATAGTTTTTTGGCAACCATAAATCTATCACGGGGAAAGTCGTATGAAAGTTCTATTCTTAAAACCGCTGTTCAAGATTCCTTTAATGAGTATGGGCGCGCTACTGGCGGCTGCATTCTCGATTAACGCTCATGCCGTAAGTTGCAGCGGGGTTCCGGTATGGAATAGCGCGTCGGCTTACTCTGGCGGCGCGCAAGTTCAGGAGACAGGCAAGGCTTATAAAGCTAATTGGTGGTCCCAAGGCCACAGTCCGGCGGCCTATTCTGGTCAATACCAGGAGTGGTTGTTGCTGGGTGTTTGTGATGGAGCGACGTCATCTGTCAGCTCAATCTCATCGGTAAGCAGTGTTTCCAGCTCGAAATCGTCAAACGCTGTTGTTTCAAGCTCCAGCATCTCCAATTCCAGCCTTAAGTCATCCAGTTCGATTGCGACTTCTTCAAGTTCGCTAAGCAGCTCCAGCGTTGCTGGCGGCACCTGCGCATCGCCGCAATACGTGGCGGGCACTAGTTACAGCACCGGCCAGTTGGTGAAAAATCTCGGCAGCGAATACCGTTGCACCGTGGGCGGATGGTGTAGTTCTACCTCGGATTGGGCCTATGCACCCGGCTCAGGTACCTACTGGACGCAAGCGTGGGATTTAGTGCGTAGCTGCGGCGCCGTATCGTCTTCGGTCGCATCATCTACCAGCTCAAAAAGCTCGTCATCGGCAGGTTCAAAAAGCTCATCCAGCAAGTCGTCTAGCGGCAGCCGTTATCACGTGATCTCCGGTTACTGGCACAACTTCAACAATGGCTCGGGCGTGATTCCTATTGATCAAGTGTCCGATGCCTTCGACATTATCAACGTCTCTTTCGCTGAGCCGACCAAAACCGTAGAAGGCCAAATTGGGTTTGTACTCGATCCAGCGTTCGATAAAACCGCATTCAAGGCCGGGATTCGCGCTAAACAAGCGGCGGGCAAAAAAGTCATTATCAGCATCGGTGGCGCTAACGGTCAGGTGCAGCTGAATTCACAGGCGGCGCGCATCGCGTTTGTAAGTTCAGTGACGGCGATTATCGACGAATACGGTTTTGACGGCTTGGACGTAGATTTCGAAGGTCACTCGCTCTTTTTGAATAGCGGCGACAACGATTTCCGCAGTCCAACCACGCCCGTAGTCGTAAATTTGATTGGCGCCTTGCAAGATTTAACTACGCATTACGGCAGCAAATTTATGCTCACCATGGCGCCCGAAACTTTCTTTGTGCAGTTGGGTTATAGCTTTTATGGCGGCACTTGCTCAGGTTGCGATACCCGCGCCGGCGCTTACTTGCCGGTGATTTACGCCTTGCGCAATCAGCTCACTTACTTGCAAGTGCAAAATTACAACTCGGGTTCAATTACTGGGTTGGACAATCAATATCACAACATGGGTGTTGCCGATTTCCATGTTGCCATGGTGGATATGCTGCTCACCGGCTTTAAAGTCGCTGGTACCCAATTGATTTTCCCTGCTTTACGTCAAGATCAAGTGTTGCTCGGCCTACCCGCAAATGCCAACGCAGGCGGTGGTTTCACTACGGTTGCAGAAGTACAAGCAGCGGTAAATTGCTTGCAGAAACTTCAAGGTTGCGGCCCTTACAAGCCACACACAACAACTGGTTGGACTGACTTCAAAGGTTTGATGACCTGGTCAATCAACTGGGATAAGTTCAACAACTTCGAGTTTTCCACGCAACATCGCCAGTATCTTGATCAGCTTTAAGATTCTGGATGTTTAAAAAAACCGGGCAGCCTGCTTAAATTGGCTGCCCGGTTTTTTTGTTGATCAGATTCGATTTTAATTTGGCTTTTTAGTCTCAAGCTCGTTCGCTATCTGCACCAAACGCACAAACTCCGCGCGGTACCCGCCTTCATCCTCACCGAATCCCGACTTGGCCAAGGCAACAAGTTTATTCGCGTCGTAATCGCCCAGATATTTGCTATCGCGCAAACTCAACCCAAAACCGGCAACGCTGGCAGCGAAACGAAAATCTGCGCTGGTTTGGTCGATAGAAGTTTTGCTGTTGCTCGCCAGTAAAGGTTCTTCCAGCAAAGTACTTTGGTCGGCGCCTGGCTTTTTGTAGCGGATGCGCAAGAAGCCCAGTTCATTTTTGCTCTCGGTTGTAACCGTTTTGGTCGCCTCGTAACGATGCGGATCAATCGCCGTCGCCTTGCCCACCGGTATTAATTCGTAGATGGCGGTGACGGTTTTGCCCGCACCAATTTCGCCGGCATCGATCTTATCGTTGTTGAAATCTTCCTCGTTCAAAATACGGTTTTCGTAGCCGATCAAACGATACTCGGCGATGAGTGCTGGGTTGAATTCAATCTGTACTTTTACGTCGGCAGCGACTGTATTGAAGGTTGACGCCATCTCCTCAATCAAGACTTTGCGGCCTTCATCGGCAGAATCGATATAGGCGTAATTGCCGTTGCCGATATCCGCCAATTGCTCCATCAAATACTCGTTGTAGTTGCCTTGCCCAAAGCCAAGGCTGGTAAGCGAAATACCGGTTTTGCGCTCGGCAGCGACCATATCTTTAAGCTGGTCGATATTGCTTAAACCCACATTAAAGTCGCCATCGGTCGCCATTAAAATACGGTTGATCCCATTAGGGATGTAACTGCGGCGCGCCATTTGGTAGGCGAGTTTCATTGCAGATTCGCCTGCGGTTGAACCGCCAGCTTGTAATCTATCGATAGCCGCGAGAATTTTGTCATGTTGATTACCCGGCGTAGGTTCAAGTTCAACCTGCGTTCTGCCTGCGTAAACCACGAGCGAAATGCGATCCTGCGCGCGCAATTTTTTGGTGAGCATCTTCAAAGTATTTTTCACCAGTGGCAGCTTATCGGGCGATTCCATAGAGCCAGATACATCCACCAAAAATACTAAATTGCTGGCCGGCAAAGTCGCTGCCTGGGCTTCCAGCGCTTGAATGCGAATGCGCAACAATTGGTGATCAGGATTCCACGGCGCAGGCGCAACTTCGGTCTGCACGCCAAAAGGATGCTCGCCTTTTTTGCTGGTATTTGCGTAGGGGAAATAGTTAATTAGCTCTTCAATGCGCACGGCATCTTTCGGCGGCAATTGGCCTTGTTTCAGGAAGCGGCGCACATTGGCGTAAGCGCCGGTGTCTACATCAATACTAAAAGTTGATACAGGTTCTTTGGCAGTAATTTTGATCGGGCTTTCTTCTTTGTGTTGATAATTTTCGGTGTTGGGTGGCGATGGTGGCGCGGCAACTTCTCTTAAGGCTGTCAGCATGGGCGCTGATAATTTTGCTTCACTTTCGGATCTTCGCATTTCTCTTTGAATAGCTTGAGCGGGTGCTGAGATGGGTGCCGGTGCAGCTATGCCTACAGGAACTGGTACGGCAGCTTTTTTATTTTTATCACTAGTAGAACAAGAGACGGCGCATCCAATCCAAATCAGTGGAATTGCCACAAACAGCAAACGCTGCGTTTTCATTGAAAGTTTCCTTATGTGTTTATCGAAAAGTTGTAAGCGGTTTGCGCGTTGCATAAATACAAAATCCCCAATTGCATTTACCTGCGCCTGACCACTCGTTGAATACTCAAAAAAACGTGAGACATGTGCGATTAACATAGTCCGCTGAAACTGGCTGGCAGCTGAATGATTGGAGTAGAGCGAAAATATTGTGGTGGGTCGTCCGGCTGGAGAAGAAGATTTAAAACGAAAAGATTATTACTGGAGAATTTATTGTTTAGTAGGGAATCGTCATCCCCGCAAGTGGGAGCGCCTAGCTGAGGATGACGATTCCCTCTTTAAAGGTCTTTTTACTTGGAGACTGGGGCGCCCGGCTAGGGAACGAGGCTTATTCGTTACTTCAACCATGCTAATCGCTCATACAAAATCCGCAACCGTTGCTTGGTCGCCTTCGGAAGTTTTTTTACAACCAAATCGTAAGAGTGATCAATCTGGCGATGAATTTCACTTTTCGGTAAATCGCCTTTTAAATTGATCGTGTTCCAATGTTTTTTATTCATGTGATAACCGGGCGTAACTTCGCTAAACACCGAACGTAATTCCTGTGCATGTTCAGGATCGCATTTGAGATTGATGCTTCCGTCTACAGCGATAGCGAAAATTTTTCCTTCAACTTTATAGATAGCCGCTTGCGGCCCGAAGGGATATTCCAAAACAGCTTCGGGTAATGTACTAAGGTATTTATGCAGCGGCGTGGTGAAAGCTTTGGTCATCATAAATCTCCATATCAACAGTCTAAGTGCGAACCTAATTAAAAATCTTACACTGCTAATGCGATAGAAAATTAATGTTTAGCGATATGTTTTACGCCTGCGCGCAAAATAGTAATCTGAGCATTAAAGATGCGCGCACTTAAATCGTGGCCGGATTTTTCTACCAGCACGTAAGATTTTCCGGGCGATTTAATTGCAGAAAGATATTTTTCAGTGACATCCGGCGAGGTCAATAAATCTTCTTTGCCTTGAATTAAATGAACAGGAATTTTGAAATCAAGATCAGTTTTATCCAGCGCAATGGTTTGCGCCATTCCATCGCCATCCATACCTAAAAATTTCATAAACGAAAAATCTTCACCAAAACCATAAGCGAGTTGTGCCGCTTCAGTTTGATATTCTGCTGACGTTTTCATAGACAGTGTTTGGTCATTAACTTTGGCTTCGTAAGCACGGGTTATTTTGCGGAGCTTGCCAAAATTTCTCGGATTTTTCCACGGCGGTGCGCCGGCGGATTGTAAAAACTCCAATGCATTTTGATCGTGATTTTGTTGCGCAATATTTAATGCAAGCTGATAGCTTGTTAGCAAATTGGTTTCGTAGTTAACCAACTGCGAAACACCGACATAAAAATAGAATAAATCTGGACGTTTGGAAATCATTTTAATTCCAACCGCAGAACCCCAGGATGCTGCGGTAATAATAATTTTATTTTTCTTTAATGTTGTATGAAGATAATCCGCTACTTCAATTCCATCGGTAGCGATGAGCGCTAAACTCAATTCAGTGTTGGCGAGATCTTCTGGTGTTATCTCGCTGCTTTTTTGATTGGCTTCAAATGTTTTTCCTGCGCCTCTTTGGTCCCACTGCACAATCGTAAATTCGTGTTCCCATTCTTTATACAAATCTTCTGAAAAAAGACTGGTGGGATTTCCCGGGCCGCCGTGAACAAATAAAACCACGGGGTTCGCGCAGCTATCACCTTTGATCGTAATCCATTGTTTTATGCCGCCGATAAGAACGTAGGATTTTTCATTAAGTTTGGTTGTGTCAGAAGCAGATTTGCAAAGAGGATTTGTTGCGGATGTCGTGTCAGCTGATGCAAAAGCATATAGAAAACTACACGCTAATAGCACGAGCAAGCGCCAATTTTTATTCATGTTTATCGTCCCTTAGAATCCATTTTAAAAATTGGCGTGCGGCAAATCTAGTTAATTAAAGTAAGACTGATATTGGGCCGGAATACCTTTAATTGATTTGATTTTCACACCTTTAAAGAAAGCTTCACCCGCTTCGCTTTGCAGCAAAATTTTGCCTTTGGTGAGTGGGATAACTTTGCCGTCGAGAGTGTAACGCGAATTTGAAAGCGCCATAACCACTTCGCCATTCACAATATGCAAACTTTTGTCGCCGAAGGTGATGAGTTCAAGTGTGTTCCATTCGCCTTTCGGTTTTTCCGCATCTTTGCCGCGCAAACAAGTAATACCAGCACCGCCGGGGCCGTAGCTGATTAAGGGCGCTTTAGGGTCGTAAATGGGCACAGTTTCGCCAGCAGCTTTTGCACAGCGAATATCAATTTGCGAACCGGCGATTTGCCACCAGTCTCCCACGCTATGTTCCATGATCTGGAATTCTTGCGAGAGCGCCCAGGCTTTCCAGTAGTCGACACCGTGGTCGCCAATCACATGATAAAGAATGCCGGTATCCAGTGGCTCGGTGAGACGCGGCGGCCATTTTTGTTCGCCCCATTTGAATTGCACGACCAAGTGATAATTTTCGAATTCTTGTTTGGTGTGAACACTGCCGTAAATCTCACCGCTCACATGCAATACAGGTTCGCCATCGACGATTTTGGTGGTGAACACGCCGCGTTCATCTTTATTAAAACCGACGGCTTGGGTGTAGTTGCCTTTGTCATCTTTAGGAATGCCAGTGACCTTGGTGTCGGCGCGTGGAATGCCGAGGTAAGTCGTCCATTGGGTCATGTCTTTATCGAACAAATAAGTCCAGCCATCTTTATTGACGGTGATTTTTGCGGTGTCGGCGAACGCACTTGTAGTCAGGGTAAATGCGGCAGTGAGTAGAAAAAAATAGCGAAGAGTTTTTATCATTGAGTGCTACCTAAGTTGAAAATGAAGTCAAAGCGCTGCGATTCTACAATCAATGACAGCGCAATCATAGGTATGATTTTATGCGGTAGTTGTGGAGTTTTTGACTAAGGTGATTACATTATCGAAGTGCTAAATCGGCTAATCGCCGTGGATTTCACGCCGATTTTCAAATCGTCGTCGCGGTCCACCATCGCATAAAAAGTATCGTAGACGACCGTCCACAGCACTACGGCGAGGTAAATCAGCCACATGTTTTTATCCAGCGCGCCAGTTTGCGCGGCGTAAGCCATTGGAATTCCCCACGCGAAAGCAGCGCCAAGCACGGCTTGGGGAAGATGGGTGTGGCGTTTCATAAACGGGTAGCTGAAGGCGAGCAGCAAACCGCCAACCGAGAGTTTGATGGTGAGCGGATCGGTTAATAACACTAAGCCGAAAGCGATAAGGCACAGAACAATGAAAAGAATCAAAGCTTCGCGGCTGCTTATCACACCAGTCGCTAAAGGTCGGCCTTGGGTACGTGCAACTTTTCCGTCGATCTTACGATCAGCGAAGTCGTTAATCACACAACCGGCGGAGCGCATGACTACCACCCCCAAACTAAAAATAATCAAATTTTTAACGCTGGGAACACCTTTGGCGGCGAGCCAAAGTGCCCATAGGGTTGGCCAGAGCAATAGCAGAATGCCGATGGGTTTATCCAATCGCATCAGTTGCATAAAGTGCGGCAAACGTTTGCTAAAAGTCTGAATTGCGGGCGGTAAAGGCTTGCGTATTCGCGCTTTAGGCGCAGACTTTTTGGGTGCAGGTGCAGGTGCAGGTGCAGGTGCAGGTGCAGGTGCAGGTGCAGGTGCAGGTGCAGGTGCAGGTGCAGGTGCAGGTGTTTTTACGGGAACAGCGGAAATCTCTGGTTGAGGTTTTTTGGCCTGCGCAGCGGTGTTGAGCTGCGCTTTTGGAGTTTCGGTATCTACTGGTTTTGCTGCAGTCACTGGAGCCGATGCTTTCGGTACTGGTTTTGGTTGAGCTGTTTTAGCCATGGGCTTTTTGCCCGCAGGTTTTGCCGCTTCTGATTTACTTGAGGCAGAATTAATTACTTCTGCTTTAGGCGCTACCAATTTTTCGGCGGAAGCTGGACTCGGCTTTACTCCACTTTTGGGTTGCGCTGGAGCGGCTTTTTTAGCGACGGGTTTGACTGCCGATGTTGCTGGTTTAGATTCTGTCAAAGTTGCCGCAGGTTTTTCTGCAATCACTTTTGGATTGGCAGTCTTGGTATCAGCAGGCTTGCTTGCATCAACAGATTTGTTCGCAGGTGCAGACTTTTTCGCCGCTGGAGCAGCTTTCTTCGCAACAGGCTTGGCTGCCGGTTTGGGGGCAGCTTGCTCGACGCTAGCGTCTGGCGCTGGAGGTTTTTCGCTGGACATAAAAAGCTGCACCTGAGAGTAAAACAGCCTCGCGAGAGCGTCGGCTTATCAATGTTAAGTCGTCATCGCTTAGGCAGATGTTGTCAGTTTCAGGCCGATAACGCCTGCGAGTATCAAACCGATGCTAAATAATCGACCGAAGGTTGCCGGCTCATTCAGGATCACAATTCCCAGTATCGCGGTACCCACAACCCCGATTCCCATCCAGACGGCATAAGCGGTACTAACGGGCAGGGTTTTCATCACAATCCCCAGCAGCGCAAGGCTTATTAGCATGGCGGAGACGGTTGCAACTGTCGGCCAGAGCCGGGTGAAACCATCGGTGTATTTAAGGCCAATAGCCCACACGATTTCTAACAGGCCAGCCAATATCAACAATATCCAGTTCATAACAACACCTTTCAAGTTTGGAAAGGGTCGTCCCCGATATCGGATTACAGCCGAGTGGTCGTCCACTTAGCCGGTCTTTCATTGTCTACGTTTCCGGGAACCCGGGCAGAAAAACTTCGCTGACCAGGAGCGGCCTGTTATCGATGGAAAAAATCGAACGCCGGCCCCAAACCTGTGCATCGCCCAAAAATTCTTCCGGAACATAGGCATGATGGCGACTAATCAGGCTAAGGGCAATGGGGCTGCGTTTTAAGTGTGGCTGGCTAAACAAAAATGCCCCCAAAGGGCGATTACCCTGTTTGCGCAGATGATAAAGCGGCCCGGTCAGACTGCTCAGCGGCAAGACACTGCGCGCAAAAACCCAAGGCTCGCCGTTACCGCGCAGGATCACTTCACGTATTAGGCAACGCTGCTGAAAATCGATCCCCAATGCCAACGCTTCGCTGTGGCTGGCACGGGAATATACTTGTTGTAGCACTTCTACGTTAAAATCGCCGCCGCTATGTTTAATTAACTTTGCAGTCAAAGAACCTGAATCCAGCAGCCAAGTCTGTAAACTTGCGCTAGGATATACAGGTTGCGGCGCGGGGTAAGTGAACCAGCGCAGTGCGCGCCGCGAGCGTGAAATTGTTGGCAAGGTGAAAAAACCCTAGGCTAAAGTCATCAGAAGCTGGCATTCTAGCAGCTCGAATTTATTGACGGCAGAAAAAGCCTTATCCAACCAAAAACAACAAACCAGAATTAACGACCTATTTTAAGGAAACCAACCATGAATAAAGCAGATTTAGTGACCGCTGTTGCCGCCCAAGCCGATTTGACTAAAGAAAAAGCAGATGCTGCGGTATCCGCCATCGTTGAGCAAATCACCAACGCCTTGAGCCGCGATGAAAGCGTCACCTTGATCGGCTTCGGCACCTTTAGCCAAAGTCACCGCGCCGCTCGTACTGGCCGTAACCCACAAACTGGCGCTGCTATCGAAATCAAAGCGTCTAACAGCGTTAACTTCAAAGCTGGTAAAGCATTGAAAGATTCTGTAAACGGCTAATTATTAGCTGATATGTAAAAGGCGCTCATTGAGCGCCTTTTTCGTTTTGGGTTTGGCGGATTCAAATTGAATTAAAACCAACTCCTAACCGCATCTGGCAAGGCCACAGATTTTCCCGTTGCTTTATCCACCCACACAATTTTTGAATAACCTTCGCTACAGGGATTCTCCTGATCCGCGCTCGTATAAACCTTATAAGTCGCCATAAAACTGGAGCGACCAGGTTCGGAGATAAATACGTCGATGCGCAAAATGTCCGGGTGAAACACTGGCCGGAAAAATGTGCAGCCAATAGTGACGACTACCGGATAGGTATCACCCCCAATCGGAATACCTTTTTGAAGCATCCACTGGAAGCGCGTCTCTTCAAAATAGCGAAAGTAAATCGTGTTATTTACATGGCCGAAAGCGTCCATATCGCCCCAACGCACGGGGATTTCGCAGCTGTAAAATGGTTGGTCTGACAAAATACCTTTCCTCTAAAAAGATGGTTGTTGAGCGACTGATATTACGCGTGGGCAACCGGTGAGCTGTGGTTGTGGACACCAGCTGGAAACCGTAATTTTTTTCCTGCAACTTAGTTCTATGATTTCATTGTCCAGCTGGGACACATCGCAACTTGATCCTATTGCATCCATCATCGGGATTCCCTGAAAGTTTCCATAAGAACGAATTAGAGTAAGAGTTTTGTATGTAGTTTCTAAGGATATGCCTAATGGATGCACTTTTACGTTGCGTTGGCCGATCTTAATTGTTCCTTCTAGTTCGGTCTCATTGCATTTCCATTGTCCATTATCAATCCAGCAATAGGTTTGATAATAAATTGGTGTCTCCATAAATATTCCATGAGATTTGCATTTTACGTAGGCTGATTCAGCACCTGATTTTAATTCAGAGTGTTCGCTTACATAGCCCCGGATCTCCTCCGCACTAAGTTTGTGTGGTGTTAGACAACCTATGCTCTCAAGTTTAGAAAACTCAGCGTTTGAAATAGCCATTTCTTTTCGTGGAATTAGGTCTGCGCTCGCTGAGACCGCCAAAGTAAGCATTGTTGTAGCCAATAAAAAAAGAGAAATTTTCATTCTCATTTCCGCTTAAACGCAGGCTCATCAAAACTCAAAAATAATACCCGTGGGCAGCCGGTTAGCTTCGCTTGGGGACACCAAAACGAAATGGTCATGGCGGCTTCGCAGCCTAATTCGATGATATCTGGGTCTTTGTTTTTGGCGACGTCACAGCTGTTGCCTATGGCTTTGTCGAGAGATTCCCCTTGGAAGCGCCCGCGGGTGCTGATGTCTTTAAGGAGTTGGTAGGATTTTTCCGGCGTTAGGCCGCTCCAGGGGCGCATTTTGATTTCGCGTCCGTTGATGTTTACCAGCACTTCAAGCTGCGGGGGTGAGCAATCCCATTCGCCGTCGACCAGATCGCAATCGTCGATGTAATGCATGGGTTTGCCCATAAAATCGCCGTGGCTTTCGCACTCCACGTAGGCAGAAGTGCGCGCTTCCAACGCGAGTTTGCCATCGCCTCCGGCGGATGCTTTAAAGGCGTAAGCCTTAATTTTGCCGGCTTTAAGGCTGTATTGAGCACCGCAAACTCGCTGCTCTAAAAAGCTTTGTTCGCGTTTGGAAAGGGTAAAGGGTGTGCCTGAATTATCGGCAGCGCTGACGGATGCAGCGCAAAAAGCGAGAACCAAAGCAATTACCGCAGTAAATTTATTCATCCTTTTCCCCTTTGTGTTCACTTTTAACTATCTTATGAATTCGCTGTAAAACTCACTTCCATCGTGCCCAAGCCTGCGTATTCGATGGTGATATTCGTATTCAATGGGACTTCCAGCACGCCTGCGTAGGAACCCGTAATCACTGCTTGCCCGGCGACTATACCTTGGCCTTGGGTGCGTAAAAACTCTGCCAGCCAATATAAAGGCGCGCGGGGGTTTCCATTGGGATGCTTCCCGTGGTGATCGTTTACATCAATACCGTGAAACACGTTGATCGCAAATTCGCTGGCAGTGCGGGCGAGTTCGTTGTCAATTTGCGGACCGATAAACAAGCCTTGATTCACCAAACCATCCGCCAAAGCTTCCGGAAATTCAATTGTAGACGGATCGCTGTAACGGGAATTAATCAGCTCCAAGGCCATGTGGGTGCGGCTTATAGCAGCATCGACTTCAGCAGCTGTGTAGGGTTCAGCTCGGGGAGGTAAATCTTGCCCAAAGAAGAAAACCAGTTCGGGTTCGATTCGAGCTAAACCTTGGTTTTGTGGTTTTGGCCAGAGAGCGACCGGCGCTACGGAATTGATGGTACGTGTATAAATGGGACCGATAATAATTCGATTTTCAGGCGGTAAAAGGCATTTCCAACCGCCGATGCTGTCATCTTCCAGTTCGCACCAACGTTCAGTAACCGCTGCTTGAATGGCGAGAGCTTGATCAATAGTAGTGGGGCGATAGTTTTCAGGAAGGCGATCTCCTTGTGTACCGGTTTGACGGCGTTCAACTAAAATCGCGGCAGCTTCTTGCGCGTTATTCATATTATTTGCAATGTCCTGAAAAAGAAAACCCCTGAAGGTCAGGGGTTTAAGAGTTGTTACTTTCTAGGTTTGGTCGCCGGTTTACCTTTGCTGGTAGTTGGCTGACTCCTTCAGTGTTTGGGGCTTAGCTCATGGGCAATATGTTTCAAGTCGTCGCTGGATTCAAGGATATTTTGCACGGTTTGTCGCGCTTTTTCGGAATCCAGGTGCAAATCATCAAATACTTGCTGCGGAATATCCAATTTTGGGCCTTGGCCAATATTGTGTTGATGCAATAAACGCTGGGCAACAAAAATCAATTTAGCGTATTGGCTGTTTTCGCCCTGATAGCTCGGGTTATTTTGATGACGCAGGCCAATTACCACTTCTTCCGGCATGCTCCACAATGACATCAATGTACTCGCCAATTGTTCGCGCGTTACGCCTAATAAATGACGCTCGATGGCTTGATGAGTTACGTGTGGGTTGGCATCCGCCAGTTCGCAATAAGAGTGGAAATAGGGCGGAAATACTTCGGACAAAATCAGATAACCGAAGTTATGCAAGAGTCCGCACAAATAAGCCATACCAAAACTGGGGCGATGATCGCGAGGAATCGCAGTCACCAAACCTTCAATAGTTGCGGCCATAAACACCGCTTGTTGCCAATAGGGCAAGGTGCCGTGTGGGCCTTCTTTAGGAATAGTCATGGTTTTGCCGAGCGATAAACCCAGGGCAAGGTTAAGCACCATATCGAACCCCAGCACACGCACTATGGCGTCGTGAATGGATTTGATTTTTCCGGGTGCGGAATAATAAGGTGATGCCGCCCAGCTCACCACTTGCGCGGCCAGACTTGGGTCAGTTTCTACAATTTGGGCGAGGTCGCTGATGTCCGCATTGGGATTAACGCGCAATTTAATAATGCGTTGTGCGGTATCCGATAACGGCGGCAATTCGAGGGTTTCTTCAAGGCGTTGTTTGATACGAAGTTGGGTAAAGTTGCGCACCGCGCCGAGAATTTGATCCTCGTCGCTAGTGTTCAAATCATCTACTTCGAGCGGGCCTAAAGGTACGGAAATGTCACAGAGAGTTGCACCTTCCAGAATCTGTTCAAACTCGCTGCGGCCAATGCGAACTAATTGTTCTTCGCTGCCAGAATCCAGCAACAACTCTTTGCGATCCAACAGGCTTTTATCAACCAAGGTCTGCAAACCCGCGAGTTTAGGCAGGGCGGGGATGGAATCGAGGTGGTGGCTATCGCAAAATTTACGAATATCTTCAGCGCTGGTGGCTTGTAATTCGCGGCCCAAATGGCGGTTTACGGCTTTCAAGTCGAGCAGGCGATCGGCGGAAATGATCACCTGAACCCGGCCTTGGCCATCTTGTAAAATCAAGGATTTGGCGGCACTCATATTACGTAAATGTTGGTCATGCCAGATCAAGCGGCGTTCATCGTCATCGAACGGAGTTGCCGCAATATCATAGGCAACATTTCTATTTTGTAGTAACGATTCAACGCTAGCAGGTACTGGCACGGCCTACTCCTTTGTTAGTATCAGCGAGATAAACGGGGTTTATTGTCAGCATAGACCAGTATTCTAAACTTGCAGGTAAACGTGGCTCTTCCCAAGCCAGCGGGCGATAATTTCTTCACAAAGTGTCGAGTGGTGCGCCATTAAATGTTCGGCGCCTGCTTTTACGCTGGGTAGGAGATGGGCATCGCGCTGCAAATCGGCAATTTTGAACTGCATATCGCCGGTTTGGCGGGTGCCCAAAACCTCGCCGGGGCCGCGCAATTGCAGGTCTTGCTCGGCGATATAAAAGCCGTCGCTACTTTCACGCATCACGCGCAATCGTTCTTTACTGTTATGGGATAGCGGCGATCCATAAAGTAAAACGCAATGACTAGCGGTAGCGCCACGGCCAACACGGCCGCGCAATTGATGCAACTGCGCAAGGCCCAATCGTTCGGGGTTTTCGATAATCATCAAGCTCGCATTGGGTACATCTACCCCCACTTCAATAACGGTAGTGGCGACCAACAAATCTAATTTATTAGCTTTAAAAGCCGCCATCACCGCCTCTTTCTCCGCGGCTTTTAAGCGTCCATGAATCAGCCCGACTCGCACTTGTGGTAGCGCGAGCTCCAAGGTTTCAGCGGTTGCCTGAGCAGCTTGGGCTTCCAAGGCTTCAGATTCTTCGATCAAGGTACAAACCCAATAAGCTTGCCGACCTTCGGCGCAGCCCAAACGCACGCGCTCGATAATTTCGGGACGGCGCTGATCGCTAATCACCACGGTAGTAATCGGTGTTCGCCCTGGCGGCAATTCATCGATAATTGAGCAATCCAGATCGGCGTAAGCGCTCATTGCCAAGGTTCGGGGAATAGGCGTGGCAGTCATAATTAATTGATGCGGCCGCAAAGTGCCAGAAGTACCCTTATTTCGGAGCGATAGCCGCTGATGCACGCCAAATCGATGCTGTTCGTCGATAATGATTAATCCCAAATCCGCAAACTCTACGGATTCCTGAAATAACGCGTGAGTACCAATAACGACCTGGGCCTCGCCGCTCGCAATTGCGGCAGATTGCGTTCGGCGTTCGCCCACTTTGAGTTTGCCGGTAAGCCAACCGATTTTGATATCCAGCGGCTCCAGCCAATTGCCAAAGTTAACGCGATGTTGCTCGGCCAGAATTTCCGTGGGCGCCATGATCGCGGCTTGTTTGCCATTTGCAACGGCGGCAAGCGCGGCCAAGGCGGCGACCACAGTTTTACCGGAGCCAACATCGCCCTGAATTAACCGCAACATAGGCACTGGTTTGACCAGATCCGCAACAATTTCCTTATAAACCCGAGCCTGCGCGCTCGTGAGTTCAAAAGGCAATTGCGCGAGAAAATTCGTCTGCAACTTGGTGTTGATATACAGCTGGCTGGCACCGTCAGCTTGGGTTTGGCGACGCAACAACAGCAGGCTTAAATGATGGGCGAGTAATTCTTCGAACGCCAAACGCTGCTGGAACGGATGTTCACCTTCCATCAACAAATGCACATTGGCGTTGGTTGGCGGTTGGTGCAGGTAGCGTAGAGCATCTGCGAGCGAGCTTTGGTTGAGCTGCTGCCGCAATTCATCCGGCAAAAGTTCACGCAGGCTGTGAGTGCCGAACCAGGTTAACGCCTGTGCGGCAAGCGTGCGCAAACGCGGCTGGGTTAAACCTTCGGTTGCAGGGTAAATGGGGGTGAGGTGTTGCTCAAGCGGCAGAGGTTTGGCTTCGCTAAGTAAGTCATATTCGGGGTGATACATTTCCAACCCGGCGGCACCGCGACGGGTTTCACCGAATACCCGCAAGCGAGTACCGCTGGTCAGCTGATTCTTTTGCGCAGCATTAAAGTGATAAAACCGCAGGGAAATTCCGCCAGTGCCGTCCTGCATGCGCACCACCAAACTGCGGCGCTTACCAAATACGATATCGCAAGCGCGCACTTCACCTTCAATCACTGCGTTGATATTGGGCTGCAAGCCGCCAATGGGCGTAACGCGAGTTCGGTCCATGTAGCGAAGCGGCAAGTGAAACAGAATATCTTGCAGGCTAAACAAACCGATTTTCGCCAGTTTTTCGGCAAGGCTTGCGCCTACACCTTTGAGTGCAGTGACTGAGATTTTATCGAGGGTTTGGGTAGCTGAGATCGCAGAGTTAACCATGGACGACGGAATCGTAAGTTATAGATGGCGCACAGCATAATTCAAAATGCGGGTTTGGAAAGAGGAGTTTATCGCAGGTTATTAGTAGGTATTATTTGTCCGGAAAAAACCGAAATAGCTGTTCTGATCTTTTCAGGTAGGCCGTTAAAGTTTTTGAAAAATTATTGGGTTTATTCAGCTCCTCAGCAAGCTTTTCAGCGTCGTCAATTTGTTGGGAATTTAGTGTTTTAGCCAAACCATCGCGTTTTTTTATGGCTTCTTTTTGTAGCTCAGTTTGGTGAATAACGGCAAGTTCGTAGAGTGCATAAGCCAGTACAGGCTTTTTATCAGTCCCGTCTCCGTCTTTGTAAATATCGGCTAATAGTAGGAGTGAAGCATCATTTTTTTGCGCCGCTGCTTTGCTAAACCAGCCGGTTGCTACTTGAGGGCTTTTAGGTAGGCCTTTACCGTTTAAGTACATCAACCCAAGTTGTTGCTGTGCATTTACATTGTTTTGTAATGCGGCTCTACCGAGCCAGAGAATAGCTTCATTGTAATTTTGTGCTATTCCGAGGCCTTGGCTGTAAAAATGCCCTAAGCGAACCTGAGCATCAGCTTGCCCTTGCTGCGCGGCTTTTTTATACCAGATGGATGCTTGCTGATAATTATTGGGCAATTGGCTGTTTTCATAAACTTGTCCTAGCAGGTACTGTGCAAACATGTTGCCCTGCAGAGAGGATTTTTCGAGCCAGAAAATAGCGGTTTTTTCATCTCGCGGGACTGCGCCGCCTTTGCTGTAAAGAGCGCCCAAAATTAATTGCGCATTGGTATCGCCAGCATTTCCCATGCGTATGTATTCTTGTACTGCACCTTGATAGTCGCCTTTTTTAAACGCACTTTGAGCTTCGTTGAATCCTGCGAAGCTTGTGGCGCTAAGGCAGACTAAAAAGACTGCCAGCAATTTTTGGTACATCGTAAATCCTCGTTATTCTTGAATGCATATGCATTTTTTCGGTGCAACTACGAACCTGAGATCACAGTTAGCGCTCGTTATGCATTTAGTTGCCCGCAGGCGAGATGCGTGTCATAACATTTGAGGAAGTATAGTAACGCTCGAGCCTCACGCCACCTTTTGTCTAAACTTTGCGTAGCGATAAGGTGTGTGTATGTATAGAAGGGAGATTTTTTGGTATGAAGATCAATAGGGTTCAGTGCGATTTTTTGAGCGTGCTGCAATCAGTAAAGTATAAATTGACGATACTTTTTGCTGGAAAAAATCCCCAAATCTGCCAATCGATTGGCTGAATAACGGTTTCCATACTTTAGCCAGACCTTGCTCAATCAGTGTGTGTATAAAGTAAGCAACAACGAGTACGGTTATTAATGTTATGCAATAAATTTGTATTTTATTTTCATCGTTAGCAAATTTCGACAGAACCATGTAACCAAAATGCGCATGAACAAGATAGATCGGATAGGTGAGGCCGCCAGCAAGTTTGGAGCCAGACAATTTTAATGAAGATCCCGCGTTGGAGTTTAGGAAAATAAAAAATAAAAACAGCAGGATAATTAAACTTGCAACAACGATTTTTGAATATTCAACATCAGGCGTTGAATGCAGCACGATTTGTCCAAGCGAAAATTTTATGCACAAATAAAGGCAAATAGATAAAGAGATAAGCGACGCTATAGTTTTATTATCCTTGCGCATTGCAAACAAAGCACCTGCCGCAAAGTAACTGTAGTAATTGCTTAGATAAGGTAATTTATAATCAGTTATTAAGCCTGCTAATAAAATGCCGAATGGCCACAGCGTAAAAAACAAGCGTAATTTTGATTGAAACCCTAATACAAGTATTACAAACACAAGTAAATAAAATTTCCATTCATAAGCTAGCGTCCAGTAAACACCATCCACAAATGAATAGCCAAATATCCCTGGAAACATGCTGAGATTTGCAATGCTTTGCAATAAGCTGACTGACATTTTATCGCCACCCCAAAAATACGCAACACATGAGGTGAAGATTACGGCGGCCCAAAATGCGGGAAATAATCGAATGGCGCGTGAGGTGAGAAATTGCCCTGCAGATTTATTATTAGCGGTGAAAAAAATTACATAGCCGCTAATCATGAAGAAAAATTCTACGCCAAGGTATCCATATTTCGCAACATCAACCACACCCGAAAAATGTGTAACGGATGAGACTTTTCCGTTAGCGATACCGTTAAATAAATAGTGGTATGCAATCACAAACAGTGCAGCCAAAAATCTCCCGTAATCCAACAATTCTAATCTTTTCATCTTACTTCTCCTTGCGACATCATAAAAATGGCATATTTAATTTCGCGCGCATGAAATCTTGTTTGCAAGAGAAATGCCAATAAATTTTTTACGATATAGCCGGAAAAAAGTTATAAGGCGATAATGAAATTATCACCTGATTCTGTTAAATAATTGTTACGTAGCACGAGCCATTTGAATGGATTTTCTTAACGCATCTATCGCTTTATGACGAGGAAAACTGGCGCGCCATGCTAAGGCAACTGTTCGGGTGGGGATGGGCTCTTTGAAGGGACGAGTCACTAGTAAGTCTGAACTGTAAATACTGCTGCTCGCTGCGGATTGAGGAAGTATGGTGATTCCCAAGCCTGAAGCGACCATATGACGCAAGGTTTCCAAGCTGCTGCCTTCAGCGGCGGTGCGGACATTGGAGTTGGTTTCTTCGGTTTGGTGGATGTTTGGACAAGTTGTTAACACCTGATCGCGGAAGCAGTGACCTTCGCCTAGCAACAATAATTGCTGGCTACTGATTTCATTGGGATCAATTTCAGCTTTATCGGCAAGCGGATGGTTGTATGGCATCAAAACAACGAAAGGTTCATCGTAAAGCGCTTGCGTCACCACGTCTGGCTCGTTAAATGGAAGGGCGACAATAATCACATCCAATTCACCATTGCGCAGTTTTTTCCGCAGGGTGTGGGTGTAGCCATCCTCAACATAAAGCGGCATTTTGTTCGCCAGTTTTTGTAAATGAGGGATAAACTGCGGCAGCAAATAAGGCCCGATAGTAAAAATCGCACCCACAGAGAGCGGGCTGCTGAGTTGGTCTTTACCGGCGTCCGCCATGTCTTTGATGGTGGCGGTTTGCTCCAGAACCAGATTCGCTTGCTTGACGATTTGCTCACCCAGCGGTGTGGGGTGAACGCGGGATTTGGTGCGTTCGAAGAGCGCTACGCCGAGTTCATCTTCCAGTTTTTTTACGGCGATACTGAGCGTCGGCTGGCTTACGTAGCAGCGATCC
Organism: Gammaproteobacteria bacterium; assembly: GCA_004172865.1. Taxonomy (GTDB): domain Bacteria; phylum Pseudomonadota; class Gammaproteobacteria; order Pseudomonadales; family Cellvibrionaceae; genus Cellvibrio. Next base: position 61,827 of record SEBV01000019.1, on the reverse strand, counting down.
GCCGCGCGGCCGAAATGTTGCTCTTGTGCGAGAGTGACTATGTAACGGAGTTCGGTAAGGGTCATTTTGTGCTCCCGTAATTGGCATAAAGTTGCAGCTATCTACAACCCTAATCTTTAAGGGGGTCGTCATCCCGCAGGGATCCAGCGGCCTTACAATCAAAAGCAAAGTCACTGGATCCCCTGCGGGGATGCCGATTCCCTGTTAAATTTGAAAATCAGATGACCAAAAGGTAAACCATTTAGATGGCAATGAATAGTCAGTCTCTATCAAAAGAACAAGTTTTAATAGTTGGATGCGGTGATATAGGTCAGCGTTTGGCCAAATCTCTGCCTTACGAATTTTACAACGTCACAGGTTTGCGCCGTAATCCGCCTGCCGATGCTGAATTTCTTCGCTATCAAACTTGCGATGTCACAGATGCAAATCAGCTTGATCAAATTCTAAAGCAGAGTTTTGCGGTAATTGTCATCAGCATGACGCCAAGTGAACGTAGCGATGCGGGTTACCAGAAAGCTTACGTTCAAACGTCGCAACTTTTGATAGATAGCTTAGGTGCACAAGAGCTTAAACCAAGATTAATCATTTTCATCTCAAGCTCTGCAGTTTACGGTCAAGTGGATGGAAGTTGGGTAGACGAAAATTCTGCAACTGATCCAGAAGGCTTTAGCGGAAAACGATTGTTGGAAGCAGAGGCGATCATTCAAAAAAGTGGTTTTAACAACACGATAGTCCGTTTTAGCGGAATTTATGGCCCAAATCGCAACCGATTGATTGAGCAAGTTCGTCAATCTAAAGCGTCGGCAAGTCCTCACATCACCAATCGTATCCACGCTGATGACTGCGCGCGCAGCCTTGCGCATCTCATCGAAGCAGACCGTAAAGGCCAATCACTGGCTCCGGTTTATCTGGCGACCGATAGCGCGCCCACACCCATGCTGGAAGTCGTTACCTGGATTGCAGAACAGATGGGAGTGAAAGAGTTTTTATCGAGTGATGCCGTTAATGAGCGGGGCAACAAGCGCTGCAGTAATCAGCGCCTGTTGGATTCCGGTTTTGAATTTACCTATCCGACCTACCGCGAAGGTTACGCGGCGGTGTCGGCCGAGCTTAAGGTTTAGCGGGCAGTTTCGTCAGCGCCTCAAACACCAGCTTCGCCACCGCCTGCGCACCTTCCGGTTGGAAATGGGTATTGTCTTTTTGGCCTTTTGGATAGCCTTCAAATTTTCCTTCCGGCAAATTCATAAAATATTTTTCAGTCACGTAGGCTTCACCTTTTGCAGTGAAATGATCGATGGACAACTGCGTCAGGTCGATTACATCTACGTTGAATTCTTTGCCAATATCTTTCACCGCCTGCGGGTAATCGCCGTGGCTGTTTTGCAGCTTGCCATCCAGCCAAGGGTAATTGCGGTTAACGGATGTGATCAAAATTGGCCGCGCTTTTTTCGCACGAACTTGTTCAATGTATAAACGCAAATATTGTTTGTAACCGTCGATGGGGGTGTAGCGGTCAACTTTGTCTTTGGATTGATCGTTGTGGCCGAATTGAATCAATACCAAATCGCCCGGTTGCAAGGCTTCGTAAATTTCACGCCAGCGACCTTCCTCAAAAAAGCTACGAGTACTGCGCCCGCCTTTGGCTTTGTCATCCACAATCACTTTGTTGCCGACGTGTAATGCTGACAAACGCTTTAACGATTCCGGCGTAAATAAAGGTTGAAACACCTGACCCCAACCCGTTTGTGGATAACGTTTGGTTTGATAATCCTCTTCCTGTGCGTAATCGGTTGCAGTGGAATCTGAGGCAATATAAAGATGGGTAGTATGGTTTTGCGGAAGCTGGCTACAGCCAGCGAGTGCGAACAAACTAAAAGCGCACACAAAAAAATGGCGAACGAAATTGAAAGTCATAAGCTTACCTTAAAGACTGATTAAAGGATAAAAATGCAAGCGTATTGACCGGTTAACATCCGCCTTTTTTAGTGTTGGAGCCTGGCGGATTGTTAATGTCGAGCACCATAGCAAACCTTATTTGTTAATAGTGTAATTTTCTGCATGATGATCAGATTTTTTGCCATAATGTGCCAACAAAATAAGCGATTTAAAGGTCAGGATGACTACTAGATACGCATAACTATAAAATCAGAATTCGCCCGCCCCCTAAAAAAACCAATCAAAGGGTAGAACTTCTGAACCTGAAACAGGTGAGAGCGCAATGAACCAGGTCGTATTCAATTTCCACGATGTTATTTTATTAATGACGTCCATGCTGTGCGTATTGTTTTCCATATTGCTGGTCGTAACCAATCCGCCCAAAAATATCAGCAATTATTTTTTAGCCGCATTTTTGCTTACGCACGCCTTAATTCCGCTGCACGAGTTAATGATGTGGGGCGCGGAATTTAAACACACAGTGCGCGATAATTTTCCGCAAATTTATTTCGTTGGCAGCTTCGCTTATTACATCGACGCCGCCTTACTTTATTTTTACGTGAAGTCATTAATTTTTCGCGACTTCCATCTTCGCCGCAAAGACTACTACCATTTAATTCCTATCACTTTGTTCGCGATTTTTATGACGCTGACTTTTTTCAGGTTTCCGTTGGCGCAACGCTTGATATGGATTAATCAGGAAATATTTGTCTACAGCGCGCATTACATAACGTCAGATTTCCTATGTAAAATTCTGCGCGTGGTTTATTGCGTTGCGTGTTTTAGATTAATTTTAAAATATAAAGATTTGCTTAAAGCTACGCATTCCAATATCGAAAAAGTCGATGTCTTTTGGTTAAAACTCTTGGTAGATGGCTTTTTAGCAGTCACTATCATGGAAGCATTTTTAAGCTTTGCGAAATTTGTCGGCGTAGCCGTGCATTTTGATTTCCAACATTACAATTTACGATTCTTTGAGTTTGTTGGTTTAAGCGGTTACTACGTGACCTTTGTGTTGGTGTGCATGCTCGTATTTACCAGTATGCGCTACTTTGCAAATTTCGAAGCCGTGCGTCAGAAAAAAGAGCCCGAGCAAGCTAAAAAACCCGCGCAGGAAAAATTACTCAATCCAGAATTCGCGGAGAGAATTGATAGCCTTATGCGCCGCGATAAACCTTATTTGATGGCAGACATTACGCTCGACGTGCTTGCCGAAAAATTAACAATTCCAGCGCGCGATTTATCTATGATTATCAATCGCCATTTCAATAATAATTTTTACGAATTCATCAATAATTATCGTATTGAGGAAGCGAAAAAAATTCTTATCGATCCTGCCAATAAAGATAAAACCATTACCGATATTTATTTGGAGGTTGGTTTTAACAGCAAATCTGTTTTCAATACCTTCTTCAAAAAAATCGTCGGACAAACACCTTCCGAATATCGTCAGGTGCGCCAGGCACCGGAACTCGTCCAATAATCCGCTATTAAATTGCCAGAGCGCGCAGGCTTTTACCTGCGCACTTCATAGCCGCCTTTCGCGATTGAGGTTATACTGCCGGTCGTTTAAGTTCCTGCATTGGCAGGATTGGAAAGGTGATTTTCATGAAAAAATTGTCGCTATTTTGCGCAGCTTTTGTGCTGGTGCTAGCTGGCTGCGGTCAAAAAGGCCCACTCTATTTACCCCAACCTGCAAAGCCTAAAGCGGAAGCGCCCAAGCCTGCAGCTACGCCAGCACCTGCGGCCGCACCCGAAACCAAACCAGAATCCACCAGCAAATAAATCCATACCTTTTTGAGTAAACAGAGTTTTTATGCAACATTTTACTGATCGCAACGGCGAACTGTACGTAGAAGATACCCCGCTCGCTGCCGTTGCCGCTCGTTTTGGCACGCCCACTTATGTTTATAGCCGTGCTGCCTTTACGCAACATTATCTGTCTTATTCCCAGGCGCTAGGTTCGCATCCCGGTCTGATTTGCTATGCAATTAAAGCCAACTCTAACCTCGGCATTTTGAATCTGCTCGCCAAGCTCGGCGCGGGTTTCGATATTGTGTCGCTCGGCGAGCTTGAGCGTGTATTGCGCGCTGGTGGAACGCCGTCCAAAATTGTGTTCTCCGGCGTGGGTAAAACCCCCGAAGAAATGGCGCGCGCGCTGGACGTTGGTATTTTCTGCTTTAACGTGGAATCCGAAGCCGAGCTGGAAATCCTCGCGCAAGTGGCTGCCGAAAAAGGCAAGGTCGCGAATATTTCACTGCGGGTAAATCCCGATGTAGATGCCAACACTCATCCCTACATTTCCACCGGTTTAAAAGAAAACAAGTTCGGTATCGACATCAAACGCGCGCCAGCGGTTTACGCGCGCGCGGCACAGGTGCCGAGCTTGTCGATTCAAGGTGTGGATTGCCACATCGGTTCGCAACTCACGCAGCTCACGCCATTTTTGGATGCACTTGATCGCGTACTCGCATTGATCGATGAGTTGGCGACTGCCGGAATAAAAATCCATCACCTCGATTTGGGTGGCGGCCTCGGCGTTACTTATCGCAATGAAACACCGCCAGAAGTTGCAGACTATATGGCGGCGATTAAAGCAAAATTGGATGATCGTCCACTGAGTTTAATGTTCGAACCCGGCCGTTCTATCAGCGCCAATGCTGGTGTGTTGCTCACCAAGGTTTTATATTTAAAGCCGACCGAGCACAAAAATTTTGCGATTATCGACGCTGCCATGAATGACAATATTCGCCCGTCGCTGTATCAAGCCTGGCAAGATATTCGCGCCGTAAAACCGCGCAGCGAGCCAGCCAAAAAATGGGATCTTGTTGGCCCAATTTGCGAAACCGGTGATTTTCTCGGTAAAGATCGCGAATTGACTATTGAAGCCGGCGATTTGCTCTCCATGATGTCTACAGGCGCTTACGGTTTTAGCATGAGTTCCAATTACAACACTCGCGGTCGTGCGGCTGAAGTGATTGTTGATGGCGACCAAATACATTTGGTTCGCGCACGCGAAACTATTGATGATATGTTGCGCGGTGAAGCAGTAATTCCTGAGTAACATCTATCGTTCATTCTGGAGCTTCGCGCTCACTATGAGTGAAATGTTTACCTAGTAGTTCGCTTGAATGAATCAAACGAGAAATGAGAAATGCGCTTACGTTTTAGCAAAATGCACGGTCTTGGCAATGACTTCATCGTAATCGATGGAATAAGTCAGAGCGTGCGTTTAACGCCCGAAAAAATTCGCCAATTATCGGATCGCAACTTTGGAATAGGTTGCGATCAGGTGTTATTGGTTGAGCATCCTGAAAATCCTGACGTGGATTTTCGCTATCGCATTTTTAATGGCGACGGTTCTGAAGTGGAAAATTGCGGTAACGGCGCGCGTTGCTTTGCGGTGTTTGTGCGTGAGCGCAGATTAACCGGCAAACGCAAAATCAAAGTAGAAACCGCGGGCGGTTTAATGGAATTGCATATCACCGATAAAGGTGAAGTTATGGTTGATATGGGCATTCCGCGTTTAATTCCGCAGGAAATCCCGTTCGTTGCCGATGCAGCTGCCGCAACTTATGTATTAGATGTTGATGGACAAAGTTTTGAAATTTCATCAGTGTCCATGGGTAATCCACATGCGGTTTTGTTGGTCAATAATGTCAGCAAAGCGCCGGTCGAAATTCTTGGTCCGCTCATCGAACATCACAAACGTTTTCCACAGCGCGTGAATGTCGGATTCATGCAAAAAATTTCAGATTCTGAAATTGATTTGCGCGTCTTCGAGCGCAGCGCCGGTGAAACGCTTGCATGCGGAACTGGTGCGTGCGCTGCTGTGGTTTCCGGGCGTCTGCGCAATTTATTAAATGAAAATGTAAAAGTTAATTTACCCGGTGGTAGTTTGCATATCACTTGGGCAGGCGAAGGCTTTCCGGTCATTATGACTGGGCCTGCAACCACAGTTTTTCACGGACAAGTTAATATTTAAAAAAGGTGAACAGGCATGAACGATAATAAAAAAACACTTGCTGATCCATTAGAGCCAGAACAAGTGGCTGCTTTTTTACAAGAAAACACGCACTTTTTTGAAGCCTACCCCGACTTACTTGCCGAGCTGTCACTGCCCCACGAAAGCGGCAGTGCGGTGTCGCTTATCGAACGACAAATTTCGGTATTGCGTGAACGCAATATGGATATGCGCCATCGCCTGAGCAAATTGCTCGATAACGCGCGTGAGAACGATAAATTATTTGATAAAACCAAACGCCTTGTGCTCACCTTATTAGAAGGGCAGGATTTGGGCGATATTGTCGACGCGCTTTACTATTGTTTCGATAAAGAGTTCAGCATTCAATACACCAGTTTATTTTTCTTCGGCAATATCGATAAAATTCCCAGTAGCCAGGCGCACGTAGTTTCACTTGCATCGGCGCGCGATAATATCGGCACCATTCTGAAAAGTAATCGCGCAATTTGCGGCACACTCGGCAAAAAAGAAATGCAATTTATTTTCGGTAAATACGCCGATGAAATTGGTTCAGTCGCTACGGTTCCGCTAGTACACGGTAATGCATTTGGTTTACTCGCCGTAGGCAATCGCGACCCGCATTATTATCGCTCCAGCATGGGCACTTTATTTTTGGGTTATATCGCAGAAGTGTTGAATAGAATTTTGCCGAAGCATTTGCCGCGTTAAATAAAGTCGCAGCATCGTGAAATAAAAAAGGGCCTCTTGGCCCTTTTTTCGTTAGTATGAATTATTTCTGTACGACCAGATTGTCAAATAATAAATCGCTTACTGGTGGGCCTTTGTGTTCTTCTTTTTTCCCATCACCTTCTTTTGATTTTTCGTCTTTTTTAGTTTTTTCAGCTTTAGGTTTTTCCTTGGCATGTTCGTCGGCAGGTGCAGCGTGTTCGTGTTCAGCGCTGGCGGGATGAGTAATTTTTTCCAAAGCCTCATTAATTTTTGCCAAAGCTTCAAGGCGCATTTTTTCTTTGCCTTCGCCGCTCGCCATTTGTTCGTCGGTGACACTGCTGATCAGCATAATTAAGGTGTCGCGAATTAATGGCATGTGATGGGAAACTTCTTCAGCGTTATGTGCATCTTCTGTGCGTAAAGACAGCTCCGCTTTAATATATTTAACGCGACCTGGGCCGCCGTAATTCACCACCAGTGGCGGCTTAATCGAAATGTAATTTACGCCTTCTTTAAAGGATTCGCCGCCCTCACTGGCATGGGTGAGCGACGCCATCAAGCCCGCCGTTATGCCGATGATGCCCACGCCAAATTTACGCACTAACTTCATGAAAATTCCAACCTATTGCATATGTGGTTCAGATTTCACCGCTACCAGAGCGACGTTTATCTACAGCATAGACGATTTGTCGCAAACATCTGGCTCTTGTCTTGTCTTTTTGCTTACTATAGCGGCCCTTACCGATAATAAGAGGCCACCATGATCCCATCGATTCGCCAAACTAATCTTTTACTTTTCGCGGGCGGTGTATTCACCATTCTTTGCGGTGTGTACATGGAGCATGTCATGAAGTTGGAACCATGCCCTTTGTGCATTACACAGCGCGCTTTTTTCGACTTGGTGGGGATTCTGGGATTGATCGCCGCGATCCATAATCCGCGCGGTAAAGGCCTCATCATTTATGCCATTCTGGGTTTAATTGCTGCTTTGGGCGGCGGTTACTTCGCGCAGCATCAAGTGTGGTTGCAAAGTTTGCCTGCGGATCAAGTACCTGCCTGTGGTCCCGGTCTCGCTTATATGTTTGAGGTATTCCCCTTTCTTGAAGCTATGAAGCTGTTGCTGCAAGGCGATGGAACCTGCGCCCATGTGGATAAACTGCTGGGATTAAGTTTGCCAAAATGGTCGCTGATTGCCTTCGTTGGTTTTGCGCTAATCAATATTTGGCAATTGGTGCGTGGCCTAAAAATTCAAAAAGCCAGTTGAAGCCCTTGGCAAGATGACCTATTGTGTCGACAAGACTTGAGCCGTGTGGCGTTGTCGTCTAATTTTTATGTATGTGATGCACTAAACGCCGTGCGGCATTAAAACTTAATCCGATCATTAAGCAGTATTCAGGAAACCGAGCATGTTAGAAAATTGTCAAAACGCTAAAGAACGCTGGGGTGGTGTTAGCATCATCATCGACCGCTGGTTACAAGAACGCCAAGACATGCTGGTCCAATATTGCGCAATCGGTGGTGCCGACCAAACCAATTCCGAAGCACGTGGCGACAAGCTGCGCCATCTCTGCCAAATCCTCGTTGATTATGTTTCCGCCGGACACTTTGAAATTTACGACCAACTAATTAAAGAAGGTCGCGAATTTGATGATGAAGAGGCACTCCACGAAGCAGGGCGTTTATTTACGATTGTTGATAACACCACGGAAAAGCTGCTCGACTTCAATGATAAATATCTTGAAACCGATGATCTTAGCAGTCTCGATAGCGACCTTTCCCATTTAGGTGAAACTTTAGAAATTCGTTTTAGTGCAGAAGACCGTATGATTTCGGTTTTGCATACATCGCACAGAGATTTGGTAAATGGTTAAGTGTTAAAACACTAAATTACCGCCATAAAAAAACCCGCCGAAGCGGGTTTTTTTATGAGCAGAATAAATTCGACTTATTTTTTAGCTGGTTTTGCTGGAGCAGTTGGTGCTGGCTCAGCTGCTGGTGCTTTAACTTCCAACAATTCAACAGTGAAGATCAAAGTAGACGCTGGTGGAATGGTTGGACCTTGACCAGTTGGGCCGTAAGCCAAATCAGATGGAATGTAAACTTCCCACTTGGAGCCTTGTGGCATCAATTGCAAAGCTTCAACCCAACCAGGAATTACACCGTTAACTGGGAATTCAACTGGCTCGCCGCGCTTGATTGAGCTATCAAATACAGTGCCGTCCAACAACTTACCTTCGTAGTGAACTTTAACAGTATCAGTTGCTTTTGGTTTTACGCCGTTACCAGCAGTAATCACTTTATATTGAAGACCGCTAGCAGTGGTTTGCACGCCTTCTTTAGTTTTGTTTTCAGCAAGGAATTTCTCGCCTGCAGTTTTGTTAGTTTCGCTCAGTTGCTTAGCTTTCTCTTCTTGCTTCTTCTTCAAACCTTCGGTCAACTCTTGCATAATTTTCTGGCTTTCTTCTTCAGAAATACGCGCTGGAGTGCCGGCTTTCAAATCGTTGATGGCCAAAACAAACGAGTCAGTTTCCAAATTAAAATCGCTTTGTTTGAATTGTTTGCCCATGCCTTGACCGATGATGTAACTAGCCTTTTGTTCCAAAGTCTGAAGCTTTGCGCCGTCATCTTGTTTTTTGGCATCTTCTTTACAGCCTACAACCAAGGCTGCAGAAGCCATTAAACCAATCATTGCTAATTTCTTATTAATCATTTTGCACCTTAGTGGATTACATATATAAAAGATTATTGGCTCATATTTGCCCGAACAAGCTAAGCCAAGCGTGTGATGGGCAACCTGCAGCAATACCACTGGTGTAACAGCCCTAACGGGCGCCAATGGTATACCAAAACTTTAAAATTGTGCGGTATTTTGCCCATTTTTTAGTGGCCAGCGCTGAAAAACGCCAGTGCTATCAATGAACCGGAAGCATTCTGACTCTTAGCTCCTGTTTTAGTTCTTGAAAAACTCTCTATTCAGCCATAGTAATTATTAGTCGTTGCAATAATGTTTAATGCTACGAAGTAATCATATGATTTTTGCAATTGTCACGGGACTGTAATACACATTACTAGCGCTCGGCACTACACTAGCCCTCAGTGTTTTCACACCACTTCTTAACGTTTTATAGGAAATGATCATGACCGCAAGCAGTAATTCAACAACTTCTATTAGCGATATTGAACAGCAAATTGCCACAGTTACTGCACAGCTTGATGAAGCGCGAGCACAACAATTAGCTAATGCCGAAAAATCTTATTTGGCTGCACAAAAAGCAGCAGAGCTTGCGCAAAGTAAGGTGCAGGATTTAGCAGCAAAACCGACCACCAGCATTGCCGCCCAAAATCGTTTGCGCACCGCGACCGCTACGGCAGAAGAACAAAACCTTAAATTGGCTGAAGCACTAGAGGTTTTGGACGCGCTGAAATTTCAACAAAAAACTGCCGAAAAATTTTCAAAAAAAGTAGGGCGTGTATTGGCAGGCAAAAAAATTAAGAAAATAAAATTTACTACTGCTGAAAAAGCGGTGATAAAAGAAGATAAAAAAACGGCTAAAAAACTTGCGAAAGCCGAGAAAAAAGCCGAGAAGAAAAATCAAAAGGACGCGCAGAAGAAAATAGAAAATGAAACACAGCAGGCTGAAGTTGTAGCATCTACACCAGAAACAAAGGCTGTCGCTACTGCTCCTGCTAAAAAACTACCCGTGAAAAAACCTGCAGTTAAAAAAGAACCTGTAGAGAAAGCAGCTGTTAAAAGAACTCCAGTGAAAAAAGCAGCTCCGAAAGCTAATGAATCTACAGCAGTTTCACCCGAAGAAAAACCAGTAGAAATTCCGCCCGTAATTAATGAAGAGATCGAAGTAACTCAATCTGTAGAAGCACCATTGTCATCAGTAGAATCAGTAGAAGCTCCGGTTGAAACTGTTCCCAGTGCAGATGTTATTTCTGAGCCGAGAAATTCAGGCGTTGAAAGCCCGGATCAAAATAGCAACGCATAAATAGTAATTCGCATTGCGCTTGGCTGCTCAACCAGGCGCCTTACTCGCGCTATTTTCGCAATAGCTCCAACCAATGTTGGTCTGCATTTAAACTCAACAAATAGTTTTCCAAATTTGAATAGGCCGCATTATTTTCTTCTACCGCAATTTTCTTTGACCAGCTTTCAATCTCATCCAACAGTTTTTTCTCTGCCAATAATTCCGCTTGTTTAATAAATTCCCGCACGCGTTCTTGGGTTTCATCCTGAACATAATGTTCAAACGGCAATTTCAGTTTTCTTCGCAGGTTACGCAATGGTGCTACAACATCTTGCGTCCACGCTTGAATATACAGCTGCAAATTCGCAAAGTCTGTTTCAGTTAGGTGTTGACCGCGAGTATCCATCCAATTCAAACCTATCAATAGACAGACATTAGCCTGATATTCATCTTGCAAATACAAACAGGCTTTTGCTACTTCTGCCTGGCGATAAAAAGCTAAAGCAAAATCCCAGAGCGATTGTGATGATTCAGGTAAGGTCATAAATTCATTAATACTAGGTACGTTGAACTGCAAGATATGGGACGTGAACGCGGGTCATTTAGGACTATTCGTAAGTCCACAGTCTGCTAGAATGCGCGCCATGATTCAATTACAAAATATCTCACTGCAGCGCGGCCCCAAATTCTTATTGGAATCTGCCGACCTTACTATTTATCCAGGCCAAAAAATTGGCTTGATTGGCGCCAATGGCAGCGGTAAATCTACGCTATTCCAAATGTTGCTTGGTAAACTCGCCAGCGATACCGGCACACTGGATATTCCCAAACAATGGCGCGTCGCGCACATGGCGCAAGAGGTTGGCCACACTATCCGCAGTGCGCTTGATTATGTATTGGATGGCGACAGCGAATTGCGTCGCCTTGAACGCGAAATTGTTAATGAACACGATGGCGAAAAGCTCGCGAAGCTTTATGGCGAAATGGAAAACATTCACGCCTATTCTGCACCTGCACGCGCGCAACAATTATTAAATGGTTTAGGCTTTTTAGCCGGCGATGATTCGCGTCCAGTGACAGATTTTTCCGGTGGTTGGCGAATCCGTTTGAATCTGGCGCAAGCCTTGATGTGTCCCTCAGATTTATTACTGCTTGACGAACCCACAAACCATTTGGATTTGGATGCAACTTTGTGGCTTGAAGAATGGCTCAAGCGTTACGCGGGCACTTTGATTATTATTTCGCATGACCGCGATTTTCTCGACAATATTGTTGACCGAATTGTAAATATCGAAAAACAAAAACTTGATAATTATAGTGGTAACTATTCATCCTTTGAGCGTCAACGTGCTGAAAAGTTAGCGCAGCAACAAGCCACGTTTGAAAAACAACAAGAGCGTATTGCGCATGTTGAAAGCTACATTCGTCGCTTCCGTGCATCCGCTACTAAAGCGCGTCAAGCGCAGAGTCGTATAAAAGAATTAGAGCGCATGGAAAAAATTTCCGCTGCGCATGTGGATTCGCCTTTTACATTTACATTTAAATGTTCAGAAAAAATGTCTGTGCCTTTAGTGCATATTGCTACTGCAGATATTGGCTACGGCGATAAACGTGTTTTAGAAAAAGTTGAGTTGGCGATTCGCGCGGAAACACGCATTGGTTTGCTCGGCCCTAATGGTGCCGGTAAATCCAGTTTGGTAAAAACGCTCGCCGGTTTATTACCGCTCATGTCGGGCGAGCGTACCAATGGTGAGCATTTCAAATTAGGTTATTTTGCGCAACATCAATTAGAAGCGCTAGATATCAATGCTTCCGCAGCATTGCACATTCAACGAATTACACCGACAGCGCGCGAACAAGAAATTCGTGATTTTCTCGGCAGTTTTGATTTTCACGGTGTGCGCGCTTTTGAACCCATCACACATTTTTCCGGCGGCGAAAAAGCGCGACTTGCATTGGCAATTATTGCATGGGAAAAACCGAACGTATTATTGCTCGACGAACCCACTAACCATCTCGATTTGGAAATGCGACAAGCGTTGACCATGGCATTGCAAGATTTTGAAGGTGCAGTAATTATTGTTTCGCATGATCGTCATTTGCTGCGTAACACAGTCGATGAATTTTTGTTGGTTGCCGATGGGAAAGTTAGCGAGTTTGATGGCGATCTTGACGACTATTACAAATGGCTGTTACAACAACGCCAGGCTCAAGCAGCGGTAGAAGAAAAATATTTACCTGATAGTGACACCAAGGTCGATAAAAAAGCTCAGCGACAACAATCAGCTGCACAGCGTCAGCAATTAAAACCTTTGACGAATAAATTAAAAAATCTTGAAACCCAAATGGAAAAGCTGCAAGCCAAATTGGCGGAGATTGAAATCCAGTTAGGTGACAGCAGCATTTATGATGATAAAAATAAAGCCAATTTGCAGAAGTTGCTTTTAGATCAGGCGAAGTCTCAACAGCAGCTAGATGAAACTGAAGAGAATTGGTTGCAAATCAGCGAAGAAATTGAAGCGGCGAGCAATTAGTTATCGATGTGCCAGAATAGTTACAAAATGCGCCATACTGCTTTTTTGAGTTAAAGCTAATAACAAATTCAACTTTCATCTAATTAACATCTATTTTGAAGCAGTTTATATTTATGGATCATTTATAGCTGGTCTCTATTATAAAAATTTATTCATCATGAATATCTTGAATGAGTTAATAGACATATATTGCCTTCAGAATAAAATTCTTATTCATTAAAAATTAAATTTAAGTAGCTTTTATAGCCAAATATCTCTGAATCAATTAATTAACAAAAGATACTCCAATAAATGTCATTTGATGCGCCAATTTTTACAATCTCTTTGCTAAAGCACAACATTTCAGCCGATAGGCTTATGTTATAGTTTTGATTAGGGCAAAGATTCTTTTGATGTCATTAGGGAAGATATGTTTAGAAAGGCTTGTCTAATTATTTCAACACGTAATGCCTGATGGCGTAAGGAGAGTTCAGATGATTCAGCTGCAACGCAATTATAATAGTAATTTCCTACAGGAAGGCGAGGCCTCTCGGCCGAACATTCTTTCTTATGAAGAGTATCTATCTTTAGCAAGAATTCCTCATTGTGAGGGTGTTTCTCGCCGTGTCGTTAACGCGCTCCATCTACGAATAGGCCATGCTGATTTAACGGTCGAACAAATTGCAGCGGATATCGGCTTGACCAAGCGCACCTTGCAACGACGTTTACAAGAACAAGATACAAATTTTGCACAATTGCGCGATGATGTAAGATTTCACTATTCTATTAAGTATTTAATAGACGATGCTATGAGCGTTGATCTAGTATCCAAAGCACTCTATTTTTCTGACCGTACCAGCTTCACCAACGCATTTAAACGTTGGACTGGATTATCGCCAAGCACTTTCAGAAAGCTATTCAGAGACTACGCGTAATATTTGTTAAAATGCTAACGTCAAAGTGATTCGCTTTGAAGTAAAAAGCGAGCTTTCAAATTAACTGAATAAAGTTATTTCAAATCTTTGTTCAGTTAATTCGAAAGTATTAATATAGATATTTGATTTTCAATTATAAGGAATTACTTTTCATCCGCCGCTGCGCATTCACATTCATCATCAATCTGGTATTTCATAGCCACTTATTTCGCCGGAAATTCCCATTATGTATTCGGTACTTCCCGCTTTTGTGGCAATATTATTTTTAGTATTTGGTGTATATGTTGCGAACTCCAAAGGTCTCAATCGCGTTACCACTGCTTTTTTAATTCTTTGTATCACCACTTTTTTCTGGCAGTTTTTGTGGGCCGTCTTATTTCAAATCACAGATGAAAAACTGGCGCAAATGCTCATCTCTTTGGGATGGTTGTTGATTCTGTTTTTACCAACAAGTTTATTTCACTTTTTAGCGGAAATTACGGGAAGGCAAGATGTAAAACGTTACGTTTACGTCTCTTATTTGTTTTCAATTTTCCTTGCCGCAGTGCATGTCACCACCAATCTCGTTATCAATGGTCATTACCATTATTCTTGGGGATATTATCCGAAGGCGGGCATCTTTCATTTTCTTCATGTATTGCAGACCACAACGGTAGTTATTTACGGTCTCTACATTTCATATCAAAAACAAAAAATTGTTCAAGCGGGTGAAAAAACAAAATTACAATACTGCAATGTGGCGCTCTTGTTGTTTTCATTTTCTGCAGTTGATTATTTGTGTAATTACGGATTTGATTTTTATCCTCCTGGTGTGGTGTTCATTGCTATTGCATTAGGCTTAATTGCCTTGGCGACCGTTAAATATCACGCTATGGATGACTCGCGTATGATGGCTGCAAGCCTAGCGCATGAAATGCGAACTCCGTTAGCGACCTTAAAAATTCAAGCAAAAATTTTAGGCGATCATTTACCGGAGCTTATTGCAGGCTATAAGAATGCAAAAGATGCAAGGTTAGTATTGTTGGGAATTGATGATGAAACACTAAATTATTTGAGCGATTCATCGAGAATTCTTGAAAAGGAAGTTGATAATGCAAATCATGCAATTGATATGTTAATGGCGTTAACCACGTCAGATTATTTGAATGAGAAAGATTTCCAACACTTTTCAATGAAGGAATGTGTTGAGTTGGCGATCAGTCGGGTTCCCTATAAAAGCGATACCAAAAAGAATATTTATGTAGATGTTAAATCTGATTTTATTGTTTTAGCATCCAAAGAGTTTTTGATATTTGTATTTATTAATTTAATTAATAATTCACTCGATGCCTTAAGGTATGTTGAAAAAGGCTCTATCAATATCACAATCGTTGCAGATCGTAATGGAAATCGTATTGAAATTTTGGATGATGGAGAGGGCATCAACAGCGATATATTGCCTCACATTTTTGATCGCTTTTTTACCACCAAAAATCGTGGAATAAATTCGGGTGTGGGCCTGGCATTTTGCCGAAATGTTATGGAATCATTTGGCGGCAATATTACGTGTGAATCGAAACAAGGCAAGTACACCTTATTTACTTTAAGTTTTAAATCAAAGCAAATAACTCGCCGTTAAAAATCGCCATTAAATAATTAATGAAATGAACCTGTGCGCAATGCTACTGCAGGGGTGGTTTTTTCTGATTTGTCCGGGATAATTGCGCAGTAATAATTTACCTGGCCTTTTATATGAATAGCTGGGTGAAGATGAGATATAGGGTTGCTCATGCCTGGGTCATAAAAACCATCTGCAGTTTGGAAGTAAGGAATAAATTGGCGTGACTCTATCGCCGAATAAAGATTGGTTGGCGCGCTCTCTTCGATTAAAACTTGCAAATGCTCGTTAATATCTTCTTCAGTGTAAATAATACATAAAAATTTATCTTGATTGTGTGTGCGTAATGCGAAGCGCGATGGATTGGTCAGGTAAAAATATTCAGTGACACCGAGCGATTCGCAATTGGTGCGAAAGTAACGAGCAAGCTGTGGGTCCGCAAAGAAAGGTGTTCCGCTATCTATAGCTTCCGCTTTTATGCTGCTGGATAATTCGTTGAAATAGGCGTGTTGTAATTGATGAATAGTTGCTTCAAGCTCTTGTAGCATGTTCTCATCATTTTTTTTCAGATAATAATTAATTGTATTGTTATTAAATGCTTTCACCGCATCAGTAGATGTCGCATAGCCCGTAAGAAGAATTTTCTTGATAGAAGAATTTTTTATGTTTTCACAGAATTCAATTCCATTCATGGATGGCATTGAATAATCGACAACAACAACTGATACCTCTCTAATTCGCAGCTCATCAAAACGTTTCAAGTTTTGGCGCGTAAGAACTTGTTTTACCCAAACTTCTGAGTCGCCTTCTGGTTTTGGCTTTTCAGTATTTTCTACAAGATGATTTTTGCGCTGATGTTCATTTATATATTTAAGTGCTAAATCAGTATCGTCAAATAACTTCACATTGAATTGTTTTGAAAAAGCTATAGATAGTGTCGCCAAAAACTCTGTATTGTCGTCGACAAATACAATTTGGGTAGGGTAAAAACACAGTGGAATTTTAGATTTCAACTTAACATCCCATAAGACGTTGTTAATCGATTATTAATTTATAGTTTTGGCGAAGCAAATACTTGCTTAAGTGTAGCATCCAGCTTTTATTGAAAGCATAATAATAAGCTTAAAACCCCCTAAAAATAAACAATATTTTAGAGGGGGCCAAGCTTAAGGCTAATGTAAAGTTGATGGTAAGCTCAGGACTTTATAAGAGTCTTTAACCACCAAACTTTACTCGGTTAATCGGTCGTATTCACATTCAAAGGCTCGGATTTTTTCAAGAACGTGGTCGGGTAGTTTTGCAATTCGTTTTTCTTTATTAGCAAAAACAATTTGCTGATAACCCGACGATGCCAACTCTCCATTGATATAAAAGCGGAATAACAAGTAAAACGAACACTTTTGAATATCAAATGAATTAAGTTCGCAATGAACCGTTTGGAATGGAAATGCTTCGCGGATAAAATTGTTATGAGCTTGTTTGGTAATGAATACCCCTTTGTCCTGCAGCATATCGTTAGAAATACATTCGAAAAACCAACGCTCTCTGGTAGAACCTTGCCATTCAAAAAAATTTGAAAAGTAAACATTTTGCGTTGCATTGGAATGCTTTAATGTTGTTTCAAATTTTTGTTGATAGGTCCTTGGTTGAGCTAGATTAGCGGTAATATTGTTGATTTTCGCGTTGGCATTGTAGGCAAGTTGTACACGTGACTGTTGCATAATGAATTCCTCAAGAAAAATAAAATGATCGTGTATGCAAATAGATGCGCCTATTTGCCAACCTAGATTATTCAAATGCTGAACAGGCCGCCATAGACTTTATGCGAATAGAAAGCTAGCTAAGAAAGTTGTGGCGCATAAGTCTTCGAATTCATAAAAATAATTATTTTTCTGTTTTGTTACACGGGAACTGCAATTTTTAAATTGCTTGTAACCAAGAAATGGATAACTTTATTTAGCAAATAAAATGGATAAATACACCAATAAAATGTATTTCAGGAATATGCAATTTTTTTGCTGCGAGTTTTACGAGAATCGAGCGAGTTGTAACTAGGGTGTCGGGTAATGCGGAATTTCTATTTTTTGACTTTTACTACGTGAAGAAAGCGAGATACGAGCGAAAATAAGATGTGATTTTTTGCAGCGCAGTAGGTAATTTAGCTCGCTGAATTGGATTTACATTTGCGCAATAAATTTTGATAAGACTTCAAATTTTTCCGCATCGTTATCAACAAAGCGAATGACTATTTTTACGGTATTAGAGTCAGCGCGATTTTCTCCGGCAATCATGCTGTGAACATAACCGTTAACGCGTGCGAGTCCATTACCACTGCCCATATCAATATCTACTACCGCTTGTTCAAATAGCGTTGGTAGATTCTCTGTACGTTGCAAGGCGCAGCTCATTAACTGCAGCGACATTTCACGAATGATGCAGGAAAAAATTCGATTATTGGAAAAGCGTAATTGCGCCTGAGTTCTTGCTGGAGATTTCACGGCAGCGACAGGTGCGGGTTTAGCACCCGTGAGCAATGCAGATGAGCCGGTTAATAGTGAGGCATTTGAATTTGATGCTGGCTTGGTGGCTGTTTCGATTCTGCCGCCGCCAGTGAGAACATCAATAGATGCAGATGCTATACCTTGGGCTGCGGCGCGTGGCGCGGCTGCGACAGGAAGTTTGCCAAGAACTTTTAGCTGCTTATAGACTTTTTTAAGTAACTCTTCTGCGCTGAAAGGCTTGCTCAAATAATCCGAAACGCCGGACTGTATTGCTTTAACAATATGATCGCGGTCGCCACGACTGCTGATCATTACGAAAGGCACATTTGCACCGTTTTGCGCTGCACGCACATTGCGCAGGAATTCCTCGCCAGTCATCAACGGCATTTCCCAGTCAGACAAGATTAGGTCTATGTCATTTTGTTTGAACAAGGCGAGCGCGCGAGCGCCGTCGGCAGCATCAAAAATTTCAACGCCGGGAATTCGGTCGCGCAATTGTTTTTTTATCATATCGCGGATAAATGTTGCGTCGTCCGCAACCAGAATTTTTAAGGCCATAAGCTAAGTCCCTGTTGTAATGCTTTCAGCCTAGCTCAAATCAGAGGATTTGCTTGCGGTGAGACTAGCGGAGTTTGAGGTGGCGCGCAGGCAAAGTGACGGTGCCCGGCTCGTCATCTTCAAGCGAGTAGCTACCTTGCGCGGCTTCAACGGCGATGCGCATCCAAAAAATTAATTCATCGGGATGAGCGAGGACTTCATCAGGCAGTTGGAAAAAGTTGGATTCGCCCGGCCCCAGAGCGGCGGGCAGAAAAGCGGTCATATGCTTGGCAATATAAATGCTGCGTGATTGGTCGTCGGCACGAAAGTAAAGGCGGTCGTTAATCACAATCGCGAACTGTACGCCGCGATGATAAATGCCGTAACCATTAAAAATACGGCGATAGGATACGGGCGCTACGTGGCTCATGCTCTCCACAGCGTGCAGCAAAAAATGATTGCTTACCGTCATACTGGTCCTAAGTTTGGGATTTATGTACCCTAGCGTCAAAATAACTGACGTGTAAAACTTTATGTCTCTGTCTGCATTAATGCAACAGACTTCTAAGACTTATTTTTTTAATAAGCAAAGCTTAGTTGATGTTTGTGGAATATAAAGCCGGAATTTGTAAGATATTTGAAATATTGGACAAGCATTATTGCTCTTCGCGTGTAAATACCCACTCATGATCATTAGACATCTCAGCATTAAAACTATACCCGGCAACATCAAACTTTTTAATGGCTTCGGGTTTAAGAATTCGATTTTGAATAATGTACGCACTCATCATGCCACGCGCTTTTTTTGCGAAAAAGCTGATGATTTTGTATTGGCCATTTTTCTTATCTTTAAATACCGGCGTAATGATGGTGCTCTTGAGCAGCTTGGGTTGAACTGCACTGAAATATTCGTTCGACGCGAGATTGATAACAACAGAGCTATGCAACTGCTTAAGTTGTTTGTTCAGCGTCTTGGTAATCGTATCGCCCCAAAATTCATAAAGATTTTTGCCGATTGAATTGGCAAAGCGAGTGCCCATTTCCAAGCGGTACGCCTGAATCAAATCCAGCGGGCGCAACACGCCGTAAAGCCCTGACAAAATTCGCAAATGTTGCTGAGCGAATTGAATGTCATCTGCAGAAAATGTTTCAGCCTGCATACCGGTATAAACATCGCCTTGAAAAGCAAAGAGCGCTTGTTTGGCATTGCTTGGTTTAAATGGTGTTTTCCAACTTGCGAAGCGATCAAAATTCAGCACACCAAGTTTGTCGCTAATACTCATGAGCGTAGAAATTTCATGAGGTGCAAGCGCCCGCAATTCGCTGATTAATTGTTTGGATTGTTTAAGAAAATCCGCTTGGGTAAATTCAGCTGTGGGCGCTGGTGTTTCAAAGTCGAGCGTTTTAGCAGGGGAGATCAATAAAAGCATAAATTCTTCTTCTGGTTTCCGATTATTCCGGCTTCAAAATATCTTGCCACCAATTGAGTGGTGTTTGGCCGTCGACCGGGTCGTAGACGTTGCCGTACATCCATGCGCTTTTGCCATCGTTTCCAACAACCTGATTTAACAAATCCTCGATAACACTGAAGCCGCAGCTCACGTGGATGGAGTAGACCAGCATGCGTGGGGTTTCTACATCAAGGTCGCCGCCGAGTTTTTCAATTTCGGGCGTGAGCGCATCGGCAAGTACGGAAATATCCTCACGGCTAAACACACGCACGCTTAAGTTGCCGCTGCGTTGGACGATTTCAAATTCCTGATTGGGAACATCACAGCGAATCACATCGCCGCTCGCCAAACCTTTAACAAATGCGGGGGATTTTACTAATTGCAGTTGGCCGGATTCCAATTCACGCACATGCATTTTTTCGACAATTGGTTTGCCGTTTGCACCTAATCCGGCAAAGAGTTCAATAACTTGTAAGGCTTTCATTCGGGGTCTCGTGCGTAGGGTCATTCAGGTAACTTAGTTTACCGATGGTTGTGTGGCATTATATCCGAGTTACGAACCCGATATTGGAGGAACCATGAACCACATTATTCGATTATCTGCCGGTCTACTGCTGGCAATAAGTCTCGTTGGCTGCGCTGTAAACCCGGTGACGGGCAAAAAGGAGATGATTTTTGATTCGGTCGCACAGGATATTGAAACGGGAAAGCAAAATTATGTTCCCAGCCAGCAATCCCAAGGCGGCCAATATGTGGTTGACCCCGGCCTAACTGCTTACGTGAATAAAGTCGGTAAAAAATTAGCAGCAGTGAGTGATTCTCCCGATCTGCCTTACGAATTCGTGGTTCTCAATAATGATGTTCCCAATGCTTGGGCAATGCCGGGCGGCAAGTTGGCGATCAACCGCGGCTTGCTCGTACAGTTAGATGATGAAGCTCAACTTGCAGCGGTACTAGGTCACGAAATCGTCCATGCTGCCGCGCGTCACGGAGCCAGCGCTAAATCCCAGCAAATGGTCGTTGGTGCTGGAGCATTGTTAGCGGGCGTCGCCATTTCTGCCAAAAAACCTGAGTACGGTGTGCTGGCGGTAGGCGCATTGGCCGTTGGTGCCAATGCGTGGAATTCCAAATATTCACGCGATCACGAATCTGAAGCAGATATTTACGGCATTAAATATATGGTGAAAGCGGGTTACGATCCTAAAGCCGCCGTCGAATTGCAGGAATTATTTGTGCGCATGATGGATAAACAAGAGCCAAGTTGGATCGAAGGTATGTTTGCGAGCCATCCACCATCACGCGAACGCGTTGCGGCCAACACTGCCGAGTTAACTAAATATCCAAAAGGTGGAGTACGCAACAAAGAGGCTTTCCAGCGCGCACTTTCACAATTGAAGCAAGATAAAGACGCCTATAAAAATTATCAGGAAGCGATGACCTCAGCAAAAGCCAAGCAATATGACAAAGCCTTATCGCTAGTAAATAATTCTATTGAGCAACAACCAAAAGAAAATTTATTCTGGGAATTAAAAGGCCAGCTTCTGCTGCAGCAAGATAAAAACAAGGAAGCGATTCCGGCGTTGGATAAAGCAATCTCAGCCAATCCTAATTTTTTCCGTCCTTATATTTATCGCGGCATGGCCTACAAAGAATTGGGTAATAACAGTTTCGCCGAACGCGATTTGGTGGCGAGCCAGCGTTTGTTGCCAACGCAAGAAGCAAGCGAACAGTTGGGCGATATAGCGCTTAACAAAGGTGACCGAACCACAGCTGCTGCTTACTACCAACAAGTTGTCTCCGGCGGTGGTGAAGCTGCGGAGCGTGCAAAAGCGAAGCTTCTAAAGTTGCAATAAATTTAAAATGTAGTGATAAACAAAAACGCCGATGAAATTTTTCAGCGGCGTTTTTTATTGACGGAGTTTAATGAATCCGATTTTCTATTTATTTTTCAAAGCTTGCTTCTGCAATAAAACTTTCGAATTAATATCTAACATGGCTTTGCATTCGCTGATGCGTGCATCTACATAATTTGAATACACATCTTTATCAGGATCTTTCAGCATCGAATAAGCAGAAGCAACATATTCCTTATTCGACGTCGAAAATCTACTTTTCATATCCAGACTTAATTCAGTAACGCCATCATAAATTTTAGCCGTCTCCAAATAAAAATTACCTCGCTCACTAAGACTGATTTGGCGCGCTTCGTCTAAGGTACCTTGGGTTGTTAGCGATGTGATGACGGACGCATAGAATGCAGCGCAGTCAACGTAATCGCCCGCGTCGGCTTTGGTGATTTTTTTGCCTTCCGCTGCGACTACAGTTGTTGAGAGAATTAAGGCAGCGATTAATGTTAACCTTTTAAATTTCATGTGACACCTGTAGATTTTTTTCTGGGTAGTTAAAAATTTCATGGGCTGCTTCATGAGATTTATTGTAGAGCTTTATCAAATTCTTTTGGAAGTTCGGTCAATGAATAAGTTTTAGTTGTACTTGGTGCAGAAGATTTCACTTGAATAAATCCAACCTTTGTCTCAACGTCATATTCGCCAAGTGCTTGATCTAATATTAAGTATGCGATACCTGTGAATATTTTACTATCTGCTTCGGTGTAACTTGGGATAATTAAGGTAACGCCAATTTTATTCCCATCTGGGTAAAGATTAACTAACACTGACGCAGCCTCTACTGAAATTCCATTATATTCAATATCAAAAGGCTCTCGGCGAGGACGAAATTTTATGATTATCCATTTAGATAAGCTTGAGGGTGCAGCCGAATATAAACTTTCTACTTTAGGAAAAGCTTCCTTAATACCGTCACTACTGATAATAAATTCACGCTGATTATTAATCTTTGGTCCAAACTCGAAAGTTAAGTTAGGATTTACCTTATGCATTTCATTTGAAAGCAGATCAAAAACGCGTTCCTGATCTTTTTCAAACTCAAAAATAATGGCTTCATTTTTTTTAAACCATTTCCAGAAATTTTCTTCTGGAGTTGCGTTTGCCGAAAAAGATAAAAAGCCTAGAATAGACATAATTAATGTTTTCATAATGTTGGATTCATGGATTACTAATGGTCGGTGATCTTTTTTTACAGAGTTGTTTAGAAAAATATAGGTGATCAAGATATAACAAGCATTCCAAGCAAAGGCTTACGAATGTCTGATGTTTGAGTAACTTACGACTAAAAATTTTCAGAATGTTGGTAGTTTCCCCAGCTATTTATTTTTCGGCCTTTAACATCTGTAGCTGAAATATCAGACATTGTCGCACCAGATGGTTGAAGTATCGAGAGTATTGTTGGATTAGCCAAATTCTCACCGCGCTTCAAGATAGGAATACTTTCATTCTCAAACGGTAAAAATAATAGTTCGCCTTCATAGGTATTTGCTATCAGCGTAACTTTATTTTTTTGTTGCTTCCAAACACCCTCAACACAACGGTAATTTCCATCGTTTGGGTTTTCTTTTTCATGATCATATGTAGATGTGCAGATTATGTAACTACCACTTTTATATATGGCTAATTTTGAAACCAAATTAAAGCTATTGTTTTTACTTTTATAAAAGCCATGAAGATTGTAGTTTGTTTGGGTGGCACAACCGAAGCTAAAAAATATAATAGCCGTACCTATAAATATACTCCGTCTCATAATGACTCCATTAATAGTTATTAGTAAGCCCCAACTATATAACTCCATTCATGTAATTGCACTAAGATCGAGATTCGGCTATTAGATAGATATGCATTCCCAAGCTAGAGCTTGGGAATGAGGGGGGAGCAATAGGATTAGTTGGAATAATAAATACGAGGCTTTGTTACTCCCCGCTTAAGCGGGGCAAGTAAAAGGAAAGTCGCGGATTTAGAATTTAACTCTTACACCAACTTGCACGCTTCTTCCTGCTTCTGGTGCTATGTCTCTTAAATAGGATGATGCATTACGAATTTCTTCGTTGGTTAAATTGGTGGCTTTTAAAAATAACGTGTAATCCGTTCCTGCGTTTTGGAAGGTGTAATCGATGCGTGCGTCTATGCGGTTGTAGGAGTTGGTTTCGTCTTCATAGTCGCCGGGACGATCTTGTTTTGCGGAGTGGTTTGCGCTGAGGTTTGCGCTCCATTTGTTGAAATCAAAATCTAGCGATGTACCGACTCGCATAGGTGTAATGCGCGGTAAATCGCCACCGTTATCCAAAGTAGCACGCACGAGGTCGCTGAATACACGTAAATTCCAATGTTGATAAAAAGGAATTTTTATTTCGGTTTCGAATCCTTTAAAAGTTGCATCGGCTTGGGTGTATTGGTAGCCGGTGAGGTCATCAATAATTTCATTTAAGTTTTTGGAGTAAATAAAATCTTTGATGTGATTGTAGAAAACGTTGGTAGAGAATTGAAAATTATCGTGATGCCAGTGATAACCTAATTCGATATTGGTGCTACTTTCTTCGTTGAGATTTGCATCGCCAATTAAATAACTTCCGGTTGCGGGATGCGGACCGTCTGCCAATAATTCTTCTACGCTAGGTGCGCGTTGTGATTGTGCAATTCCTAAACTGAATTGTTGGTCTTCAGTAAAGTGCCACGTCGTGGTCGCGGATAAGTTAACGGTGTCATGAGTAATAGATTGCCCTTCATCGGGTGCAATTTTTTGGTTGTCTACGCGCGCGCCTAATTCGTAAGTGAAATTATTGTGTTTGGTTTCTTCCACAATAAAAATTCCCGCGCTGGTAATGTCAGACTTGGGAATAAAAGCTTCTTCACCCACAGCAGCAAATGTACTTTGCGCAGCTTGCACGCCAATTGCGCCATTCCAATCCAGATTAAATAAATTTAACGGGTTCTGAATTAATTCAACGCGGCCTTCATAAGCATCGTTAGTAAATTTTGTGCCGGGTTCGCCATTTTCCATTTCAGTATGGTCGTAGTCGGCATGACCAATATGTGCGCTAAGTTTTTGAAATCCATCGAAAGGATTATTCAATTCGCCTTTTAAGTCGTAACGCGTTTGATGCATATCAATGCGCACCAGCTCGTCGCCATCGGGCGGAACGCCGTAGTTGTTGTCGAGTTTATTGACGCTGATGCCGATAAAATTATCGCCATCAATATAGGAAACGCCGAAGGTTCCGCTTTTAGATTTTGCGTCGGTGTTTGGAATAAAACCTTTGCTAGCGGTGGCTGGATCTTCCGGGTTTTTCTGTGCGTAACCGGGAATGTCTAGATCGTTACTATCGCGTTTTACGCCGTCGATATGAAACGCAAAATTTCCTGCAGCGGCATTGAGATTGGCGACGCCAACGGTTTCATCGTTGACGCTAGAGTTGCGCAATTCAGCACCGCCAGTGACGCCATCGGGCAATTTGCTGGGAATGCGATTATCCAATACGTTCACCACGCCGCCAATCGCGCCGCTACCGTAACGCAAAGCTGCAGGGCCGCGCAGCACTTCAATTTTATTGGCGAGTAGTGGTTCGAGGGTGACGGCGTGATCCGGGCTTGCAGCTGAGGCATCCATAGAGCCAACGCTGTCTTGCATTACTTTTACGCGGTTATCGCTTTGGCCGCGAATAATCGGCAAGCCAACGCCGGGACCGAAGCTTGCGGAGCTAACGCCAAGTTGACCGTTCAAGGTCTCGCCGAGAGTTGCAGCGGATGCATTTTGCAAATCCGCACCGCTTAATAAATTCACGGGTTTATTAACTGCTTCAACACTTTTAGCAAAAGGCGAAGCGGTAATAACTACTTCTTCGAGATCATTGGCATCGGCAAAAACGAGGGGGCAGGCAGCAGCAATCACTACCGCAAGATAGTGTTTTGAAAAAGACTTCATAAAAACTCCACAACAGAAAGACGCAGGCGCGACAGCAAGTGAGCGCAACTGCAAATAAAAATTCAGATTTTAACGAGTGTGGAGTTGGGCGGGCGGGGCGCGAATAAGGGTAAAACGACTATTGCGGTGGGAAATGAAAGCTTCAACGCGGCTAACCACAAACACGGCGAGCAACAGTGGAATAACAATCGCGGTGGTGCTGTTAAGGATCTTATCCAGCGCAACCGAATGTTGGCAGAGCGTACAGTTATCATCAACCTGGGTAAAAACACCATGAACGTGCCCTGCCTCCAGTACGGAAGTAAGCATCAAAACGGCTGCCGCGGCGATTAGCCACAGGCGCAGTTTTTTAGGTGAATAGCGGATAAACGTAAACATGAGTAGCAATCTAATGAAGTTTACTGATGCACGCAAGCGTTATGATATAACGCTTGCGAAAAAGTTGGCTTCGGATTCATGGGTAAGTTAAGGTCTGCGCCATTATTATCGCTGAATATGACATTATGAATTTTGACCCGCTAAGCATAGGACCCACGCAATCTTACCGGCTCATGGTCGGTAGTATAATTCCGCGACCTATCGCCTGGATAAGCACGCTGAGCAGCAAAAATGTTCTCAATCTCGCGCCCTACTCATTTTTCACCGTGGCCAGTTGCAACCCGCCGGTACTTGCGGTGACTCAGGTGAATCCTCGTGATCGCGCCGCAAAAGACACTCTAACCAATCTTCGCACAACCAAAGAATGCGTGGTTAATATTGTGAGCGAAAATCTCGCGGCAGAGATGAATGCAAGCTGCGCAGATTACCCTGCAGATGTTAGCGAGTTTGATGCTCTGGGCATTGAGAGCGAGCCAGGTCATGCGGTTAAGGTAGCTGGGGTGAAGGCGGCCAATGTAAGATTTGAATGTGTGTTACGCGAAATTATTGAGGTTTCAACTTTACCAATGGGCGGCACTATGATGTTGCTGGATGTTGTTAATATTTATGTGAATGAGTCGATTCTTTCACAGGGCCAGATAGCGCCAGAATTGCTAGATGCGATTGGCAAGCTAGGCGGCGATCTATACACAACAACTCGCGACCGTTTTGAAATGTCGCGTCCAATTCTAAAATAGATTTAAATAGTTTCTGATAATGTCTTGGTAATAAATGAGGAAGCTAGATGCTCTGGTTATTATTAATTGTCGTTGTTATCGGTGTCGTGGTTTACATCGCCGACAAAAAAATAAAAGCAAAGTTTGAAGATAAATTTAATCCCAATGATTGGGATTTGCCCGGCTCGGCCAGTTTTCCAGAGTCAATAGACTCTCCTGTCGAAATCAAGCAGCAGGTTACTGCGCCCGTAGTTAGCCATGAAAAAATTAGCTACGAAAAAAAGTCACGTTCACTTTCACACGATAATTCCGAAATTTTTAAAGCTATTCGCACTGCTTTAAATGGTGAATATACGTTGCTAACTAATATCAATGCGGCGGATGTACTTGCAGTCGTCACCAACAATAATGCATTGGTATTGCAAGTTGCGGCAAAAAATATCGCAACCAAGCAATTTGATTTCGTCGTATGTGAAAACGAATCATTAAAAGCCGTATGTGTAATTACATTGGGCGAAGTAATTGAACCCATATTAATTAACGCTTGTGAAAGTGCGCACTTGCCTATTGCACGTTTTAGAGTTCAAGAGAGTTATGATTCTGACATTATTCGTGCAAGTATTTTTCAGGCGTTGGGTGTGAGTGATAATCCTGAAGCTAGAATTGTAAATTATTCTGCCAATGAATCCGCTTTGAATATTGTAGATGTCGAATCTACTGCGGAAGAAAAATCTGTTGAGCAAGAAATCTCCACACCGACACCAACGTCTTCCAGTGTGGAAGTATCTAGCGAAAAAGAAGCGATTAGAGTTGGTAGCGGAATAGATTTAAAACTATGCCCAAATTGTTCTGCGGTTATGTTGAAGCGTAAAGCAAAAAATGGTGCCAATGCAGGTCAGCTATTTTGGATTTGTTCGACCTATCCTAATTGCCGTGGAATGTTGGCGATAAAATAAAAAATCCGGAGCTGTTTTGCAGCATCCGGATTTGTCATTCTGGGGTTTAAAATAAATCAGAACGAAATATATTTTGAATCATCACCAGCGAGATATTGTTTTCCATCGGTAGCAAATGCGTAGGCCATTGTTAGACCTGCGTTGCCATAGCCCTGGAAATAAACCAGCTTAAACGTGTGTTTGCCTTCCGTTAAATTTACACGACATGGATCAACAGTGAGTGGACGGTCGTGAGTCCATTCGCAGAGTTGTTTGCCGTCCACGCTAAATGCAAAGCCGTCATCACTACCGAGAAAGAAAATATAATCGCCTGGTTTTTTAACGGTAAAAGGCGCATCTATATCCACAAAAAAATCACCGCTATAACCAATGTCACCAAGTTTTGGGTGACGAAAACGGCTTTTATCTGCAAGATTAATACGATCAATTTTAACGGTTTTGGTCATTTCAATATCGCGTGCTTGATGAATATCGGTAATGCCCACACGGTTTTTACTGATGACAACATCAAACACCTGACTTACATGAGGCGGAACAATACGATTCACAATCGCAAACACAATCAATGCAAGTAGAATTGAAAAAACAATATTTTTATTAAAAGGAATGGCTTTCATTATTGCACCACCTGTAATTTCCAGAAGCTAAACCAATTGCGCATTTCAAATTGATCTTCCGTCATCGCAATGCCATAGGTGAAGGGTGCAAAGAACGCGAATACTGCAACAACCAATGCTATGTATACACTCAAGTTAATCCACATGTGTTTATTGTTGGCGAGAATATCTTCGCGATAAATATAACTAAACATCAATGCGAGATTTATTGAGCCGAATACCAGTGGAACCAAATAATGGTAGAGATACATTACCCGTTCGATTTGCAAAATCGCCAACATGTAGGAAATGTACAAAGTAGTAAACGCGCAAATCCAATAAAACAGTGCGGTGTTTTTTTCTTGTTGGCCGTAAATAAATTTACTCATGATTAAGCCAAGGCTCAATACAATACCAGCTACAACGCTAAACCAAATCACCGGGTTGGCGACAATGCTCATGTACTTCACTTGCACTTTGCCGTTGACTGTATCTTTATCCCAACGATAGCTGATCGTTTTTTTGCCAAGCAGCCAATCCATTGCGTAGCTGCCATTTTCGTCGGGCTTGCACTCATCAAGTTTGGGCACACCATCGGCATACTCACTCATGTATTTCAAATTATCGCGCAAGCCAATCGTGAAAGTTGACAAGCTCCAGGTATCGCCACGACGAATTGCCTGCAAAAATTCTGGCGATGCTTTGTAGGTATGATCGGCAATAACTTTAGTGCCCATACCAATGTGAACGTAAAATACACTGAGAAATACCAGCGCCACTGCACCTACACCAACGGGCACGGTGACTAATAAACGTTTAATTAATTCGGGATATTTCAAGGCTAAAATGTTGCGCCATTGATCGATGCCAAACAGCATGACGAACAGGAGAAATAAAATAAAACCGTTTACTTTTACGCTAATCACCAAGCCAATTAATAAGCCAAGTACCGCATAGTCTTTCAGGCTGATATTTATTCCGCTGGTCGCTCTACGAACAAAATAGTAAATCGCTGCGAGAATAAAAAATATTTGAATGCCTTCCAGCATTGCGGCGCGCGCTTGAATGACCATGGCATTATCAAAAATAATAAAGCTGCTGAATAAAAATGCGATGAGATTATTTTGTGTGGTGCGGCGCAAAATTCCGTAAAAGAACAAAACAGAAAGTGCCATCAAGACGACTGAGGGCCAGCGATAACCGGTGAATTTGGTTTCCGGTGGCGTGTCCGCGCCTTCTATATGATCGGTCTCGGTGAATTTGTGTTTATCCACTTTATCGTTCGCGCCAAGCACCACTTCCGCTAAACCCATTAGCATTTTGCCGAGCGGTGGATGCGGCTCCATATACATGACGCCTTGCACGTGTTTTTCTGCAGAGGCGATGTGGTAGTTTTCATCCCAAAACATGGCGTTAGGTGTGCCGTAATGAGTGAAATAAACGCCGAATGAGCAGATCAATAATATGAGCGGGTAAATATTTTTTAGCACGAGGTTGTGAAAAGGATGCCCCGGTTTTAGTAATTTGTTTGACATAGCATCAGCACTTTGTGTTGTAAAAATTGACTGTTTAAAGGGTTTTAGCCGTTGTTTATTGGAATTTTTGGCGTTGCGAAGAGAGCGCTCTCAAACCCTGCTTTCCCCTGCGGGCGAATCTTGCCTTGTTCTGCGACGCGGCGCAATTATGTTTAGGGCGCAGATGTTATTTTCTTGAGGGATAGTGAACCTATGCGCATGTTTTTACGGTGAGAGAGAAGATGAAACCGCGACCGGCATGGGTTAGCATGCCGTTTCGATTTATCGCTTATGCAGTTCAGTCCAAGGAATCCACTTATGAAAACAGCTCTTATTACCGGTGCTAATCGCGGAATTGGCTTCGCGCTCACCCAGAATTATCTCGCCCAAGGCTGGCACGTCATTGCGGTTTGCCGTACTACATCCCCCGAACTTGATAGCACTAAAGCGCAGGTTATCGCAGGCGTTGACGTAGCCGATGAAGCGGCAATCGCACAACTGGCGCAACAATTAGCAGAAACAAAAATCGATTTGCTGATCAACAACGCAGGAATTTTTCTGCATGAGCAGCTGGGCGATATTGATTACAAAACTGTAACCCAGCAATTTTTGGTCAATGCGCAAGCGCCATTGCAAGTGACTGAGGCATTACTGGGTAATTTGAATGACGGTGCCAAGATTGCGTTTATCACCAGCCGCATGGGTTCAATTGCAGATAATACCTCGGGTGGTTACTACGGCTATCGTATGTCCAAGGCTGCACTTAATGCAGGCGCAAAATCTTTAAGTCTGGATTTAAAAGCACGCGGAATTACGGTGGCAATTTTACATCCCGGTTATGTACAAACGGCGATGGTAAATTTTGGTGGCGATATTTCTGCCAGCGAATCTGCCCAGCGTTTGAGCAAACGCATCGCAGAATTAAATTTACAAAATACCGGCGGATTCTGGCATTCTAATGGTGAAACCTTGCTTTGGTAAGTGTTCATATTTGGTTAAGAAATTTTTAGGTAGTATTCGCTCGCGTTAGTTAATCTGTAAACAATCGTGTATTTAATATGTATTTCTTAAGGGAACTTAAAATGAAAAAATTGATTGCGTTAGTTGCGTTGACCATGATCGTATCACCAGCGTTTGCCAGCAAAAACTGTGAAGAATTGAAGTCGGAAATTGCTGCAAAGCTCGAAGCAAAAGGCGTTACAGGTTACACCTTGGAAATAGTTCCAACCGAAGAAGTGAAAGACCAAAAAGTGATTGGCAGTTGCGAAGCGGGAACCAAGAAGATTGTTTACAAGAAGGATTAATCAAAACAGAGTTAATATTCAAAAAAAGTGGAGCCATGTGCTCCACTTTTTTTATGTTTGCAGAAAATTACTTGGTAGCATCTACGGAATCATAAACCACAACCTTGCTCCATAAATGTTCGTGATCCGCGATAAATTTTAAATGAGTTTCGTGAACCTGATAAATCTGCTCGTCGGCTTCGCTATCGAAAAATGCCAACCATGAAACACTGTAACTCGTGTCTATTACATTGCGATCTTCAGTGGCAGCCGGCGTTGAAATATGAAAACCTTTGATGGTTTCAATGCTGGTTAAGGTTTTAACGCCGCTAATAAGTTTGGCGACGTCATCTTTTGATTCAGGATTTTTTAACCAGAAATAAACGTGGTGCGCGAGTGTAGAAATAGTGCCGCTCATAGTCGTTCCTTTTCACCTAATGCTGTTATGTATTTGCTACAGAAATGTCGTTGATGTTACGAAGAAACTGATTGAACGAGGAGTTTCAAAAAAGCAGGATATGTGAAAAACAAAAAAGGGCGCAAGCGCCCTTACAAAACTTCTCAAACAATGTTTATGATCAAATCACCATAGGTTTCGCGGTGATGCTTTCAATAGCTTTTAAGCGTTTGCTAATAGCAGCTTCAATGCCAGCAGCGTCCAGCCCTTGTTCAATTAATTGCTGTGCATGATTGGCGTGATCGACAAAAGTGTCGTTCAAGCCTAAATGCAAAACTGAAATCACGTAGCCCTGGCTGGAGAGATATTCGCTCACGGCAGAGCCGGCACCACCTGCAATTGCATTTTCTTCGATGGTGACTATCAAACTGTGGCTGTTTGCCATGCGTTGGATCAATTCTTCATCCAGCGGCTTTACAAAACGCATATCGCACAAGCTGGTGTTAAGTTGCTCGGCGACTTGATGCGCGTTGGCGAGCAAAGTCCCAAAGCACAAAATGGCAACTTGTTTGCCTTCGCGTTTTAACACGCCTTTGCCGATTGGTAGTGCAGTTAAAGTTTTTTCAATTTGCACGCCCGTGCCGGTGCCGCGCGGGTAACGAACGGCGGCGGGGCCGGGGAATTGATAAGCGGTGTACAGCAATTGGCGGCATTCGTTTTCATCGCTGGGTGCCGCAATCAACATATTGGGAATGCAACGCAGGAAACTTAAATCAAAACTGCCCGCGTGAGTTGGGCCGTCTTCACCAACTAAACCGGCGCGGTCGATGGCGAAAGTCACGTCGAGATTTTGCAAGGCAACATCGTGAACCAGCTGATCATAAGCGCGCTGTAAAAAAGTTGAATAAATCGCAACCACAGGCTTTTGGCCTTCGCATGCCATACCGGCGGCGAGCGTTACCGCATGTTGCTCGGCGATAGCGACATCAAAGAAACGCTCGGGAAAACGCTCGGCAAATTCCACCATGCCCGAGCCTTCGCACATTGCGGGGGTGATGCCGATGAGGCGTTTATCTTGCGCGGCGGTGTCGCACAGCCAATCACCAAATACTTCCTGAAACTTTTTATGGGCAATTGGAGGCGTGTTAATGACGACCGATTTTTTGGGTTCGATTTTGTTGAGCGCGTGATAACCCACCGGGTCCAGTTCCGCAGGCTCAAAACCTTTACCTTTTTGGGTGATGATATGCAGCAGCTTCGGGCCTTTGATATCGCGCAAATTGCGCAGATAACTCACCAAATCGCTGAGGTCGTGGCCGTTGATCGGGCCAACATAGTTAAAACCCATTTCCTCAAACAGCGTGCCGGGCGACATAAACCCTTTAAAGTGTTCTTCGGTTTTACGAGCGAACTCCCACGCGGATGGGATTTTGGTGAGGACTTTTTTACTACCTTCGCGCAAGCCGTTATAAAACTTGCTGGCCCAAATTTTGGAAAGATAAGTTGCCAGGCCACCCACGTTTGGTGAAATGGACATATTGTTGTCGTTAAGCACCACTAACATATCGGTTTCGGTGTGCGCTGCGTGGTTGAGCGCTTCAAACGCCATACCTGCAGTCATTGCACCATCGCCGATGATCGCTACCGCTTTGCGGCCGTTAGCATCCATTTCGTTGCCAATCGCCATCCCTAAAGCAGCGGAAATAGAGGTGCTTGAATGGCCTACGCCAAAGGTATCGAACTCACTTTCGTCGCGCTTGGGAAAGCCTGACAAACCGCCTTCCTGACGAATGGATTTCATGCGTTCGCGACGCGACGTGAGGATTTTGTGAGGGTAAGTTTGGTGGCCAACATCCCACACCAGGCGATCAGACGGGGTTTCGTAAACGTAATGCAGGGCAATTGTCAGCTCGACCACGCCCAAACCTGCGCCGAAGTGCCCACCGGTTTGGCCAACGCTGAACAATAGGAACGCGCGCAACTCTTCCGCCAGCTGTGGTAATAGTTTTTCGTCCAGCGCACGGAGGTCAGCGGGTGAATCTACGCTATCCAAAAGTGGTGTGGCGGGGCGGCTGGTGGGAATTTCGTTGAACATTCAGGGCAGTCGTCTTATTAAAACGTGCATTGTAGGGGTTGGCCGAACTATTTCCTAGGGAGCTGTTGAAAAACTAACTGGTTTAACGCGCGGCGTAAATCCGGTAATTCCAATCCATGCGATTCCCTAACCTGTGGCAGAATAGCCGCGTTTTCCAGTGTTCGCCTTACGGCGCGAATTTTCCACTCTAAGGACTCACCATGCTTGTTCATCCCAACCCTGATCCCGTTGCATTTTCCATTGGCTCCTGGCCCGTGTATTGGTATGGGATTATGTATGGCGTGGCGTTTTTGCAATTTATTCTGCTCGGCAACCAGCGCATCAAGCAGCCGCATATTGCAGCCCAAGGTTGGACCAAAGAGCACGTTAGCGACATTATTTTTTACGGCATGTTGGGCGTGGTTATCGGCGGGCGCTTGGGCGAAGTTTTATTTTATCGGCCAGCTTATTTTTGGGCGCATCCTATGGAAATTCCCATGACCTGGATGGGCGGTATGTCCTTCCATGGCGGTTTCCTCGGTGTGGTCGTTGCCATGTGGTTGTGGGCGCGCAAAAACAAAAAAAATATTGGCGATATTTTTGATTTTATTGCGCCGCTGGTTCCGCTCGGTTACGCCGCTGGGCGCTTTGGAAATTTTATCAATCACGAATTACCGGGCCGCGCTGCGAGCATTGATTTACCCTGGGCTATGCAATGGCCGGGTGTTGATCATCTCGTACATCCGTCGCCGCTTTATCAAACCTTGGTGGATGGACTTTTATTATTCGTTATCATGTGGTGGTTCTCGCGCACGCAAAAGCCGCGCTGGGCAACCGGTGCGCTCTATTGCATGCTCTACGGCTGCGCGCGTTTCTTCACGGAATATTTTCGAATTCCAGATTGGGAAATCAATTTCGCGGGGCTGGATATTTCCTCGGGCCAGATATTAAGTTTGCCGATGATTATAGTGGGCGCAGCGGTATTGATTTGGGCCTACAAATATCAACAGCCAGCAATCGCGGAACCATTCGCTGTCGACGCCAATACGAAAAAACCAAATACAAAAACGGCGAGAAAAAACAAATGAGTCAAAAGATTGTTCTTGCCAGTGGCAATGCAGGAAAGCTTCGCGAGATTCAGGAATTGTTATCTGGTCGCGGATTTGAAGTAATTCCGCAATCAGATTTTAAAATAAGTGAAGCCGAAGAAACCGGCACCACATTTGTTGAAAACGCCATCATTAAAGCGCGCCACGCCTGCCAGCAAACTGGCTTACCTGCAATTGCGGATGACTCAGGCATTGAAGTGGATGCACTTAACGGTCGCCCCGGTGTTTACTCCGCGCGTTACGCCGGCGAACATGCAAATGATGAAAAAAATAATCAAAAATTATTGGCAGAATTAAAAGATATTCCCGCAGAACAACGCACTGCTCGTTATCACGCCGTACTTGCTTATATGCGCCATGCGGATGACCCGACGCCGATTTTGTGTCACGGCACTTGGGAAGGAATTATTTTAACGGAGCCGCGCGGGCAAGGTGGGTTTGGTTACGATCCATTATTTTTCGTACCGACGCACAACTGTGCTTCGGCAGAGTTAGATAAAGCGGAAAAAAATCGCATCAGTCATCGCGGCAAATCCATGCAGGAATTGTTGCAAAAAATATCAAAGGTTTAATTTTTAGGGATAGCTATGAAAAATACATTGATGTTATTAATCGTTATTGCCGGATTAGCCACAGTAACATATCGCTTTTTACCTGTGGAACTTCAACAACAAGTTAACGCGCAGCTGCAAAAAATATCGCAAACCGAAACTCTTGTTTCTAAAGCCGTCGCGAGCGATGAGCAGAAAAAATATAAGCTGGTAATTCCAGACGGTTCGAAACCCGCGCAAAAAACAGAAGCCTTGGTAGTGGCGAGTGCCTACATTCAACACTTGCAGGATGTACACGTTGAAGGTGAAGGTCGCTTGGTAAAAGTGTTGTCAGATGATAATGATGGCAGTAAACATCAGCGTTTTATTTTAAAAACACCGGAAGATGTAACTGTGTTAATCGCACATAATATTGATATCGCGCAGCGAATTAATAATTTAACGATTGGCGATACAATTTATTTTTCCGGTGAATATGTGTGGAATGAAAAAGGTGGTTTAGTGCATTGGACACATCGCGATCCGCGTGGTCGTCATGAGTCGGGTTGGTTGAGATACAATGGGGCTATCTATCAGTAGTCTATCAGTCACCTGTCAATAATTTATTAGTAATT
This sequence comes from Gammaproteobacteria bacterium, assembly GCA_004172865.1. Classification (GTDB taxonomy): domain Bacteria; phylum Pseudomonadota; class Gammaproteobacteria; order Pseudomonadales; family Cellvibrionaceae; genus Cellvibrio. Next base: position 25,671 of record SEBV01000019.1, on the reverse strand, counting down.
TTTTTGATGGGTGTGCTGCAAACTAAGATGATACTTGCAAGACTCGCTGCAAGTACTTCCCTGTAAGCTCGACGTCGGCGTCCTGCCTCCGACGGTCTCGCAAATATCACCTTAACTTGCGAATTGATTACCAGTTTCATAAAGCATTTACGCAATAAATTTATTAATTCATCGTGCCTGTATTCCACGATCCAGCCCTAAAGCTTATTGAATCATTTTTATGTCGCTCATCTTGCCACCACTATCACTCTACATTCATATTCCCTGGTGCATTCGCAAATGCCCCTACTGCGATTTTAATTCCCATCAAGCCAACAACGATATTCCAGAAGCTGAATATGTAGCAGCGCTGCGTTCGGATTTACAGCAAGACGCCGTTCTCGCGCAAGGTAGAAAACTTACCAGTATTTTTTTCGGTGGCGGAACACCAAGTATGTTGTCGGCAAATGCAATCGCACAAATCCTAAGAGATGCAGAAACAATAATTGGTTTTGAGCCGGATATAGAAATTACGTTAGAAGCAAACCCAGGCACTTTCGAACAAGAAAAATTCTCTGGCTTTCGCGCAGCCGGGGTTAATCGATTATCGATTGGCATCCAAAGTTTTAATGACACTCAATTAAAATTACTCGGCCGCGTGCATGGTCGCGACGAAGCGCTTCGTGCAGTCAATGTTGCTCGCAACGCTGGTTTCAATAATATCAATTTGGATTTAATGCACGGCTTACCCGAACAATCCGTTGAAGACGCCAAAGTAGATTTAGCGCAAGCGATTGAATTAAACACTGAACATATTTCCTGGTACCAACTCACCATCGAAAAAAATACCGAATTTTATTCGGCGCCGCCAATATTGCCCATAGAAGATACGCTCGCGGATATTCAAGATGAAGGCCAGACCATGCTCGCAGAAGCGGGCTACGAACAATATGAAATCTCTGCTTACGCAAAAAATAAAAAACGCGCCCGGCACAATATTAATTATTGGGAGTTTGGCGATTATCTGGGAATCGGCGCAGGCGCACATGGAAAAATTACCCAACTGGAACAAGCTCGCATTATCCGCCTATGGAAAACCCGGTTACCGAAACATTATTTAGAGGCAGCCACAAGCAATAAAATTTCCACCAACCTCGGCGGTCACCAAAATGTTTTCGGTGGTGGCAGCGATATTCTTTCGCCAGAATCTTTGCCGCTTGAATTTTTAATGAATGTGTTGCGTTTAAATGACGGCGCAGCAGCGAATTACTTAAATGAGCGCACCGGCTTGCAATTAACTGCACTCGAACCGCAATGGACCGAACTCGAACAAAAAGGTTTGGTTGAAATTGTTTATGGAAATTTTCGCCCAACGGAATTTGGGCGAAGGTTTTTAAATCGGGTATTGGAAGCCTATGCAGGCGATTAATAATTTGCCGCGTAACTCAAAAGCTCCCGCACACGATGTTCAATCAAAGAACATCTATAAGCTCCGCGTGAAATATTTGATGAGCTACCGAAATTCTCGTTTGTCCAATTGTTGTTGATCAGCAGAAATTCGGCGTCTCGGAATGCTAGCCAATTTTTCTGCGCGGTTTGAAGTTCGGCTTTTCTTGGTGCTGGAAGATGAGATCTTAATTCCGAATAAACTTTATTGAGTTCGTCATCTAAAAACTTTTGATAGTTATCGTAAGCAATCAAATACGCGCGGCTAGTATTTTTGGGGTTGTCTATCGCTTGTTTATATTGCTGGCTGCGCTCTTCAAATTGTTTGATCCCATCTTTTGCGTCAGGGTTATCAATGGCGCAGGAGTGTGCGCTTATTAAAAAACTTAATAGAGCTATTAGCCGCCATTCTTTAATCCAGAGTTTAATTTTCATAGTCACCATTTTTTGTAGACACTTCTTGAGTAGATATTCCACTCAGCTTGTCGTCTATTAATAAGGCCGGCATTTACAACGCCTTGGGATTTATTCCACGACTTCCACGCGCTTTCCAAATTTGGGTAGGGGGTCATAGTCGCTGGGTTATTGACAAGTTTTAACACGGAAGAGTTCGGAATTGCGTTAATTCCGATATTAAACGCTAATATCACCAGTGCATCGAATTGGTTTTGCGGAACCATAACTTTGAGTGATTCATTAACTATATTTTCAAATGGGGCAAGGTCATTCTTAAATATTTCAACTGCTTCCGCTTCTGCAATTTCGTTTTTATATTTTGCCCATTCGCTCTGCGCAATCAAATGTCCGTAACCTATGGTGGCACCTTTTACCCAGGCGGTTATATCTTTACCAGTTTGATCGTCGTAAGGTATGGTCGCTAATTCTTCTATCGATTTAAGTAAATCCAAACCTTTATCACTTAGGCGCAATTTACTTTTATTTTCGAGCGACTCCACTTCCTGAATCAGTTTATTAAATGTCTCGCCAATTGGTTCTATGAGCCCATCTGGTTTTTCCAGGAGTAGTTTTTTCTGTTGAAAGTATTCGATGCGACCAATTGTTTTATCGCCAGCATCGCCATCAACTTCTAGCGGTATTAATTGGTTGGCTGTGATTATTTTATTTAATAGCTTTTGGATTGTTTCAACATCGTCGAGCAGATTTACACCGCCCCTTCCGACTGATTTGCTAATGGCTACCATGCTGCATCCTTTTATATTGGCTGGTTAATGATCAGGCCAAAATATAATCCTTTAATTGCGCCTTAGCAACGCGATTGTTTTGCTGTGGAAATGTGGTGTGCCTCGCTCTAATGTCAGAGCGAGAAGCGGGGATTATTCTTATTTATGCATGAGCGCTAGCGGTATTAATTTCGCCTTGCCATTTTAGTTTGTCGGTGTAATGAAGAATTTGCATTTTGCCTTGATAGTCTTCTACGAGCGCGCTGCAGTTTTCGATCCAGTCGCCGGTGTTGCAATAACGCAATCCATCTTGCTCGAACAAAGCGGGATAGTGAATGTGGCCGCAAATAACGCCGTCGTAACCGCGACGTTTTGCTTCAGATAAACATTCCTGTTGGTAAGTATTGATCGCGGCTTTTGCGCCTTTGATATTGCTTTTAATTAATCCTGATAATGAAAAATATGGGCGTCCCATCCATTTGCGAAAACGATTGGTCCAGCGATTAATAAATAATAATAAATCGTAACCCATGTCGCCGCAGAAGCGTGTGAGCCAGCTGTGATTGATGTAAGCGTCCATGGCATCGCCGTGCATAATTAAAAAATGTTTGCCGTCGGCGGTTGTGTATTCATGTTCGTGTTGAATTTCAATGGGGCCAAAATGTTGCCCGCAAAAATGGCGCAGTGGTTCGTCGTGATTGCCGGGCACATAAATTACGCGCACACCACGAGCGGCGAGTTCGTAAAATTTCAGAATGATTTGATAATGTTTTTGCGGCCAGCAGAAGCGACGTTTCATCGACCAAAGATCGACGATATCGCCAACGAGATAAAGCGTGTCGCAGTGAATGTGATTTAAAAAATCCAGAAGATAATCAACTTTGCAATCGCGATAACCTAAATGGATGTCAGAAATCCAAATTGTGCGAGCATTGACAAGTGGCGTAGCGGAGCGCGATGAAATAGTTTGTTCAAGTTCGCTCAAGAGCGCGGATGACAACACAGAGGTGGATGCATTCATAAAGCGTTTCCATGTGGTTGTTTGCACCTATTTTTGCAAAGCCATATGACGGAAACGCAACATTTCTATGAATATTTAATGACGGTAATTTTTGCTGGTAGCGGCTGCAAACGAGTCAAATTTATTGGGAACAAAAGCCGCTATTTGAAAAGATAAATCGAGCTTGAAGATCTTGCGAGAAATTACTGACTGGCGGAGCGCTGTTCTATTTGTGTTGGATCGCGACGTAACCATTGCAAAACCGCATGACGACTTTCGAGCATGTCTTTATAGGTCTGCAAAATAATGGTGTTGGGTTTATTTTGTTGTTCGAGCAATTGCAGGCGCTCAGTCAAAAAAGCAATGTCGCTCTCTACCTTGAGGGCCACGTCTTCGCTGTTATGCACTTCGTTACCAATATTGAGTTTGGTCATTTTTCTCTCCCGGATTTTCCTTTTGTATATTTATTATCCGCGCTTTGGCTGTAGTTCCATAGTCGACATCAGCGCTAGTTCTTGTGAGCTTTGGCTTACAAAGGCTGTTTCTTAGTTAAGGTCAGTATAAATAAAATGGTCGCGGCCAGCACGATGGATGGGCCTGCGGGGCTATCCCATAAGTAGGATGCGCCGAGCCCCAAGCTTACTGCAGTTGCTCCCAAAATGCTCGCGACTACCGCCATGGCTTCCGGTGTATGAGTCAGGCGGCGGCTGGCGGCGGCGGGGATGATTAGCAATGCCGTAATCAACAGAACGCCGACAACTTTCATCGCAATCGCAATTACCAGTGCCATCAACAACATAAGCGCGGTGCGGACTTTATTGACGGGAATGCCTTCAACCTGCGCCAGCTCTTCATGCACGGTGATCGCAAGCAGCGGACGCCAAAGCCATACAAGTGCGCCTATAACGACCAAGGAAATCAACCACATAGTGATCAGGTCCAATTTATTTACCGACAGAATATCGCCAAACAAATAGGCCAGTAGATCGATTCGCGTGTTGCTAAACAGGCTGACGCAGACCAGTCCGAGCGCAAGTGTCGAGTGGGATAAAATTCCCAATAAGGTATCCGTAGCCAGAAAACGATTGTTTTGCATGGCGACCAAAATTAGCGCTAGCAATAAACATCCAACGGCAACGGCTAGGTTGAGATTTATGCCGAGCAATAATCCAAAGGTGATGCCGAGTAGCGCCGAGTGGGCGAGTGTATCGCCGAAATAAGCCATGCGCCGCCATACTGCAAACGAGCCCAATGGGCCTGCAACCAGGGCGACCGCAATACCGGCGAGTAGGGCGTAGAGTAAAAAATCAGGCATGGTGGTCGTGCTCGCATGAATCTGAACAACCTACTCCGCCTTTAATCACGTTGCCGTGCGCGTCGTGTTGGTGATCGTGGTGATGGTGATAAAGCGCGACTTGCGGTTTTGCACTATCGCTGAGCCCGCCTCCAAAAAGCGCGAGATAGGCAGGATCAGTGGTCACCTTATCGGGATGGCCTTGGCAGCAAACATGTTGGTTGAGGCAAATTACGGTATCCGTAGTCGCCATCACCAAATGCAAATCATGGGAAACCAGCAAAACACCGCAATTGCGCGCTTTGCGAATATCGTTGATAAGCGCATAAAGCGCCGATTGACCGCTCACATCCACACCTTGCACCGGCTCATCTAACACCAATAGTTGCGGGTCGCGCAGCAGCGCACGCGCAAGTAACACGCGCTGTGTTTCACCGCCGGATAAAAGCTGCATTGGAGTTTTGCCGAGTTTTTGGATGCCGGTAAGTTGCTGGATTTCGGCAAGGTCAGCCCGTGGTGTACCGCCTAATAGTAGGAAGCGCTCAACATTAAGTGGCAAGCTGGCATCCAAGTGTAATTTTTGCGGCATATAGCCGATACGCAGTTCGGGCGCGCGCTCAATTTTTCCTTCATCGATACTGATAAGGCCGAGCACACTGCGAACCAGCGTAGTTTTACCTGCGCCATTAGGGCCAATCAAAGTAACAATTTTGCCTGCCTCAAGAATGAGATCTGCATTTTGGATGAGGTGTCGGCCGCTGCGGATAACGCCAACGCCGCGTGCGCGAATTAGTGCTTGGGTCATTTCGATTCCTTATTCGCACTGGCTTGGCAGCTGGGGCAGAGGCCGTTGATTTCTATCGAATGACTCGTCACGCTGAAGCCGGAATCCGCTGCGGCATCGATAATGCTTTGGTTCAGCGCCTGGCTTTCCAGCTCAACCGCTACGCTGCAGTTCTGGCAGATCAGAAAATGGCTTTGGTGTTTTTGCGTTGGCGATGGACAGCCGATAAAGGCGTTGAGGCTATTGATGCGGTGAATCAACCCTTCTTCCAATAAGAAATCCAGCGCGCGGTAAACCGTCGGCGGTGCAACTCGGCGCGTCGAGGCTTCAGCAAGCATATCCATTAATGTGTAAGCGCCAAGCGGCTTATGGCTCTGCCACACCAACTCAAGTACCTGCTCGCGCAAACTCGTGAGGCGCACACCGCGTTCATCGCACAGCTGGCGCGCGGAATTTATGGCATCGCTAATACAGTGGCCGTGGTTGTGATGGCTGCACGCTTTGGCAAGTGTGTACATGGGAAATCCGCAGAATGTAGGAGACATTATGTTACACTATAACCTTAATTCTCACAGCTATTGCTGACAAACGCACGGCTAAAGTCGACGAGTACAGGGTTATGAAACACGCTTTTTTATCATCGGTAATGGGTTTGGCGCTATTGTTTGTAGCTATAGCCAGTCATGCCAAACCAGTGGTGTTATCCAGTCTCAAGCCCTTAACACTTATTGCAAAGGAAATTACGGGAAAATACGCAGATGTAGATACGCTCTTGCCTGCAACCGCCTCGCACCATGACTATCCCTTAAAAACGTCGGATTATGGCCGTCTGAAAAATGCAGATCTTGTGTTATGGATTGGGCCAGAACTGGAAAGTTTTTTGCAAAAAACGCTCGCCAATTTGGCGCCTGCAAAAATTATTACTGCCTATAATTTGAAAGGTATTAACTGGCCGGTTGAAAACCATGAGGTTGCCGAGCAGAGCGATCACCATCATGAACAAGATCCGCATTTATGGCTGGATCCACGTAATGCGATATTGGTGGCGCAAGCGGTGGCAGAAAAATTGATCCTAGTTGATTCAGTGAATAAAGCTCAATATCAGCAGAATTTGCAGCTATTTACTACAAAAATGAAAGAGTTGGATGAAAAGCTGAAGTTATCTTTGAGACCGGTGATGGGAATTGGTTTTGCGGTTTATCACGAAGGATTTAGTCACTTTGTAAGTCATTACGGCTTACATCAACTGGATTATGTGACATTTACGCCCGAACAAAAGCCGGGTGCACGTCATTTGCTCCAGTTAAGAGAGACGTTGATGAAGGAGGGGAAATGTTTATTTCTCGAACCCTACAACGATACTCAATCTGCGCGCGATTTAGCTCTAGAACTCCATTTGCGGATAGGTGAGTTGGACGCCTTGGGTGTTCGCGGCGACCCTACCTATGAGCAATTGCTAGAGCAAATGGCTAATGCTTTCTCAGCCTGCCTGGCGAATCGGCGTAACTAATGATGTATGGACGGGAAAGCGCAATTTAATACCGCGCTCTGCCAAAGCATCGATCTGACGTTTATTCAATTCCATCACAAAAGCATCGTAAGCGCCGCGAACTTTGCGGTCGGTGATCAATGCGCTGCCTTGTAATAAATCGAGAATGCCGTGTTCATTGGCGAGCCTATGGCGTTCGCCGGTGTGGTGATAATACTGACTGCCCAATTGCTGCAATCGAAAAATAGCAGTTTGCGAAAAAATTAACGTATCCATAAGAAGCTCCTTTGACGTTAAACATCATGCTTAAGGGGTGGGTTAACTAACAGGCTGTAATATTTCCTTACAGAAGCCACAGTCTAGGTTAAATAATAAACATGCGTGTTCCATCAGGTGCCAATATTTAAACACTTGTGAAATTTGTGATCTTGGTAAAAAAAGGACCCCGCGTCGCAATAGCAAAACGCTATAACAAGGCAGGGTCTATGCAGGGTCAAACACGAGGAGAGAAAACCAATAACAGTAAAACAAACAACAACGTAAAACAGTTTCTCGGTCCATAAAAATAAACGAACAGACCGGCGTAAATTAGTTTGCGCACCAGCGCAGGTTCTGGAAGAGATGGCTATTAACAGGAGTGATACAGTTTTCTTATCACTCAGTATCTGCAGTTGGCAGAACCGTTAGTTCGTATCGGCTTCCAGAAACCCTCCACAACCTGTGGGGGATTAAAATGCTTACAACAACTTCTTCTTTCTAAACAAACAGCTAACTTATCGGCTGCAACAACACTCAGAATGGTTGTTGTGCGAGTGTCAACAGAATCCAAGGTGCGAATACTGGAGCAGCTAAGAGTAATGCGAATAATGCTGAAGATGACTTTTTCATATCTATTTCCTTTTTGAGGGTTTACTTTCGTTACCGAGGCAATTGTGTTACCTCTTGTTACACATAGTAACACATTATCTTTGTTTGGCTAGTCTTTTTTGATGAGTTTTTCGTGTGTCACGTAAATAATCAATAAATATCAATATATTGCGACGTATTATCAATTAATTCTCATTGTGTAATTTGTGCACAAAAGTAACATATGGTTGTGTTGTATATATGTTACGGGTGGAACTTGTTACTGTTTTGGTAGGGTTACAGTGAGGTTTGGCGAGATTTTTGGTGTATTCTGCGGCCTAAAATCTATCCTTCGCCAACTTATAAGACTTCACATCATGGATTCTCAAGCTTCTTTATCTATCTGCTCAGGCCCGCTGGTATTGGTGGATGGTTCTTCCTACCTTTATCGCGCCTATCACGCCTTGCCGCCGCTTACCAATTCCAAAGGCCAGCCCACCGGGGCTGTTAAAGGCGTTATCAACATGATGCGGCGCTTGATAAAAGATTATCCGCACAGCCAAATTGCTGTGATTTTCGATGCGAAAGGCAAAACTTTTCGCGATGATATGTTTGCAGAATATAAAGCGAATCGCCCGCCAATGCCGGATGATTTGCGCCCGCAAGTTCAACCTATTTTGGATATTGTTCAGGCCATGGGTTTGCCGCTTTTGGTTGTTGAAGGCGTAGAAGCAGATGATGTAATCGGCACGCTCGCACGTCAGGCCACAGAGCAAAAATGTGATGTGGTAATTTCCACTGGCGATAAAGATATGGCGCAACTTGTTAACGAACATGTCACGCTAGTTAACACCATGACTGAAACCGTTTTGGACATTCCCGGCGTAACCGAAAAATATGGTTTTGGTCCCGAGTTGATGATTGATTACCTTGCACTCATGGGCGATAAAGTTGACAACATTCCCGGCGTTCCCGGTGTTGGCGAAAAAACCGCGCAAGGATTAATTCAAGGTATTGGTGGACTTGATGCAATTTATGCGGATTTGGAAAAAATTCGCACGCTTTCATTTCGCGGCGCAAAAAATATGCCCGAGAAATTAATTGAGCATCGCGAGATGGCATATCTTTCTTATCGTCTTGCGACAATTAAAACTGATGTTGCTTTAGCAGTTGATCCGCAATCAATTCAAATTACTGCGCCCGATAATGCAAGGCTGCGCGATTTATTTGAAGAGCTTGAATTTAAAAATTGGGTTAAAGATTTATCCGGTCTTGTTGATGCTCCAGCCGCAAAAGTTTCTTCCCCATTGCCAGTAAATTCTGAAACAACTGTAAGTGAAGACAATATTTTTCAATCCATTGCCGAATTTATTCCTGCATCGGCTCCTACTGAAATTCAGTACGACATTATCACCGATAAAAATGTATTCGCAGTGTGGCTTTCGCGCTTACAAGCCGCACAACAATTTTCATTCGACACTGAAACTACTAGCCTCAATATCATGGACGCAAAAATTGTGGGCGTAAGTTTTGCTGTTGAAGCAGGAAAAGCAGCTTATATTCCCAGCGGCCACGATTATATGGGTGCGCCCGAGCAATTACCGATTGAATGGGTATTACAAGAATTAAAGTCAATTTTGGAAGATGCAGACAAAATAAAAATTGGCCAAAATTTAAAATATGACCGCAGTGTTTTATTAAATTACGGCATTGAATTACGTGGAATAAAATTTGACACTATGCTCGAATCCTATGTATGGAATTCAATCGGCAGTCGTCACAATATGGACGCGCTTGCGCAAAATTATCTGGATTACAAAACCGTTACCTTTGAAGAGCTTGCAGGCAAAGGTGTAAAGCAATTAGCGTTTAATCAATTAAAAATTGAAGATGCCGGACATTACGCGGCGGAAGATGCTGATATCACTTTACGTCTGCACGAATTTTTCTGGCCGCAACTTGAAAATATTCCATCGCTAAAAAAAGTGCTAGAAACCATCGAGATGCCTTTAGTTCCTGTGTTGTCACACATTGAAAGAAATGGCGCATTAGTAGATGCAAATTTATTAGGCAAACACAGCATCGAATTAGGCGATCGCTTAACGCAATTAGAACGCAAAGCTTATGAAATTGCCGGGCAAGAATTTAATTTAAGTTCACCTAAACAATTGGGCGTTATTTTATTTGAGCAACAGAAGTTGCCGATTATTAAAAAAACACCGACCGGAACACCGTCAACTGCCGAAGAAGTTTTGCAAGAATTAGCATTGGATTATCCATTGCCAAAAGTGTTGATGGAATATCGCGGTCTCGCAAAATTAAAATCCACTTACACCGACAAACTGCCGCTGGAAATTAATAAGCGCACTGGCCGTATTCACACCAGTTATCATCAGGCAGTGGCTGCAACGGGACGCTTGTCATCGCAAGATCCCAACTTACAAAATATCCCAATTAAGTCAGAAGAAGGCCGCCGCATTCGCCAGGCTTTTATTGCGCCGCCAGGTTACATATTAATCGCGGCGGACTATTCGCAAATTGAATTGCGCATCATGGCGCACTTGTCAGATGACCCGAGTTTATTGACGGCCTTTGAGTTGGGTTTGGACGTTCACCGCGCAACCGCTGCTGAAGTATTTGGTGTAAATCTGGATTCGGTAACCTCCGAGATGCGCCGTAGCGCCAAAGCGATTAACTTCGGTTTAATTTATGGAATGTCTGCCTTTGGGTTGGCAAAACAACTGCGTATTGGTCGCAACGAAGCACAACAATATATAGACCGTTACTTCGAGCGTTATCCCGGTGTGCAGCGCTATATGAACGAAACTCGCGCCCTTGCACATGGACAAGGCTTCGTCGAGACCATTTTTGGTCGTCGTCTATATCTGCCAGACATCAATGCAAAAAACAAAAATCTGCAGATGGGTGCAGAACGCACCGCCATTAACGCGCCTATGCAAGGTACCGCGGCAGATATTATTAAGCTTGCGATGATTGGCGTAGATAATTGGCTACTCGGGTCCAATCTCGATGCCAAGCTGATTATGCAAGTGCACGACGAGTTGGTACTAGAGGTCGCAGAAAGCGAAGTTGAACAAGTGCGCGTTGGAGTGATCGCAAGAATGTCCGCGGCGGCGCAACTTAAAGTGCCTTTATTGGTGGAAGCTGGAACGGGCAAAAATTGGGACGAGGCTCATTGATCCTGAACTGAAGCTTAATATTCATTTTTTTATAAAATAGTTTTTCGTATAAGTCATTGATTTAAAAGTGTTTTTGTAATTGTGCAAAAATATCGCAAATTTATTTACAAATATCGTGAACTTATTGGGTGGAGCTAAGTCTCAGTTATGTGTGTTTTACTTTCATGAGCTAACTCCTCCCCTAATGGCAATTTGCCAGCTAAGCGTGAGATATATGCAAAGCTACCCCGACCTCTGGTTGGGGTTTTTTTTGTGTAAGTTATGCAACTGCTAGCTTTGGCCTTAGATTATAAAATCGCTAACTCTGGTCGAGGCTCTTGCCTGCGGATTATGAAATCGCTAACTCTCGTTGAGGTTTTGTCTGTAAGTGAGCCAATTACTAATTCTGTTGAGGCTTTTCGCTTTCTTCTGGAATGGTTTCTGCGCTTTCATCGACAGGCGCAAGCCAACTTTGTAGTTTGGTTTTCAAATCATCCAGGCCGGTGTTTTTGAGTGATGAGAAAGTCTGAACGCTTACCAATTCATTTAATCGTGCATTCTTAATTTGTTTTTTAACATCCAAAAGGGCGCTGCCTGCCTGGCCGCGACTCAATTTATCTGCTTTAGTTAAGAGAATATGTACTGGCATATTGGAGCCAGTCGCCCAATCGAGCATGGTGGTATCGAATTCTTGCAAAGGATGGCGAATATCCATTAACAAAATGAGGCCATGCAAACAGCGACGCTCACGCAAGTATTCGGAGAGGTAGCGCTGCCATAACTCTTTTTGTTCGCGCGATACTTTGGCGTAACCATAACCGGGTAAATCGACCAAGCGCTGAGTGCTACTCAGCTCAAAAAAGTTGATCAGTTGGGTGCGGCCCGGCGTTTTACTTACTCGCGCTAACTTGTGATTGTTAGTGAGGGTATTGATAGCACTGGACTTCCCTGCGTTAGAGCGACCGGCAAAAGCAACCTCAATACCGTCTTCAGGCGGGCACTCGCGAATACTGGGCGCACTGTGGATAAATTTTGCCTTGTGGAAATTGATTGCGGTGGTCATAAAAACCCTTCAAATTGGTGTGTTATTAGCTCGATGGTATATAATGCAGCACGCCTCTTGGAGGATTAATGCGTGCTGGAACAAAAGCTTGGGAATCCTGAGCTGATCTTCGCCGCTAAACTGAACGGCAAAGGTTGATGGCCAGCATTGTAGCCTGATGCCTATCCCCGCGCGAATGAATTGATCCCGGGCAACTAAAACAGTTGCTTTACCATAATTGAATGACAGGTTTGCCAATGAAATATATCGTAAGAAATGCACTTTTTTCGCTGGGATTAATCGCTATTGCACAAGGTGTCCAAGCTGCTGGTGACACTAAAGTTGTGGGCGATGCAAAAGCGGGTCAGGCAAAAGCGGCGGTTTGCGGTGCTTGTCACGGTATAGATGGTAATAGTGCAGCGCCAAATTTTCCAAAATTGGCAGGTCAGGGCGAGCGTTACCTGATCAAGCAAATTCACGATATTAAAGCATGGGATGCAGAAACCAATCCTGCGAAAAAAGCTTCTGCCGGCCGTGTAGTAGTGGAAATGACCGGCTTATTGACAGCTGTTAATGATCAGGATATTGCTGACATTGCTGCTTACTTCTCCAGCCAAAACACGCAGTTAGCGGGTTCGCAAAAGCTGGAAGTACAAGTTAACTCAGGTTTGAAAGTTGATGCCTTGGAACTTGGTGCCAAAACTTATCGCGCTGGTAACCTCGCCAATGGTGTTCCAGCATGTACTGGTTGCCATGCGCCAGATGGTACAGGCAATGCGGCGGCTGGCTTCCCACGTTTGAGCGGCCAGCATCCAGACTATATTGAAAAACAATTGACCAATTTCCGCGCTGGCAACCGTGTTAATGATGGCGATACCTCACCGATGCGCACAATTGCTGATAAATTGAGCGATGCCGAAATTAAAGCTATAGCAAACTTCATTGCAGGCTTGAATTAATTCTTGTAAGTGCGTAAAAAAGGCGGCCTAGGTCGCCTTTTTTATTGGCTGATAATTTGATAATAAGCCATCATCTTTTTTGATAAATCCGGAGTAGCTTCATGCGTATGTTTATCGCCTTGATTGGCATCTGTTTTTCGTTCTCGGTATTTGCCGCTGACTCCCTGATAGCAGCGAAATATCTTGAAGGTAGAGATTACACTTTGCTGGAAACACCGGTTCCAACAGCTGATCCCTCCAAAATTGAAGTTGTTGAAGCTTTTTCATTTACCTGCCCGCACTGCTACCGTTTTGAGCCCGTGATAGAAGAATGGCAAAAAAAGCAAAAACCTGACGTCGCCTTGGTACAAATCCACATGCAGTGGAGCGACAGCATGAAATCCTATCAACGTGGTTTTTACACCGCCGTGAATTTGAAAGTGCAAAGCAAAGCACAAATGGCGATTTTCAACACCATCCACAAAGATGAAAAACCTTTGGAAACGCCGGAAGCTTGGGCTGATTTGTTGTCGGCTTATGGTGTGAGCAAGCAGGCTGTTATTTCTACTTACAGCTCATTTATTATTTCCGACATGATGGCAAAAGCAGATGCGCGCATTAAAGCTTACCGCATCACCAGTACACCGCAGGTAGTCGTGAATGGTAAGTACGTGATTCCAACTCCGAATGGTATGAGTGAAGGTGATGCCCATAAGAAAATGTTGGACATCGCCGACTATCTGGTTGCGTTAATTCGCATTGAGCGTTCAGCAAAACACTAAGGTTCAGGATTTATAATCAGCCCGTGTCAGATGATACGGGCTTTTTTATTGCGGGTACTGCACTGGAACTAAGGGCCATTGCAGGGTTCTTATCAACGTTGTTAATGCTTAACAATCGTGTCGATAAGTAAATAAATCATCGAGTTATAAAATTGGAGTTTTGGTTATGCGTATGTTTGCTGCCCTGCTTGGGCTAGTCTTGAGCTTTTCAGCTGCCTTCTCACAGGCTGCTACCAGCTATGTTGAAGGCAAGGATTATGTTGTTCTGGCAGAGCCGGTTCGCCCTGCAGATGCAACCCGAATTGAAGTTGCCGAAGTTTTCTCATTCCTGTGCCCACACTGCCATGACTTCGAGCCACTCATTCAAGGCTGGAGCAAGAAGCAACCTGCCGATGTCGTACTCGTTCAAACGCACGCATCTTTTAATCACAACTGGCCGAATTATCAGCGCGGCTACTACACCATGTTGTCATTGGGCGTGAAAGACAAAGCGCAGGAAGGTGTTTTCAATAGTATTTACGTCGCTAAAAAAGAACTTTTAACCGCCGAAGCCTGGGCCGATTTCTTGTCGCTCTATGGTGTGGATAAACAAAAAGCTATCAGCACCTACAATTCATTTGGTGTGAACAGCCAAATTAAACAGGCTGATAACCGCGTACGTGATTTCAAAGTCGCTGCAACTCCCACTGTTGTTGTCGATGGCCGCTTCCGTGTTGCCGCGTCTAACCATGAAGAAATCCTGAAAGTCGCTCAATTTTTGGTGGATAAGGTGCGTGCTGAACGTGCTGCTATCAAACACTGATTAGCGTTTTGTTTGTCTGGATCTATTTTTTTAATTTTTAGTTGATTTTGATCTTTGTTTCTTCCGGTTGGCGCTACGAAGTCTGTCTATACTCATTGACGTTAAATCCAACAATAGAGATAAACATGGCTGAACGATCTGACGATAAAAGTGCGAACTGGCGGGAAAAATATTTAGACGCACTTGACCAGCAGGACCAAATTGAGAAATCACTGGGAGCCCAACAAGAACTCCTAAGGCGAGCTTTGGTGCGAGTCAGCGTTGCGGCCGATGGTCAAGACGATGCTCTCGACGGCGTTCTAAGTCAGTTGCGTGAGCGCATGCGCGGCAGCATCACCGGTGACATTAGCAATCTATTGGCGCGGTTGGATGAAGTTGCACTCAATTTTGAGCAGCATCGCGAACAAAACTCCCAGGATGTGCGTCAGTCATTAACCGAAACAATCAAGCCGCTGCAGGAGCTGGATTTATCGCGCGGTGTTAAAAAAGAAATCAGCCAATATCTCTCCCAATTACCGGAGCGCAGTAGAAAAGTTCGTCTTTATCCTGCGCTCTTACAGCAGCTTGCCAATATCCAACAGCAGGCGCTAAAAGAAATTGAACAACCCAAAACCGGCTTTTTGCAAAAAATATTGGGCACCAAAAACCCTGAAAAAGAAAATGAAAAACCTACACTGGCAGATATTTCTTTAAGCACTCCAGAAACTAATTTAGATATAACTGCGCCCAGCTTTTTGGATAAAGAAAAACCTCCGGTAAATTACGCGCAATTAAATAGTGAACTTCAAAACGGTGCAAATGCAGACGCGAGCAAAAAAAATACGGAGTCAGTTGCATTAGTTACAGCGATTACTGAAGACAATATAAATAAGTCTGCAGATCATCTACCGCAAAAATTTATTGATCAAATCACGCAAGTTATTAACCAGTTTTTAATCGGGCTTGAAAAAGAAGCGCCCATGGTTAAAAAGGTTCAGGTTATTCGTGAACGGCTAAATGCAGCACGTTCTGCGGATGCTTTTATAAAAACTTTGGAATCCCTGCGCGATTTAGTAACAGAAGCATACCTCAGTGCGAATCAGGCTTTCGCAACTTATTTAAAAAATGTGAATCAGGAACTCGCTGATATTTACAGTGTGGTTGGGGGTGCAGTTGAATCTGAATCCAACCGTCGCAATGCGAGTAACAGCCTGCAAGATTCCATGCGCAAAGGTATGGAGACATTAGAATCCAACGCCGAATCCGCAACTGATTTAGCACAATTAAAAAATTTGGTGCAATCGCAAATTGGTAATATTCGCCAGGCGCTCGATCACTTCCAACAATCGGAGCAAGAACAAAATCAACTGGCAGGTCAGTTGGAAGCTCTCGCAACAAAAATAAAAGTGATGGAAGACGAAGCAGAAAAAAATCGATCTGTATTGGAAAAACAACGTTATAAAGCATTGCATGATCCACTCACCGAATTACCCAATCGTGAATATTATAACGAGCGCGCGAGTTACGAATATCAGCGTTGGCAACGTTATCATCGTCCCCTAACACTCGCGGTTTTTGATATAGATCATTTCAAAAAAATCAACGACACTCACGGGCATCAAGCCGGTGATCGCGTTTTAAAAGTGATTGGTCGTTCAGTAGCAAAACGTTTGCGTGAGGTAGATTTTTTCTGTCGTTTCGGCGGCGAAGAATTTGTGGCGCTGATGCCGGAAACCAGTCTTGGAGACGCAATGCCAGTGCTTGACGCTATTCGCGCCGCAATTGCCAATGCCTCCTTCAATTACAAAGAGCAACCCATCTCTATTACCTTATCCGTTGGTGTTACCTGTTTTAATACTAACGACGATTTGGAAACCGCTTTCGCACGAGCAGACGAAGCGCTCTACGCTGCAAAATCTGGCGGGCGCAACTGCATAAAATCAGCTTAATAGCCTGAGCATGTTTTAGTTAACACTAATTAACTAATATCAACAAAACTAATTGCCGGGCAAAACACCCGGCGATTATGCTATCCGCGTTATCTCAATAATAAACACTTCATTTTTTCTCAAGAAAACCAGCGAATCCACTATGAAAAAAATAATATTAACGCTCGTTGTTATGGCAGCCGCTTGCGCGCAAGCAAAAAATACAACGCCAGCGATCGATGAATCACTCGTTATTAACGATAAAAATTATTTCTCTATGCAAGGTTTAAACGTCACTGTATTCAGCGATATTTATCCCGATGGGCATCAAACCGGTGTAACCATTATCCAGCAAGGCAGCCGTGTAGCAGCTAACGGTGATTTGCGTTTGGAGATTTCACCGGGGCAATGGTCGCCGGTGCCTGTAGGTGGTTCGCAAGCTGTTGATAAAGAACATAAGCGAATTACGCAAACCTTGTCTTATCCAGATCCGAGTAAAGATAAGAAAGGTTTTAATCCTATTAATTATCCGGATTTAAAATTTTCTTACCACGTAAGCGTAACTGCATTACAAACGAATCAATTTAAAATCAGCGTAGATTTAGAGCAGCCATTGCCCGCCGAGTGGATTGGAAAAATTGGTTTTAATTTGGAATTATTTCCCGGTGAATTATTTGGTAAAGCATTTTTAATGGATCAACAGTCTGGCATTTTTACACAGCAAGCAAATGGCCCAATTGAAAAAATTGACGGTGAATTTATAGCGAGTCCGCTCGCGGTCGGCAATAAATTAGTGGTTGCGCCCGATGAAGATAAACAGCGCATTGTGATTGAAAATATCACCAAGGGCAGTGATGCAAGCAAATTAGAATTGTGGGATGGCCGCGCCAATCACAATAATGGCTGGTACATAGTGCGCTCGAGTATTCCTGCCAACGCCACCAAAAATGCAATTGAATGGATTGTGACTCCCAATGTTATTAAAGGTTGGAAGTACGAACCTGTGTTGCAAGTTTCACAGATGGGTTACGCAACCAAACAACCGAAAAAATTGGTGATTGAACAAGATGCACAGGATTTAAAAATAGATGACGTTAGTCTTTTTAAATTAACTGAAACAGGTAAACAATTAATCCGTAAAGCCAGGCCGCAAGAGTGGGGAAATTTTTTACGCTACCACTATCTCACCTATGATTTTTCGGATGTGCAAACTCCCGGTAGTTACGTGATCAGTTATCGCGATAAAGTTACATCATCTTTTAAAATTAATGACGATGTTTTTGATCGTCACGTATGGCAACCAACGCTCGAATATTTTTTGCCAATGCAAATGTGTCATATGCGCGTGAATGAAAAATACCGCGTGTGGCACGGGATAGATCACCTCGACGATGCACTTATGGCGCCGATTAATTACAACCATTACGACGGCTATATTTCTGGCCCGTCCACGCTCACAAAATATAAATCCGGTGATCGTGTTCCCGGATTAAATGCTGGCGGTTGGCACGACGCAGGCGATTACGATTTACGGGTTGAATCGCAAATGGGAACAGTATGGCTGTTGTCAGAAATGGTGGAGGAGTTTGGTTTAAATTATGACGCAACCAGCATTGATCAAAAAACTAAAGTCGTAGAAATTCATCAACCCGATGGCAAAAATGACGCGCTGCAACAAATTGAACACGGCCTGTTAAGTGTGCTTGGTGGCTACAAAGCTATGGGGCGTTTGTATCGCGGAATTATTGATACGGATTTGCGCCAATACGTAATGCTCGGCGATGGTTCATTGCAGACTGACAATCTTCCCTACAATGCTAAATTGGCAAAAGGTGAGATGAAGAATGACAAGTCTGGCAACAACGATGACCGTTGGGTGTTCACCGAAGATAATCCCAACCGTGAAATTTATGTGGTTGCAGGTTTGGCATCAGCAGCGCGAGCCTTAAAAACCTATAACCCGCAAATGTCGCAAGACGCCTTGGCGGCAGCGAAAGATATTTATCAAAAATCTTTTGCGCGCGCGACCAAGATTGATGACAAAACTTTTGCTGCCGCCGAATTATTTTTATCAACGCAAGATAAAAAATATCTTGCCGATTTATTACCATTAAAAGATCAAATCATTGAAAAAATTGGCGAAGCAGGTTGGCCATTAGGGCGTGTTATTGCCAGTATTGATGATAAAGTTTTTGTGGATGCGATTAACACTGCTGTTGAGAAACACCAGTTATTAGTTCGTGAACGCGCTGCAAAAGAATCTCCTTACGGTGTACCCTACAAACCCAATATTTGGGGCGCGGGTTGGGATATTCAGGAGTTCGGTGTTAAACAATATTTCTTCCACAAAAGCTGGCCACAATACACCACGACCGATGCTTATTTCAGCGCATTGAATTTTGTATTGGGTGTCCACCCCGGCTCTAACACGCAATCATTTGCATCGGGTGTAGGCGCGAATTCGGCAACCGTCGCTTACGGGAATAATCGCGCGGATTGGTCTTATATTCCCGGCGGTGTTATTTCAGGAACAGCGCTGATTCGCCCCGATTTACCCGAGCTAAAAATCTGGCCATTTTTTTGGCAGCAAACAGAATATGTAATGGGCGGGGGCGAAACCAATTATATGTTTTTGGTGTTAGCGGTGAATGCTGAAAACAAAAAGCATTAGATTGTATTGCCAATAAAGTATGTAAAAAAAGGAGCCACTTGGCTCCTTTTTTTGTTCCGCGTATTTATTAATTTGTGTTGTAACTTTTTACGTGGTTTCCGAAATATAAATTGTTGTTTTATCTGCTAAGTGAGAAAATTAGGAATAGCTATAATAAACTTCAGGATAAAAAACTAATGAATGCTAAACAGGTATTGATTGTAGGCGGAGGCACTGCTGGTTGGATGACCGCATTAATTATGGCCCGCAGCTGGATCAAATTAGGATTTGAGATTAGTTTGCTGGAATCGCCTGATGTAGGAATTATCGGCGTTGGCGAAGGTTCTACGCCAGCGTTAAAACAATTTTTTGATAAGCTGGATATTAAAGAAGAAGAGTGGATGCCCGAATGCAATGCCACTTATAAATGCGGTATTAGTTTTGATAATTGGTCTACTAAACCTGGTTGTGAAAGTTACTTCCATCCATTCGCCTCAACGATGGATATGCATACACTTAAATTTTTTATCCACAATGCGCGTATGCGTGTTAGTGGGGTAAATGTATATGCTCACCCCAATCGCTTTTTTTTATCCGCACAAATCGCCGAAAAAAATCTCTCGCCAATAGCGCACTATAATTTTCCGTTCGATGTTTTATATGGATACCATTTTGATGCGGTGTTGTTAGGGCAATTCCTAAAGAAAAAAGCAATTGCGATGGGGATTGAGTATCGTGTTGGGCATCTTCAAGATGTTATTTTGAACGAGTCAGGTGATATTGAATCCATAAAACTTGATGATGGCGATTCCATAGGCGCAGATTTTTTTGTTGACTGCACTGGCTTTAGAAGTCTCTTGTCGCAGCAAGCCTTAAAAACTCCTTTCAAGAGTTTTAGTAATAATCTATTTAATAATGCCGCTGTCGCTATGCCTACTGCTATTGGTGATCTTATTCCATCGCAAACAGTTTCTACGGCATTAAAACATGGTTGGGCGTGGAAAATTCCGTTAACGAATCGCGTTGGTAACGGTTATGTTTATAGCTCGGATTTTTGCAGTGCAGATGATGCCGAGTTTGAGTTGCGCGAGCGATTAGGTTTGCTGGATGCTGATGTTCCGGTGTGTCATTTAAAAATGAAAATAGGGCAGGTTGAAAAACATTGGAATCACAATTGTCTTGCAGTGGGTTTGTCGCAAGGTTTTATTGAACCTTTGGAAGCTACAGCGTTGTTTTTAGTGCAACAGACGGCAGCTATTTTTGTTGAAATGTTTGAGGCGGGAAAATTTACTGCGGAATATCGCGATAAGTTTAACAAACGAATCTATGACCATTTCGAAGGTGTGCGCGATTATATTGTTACTCATTATAAAACCAGCTCGCGTTCGGATACGGAATACTGGCGAGCTAATACTAAAGATCAAGCCGATGTTTCCGAGACCATGAAAATTTTGTATTCAGCGTGGATGAATGGTCTTGATATTCAAGCTGAAGTTAAACGCCTGCGAATTGAAAACTATTACACGGCGCCATCCTGGATATGTATTTTTGCGGGTATGGGAATTTTCCCCAGCGAGAAACGCTTGCGAGCTGCCAGTCCAGGTGAATCAATTTTTTCGTTTGATAATCTGGATGATTTTTTAAAACGTTGTTCTTTAAATTTTGATGACCATAAAAATTATTTGGAGCAAAATTTCAAATAGCTAGTTGTTGATCGATTTTTATTTGGAAGCGCAGTATTCACTGCGCTTTTTTTACCATAAAAAACCCCGCAAAGCGGGGTAATAAGGAGATAGACAATTGTTGGGTTCAGCATTAGTGCTGAACCCGTACTGTTTGTTAAAATTTGGCGCGCAGACCGAGTGTGTAACGAGCTTCATACACGTTTTGGTTGACCATGACGTCTTTCCATTGCATGTACGTATTTTCGTACTCTTCGGTAATGTTTGTGCCTTGTAAATAAACAGTAAAGTTATCGTTTATGTCGTAGCTAATTGACGCATCCACATAAGACGTTGGTGATGCCCACCATGCTGCAGGTGAACCATCATTCCATGAGCGACCGATATAACGTTCACTGCGATAGTTGTAGGCAATACGCGCCTGCCAGCCATCTTTTTGATACCACAAAATCGCGTTTAGCGAGTTTTTGGAGTTATCGCCCATCGGCATGGTTTCGCCGTAGAAGTCTTTATCGCCACCTTGGCTATCCGAGTAGGTGTAGTTGATGGACGAACCTAAACCGCTCAGGAAGCCTGGTAAGAAATCGTAAGCTTGTTGGTAGCCGATTTCGAAACCTTGCAAGACACCACCATCAACGTTAGCTTTTTGCGTGAAGTCGATACCGTTAGTGTTGCGCACTACGCCGTCGAGGTCAGGCACACCGAAAAGTTTGGTAGTAGCTGTGCCTATGAACGATTTAATGTCCAGACGATAAATACCAAAACTCAGCAAACCAACATCATTGAAATACCATTCATAACTAAGATCGTAGTTGTCGGAGCGCCAGGGCTTCATATTCGGATTGCCGTCTGACGTTGCGCTAACCACCACAAACGTATTGAGCGATGGGTTGTAGTTGGTCGTGTAACTCGTGCCTAAACCAAGGTCATTACCGTCCAATTGAGTGAGCGTTTTGGTGTAGGAGAAACGCAGCTTTTGATCTTCAGCAATATCGAAAGATATGTTGAAGCGCGGCAAGAAATCCAGGTCATCGCGACGGGTTTCGATGGTGCTGATTTTCGGACCAGGGGTTCCCATAATTCCGCTAACGACTTTGCCATCGACCTCAACTGTGGATGTTGGTGCTCCACCGTAGTTGGTAATGTCCAACAAGGTTTGGATCGCTTGAATACCAAAGTTAGCTTTGTAAGGAACGCCGAATTCGCCGGAGAGATTTGCCTGAATATAAGCGGTGTGAGTTTCCTCTTTCAGCTTATAAGAGCGATTCCAGTTAGTGACCTTGATGTTGCCGGGATAAAGCGAGTTTTGGAACTTCATTGGATCATCCATAACTTCTGGATCAATGAAGAAATAGGAATTGCCGTCGCTTGCAGGACCGAAATCACTTACTGAATGGATGTAGCCCATTTTTTGCAGTTCAGTGAAAGACAATTGTCTTCCAATAGTGTCATCACCTGCCTGGCCACTGATTAAACCGCTAGTGTCTTTCCATTTCGCGTAGGCAGTAACAGGATTTCCATCTTTATCATTGCGAGTAAAGGGTGCGGCTAGGTCATAGTCTCTGGTGGAAATGTCACGAGTACCGTAACGGTAACCAAATTCCAACGAATTATTGTCTTCAAGGGTCAGCACACCATCAGCGCGGAATACATCGAGAGATGCATCGTTATCGAAGTTGTGTTCAGAGAAAGTTGATACCAGCGAGTATTTGCTGATGTTATCCCCGAAACCCGTTGGGTAAGCGAAGCTTGGATGGTCTCCAGACATATCCGCATGTACCAAAATACGACCTTTCGGATTTGCCGGGTCATATTCGCCACCTGGGTTAACCCAGCTTTGTACGCCATTGGTGACTGAGTTGAATCTTCTTTCTCAACCTGGCTTTCTGCTTTAGCGGTTACGCGCGGAGCATAAAGATCTACATTGCTGCTGGTGATGAAGTCCATATTGGCGGTACCGCCAACTGCTACACCACGGTTGGTTTGTTGAACTGGGCTGATCCAATCCCATTCGCTCCAGGCGTTGTCAGCAACTACGCCGTTGGTGCGGTCGTACTGATCAAGTTTGGTGTAAAACACGTCGGCGATAAGCTCAAGTTTGTCATTTGGCTTGAATTGGAAGCTGGCCGATGCACCAGTGCGCTCGCGCTCGCTGGTCTTGTTGGTCACGCCGTAGTCAACTGTACTGAATACGGCATCCTTGGTGTCGCCATCGCCATTTAAATCTTTAGCGGGCGTAAAACCTGGCCAGTTGGTAGAGCCATCTTCATGCAAACCGCGGAACCACCAATCGCTAAACATGCCATAACGGTAGTTGGCAAGCGTAGCTTTTGATTGGGATACAGTGAAAATCGCACCGAAGTCGCCATCGTTAAAGCCGGCGAAGCCAGCCAATTTTGAGCCAGTTTTGTCGGTGAATGAGCCGTCAGTACCCTCGACAGAGCCAGCAAAAGTCCAGCCGTCTTTCAAGTCGAGTGGACGACGGGTTTTTAAATTAATTGTACCTGCTACACCGCCGGAAAGCGTTTTAGCTTCTGAGGATTTTAATACGTCCACACCGGATAACAATTCGGCGGGAATATCCGAAAAGTTTGGCTGTTGGCTAGTGATTGAACCCGGGCTGAGAAAAGATTCGCCGTTCAGTTGGGTAGAAACTTGCGGCAAACCACGCACGTTTACTGTGGAGCCTTCACCGGCAGAGCGGCGAATCTGGATGCCGCTAACGCGTTGCAAAGAGTCGGCAATGGTCGTGTCTGGTAATTTGCCAATATCTTCTGCGCTGATTGAATCGACTACGGATGACGCATCACGCTTGATATCAATGGCACGCGTCAAAGATGCACGTATACCGGTAACCACAATTTCTTCCGGCTCACTTTGCGCATAGGCGCCGTTAAGGGTAGCAAGTGCTATAGCTGCCACGCAGGACGATAGTAATTTTTTCTGAAAACAGTTCTTTGGAATCATGTTGCGCTCCTGATTTTTTGTTTCTTATGAGTTTTTTGGCTCGGATTACGAGTCTAAAATGCGGTGAAACATGCGCGTCTCGTCGATTGAAAGCAGGTTTATAACTATGATTCCGGCATTACCTACGAGCGGGCGGAGGCTAACTTAAATGAAACCGATTACATTTTCAACCCGAAAAATGACGTATAAGTTTTTAAATATTTAGGAAAAATAGGAATTTACTCTAATCACACTGATGGCTTTTATAATTTAAACGCCGACATTGATTTTATATTATTGATTTTAATAGGTATTTTAAAAACACGCCTATTTTTTTACACGCCATTCTAAAATATTTAATGATTAAGAAATAATCTACGTATTAATGAAAAAGTGTGACGTCGGTTACAAAAATTAACGGTTTTAGCGACACTCGAAGACAGCCGCGTCGCGACCAAGCCCCCATGGGATTAAAAATTTCCTAATCTATTAAAAATTTGGGGCAGTACCCTTCTGCAATTTTCAGTAAACTCTATTAGTGCTGCTTTCTTTAATCTTCGGTCTTTTTATGAAATCCCTCATCCCTACCAATATCATCACTGGCTTTCTTGGCGTCGGTAAAACCACAGCTATTACCCATTTGTTGAAACATAAACCCCAAGATGAAATCTGGTCGGTCTTGGTCAACGAGTTTGGGGAAATCGGCATCGATGGTGCCATGCTCAAAAGTGTCAACGCCCATGTGCGTGAGGTGCCGGGTGGCTGTATTTGTTGTGTGGCGGGGCTGCCGATGAAGATTGCGCTCAATATGATGATTGCCAAAACCAAGCCTGATCGTATTCTTATTGAGCCAACGGGGTTGGGGCATCCCGAGGAAATTATTAATACTTTGTTGGGTGAGTACTACAACACTGTGCTGGATTTGCGGGCGACTCTGACGTTGGTTGATCCGCGTAAATTGAGCGATAGCCGTTATACCGAAAATGCGAATTTTCAGGATCAGATCGCTGTGGCGGATGTGTTGGTCGCCAATAAAACCGATGAATGCGGGCCAGAGGAGCGGCGCGCATTCGATGAGTTAGTGAGTAGTTTTGAAATTCCAAAACAAGCGAGTTTCTGGATTGAACAGGGTCAGCTTGAGGCGAGCTGGCTGGATTTTCCGCGTACCGAACATGAGGTAAAGAACCCCAAGCATCACCAAAAAAATCGCTTAGGCCCGCAGCGCGAACTTTATAACGCGAATGTTAGTTTGCCGGAAAATGAACGTTTTATTCGTCGCGAAAATTCGGCGAATGGCTTTTACAGTTGTGGCTGGTTGTTTCAACCGCAGCTTCAATTCGATTTTAATCAATTATTTGGCTGGCTGTCCGGCGCGCCGTTTTTGCGGGTAAAGGCCGTTATGCATACCAATGAAGGCCTTTATATGTTCAATGCCGAAAATGGTGTGCTGAGTGTGAATGAAATTCCGGTGCAATCTCGCGAGGATATTCTGGATAGCCGCATTGAAGTTATCGACGATAAAACCATAGATGCAGACGCGAACGAGAGCATCCTGCTAAACACTATTTTAGGTGCAACTTAATCGCGCAATACCTAGTGCGACGTGAATAAATCTGATGCACAGCTCAGCAATAATTGAATGTTACAACTAGACTCAATATGAGGATGAACCGGCTCAATTTGGGCTGGTCACTATAAATAAGAAGAGAGAGGTCACTATGTCT
>SEBV01000046.1 GCA_004172865.1 Gammaproteobacteria bacterium | reverse complement strand
AAAACCACAACTTAAAAACTGCCGCTGAACTCGGCGTTATGTGCAATCGGGAAATAGTTACGTGCTAAAAATTGAAACCAAAAGACTTGAGCTCCATAAAATTTCTGAGCACCATAGACTTTGGTTTTTTGAATTGCTATCTAATCCTGCTTTATTACGTTATGTTTCTGATAAACCGTCACAAGAAGAAATTGAGTTACAATTTTTGTCTCGGCTAAAACCTTGGAGTTTGGAATCGCAGCATTGGTTAACGCTATCAGTTTTTGAAAAAATCAGCGGGAATTTTGTTGGTATAAATGGTTTTAAACATTTTAACGGTTGCGCTTCAGTGGGTTTTATTTTTCTGCCTCGCTACCATGGCCTTGGTTACGCAACGGAATCTCTGAAATCGGTCTGCGAATTTGCCCACAGTCTTGGCATCAGAGAGCTTGAAGCAAGCATTACAAAAGGCAATAGTGCGTCGGAAAAAGTCGTAGAAAAATGTGGTTTTGTATTCTCAAATGAATTATCAGGCATCGTTAAAATCGGCAGTAAAAGCCATAATGATTTACAGTATAAAAAAGTATCAAATTAAAACACATAACAAGTCGTTGCAGCTCGCACGCTTCGCGTGCTGGACAGTTTTTAAGTCGCGGCTTTGTGGTTTTGCTGCGCAAAATGTTTCCATAAAACCACAACTTAAAAACTGCCGCTGAACTCGGCGTTATGCCAAAGAGGAAACATAAATGACTAGCAGAGTTTACTTTATGGCATTTTTAATTTTGTGCTCTAAGTGGGCTTCAGCGTGTGATTGCCCCAAAATAACAACGCTTGATCAAGATTTTTCTAATTTTAAATTTGTGGTGTATGGTGTAATTACAAATGTAAGAAATGATCCATCAAGCAAATCATTTGAAGGGTTGGTCGGTGATTTTCAGGCATTGGAAGTTTTTAAAGGCTCAGCAAGCTCCATAAAAAATTTGCGCGGTGGTACATATAGCAGTGGTGGCAGTTGCATGGTTAAATTAGAGCCAGGTGAGTATGTGGTTTATTCAAACGAAGAAACTGCTTTTATCAGTTCATGTAATTTTAGTGAAAGAATAACAAGCTATTCCGCAGAAAAAAAGAATGAGCTACTACAATCGCTTCGCAACTTAAGTAAAAAATCATTGCCTCATGGCTGAAAGCATAACAAGTCGTTGCAGCTCGCACGCTTCGCGTGCTGGACAGTTTTTAAGTCGCGGCTTTGTGGTTTTGCTGCGCAAAAGTATTCCACAAAACCACAACTTAAAAACTGCCGCTGAACTCGGCGTTAGGAAAAAAATATGAAAAAACACATGCCTATAAAATTTTTATTCTTGTAGAAATATGTGTTGTGGCTTTTATTCTCTCCACAACTGGGAATTTTCCTGAAAATATAGCCTCTCATTTTAATGCCGCTGGTGTGCCAAATGGCTTTATGTCACAGAAAGGTTACCTAATCTCCATGCTGGTTTTCGTAATAGGAATTCCAGCGGTGGTTGTAGGCGGTAGTTCAGTAGCTTTGCGCTCAGCACAAGGCAGCATCAATATTCCCAATAAGAATTATTGGCTGGCTCCCGCAAGAAAGCAGGAAACCATCGAGTTTCTAAATGGGCATATGGCTTGGTTTGGCTCCATATTTGCGTTGTTTCTCTCTTATGTGAATTGGTTGCTTATAAAGGCAAATAGCGTTCAGCCTGCGCAACTATCAAAGTATCATTTATTTCTGGGCATAGGCGTACTACTCGTATCAATTTTATTGTGGGGCACGTTGTTATCAGTGAAGTTTATGCGGTCGCCAAAATTATGAGCAGTGAAGCACTTTCCTAACAAATCGCTCAAGCACCGCGCACTACGTGCGCTGGACAGTTTTTAAGTCGCGCTTTTGTGGTTTTGCTGCGCAAAAGTATTCCACAAAATCACAACTTGAAAACTGCCGCTTAGCTCGGCGTTAAAAATTCGAATTTTGTTTTAGTTGTTCTTGCCTCCGGGCTTTTTCGTACTTTTGGTTCGTGTTTACTCTAAGAGAAAGTCGCACTTGGAAAGTTTGCAGCTGTGTTCTTTTGCTCGTCAAGGTTTTGTGTTCCAAACGAAATCGTTATTCGTTCACAGCAAGTTTAGTGTTCTACCCAGCACGCTACTAACAAGTCTGTAATAGTTGGCTGTTGCAGGTTTTGCGAAATAAACGGGCAGGTAGTTTCTTAAAAAATGCTGCGGCCAAAAGTGCGCGTTCTTTTTTAACTATTGCCATTAAGAAGAAATGCAGTAATCTTGAACGCGGTACTTTTTATCAAGCACAAGTAGTTGCGGGTTTTAAAATACGTAGTTCTACTAATTTTTAAACCATCAAATTATTAACAAGGCGTTGCAGCATCAGTCGCTTCGCTCCTTGGACAGCTTTTAAGTCGCGCTTTTGTGGTTTTGCTACGCAAAAGTATTCCACAAAACCGCAACTTAAAAGCTGCCGCTGAACTTAACGTTAAATTGGAGCGCAAATGGAAGCTCTTACCAAAGAAAAAGTATCGAAATTAGTTCAGCATGAAATTGAATCAATGTCTGAATCAAATAGAACTTTTATCTTAGAAAAACTGATTTCACCAAGACCAAAAACACTCACATGGGAATATGGCAACGAAGAAGAATATGAGGCTTGGTTATTTGCTGAAATGGGCGAACGAAATATTGGACTGGTTTATTGCTTAGGTGGTTTCGGTGCATTTGGTTCTCCTTGGGGGTTAATCTTCAGTAATTCCAGTAATTTTGGTATGGACCCTGGGTGGTATAGAAATCTTAAAGATCTGGTAAGTGAATGGCTTATTTAATAAGTTATTTAGCCGCAAAAGGAATTTAACAAGTCGCTCAAGCATCGCGCACTGCGTGCGCTGGACAGTTTTTAAGTCGCAGTTTTGTGGTTTTGCTGCGCAAAAGTATTTCACAAAACCGCAACTTAAAAACTGCCGCTTAGCTCGGCGTTAAATATTTGAGTTTGTTTTGGTTATCGTAATCGTAAACTCTGTAGCAATTTTATGCCTGTGTTTACGTTAAGAAAGTGTCGCACTTGGAAAGTCTGTAACCGTGTTCTTTTGCTCTTCAAGGTTTTGTGTTCCAAACGAAATCGTTATTCGTTCACAGAAAGTTCAGCTTTCTCCCCAGCACGCTACTAACAAGCCTGTAAAGTTCTTCAGCTGTTGGTAGTTTTGTAAAATAAATGGGCAGGTGGTTTCTAAAAGCTTGCTGCGGCCAAAAGTGCGCGCTCTTTTCTGGCTATTGCCACTAAGAAAAAATGCAGTAATCTTGAATGGTTTATTTTTTATCTGGCACAAGTAGTTGTGGGTTCAAAAACAGTTTCTATTGTTTTTCAAACCACCAAATACTTAACAAGTCGTTGCAGCTCGCACACTTCGTGTGCTGGACAGTTTTTAAGTCGCGGTTTTATGGTTTTGCTGCGCAAAAGTTTCCATAAAACCACAACTTAAAAACTGCCGCTGAACTCGGCGTTATATGAGTAAAGTTAAATGACAATTGAGTGGAGTCAAGTCAAAAGAGATTTTTCGCCTGATGGAAGTTTACGAGATATATATTTCTTTAATACTGACCTTGCAATTTGGCAGAAATTTCTTGACTCAGTTAAGGCATCTGGTTTCAATCACAAAATGTATAGAAATGGTGAATATTGCACTTTATCGCTAGACATAGGAAAGCTATTTCTAGAAAGAGAAAACTCTAGCTTAATGTTAGAAATTGAAAAAAATGGTGTTATTTTCAATTGCCATTTCTTTGTTGAAGAAGAAATTGAGTTAGATATATCACCTAAAGAAATCACGAATCAAGAATTGCAGCATCGCACGCTACGCGTGCTGGACAGTCTTTAAGTCGCGGTTTTATGGTTTTGCTGCGCAAAAGTATTCCATAAAACCACAACTTAAAAACTGCCGCTGAACTCGGCGTTATGGGGTTCTTGGGTTTTGTGTGTTCCGCTCTGAAAAATTTTTAAAAGCAAAAGCAAAAGCAATGTAAGTCTTAGTTTGTGCGTTTTTGGTTTATCGTATCTGGAATGTTGGGCGCCGTAGAAAAATGGAAATAGCTTAGGTTATTTCGTTATCGTTTTTCTTAGCTATATTTTGTCGCAAGAACTTTAGGTTTTCGCAAGCAGGTTTTAACGGTAGCTTGTTTGTTTTGTAAAATCGTTATTGGTTTCTTGCTGTTTTTAGCTAAAAGCTATTTTTTATGTCTTGCTTCGACAAGGCTTTTATAAGTCGGGTAAATTTGAATCGCACTGCTTTAGGTTTGTGCCTTTAAATTTCCCATAACAAGTCGTTGCAGCACCGCTCCGGCACTTCGTGCCTACGCTGGACAGTTTTTAAGTCGCGGTTTTGTGGTTTTGCTGCGCAAAAGTATCCCACAAAACCACAACTTAAAAACTGCCGCTGAACTCGGCGTTATGTGCAATCGGGAAATAGTTACGTGCTAAAAATTGAAACCAAAAGACTTGAGCTCCATAAAATTTCTGAGCACCATAGAC
>SEBV01000024.1 GCA_004172865.1 Gammaproteobacteria bacterium | reverse complement strand
AGAGGTGATAGCGCTTTGCATGGGCATCGTTGGAGCCCTTTATACAATGATCTTGCAGCCCGGTTTAAAACCTGTTGAACCCTACATACATGCTCTTTTATTTCCGGAGCAGTGCTGTACTTTTAAGGTTGGTATTCAACTCTAAGTGAGCTTATTAAATTGAAGCAGTATGGCAATTTTATTAAACAAGGATTTGCTCGGGCTATTGAAGGGGCAGCTGGGCAATTTGGTGATTAAGCAGTACAAGAATAAGGTGGTGGTTACCACGATGCCGGCGAAGCAGGTGAAAAAGAACCGAAAGCCTTCTGCGCTGAAAAAATTGTATGAAAGCAATTTCACAGCTGCCGTAGCCTATGCGAGGGCGATATTGGCGGATCCGAAGAAAAAGGCGGCCTATGAGAAAAAGGTAGGGCCCGGGCAGCGGGTGTATAATTATGCGATTGCTGAGTATGCTAAAAAGTACGGGCCAAAAAAAGGGGGATAAATGCGGCAGGCAAAAAATGATATGGATTTTGCCGGTAGTGATTTTGACCAATTGAGTTCTGTCGGCAATTCCTGGGTGGAAAATTCAATGTGTATTACCCGTCTTTGTCTATCGTTCGTCGTCCGGCCCGAACTGTGTAATAGCAATGGTTTCATTAGCATTATTCCGCCTTTACGAACGTTGCAACTAACTTCGCTTTCGACGGTCCAATCGATTGTATCGGGTTTATAAATCCCTTTTGTATGTGAATGGGGAACAACTTTTAAAGCCCCGTTATTTTCGTCTGTATCATCAAGATGAATACGGACAGTTAGAATATTCTTTAAGACATCAAGGGGCGGTTGGACCGCAAACTGATTTTGTTTTGTCGTCCAAAACGCAAAGCCATTTAATTCGAGTCTCTTATCAACTGAAATTGTCAGGTCCTGGTGGTATGAGACATACCAGTTTGAAGTGTGTGGTTTGTCAAAATATATACTTTTAACTACAAAGTACTTATCGCCCAATAAATGTGTCAAAACAGATTTTAGTTTGTGATTGAAGATCGTGTCAACTGTTGTTGGAATTTCTTTTAGAAATTGCCTGATAGCGAAAAGGTCTGCCGACTTTCTAAAATTTCCTTTTGCCGAATTCGCCTGGCTTATCTGCTCTACAACTTTTTCAATTTCTTTTGCGGTATATATGTCGTTAATTGTTGCAAAGCCATTTATTAAAAGATCCTCTGCCTGTTTCATGTCGGATGTAAGATTTAAGTTTACGAACAAAATTTGGGTGCTTGCTATTATGTCGGGTTAGAAGGCTGACTACCAAATCGCTGACATCCACTTGCGATTTTATGGATGAATACCAAAAAAATTATTGCACAAATCTTGCCCGGCAAGAAGGTACCTGGTTGAAAATGTACGTTTCTTCTGGTGGCTCCTTTGCTAAAGGGTTAACGTTGCGCGGGTGCTGATGAATTAATTTGCGCTGTGAAAACCTGGTAAGGTGCAAAGTAGCAAAAGCTTTGTGAAACAGCTTTCAATGAATTGCATGCTGGCGCAGCATATTCATTAACACTTATAAGTCCAACCTGGCTGGTGCGACAGGTGAAAACAGCTGCAACGGCGCTCAAGGAGCCAATTTGTAATTTCGAAATGGTTGCGATGCTGGTCAAAGACCAGGCATCGGCACTTGGAGGTTGCGGTGTGGGCTTTTACGAAATTGGGAAGACCTGCAGCGGAGGAAAAGACCAGGCATCGGCGCTTGGAGGTTGGGGTGTGGGCTTGTACGAAATTGGTAAGACCTGCAGCGGAGGAAAATACCCTGTTAGCGGTAGGCTTTTAAACGCTATGCTGTAATTCAATTTCCGGCATCTCATCATATGTTCGTCCGTTTAAGATTCGACCAGCTGCCTTTTTGTTTTTTCCCCCCCATTGTTTAAAGAAAAATGCAACATCGCTTTTTTCGCATTGTTCCTGAATGTCTAAAACCCATTCAGATTTCATAGGTCGTGGTTTGTGTCCACTTTCGCCTCCAACTATGACCCAGTCAATCTCCGTTAGGTCAAGTTTGTGTAATGGTCCGATTAGTGGCTCAAGTGATAAAAATTTTACTCTTGCTTTTGTTTTCTGTAAATATTCTATTCTGTGTCTTACTTTATCATTTTCAACAGATACGCCCATCCAAATATTATGAGTCCATTTTAATTGTTTGTGAAGTTCAAACAAACGGTCAGCTCTTTTTGTCAAAACTTGAAAAACGTGCTGAGGGTTGTCATTCATTACTGCAAATACCTTTTTTATAAATTCAAGAGGTATGTCTTTATGAAATAAATCACTCATTGAATTTACAAAAACTATTTTTGAGTGTTTCCAAGTATAAGGAATGTTTAAGGCGGATTCGTGTGTTCTTACTTCAAAATTGTCTTTGTATTTGTCAACTCCCATTGCTTGAAGTCGCTTAGACATAATTTCAGCATAACAATATTTACAACCAGCCGATATTTTATCACAACCCGTTGTTGGATTCCAAGTCATTTCCGTCCATTCTATACTTGATTGCGCCATTTCAGTTTATTTTATTGTATTTCTTTATTATTTCATTTGCAATTTTTACGGCAGATTTATTATTAGATGCCATAAAAAAGTGGAACATTATCGAATTAGACTTGTTTTTTAATACGTAAGGGTCCGATACAAAGCTAAATAATTTAGCCAACCTTTCTTTGTAAAGTACTGCTGATTTTTCAATCGCTTTATCTTCCTTTGATGTAGTGGTTTCTTCGCCAAATAGAGTGTGTGATACCTTTTCTTTGTAGAAATATTTTAATATTTCTTCTTTATCCATTCCTAAAAAAGTTTCAAGTTTTGAAACCCACGCATCCGATATGTTAGAATCATTTTTTAATAATCTGTTTACACCCATTCCAGTTGGAACTAGAATCCAAACGTCAACAGATAATTTTTGTAGTGTTTCCAAAGAATTCCAATTGAGTTGCATACCGCAAGGGTCGATATAGGCAAGTGCTTTATATTTTTTACCCTTTGGACTAGCCAGAAATTCGCTCATTGATTTTATCTTCTCATTACAGTCAGTATTAACAATATGGATATTTTTCTCTGGGAATTGTAGTTCCGTACTTTCTCGAAGATTGTTTGCATTTTCAATGTCTTTTTCAACAAAATAAAAAAGGTCAAACGGTCTTGGTTCTTCTATCTCAAGAACCCTTTTTGCAGCACCAACAATTAGTTTTTGATTTTCCTTCTTCCCCTTTTTAATGTAACCAGAACCTGCAAACCCATCAAAGTACAAGAGTTTCCAACTGTATTTTGTCGCATAAATATTCATAATGTTTAAGTATGCTTTTGCATACTCAACGATTATTTCAATTTTGTTTTCCGTCCAGTCTCCGCCAAATTGATTCATATGATTGGTCTGATATAGGGTGTCTGTAAGCTTACCGCTAACGGTCAGGTATTGCCGAAGTGCAGGTAATAGAATTACGTCCGCCCCGGCTAACTGATGCTGAGTAAAGATAAAAAAGATGATGGTATATTCTACAGCTAAATAGATAACGTCAAGCTGGATATGCAGATGCACAATGAACAAAAAGTTGAAACACGGCTTCCGTCAGCCTCCATTTTGGCAATACCCCTGTTGTACGCATACCCTTCTTTTCTGTCGTACTGTGTCCGCCGAATGTGTCTTGTCTGCTTGAATTTAAAGACTGTTGCCTGTGCGTTGGGCAAGGCAGGTTGTTTGGGCAGGTTGGCTTTGTGTGTCGCTTGTGTGCCTGCCCAAAGTACCTGGCTTGCAGCGTTGGCTAATAGGAGAATGTCAATCCCGCACCAAAACCCATGTCGCTGTCATAATGTGTTCGCAAGGAAAAGTTGCGGTTAAAAATATAGTTCAGTCCAGCCATATACTCTTTGTCGGTATTAAGCATAAAAGCAAAACGAAGCCGCTTTGTTATTGGAATGTCTTCACGCATGAAAGACAAACGAACAATACCATCGTGATACACTTCTGCCTGAAAATTAACCAACATGGGCAAGGTGTACATAACACCTAAACTCACTGCTCTGCGTGTATCCTTCTCATTCTTTTGTCCGAATAGGTTTGTTTCATGTTCGTCTATTCCCATTTTACGATAACGCCAGTCAAACCCTATAAACGGCATCAGCCATTGCATTTTCCCGATGTATCTTCCTAAATGGGTTTCCACTTCATAGCCGTGCATATCATTATATCCTAAACGCCATTCTGTTCCTAAACTCCATCTTGCATTTTGAAGCATTGCTTCTCCATCGTTTCCATTGGTTGCAAAATCGTTTTGTGCCATAAAGTGAGGCATATTGCTTTCCCTTTGCAACTTTTTATAGGCTTGTTTTTTGTTGGGTAAGTATGGGTTTTGATAATCGCCAACGGCAAAAACCCGGTTCATTCCGCTCATCATATGATATAAAATGTGACAGTGAAAAAACCAATCGCCTTCTTCATTTGCCAGAAATTCAATCGTGTCCGTTTCCATTGGCATAATGTCCAAGACATTTTTGAGAGGAGAATATTCTCCTTTTCCATTGATTACCCTGAAATCAAAACCGTGCAAGTGCATCGGGTGTCGCATCATCGAATTATTGTAAATGGTGATGCGTAGAATTTCGCCTTTCTTCACTGGTATTTTATCTACCTCCGAAAGTATTCGATTGTCCATACTCCACACATAGCGGTTCATATTTCCGGTAAGTGTAAATTTCAATTCTTTTATGGGGGCATCCTTTGGGAGTTCTGTATTGTATGGCGATTGCAACATCGCATAATTCAAGGTTGTGATTTCTCCCAAAGCATTTGCATTGTAACGATTGGGGTCTTCATCCATCTTCATATTGTGCTGGCTATGGTCTTGCTTTTGCTTGGTTTCGCCTGTTATTTCAGAATACATCACCACGTTCATATCCATTTGGTTCAGGCTCATTTTCATTCCCATATCGTCAAGATTTCCGTCCATCTTCATCATATCATTCATCATCTTCATTCCTTCAAAATATTTCAATGTCGGAAGCGGAGAAATAAGCTGCTTAATACCGTTCCCAATAAAATAACTGGCGGATTGTGTTCGGTCTTCGGTTGTGGCTAAAAATTCATAAGCTACTCCATCATCTGGAATGGTTACTACAATATCGTAAGTTTCGGAAACTGCAATAATTAATCTGTCTACTTCAACAGGTTCTACATCGTTGCCGTCATTGGCGACTACGGTTATTTTACCGCCTGCATAGCGTAACCAAAAGTAGGATGATGCTCCACCATTGGAAACTCTTAACCTTATTTTATCGCCTGCTTTCAGCACTTTACCGTCAACAGTTTTTAAATCGGTAGTATGATTTCCGTTGAGTAAAATTTTGTCATAATACACATCGCTTACATCCATTGCCAACATACGTTTCCATTCGTTCTTTATTTTTGTTTTAAAATGACCTTTTCTTATAGCTTCTGCATAAGACTGTGTTGCATTCTTTTTGATAGCCGCCCAATCGTTGGCATTGTGCAACATTCGGTTGATGTTATTGGGATTAAAGTTTGTCCATTCGCTTATCATCAGGGGGATTGTTGGCAAATCATCAATTCCTTTTCTAAATGTCGGGTCATTTTGTTTTTTCAGCATTATAAAACTGCCATACATTCCAATCTGCTCCTGCAAACCCGAATGGGAATGATACCAATGTGTACCGTGTTGGATAATTGGAAAACGATACGTATAAGTTGTACCGGGTTCAATTGGCTTTTGAGTAAGCCACGGCACACCATCTTCTTTATTGGGTAAAAACACACCGTGCCAATGCAGGGAAGTACTTTCCTGTAATTGATTGTGTACTACAATTTCGGCCGTATCGCCTTCAGTGAAAGTGAGTGTTGGCATCGGGATTTGACCGTTTATGGCAATCGCTCTTTTTTCTTTTCCTGCATAGTTTACCAACGTGTCTTTTACATATAGTTCGTATCGCACAACTTTTTGTGCAAAAAGAGAAGTTGTTGCCAACAGCATCAAGGCTATCGGCAACAGCTTTTTTTGAATAATATTTTGTATATCCATTTTAGTATTTTCATTTATTAATTTTTAAAAGGCTGGCATTTATGGCAACCACAATCGTACTAACACTCATCAAAACTGCACCCATTGCCGGGCTTAAAACAAAATTCGGATAAAGCACTCCTGCTGCAAGCGGAATAGCGATAACGTTGTAACCAACAGCCCAAAGCAGATTTTGAACCATCTTTTTATAAGTCCGTTTGCCGAAATCTATCATTTTTACGACATCCCTTGGGTCGCTGTTTACCAAAATGATGTCGGCAGTTTCGGCTGCTACGTCCGTTCCTGAACCTACGGCAATGCCAACGTCTGCCTGTGCCAATGCTGGTGCATCATTTACGCCATCGCCTGTCATTGCTACCACTTCGCCTTTGGCTTGAAACTCTTTTATTTTTTCCTGTTTTTCGTGAGGCAATACATTGGCTATATAACCGTCCATTCCTAACTGTTCTGATACCGCTGCTGCAATTTTTTCATTGTCGCCTGTAAGCAAAAACGACTTAATATTCATTTTCTTCAATGCGTCAATGGCTTCTTGCGAACCTTCACGAATACTGTCTGCCAACGTAGTAATTCCGATGACATCACCGTCAATGAAAACATAGTTTACTGTTTCAATATTCTGATTGATTTCAGACGGGGTTTCAGGTTCTGTAAGATTATTCTGTTTGAAATAATTAGGTCCTGCCGCTACCACTTCTTTTCCGTTTACAACGGCTTTTACACCAATGCCCGCCATATAGCTGAAGTTTTCCGACTTCCATAATTCGAGATTTCTTTCTTTTAAAGTTTTTAGGATGCCTTTTGCAATATGGTGTTCGGAGTATTGCTGAACGGCAGCCGCATATTGTATCATTTCATCAGCCGAATATTTATTAGTTAACGGGATTATTTTTTCCACTGCGTGAGAACCTTTGGTAAGCGTTCCTGTTTTGTCGAAAATGATGGTGGATAATTTTCGGGTGGTTTCAAAGGCGGTACGGTTGCGAATGAGCAAGCCATTGGTTGCGGAAAGTGTAGTAGAAATGGCAACAACCAACGGGATAGCCACGCCCAAAGCGTGGGGACAGGCTGTAACCATTACGGTAACCATCCTTTCCAATGCGAACGCAATATCTCCGCTACTGCCAAGCCAATAAATAAAAGTAGCTACCCCAACGGCAATGGCAGTATACGTGAGCCATTTAGCTACCTTATCTGCAAGGTTTTGTGTGTTTGATTTTGCTGCCTGTGCATCTTGAACCAAATTGATAACCTTATTGAGATAGCTGTCTTTGCCCACTCCGGTAGCCGTTACTCTTAAAGCTCCTTCGCCATTGATAGCACCTGCAATTACTTTTCCATTCGCTTCTTTCTTTACCGGAACACTTTCACCGGTGAGCATACTTTCGTTTACGTACGAAGTTCCTTCGATAACCAATCCATCGGCAGGGATTTTTTCACCGGGTTTGATGATAATGGTTTCACCGTTTTTCAGTTCTTCGAGTTTTATTTTTACAGCTTCTCCCTGTCGCTCAACAGTAACATCATTTGGCAAAAGCGCTACCAATGACTGCAAAGCTTTTGAAGCCGCCATTGTAGAACGCATTTCCAACCAATGCCCCAAAAGCATAATCACAATCAGGGTTGCCAGCTCCCAAAAGAAATCCATTCCGGGCAGTCCAAAAACAACCGCCACCGAATAGATATAGGCTACCGAAATGGCGATTGCCACAAGGGTCATCATTCCAATAGCTTTTGCTTTTATCTCGCCTACCATTCCTTTCAGGAAAGGCATTCCACCATAGATGTAAATGATAGTTCCCAATGCCAGCAATACATATTTATCTCCCGGAAAGGCAATGTTAAAGCCGAACCACTCCTGTATCATTTGCGATAGGAGCAAAATGGGAACAGTAATAATCAGGCTTATCCAAAAGCGTTTGAGAAAATCGTGGGTATGATGTCCTTCGTGTTTATCGTAACCGCTTTCCGAATGATGGCTATGGTTTTCGCTATGATGCGAATGTTCTTTGTGCTTATGGCTGTGGTCGTGATGGCTATGCACCTCTTTTTGACCTCCACCCATTGGAACTAAATCCATTCCGCAAAGCGGACATTTTCCCGGTTCGTCCTTAATCACTTGTAAGTGCATCGGACAGGTATATTTCTTCATTCTATTATATTTTTGGAAAGCAATGAAGCGGATTTTACCACTTCATTACTTTATCTATTATTTGATAGTTTCAACTGTACTTCCGCAAGTGAGCATTTGCGAACCGTAATACGGATTTTTGATTGCACTTTCTTTGCTTAACCAATTTGCACCTTTGCCATTGTTGTACATGGGGCAATGCTGATAGTAAACAGCATCTTTGGGTTTTGAAACTTTAATTAACTCATACATATTTTTTGAAAGGTTTGCAAAATGTTCCCGTTGATGGTCAACCTTAGCTGCGTTGGCTGTAACGTGTTCTGCATCTTCTTTCAATTCTTCCAATACTTTCATCCAAACCATGTGAACATCCGTCGCCAGCTTGTCCATTTTTACCGAATTGATAGCAGTTTCCAAATCTTTTGCTTTTGCTGATGCTGTATTGCCATCTGTTTTTACCAATGCGTCTTTCAATGCAAAGTAATTATCAAAAACTACTGTCAACTGGTTTGTTTCCTGTGCGGCATTGTTCATGCCATCATGCTGGTGGTTGCCATGATTTTGCATGGGATTCGTTGTGTCCTTTGCTGGTTGTGTTACCACTGCCACTTGTTTCTTTTCTCTGTCGTATTTGCAGCAACCTGGTAATTTATTGTAAGCTGCATCAGGTGCAAGAAAACTTTGGTTGTCATAACCTGAAAGGGCTATGTTTTTTAAAACTGCATCCAAAGTAGTTTTCTTACTGTCGTAAGTGATGGTTGCCATTTTGGTATCTACATTCCAATCGGCTTTTGAAATTTTCTTTTTGTTGGCGGCTTTTTCAATGGTGCTTTCACACATTGCGCAATTGCCATAAACTTTTACTGTTTCAGTTTTGGCATTATTTATTTGAGATTGGCAAACTGAAGTTGATAATAAAACAACGGCTGCCAATAATATGATTGATTTCATTTTTTCTTTTTTAATTATTGATTTATATAATGCACACTAAGCCGATGCACTTTCAAAGTGTCGGCACATAAAAACTAATAGGAAATCAAATTAAAAAAAAGCAATGGAGAATGTAAAGCCGTTCTCTCGGGATTTTAGGTGGGGCATTCGAAACAGGAAAGTCCAATGAAATTGGCGTTCCTTTAAAACTAAAATCAACCATTGGAACAACTAATGCAGGAACATCTAAAAACTGAACGTATTGTGCTGTTGCACTTTTTTGATGTTCGGTTTTCAGTTTTACCTGCTTGTGTTCGTCTTTGCAGCATCCCCCTTTCTTTTCTTTCATGCCACATTTGCCACATTCCTTATCTTTCTCACCGTGCCACAAACTCCAGCCTACAAATTTGTTCATGCAATAGTGCATGTGAATAGTTGCACCCATGGTTGCAGAACCATAGATTGAGAGAAGCAATATGACAACTATTTTTTTCACTGATGCAAAGATAGCGTTTAAAATATACTGGTCTTTATAGCATCGTTATCAGCATTATTCCACTCATAACAATCATTAAGGCATCTTCAATAATTGTTACCGTACTCATTGGCAAGTCAAAAACAGCACCCAAACAGGCACATTGTATTTTTCTTTTATTTAGTACACTCTGTAAAACCCCGATTATACTGATTGCCATTACAACAAGCGTAACAAGATTAGTAACTAAAGGTTGAAAGTTGGTTGCATACGCAATACCCAATGCCAATTCTACAAAAGCGTAAACATAGCCCCATGCTTTTATTTTCTTTGCCACAATATCATACATACTGTAGCTTTCAGCAAAGCCTTTCAGGTCAAGCATTTTAAAAAAGGAAAAAGTAAGAAAGAAACCTGCCATAAAAATATTCATGGCTTGCATCAAATGAAATTGATTTTGTTGTGTAGCTGAAATGATTGAAATGATAGTTATGTAAGCAAAAATTATTAAAATCGGTTTGTAAGTAGAAAACCAATTTTTCGCTTGCTCCGCCGTTTCATTGTGTTCTGTGGCTGTAATGGAATATCTTTTATCTAAAGCATTTTGTAAGGTAGAAAGAGCAATATGCTTGTCCATTGTAATGGTTGCCGATTGGTTTTCTTTTGAAACTTCCACTTCGGTAACATTTGGCAACATCAGAAAACTGCTTTTTACTTTTGCTTCGCAACTGCTGCAAGTCATGCCTATAACTTTATAAGTATGTGTCATTGTTATTTTGTTTGACACAAAGGTAATTTGAGTGTTTGGCGTATCTATTGTGGAATTTTGTATTAGAGTTGTAAGATTTACAGTTCTTCTATGTTTTTGCGTTTGTGTTCTTTCAGCGATTTGAAGTAGCTGGGAGTAAAACCTGTTACTTTCTTAAATTGGTTCGATAAATAAGCAACACTGCTGTAGCCCAATTGGTCTGCAATTTCAGATAAACTTAGTTCGTCATAAACTATTAATTCTTTTACTTTTTCTATACGTTGGGCAATGAAGTATTTTTCTATTGTTGTTCCTTCTACTTCCGAAAATAGATTGCTCAAATAATTATAGTCTTGATGTATTTGTGAAGCAATGAACTCGGAAAGGTTTGTCTTTAAGCTGTGGTCTGAATGGTGCACCAATGTTACTATGGCGGTTTTTATTTTTTCTATTGTCTGGCCTTTTTTATTATCTATGAGTTCAAAGCCTAATGATTTTAATGATGTGTCTAACTGTGATAATTGGTCTTTTGATAAGTCGCCTTCAATTTCTACTTCGCCCAAATTGACAGATAAGGGGCGGAGCCCCTTACTTTCCAATTGGGCTTTTACTACCATTTTGCATCTGCTGCAAACCATGTTCTTTATGTATAATTTCATATTGTCTGTCCACCTTATGGTTTTGCAAATTTATTAAACCCTTGCGGTAATCTGTTGCACTAAAGACTGGTTGCCGTGTGTTGGCAATTGCAGCTCTTTTGCAAGGTTGGCTTTGTGTCGGGGTTTTGTGTGCCTTGCAAATGTGCTGCAATGTGCGGTTGCCCATGAGAGATTTTGCATTGAATGTCCTGTCGCTTGAAGGTGAACGAAATTTCGTTTTAGGGTTGCGTACAACGATAGGGCTTGCCGAAGTACGGGAATTAGTATTCCGTCAGCCTGGTACCGATGATGATTGAAAAACTGAAGTTGAAGATAACAACAAAAAGCAAAATAGATAATGTCCAGCTGGATATGAAGCACAATAGAATTACAAAAAGCCGAAGATAACTTCCGTCAGCCCGTATTTTGGCAAACCCCCTGTTGTACGTTCGCCCTTTCTCCTCGGTCATCTATAATGTGGGTCTGTGTCCAACCGTAGAGTGCCTGTGAGTTGGCACAAGGCAGGCTCTTTTGCAAGGTTGGCTTTTGTGTGTCGGCTTTGTGAGCCTTGCAAATGTGCCTGACTTGGTGCGCAGGCTATTCTAATTGTTTAATTGTGATGGAAATCATTATCGACTTGAACTATTTGCTAAACATTTACGACCTTGCCTGACATGGATGCGTTACAGTTAAAACAACTTTTTCCTGACCTTGAAGAAGGCTTATACGATGAAATCGTAAAACATGGAACTATAAAAGAAGTGAAAGCAGGAGAAACACTTTTAAAAGTAGGGCAAACCATTCGTTCAACTATGCTAATCATAGATGGCTTGGTAAAGTTGTACAGGGAAGATGATGAAGGCAAAGAGTTTTTTATTTACCACCTTGATGCCGGTCAGGCTTGTTCCCTTTCCATGGTTTGTGCGGCAAAGCATGAAACAAGCGAGGTTTTAGCAAAAGCACTTACAGATGCTACAGTATTAGCTATACCACTTGAATACATGGACCAATGGATGAGCAAATACAAAAGCTGGTATCAGTTCGTTATCACATCATATCGCAACAGGTTTGAAGAATTGCTGAAAACAATTGATGCCATTGCCTTTACAGGCATGGATGAAAGATTAGAATATTACCTGAAAAAACAAGTTGAAAAATTAGGTAACAATCTTAAAATAACCCATCAGGAAATTGCAAACGACCTTAACTCATCGAGGGAAGTCATAAGCCGTTTATTAAAGAAAATGGAGGCAAAGAGTTGGCTTACTATTCATCGAAGTTCCATCGAGTGGATAAAAAAAGAGTAATGCCTGTGTGACTTATATCACTGTACGTCCACTATAATGCAATCATTTTTGCATTATGGAAATGGCAGGCTACATAGCATCATTATTTATCGGAGTATCATTAGGTTTAATTGGCGGTGGGGGTTCAATACTTACTGTACCTGTACTCGTTTACCTGTTTGCAATTTCACCAACCATTGCCATTAGCTACTCCCTTTTTATCGTAGGCTTTACAAGCCTTGTAGGTAGCTTTCATTATTACCGTAAGGGCTTAGTCAACTTTAAAACAGTTTTACTTTTTGGCTCATCTTCTATCACCACGGTTTTCATTGCCCGAAAATTTATCATTCCATTTTTGCCCAATGTATTTTTTAGGTTAGGTTCTTTTGAAGTAACACATTCATTGTTTGTAATGGTTGTATTTGCTATACTCATGTTAGCAGCTTCCGTGTCTATGATTAGAAGCAGGAAAGTTGTAGCAGAAAATGGAACAAAAGAAAAGCCCTGGATGCTTGTCGTGTATGGAGTGTTGATTGGTTTGGTAACAGGTTTCTTAGGTGCAGGCGGTGGCTTTTTACTGATACCTGCATTGGTGATTTTAATGAAGCTGCCAATGAAAAACGCAATAGGAACATCACTGTTGATAATTGCCCTCAATTCCTTGATTGGCTTCTTGGGCGACATTGGTCGTCATGCCATTGATTGGAAGTTCATAACTATCGTTTCTGCCATAGCAATTGCAGGCATTTTTATCGGCGGCTATTTCAACCAAAAGGTAAATGCAGACAAGCTAAAAAAAGGGTTTGGCTGGTTTGTATTGGTGATGGGTATTTACATAATTGTTAAAGAACTTGTTTTATAATGCTAAGTGACAATTATCACAAACAACCTCTCTTCGTTATAGGAACTTTACAATGTAAAAAACGATTACTATGATGGAAGCAGTTAACGATGTAACAATAGTTGATGTAAGAACACCGGAAGAATTTACTGAAGGTCATTTTCCAAATGCTATCAATATTCCTTTAGACCAGGTTAAACAAAGAATAGAAGAGTTCAGGAAAATGAAAAAGCCAATAATAGCTTATTGCCGTAGTGGCAACAGAAGTGGCGTAGCAGTTTCTATTCTAAAACAAAATGGTATTGCTGATGCTGTTAACGGTGGAAGTCTTGACGATTTAAAACAAAACATGAAATGATGAAAGCGATATTAAATAATTGGTCAGTAATGCGTGGGCTAAGGCTGCTAATTGGCATAATAGCATTGGTTCAGTCATTCATTCAGAAGGACATAACGTTAAGCATAATAGCAGGCTTTTTGCTGGTTACAGCAATTGCCAATGTAGGTTGTTGCGGTGGTAATGGTTGTGCAGTAAATTTTAGTAATCGTAAAAAAGAAAAGGAGATTGTATATGAAGAATTGGATAACAAACAATAAAATGTATTTCATTGGTGCAGCATTAGGCGCAATAGCAGGTTTTCTTTATTGGAAGTATGTAGGATGTTTAACAGGGACTTGTTCTATCACATCCAGCCCTATAAACAGTACAATCTACTTCGCATTATTTGGGTCAGTGCTATTCGGCACATTTAAGAAAAAACCAAAGACAACAGAAACAGACAACCAATAGATAAATTATGATAGAATTTTTAAAACAGCCCTGGGCATGGTATGTAGCCGGTCCATTGATTGGCTTGATGGTTCCCGCCTTATTAATATTAGGCAATAAAACGTTAGGCATATCATCTTCGCTACGTCATGTATGTGCAGCTTGTATGCCTGCAAAAATTCCATTCTTTAATTACGATTGGAAGAAAGAAGCATGGAACCTTGTTTTTGTTGCAGGTATTATATTAGGAGCCTTTTTAGTTGCTACTTTTTTAAGCAATCCTAATCCCGTAAACCTCAATCCTAAACTTGTTGCCGAACTGAATGGCTACGGTATTACAGAACAATATTCATTATTGCCTGAACAATTA
Organism: Gammaproteobacteria bacterium; assembly: GCA_004172865.1. Classification (GTDB taxonomy): domain Bacteria; phylum Pseudomonadota; class Gammaproteobacteria; order Pseudomonadales; family Cellvibrionaceae; genus Cellvibrio. Next base: position 3,707 of record SEBV01000024.1, on the reverse strand, counting down.
TTTAATTGGCAGCAACTATTTACAATAAAGGGTTTGTTCTTTATGGTTTTCGGTGGCTTCCTGGTAGGCTTTGGAACACGTTATGCAGGTGGTTGCACAAGTGGTCATGCAATCATGGGATTATCCAATTTGCAATTACCATCTTTAATTGCCACCATCAGTTTTATGGCAGGTGGCTTCATCATGGCTAATCTTATCCTTCCCTTTATTTTAAAACTATAATCATGCAAACACAGCTTGTAAAACCAATACATACAAATACTGATTTTGAAGTCAGGTCAATAGATCTACTTCAAACAGAACAACCCAAAAATGAAAGTCTTTTATCTTACCTGAAGTATTTAATAATGGGTTTACTCTTCGGTATTATTCTCGTAAAGTCTGAAGTCATTTCATGGTATCGGATACAGGAAATGTTCAGGCTGCAAAGTTTTCACATGTTTGGTGTAATCGGTTCGGCAGTTGTGACAGGTATTATATCTGTATGGCTTATTAAGACCTTCAACATCAAAACAATTAGGGGAGAAAAGATAGAGCTGCCAACTAAAAAGTTTAATAAAGGACAGATTTATGGAGGTTTAATTTTTGGCTTTGGATGGGCAATTACAGGAGCTTGCCCTGGTCCTTTGTTTGCACAAATCGGTTCAGGTTTTGGTGTTATTATAGTTACTCTTTTAAGTGCTATTGCAGGCACATGGGTGTATGGTTTAATAAGAGAAAAATTACCGCATTAGAAAAGGTTCTAAGTGACAAGTGTCACTGAACAGAGAATAAAGATTAAGGAAGTTTGCAACGTAAATAAAAGATTATGCAGATAAAACAATTTGAAGATAAAAACCTTTCACACTACAGCTATGCTGTATTAAGTGATTGTGAAAAGAAAATAGTATTAATTGACCCGGCACGTAATACACAGCCGTACCTTGATTATGCAAAAGAAAAAGATGCCCAAATAACAGGTGTTATTGAGACGCATCCTCATGCAGATTTTGTAAGCAGTCATTTAGAATTGCATCAAACCACAGGGGCAACCATATATACAAGCAAAGATGTTCATGCCATATATCCTCATCAGGCTTTTGACGAAGGGCAAACAATACAATTAGGTAAGATAAAATTAACTGCACTTAATACACCAGGGCATTCCCCGGACAGCATCAGCATTTTATTAGAACATGAAGGAAAACAAAAAGCTGTTTTTACAGGTGATACACTTTTCATTGGTGATTGTGGCAGACCTGATTTAAGAGAAGCTTCAGGAAAAATACAAACAACAAGAACAGAACTTGCAAAGCAGATGTATCATTCATTAAGAGATAAGTTGATGAAGTTGGAAGATGATGTAACAGTTTACCCGGCACACGGAGCAGGCACACTTTGCGGTAAAAACTTAAGTAAAGAAAGCAGCAGTACAATTAGTGAAGAGAAAAAAACAAACTGGAGTTTACAGGATGCAACTGAAGAAGAGTTTGTACAAAATTTGTTAGCAGACCAGCCTTTCGTTCCTCATTATTTTCCGTTTGATGTAGAGCTTAACAGAAAGGGTGCAGCAGCATTTAAAGAAAGTATTAGTAATATTAAAACCGGAGAAACCATTCTTGAAAATTCAGCATCTGCATTAGATAAAACGTTTTGGGTAATTGATACAAGAGGCGAAGAAGATTTTAAGAAAGGACATTTGCCTCATTCCATTAACCTGATGGAAAAAGGAAAATTTGAAACATGGTTAGGCAGCATCATTAAACCGGAAGAGAAGTTTTACTTAGTAAGCGAGGATAAAGAGCAGTTACAAAGAATGTTAGAAAGAACGGCTGCTATTGGTTACGAAAGCCAGGTTGCAGAAGGATTTGTAATTGATAGCGGCATTGTAAAAGAAGAAAAGATTAATATAAATGAGTTTAAAAATCATCAGCAGGATTACACTATAGTTGATGTTAGAAATACATCGGAAGTGAAAGAAGGAAAGATTTTTCAAAACAGTATCTCAATACCTTTAGCAGAAATTAGAAAGCGTAGTAATGAAATTCCAACTGATAAACCAATCGTTGTTCATTGTGCAGGAGGTTACAGAAGTGCAGCGGCAAGTTCATTGATACATGCTAAGTTGAATGGTACAGTAAAAGTTTTTGATTTAGGCGAAGCAATTAAAGACTTTCAATAAAAGAAAAGAGATGCATAATTCATACAAAGAACACTGGGAAAATGTTTTTACCACAAAAGCAGAAGATGAAGTTAGCTGGTTTCAACCTTACCCTAAAACATCAATGGAATTTGTAGACTTATTCAATCTTCCATTAAATGCAAACATTATTGATATTGGCGGCGGCGACAGTCATTTTGTAGATGCATTGTTGGATAAAGGCTACAAGAATATTTATGTGTTAGACATTTCTTCAACAGCAATTGAAAGAGCAAAACAAAGGTTAGGTTCAAGAGCTTCTAAAGTAAATTGGATTGTATCCGATATTACAGAATTTGAACCACCGGTCCAGTTTGATTTTTGGCATGATAGAGCAGCGTTTCATTTTCTAACGTCAGAAGAAAAGATTTACAAATACGTTTCTATAGCAGAAGATGCTATAAAGAAAATCGGTTACTTAATACTTGGTACTTTTTCAGAGAACGGTCCAACAAAATGCAGTGGATTAGAAATCCGGCAATATTCAGAAGTATCAATGTCGTCAAGGTTTGAAGTTGTTTTTGAGAGAATTAAATGTATACGGGAAGACCATACAACACCGTGGAAGGCAGTTCAAAATTTCTTGTTCTGTAGCTTTAAAAAGAATTGATTATTGCAGATCTCCTTAGGTACTAATATTGTTCACCTGGGATTTGTAACCTCTCCAACTCCTCCGCTCTTCGTCTCAATCCTTCCCCAAAACTCACCAATCGCTTTACTTCAGCCGTGAGGGTTTTTATCTCCAGCTTGCGGTTGCGGATAGTGGTTCGGTTCACTGCTTCGAGTTTTTCCTGCAGCTGTAGTTTTTCGGGTAGCCGGCAGCTATAATACTTTCGGTAGGTCTAGCGCAGCGAAAATATAACTTGATAGTAGTGCGACAACCGATTGTTATCAGGTCCAGCAGCCTTGCGGAAAAGTTTTTTGTTATATGCCGGTAGACAGACTTAAAAGGTTCTTGCTGCAGGTAAAATACCTGCAGCGGCAGCAATTTCGAAATGGTCAGTTGAGCAGTTGATAAGTTGATCAGTTTCGAACCTCTTCGAGCGCTGATGCCGATGTTTAACAGCTGCAGCGAAGCAAAACTATCGTATACTGGTAGTTGATCTTTTGACTAGTTGACTAGTTAATCAGTTGATAAGTTGATCAGTGTCGAACCTCTTCGAACGCTGATGCCGATGTTTAACAGCTGCAGCGAAGCAAAAGGTCATCCTTTATCAAAGGAGCCAATTTGTAATTTCGAAATGGTCAGTTGATTAGTTGACTAGTTAATCAGTTGGTAAGTTGATCAGTTGATAAGTTGATCAGTGTCGAACCTCTTCGAGCGCTGATGCCGATGTCTAACACCTGCAGCGAAGCAAAAGGTCATCCTTCATCGAAGGAGGCAATTTGTAATTTCGAAATGGTCAGTTGATTAGTTGACTAGTTAATCAGTTGATAAGTTGAATAGTTGATCAGTTGATCAGTTTCGAACCTCTTCGAGCGCTGATGCCGATGTTTAACAGCTGCAGCGAAGCAAAAGGTCATCCTT
>SEBV01000018.1 GCA_004172865.1 Gammaproteobacteria bacterium | reverse complement strand
AAACAATCGAAGTTGAGATCACAGCAGCCTACGAGTTGCCTGTTGACTTGATTAACAAATTGGCTCAATCACTAAGCGCCAAATTGAATCGTAAGATTGACGTGAACAGCTCGGTTGATGCGAGTCTGTTGGGCGGTGTGGTTATTCACACCGGTGACATGGTAATCGACGGTTCAGTCCGTGGCCGCTTGGCGAAACTCGCCGAAGCATTGAAATCCTAAGTCTAGGATCGAGGAACAGAGCATGCAGCAACTGAATCCTTCTGAAATCAGTGAAATTATCAAGAAGCGTATTGAAGGTCTTGAATTTTCTACAGAAGCTCAAAACGAAGGTACTGTCGTTTCCGTAACTGACGGTATTATTCGTATTCACGGTCTGGCCGACGTAATGTACGGCGAGATGATTGAATTTGAAGGCGGCGTTTACGGGATGGCACTGAACTTGGAGCGCGACTCCGTAGGTGCAGTAATTCTCGGCGACTACCGCGGTGTAGCCGAAGGTCAAAAATGTAAGTGTACTGGTCGTATTCTGGAAGTGCCCGTTGGGCCAGAATTGCTCGGTCGCGTTGTTGACGCCCTCGGTAACCCAATCGACGGTAAAGGTCCACTGAACACCAAAATGACTGACGCAGTTGAAAAAATTGCTCCAGGCGTAATTTGGCGTAAATCAGTAGACCAACCGGTACAAATCGGTTTGAAAGCAATTGACGCTATGGTACCAATCGGTCGCGGTCAACGTGAGTTGATCATCGGTGACCGTCAAATTGGTAAAACTGCCATCGCTGTTGATGCCATCATCAACCAAAAAGGTTCTGGCATTAAGTGTATCTATGTCGCCATCGGCCAAAAGGCCTCTTCTGTTGCTGCAGTAGTGCGCAAGTTAGAAGAAAATGGCGCTATGGATCACACCGTTGTGATCGCGGCGACTGCGTCTGATCCAGCGGCAATGCAATTTTTGGCTCCATTCACGGGTTGTACCATTGGTGAGTACTACCGTGACCGCGGCCAAGATGCCTTGATCATTTATGACGACTTGACCAAGCAAGCTTGGGCTTACCGTCAAATCTCCTTGTTGCTGCGTCGTCCTCCGGGCCGCGAAGCTTACCCAGGCGATGTATTTTATCTCCACAGCCGTCTGCTTGAGCGTGCATCACGCGTAAGTGAAGACTACGTTGAGAAGTTCACCAAGGGTGAAGTGAAAGGCCAAACCGGTTCATTGACCGCTTTGCCAATCATTGAAACTCAGGCCGGTGACGTGTCTGCATTCGTTCCAACTAACGTAATTTCGATTACCGACGGCCAGATCTTCTTGGAATCGTCCATGTTCAACTCAGGCGTACGTCCTGCGATGAACGCCGGTATTTCGGTATCGCGTGTAGGTGGTGCAGCGCAAACTAAAATTATCAAAAAACTTGCCGGTGGTATTCGTACCGCATTGGCGCAATACCGTGAATTGGCTGCGTTCTCGCAGTTTGCATCAGATTTGGACGAAGCGACCAAATCACAATTGGAACACGGTCAACGTGTTACTGAATTGATGAAGCAAAAGCAATTTACTCCATTGAGTGTTGCACAAATGGCATTGGTATTGTTCGCCGCTAACGAAGGTCATTTGAAAGACATCGAAGTTAGCAAAGTGCTCGATTTTGAAGCTGCCCTGCTCTCATTCGCTAAATCCGAATACGCTGACACTATGAATCACATAGATGCCACCGGTGATTGGAATGGCGAGTTGGAAGGCAAGTTCAAAGAGCTGGTGACCAAACTGAAAGCAAGCCGCACCTGGTAATTAAAGGTGCTCCCAGAGCACCTTTTTAACTGAGTCTTTGAGTATGGCAAGCACAAAAGAAATTCGGACGCAGATATCAAGCGTCAAAAGCACGCAGAAAATTACCAGCGCGATGGAAATGGTCGCCGCGAGTAAAATGCGTCGTGCGCAAGAGCGCATGCAATTGGGTAAGCCTTACGCCAATCGCATGCGTGATGTAATCGGGCACTTGGCAAACTCAAGTCCCGAATACAAACACCGTTTTATGAAAGAGCGTCCGGTTAAGCGCGTTGGTTATATTTTGGTTTCGAGTGATCGTGGTCTTTGTGGTGGTTTGAATGCGAACGTGTTCAAAAACTCCATCAAGAGCATGAAAGTCTGGGCAGACCAAGGCATAGGCATAGATTTGTGCTTGATCGGAGCGAAAGCTGCTGCGTTCTTTAAAAGTTTTGGCGGTAACGTGGTTGCGTCAACGCGCGACCTCGGCGAAGCACCGACTGTTGCAGATTTGATCGGCAGCGTGAAAGTGATGTTGGATGCATTTGAAGAAGGCAAGATTGATAAGTTGTTTATCGTAAGCAACGAATTCGTTAACACCATGACGCAAAAGCCCACGATTCGCCAATTGTTGCCACTGGTTGCAGATGAAAACTCCAAGTTGAAACATCACTGGGATTACATCTACGAACCAGATGCAGCTGAATTGTTAAAAGGCTTATTGACCCGTTTTATTGAGTCACAAGTTTATCAAGCCGTCGTTGAAAATGCCGCCTCAGAACAGGCTGCACGTATGATTGCGATGAAGAGCGCAACCGACAACGCCGGTGAACTGATTGATAGCTTGAAACTGATTTACAACAAAGCGCGTCAAGCAGCAATTACGCAAGAGCTGTCAGAGATCGTAGGTGGTGCGGCGGCAATTGCATAATTGCTCCCGCCCATCAGCTACAGCCAGGCAATTAATCGTGTTTAAACTTTCAGGCCTTCCAGGTGTTATTAAAAGGGCCTGAGATTTCTGGAACAATAGAGGAACCGGAAATGAGTAGCGGACATATAGTTCAAATTATCGGCGCGGTAATCGATGTGGAATTCCCACGCGATGCAGTGCCCAGAGTTTATGATGCATTGGTTATCACCGAAGGCAATCTGACTCTTGAAGTACAACAACAATTGGGTGACGGCGTGGTGCGTACCATTGCACTGGGTTCGTCTGAAGGTTTGCGTCGCGGCTTAGTCGTGACCAATACCAACGCGCCAATCAATGTACCTGTGGGTAAAGAAACCCTCGGTCGCATTATGGATGTATTGGGTAACCCAATTGACGAGTGTGGCCCCATCGGCGAACAAGAGCGTATGCAGATTCACCGTGCAGCGCCCAAGTACGAAGATTTGGCAGCCTCTGAAGAGTTGCTCGAAACCGGCATCAAAGTAATCGACCTGGTTTGCCCCTTTGCTAAAGGCGGTAAAGTTGGTTTGTTCGGTGGTGCGGGTGTAGGTAAAACCGTAAACATGATGGAACTCATCAACAACATCGCAAAAGAACACGCCGGTTTATCCGTGTTCGCCGGTGTAGGTGAGCGTACTCGTGAAGGTAACGACTTTTATCACGAGATGAAAGAATCTAACGTAGTTGATAAAGTTGCGATGGTTTACGGCCAAATGAACGAGCCGCCAGGCAACCGTTTGCGCGTAGCTTTGACTGGTTTGACCATGGCGGAGAAATTCCGTGACGAAGGTAAAGACGTACTCTTCTTCGTAGACAACATCTACCGTTACACCTTGGCGGGAACCGAAGTATCTGCATTGTTGGGCCGTATGCCATCTGCAGTAGGTTATCAACCAACATTGGCGGAAGAGATGGGCGTTCTGCAAGAGCGTATTACTTCTACCAAAATTGGTTCGATCACGTCTGTACAAGCCGTATACGTACCTGCGGATGACTTGACTGACCCGTCTCCAGCTACAACATTTGCGCACTTGGATTCAACCGTAGTATTGAGCCGTGACATCGCTGCTAAAGGTATTTACCCGGCAATCGATCCACTGGATTCAACCTCACGTCAGTTGGACCCAATGATCATTGGCAACGAGCACTATTCAACCGCTCGCGGTGTTCAAACCGTATTGCAACGTTACAAAGAATTGAAAGATATTATTGCGATTCTGGGTATGGACGAATTGTCAGAAGAAGACAAACAAACCGTATCTCGTGCGCGTAAAATCGAACGTTTCTTGTCTCAACCATTCCACGTAGCGGAAGTATTCACTGGTTCACCAGGCAAATACGTTCCATTGAAAGAAACCATCCGTGGTTTCAAAGGCTTGCTTGCTGGTGATTACGATCACTTGCCAGAACAAGCTTTCTACATGGTTGGTACTATCGACGAAGCCATCGAGAAAGCTACCAAACTCAAATAATGAAATAACCCGAAGCCGCATGGCTTCGGGTTTTTCTATGAGTTGATAGCCTTTGTAATTTATCAAGAGAAACGGATATGGCCATGACTGTTCAATGCAATATCGTCAGCGCTGAGCGCGAAATTTTCGCAGGCTTGGTTGAGATGGTAATTGTGACCGGTAGTTTGGGTGACTTGGGCATTGCCTATGGTCACGCGCCATTACTGACTGGCGTTAAACCCGGCCCGGTCCGTGTTATCAAGCAAAATGGCGACGAGGAAGTATTCTACGTTTCTGGGGGATTCCTCGAAGTTCAGCCCTATCAAATCACCGTAATGGCAGACACTGCACTGCGCGCTACTGATATGGATGAAGCCAAAGCACTTGAAGCACAACAATTAGCGCAAACACAACTTGCTAATCAGTCTTCCGAGATCGATTTCCAACGCGCGGCGATTCAATTGGCAGAAGCTTCTGCCCAATTGCGTACCCTGCAAACGATTCGCAAAAAAGCGGGTAAGTAAGTGCAAGTTGAGATTTAAAAAAGGCGACTTTCGAGTCGCCTTTTTTTATTGCTTGTAATCGCCAATCGCGATTAATACCAAAAACAAAGTCTGTTGCAAATGTGGTAATAAATAGTTGCAACGCAGTCATCGCCAAAGGTACAGGGCGCATCGTTGCGTCCCATAGCCAACGCATTAGCACTCAGGCAGGATAAAACAAATAACACCGGTAGCGTGGATTTGCGAGCAGTCTGAAATTTGGCCTTTAATGCAGAAATTTTTGATGTTTTCATGATGAATGTTCCTTCAATGCGAATAACAAAATGGATTAGGGTTTTCCTCCAAGAGGCCAAATGATATTGCTCCAAAAGCAACACCATGGCGGTGATATATACACGGCCTGGAAGTGAGATATTCACGCTTTGAATGATTCACTGTCATAATTCAAAACCTTAAGGCGCTCGTACAGGTTTAATCCCTTCTCTAGTCATCTTCACCGGTTGAATACTGCCATCCGCATTGAAATACAAATGATCGATGGCGAGTTGGCGATGATTGCCATCGTCGGTATCCAATGGGCGGCGATGGTAGACGATATACCAATCGTCGCTACCGGGAACATTGACTACCGAGTGATGCCCCGCGCCTCTGGCAATAGTTGCATCTTGCTGCAGGATTTTGCCCATGTTTTTGAACGGGCCAATGGGCGATAAACCCATGGCATAACTCACGCTGTAATCCGGCCCTGTCCACTCACCGTCCGACCACATCAAGTAATAAGTCCCCTTGCGCTTCACCATAAACGAACCTTCAACGTAATCCTTATCGGGCGTGATTTCTTTGTAGATTGTGCCGTCGGCAAAGGGCTCCACACTTAGCAAATCCTTGCTCAACTTAACGACGTTGCAGTGCTTCCAGCCCCCGTAATACAGATAGAATTGGCCGTCGTCATCTTTAAAAACCATTTGGTCGATAGGTTGCGCGCCGTTTTGGATTTGGCCGATTAAGGGTTTGCCGAGCGCATCTTTAAATGGTCCTTGGGGTTTATCGCTCACTGCAACCCCAATGCCGCCAAGTTGTTTATTGTTCTGGATATCGTTCGCGCCGAAGAACAAATAATATTTGCCGTTAGCAGCTATGGCTGAGGGTGCCCAGACCGCATAAGCCGCCCAGCTCACGTCTTTGATATCGAGCACGTGTGAGTGTTTGGTCCAATGAACCAAATCTTTAGACGAAAACGCATCGAGAAAAGTTTGCTTTAAAAACGGCGCCCAAATCTCTGGGTTAGCCCGTTGTTTGGCTTGTTCCGGCGTAAAAGTTGCGGCTGGTGCGGGCGTGGTTAGGTCGGCGGACAAGGTGGGATAGATCCAATATTGGCCAGCGAAAATACGAATTTCCGGGTCGGCATACCAACCGTCTACTATGGGATTTGCCGCAAAACTGCTGGAAGAGAATTGCATAAACAACGCCGCAATCGCGGATTTCCAAGGGATTAAAGCAGCTTGTTTCATATTTTCTCCGTTATCCAAGGCCGTTTGCCGAGCGCCCTAGCAATCTAGGGCAATACACCGGTAAGTCAATGCAAGTTAACAGACCTTTACCCGATACTATCTACCCAATAAAAATGAACGAGGAATTTATGCGATTTTTAAAACTTGTCTCAGCGGGGCTCTTACTTTTGCCCTTGTTTGCGGAAGCGCGCCCGCAGTGGACAACCGAACAAGCCAACACTTGGTACGCGAAACAGCCGTGGTTTGTGGGCAGCAATTTTATCCCCAAGGATGCAATTAACCAGCTCGAAATGTGGCAGGCAGATACATTCAATCCTAAAGAAATTGACTGGGAATTGGGGCTGGCGGAGCAGGCCGGAATCAACACCATGCGCGTGTTTTTGCAGGATCAACTTTGGAGTCAGGATCGCAAAGGGTTCACCGCGCGGCTCAATACTTATCTCGAACTTGCCGATAAACATCACATCAAAACCCTGCTGGTTTTATTCGATTCCTGTTGGGACCCGCATCCAAAACTCGGCAAGCAGCCATTGCCCAAACCGGGTTTGCATAATTCCGGCTGGGTGCAAAGTCCGGGGATTGATCGCCTCAGTAATCCGGCATTTGAGCCGGAATTAAAAGCCTATGTGCAGGGCGTGATCAGTACCTTTGCCAAAGACGAGCGCGTTTTAGGCTGGGATTTATGGAACGAACCCCACGAAGGCGCGACCGATGACATCCACAAAGTGCAAGACGGCAAACTCGTGACCGCGCTTCTGCCCAAAGTCTACGCTTGGGCGCGAGAGGCTAATCCCAGCCAGCCTTTAACCAGTGGTGTTTTTGATGGTGGCGATTGGTCGCCCAAAGCGGCTGCCAAGTTGACAAGCATCCAACAAATTCAGTTGAGCGAGTCGGATATCCTCAGCTTTCACAGTTATGCCTGGCCGGAGGAATTTGAAAATCGCATCCAGCAATTAACGAAATATGGTCGGCCGCTGCTCTGTACGGAATATATGGCGCGCGGTTCGGGCTCGACCATTGATGGCTCGCTGCCAGTCGGTAAGCATTATGGTGTCGGCATGTATAACTGGGGTTTTGTGGATGGCAAAACGCAAACGCGGCTGCCGTGGGATTCCTACAATCACCCCTACACGGATCGCGAACCGGTGATCTGGTTTCACGATCTTTTCCATGCTGATGGAACGCCCTATCGCCAACGCGAAATCGATACGATCCGTAAATTGATGGCTGAATAAGTTTTCGCGAACAAGTTGTCGGGTGAGCCTTACGCCCTGCGAATTTGCCATTAAAATCCACGAGGATTAAGCGCAGATATGCAGCGCATACCGGCGTAAACCGCTAGAATGCGAGCTAGATTTTTACCGGTGACTTGCTCACCTACCTGCTCTCCTACTTGTTCACTTATAGCTCAGTAAAGGAATTCACCATGCTCGATATTCTTATTCTCGCTGCCGGTAAAGGCACCCGTATGCGTTCAGACCTCCCCAAAGTCTTGCACCCTGTCGGCGGCAAAGCGCTGGTGCAACATGTGGTGGATACGGCGCGCCAGGTGGGCGGTGAGCAACTCCTGATTATTGTCGGACACGGTGCTGAAAAAGTAGAAGAACAACTGGCCGCACCCGATGTGAAATTCGTGCTGCAAGCCCGTCAACTGGGCACTGGCCACGCCGTTCAACAAGCCTTGCCGCACCTGCGCAACGGCGCAACCGTACTGATTTTATACGGTGATGTTCCTCTGACCCGCGCTGATACCCTGCAAAAATTAATCGACGGCGTGGGCGATAACCAAATGGGATTGCTCACCGTCAACATGCAAAATCCCACCGGCTACGGCCGTATTGTTCGCGATGCGTCTGGTGCCGTGACCGAAATTGTTGAACATAAAGACGCGAATGACGAGCAGCTCAAAATCTCGGAAATCAACACCGGCATCATGGCGGTTAGAGCCAAGCATCTGCAGCAATGGCTGCCGCTCCTGGTCAACGACAACGCCCAATGCGAATACTATCTCACCGATATTATCGCCATGGCGCGCCGGGACGGCGTGGCAATTCACGTTGAACAGCCAAACGCCGTAGAAGAAGTGGAAGGCATTAACAATCGTCAGCAACAAGCTGCCCTTGAACGTTTTTACCAAAAGCAAAAAGCCAATGAATTGATGGTTGCAGGCGTAACTTTGCTCGACCCGGCACGCATTGATATTCGCGGCAATTTAACGGTTGGGCGCGATGTAGTCATCGACGTGAACTGCGTATTTGAGGGCGACGTAACCTTGGCCGATGGCGTTATCGTTGAACCCAATAGCATCATTATCAATTCCACCATCGGCAAAAACAGCCGCATCAAAGCCTACAGCCACATCGAAGATTCAGTACTCGCCCACGACTGCGATATCGGCCCCTACGCCCGCCTGCGCCCCGGCACCAAGCTTGCGGACGGCGTAAAAATCGGCAACTTCGTGGAAACCAAAAAAGCCAATATCGCCAAAGGCAGCAAGGTAAATCACCTCAGCTACATCGGCGATGCCGTGATCGGCAGCGGCGTAAATATCGGCGCGGGCACTATCACCTGTAACTACGATGGCGTGAATAAATCCAAAACCGAAATTGGCGATAACGCTTTTATCGGCTCTAACTCTGCGTTAGTTGCCCCGGTAAAAATCGGCGCTGGCGCAACCGTGGGTGCAGGTTCGGTGATTACCAAAAATGTTGCCGAAGCCGATTTGGCGATTGCGCGCGCCAAGCAAACCAACCTGCAGGGTTGGGAGCGTCCCACTAAAAGGTGATGTTTTTGGCGGTATCGTACAAGTGTCGTGAGCTTGTCGTGCCGCTGTCGTAAGTGAATTAATTTTCTGCATCAATACTGGCTACTCCGCAGTAGGAGATAAATTATGTCGATTCAGAAAATGCGCCTCAAACGAGGCTGGTCACAACAACAGCTAGCAGATGCCAGCGGTTTAAGTGCTCGTACCATACAGCGCATTGAGTCCGGCCATGCTGGAAGTGTGGAGTCATTAAAGTCTATTGCTGCGGTCTTTGAAGTTCATTTCTTAACCCTTACGGAGACTGCCATGAAAGATGAAACCACCAACTCGCAAGCTCAGGAGAAAATTGCGTTCAAGCGTGCGCAACGTCTTCGCGCTTACTACCTTCACTTGCTGATGTATCTTGTTGTTAACGTCGGATGCATCGCAATAAACCTGTTTACCACCCCGGATAAACTATGGTTTGTTGGAGCGCTGTTATTCTGGGGGCTTGGGCTTATAGTCCATACACTCACGATATTTGTGTTCGATAAATATTTTACGGGCGAGTGGGAGTTAGCTCAGGTCGAAAAACATTTGGGAAGACCACTCTAAAAATCTCATCACGAACAGAGCTTTAGCTCTGTTCGCTAATCCAGTCTTACAATCCGCTTTTGTTTCGCCTTTTTGTCAGGTTCCTGACGTGTTTAAATTCTCCATCGCCCCGCACACTTCTCCCACCTCAAACACACAGGTGACGACATGATTGTAAAAAAACTTAGGCTTCAGCGCGGCTGGTCGCAGGAACATTTGGCGGAATTGACGGACCTGAGCGTTCGCACGATTCAGCGCATTGAGCGCGGCCATAAGCCGGGGTTGGAAACGATCAAGTCGCTTGCGGCTGTGTTTGAGGTCGACTTAAACACTTTTGACTCGGGGGATAATGGTATGAACGCACAACAGCTTAAGGCCGATGAAGTATTGGCCATGCAATACGTGAAAGGCGTCGTAGAGTTTTACTCGCATCTTTTGATGTACGTGGTTTTCAGCAGCGTGTTTTTACTCAACGGCGGCTGGCATCTGGAGGGCATTCACTGGCCGTTTTTAGGCTGGGGCTTGGGATTATTGATGCACGGCCTTTGGTCGCACGATGCCTTTAACTGGATAACACCGCCAAAGTGGGAGCTGAAAATGGTGGAGAAACGGTTGGGGAGAAAACTCTAATGATATTCAATACCCAACCGGAACAAGGAAATCTGTTGGGTATTGAAGCTATGTTAAAAACTGTGTTTAAGGCTTGGATTCCTGCTGCTGTTTCAACTCTTCTTCGAATTTTTCCTCGGCTTTTGTGACCAGATTTAATAACTCATCTGGATTCACAAACGCATCTTTCTTGCCGTTCACCTGAGCGAGATATTTTTGTTCCAGATTGGTCGCTTCCGGGTGACCGGAAAGCACAACATCGGCTTTCACCTGTTTAAGACGGGCAAAGCTATTCCGGAAGTCTGTCGCTATCGAAGGGTAAAGTTTGTTGCCGACAAGACTAAGACTATTGCCCGCTGTCGTGAGACTACATACAAAAATCACTCGCCTTAAAACTCCCTTGTCTTGGGATTCGGTTAACCAACTGGTACAACCTTTGGTGTGGCCGGGTGTAATGATTGCCTGCAAATGCACTCCACCCAAGATAAGCTCTTTGCCGTCATCAATGGTTTTATCGACTTTTATTGGCGTAAATGTATCCGTCCAATTAGCGTCGCTATCAAGAATGCCGTGTTCCAATCCGTAGCGATCAGCCTTACTGGCAATGAATGTCGCCCCCGTATCTTTCTTGAGTTGAGCGAGTCCCCCAACGTGATCTGAATGGGCGTGGTTTTCAATGAGATATTTAATATCCTTAAGCTTAAAACCCAGACGTTGGATATTGGTTTCCACAATAGCCGCACCCGCTTGGGTTGCGCCGTCCAGAAGGATATGACCTTTAGGTGTGGTGATGAGGTACACGCTAATGCCTGCCGTACCCACGTTGTAAATATTGTCGGTAATTTGATAAGGCGCATGCGGCGCACTCCAACTGGCTTCGTCGGCGACTGCAGAAGCGGCGAAAAATAGCCCAGCCAAAAGGCTTAAAGTTCTCATAGGATCTCCTTCATTTATCTCGCGAAATATGGTTTGAGCGCACTCTAATCCGACCTAACTCCAATTACCACCAGCAATAAATTTTCAAGTAAGAGAATCCAAAAGCAGGAAAATCTACGTCTAGATAGGTAACTCAAGCTCATTAGCGCTTGCAACTTAACCTCAATGGACGAACTCTATGCCTGGCATTATTGATAAAAAACTCCTCTGCCGCTTACTCGTGGTTGCAATAGCGTTCAGTTCCCTCGCTGCATTTGCCAAAGATGGCGAAAAACAGATCGCCATCCAGCAAGACGTTGCCAAGGCCGAGCTTATCAAGTTAAGCGTTCCCGCTGGCGATGTAGAAATTATCGGCACGACTGGCAACACCCTTACAGCAGAAGCAACGGCGACTTGTCAGCATAAAGATCGGCAAGCTTGCTACAAATTACTCCAGCAGCTGGATTGGAATAAACAAATCGGCAGCATCGCTGAGTTCGCATTAGCACCTACCGGAATTAGCAATTACAACAACATAAGCATCAAAGTAAAAGTCAGTGTGCCAGAGGATAAAAAACTGGAGGTCAGTTTGAGTGCGGGTGCACTCAACATTAGCGGAACGAGCGCTTGCCTGATTGCAGATCTCAACGCCGGAGAAATCAATATTACGCTCAAAGAAAACCAGCTCGCGTCAGCATCACTCAGTTCCAAAGTCGGCGATGTAAGATTGACGACCATAAACGGTGAGACCATCGAGGGCGAACGTTCATTGCTAATAGGCGCCAAACTAGATTGGACCAAAGGCGCCGGAAGCTGTCACACCAAAGCAAGCGTGTTAACGGGTGAGGCCAATTTAACGCTTAACTAGTTGATCAAAATCGAAACAAATTTTCTTGCTTAAATCTTCCGATTGACTACAATATCTTTCGTTTCGAAACTTAAGATATTTCAAATGACTAAACGTAATACCCAACAACGCCGTCGCGCCATTATCGACCTGCTCAACGCGAGCGGAGAAGTGAGCGTTGAGCATTTGGCGGCGCACTTTGCCACCTCAGAAGTTACGGTTCGTAAGGATTTAGCTGCGCTAGAGAGCAACGGGTTATTGTTGCGTCGGTACGGCGGCGCGGTTTTGGTTCCGCAGGAATTGATCACCGACCCCACTGCCGAACAAGTTTCGATTCAAAAGCAATCTATCGCCAAAGCGGCTGCGGCACTTATTCGCGATCACAACCGCATTATTCTCGACAGCGGCAGTTCCACCACCGCCGCGCTCTTGCCGGAGTTATCTCATAAGCAGGGATTGGTGGTGATGACCAATTCCCTCAGCATCGCCAATGCACTGCGCGAGCTGGAAAATGAACCCACTATTTTGATGACGGGCGGAACCTGGGATCCAAAATCTGAAGGCTTCCAAGGTCAGCTTGCCGAACAGATTCTGCGCTCTTACAACTTCGACCAATTTTTTATCGGTGCCGACGGACTGGATTTAGCGCGCGGCACGACTACCTTTAATGAACTCTACAGCTTGAGCCGCGTGATGGCTGAAGTTGCGCGCGAAGTCATTGTGATGGCCGAGTCCGACAAAATCGGCCGCAAAATTCACAATTTGGAATTGCCCTGGTCTTCCGTAAAAGTGTTGGTAACAGATAACCGCATTAGCAGCGAAGACAAAATCACTATTGAACAGCAAGGCGTGCAAGTTATTTGCGCGCTTTAAAAATTAAATTTATTTTTCTAACGAAAGGAAAAAGTTATGTGTGGAATCGTCGGTGCAGTTGCACAGCGTGATGTAGTAGAAATTTTAGTGGAAGGCCTGCGTCGTTTGGAATATCGCGGCTACGATTCTGCCGGCGTTGCTGTCGTTAGTAACGGTGGCGATTTACAACGCGTACGTCGTTTAGGAAAAGTAAAAGAATTATCCGACGCGGTAAAAGACAGTCCAACTCCAGGCGGCACCGGCATCGCACACACACGTTGGGCCACACACGGCGAACCGAGTGAACGCAACGCGCATCCACACGTTTCGAGTGAACGCATGTGCGTAGTGCACAACGGCATTATTGAAAATCACGGGCCGCTGCGCACGCAATTGCAATCCGAAGGTTATGTATTTACCTCGGATACCGACACCGAAGTTATTGCGCATCTCGTGCATAAAGAATTTTTAAATTCATCGACATTATTAGTTGCTGTGCAAGCTGCCGTTAAACAATTGCGCGGCGCTTACGGCACTGTATTAATGGACCGCAATGATCCAACGCGTTTAATTGTGGCGCGCTCAGGAAGCCCGCTCGTGATTGGTCTTGGTATCGGCGAAAATTTTATTGCGTCGGATCAACTTGCACTCTTGCCCGTAACGCGCCGCTTTATGTTTTTGGAAGAAGGCGACGTTGCAGAAATTACGCGCACTAGCGTTAGAGTTTTCGATAAAGATGGCGTTAATGTTGAGCGTGAAGTTCACGAGTCAACCGCAAGTTATGACGCGGGTGATAAAGGCCAATATCGTCACTTTATGCTCAAAGAAATTTATGAACAACCGAACGCCGTTTTAAATACACTCGAAGGCCGTTTGAGTAATGATTCGGTTCTCGACGAAACTTTTGGTAACGGCGCAGCGGAATTATTTAAAAAAGTAAAACACATTCAAATCGTTGCCTGCGGAACCAGTTATCACTCCGCAATGGTTGCGCGTTATTGGTTGGAATCACTCGCAGGAATTTCGTGCAACGTAGAAATCGCCAGCGAATTTCGCTACAGAAAGTCATTCGTACAACCGAACAGCATGGTCGTTACCATCAGCCAATCTGGCGAAACGGCAGATACACTTGCAGCATTGCGTTTAGCAAAAGAACTCGGTTATTTAAGCAGTCTTTCTATTTGTAACGTTGCCGGTTCATCACTCGTGCGCGAATCAGATCTCGCATTCATGACACGCGCCGGTGCAGAAATTGGCGTAGCGTCTACCAAAGCGTTTACCACGCAATTAGTTGGCTTGGCGATGTTGGTATTAGCCATCGGAAAATACAACGGCCTCTCTGCTGCTGATCAAAAAGAAATGGTCGAAGCACTAAGACATCTGCCCGTAAAATTAGAAGAAGCTTTAAAATTAGCTGAAGGAATCGAAGCGCTCGCCGAAGAATTTGCAGACAAACACCACGCATTATTTTTAGGCCGCGGCGACCAATACCCAATTGCAATGGAAGGCGCGTTAAAGTTAAAAGAAATTTCTTACATTCACGCCGAAGCTTATGCGGCTGGTGAATTAAAACACGGCCCACTCGCATTGATCGACGCAGAAATGCCAATCATCGTAGTTGCACCCAATAATGATTTGCTGGAAAAATTACAATCCAACGTTGAAGAAGTTCGCGCACGCGGCGGCATCCTTTATGTGTTCGCTGATGTGGACGCACACTTCGAGTCCGATGCAACCATGCGTGTCATCAACGTACCGCATATTCACCCGTGGCTCGCACCAATTCTTTACACATTGCCGCTGCAGTTGTTGAGTTATTACGTGGCGATTATCAAAGGCACGGATGTAGATCAACCGAGAAATTTAGCAAAATCGGTAACGGTTGAATAAACTAAACATACCTGCCTGATTTTTTTTCAGGCAGGTATAATAAGTCTCCTGTTTTATTTCAAATAAAATTAATCTACTTTGCTTACTGATTGTTCCGATAATTAAAGCCAACCAAGTGTTGATTTGTCTTTATCAGGAATAATATCCCATGTGGTATTTTCCGGCGCCGCTTTCGCTGCTTTTAATAATGCCCGCGCTAAATTTTCTCGTGATATTCCCATATTCATAGTGAGTTTGTGATTGGGCGAACTGGCAGAAATGGGCGTTAAATTTTTTATGTCGTCGTTAAGTTTTGGTGCGCGGCATATTACATAAGCAAGGCCACTTTCTTTAAGCGCATTCTCGCGATCAATAATATTTTTCTGCATACCAGGTTTCATGGCGTTAAGTATCCACCAAACCCAGGATGATATTTCTGAACCAATAACCGAAAGTAAAACAATTTTAGGTGGTGTTTTATTTTTAGCAGCAGCTTGAATGGTATTTATAAAACCTTGATACATAAGTTTGCGCACAGTTGCGCGTGAATTAAAACCGTGAATATCCACCGTAAAAAATACGGCAGAAAAATCACCTGTTAATGCTTTTGATATTGATTCTATGTCAGTTACATCTGCAGCAAAGGGCTCAATAAATTCGCTCGCCGCCCGTGGCTTGCGCGAAATGGCCCGTACAGGAAGACGATTTTTTTCTAACAATTTTACTAATGCCAAGCCAGTACCGCTACTTGCACCAATGACCGCAAATGGTTTCATTTTTTTATCTCCGCTTAAAAATTATTGCTTAGCGCTGTTCGACAAAGTTGCGACTACAGCAGCATGAATATCGGGTGCTGATGCGAGAAAATCTTTGCTCGACAAATTCCACGGAATGCCATGAATATCAGTAATAATTCCACCGGCTTCTTCTACTAAAAGAGCGCCCGCGAGCAAGCCAACACGCAATTGACTGTGTTGCCAAAATGCATCTGTGCGACCCGCCGCTACATGAATGAGTTGTAAGGTTGCGGGCACGGACGCGCGCACCACTAATGCGTCTTGCAACATCGCAAAAATGCTTTGGCTTATTAGGCGATAAGTGTCGAGAGTTTCATCGTGCCGTGCTTGTCCTGTTCCCACTAAAGCGGCATTCAATTTATTTTTTTTCGATACCGATAAACGCGTTGTGTTTTGGTAGGCGCCTCTGCCTTTTATTGCGCTGTAAGTATTGCGGGAGATAGGTAAGTAAACCGCGGTGAGCACGGCTTGATTGTCGCGCACGAGAGTAACAGTTATGCCCCAATCATCCATTCCGTGAATGTGATTGATGTTGCCCTCCACCGGGTCTACCACCCACCATTCGCCGGGCGGTAAAGTACCACCATCATTTTCATCTTCTACCCAACCAGCATGTGGTCGTAACTGTTGTAGGCCATCACGTAAAATACCGAGGCTCGCGTTATCGTTTGCATGAATTTCAGTAATCACTTCATCCAAATTGGTAAGATGGGGTTTATCCTTAAAGCGCGAAATCATTAAGTCTCCTAGGTTTTGGAGAATTGCTTTAACATTTTCCAGTAACTGCACATCGTCATTTGCACTGTAGTGTTCACTCATTTTTTCTCTCCAATCCTGTAGTTAAAAATTGCATGGCAAGGTTTGTTTCGGTAGATAAATTTTATGGAGGAAAGGCGTAATGACCAACTCGCATTCTGGTGATGCACCTGAAAGCCCGCTAAAGCCACGGAAATCGCCGAAACAGTCGCGTTCGGCCTATACGGTTGATGTGATATTGGAAGGTGCTGCTCACATTTTGGAGTCAGCAGGAATAGAGGAATACACGACAAACAGGATTGCAGAGCGAGCAGGCGTAAGTATTGGTTCTCTGTATCAATATTTTCCCAGCAAAGATGCCGTTACTATTGCGCTCATTGATCGCGAAGAAAAAAAGTTGGTGGTTGATGCACTATCAGCCCTGGATGTTTCCGATATCTCTCAAGCTATGCATGAACTAATTAATGTTGCCGTTAACTATCAGCTCAAACGCCCTGGCCTTTCTAGATTGTTGGATAACGAAGAAACTCGTTTAGCGAAATCCGTATCTAATTCAGAAGGTGGGAAAATTGTTCGCTTGGCTCTTGTTAGTTTTTTCACAAAAAATAATAAAAATCCCATTATTGATCCGAACATTGCAGCTGAAGACGTTATGGAAATTATCCGCTCTTTAACAGATATTGCAGGGCAACGCGCTGAAAGCAATGCTGAGGCATTACAGAATAATATAGAGCGCGCGGTATTTGGTTACCTTTCAATTGGCAGATGAATTTATAAAGAATATTAAATGCCGCTTATCCCACATAAAATTAAGAAATCGTTATTTAAAAAAGCGGTTAAAAATTTTCTGTATCAATTACTAATAGATTCCGAGTCTTGAGTAATCAATAGAGATGATGGTGAAAGTTTGTCAGTGAAGTGAGGCCGCTGTGAATTAATTTGCTAGCGCGCAATTTCACACAAAACGATAAGAGAGTTAATTCATATGATCGCGTAGGTTACACTTCGGGTCATCACAATTCCTTTGACGCATGCTGATATTCCATGACTTTTTTTAGGCTCCCCACCACCGCCACTGCACCCTTTTGTCCGTCTGAAGTACGCGGCAGCGTACAAATTTCTTCCGCGTCACCTTTGTGGACGCGGCTTCTTAAAACAGCGGGCCCCGGTTTGCTTATCGCGGTCGGCTACATGGACCCAGGCAACTGGGCCACCGATATTGAAGCGGGCTCGCGTTACGGTTACGCCTTGTTGTGGGTGGTCTTACTCTCAAGCTTATCAGCCATGTTGCTACAAACCTTAAGTCTACGATTAGGGCTGGTATCGCAACTCGATTTGGCGCAAGCGTGCCGACAACATTATTCCCCCGCAAAAAATAAAGCCCTCTGGCTCATGGCAGAAATTTCCATTATTGCCTGCGACCTCGCTGAAGTGCTCGGCAGTGCACTCGCGTTGCATTTATTATTTGGAATTTCATTGTTGAGCGGTGTCGCCATTACCGCGTTTGATACGCTGATCGTGTTAGGTTTGCAAGGAAAGGGATTCCGCCAGGTAGAAGCAATTGTTCTCGGTTTAATTGCCACCATCGGTCTGTGTTTTGCGGTGGAATTAATCATGGTCGGACCGGACTGGGCCGCAGTCACTAAAGGCTTAATGCCAAAGCCGCAAAGCTTGCAAGATTCTCACGCGTTGCTATTAGCGATTGGTATTCTGGGCGCAACAGTGATGCCGCATAATTTGTATTTACATTCATCCATCGTGCAAACACGACACGTCGCTCGCGATAAATCCCAACTGAAAAGCGTCATCACTTTATCCACGTGGGATACTGTTATTTCATTAAGCTTCGCACTTCTCGTTAACGCCGCGATTCTCATACTCGCTGCCAGCGCATTTCATTCGACTGGCCACAATGACGTCAGCGAAATACAAGACGCCTATCATTTACTCGATCCATTAGTTGGCGGCGCACTCGCTTCAATATTATTCGGCCTTGCCCTACTTGCCTCCGGGCAAAGCTCCACCCTCACTGGCACCATCGCCGGGCAAATTTTGCTTGAAGGTTTTATGAACCTCAAAATCCCCTGTTGGCAACGACGGCTAATAACACGTGCCCTCGCCCTAGTTCCTGCATTTATCGGCGTTTATTTATTAGGTGAGAGCGGTATTGGAACTTTGCTGGTCGCAAGCCAGGTCGTTCTAAGTTTTCAATTGCCTTTCGCGATTTGGCCATTAATTCGTTTCACTAGCGATAAAAAACTAATGGGTGATTTTGCTAACAACACTCCTATTAAATTAATTACATGGTGTTTATTTACGTTGATTAGTGTTGCCAATATTTATTTGTTGGTGAGATTTGTGTTTGATGCGTGAGAGATAAATACAAAATCCATCACCGGAAATTGATGATACATTTATAAGTGGTTAAGAATGTTTATAGTGAAACTTTTTTTGTGAAGATTAAGTCGTAAAATGATAGTGACTATATTCGAAAAATAAAATTCTTTTCCGAAGAGTAGTTACTGCTAGCAAATACGAGCTGATGTAATTGTCGCCATTCGCGCAATAATATTAGCCAAGTGAATGCTACTATGTGCTTAAAGCAAAAAATTATTAAATCTACAGTACGCTGAGCTTCAACTCGATCTTCAACACGAGTACACAAGAGTCCATCATGAATTCAAAAAGACAATCCGCATCAGCTCGGCATATATTAGTTAAGACTTCAAGTGAAGCGGAAAAAATAAAGCAGCTTATCGCTAAAGGTGCTGATTTTGGTGTTATGGCGAGAAAGCACTCTACTTGCAGCTCAGCTAAAAAAGGCGGAAACCTTGGCGAGTTTAGTCCAGGCCAAATGGTTAAAGCCTTCGATAATGTAGTCTTTAAGCTGCCGATACATGTAGTGCATGGCCCTATTAAAACTCAATTTGGTTTTCACCTTATTGAAACTATCTACCGCGACTAATGTGTTTAAGCTCTTTGCAGAAAAGCGTTTTGCGCATTCATTATAATTTAAATTCTTGGTTCGGGATTTTATGCAGCTCATTGATATTGATAAGGCGCGTTATCGCAAGCACCTAAAGATAGTGTTTATTGGCTGTGCCCTTGGTTTAGCAGTGGGTAGTTTGGCTTTATCGCAAACGCTGATTGCTATTTTCCCCGATGGAAGCGGCAGCCATTTTCATTGGAACTTATTGGGCGTGGTAGTTAGCGCATTCACTATTGGCTGGCTACTCAATAAATATCGTCAGCACGATTTTATGCGTGAGGTTACTTACGTTTGGGATTTAAAGCAGGCGTTGAATAAAATAAACCGGAAAATGCGAAAGCTCGAAGTTGCTGCGCTTGACGGTAATAGAAACGCGATGTTGGCGATGCAATACAGTTATGCCGGTTCGCGGTTGTTGTGGCATCTAGACGACAATGTGCTCACGTTAGATGAGTTGACGATTAAGCAACATGAGCTTGATCGCCTGGCAGAAAAATTCCAACTAACCTTAGCGGTGGCTGATTATGATGAGAAAATATTGACAGCGTTCTAGTATCTTCTACCACTGCCGAAACTGGCCGTTTTTCTGTCTCGTTTTTCTTGCAGCCGCG
The DNA here is from genome assembly GCA_004172865.1 of Gammaproteobacteria bacterium. Classification (GTDB taxonomy): domain Bacteria; phylum Pseudomonadota; class Gammaproteobacteria; order Pseudomonadales; family Cellvibrionaceae; genus Cellvibrio. Next base: position 79,665 of record SEBV01000018.1, on the reverse strand, counting down.
CCGCATCGGCTAAATCTAATTCGGCCGGTTCGCCCGGCTTCTCATCATCTGGAATCACGCGATCTCTCGGTGCATGTTCAAATTCTTGCGCAGATGCTTTGGGTAAATTTTTATATTGATACAAATAAAAACCTTCTACCTTTTCTCGCGCCCAGTCAGTTTTCTTTAAAAATTTCACGCTGGATTCAATGCTGGGGTTGTTTTTAAAGCAATTAATGTTTAGGTAGGCATAGAGAATTTCAAAACCGTAATGATCGACTATTTCGTTTAATAATTTTAGCAAGCTCAACCCGTGTAAAGGGTTGTTTTTAAAATTGATGTCGTTCATGTGATGGCCTGTTACCAAGGTGGAATTATTTTTCATTATACGTATCGCTCAATCAATTAGAAACGGGAGCTACTGGACCACAAATTATTTAGGATTCATGCACTGCTAGCTTGATGTCCGCGTCTAACCGAGGTTGCTATTTGATTTTGCGATGCGGGACGCAATGTCTGAGCTTAGTGTGGCTCGACTATTTTCCGTAGGGCGCTGAAGCGAGATGACCACAGGTTTCGGTGTAGCTTTGCGAATTGCTCCATCGTTGAAAGCCCTTCAGGATTGATTGTGCAGATACGTTCACGGCCAATTTTTTGTGTGCGAACAAGCTTAGCTTCTTCAAGAATTTTAATATGCTGTCCGAGACCGGTAAGGGTAATGCCCATTGGTTCAGCGAGTTGTTTAACGGTTTTCTCTCCTTCCATCAGCGTAAAAAAAATATGACGCCGTTGTTTTTCACCCAAGGCAAAAAACAAGGCTTCTATTTCATTGTGATCATTCATCGTAGCTTTCAGCTTAACCACCTATATATTCACGTAAAGACCCAAATAATTGCTGATATCCTTGTTGACGTTGTTGCGATCCATCGGCCCCTTCGAGGTATGTTCCCTGCTGTACAAGCTTAATTACAGCCTTACCATGCTCTGCGTAAAACTGAAACGTTTCGTTGGTTATGGATAGATTGGTATTGTTACTTGCCATTCGCGACTGAAAAATCAGGAGCTGATTATCAACACGAACCACGCATTCGCTTTCCATCTCGATTTTCAATCCTGGGACGGGTGTGTTTTCGTTCAGTGTGAACTGAAAAATTTCTTTACCACCAACGTTAGCATCCAATGAGTAAACATTGGTATCGTGGGTGGCTGCGTGAGCGCCTTCCGCATACCATTCCCGTTTAATAATTGGATCGGTAAACGCATTAAATAATTTATCAACTGAACAATTAAATGCTTCAATCATTTCAAATGTATCAAATTGGATTTTCATTATATATCTCCAAATAGTGAGTTTTAAACTTCACTTTCACTATATTGGTGTAGGAGATAATAGTCAAGTTTAAACTTAACTATTATTGTCTAAACTTGACGAGTGTACGCAGCTTATAAAAACGATGTAGTTGTTTTACCTGCAGTTCAAATAGAAAATATAATCAAATCAAGTGGTTTTAGTTTGTGCGTTAAATTTATCAAGCAGGATTAATTCAAGCGTGGGTCTCGCGTATGGGGGTATGGTGAAATATGAAGTAGCCTTCGCCTTTCACTACGATTAAGAACCCAATCCTTTTATTTTATTTCAACATTTATACGGCGCTTTCGATGGCACATTTTCCTATTCTGCACCTCACCACGCGCCATCCGTCGGCAATTTTGTTGCTGGTCCAGCTGATGGGAATGCTGCTGTATCCCTTCCTTGAGGGAACGCATGCGGGATTGGTTGCCTTCAATGCTTTTGGCGTAACGGTGCTCACGCTCACTACGCACATGGTGCGGCGTACCCCGGGGCCAACCTGGATTAGCGGGAGCCTGGCCGTAGTGATCATCGTTCTACTGGTGCTACAGACGTTTTTTTCGATGACCCACTTGCTGCTATGGAGCTCGGGGCTGGAAGCAATTTTTTACTTCTATGCCGCAGGCAGTCTGATTGCCTACATGCTGGAAGACCTGCGTGCTACGACCGACGAGCTGTTTGCCGCCGGCGCGACCTTTACCTTGCTCGCCTGGGGCTTTACTCATTTGTGCATGCTGATCCAGATACTTCAACCGGGCGCCTATGCCGCTGCCATCAATCCTCAGGACATGCGTACCTGGACCGAGCTTAACTATCTTAGCTTTGCGTTGTTGTCGAGTACCGGGATTGGCGATGTTATTCCGCTGACCCCGCATGCACGCGCAGTCGCCAGCTTCGAGATGTTTGTTGGCTTGCTCTATCTAGCTGGCGTGGTTGCTCGCTTGATCGGCCTGACGCAATCGCGCCATGACGATACGCCAAAGTCCTAGGCGGCTCGAACCCTGTTTTGACACCACATACAATAACTGCAGCGACAATCTTAATAGCGCTCAAGGAGCATTAAATTAATGTTTACTATCAATACGCTGGTTGTAATTTTCATCTCTACGTTAATGTTGGGTTGTAGCTCAGTTAAGCCTGCAAGTAACTCGCCTCAACCTACGACTGCTACAAATAGTGTGGATCGGATTGGTTACGTGGAGACAGGTAAGGCCTCATTCTATGCTGATAAACATCAATCGAAAAAAACTGCCAGCGGAGAACTCTACGATCAGAAACTCAATACGGCAGCCCACAGGACGCTACCCTTTGGCACAACGGTTAGGGTTACTAATATGCTGAATGGAAAAAGTGTTGTTGTGAAAATTAATGATCGCGGCCCATTTATTAAAAATCGAATTCTAGATCTCTCGCAATCCGCATTTAGCAGCATAGCGGGTGCATCGTCAGGCATCATCGAAGTAAAAATTGAAGTTATTGAATGACGCAAACCAATTAATGTTTAGCCTGAAGAAAAACTCGATGTTTGTTTGGCCAAGAGCAGGCATTGAATTGTTTGTTAATACAGCGATTATCTCGAAAGCATCGACCACAATTGGTTCCGCTGACAATTGTGGCAATCCTGCTTTTGCGCTCAAGTAAAATCGTGCCGACAGCTCTAGAAGTCGATGCGAGTTGAGAAAGGTAGCGTCCCAAAAATTGATGTAAATTTCCTTCGATCGCTTATGTGAAGTTAAAGGGTCACTTTATTTGTTGACCGTCTACCTACTAGTAGGTATAGTGAAAACATGAACACTACAACTACTACATACGACAAAATTCTCGACTCCGCACGTACCTTAATTATTGCAGGTGGGTTCAATGGTTTCAGTTATGCGGACATTGCTGAGGCTGTCGGAATTCGCAAAGCGAGTATCCATCACCACTTCCCGAGCAAGGTGGATTTGGTGCGCATGCTGCTTTCGCTTTATCGAGAGCAATTGGAAGCGGGGCTGGCAGAGATTGATCGGCAGATTCCAGAGCCGCTTGAAAAGCTTCGGGCTTACACCGGTTATTGGGAAAAATGCATTTTGGATGCGAGCGCTCCGATTTGCATTTGCGCGCTTTTGGCGAGCGAATTGCCAGCTTTGCCGGAGGAATTGCGCGTAGAAATCCGGGCATTTTTTAATAGTTTGTCGAGCTGGTTAAGGTCTGTATTTGATCAAGGTTTGCAGCAGCACAATATTCAAATCCGAAATGAGCCTGCGGTGGAAGCAGAAGCATTTATGGCGACGATTCACGGCGCAATGTTGTCTGCTCGTGCATACGGCGATTCAAAGATATTTGGTGTCATTGTTAATCCACTTTTAGAACGACTTTCAATCCGTCAATCCGCAAACGTGTAAGAGGAATTTATTATGTTTGGAATTTCGCCGCTTGGCTGGGTGCATACACTCGGCAGTCTTCCCGCCATTCCTGTGGCCATTTATATGCTTGTGCGTTACGGTCGAATTGTGCCGCGATCAACACTGGGTATGATTTATTTTGTGTCGATGCTTATAGGTAGCGTCACCGTTGTTTTGATTGCTAAACAAGCGGCGAGTTATGGTTTCGCGATTGCGACCTTGGTATTTTATTTTTATTGATGGTTCCTACAGTTTCTGAAACCTTGCGTCGCGTGCCGGATGGTCATCCCATAGTAACTGATCTTCAGGCTCCACTGCTTCTGGGGGCGCAAGGGGGATTATTTATTTTGCTTATTGTTGGGCTTATATGTCAAATTGTTTATTTGCGCAAAAATAAAGGATTGTTGCCGCTCGTAAACTGAAGATTACGATGATTGTTACTTAGAAAATTGGGGCATTGATAAGCAATGATTAATGCCCCAATTATTTTTTTTCGCAATGATTATTTCAAGGGAAGTTTCTATAAAAGTTGTCTGTAAAAAAACTCTGCTCAAGAATTCCTACATAAATTATTTATACTAGTGATCATGAAATTTCGCATATTAAGTTGTAATAATTTTTCTAAAATAAAAAGATAATCTAGGCATGGCTCACGCTTTAAGAAATCCTGAAAAGCGATGCGATAGTTGATCTATATCCGTTATGAAATTCATAAATGTGAACCGCCGAAGCTTTCACATCTCAATCTTGTTTTTTTTGCAAAGCCCTACTGTCTACTTCAGGCGTAATTCTAGAAATTATAAAATATAGATATATCTACAAATATTGTTCTATATCTACAAAATAGATTAAGATAAGTGCTCGTTTATTAACTTTCAGGAGCCAACAATGAGCAACCGTCGAGAATTTATTAAAGGATCGGCCATTTTGGCTGCTGGTTTTGCTGTTTCCAGTGAGGCTATTGCAAAAAATACGAAAAAGGCAGATTTGCCTGTTTATGTAGACAAACTTACCGACGACTCGGGCAAATATGCAGCTTTACCCCTACCGTTTGCCTTTGATGCTTTGGAGCCAGTAATTGATGCTCGAACCGTCGAATTGCATTATCAATTTCACCACAAGCCTGCTGTTGCGAATGCCAATAAAGCCGAAGAAGCCCTGGCGCACGCGCGTGAAACGAGCGACTTTGCTTTGGTAAAACATTATGAAAAAGAGCTAGCTTTTAGCCTTTCCAGTCACATCCTGCACACGATTTACTGGACCAATCTTTCGCCCAAAGGTGGAACGCCTTCCGCAGAATTATCCCAAGCTATTGATCAGCATTTTGGTTCGTTCGATAAATTAAAGGCCCAGTTATTGGCGGCTGCCAATGGTGTTGAGGCTAGCGGTTGGGGCATTTTGGGTTACTTGCCCAGCACCAAAAAGCTTATTGTGCTGCAGTGCGAGAATCACCAAAAACTCACAACCTGGGGCGTTATCCCACTGCTTGTTTTGGATGTTTGGGAGCATGCTTACTACTTGAAATACCAGAACCGTCGCGGCGAATACACCAGCGCTATTTTTGGCGTCCTTAATTGGGACAATGTATCAGCGCGTTTTAATTCAGCGGTTCGCCAATCCGCTTAAGGTCTGATATGAACGAATGGATCGCCCTCGTGCTCTCGCTGCCCACCGAAAACGCAACGCTGCGTATGCGTGCATGGCGCACGTTGAAAGCATCGGGCGTTGCCGTGTTGCGTGACGGTGTTTATCTGCTTCCGCAACGAGAGAGCTGTATTCAACTTTTTGTCTCGATTACGGAAGAAGTGCAGGCGGCTGGCGGAACGGCTTTTATTTTACGAGTAGCCGATGACGCTGAAGCAAAATTTCCCGATTTATTCGACCGCAAAGACGACTACGCGCAACTGCTAAACGACTTATCCAGATTGCAGGCGACTTTCACTACTGAAGCCTTGCCCAACACCATCAAACAGCTGCGTAAGTTGCGCAAAACCTTTAGCGGTATTGTGGCGATTGATTACTTTCCTGGTGCAGCCTTTAGCCAAACCGAAGCTGCATTGGTTGCCGCAGAAGTGCAGCTAAACAGTCTGCTATCACCTAACGAACCCCAGGCTACTGAAGGCGATATTGAACGGCTTGATGCCAGCAGACATGTGGGGCGCAACTGGGCAACCCGTAAACGCCCATGGGTGGATCGCCTTGCAAGTGCCTGGTTGATTCGTCGTTTTATTGATAGCTCGGCGCATTTTATCTGGTTGGAATCGCCCGATGATTGTCCCGCTGATGTGCTGGGGTTCGACTTCGACGGTGCAACCTTTAGCCATGTCGGCGCCAAAGTGACTTTTGAAGTTTTACTCGCCAGTTTCGGTTTGGAGCAACCGGGATTGCAGCGCTTTGGTACGGTCATTCACTATCTCGATGCTGGCGGGATACAACCTAGCGAAGCTGCCGGGCTGGAGCAAATCCTCTGGGGTTTACGCAGTACGCTCACCGATGACGATCAATTGCTAACAGCAGCGTGCAGTGTGTTCGATGCGTTGCTAACCGCGTTTACTGATAAGACATGACAAGCACGTCAGTTGTAGATCAGGCACCGGCGAGCGTCAGTTTTTGGGAGGCGTTTCGGTTCTGGCTCAAATTGGGATTTATCAGTTTCGGTGGGCCTGCCGGGCAAATTTCTATCATGCATCAGGAGTTAGTGGAACGACGTCGTTGGATCAGCGAAAAGCGGTTTCTACACGCACTCAATTACTGCATGGTTTTACCGGGGCCAGAAGCGCAACAGCTGGCAACTTATATCGGCTGGTTGATGCACCGCACTTGGGGTGGAATCGTGGCGGGCGTACTTTTTGTGTTGCCATCGCTACTCATTCTGATTGCCCTGTCGTGGTTTTATATCGCCTATGGGGAAGTCACTTGGGTTGCCGGATTGTTCTATGGCATCAAGCCTGCGGTTACCGCCATTGTTGTTCACGCAGCGCATCGCATAGGGTCGCGCGCATTGAAAAATAAGGTGCGGTGGGGAATTGCAGCAGCGGCGTTCGTGGCGATTTTCGCCTTGAATATTCCATTTCCCATCATCGTTTTAGGGGCCGCAATTGTTGGGTATTTAGGCGGTCGATTAGCGCCCAAATATTTTAGTGCTGGCAGCGGCCATGGCAAAGCTGAAAAATCCTACGGCGCGGCCTTGATTGATGACCACACACCAAGCCCTGAACACGCTCGCTTTAGCTGGGCGCATCTCGCCAAAATCGGCGCAGTGGGCGCGGTACTTTGGGCAGTTCCCATGGCTGTGTTGATTACAACTCAAGGTTGGGATGGCACCTTGACGCAAATGGCCTGGTTTTTTACCAAAGCTGCATTGCTAACCTTTGGCGGTGCTTATGCCGTTTTGCCCTACGTCTACCAAGGCGCGGTGAGTACCTATTCGTGGTTAACGCCAACGCAAATGATTGATGGTTTGGCTCTAGGAGAAACCACGCCAGGGCCGCTCATTATGGTGGTTGCATTCGTAGCTTTTGTAGGCGGCTATGTAAAAGCCGTGTTTGGGCCAGACATGTTATTTGTGTCCGGTGCAGTGGCAGCAACCTTGGTCACCTGGTTTACTTTTTTACCTTCCTTTATTTTCATTTTGGCAGGCGGCCCTTTGGTTGAATCCACTCACGGTGAAATGAAATTTACTGGGCCGCTCACTGCAATCACGGCTGCAGTTGTGGGAGTGATTTTGAACCTCGCCATGTTTTTCGGTTATCACGTTGTGTGGCCAAAAGGCTTCGGCGGAAGCCTTGATTGGATGTCCGTCATTATTGCCTTGAGTGCTGCAATCGCGCTCTTTAAATTCAAACGCAATGTGATTCACGTTATTGGAGTTTGCGCGTTAATAGGTTTAATCGTGAAGCTTTCCGGCATCAACTCCTTCGTAGGGTAAATTTTTATCTAAAGCTACGCCGAGCTTTAGATAAAAAATTTCCATTACGCAATTTGCAAAACAATTTTTCCGCGCGTGTGCCTTTCCTCAGAAAGCTGCAAGGCTTCTTTAATTTTCGCTAGCGGAAAAACAACGGAGACATTTGCTTTTAATTTTCCATCGTCAACTAATTGAGTTATTTCATTTAGTTCTTGCACGTTTGGTTTACAAAAAACGCGTGCGGCTTTTACGCCAAATTCTTGCGCTTTCTCTTCGGTGGGAAATTCCACCGCTGTTACCAGAAAGCCGCCTTTTTTTAATGTATTAAAAGATTTAGAAAAAGTATCGCCACCGACAGTATCGAAAACCACATCAACGTCTTTAACAAAATCGACAAAATTTTGTAGGGTGTAATCGATAAATTCATCTGCCCCTAAATTGCGAACAAAATCTTCATTGCTGCCTGACGCCATGCCGATAACATGTGCGCCTTTAGCTTTTGCTAATTGCACCGCTAAAGAACCTACGCCACCAGATGCGCCAGTGATTAGAATTTTTTGTCCGCTGGTAACATTCGCTAAATTAAAAATAGCTTGCCAGGCAGTGAGTGCGCCAAGCGGAATTGCGGCGGCTTGCTCGAAGCTAATATTCTTTGGCTTGAGAGCGATATCTGTGGATTTTGCTAGCGCAAATTCAGCAAAACCGCCCGATGAAATAAGTCCATAAACTTCATCGCCCATGTTAAAATTTTTTACGTTAGCGCCGAGCGTTTCGACAATGCCGGTGATCTCGCCGCCAAGTCTAATCGGCAACTTCAGCCCGAGCCTTTCACCTAAACCATTGCGGATTTTCCAATCCACTGGGTTCACGCCTGCGTATTGAACCCTAACTAGAATTTCATCTGCCGCGGGTTCAGGGCGTTCCACGTCAACGTAATTCACCACATCCATATTTCCGTATGCTTTGATTTCGATAGCTTTCATTTTTTTACTCTCATTGAATTTTGGTTATTGGTCATTGCAGACTTTTACCACATCATAATAGGCGCTAGGCATTGGACGATCTATGGGCTAAAGTCCGAGATACTTATTTAATCGTCCGGAGTTTTTATGGACCCTCTTTCAGAAGTCTTGTCGTTATTGAAACCACGCAGTTATGTATCCGCCGGGTTTGATGCTGGCGGCGATTGGTCAATTCAATTTTATGACATGCAACAATTTATAAAATGTTACGCCGTTATTTCCGGTGAGAGTTGGTTGCTGGTCGATGGCGTTGATGAGCCTGTGCAGTTGCAAGCGGGTGATTGTTTTGTGTTGCCAAGTGGTCGCTCATTTCGTTTGGCGAGCGATTTAAATTTACCGAGCGTTCGCGCCGCAACGGTTTTTGCTGAAGCGCGTTATGGTGGCGTTGTTACTCACAATGGCGGCGGAAAGTTTCATATTGTCGGCAGTCGTTTTATGGTGAATGGTCATCACGCGAATATTCTGCTGGAGATGTTGCCGCCCATCGTGCACCTCAAGAAAAAAACTGATCAGCTCGCGCTGCGTTGGGCGATTGAACAAATGATGCAGGAATTGCGTGAACAACAAGTCGGCAGTTTTTTAATTGCACAACATCTTGCGCATATGATGTTGCTGCAAACATTGCGTTTGCACCTCGCTGAAAACGCACACAACGCTGGTTGGTTATTTGCGTTGGCGGACAAACAAATGAGCGCTGCGATTAGTGCGATACACGCCGCGCCAGCGCAAAGCTGGTCGCTGCAAACTTTGGCCGCACATGTGGGAATGTCGCGTTCCAGTTTTGCAGAGAAATTCAAAAATATTGTGGGCACTTCGCCGATAGATTATTTACTGCGTTGGCGTATGTTTTTGGCCGCAGACAGACTTACCAATTCTAGCGATGCGATTTCTATAATCGCATCCTCACTCGGCTACGAATCAGAAAGCACATTTAGCACTGCGTTCAAACGCGTGATGAATTGTTCGTCTAGGCAATATGGCCAGAGCGTTAAAAAATTACAAAATGTTGAGGTGGAAATAGCGATTGAAAATAGTTGATCAAAATTTATTAGTATTTAAATCTTCCTATCTTCGAGTTATTAATAATTTTCAAAAAAAACCGCCTGTCGGCGGTTTTTTTAATTTAATTAATAATTTTTAACGCGCAGCGAGTTTTTCCAATAATGCTTTTGCAGCAGGTTCAGATGATGCAGGATTTTGACCGGTAATTAAAAGTCCATCACTGAGTACATAAGGTTGCCAGTCAGCTGCTTTTGAATAATTTCCGCCGTTTTGTTTTAGCGAATCTTCTACTAGAAAAGGCACAATGTCAGTTAAACCTCCAGCTTCTTCTTCAGTATTGGTAAAGCCCGTTACGTTTTTACCTTCGACTACAGAAATGCCTTTTGGATTTTTCACATGGCGCAACACGCCGGGCGCGTGGCATACGGCGGCGACCGGTTTATTTGCGTTTAGCGTGGTTTCTATTAATTCAATTGAAATTGGGTCTTCGGCTAGATCCCATAGTGGGCCGTGGCCTCCTGGATAAAATACGGCGTTAAAATCTTTTGCAGAAACGTCAGCTAATTTAATCGTATGCGCTAATTTTTCTATTGCATTTTTGTCAGCTTTAAAACGTTTTGTGAATTCTGTTTGCGCGTCGGGCTCATCGCTTTTCGGAGAAATCGGCGGCTGTCCCCCTTTTGGTGATGCCAAAGTTACATCTACACCGGCATCTTTAAAAACATAATAAGGCGCTGCAAATTCCTCTAGCCAGAAGCCGGTTTTTTCTCCGGTATGCCCAAGTTCTTGATGAGACGTTAACACCATTAATATTTTCATGTTCGATCCTCGTTCAGTCCGAATTTATCGAGCGGTAATGTTGGATGATACATATTAGATAGGTGCCGACGTCAAATCAGTACGATGGCGTACGCACTAACAGGTCAGATTTTATATGTCGCGAAAAGCGGTGAAATTTTATTATTAAGGTATCCAAATAGCACAATAAAAAGCCCCGATTATGGCGAGGCTTTTATGAGTGACTTTTAAAAATTAAAAAGGATTCGAACTGTAAATTATCTTGAGTTCATCTTCTGCTAATTTAATTCCTTCTTCTGCAGCTTCTTTAAGAAGTTGCAAGCCTCGCGGTTTATTTTGTACGGTTTGATCGGTTCCATAATAAAGATTAAAACCGTAAGTAAATTTGGAGTGCGAATGGCCTTGTGCAATAGCTTTCTCAAAATAATAAGCTGACTTTTGGTCTTTCTCAGAGGCCAAATCGCCGTAAAGATAGAGCACTCCTAAACGATAAGATGCATCCGCAAGCCCACCTTCAGATGCGCCTTTTAATAATTCAATACTGCGTTTTTCAAAATCATCATCGCTTTCATTAAGGCGCTCCAAACTAAAACTTGAATAGAGAAAAAGTGCGTCGGGATCATTGGCTTTAATAAAAGGCTCGATTAATTGATAAAGCTCTTCCACGTCACCGCTTTCAAAAAGTTGTTCGGCTTTTTCTTTAATGCTGTTTTCCATATTCGTTCTTCTGATTGTTGAATAAAAGACAGTGACTATAGGGTGTAGTGCTATTTATTCCAAGGATTAAATGCTCATCTCTTTTTATTGGAGGCTGATCGCACGTCTAGGGTCGCCGAATAAACATCCTAATCAGCATGACTAATTTGAACAGCTTTGAAAAAAATATAAATATTCTTTGTGGAAAATCAGACAGCAAAGCGCTATAAATTTTGGTGAAGAACAAACATTTTTTCGTTGGCTAAAGGCAGCAGTGCTGTGGATTTTTGAGCGATTTATTTGGGGAAAAAACAACAAGTGTTTATACAACTGAATCAATTGCTACAGCGAGTGTTGGCTAAAGACGTTAGCCACTTCGGTTAAAATTTTTTGCAAAAAAATTTTAAAAATACGTTTGGAATCAATTTCTTATTTGAAAATATTGCACGCCTTGCGGCGCTCAAAATGTCTTTGGCCTGGTCTTTGCTCTGCGGCTGTGACTCATGAAAGATATTTTAATTTCACCGCACAGGAAAAAATGATGACTAAAAAGCGTGTTGATAATCGCAAAACATTTTTACGTAAACACAAATCCGCTGCTGAATTAAAACTATTACCGCTGGCGTTGGCAGCCATTTTTATGGTACCCGGCGCGTCAGTTTTTGCACAAACGGCGACGTCCGCTGTTGATCAAGCCGCCGCAAAAAAAGCTGCTGAAGAAGCGGAAGATGCGCCAACAAAATTGGAAACTGTTGTGGTTCGTTCACGTAATCGGATCGAGCGTTTGCAAGATGTGCCGCTGTCTATATCGGTAGTGAGTGGACAAGAATTGGAGCGTTTGCAGGCGCTGGATGTTGGCGCAATTACCAAGCGTGTTGGCAACGTGGTGTGGAATCCGGGCAACCCTCGCCAATTCAGTTTGTCGATTCGCGGTGTGGGTAAGCAAGCGCAAACCGATGCGCAAGATCCCAGCGTGGGTATTATCGTTGACGGTGTGAATTACGCTTACAACCCGCTGTCATCGAGTGTGGATTTTACCGATATCGCAGCGGTAGAAGTTACCCGCGGCCCGCAGGGCACCTTGGTCGGTAAAAATACCAGCCTGGGTGTTATTAATATCACTACTCGCAAGCCGACTTTTGAATCTGAAGCCAGTGGCCAGATCAGTTATGGCGAGCGCCAAAATTTGTTTGCCACCAGCACTATCGGCGGTGCGGTTATTGACGATTTGCTTGCCTGGCGCGGTACTTTTAGTGCGAGTAAAGGCCGCGGCGATTTGGTCAATGCTTACAACCCGGATCTCACTTACGCCAACAAAGATCGCTTCTCGGCGCGCGTGCAATTTTTGTTAACGCCAAGTGAAAATTTCAATGCGCGTATTAGTTTGGATGCACAGCCTAAAGCGGGCGAAGCGACCAATGGCCGCACTTTTAATAGCCCTACGCCAGCGACTTTCGCAGAAAATAATTTGACGGGCGCGTTGGCAGGCACCAATACCAATCCGCTCAGCTCCGATGCTAAAACGCGTCTGAATCGCCGCTGGTTTTTGGACCAGGGCACTTATAGCTACGACAAAGATTGGATTGGTAATTCCGAACACAACGCCATCAATGCCGACAATTACAACCCAATCGTGACGGGCACCAATGGCGCGTCGGCGGAGTTAAATTGGAAGGTAAACGACTTTGATATCACCTCCATCACTGCTTACAAAGATTATTATTTTGATGCGCGTAACGATGAAGGAACGCCCTTTGATATCAGCAAAAACGGCGGTGGTTTGGTGGACTATCGCCAATACAGTCAGGAAATACGCCTGAGTTCAAAAGCCGGTGGTTTTGTGGATTATCAAACCGGATTGTTTTGGATTAAAACGGATACTGACCACACCACCCGCACTGGTTGGGGTTCGGATGCAGGTGCCTGGTTTGCGAGTAATAGCCAATACACAACGCTCGACGCCAACAGCAGTGGCCGCGCACTTTTGCAGGATTCACTCAGCCGTTTGTATAAGTCAGTTGCCGCGAATTATTACAACACCAGCTATGCCGCCTTTGCGCAAGCAAACTGGCATTTTACCGATGAGTTGACCTTGACTACCGGCCTGCGTGTGACCCGTGAAGATCGCAATACCAAAAACAGCAGTCTTCTGACTGACGAGGGAGCGGGAACGGCGCTCAGTCCGGCGTCGGTGAATGACGTAACTCTTAGCGGTTTTGATAGCGATGCTAATGGCGTATTGACTACCAAAAATTCCGCCACTCAAATTGCGACGGCCAATGCGCTCGCCCTGAAATATTTCTCTACATCAACCTATGCTGCGCTTACCTCGGATCAGCGCAAGCAAGTGGCTGCCGCCAAAGCCTTGCGCAAATCCCAAGCGGGGATACTTTGGAACGAGTTTGATGCCGAAAGTTTTGAAGATACCGAACCCGCTTTCGTGGTTAGCCCGAGCTACAAATTCAACGAAGACTACACGGGCTATTTCTCCTGGCAGTACGGTGAGAAAGCAGGCATATCGCAAATCGTAAACGGTCGTTCACTGCTAACTAAAGCAGAAAAAACGAACTCTTATGAATTGGGATTGAAGACATTGCTGCTTGATAACAGCCTGGTGCTGAACTTCGACATCTACCGCATGGACATCGAGGACTACCAGCAAGCGGTGCAAGTGTTGGATGACTACACCACCACCCAAAATATCAGCGCAGGCATAGTCCCCAGTGCCGCTTACACCAGCTACACTGGCAATGTGCCGAAAGTACGCGCGCAAGGTATTGAACTGGATGGTTACTACAACGGTATTCCTCACACCACAATTCGTTTCTCCGGCGCTTATAACGATGCATATTACGTAGACTTCCCCAACTCAGCGCAGCCAGTGGAAAACGGCTATACCGGTGCAGCGCCCTATCGGGATTTATCTGGCGAAACTTTGCCAGGCGCTTATAAATACAGCTTTAACCTGGGTGTTGACTACCATATCCCGGTTGGCGCAAGTGGCGAATTTCACACCAGCTTTAACTCTGCCTATAACAGTAAATTCAATTCCGATAACCCGCTCTCAAGCTATGGTTGGGTGGATGGTTCTATCACTACCGACGTAGCAATTGGCATAGGCAAACGCGACCAAAGTTTTGATGTAAATCTGGTGATTAAAAATGCCTTTAACGATCAGACTTACCAAAACCAAACCTGGAATACATGGAGCCCCGCAGTGCCACGATTTGTGCAGTTGGTTGTGAGCGGAAAATTCTAATTTGGTTTTGCAAGCCTGATGCAATCGTTATATGGTTCGCTTCTGTTTCTGGAACCTGATTTCGTATGCGATGAACTATGAATTGCGATTAACCGCAGTGCTGGGCGCAAGCCTGGTGCTGTTATTTTATGCCGGATTATCTGTCGTCCGCATAGATCACCTCGAGCTGGTATCGGCTAATCAATGGCTGCTGCAAGCTGGTTTGACCTGGGGCTGGGTATGCTGGCAACTATGGCAGCGCCGGGATTTGAATCGCCCCCACAGTCAGGCTCCGCTCTACCCCAATCTCGGTTTAGCTAATCGTCTTACATTGTTGCGCGGCGGTCTTATTGCGCTGGCGGCAGGATTTTTGTGGCAATCATCGCTTGAAGGCGTGTTTTTGTGGTTGCCCGGTTTGCTCTACGGTTTATCGGCCGTGCTTGATCGCGTGGATGGATTCGTCGCCCGCAAAAGCCGCCGCACCAGTTTGTTAGGCTCCCAACTTGATATGGCTTTCGATGCACTCGGCCTCTTAGTCGCGCCGCTGCTTGCGGTGGGTCTTGGCAAATTGCATTGGAGTTATCTGCTTCTCAGCGTTGCTTTCTACATCTTCCAGATAGCGTTTTGGCTGCGCGTTCGTCGTGGTTTCCCGGTTTACCCCATGTTGCCCAGTATGCTCAGACGCGCGCTCGCGGGGTTTCAAATGGGCGTGGTGGCGCTGGTGCTTTTACCGGTATTCGAAGCGCAAGTAACTCGAACTTTAGGCTTGGCTTTTATGTTGCCGGTATTGATTGGTTTTGGTGTTGACTGGTTGGTAGTGACCGGGCGAATTAGGGGTACGTCGTTATTCACGCGCTTTCAATTTTTCAGTGAAACCTTTTTACAGCCAGCGTTGCGATTGCTCATGGTCGTCGCTTTGGTTGCGGTATGTAACCAAATTGAATCGGCATTGACGTCGGGGATTTTCCTTTTCGGGTTAAGTCTCGGCGCAGTGTTAGTTCTTACCGGGCTTGGCGGTCGCTTGGGCGCGCTCTTAATATTGCTTCTTCTCGCGGCACAATATCCCAATACTTCCCTCACTTTAACGGCGTATTTGCTGCTGTTTAGCGGAACTGGGGTGCTGCTGTTGGGCACCGGTCGTTTCAGCCCATGGCAGGGCGATGCTGCGTGGATCAACCGCCACGACGGCGCTTAAGTTATGCCTGTCTGGATAAAACCTGTTTTTATAGTGCTGCTGCTCGTAGGTTTGGGGGTGCTGCTACAGCAACTCCCGCTCGCCGCTATGATGCAACGCCTCGGCGATCTTGCATGGTGGCAATGGCCGCTATGGTTGGGGCTGAATCTGTTACTGCTTCACCTCGCGACTTTGCGGTGGTGGCTGTTTCTAACGCATTTCGCGCCTTTTTCTTTCTATCGTTTATTGGTGATTCGCCAAGCCGGGCAAGTGGTGAATATGCTTACGCCCGGCCCGCAAGTGGGCGGTGAACCGCTACAGCTGTATTGGCTCGCGCGCCAAAACTTATCCCTCAGTAAATGTCTGGTCGCCTTGGGGTTGGATCGGTTGTTGGAATTGGGGATCAATCTTTCAGTATTGGCTTTAGGATTAGTGCTCTTACTGGATTCGCGGTTTAACCAGTTAGTGTCTCCGGTTTTGCCGGGCGCGAGTTGGTTGTTAATTATTCCCGTCGCGGTTTTATTATTATGGTGGCGCTGGCAGCCGGGCTGGCTAGCGGACCGTTGCGCACCTTTGATGGCGAAATGGCGAGCGCATCCGCGTTTGGCGGCTTATATCAATTCATCGGATCAAAGTCCGTTGGCGAGCTTGCGTAGCCTGCTGCAAACGCCCGGATTATGGCTGGCTGGAATTGGCTTGTCGCTCGGGGTTTGGGTGCTGGTGCTGTCAGAGTTGGCGTTGCTGTTAACTATGGTAAACGTGCAGCTGACGGTGGATGAGTTTGTGTTACTGGCACTGGCGCTGCGGCTCGCGCAATTTGTGCCTGTGCCTGCTGGCTTGGGTGCGCTGGAAGCGGCGGTATTTGGCGCTTGCACCTTGCTCGATTTATCCGCTGCCACTGCGGGGAGTTTGATCTTGCTAATGCGCTGCCGCGATCTGGCGTTAATCCTCGGCGGTTTTATCTGTCTGCGATGGGTAGAGCGCACGCCAAACGGCCTTGCGCAATCTACCTGAGTTTTTTAGCCTGCGACGGGAAATGCCTGCCGAAAGGCCGCCCAGCAAGTCGCGTTTTCCCACAATTTAACGGTAAACACACCCGAACCCGGCGGCTTGATGCGGCCCAATAATTGTTCGTTCAGAATGCGGCTGAAATGTTCGATGCTGGGATTCAGGCCCGTAAATTCCACTTTTTCGTTGAGTGTGCTGTTATTGAAGTAGCCGATGATTTCATCGAGCGCAGCTTCAACATCGACGATATCCACCAGATAACCGTGGCGATCCAACTGCTGGGCTTCTATGCTGATTTCGGCCACGTAGTGATGTGCATGTGGGTTATTTTCTGGTCCCCAGTCGCCGCCAATAAGGTAATGGTTGGCAATAAAATCGCGAGTTACCGCAAGTGTGTACATAGAATTTCCTGCTTATTCGGTTGAGGCAATTAGATAAAAGTAGGGTTAGGATGGATAAACAAACACCGCTTGCACCATGGCTTGCGGGGTTTCATCCAGTTGTTTATCCAGCCGTTCATATAGCCCAGCCGCGTCAGTAATCTTGAGACGATGGCTGATTAAACGCTCGGGTCGTAAGTCGCGAATCAGCTGCCAAGCCACATCGAAACGACGCGCTTTGTTCCAGCGTCCACTGAGTTCGGGCGCAATACTACTGACTTGGCTGGTAATAATCTGCAGGCGGTTGCGATGCGCCGCGCCGCCTAAAACGATGGGCGCGGATTTGTTGCCGTACCAGCTGCCAATCACCAACCGGCTCGCAAAACCACTGAGATCAATCGCAAGGTTGAGCGCTTGCGGCACGCCGCTGACTTCGTAAATCAAATCGGCACCGTCTACAAACTCGGATTTTTGCTTTTGCGCAACAGCATCAGGGTCAAGCGCTAGATGAGCACCCAGTTGCTGCGCCAGGGCACGACGCTCCGGCACTTTATCCACCGCTAGCAATTGCTTAAGAGGAAATCGCGCGAGCACGGCGGTGAGCAGTAAGCCCACAATACCTTGGCCCAGAACAACCACGCGCTCTGCCAAGGCGGGTTTGCCGTCTTGTACGAGGTTAACGGCAGTTTCCATATTGGCGAGGAAAATCGCGGCTTCATCGTCGATATCATCCGGTACGGGAATCAAATCTTGCGGCTGGCTTACAAAATGACTGGCGTGGGGCGCGAAGGAAAATACACGTTTCCCCTGCCACTGCGCATCAACACCGTCGCCAACTTGAGACACTTTACCGACGGCCGCGTAACCATATTGCAGCGGGTATTGCGGCGCTTGCTGCAGGCTGGCGATAGTGGCGTCGAGTGCGAGATTGTCTGGCAGCTGGCCGCGATACACCAACAATTCAGTGCCTGCGCTAACGGCCGAACAAGAAGTTTGCACCAGCACTTCGCCAGCAGCCGGGCTAAGCATTTGCGGACGGATTTCTACCTGACGCAGTTGGGTAAACCAGAGTTGGCTGGCGGTAATCGGTGTTGCAGTGGGATGAGTCATTGCAGGCCGTCGCCGTAACTAAGCTGGCCCCAAACGACCAGATCGTCGCCAAGCGGCGAGCTGAATAAGGGTGATATCGCGGGCAAAGCCGCTTTGCTACTTACGCCGAGATCATTAACGGCTTTGTAGCCGCCGACAAGCTTAGGCACCAATGTGATGACGATTGCATCTGCCAGTTGTGCTTTAAGGAATGCTGTAATAACGGCGGCTCCCCCTTCAACCATCAAACTGGTAATGCCTTTTTGACGCAGCAATTTAAGCGCGCCTTCAAGGCAAACGCGACCATCGGCATTGCCTTCCAAGGCAGTGATTTCAAGGCCTTGGCTGTGGTCTAGGTCGGATTCACTCTCGCGTGCATTTTCGCCTTCGCAGGTTGTTAAGACCCAGCAGGTTTTATCGGGCGAATGGCGCAGGCGCGCGGTGATCGGCATGCGCAATTTGCTGTCGAGCACTATAGGTTGCGGATTTACACCTTCCCAATGACGCACCGTGAGTTGCGGGTTATCGCTTATTACCGTGCCTATGCCCACCAAAATGCCATCGTGCAAACTGCGCAGCTGGTGGGTGAGTTGCAAGGATTGACGTCCGCTGAGTGCCAGGGGTTCATCACAACGCAAGGCTATGCTGCCGTCCAAACTCTGGGCATAGCTAAGGGTGACGAAGGGTCGCTCGGCGGTGCTGAAACTGTGTTTGGCAGTTGTCAGCCATTGTTCAATTTTTTGATTGGGCGTCATGAGACTGGTTTGAATTAGGTGCGAAATTGCTGTTCAAGAACAGATGGTCCATGCGTTTGGCCTTGGTGAGCAAGTAACCGCGATTTTCATTATTAGGGCTTGGTTCCAGAGGTACGCGCTCAACAACTTGCACGCCCTCGGCTTCCAGCGCTTGAATTTTCAACGGGTTGTTGGTCATCAGCCGAACTGATTCTATGCCTAAATCGGCCAACATGGCAGCTGCCAGCGAATAATCGCGCTCATCGGCGCCGTGGCCGAGCATCAGATTGGCATCCACTGTGTCGTAACCTTGATCTTGCAGATTGTAGGCGCGCAGTTTTTGCAATAATCCAATACCGCGACCTTCCTGACGCAAGTAGACCACCACACCGGAACCTTCTTTAGCGATTAACGCCAATGAACGATCCAGTTGCTCGCCGCAATCGCAGCGCAGCGAACCCATCACATCGCCGGTAAAACATTCGGAATGGACGCGCGCCAATACCGCCGTCTGGCCATCAATATCGCCGCGAAAAAACGCCAAATGTTCTTTCTGGTCGATGTTGTTGCTGTAAAAACCCAACTGAAAATCGCCGTGGCGAGTCGGGATGCGCGCTGAAGCCTGACGGATTACCGTCGTTTTGGGGCGCTCGTCATTTGCGGGAAGTTCATTCTGAAGTTCAGAGACGCGTGAGATGTTAGACAAGACCGGGATCGTAGACATAATGCAGATAACCGAAGTAGGAGATAGATCGCTTTAACGCAGCGTGGAACTTTGTAGCAGCAAATGACAGGCCACGATCTTAAAACCTTCATGATGACCCTGCAAGGCGCGGGCGCGATTAGTTATGTAAATGCGTGAACTTGCGTCGATTTGTTGGCTATTGATCAGCTAACTGCTTGTTTCTATTCAAAAACTGTGGATTTCAAAGCATCGAAAAATCTGGCAAACCAAGTCGGGAGCGCACAGAATAGGCGTTTTTAAACTGTCTGGTGTTGGTCATGTCACAGCTCTCTGTTGAAGTTTCAGATAATCCACCCGCAGAACCAACAGTTGGTTTTGCCGATGTATTTTTTGTTGTTCCTGGCGATTTGGCGACGCCCACCGGCGGTTACGGTTATGACCGTCGCTTGATTGCCGAGCTTGGAGTGTTGGGATTAAAAGTAGACGTGATTCAATTGACTGCCGGTTTTCCCTTCCCGGATTCGACCGCACTCGAACATGCACAACAGGTTTTCGCTGACTTACCCGCAGGCGCATTGGTTATTGTGGATGGTCTTGCGTTGGGCGCTCTGCCCGACTTGGCTGAACGTGCGGCGCAACGCTTGCGATTGATTGCGCTGTGCCATCACCCGCTCGCCTTGGAGACGGGCTTAAATTCCGCCCAGCGCACGCATTTTTGGCAAAGCGAAAAACGCGCGCTGGCCGCCGTCGAGGCAGTAGTCGTAACCAGTCGGGATACGGCAGACAGCTTGCGTTCCCAGCTCAATGTACCGGCCGATAAAATCACCGTTGCCGAGCCAGGCACAGATCCGCAAGTGTTCGCGCCCTGCGATGGTCATCCGCCAATTTTGCTCACTCTTGCCAGTTTAACGCGCCGTAAAGGCCATAATTATTTGCTGGAAGCCTTGGCGCAAATCACCGAATTGCCCTGGAGCGCTCGCTTTGTAGGGAGTGATGAACTTGACCCTGAATGGGCCGCGCAAATTCGCGCGCAAGTTCAACATTTAGGTTTACAGGATCGCGTTGAGGTTACGGGCGCGGTAGATGAAGGTGATGTGAGCGATGCTTTCAGACATGCGGATTTGTTTGTATTGCCATCGCTCTATGAAGGCTACGGTATGGCATTCGCTGAAGCTCTGGCGTTTGGTTTGCCGATAGTCGCGGCCCGTGCCGGAGCGGTTCCGCAATTGGTGCCGGCCAATGCGGGCATATTGGTGCCCCCGGCGGATGTGCAAAGTCTGGCTACAGTATTGGCGGGCGTGCTGGCTGCACCGGGTGCGCGACATAAGTTGCAAGAGGGCGCGCGAACTGCAGGAGCGCTATTGCCGCGTTGGCATCATACAGCGGGTAAAGTGGCGGCGCTGATCGCGCGTTTGCGGGGCTAACTTTCCGTTTAGTACTCGCTTCCAGTTAACTTTTTAAACCCTTTCCTATTTTTTATCCTCCCTAAGATACATCTGCGGGCATCCTTGCCCAGTGCAACTAGCCTTTGTGCGCTCTTAAGTGTTGGATAGCTTCCAGCGATTTGGCAACATTGTCGGCAGGTTTGAGGCCGTCCAGAGTCGCTATCAACTTGCCATCGCTATCGATAATAAACGTGGAGCGATCAATCGAACCGTGGTCTACCGTCTCGCCGCGAATATCTTTGCGGCCACGGGTAGATTCATTGATCTTCAGACCGTAAGCGGTCACGATTTTGCCATCAGGATCTGAGGCTACCGGGAAGCGGCTCGCGCAAAATTCCGGGTCGGCAGAAAATTTATTGAGACGGCCAATATCATCCAGCGAAACGCCAACAATGGTCGCTCCTGTTGCTACAAACTGATCATAGCTTTGCGCGAACGCGCGCGCCTGAATACTGCAGCCGCCGCCAAACGCGGTGGGGTAAAAGTAGACCACGACCGGGCCTTTATGGAGGGCATCCTTCAAAGAATACTCCAGCGCTTTACCGGCAAAAGACGCCTGGGTAGTGAATAGGGGCACGGCTTCGCCGAGCTTGGGTTCAGCGAATGCGGGTAGCGATAAGATGAGCGAAGTTAGTAGTGCGACGAGGCTGGCGTAAATTTTCATAGCTGTTCCTTTTGGGGCTGATGAGTAGTGTCAGCCTTGCCCGGAGCAGATTCTATGCCAGCGCGTTCAGGCGTATGGATAGCCGTCAATGCCGGTGCGGCATTGGAAAATGCACCGACCAGCTGATCCCGCAAGTCGCTCATCGGCCATTGCGGCGCGTGGTCGTCGGGCAGCATTCCCCGTGTCCATTGCCAATCGGCGATGGCGTCCAACACGGCCGGGTCGCGCGCAATTAAATGCACAGGCACATCTCGGCTGGGGGTGTCGCCGGTTACCAGCGGCGCGGGTTGGTGATCGCCAAACGCGAGTATCACCAGATTGTCGTCGCCATAGGTCTGTGCATAGGACATAACCGTTTCGAGACTGTAGGCGACGGCTTGGCGATATTGGCTGCGAATGCGCTCGTCGTCTTGCCACACATATTCCGCACTGTCGCCGCTGGTTGCCTGGCTATCAAAAATTTTCCCGTTTTTCACGTCCTGCCAGCTCACCAATTTGGGGACAGGAGTCCAGGGCGCGTGGGATGAAATCAACGCGACTTCCGCCATCACCGGCTTGTCATTTGGGCGCTGGCCCGGTTTGCGTTCGAGCGCTTCGAACGCGGATAACGTGTATTGATCGGGCATGGTTACCCAGTCGAAAGGTTTGCCCTGGTAGCCGAGATCGGGCGCGGTGTAGACCTGATCGTAGCCAAAATAAGTACCTTCCGGCCAATCCAGGGTAATCGCTGGTTTGACCGCAACCATGCGCCAACCGGCGCGGCGGAATAGTTGGTTCAGGCTCGCGCGCTGGCTCATCACCAAACTGTCGTAACGCACTTGGCTGTTGATCCACAATCCTGATAGCGCTGTGCCCTGCGCCAGCCAACTCAAACCGCCCATGGTGGGCGATGTGAGATAAGCGCTGCGGCTATGCAAACCCGCTTTTTCAAGTTGCTCGCCGCCTTGTTGCAGCAGCGGCCGCAACTGGTCCCCAAATTCGGGATTATCCAGTGCGCTGCGGCCATAGGATTCGATAAATACGAGCAAAAAATCTTTGCCTTTTAGGCGATTGAACAGCTGCTGCCCCGGCAAGTCTGCTTGCAGGTCGCGGTTGGCGGCAATCTCATGTTTGAAATTGGCTAGCTCCTGGATGCTGGCGTTGGTGTCGATCCAATGGCTGGCGAGCAGGTCATAAAACGGCGTTGCGGCGCGGTCGCCCAGCCATAATCCTGCCGGAATTGCGGTCAATAAAATCGCGGTGGCAAAACGGTAGGATTGTTTGAGTTCTTGTCTGGCGATATCGAGGCGTTGTGCCAAGCGCCCCAACAACCAGAACGCGAGCCAGATTAGCCCCAGTGCAAATGCCGCTAGAAACACCGCTACCAAAATAGCACCGACGTAACCTAAAACTCCCTCCAGTAAATGCAGGCCATTGCGCAGCAGGTAGGCATCGAAAATCGGGTTAAAGGGACGGGCGTAAATTTCAAAGCAGGCCATGTCGGCGGTTTTCACCAATAGACCAAGCGCAAGCGCGGTGGAGGCGATAAGTCGCAGCGCCCAACCGATTCGTCCACGCACCAGCAATATCCAGCCAAGCGCGACGGCTTCCAGTGGAAGATACACAAAAGCGTCCAGGGTGACATCGGCGCGCTGATTGGGAAGCAGCAGCATGACAAGCAATAACAGCAGGCAAAAACTATCGATAAGTAGACGGGAATAGCTACTGGATTTTGTTGAAGGAAGACGCATGAAGGGCAACCGAAAAAATCGCGATTATAAACAGGTTCCCGCTATCAAAGTGGCGGCTGCGGCCATCAGCAAACCTATGGTTTATTGGATGAACTGCAAGTGGCCAATTTCCAACAGCTGTTGATTGAACTGTACAAAATCACTCAGTAGATGGCTTTTAAAGCCATGAAAACCTACAAATTCGAGCTTTCCAGCAGCAATTTGCGTGGCATGAAAGTTGCGAAGCCCAAGGCCCTACGCGCTTATCCAGTGCCCAATAATTCAGGAATTTGTCATGGCCCCCAAAGCATCCGCTGCAGAACTATCCCTTTACCGCTGGCATGTAGCGAGCCGGGTATTGGCAGCGGTGCTAGGCGGTTATGTGTTGACATCCCTCATAGGTATTTTCTTCAGTCTCTCCCTGCCCTTGTCGCGCAGCGATTCAGTCACCATCGCCAATACGCTTGGCTTTGCGTTTTATACGGGCGCCATAATCTGGGTGTTTTCGGTAGCGACCGTATGGCGCGCCTGGTTGGGATTGGTAATACCGAGTCTGGTACTGGCAGCGCTTATCGCCTTAATCGCTTTAACTGGCGGTCACGCATTTTGATTAGCCTGCGCGCGCGGGTTTAACGAAGGAGCTTGGAATGAAAAATGGTTTTCGTCAGTCCATGGCGTGGCTGCATACCTGGACCGGATTGGTGGTTGGCTGGATACTTTTCTTCGTCTTTGTGACCGGCAATCTGGGCCGCTTTGATACCGAAATCGACCGCTGGATGAAGCCGGAACTCAAGCCCGAAACTGCCAGCCTCACACAATCGGTAGATGCCGCGCAACAACGCCTGCAAAGCCGCGCTGCTAATGCAGAATCCTGGACGATCTGGCCGGCTACCAATCGCGATTACCCCAATCTGCGCGTGCGTTGGGAACAACCAGTGACCCAAGCATCCGCCGAACATAGCGGTATGACGCAAAACCAAAATCGCAAACGCACTGAAGAATATCTCGATCCTGAAACTGCCAAGCCGGTAGAAACCCGTGCGACCGGCGGCGGCCAGTTGCTCTACAAAATGCATTATGAATTGCACTACCTGCCGCGCACTGTGAGCGATTGGCTGATCGGCATCTGCAGCATGTTTATGTTGGTCGCCATTATTAGCGGCATCATCACCCATAAAAAAATCTTCGCGGACTTCTTCACCTTTCGCCCCGGTAAAGGCCAGCGTTCATGGCTGGATTTACACGCAGCGCTCGCGACTATCGTTCTGCCGTTTTTCCTGATGATGACCTATAGCGGCTTGGTGTTTTTAGTCCTCACGCTTTTCCCCAGTAACGTCGCTGCCAACTACGGTTTGAGCAATGACATGCGCACGACTTACAACCATGAACTCAATGCGACGCCTTACGAAGTAGAGCGCGCCGATCAAGCCGCACCTCTGGTAAACCTGAGTAGTTTGACGGCGGTAGCGGAGCAAAAATGGGGTTCGGGGCAAGTGCGCACTATCGAAGTGGAAAATCCCGGCGATTCCAATGCGCGGGTGCGCGTTACCCATTTGCTGGACGACACTTCGCGTACCAATCAAGAGTTGGTATTTGACGGTGCTAACGGCGCGTTGTTGGGAGAGTTCAGTAATCAAAGCAACGCACGCGGTTTTTACGATCATTTACTCGGTCTGCACCGCGGCTTGTTCGCCGGTTGGGTGTTGCGTTGGCTGTATTTTTTATCGGGTATCGCGGGCGCAATTATTATCGCGTCGGGGCTGGTGCTGTGGGTGGTCAAACGTAGCCCCAAGCAACTCAAGCAGGAAGACGGGCCGGATTTTGGTCATCGTTTAGTGGAAGCTTTGAACGTGGGTACCACCGCTGGTTTGCCTATCGCTATTGCCGCTTATTTCTTGGCTAACCGCCTGCTGCCGCTGGACTTAGCGGGGCGTGGTAACTGGGAGGCGAACAGCTTCTTTATCGTGTGGTTACTGGCCTTGTTGTACCCAATTGTGCGCCCTATTGGCCGCGCGTGGATCGAACAATTTTGGGTGGCGGCAACGGTGTTTTTACTCTTGCCGATTGTGAATGCAGCGACCACTGGCCGTCATTTACTGCACAGCTTGCAAGTGCAGGATTGGATTTTCGCTGGTTTCGATCTCACCGTAATCGTCACCGGTTTACTCCTTGCCTGGGTCGCTATTCGTCTGAGTCGTCGCGCCCAACAAGCGCCTTTGTCAGCTCGCCGTCGCAATGCGAGCCACCTGCCTTCTGCGCAGGAGGTGTAACTGTGCTGGTTAGTTTTGTATTTGCGTATTTCGGATTTGCGGCGCTGAGCCTCACCAAGGCGCGCCATTATCAGCAGGTGTGGCCGCAGCGCAGCGCTAGACCGCAAGCCTTGTATTTGCTGAAAACAGTTGGTTGGTTTTTTATCTCGGTCGCGACCGTTTACTTGATTCAGCTCAAAGGTTTGGGTTTGGGCTTTACGGATTTATTCGCTGTGTTGTCCTTGGCAGCGCTAACGTTGATCCTGCAATTTTCCTACGCGCCGCGCTCGGTGGCGGCGATTGGGTTGGTTGCGAGATTGCGCGGGCAAAGTGCGCCAGTGTCGACTTCAACATCGCAATTGCAAGTAGATGACTGATTTTAACTGGCTGATTTATAACGGATTGGGAAAAGGGGGATTAATCATGAAGACAAACCATTTTTTACGCGGTGCAGCCCTGGCCTTATTGTGCTGTGTGGGTGTGGCCGCTTCTGCCGCGGAGTTGAACCCCAAAGCGGTAAAGATTGATCTGCCGAAAGATATTAAATGGGTCGCCAATCCGAGCGGTTCCGAGACGGCGATATTGGTGGGCGACCCTGCCAAACCCGGTCTTTATGTGGTCCTGACCAAGTGGCATCCCCATAAAAACAGCCGCCCGCATTCGCATCCTAACGACCGCTATATCACGGTTTTGTCGGGCACCTGGTGGATCAGCACGGGTTCAGATTACAACCCTGATCTACTCAAACCCGCGCCAGCCGGGAGTTTTGTGACCCATTACGCAAATGAAGTTCATTACGACGGTGCCAAGGACGAAGAGGTAATTCTGCAAATAGTCGGTATAGGCCCGGCTACTTCCACGTCGGCAGAGAAAAAGTAAACAGCACTGTTGCAGGTGTGTTAATCCATTTTTAGGTTGGGAGAAGTTAGTTGAACAAGAAATTTTTAGCGGCGCTCACACTCGTGAGTTGCTGCGCCCTAGATGCATTTGCTGCAAGTAAAAGCGGCATGCCCAAGTTGGCGAACGGCAAGCCGGATTTTTCCGGTATTTGGCAGACCACCAGCGCTGCTGATTATGACCTGGAGCCCCACTCCAATCGTGTCGATGCACCGCCGAGTGCGGGCGTGGTGGAAGGCAATGTCATCCCCTATTTGCCTTCGGCGCTGGCGCAAAAGCAGAAAAATTTCGCTGCGCGCGCCACTGAAGATCCAGCCTTAAAAGGCTTTACCCTGGGGGTGCCACGGGCGACTTATTACCCTGAACCCTTCCAGATTTTCCAGCGTGAAAAAGATCTTTTTATCGTTCACCAGTTCGGCCATTCGGTGCGCACTATTTACACCAACGGCACTGATCACCCGACCGATCCTTACGATTGGTGGCTGGGCGATTCGCGCGGTCATTGGGATGGCGATACCTTGGTAGTTGATGTCAACAATTTCACCGATGGCACCTGGTTTGACCGTGCCGGTAATTACCACAGCGAGGCCTTGCATGTGGTCGAGCGCTATCGCTTTTTGGACAACAACACGATTGATTACAGCGCAACTATTGAAGATAAAAACGTCTTCAGTCGCCCGTGGACTATTAACGTCATCTTGTATCGCCACCGCGAGAAAAACTTCCAGCTGATTGAAGACTACCGTTTCACTCTGGACTACGACCAATACTATCCGCCGCGTAAGCCGGCAGCGCAGCCATAGTCGGCGGAGGCATTTTTATGAACAGAAAACATTATTTAGCGATGTGTATTACGGCAGCCATTTGCAGCCTGAGTTTAACCAGTCAGGCGCAGGAGTCCGAAGCCAAGAAACCTCAAGCGCAACAAGGTGGTGGCGGTGGCGGGATTCAAATTGAAAAAACCGTTTCGGTGATCAATTCCGGTAAATGGACTGGCAAGCGCACGGCGGACGGCCAACCGGATATTTCCGGTCACTGGTCCAACACTATCGCCAACCACAACAACTTTACCGATCCTCAAGGCGGTGTGATCAACGATCCGGGTGCTTCGGCACGTCGTATTGCCCAGTCACCCCGGGAAAATCGCGCGCCCAGCCGTGTGACTGATCCAGCTGATGGCCAAGTCCCCTTCCAACCTTGGGCACAAGCGAAAGTTAAAGAATTTCAACAGTACTTTAACAACCCGATCAAACCCGAATACGTAGAGCCATTAGCGCGCTGCGCACCGGCGGGCATTCCTAAGTCGCTTTACTGGCACGGTTACGAAATTAGCCAATACCCTGATTATGTATTGTTCCAGTTCAATTCTGGTACGCGTATTATTCACCTGGATAACAAGCCGCATTTGCCAGAAAACATCAAACTCTGGAACGGCGATTCGCGTGGACATTGGGAAGGCAATACTTTGGTCGTGGATGTTCGCAACCAAAACGGTAAAGCACTTTTTGGTCGCTCGGGCGAATTTATCAGTGAAGAAGGTGTGATCGAGGAGCGCTACATTTTTAATGCTGATGGCAGTCGCTACAACTATGTGGCAACGTTTACCGATCCTACGGTTTACACGCGCCCATTCAGTGTGACCATTCCCGCCAAAAAATGGACTGAGAAGGACGAGCCTAACGGCTGGCATTTTGAGGTTGAACGCGCGAATCATCCTAAAGGCCAAGTGTCATTGGATAATTACGAACGCATTTGTACCGAAAACAATGGTGGCTTTGCTCGCGCGGCGGCAAGTGGCCCTGCGAAGTAATATCGAACGGGATTTAAACGATTTTAAAGGGAATGCAACACTGAACCAGCAGGATAGGTTCACCGGTTAAATTCCTGCACGAATAATGTCTGTTCGCAGAAAAAGGCCGCCCATTTTATTGTGCGGCCTTTTTATTAGCCGTTATTGGCTGTTTTTTAATTAGCATCGCTTGTTAACCTTTGTTATTTGGCGTTTTGTCATTTGTTTTTTCACGGATACTGCTCGTATGATCTTCAGGTTGAAAATCTCATTGAAAAATCACTGTGAGATACGCACTGCGAAACATCTATCGAGCTACACACCTATCAAAAGTAAGAGAGAACTGCCATTAGCTTGCCAGACGATATTTTAGAAGCCATGCGTGGTGTCGACCCTGACGATTCGGTGCAGTCAGTCGTGGCGATTGCGGCGGATTACGCGAACCGCGTGCCTATGTCAGCGCACAGTCACAAGCGCGGGCAGCTTATTTTTGTCGTGTCCGGCAGTATGCGCGTGGAAACCGAAGGCGGCATTTGGATCACTACACCTGGTCGCGCCTGCTGGATTCCCGGTGGCGTTGTCCACAAAGTTGTTTACACCAAAGCGTCCAGAGCACGCGCCGCTTATATCCACGAAAGTTATCTGGGGCGATTGCCCAACAAATGTTGTGTCTTGCAGCTCTCGGCCTTGTTGCGGGAATTGGTGATTGCCGCGGTAGATCTCGGCCACAGTTACGATGAAAACGGCCAGGCCGGACGCCTGATGCAAGTCTTGATCGACCAAATCGGCGGACAAGTGGAAACACCGGTATTCCTGCCCGAAGGCAAAGATCATCGCCTGCGTCGCTTAACCGCATTACTCTATGAAAACCCCGGCGATACTCGCTCGCTAGATGAATGGTGTCAGTTGGTAGGCGCAAGCGCGCGGACCTTAACGCGACTGTTTTTAAATGAAACGGGGATGACCTTTTCGGCCTGGCGGCAGCAGTTGTGCCTGATTCGTGCGCTGGAGATGATGGAAGATGGCCAGAGCGTAACCCAAATTGCGTTTGCCTTGGGTTACGGTAGCACCAGTAGTTTTAGCACTATGTTCACCCGCGCTATGGGCGAACCGCCTACCACCTATGTCAGCCGCCACGAGCACAGTATTTAGGCTCGTTGCAGCTGCTGTCAAAATGTTAAGACTTGGCTTTTTCCGCTGGTTTGGGTTGATCGTCTTTCTTAGGCGCATCAACTTTTACCCGCACCACGTCGCCGTTGCTAAGTCCATCAGGCGGGTTATCGATCACTTTATCCTGCGCGTTAATTCCGCTAATTTCCAATTCCTTACCAAGGTCGCGTCCAATAGTAATTGGTTTGAGCGCGACTTTATTATCTGCACCAACAGTTGCTACGCGTAAGCCTGCAGCATCAAAAATCAATGCGCTGGCAGGAATGCTCAAGGCATCCGAGCCGCCGTGCAATGCGAAAATTACCCGCGCGTAACTACCAGGTAAAAGCTCACCACTTGCATTGTCGATAGCGAGTTGAATGCGGGTTGTACTGGTGCCTGAGTCGATAGCGCCAGATGATCCTGCGACCGTCGCTTTATAGGTTTTCCCCTGGCGTTCCGGTACGGTGATTTGGGCCTCATCTCCTAGTTTTACACTCGATGAATAGCTTTGCGGGACACTAACGTAAAGACGCAATTTAGTGGCGTCCGACACCGTAAATAACGCTGGGCTGGTGCTGCTGCCTACATTGATCAAAGCCCCTACGTCAGTATTACGCGCTGTTACTATGCCAGCGAAAGGAGCGACTATACGGGTAAAACCTTTGTTGACTTGCAAGCGTTCAAGATTCGCTTTTGCAGACTGATACTGTGCTTGTTTGGCTGCAAAGTCGCCGGCGCGATCATCAAATTCCTGTTGCGAAACGACTTTGGTTTCGAGCAGTGATTTCATGCGTTTGAAGGTTAGTTCAGACAAATTGACGTTCGCTTTGGCACTTTCCATATCCGCGCGAGCTTGCAGCAATTGCTGGTCGAGATCTGGCGTTTCGATTTCGCCCAGTAATTCGCCTGCTTTCACTTGCGCGCCTATATCAACTTTCCAGCTTTTCAAATAACCGGGCACTCGCGCATAAATCGGTGCAGTTGCAAAAGCTTCGAAGCGTCCCGGTAGTTCGAGAGTGCGACTAGCGGCATTTTTAGCCGGCGTGATCACCGCGACTGTAGTGACCGCTTGATCTGCCGTCCATTGATCGAGGTTTTTACCGCTGGCAGCGCGTGCCGCCAGCCCAAATACTACCAACACAATGGCAATAACGCCTGCAACGATTCCGCCCAGACGCAATTGACGCCTAGTAGCAGGAGTTATGGTCATATCCGGATGGGCGGCCGGGTTCGAATTAGGCAAGTCTTTAGATGGGTTAGACACGTACTTCTCCACTCATAACAGGTTGCGCGCTGTGTTTGCCATAGCGAGCATGAATAATACTGAACACCACCGGCACAAAAATTAATGTGGTCACGGTAGCGAATAACAATCCGCCGATTACGGCGCGGCCCAGCGGTGCGTTTTGCTCGCCGCCTTCGCCTAGGCCGAGGGCCATGGGCGCCATACCAATCATCATGGCTAGCGCAGTCATCAATACTGGGCGAAAACGGACGTAACCGGCCTCAAGTGCTGCGGCGGTGGCATCTTGCAGCTCTTCAAGTTTTTCACGGGCAAAGCTGATAACCAACACGCTGTTAGCCGTCGCCACACCCATACACATAATCGCCCCGGTCAACGCCGGTACCGAGAGCGGGGTAAAGGTGGCGAATAACATCCAGATAATGCCTGCGATTGCCGCTGGTAAGGCGCTGACGATAACGAACGGATCGCTCCAGGATTGGAAGTTGACCACGATTAAAAGGTAAATAAGCACAATCGCGCCGAGCAAACCGAAGAGCAACCCGCTAAAGGATTTTTCCATGGTCGACACCTGGCCCATTAACGCGACTTTTGAACCTTTAGGAACTTGGGCTTCGGTTTCGTCTAAAATTTTGCGGATATCCGCCGCCACGGCACCCAAATCGCGACCCTGGGTAGCGGTGTGGATTTGTACCATAGGCTGAATGTCATATTGGCTCACTACTCCGGCCGACACACCTCGATCAAAGGTCGCGATACCGCCCAGCTGCATACCTGAACTGGTGGTGCTATTGATGGGCAAAGTTTCCAGTGTGGGTAGCGAATCCAGCAGATATTGGGGAGTTTGCATTACCACTGGGTAAGAAACACCGTTTGCCGGGTTCAGCCAGAAAGTGGGTGCCGATTGGCTGCTACCAGTGAGGTTCACAATCATGTTGTTGGTAACATCGCGCATGGTGAGGCCCACGTCCTGCGCCCGTACACGGTCTACATCCACTTTCAACACCGGGTTCTGGCGCGATTGCTGAATGCGTGCGTCGGTCACGCCGGAAACCTCGCGAATACGTTTTAACAACATGTTCGCGTATTCATAATTTGCGGTCAGGTTGTTGCCGCGAACCTGAATATCGATAGGCGCTGGCGAACCGAAGTTAAGAATCTGGCTCACAATATCTGCTGGCGGGAAGGTAAAAGTCACACCGGGGAATTGTTTTGGCAATTCTTCGCGCAAACGTTTTACGTATTCGGCAGTGGGTTTGTGATCTTCAGTCAAGGCGATTTGCACATCGCCATCCTGCGAGCCGATCACACCAGTATTGTTATACGTCAGGTTAATCGAACTGCTTGGCAGGCCGATGTTGTCCACCAAGGTCACTATTTCTTCTGATGGAATAACTTTGCGAATCGAATCCTGAATTTCCGCAAAGCGAATTGCCGCATCTTCAAGCCGAACCCCTATGGGTAGACGAACATGCATTAAAATTTGTCCACCATCCACAGCTGGGAAAAAGTTACGGCCTAAAAATGGCACCAATGCAAACGATAGCACCACAAAGCCCATAAACCCGGTAACAAAGACTTTTCTGTGTACCAGCGCCACCACCAATATGTTGCGGTAGCCGTGACGGAAATTTTCAAAACGCGATTCAAACCGACGCTGAAAACGCACAAGCGGATTGCTTGATGTTTTGGCAGCACCGTCCTCTTCCAAATGAGAGGTATGCGGTTTTAGCAAGTAATTCGCCATAGTCGGCACCAGCGTACGCGACAAAATAAACGAGGTAACCATCGCGAACATCACCGCTTCGGCCATAGGCACGAACAAGAAGCGCGATACGCCCTCAAGGAAAAACATGGGAACGAATACGATACAAATACACAATAATGATACGAAGGCGGGGGTCACGATTTGCGCCGCGCCATCCAGAATCGAGGTTTCAACATCTTTGCCGTGTTCGAGATGCCAGTTGATGTTTTCGATAGTTACAGTCGCATCATCCACCAAAATTCCCACCGCCAAGGCCAAGCCGCCCAAGGTCATGATGTTCAGGGTTTCGCCAGTGGCGTAAAGCGCGGCAATCGCACCGAGAATAGAGAGTGGAATTGAAATGGCAATGATTACCGTGGAGCGCCAGCTGCCGAGGAACAGCAAAATCATCAAGCTGGTTAAGATCGCCGCAATCGCCCCTTCAAACGCAACGCCTTTTACGGCGGCGCGCACAAATATGGATTGATCATTGATCGGCACAGCATCCAATGTGTCTGGCAAAGTCGGTTTGATTTCAGCAAGTTTTGCTTTGGCGCCCGCGACTATGTCGAGCGTCGAGGTAGCACCGTTTTTAAGAACAGACATCAACACTGACTTGGAACCATCCACATGCACTATATTGTTTTGCGGAGGGTTGCCGTCGCGAACTGTGGCTACATCGCGAATATAAACGGTTGCGCCGTTGACAACCTTAATCGGCAAATTCGCAAGCTCATCCAAGGTAGCAGCGGCATTATTCAGCTGCAAAGTGTATTCGCGGTCGCCAATTTTTTGGGTGCCCACAGGCGTAATCAGGTTTTGTGCAGCCAAGGCGTTAGCAACATCAATCGACGACAAACCACGTGCCTGAATTGCATCAGGATTTAAATCGATTTGCACCTGACGACTTTTTCCGCCGAACGGAAACGGAATCGCAGCACCGGGTACGGTAACCAAACGGGTCCGTATAACGTTTAACCCCAAATCGCCTAACTGCTGTTCCGATAATCCCTGACCCGATAAAGCAATTTGCAAAATCGGTACGGTAGATGCGTTGTAGTTAAGGATTAACGGCGGCGTAATGCCCGCCGGCAACTGACGCAGCATGGTTTGCGATACTGCCGTCACCTGCGCGTTCGCTGTCGCTATATCTACACCTGGCTGAAAGAAAATTTTCACAATCCCGAAGCCGGTGTAAGAGTTGGCTTCGATATGCTCAATATCATTTACAGTCGTGGTGAGTACACGCTGGAATGGTGTGGTAATGCGCCCAGACATTTGATCTGGCGGCATACCGGTGTATTGCCAGGCAACGGCGATTACGGGAATACGAATATTCGGGAAAATGTCGGTCGGCATACGCAATGCCGAGAGTGTTCCTACAATTAACAATAAAATAGCCAATACCACGAAGGTATACGGCCGTTTCAGGGCGATTTTTACAATTCCAAACATGAGGGATACCGATCAAGGATAGCGCGACAACTACACGCCGAAGAGGCAACAGTAAATTACAGTGATTGGCCTCAGCTGTAATTTGACTAGCCTGTGATTGTTACAGGACTTGGTGTTAGCCGTTTGTTTGAATACGCCAAGTATTTTCGCAATCAGGAAAAAACTGTCCAAAAAAGCGCAGCAAGTGTTGGGATAATTGGGACTATAGGCACGATTTAGTGTAAAGAGTGTTCGCTATCCGGCATTGCATCAAAAAAAGCCTAGGTATATTACTTGGCGAGCAAAAATAAAGTGGTCAAGAGACTTTTCAAACTCGCCATTCGGCTAGACGCCAACACTTACTCACTTCAACAAGGAATTACGCTATGACCCTTATCCAACGTGCTACCGATATTACCCTCAAACCAGCAACCGAATGGGACGTTATAGCGCCGGAAGCCACTACCACGGCAGACCTCTACAAAACCTACATTATTCCGCTCGCTGCCATACCATTGGTGGCCAGTTTTTTAGGCATGACCTTACTCGGTATTAACGTTCCTTTTGCCGGACATATTCGCACACCACTCGTTGCCGGATTAACAACTCTGGTTCTAGGTTTGCTGATGAGTGTGCTAAGTACTTTTTTGGTGGCGCAAATTATCAATGCCCTCGCGCCCAGCTTTGGTGGCGAAAAAAATGCTACACAAGCGTTAAAAGTCACGGCTTATAGTTTTACGCCGATCTGGTTAGCCGGCGTTTTAAATATTGTTCCCATGTTGGGCATGCTGGGAATCTTCGCAAGCTTTTATGCCGTTTACGTTCTCTATCTTGGATTGCCCGTGTTAATGAAAGCTCCAAAAGATAAAGCGCTTGGCTACACGATTGTTTCAGTCGTGTGCGCAATTGTGGTGAGTTTTATTTTGGCGGCAGTGGTGTCATCAATCGTGGCGCTCACCACGGCGAGCGCCACCAATTTAAATTCAATCGCACAACATGAAGCGAATGACGATGCAAAACTGCAAGAAAAAACTCTGGCAGCAACCGCAGCTATAAAAGAATTATCTAAACTCGCAGGAAAAATGGAAGCCGCACAGGATGCAAAAAATCCTGCCGCAGCTAAAGAATCAGAAGTTGCGAATTCTGAAGCAGCAGAAGCGCCACAAATTTCAGTGTTGAGTGCGGCGCAAATAAAATCTCTATTACCGGAGTCTGTTGAAGGTTTAAAACGTATTAGTATTTCCAGCGAAAAATCGTCAGCATCCGGTTATGAAATTTCCAAAGCTCAAGCGAAATATAGTGATGGCGACAAGCTTATTATTAGCTTGAGTGTTGGCGATTACGGCAGCAATATTAATGGCGGATTTTTTACCTGGATTGATGCCGAACAAGATAACGAATCTGAAGTTGGCTATGAAAAAACGGGCGTAGTGGACGGTCGTCAAACCCGTGAAACGTCGTCAAAAAATAATTCACTAAGTGAATACAGCGTTGTAGTGGCGAATCGATTTGTAGTGGAATCCATTGGACAAAATACAAGTGTCGATAAATTAAAATCCGTTATTAACACAGTTGATCTGGATAAAATTGAAGCGCTGAAAAGTGAAGGTGTTAAATAATTTATACGACTTATATCGCGCGAAAAAAAAGAGCCACGAGTGGCTCTTTTTTTATTGATATTTTAACGTTAGCGCCCACCGCCAACATCTAATAAAGTCCCGGTGATGTAAGAAGCTTCATCGGACAGCAACCACAAAATACTTTTCGCAACTTCTTCGGCAGTGCCAGCGCGTTTCATGGGAATCATAGGTGCAATACGTTCAGCTCTGTCAGGCTCACCGCCCTTCGCATGAATGTCCGTGTCAATAACACCGGGGCGTACCGCATTAACACGAATGCCATCGTCGGCAACTTCCTTGGCTAGACCAAAAGTAAAAGTATCAATAGCGCCTTTAGTTGCAGCGTAATCAATATATTCAAACGGCGAACCAACACGTGCTGCGATAGATGATACATTAACAATCGCGCCGCCTTTGCCGCCTTTGGATTTCGCCATGCGTTTAATCGCTTCGCGTGCGCAAATAAAACTGCCAATCACATTGACGGAAAATAATTTTTCCAGCTCATCAATTTTTATATCGCTGAATAATTTTTTTTGCAAAATGCCGGCGTTGTTAACTAACGCATCAATGCGACCAAAATGAGTGTCAACGAGGGTAAATAAATTTAAGATATCGGCTTCGTTGCTAACATCTGCTTGCGTATAAACAGCACGTCTACCCAAGGCTAAAATGTCGCTCACAACCTGTTGCGCATTTGTTTCATTGGAGTGATAACTAAAACAAACATCGTAACCTTGCTGCGCAGCCAGCAGTGCTGTTGCAGCACCGATTCCGCTACTTCCGCCAGTGATAACAATAACGGGATTGGACATATCTTTAACCGATTTAATAGTTAATCGTTTAAACTTTTTCTTTGCATTTCTATTTAGTCATCAACAATTAATGACTAAATTTTTTCTTCAATGCTGCTTCTACAGGCGCTGCAACGAATTTACTTACATCGCCACCTAAAAATGCAATTTCACGCACAATTGATGATGAAATGTAAGAAAGATGCTCCGCCGGTGTAAGAAATAAACTTTCCATCGTAGGCGCCAAAGCACGATTCATATTGGCAAGCTGAAATTCATATTCGAAATCTGACACGGCGCGTAAACCGCGAACAACAGCTTGAGCTTGTTGTTGGCGCACGAACTCAACTAACAAAATATCGAAACCGCAGACTTCAACATTGGGTAAATGTGCGAGTGTTTTTTGCGCAAGGGCAACACGCTCTTCTAGCGTAAATAGTGGATTTTTACGATTGCTGGCGGCTATAGCAACAACGACCCGATCAAATAAACGGCAGGCGCGCTCAACCAGGTCAATGTGACCATTGGTGATAGGATCAAAAGTACCGGGGTATACCACTTTACGCATGGAGATATCTCTTTTGGCGTTTATTGTCGCCGCATAGTAAACAATTTGTGGGCTAAGTTCAAAAAATGGAAAAAATGTTTGAGCTTGATCATCTACACATTTGCTGAAATTAAAAATTTCTTCTCATTATTTATTGGCGATAACAGCAATTTTTATACGTTAAATAGCATAAAAATATTTTTTTAGATTCGCTTGAATTCTTCTAAGCACTAAAAAGTTGGCTTAGGGAAAATTTTTTATAAATTCAATCTAAGACAGCTTTTTGCAATTCCAAAATATTGCTAATCCTCGGCAATTATTCACCGCGCGGCTTAAATAATTTCTCCTACACTCATAAAAGCACAAATATGCTAACTACGTTAACGCATCTATAAATGCATTTGTTTTTTTGCAGTAAGTTGGAGGTTGTATGTTTAAAAAAAATGAAGCGACTCGATTAGGGGAGGTATTACTTAATAAGGGTTTAATTACGTCTGAACAGTTGAGTCATGCAATTAAGGAGCAAGCCAACCGCAGAAAAGCAGTAGATCGAACCGACGAGTCTGCACTGCAGGCAACTTCAATCGGTGAAATATTAATTGATCTTGGTTATATAGATCGCTTGCAGTTACAACGCGGTTTGAATTGGCAATTAAAGCTACGCAAGATGACCATCGCTATGGCCTTGTGTGCACCTTTCATGAGCTTAAGTACGGGTGCGGCAGCGGCCGTTGCAAAAACAATGTCGCCGACCCCCATCACAATCGAAGCAGAAAATTACACTACTATGCTTGGTGTTAGCACCGAGACAACTACCGATACCGGTGGCGGCTTAAATGTGGGCTGGATCGATACCAGTGATTGGATGTCCTACACCAATACTGGCGTTAATCTTCCCACCACAGGTGACTATGTAATTACTTTTCGAGTTGCCAGTAATGTAGATGGAGCGAGTTTTTCGTTTTATAACGTGGGCGGTAGTGAGACAAAAATTTGCACGGTCAATGTACCAAACACGGGCGGATTGCAAAAATGGGTGACGGTTGAAAAAACCGTGACCATGAAGGCGGGCGCGCATTATTTTAAAATTGGTGCAGTTACCGGTGGCTTTAACGTTAACTGGTTTAAAGTTGATGCGGTGAAAGCGGCCAGCAGTCCAGTGCCCTCCAGTGCCAGTAGTACGCCTGCGGCTGTAACTTCTTCTTCCAAATCATCTGCGGCGGTTTCGTCTACAGCGGTATCGTCCTCCAAGTCATCAGCCGCGGCTTCATCAGCACCGGCTGCTGTTTCATCTGCAGCGTCCTCGATTCCTACTACAACTTCTTCGTCAAAATCATCTGCAGCGTCTTCAGTGGCATCATCCACTACATCTACGGTGCTTAGCCCAGTAACTATCCAAGCAGAAAATTATTCGGCCATGGGCGGTGTCTGGAACGAACCAACTAGCGACACCGGTGGCGGACAAGATACTGGAAATATAGATGCCGGTGACTGGATGGCTTATGCCAATTCCAATGTGATCATTCCTGTTACAGGTAATTATAAAATTACTTATCGAGTTGCCAGTTTGAGTGCTGCGGGCTCGTTTAACTTGAATGAACTTTCCACTGGGGAAGTGCTAAGTACAGTTGCAGTACCTGTTACTGGAGGTTGGCAGAAGTGGGTTGATGTTACTACTACAGTAAGGTTGACTGCAGGCACGCATAATTTCCGTATTCTCGCTGTCGTCGGTGGCTTTAATGTCAATTGGTTCCGTATTGAGGGAACAGCAAACTCTGGTACACCCAGTTCAACGCCGACCACAACCAGTAGCTCCAGCTCATCCAAACCTGCTACGACGACTTCGTCTAGTTTATCTAGTTCGTCCAAGTCGAGTAGTTCTGCCGCAAGTACATCATTTGGAGGCGGAGTTGTAACTGCTGTTGCAGGCCCAGTGGGAATGAGTTGGACAGCGCCTTCTGGACGTTTGGATGGTACCGTTTTAGACATCACCGAAATTGGTGGTTATGAAATTCGTTACAAGTTAGCGACCGATGCCAACTACACCCACATTTCAATCAACGATGCTTGGACTACGCAATACAACTTTGCTTGGCTCGAAGGAAATTACGTTTTCCAGGTGGCGGCTTTTGATAAGAACGGGGTTTATAGTAGTTTTGTGGATGTTCAATAATTAGTTGTTCAACTGCTCGCGATAAAACAGCCGGTAGCTCACCGCACCGGCATGTTTATCGCGATGCAATTGCCAATTTATCGGCGGCTGAAAATCATTATCTCGGCCGGATTCAATATAAATAGTCGCGTTATCCGCTAACCAATTACCCATCTCCAAAGCATCAATTACGGCTTGCCAGAGATTCAATTGAAATGGCGGGTCAATAAAAACGATGTGATAAGGCTCATCCTGATTTCCCTTTTTTAACAGACACAAAGCATCATCGCGAATTATGCGACCTGCCTCTGCATGTAATAAATCAAGATTATCCCTAAGTTGAGTTGCAGCTTTAGTATCGCGTTCTACCATCACGCTAATACTTGCACCGCGCGACAAAGCCTCTATTCCCAATGCGCCCGATCCGGCAAATAAATCCAGACAACGCGCGCCTTGAATTTCTGGCGCTAACCAATTAAATAGGGTTTCGCGAATCCGATCACCCGTAGGGCGCAAGCCTTCTACCTCCGGGAAATTCAATTTTCGGCCGCGCCAAAGTCCGGCGATAATACGTAATTGATTGCTGTGCGTGGTTTTGGGCGACTGTCGCTCGGGTTTCACGGTGTAATTCTCAAATTTCAAAATAGAAGTGTGGGGATTAATGATAGGATAACGGTTTTTCAATAATCCCTGTTAATTAAGACGTTAATCAAGAATCTGCTAATTATGTTTTCCAAGTTTTTTAAGAAGTCTGAACCAACTCCCGCTGAACCGAAACCGGTTGAAGCCATTGAGCCTGCTTCCAGCTCAGAGCCGACTTCAGTACCTGATTCTCCAACTAATCCACAAACCACGAACTCTATCGTTGAGCCGAGCGCTACAAAAGCGCCAGCAGAGCCAGAGCAAAAACTAGGCTTTTTTGCGCGTATCAAGCAAGGCTTAAGCCGTACCAGCAGCAATTTTGCGCAAGGCTTGGGTAATTTAATTCTCGGCCGTAAAACTATCGACGACGATTTGTTTGAAGAGTTGGAATCGCAACTACTGGTGGCTGATGTCGGTCTGGATGCAACCACCGAAATTATCGATAACCTCACCAAAGCCGTCGCCCGTAAACAATTGACCGATGGCGATGCGCTTTACGCTGCGCTGCGTGAACAACTCGCGATTTTATTACGTCCGGTTGAAAAACCTTTAGTGGTTGAAAATCGCATTGTCGATGGCACCAAAAAGCCTTACGTCATTCTGGTTGTTGGTGTAAACGGTGTGGGCAAAACCACCACCATCGGCAAGCTCGCCAAGCGCCTACAAAATGAAGGCAAAAAAGTCATGTTAGCGGCGGGCGATACTTTCCGTGCAGCGGCAGTTGAGCAATTGCAAGTTTGGGGTGAGCGCAATCAAGTTCCGGTTATCGCCCAGCACACCGGCGCAGATTCAGCGTCGGTCATTTACGATGCCCTACAAGCCGCACAAGCGCGTGGTTTGGATGTATTGATCGCTGATACCGCAGGCCGTTTGCACAACAAAGATCACCTTATGGATGAACTTGCCAAAGTGAAACGTGTCTTGGCTAAGCTGGATGCTGGCGCGCCAGACGAGGTTTTATTGGTGCTGGATGCTGGCACCGGCCAAAATGCGGTTAATCAGGCGCAACAATTTATTGAAGCGGCGGGCGTGACTGGCTTGGCATTGACCAAACTAGATGGCACCGCGAAGGGCGGAGTAATTTTCGCGCTGAGTAAGAAATTCGGCCTGCCGGTGCGATTTATCGGCGTCGGCGAAGGTATTGACGATCTTCAACCTTTTGCGGCTGAGCCTTTTATTCAGGCACTGTTTAACACTCAAGAATCCTAATTTAAGAATTATTCAAGGAGCATGCGTGATACGTTTTGACAACGTCAGCAAACGCTACGATAACGGCTTTGAAGCGCTGTCGCGCATCAACTTTTTAGTGGAACCGGGCGAGATGCTGTTTTTAACAGGCCACTCCGGCGCCGGGAAAAGCACGCTGATGAAATTGATCATGCAAATGGAAAAGCCCAGCAACGGGCAAATCACGGTGGATGGGCAAGATCTCAATCGCATGCCCTCAAGCCAGGTTCCCTACTATCGCCGCAACATCGGCGTAGTTTTCCAAAATCACCAACTCTTATTTGACCGCAGCGTTTTCGATAATGTCGCCCTTCCGCTGCAAATCGCGGGTTTGCCACATCACGAAATCGGCCGTCGCGTGCGCGCCGCGCTAGACAAGGTCAGCTTGCTCGAAAAAGAGCGTTTGAATCCTATTGTTTTATCGGGCGGCGAGCAGCAACGTGTCGGTATAGCGCGAGCCGTTGTTAACAAGCCAACGATGTTGCTTGCGGATGAGCCAACAGGAAATCTCGATCCCGAGTTATCGGAGGAGATAATGACCTTGTTTCGCCAATTTAACGAAGTGGGCGTAACAATTCTGATCGCCAGTCATGATGTTGAACTCCTAAAACGTATGAATAAGCGTATTTTGGGCTTGGTGGAAGGCAAACTCGTACACGATGGAGTCCTCTGGTGAAATCAAAACGACCTTCCGTGACTCAAAATCGTACTCGTCCTTCAACCGGTGCAACGCGCGGCGCCAGCGTAACGCGCCGCCCGGAACGTCCACCCGAACCCGATGCAAACCGTCAGCAGGGCGCAGTACAACGCAAACGAGGCTTT
The DNA here is from genome assembly GCA_004172865.1 of Gammaproteobacteria bacterium. GTDB lineage: Bacteria > Pseudomonadota > Gammaproteobacteria > Pseudomonadales > Cellvibrionaceae > Cellvibrio. Next base: position 38,086 of record SEBV01000018.1, on the reverse strand, counting down.
ACGGATAAATTCGATGCCTACATGGCACATCACAGTACTTCGGCTATCGACAGTTTGCTGCGCCTGTTGGCAACACCCTTCCAGAGTTTGATGACCTGGCTGGTGATCGCTATTGCAGTCGCAATTCCTGCTGCTTTATATATTGGCTTCGCAAACTTGCAGCAGTTGGGCGAAAACTGGGAAGGCTCAAGCCAAGTGTCTGTATTTTTACGACCCGAAACCGGCGATGCCAAGGCCGAAGATATGCGTACCAAGCTCGCTGCTCGTGCGGATATTGCGAAGGTAGTCTACGTTTCTCCCGCCCAAGGTCTTGCTGAATTTAAAGCCCAGTCAGGTTTAGGTGAAGTAGTCGATAGTCTGGAGAAAAATCCGCTTCCAGGTACCTTGTTAGTGACCCCGCGCTTGCAAAACGGCAGCGATGCCGCCATTACTTCGCTCGAACAGTCGTTGCTCGCTGATCCCGCTGTGGCAGATGTGCGTCTGGATATGCAATGGGTAAAACGTTTGCAGCAGTTAATGATGCTGGGTAAAAAGATGGTTTTCGGCCTAGGCGGCTTGCTTGCCTTGGGCGTCTTGCTGGTCATCGGCAACACTATTCGACTGTCGATAGAGAATCGCCGCGATGAAATTCTGGTGGTGAAACTGGTTGGCGGTACAGATTCCTACGTTGCCCGTCCCTTTTTATATACCGGGCTGTGGTACGGGATTGGGGGCGGGCTGCTCGCGTTGATAGTTTTAGGTATCGGTTTTTATTGGGTATCGAGCACAGCAGAGCAATTGGCGGCGCTTTACCAAAGCAACTTCCGTCTGCAAGGTTTGGGATTTTTTGGCAGTATGCAATTGGTGTTGCTAGCGGGTTTGACCGGCTTGTTGGGTGCATGGATTGCTGTAGTAAGGCATCTGATCCAAATCCAGCCTAGGTGACGTAAAACAATTAAAATGCATGACAAGCATCACTTGTGAAACTTTTCGCTAGATAGCACTCTAAAATAACAAGTGCTAGACTCTAAATCGAATGAGTTTGAATTAGCTATATTTGTTAGTCCACTGGAGAAATTAAATGAGCACAAGCACAAGTCTGCAGCCAATCGGTGTATTAGCCCCCGGTGCAAACCTGAACGCCTATGTTCAAGCGGTAAGCGCATTTTCTATTCTGACCGTTGAGCAAGAGCAGAAGTTGGCAAATGATCTTTACTTCAACGGCAACCTCGACGCTGCGCGTAAGCTGGTTATGGCTCACCTACGCTTCGTGGTACATATTGCACGCTCTTATAATGGCTACGGTTTGCCACTTGGCGATTTAGTTCAGGAAGGTAATGTTGGCTTGATGAAGGCGGTAAAACGCTTCAATCCTGAGAAAGGTGTGCGCTTGGTGTCTTTTGCCGTGCATTGGATCAAAGCTGAAATCCACGAATTTATTTTGAAAAACTGGCGCATCGTAAAAATTGCGACCACTAAAGCACAGCGTAAGTTGTTCTTCAATCTGCGCGGCGCTAAAAAGCGTTTGGCATGGTTGAGCAACGATGAAGCCGCAGCCGTAGCACAAGATCTAGGCGTAGAAGTTAAACAGGTTCGCGAAATGGAAGGCCGTTTAGCATCCTATGATGCTGGTTTTGATGCGGATGAAGATGACGAAGACAGCAGCTACGTGGCTCCAGCTCACTATTTGGAAGATAACCGTTACGATCCAGCGGTACGCTTGGAAGAGTCTAATTGGGAAGAATCCAATGTAAATGGTTTGGAATCTGCGATGCAAAAGTTGGATGATCGCAGCCGTACAATACTGCAGCGTCGCTGGTTAAACGATGACAAGGCTACTTTGCATGACTTGGCGGCGGAATATGGTGTTTCTGCTGAGCGTATCCGTCAGCTTGAAAAGAATGCCATGAACAAAGTCAAAACCATGATGATGGAAGCTTAAGCTTTACAGATCAGTAAAAAAAGCCGCGCCTAGCGCGGCTTTTTTGTTTCTGTCTCTTCGCTAAAAAACCATAACCAGCACATAATTTAGGTAAGCGATGCCCCGCTGCCGCGGAGCAGTTAAGAAATCCTTTTAGGCACTACATCAATTTAATGGATCACTATGTCACGCATACGCGTATTAACCTTGGCTGCATTCCTATTTCTCGAAGCGGGCCAAGCATCAAGCGCAGCACAGGCTGAATTCGTGATTTTGCCTATAGGAATTTACGATACCCAGGTTCTACCGTCCGCCTTAGCCGCAAAGATAAGCGATTGTCCTAACCCACGCCGGTTTGATTACGATAATAATCAAGTCGTTGCGGAGTTGGTTTTACTCTGCAATGCGTTAAAAGCGGGTGGACTAAATCCGAAGCTGGATTTTAAAAATACCCCTGACTATTTACGAATTATCACCAACTCAAGCGATGGCCAAACGGTGATGCCCGGCTTTGTAGTCTGGCAGCAGGACATCAACAGCGAATTGTTTTATGTATCCGAACCTGTATTAAAAAAGAAAGAATACACCAAGGGAATTTACACCTTGTCCAATCGTAAGGATTTACTACAAGTGCGTACTGCCAACGCACTCAAAAGTCATTCGATAGCAGCCAACCCCAACTGGGAGCATGACGCTGCCGAGATTAAGTGCCTCGAATTAAAACCTATCACCGGACCATTTAATCCTATTTCTATGGCGCGAATGGTTGCGGCCGAGCGAGCGGATTTTTTGTTGTATCCGTTTTTTAAAACGGCAGGTCTAAAAGGTACTTTGGGCGATGTACAGCTAACACCGCTCATGGGTGTTAAAGTAGCGTTCAATGATTCCCTGCATTTTATTGTGAGTAAAAAAAATCCTCAGGGCGCGATGGTGTACGCAGCTTTGCAAAAGGGATTGGCACAACTCCATGCTAGAGGAACTATTCATTACGTTTACGAACAAATTGGCTTTTTTAATCCCCACGTCAAAAACTGGCAAGAGTTAGGATGTAAAACCTCTCAATGACAAATTTCTCTAGATTTTTTTTGGTCAGTGCCGCCGTAAGTGGCTTTTTGGCCGTTTCGCTTGGCGCATTTGCCGCTCACGGATTGAAGCACCAAATCACCCCTGAAGCACTCGCCATCTGGCAAACCGGTGTGCAATACCAGATGTATCACGCCCTCGCCTTGCTGGTGATCGGCCTGCTTTATCAAACCCACGCATCAAAAGCCTTAAAGCTGAGCGGTTTAGCCTTTATACTGGGCAGCTTTTTATTTAGTGGCAGCTTATACGCACTCGCGCTCGGTGCCCCCAGCATTATTGGTTTGATTACACCTTTTGGTGGATTAAGTTTTTTATTCGGCTGGGCGGCCTTAGTGGTTTACGCTTTGCGTCGCTAACTCCTTTTTGATGTCCGTTTCAGTTTGGTATCTATGTCCGATTCTCTCGATTTTATCGCCCCTGTTGAAAATGGCGAGGAAGGGTTTTTAATCAAACCCGAATTCAAGCCCAAATCCATTCGCAGTTTTGTGATTCGCGCCGGTCGTATCACCGTCGGCCAAAAAGCCGCTTTTGATACCTGGTGGCCAAGCTACGGCTTAAGTCTTTATAACGGCGCTATTGATCCCCAAGTTATTTTCGGACGCGCCGCGCCGCTAGTGTTGGAGATAGGTTTTGGAATGGGCGATTCGCTGTTGGAGATGGCGAAAAACGAACCTGATAAAGATTTTATCGGCATCGAAGTGCATCCGCCCGGTGTTGGCAAGTTGATCAATACGGCTGGTAAAGAAGGCGTTAAAAACCTGCGGGTCTATATGGCCGATGCGATGGACGTATTGGAAGATTGTATTCCCGATGCCAGCATTGACCGTCTGCAGCTCTATTTCCCCGATCCATGGCACAAGAAAAAGCACAATAAGCGTCGTATTTTGCAGCCAGCTTTCGTACAAAAACTACGCCCAAAACTTAAATCTGGCGGTGTTTTCCACATGGCAACTGATTGGCAGGCTTACGCTGAGCATATGCTTGAGGTTATGAATGTCGCCGAAAACTATGCTAATCTTTCGCCTGAGAACGGTTACAGCGCAAGACCCGAGTATCGACCAATTACCAAATTTGAGAAGCGCGGCGAGCGCTTGGGACATGGCGTTTGGGATTTACTGTTCCAACATCGCCCATAATTTGTTAAGGTACCGCCCCTGACAATAACGAGAAGAAGGATTTTAAGACTGCTTTAATTAGCAAAAAAACGGCAAAAGCCAACTAATTAGAAACATTTTGGGATCGACGGACAAGCAGTTACCGGATGATCATCGTTATAAAATAAGCTATTTATGGAGACTCATTAAAATGGCACACACTCGTGTAAAACTCTTATCAGCCTTAGTTGCCACTCTGATTTCATCAGGCGTTTTGGCAGACAATCACAAATTTGAAGTTCAAGTTGGCGTAGGCCGCGAATTTTTTGAAGAATCAAGAGATGACGCCACCGTTGGCAATTTAGGTTTCGGCTACGTGCTGAACAAAAATTGGACCTTGGAAGCTATCGCTAGCGACTTTAATACTGAAGACTCAAACACGGGTGTTGATATTGACGGTCGTCAATATCGTTTGGATGCTCTCTATAACATCGACACCACCAGCTTGTGGCGTCCCTATGTTGCCTTCGGTGTAGGCGACCAATCTTTGAAAGTAAAAGGTTTGCCTAACAACCGCGACACACTCGTTAACCTGGGTGCTGGTTTGAAACACAGCCTTGGCGGTAACTGGGAATTCCGCAGTGACATCCGCGCCTTCAACAGCCTTGATCGTGAATATACCGATTTGGCCGTAAATGCTGGCATCAGCTACTTGTTCGGCGCAGAGCCAGTTAAAGCTGCGCCAGTAGTTGCTGCTCCTGCACCCGCTCCAAAACCAGAAGTTGATAGTGATGGCGATGGCGTGTTTGATTCTAAAGATCAATGCCCTGACACTCCAAAGCAATACAAAGTTGACGCTGTTGGTTGCCCAATGGAATTGACCGAAACTGTTGCGGTTAAATTGGCTGTTAAATTCGATACCGCTAAATCCATCGTAAAAGAAGAATATGTTGATGATATTGGCAACCTCGCCAAATTCATGAACCAATACGCGAACACTGTTGTGACCGTAGAAGGCCACACCGATAGCCAAGGTTCAGACGCTTACAACGAGAAGTTGTCACAACAACGTGCTGAAGCTGTTAAGCAAGTATTGATCACCAAGTTCGGCATCGCTGCTGATCGCGTTACTGCTAAAGGTTTTGGCGAATCCAAACCAGTTGGCGACAACGCCACTGCAACAGGTCGTGAAGAAAACCGTCGCGTAGTAGGTGCTGTTTCTACTGACGTGAAAAAGAAACAAGTTAAGTAATAAGTAGCTTGTACAAAAAACCCGGCTTCTGCCGGGTTTTTTATTGCGTGGATTTTTTACTCTCATGGAATCAACTTAAGGCGCAGACACTCTGAAGTAATCCACATCGACATAAGATATATTTGTGCTCCCGATACTGAACAATCCCATCTGCGCGCCCACCCAACGGCCTACACTTGCAGTAAAAACTGCGCCTGTATCGATAAATTTCCTGCCATCCAAGCTATAAGAAAATTGCGTTTTCGCTTCTTCGCGCACCGTCATTCGCAGAACAACTTTGGTTTGGTGTAATGCAACACTTGTCAGCGTTTTCTCTTCGCAATTGCTCTCAGTTTTTTCACAATTAACCAGAATTAATTCACGCCCTTGTGCAGTAGTTTTTACTCCTATCCATTGATAATCGTACCCGTACATTATCAAACCTGCTGTATCACCAACTTGCAGCAGATTGCTCACATCAAATTCTGTGGTAACGACAAATTTTTCTGCCGGTAGTTTTTGCAATAAAAGCGATGGCACGTCCCAAAGATTTTTCTTCTGACCATTTTTTTCCTGTAATTGGCTTTCATCGTTGATAGTAAATAAACGGAGATAATTTTTTCGCGCGCTCAATGAAAACCAGTCTGCTTTCCAATTTGCGTTCCACTGCCACTGAAAACCTAAATTAGCCGACGAAAACTCATCGCTAGTTGCAGGTGCTTTCAGCGCAAATTTTCCCGCAACGGGTTTCGCATGCTGCAACACCGGCGCGCCGGTGCCGGTATTATTTTTATCATCGCCAATCACCGGCCAATCATTTAGCCAATGCATAGGTTGCAAGTGAACGATGCGGCCGTAAGCATATTTATCCTGAAAATGAAAAAACCAATCACTGCCATCTTGGGCTTGTACCCACGCGCCTTGATGCGGTCCGTTGATGGGCGACTTGCCTTGCTCCATTACAATTTTATCCTCGTAAGGTCCTGCAATTGTTTTGGAGCGAAATACAGATTGCCAGCCAGTTTCCACTCCGCCCGCAGGCGCAAATACATAGTAGTAATTATTGTGTTTATAAAATTTTGGTCCTTCCAGGGTTTTATAATTTGGAATTTTATTGCCATCAATAGTAATCTTGCCTTCAACATCCAGAATTGTTTTGGCATCGGGCGACATGCGCCGCAAGGTCAACAAATTATTTATACCGGCGCGGCTTTTTGCCCAGGCATGTAGTAAATAGGCTTGGCCATCATCGTCCCAAAACGGCGTTGGGTCGATGATGCCTTTCCCTGCTAACAATAAATGCGGCGCGCTCCATGGGCCGGTAAATTTCCCAGCGGTAATAACATAAATCCCAAAATCAGGATCAGGATAAAAAATCCAGAATTTATTATCGTGAAAACGCAAACACGGCGCCCACACACCTTTCCCATGTTGCGGTGTGGCAAATACATCGAGTGGTATTTGTTGCGCTAGCGCGTGGCCAACCAATTTCCAATTCACCATATCCCTGGATTGCAACAGCGGCAAACCCGGCGCGTTGTTAAAGCTCGATGAGGTCATGTAATAAGTGTCACCAACGCGAATAGCGTCCGGATCAGAATAATCAGCGTGAATGATCGGGTTTTTGTAAAAACCATTGCCGAGGTCAGGTTGCCAGGGAATATTATTTGTCAGTGATGATGAAGGTGTGCTGCAGTTAGAAAGTAGAATTAAAACCGCTGAGTAGTGAAAAATATGTTTTAAAAATTTCATCGCAATACCTGTGAGATACCTAAACAACAAAAGCTCCATCACCACGTGACAGAGTTGAATATTTGATTGCCGATGAAATAATTGAATAGCGCTTAGAATAATTATGCGTGAATCATACCCGCAGCTTTTAGTAAAAAGAAAGCTCTAAGTTTCTGTTAAATACTTTCCCAAAAAATAGCTCTCAAAAAACTCTCCAAACTAATAGTGCACATTGTCGCCCACCAATAAAACGGTGTAGAGTTGCGCCTACATAAACATAACTAGTGTACCTAGCAACAATCTGCATCCTTAAACAAGGACGATATCGGGATTCCTCATGAAAAAATTCATTTCCATTATTATCATTTTCACATTTAGCCTTATCTCACAGCAGCTTCATGCGCTGGAAATTGAAAAGCTGGCCGATGACGATTGGCTACTGGTCAAATCGCCTAACTTCACCATTATTACTGACCTCGACGCGGAAAAAGGCGCATCGCTTGCGCGCGATCTGGAATCTTACCGGCATTTTTCTATCGACATGATAGGGCTGAAATTATTAAACGTTGCCAAGCCCCTCACCGTTTTAGCGATAAGCAGCAGTTCCAACTTTAAGCGTTTGGAACTACCTGAAAATTGGGCAGGTGTTTTTAATTTGGATGCAGAAGGCTACGCCGCCATCGCCAACGTTTCAAATTACCGTACCAATCTTAAAACGCAAACCTTTGCGCGGCAGGTTTTATTTCACGAATACAACCATTTTTTGATTCGCTTCTCTGAGCGCACTATTAATTTCCCCATGTGGTATGACGAAGGTATGGCCGAATATATGGGCACCTTTAAATACGACGGCCAAAAAATTTATCTGGGTGATCCCTCAGCGGTTTTGGGTCGCGCCGAAGATCTGTTAAGTCCTGCTGGCGATATAGTAATGGATGTAGAAAAATTAATTAAAACCCGCAGCCTGCCGCTCGCTTCAAAAAAAGAAAAAGATAAAACCGCCGTTTCAAAATTTTATGCCCAGGCGTTTTTTCTCATTCATTACATGAATGCTTCAGTCGATATGCGTGCAAATTTATTTAAATATATTGCCTATTTAAATGAAGGCTTATCTGAAGATCAGGCCTTTAAAAAAGCCTTTAACATGACTTATGAAGAGTTAAGCAAGGCCTCAAAAAAATACCTGAATGGTGGACGTATTCAAATGCGCGTTATCAGCACCGAAAAAGGTATTCAATTTCCAGCGTTTGACATTAAGACCAGTCAACTTTCCAAGCCTGAATTTTATAGTTACATGGGCTATACACTTTCGTTATTTGATTTTTTTGAACACGAAGAAAAAGCGAATTTATTAAAAAAAGCGGCCGAATTAAATCCCGAAAATTCCGATTTTAAAGCCATGTTGTTGCGTGCAGGTTTGGCTAGTGATGCAGAAAAACTGCAAAAAGAATTGGAAGTACAAAATCCGCAGAATGTTATTTTTATAAACTACAAAGCGGATAATTTGCGTTATGCAGCGAACTTACAACGCCAATCTGGTTTTGCAAATTGGCAAGACACTATGAAACAGGCACGCACTCTTTATCGTCGTGCGATTAAAACTGACAGGTTTTATCCCTTACCATATTTTGGTTTGGGCGATGTTTACAATTGGCTGCCCAACACTGAACCTTTGCAGGAAGGTGCAGTTGGGTTTGATACCGCATCGCTTTACTCAAGAGATTTTCACCAGTTTTCAGATTTAGCTGATATTAATATTCGCTTGGACAAAGGTATAGGCGCGCTGGATTCTGTTCGTAATGCCATCGCCTTTTCGGAAGATAAAGAAAAATCTTTCTATTCATTAACGCGCGAAAATCTGGAAATTTTATTAACGGCAACCGAAGACAAAGTCGAAATCGTCAACAACGAATTGCATTATAAGGATGGCAGTATTTATATCGGCGCGCACCAAAATAATAAACCAAATGGTGCAGGAAAATTTATAAGGCCCAACGGTAGTTATCAAGAAGGTACTTATGAGCAAGGCTTTATTCAAGGCAAAGGCACCTTAATCACCTTAGGCGGTTTTAAATACGAGGGTGATTTCCAAAAAGGTATAGTGCGTGGTAAAGGTAAAATAACTTATCCAACGCAACCTTTCACAAATACCTACGAAGGTGATGTTTTTTACGCTGTCCCTTTTGGAAAAGGCGTAAGCATAACTGACAAAGGAAAATACGAAGGCGATTTTTGGTACAGCTGGCCGCAAGGACAAGGTACCTATACAAGCGCGGATAATAAAACCAAACTACAAGGCAATTGGTACCAATGGCGTTACGAATGGCCCGAACAAGATGGCGTTAAGTTTTTCGGCTTAGTTGATGATGAAGGCAAACGCAATGGTTTTGGTATTTGTAATTTTTCCGATAAACGTTTAACGGATTACTGCGTTTATAAAAATGGTGTATTGCAAGAGAAACTGACGGAAATTGCCGTAAAAAAATAATTGGCTACTAATATTTTTGCAATGCCTGCACAGATTATTACAGGTTAATTTTTTGTCACTGCACCAGTGGCATATGAGGCGAAGTTTGCTCTGGGGTTGTAAGCACATCCAAAATCGCTGCCGTTTCCGCATCGGGAATTCCGTTAAATAGCGATTGGCGATATTTGGATTGAAACACCACAATGACATTTTGAGTTTCCTTATCCAACACGCCGGTTTGTGGTACGGCATAACCATGTTGTGATAATTTTTTTTGAAACCATGCAATGTCTGGCAACTGCAATTGATATTGCGGAATAAGTGCAAACACGCGGTTTTGATCTGGCCACGGAATTAAACCAGCGTCTGCCAATTGTTTCCACGGAAACATTGGGCCAGGATCTTGTTTGCGTTGTGGTGCTACGTCGCTGTGACCCAGAATATTTTCTGGATTGATATTGTGGCGCGCTACAATCTGTTTCAACAATAAAATCAGTTGATCAATTTGCGCTTGCGGATACGGATACCATGCGCGACCTTCTGAGGTTTCCACATAACCTAAATTAACAACTTCAATTCCGATAGATGCGGCATTAAGTTGATTATAAATTTTCCAGCTGCTTAACCCCGCATGATTTGCTTGCCGCGACTCATCCACCAATTGATAGAAAAACGGCTTTTCCGAATTAGTTAATAAATAATGCGCACTAACATCCGCTTGCGTTAAGGTTTCAAGAGAAGTTGGTTGATCGCCAAAGGTGTAGTGAATAATAATAAATTTAGTACGGTCGCTTTGACTGCGCGAGCTAAATGACTTATCAATACGTGGTTCTGTTGCGCAACCGGTCAGCATGATAAATAAAGCGAGCAACGAAACGATTTTCATAAATGATCTCGGCTGCATTGAAGAATAAATTTTATTTAGGAGTCGTCATCCCCGCTACGCGAGGATGACATTTAATATTCTGCTTCGCGAATGACTTCTAAAAATTCGTCGCCAAAGCGTTCCAGTTTACTTTGCCCGACGCCAGTGATACTTAATAACTGGCTCGCGGTGGTTGGGCGGAACTCCAACATTTCGCGTAATGTTGCGTCGTGAAAAATAACGTAAGGCGGAACACCGTGTTCGTCTGCCAAACGTTTGCGGCAGGCGCGCAATGCGTTCCACAAACCCTGGTCTTCGGCGTCGACTGCAACGCCTTGTTTGCGCGCAACTGCAGCGGCGGTGGTTTTAATATCGCGGCGTAATTTAATCGTTTCTTCGCCGCGCAAAATTGCGCGGCATGCGTCATTTAATTTCAAACCGCCGTAGGCTTGTGCATCCACATCCAACAAACCACGCGCAACTAATTGGCGGAAAATGGCTTTCCATTCATCTGCGCCTAAATGTTTTCCGATACCGTAAGTTGAAAGTGTTTGATGGCCGAACGAAGTTATTTTTTCGTTACTGCTGCCGCGCAATACATCGATCACGTGACCGGCGCCAAATCTTTGCCCGGTACGATACACACACGAGAGCGCCATGCGTACAGGTTCAGTTGCGTCCCAGGTTTGTGCGGGCGTTAAACAGGAATCGCAATTGCCGCAGGGTTGTATCAATGTATCGCCAAAATAACGCAACAAAGTTTGGCGGCGGCAGCTGGTAATTTCACACAAACCTAACATCGCGTTTAAACGCTGTTGTTCGTTGCGTTTAAATTCTTCGCTGCCTTCAGAGTTGCTCATCATTTGGCGCAGCTTTACAACGTCCTCCAAACCATACAACAAAAGTGTTGTTGCCGGTTCGCCGTCACGGCCCGCACGGCCTGTTTCCTGATAATAAGCTTCAATACTTTTTGGCAAATCCAGATGCGCAACAAAACGCACATCGGGTTTATCAATACCCATTCCAAACGCGATGGTAGCGACCATAATGATTTGGTCTTCGCGCAAAAAACGGCTTTGATTTTTTTGGCGAACTTGCGGCGTTAAACCGGCGTGATAAGGCAGCGCGTTAAAACCTTCTGCGCTCAACCACTCGGCAGTTTGTTCAACTTTGTTGCGCGATAGGCAATACACAATGCCGGAATGATTGGCGTGTTCGTCGCGCAGAAAACGTAGCAGCTGAACCTTGGGAGTATTTTTTTGTTGGATGCGATATTGAATATTCGGGCGATCAAATCCGTTAACAAATTGCTGCGCATTTTCTAATTGCAAACGCGAAATAATTTCTTCGCGGGTGCGCACGTCTGCCGTAGCCGTTAGGGCGATGCGCGGCACGCGGGGAAATTCGCGCTGCAACATATCCAGCTTTAAATAATCCGCGCGAAAATCGTGGCCCCACTGCGACACGCAGTGCGCTTCATCTATCGCAAAGAGTGCAATTTTTACTTGATGCAACATTTCCAGGGTGCGCGGCTGAATTAAACGTTCGGGCGCAACGTAGAGCATATCCAGCTCGCCATTTTTCATGGCTAATTCGGTTTGCCAGGCTTCTTGCGCAGTCATCGACGAATTTAAAAATCCGGCGCGCACACCCAGTTCATGCAGAGCGCTGACTTGATCTTGCATCAAGGCAATTAACGGCGAAACAACTACGCCAACACCGTCGCGCACTAACGATGGAATTTGGTAACAGAGCGATTTACCGCCGCCGGTGGGCATCAAGACTAAAGCGTCTTCGCCAGCAACTAGCGCCGAAATAACCGCTTCTTGTGGCCCGCGAAATTCGTGGTAACCGAAGACATCTTTGAGAATGGAATGGGGAGAGTGCGTCATGGGCGCGAGTATACGGGAAGCGAAACGAGCCGAACACGAGTAGGTGCAATTGCGTTTCTTTACATGCTTTTAACCTAAAGTGAATTGCTACTTGGGTGGCAGATTACTAGCATCTATTTCCTGCGATTTAGCACTGACCTGAACGCAGCTCTTTTTCGACAGCGCTTTTCAATGAGCCTTTTCGATAAACCAACATGACACAACAACGAGAATAATTATGTTCAGACAATCTGCTTTTCAATATGTGAGTCTTTTAACCCTGAGTTCACTTTTAGCCGCGTGTGGCAGTAGCGGTGGATCTTCAAAGCCATCCACGCCAAGTTCTATCGCTGCCAGTTCGACTATCTCTCTGGGGAGTTCAAGCAACAGTTCCGCTGGCGCAAGTTCGAGCGCAGCGGGCGTGGCAGCACTTATCAAACTGAACCAGATTGGTTACAAACCTAACGCCGAGAAGCTTGCGGTTGTGCCTGCGGTAGCCGCAACCAGTTTCACCGTGACTAAAGTGAGCGATAACTCAGTGGTGCTCACGGGTAATCTCAGCGAGGCACAAACCTGGGCGCCGTCGGCGGAATCGGTAAAGCTTGCAGATTTCTCATCAATTACTGCAGCAGGGGATTACTCACTGTCAGTCGCTGGAGTCCAGAACCCTGCCAGTTTTAAAATCGCCGCCAATGCTTACGATGCGCTTAATGCGGGCGCTATCAAAGCCTTCTACTTTAACCGCGCAAGCGCTGAATTATTGGAAGCTAACGCAGGCGTTTACAAACGCGCTGCTGGCCATGCAGATACCAAGGTTTACATCCACAAATCCGCCGCCACAAGCTTGCGCCCCGAAAACACGGTTATCTCTGCACCCAAAGGCTGGTACGACGCTGGCGATTACAATCTTTATATCGTGAACTCAGGCATCAGCACCTACAGCTTGCTTGCGGCCTATGAGGCTTACCCGACTTATTTCAACGCGCAAAATCTCAACATCCCCGAAAGTAACGATGCTGTTCCCGATGTGCTCAACGAAGCCATGTGGAATTTGGAGTGGATGTTGGCGATGCAAGATCCTAACGACGGTGGCGTTTATCACAAGCTCACCAGCAAAGCCTTTAGCGGATTCGTTATGCCAAATGCGGATACCGCAGATCGTTACGTCGTGCAAAAAGCAACCGCAGCGACGCTGGACTTTGCAGCCGTCATGGCAGCGGCAAGTCGTATTTACGCTCCCTACGAATCAACTTACCCCGGTGTTTCCGCCAAAATGCTAAATGCGGCCAAGGCGGCTTGGGCTTGGGCGAAAGCTAATCCGGCGATTTATTATGATCAGCCTGCCGATATTTCCACCGGCGGTTACGGTGATATGGATGCGACCGATGAATTCGCTTGGGCAGCGGCGGAACTCTATATCACCACCAAAGATAACGCTTACTACACCGCGCTTAATCCAACTTCGGTTACGGCAGACGTGCCTTCTTGGGGCGGTGTGAAGTCGCTGGGGTGGATATCACTCGCGCATAACATCAACTCGCTTACCAGCGCTGCCGATAAAGCGCTTATCAAAAGTCGTTTGGATGGGCTCGCGTCCGGTATCGCAGCTCAAAAACCGGCTTCTGGTTATGGTGTGCCGCTGGTCAACGGCGATTTTAACTGGGGCAGCAACTCGGGCGCACTCAATAAAGCCATGATGCTGACCGTGGCTTACGAGCTGGATAACACCAAAACCGATTACCTGAAAGCTGCGCAATCTTTGCTGGATTATATACTCGGTCGTAATGCTACCGATTATTCTTTCGTCACCGGTTTTGGCGTGCGCACACCGCAAAATATTCATCATCGTCCCTCAGTGGCGGACACAGTGCCAGGTTCAATTCCCGGCTTTTTAGCGGGCGGCCCCAATCCCGGCCAACAGGATAAAGCGGGTTGCACTGCACCTTATCCATCAAACCTTCCGGCGAAATCTTATCTGGACGACACCTGCAGCTACGCCAGCAATGAAATCGCCATCAACTGGAATGCGCCGCTAGTTTATGTGAGCGCCGCGCTACAAGTCTTAACGCATTAATGATTCAGCTCTCGTAAAGCCGCCGCTGCACAAAATGCACGGCGGCTTTTTGGGGTGTGGATAAAAATTCCACAAGCAATAGATTTCTAAAGCATCCAACCCAGCCGCAAATTCCACGCAAACATTCACATCTAGGTATCGACTTCTAAATCGAATCTTGGGCATGTGCTGGTTATATTTTTTGCCAGGTAATATGATTGCGCGCATTAACTTAAAGGCAGGGCTTTTATGAGAAAGGGCTTTATGAAACAGGGCTTTATGAAATTAGCGTCGTTGATGGCTTTTGTAATCGTGTTAAGCGGGTGTGGTGGTTTACCGGCAAAAATTAAATCACCGTTTTCCTTATCTGACAAAACAGTCGCTGAAGCAAAGCCGCCTCTCGCTCCACCAGTTGACCCTACGCCACCACCAAATTTTGACGATGAATTTCAAAAAAGCCTGAGCAAAATTTGGGGCAATTATTTTATCGAAAATTATTCTGATACTCGCGCCATTGATGTTTTGGTGATCACTAACCGCAAACTAAAAACTGAAAACTTTGGTTGCACCAATGATCAACTCGGCGTAACGCCAGACACCTCGGCGCATTTTGGTGTTTGCAAAATAAATGTACCGAAAAATCATAGCACTGGGCAAATTCCGCTCGCGAAAGATGGCCGGCAATCTTCTCACGAATTTTTTAAAATCCTGAATTCAAGAACGTTGACGCAAGCGGCTATGTTTGAATACCTGAAAAAAACCGATCGTTACCCACTGGTATTTGTTCACGGTTTTAATTTGCGTTATGAAGATGCGGTGTTGAGAGCGTCGCAAATTGCCTACGATTTAAAATACCAGGGCCCTATCGTTTTATTCTCATGGCCTGCGGGCGCTGGCGATGGCTTTTTGGATGAGCAAATGATTACGCGCACTTACGACAGCAATTTAAAAAATGCCAAAGAATCTATAGGTGCGTTTAAAGACTTTTTAAATCAACTGAAGTTAAATAATTTAAAAGTGAATCTCGTTGTTCATTCAATGGGTCATCAAATCGTATTGCCTGCCTTGCGAGATTTCTCTACGCTCAACCCGGATGCAAAAATCATCAACGAGCTAATTTTAAATGCGCCGGATTTTGCGGCCGATGAGTTTATTAATATTGCAGATATGGTGAAAGACAATAGCAAGCGCATTACTATTTATTGTTCTTACAATGACAGAGCTATGACTGCATCCGAGTTTTACAACAAAAACCCACGTTTTGGCGCTTGCGCGTTTTCCGAAAAAATCGATTCTATTAATGTGAGTTTGGTGGACGCGCCATCATTAGGATTAGGCCATGGCTATTATTCTTCCCGAGCAATCCTGGGCGATGTGTTTCAAGTCTTATTAGGTATCGAAGCTGAGCGGCGATTATTTATTCGCAAAAGTGAACCCAACAGCACCGAAAAATATTTTTTAAGGCAATAAGTTTACGAGCAAATAAATTAATGGCTCACTATCATTAGTGAGCCATTAAATTTTTCTTCTGCAACCGCAAAATAGTAAACCCCCAGGCTAATGCAACGATAATTATCGCGCAGCCAATATAAAAACACGCATGGGAAATTTTGTGGGTTTTTTCAAGCAAGTTCATTATGGTCAATAAATTACCCCAATCGTGGGATTCTTCACCGCCGCCGCCCACTAAAGGCAAAGCACGATATTGCGCGTCGTCAATATAAGGCGACACGTCAATAAAGTTTTGTCCGCACCACCACAGCATAATACTCGCTGCGAAGTTATCCCTTTGCTTAATCATAAATACGCCCATCAGGCAGAACGGCAACAATATTTGAAACAAGCTGCCGCCAAGAATCATCATAAAATGACCGAGGGGCGAAAAAAAGATATGACCAAATTCGTGAAAGGCTAAATTGACCCCGTGTAAAAATGAACCGCCAATTTTTTCCCAATCTACACCAGCGCTTATAAAATAAAATCCCCAGAGCGCAAATCCAGCGAGTGTGATAGCGCGTGTCCAAAAAACTGCGGGATCAATACTTTCTGGAACATATGAAATAAATTCTCGAAAGCTTTCGCGTTTTTCAACTTCGTCGAATTCTGTGGCATCAGCTTCTAATTTATTTTCCGGCGCTGTTTTAACACCAGCTTGGCGAGCCAACCATTTTTCATACACAATCCCGCAAGCTGGGCAAATAGCCGCGTTGACTTGCGTATCTATAGTTTGACGCTGGTAATGGCATTTTGGGCAAGTAATTATCATTTTTATAGTGTGTCCTGGCTGTTTTGAAATCACAGGGCTTTAAAAATTACAGCGCTTTGCGAAAAGTTAAATTAATTCGTTGTTCACCCAGGATTGGATGAGAGCCAGCTTTAATCGGCAATACTCCGTGAAAAAATAAGCGCGCACGTGCGCCCCATACAATCACATCGCCATGAGTCAGTGGAATTTTAGTCGTTTTATCGGTACGCGCTAACCCGCCCAATAAAAACGTCGCCGGTAAACCTAAAGATACTGAAACAATCGGCTGCGAAAAATCCTTCTCATCTTTATCTTGATGCAACGACATCTTCGCACCCACTGTATAACGATTTATTAAACAGGAATCTGGCAAAAAATTTTCAAAACCTGCTTCACGCGCGGCTTGTGTGGCAAGCGTAAAAAAACTCTTCGGCATCGCGGGCCAACGTTGTTGTGATTGTGCATCGCGTTTTGAATAGCGATAGCCTCTTGCATCACTCACCCAACCAGCATCACCACAACTTGTCGTAGTAACCGACATAGGTAAACCACTTGGTGTAAACATTTGGCGCGGCGGCATGATCAAAATAACGGTGTTAATATCGCGTAATAATTCGCTTTCCTGCGGCAACGCAAAACCATGAAGCAGCATTGCGCCTTCGCAAATTTTTTCGCGTGTTTGCGTTTTGTTATCAGCAAATAAATCGAGATTCATTTAAACCAAATTCATTGAACTATTAAATTACACATTGTTTTTTGCATACCGAGATTCGTTATTCAGCAAGGTTTGTTTACGTTCGACTCCCCAGCGATAGCCAGAGAGATTACCATCGTTGCGTACAACGCGATGGCAGGGAATTACAACCGCCAAACTATTCGCGCCGCACGCCATTGCCACCGCACGAAATGCTTTAGGCGCACCAATGCGCTGTGCAATTTCAGTGTAGCTCGCTGTTGTGCCTAATGGAATTTCTGTGAGCGCTTGCCATACTCGCTGCTGGAAAGCGGTGCCGCGAATATCCAAAGGTAAATCTAACCCACGCGTCGGTGTTTCAATAAAACCTACAACTTGCGCTACTGTTTTTTCAAAATCTATATCTGCCCCGATGAGTTCAGCTTTTGGAAAACGATCCTGTAATTCTTGCAATAAAACTTGCGGATCATCACCCAATTGAATCGCACAAATTCCACGATCACTTTGCGCAACCAAAATACTTCCCAGCGAGCATTCACCCAGCGCAAATTTAATCACGGCATTTACGCCACCTTTGCGAAATTCACTGGCTGTCATTCCCAACACTTTATCGGCCTCTGCATAAAATCGGCTGTTAGCATTATAGCCTGCGGCATAAATAGCGTCGGTCACTGCATTACCCTCACTAAGTTGTTCGCGCAATTTTTGTGCGCGATGCGCCTGCGCGTAAGCTTTTGGCGTTACGCCAGTGATACTTTTAAACAGGCGTTGGAAGTGATATTTACTCAGCTCAGCATTTTCAGCCAGTGTTTCCAAATTCGGAATTGACTCGGAGGCTTCCAATAGTCGGCAAGCGTGCGCAACTTTTTCGGTATTAATATCCAGCGAACGCGCCTGATCAGGCTTACAACGTTTGCATGCACGAAAACCCGCTGACTCGGCTTCATTTGGCGATAGATAAAAACTAACATTTTCGGGCCGAGCCAAACGCGCCGCGCACGACGGTCGACAATAAATTCCTGTAGTCGCCACCGCATAAACGAAAGTACCATCGGCCGAAATATCGCGCGCCAACACACGTTGCCAGCGCGGGTCATCAAGAGTTTTTACAGCGCTTGGTTTTTCGGATGTTTTCATAGCTGTCTTGTTCGCTTAAGCATCAGGAGTTTGAATTGTGACTATAGGCGTTGAGTTCAATGGCCGCACCCCGAATCTTGCGTTCAAATTTGTTGATGGGCGCAATAAACAGAGTGTTAAATCCAGAGCGCGCTTGTTAATCTTTCGGCCATTTAATTTTCTGATGCTGGATACGATATTCGATGAAGAAAAAGAAGCCAGATATTAAAGCAATCGCCGGGCAACATCTCGCCGCCATTGATGGTGATTGGGCTGCGCTTATCGCCGCTGTGGGCGATTGTACTCATCAACCAAAACCCGAGCGCGAACCCTATGAAGCTTTAGTGCGCACAGTCGCCTATCAACAAATTCACGCCCGCGCCGCAGAAGCTATATTGGGCCGATTGCTGGCGCTTCATCCACAGGGTTTATGGCTCACACCTGAAACTTTATTGGCTATGGATGACACAATCTTACGCACCTGCGGATTCTCAACACGCAAAACCGCAACGTTAAAAGCTATTGCCGCCGGAGCAGTCAGCGGCTTAATTCCAAACCGTACACTCGCCGAACAAATGCCCGAAGAAGAATTAATTACACGCTTAACGCAACTCCCAGGCATTGGTCGCTGGACCGTTGAAATGCTGCTGATTTACACCTTGGAACGCATAGATATTTTTCCGATAGACGATTTCGGTGTGCGCGAAGGTTATCGCCTATTAAAAAAATTGGAACAACAACCCAACCGCAAAGCTATGCAAGAAGTCGGTTTGCTCTGCAGTCCTTATCGCACCATTGCCGCTTGGTATTTATGGCGGGCTTCGGAATTGTTGAATACTAAAAAGAAAAAATAAATTTAATAAGTTTCAGATTTCATCAACACAAAAATCAATACGATAATCGGAATATTTTTTGTCATTGGCCCAAAGGGATGTAACCAAAATTCCGGTGCGATAAGTGACAGTAAAATACTGTAACTAGTAATTAAAATAATTTGTAATCCGTAACACCATTTAAGTTGTCGGCCTGTTAACAACCAAAATCCTATGGCTGCATCCATAAGACTTCCCGCATTAATACAGAGATCAGCAAAATGACCTTGTATATGTTGTTGGGCTAAAACATGGTAACCAATATCTCTGCCCCACCAAAAAGATGTTACTGCAGTAAAGAGCCACAAAAAACTCAAGCTAACTCGCGCAATGAATTCTATATGACGTGGAATTTTTATCATTAGATAATATCCAGCGGTTTAAATACCATTAACCACAGCATAATTAAAATTCCTGAGAAGGCTGGAATTCCCAATGCTATCCAATATTTCATTGCACGATAAAATCTTTCATCTAACACACCAGTTATTTCAGCTTCAATCGCCAATTTTTTCAGGCGGTATTGAAGAAAGACTACTGGAAGCCAACAACATCCAATAAATATAAACAAACTAATAACCGACATAAACCAGGGAGCTTCAAAACTATAGCCTAATCTTTTCATTAGCAATATGCCGGTAACCAATTGGCCAACAATAGCGGGCGTTGTAAAAATCCAATCCGCTAAAATAACAGTGCGCGCTGTGCTGGCAATAACCGCAATATTTTTAGTGCGGCTTGCCATCAGCATAAAAAATGCGATGCCTGCACCGGTTCCCGCTAAAACAAATGCGCACAGGATATGAATATATTTAAGTAATAAATAATTATCCATTTACTATCTCTCCATTAACCTCAACACCATTGCAAAATGTTTGATGATATATGCCCAATTTTTTTGCATGTGCATCAAAATCCGTTAGCGGATACAATCCCAGGCAAGGCATCGCTCCTGCTATAAACACATCATTAGCAATTAATTTTTGCGCAAGAATAATAGCGGAGAGCGTGGGAATATAGGGGCCAACGCCATGCTCAGCTGTTAATCGCCACAGAATTTCTTTTGGCTTTTGCTGATTATCGATGCCGCTGATTTTAATCATCATGCCGCCAACATCGGAGCCCAAACGAATAAACCAATTGCTGGTTGCCACAATAGGTTTCACTAAAGGCGCCCAATTTTTCACAAGTCCATTTTTTGCTAACCATGCCATGCTCACCATTCCCCAATGTAAAAAAGCCAACTCCAAACCTGCTTGAAAATTTACGGTTTTCACCGGAGCATAATGTTTAGGGAATAACTCCAAATCGGGAACATCTACATTAGCCAATAAACGTTTCCCTACGATTTTTCCAAAGTCAATTTTGCGTGGCGACATCCAACCAAATTTATCTATCCATTCACCATTTTCAAATATTTTTATTTTGTGGCCGGTATAGGAAAGAATAGCTTTAACTGTTGCTTCACCGCGCTCCGCGCGATTACCCGGAGCAATAGCGATATCAACGGCATCAATGCGCGAAAATTCTTTAGCGAAATGATCTATTACGGTTGAAGACAATCCCGGTACTGAACTCGCACCGCTTACCACAACTAAATTTTTCGCTTTGGCTTGTGCATCTAGTGTTGAAATATCACATACAAACCGGCGATCATCAGCCAAGTCAATGTAATGTGCATCGGCGTCAATACAAGCCTGAGGCACACGATAATCCTGTCCCTGAAAAGGCCCGCTGGTGTGAATCACTAAAAATGGATGCAGTGATTTCAATTCTTGTGAAAAGCTTTCGCTAAAAATATTCAACGCAACTGGTCTTAATTCAGCGAGGCAATTTTCAGCACGCAATTTTTCACAAAGCTGATTTGCTTTCTCAATGCTACGCCCAGCGACAAGCAAACAAATATTTGATTGTTTAGCTAAGGATTCGGTAATGCGCTTGCCGAAATTTCCGTAACCGCCGAGTATCAAAATTGCCTTTATCAAAAGTATTTTCCTTGTGGTATATCGATGTTAATTAAGAGCTACTGGGTTTGTGTGTATTACAAAAGTAATAAGATTCACCTCAAGGGTCAACTTAACCAAGCTTAACTTCTCAAACTTGGTATCTACAACTAAGCTTGTCGAATCATTCCATACCTAAGAGCAAATATTATGAGAAACATAGATCGAAAAAGCGTAACGGGGATATTATTTTTCTTGTGCCTATCCCTATTCACTTCTGTAGCGTCCGCACAGGTTCACGAGTTTAAAGTACATAAAAATATTGTGTGGGCATCGCCAAAAAATATTTCGCTAACGACAGATATTTATGTCCCGTCCACAGGTAAATCTAAATATCCCGTTCTTGTTATTTATCACGGTGGTGGCTGGCTTATAAATAGTAATTCGATTATGAATTCCATGTCGGAATATATCGCTTCGCATGGTGAATTTATAGTTGCTAACATGAATTATCGGTTATTACCTGATAATAAAAATACAACAACCATGAATGAAATTGTTGAGGATGCATTTGGCGGGCTGCTTTGGGTAAAAGACAATATTGCTCAATATGGTGGCGACGCCACTCATGTCGCTGTCACCGGTGATAGCGCGGGCGGGCATTTAGCGTCGATGATTTTATTGAGTGGCCGAAATTTGGAGAGTGATGGTTTTGCAGGTAAAACTCTCGGCTTTAAACCGACTTATCTCCCAAAAGGTAAAACGGCTGAGCAAGTTGCAAAGACAGATGGCTTAAAAGTACAAGCGGCAGTTATCAGTTATGGTGCGTTTGATTTACACAGCTCAGTACAAAACGGCTTTGAAAAATCAACCAACATTTTTTGGGCGCTTGGGAAAGCCGATGCTCGTGGAATTTTTGGCAACTCAATTAATGTGATCGACAATGCAAATTATTACAAAGCCGTGTCTCCTATTTATAATATTCCTGCGGTTTCTGCTTATAAGTTACCACCACAATTTATCCATGTAGGTAGCATAGACAATACGACACCACCGTCTGCTGTTAAGAATTATGTAGAGAAGTTGGAGCAGGCAGGCCAATCTGTTGAATTCAAACAATATGAAGGAAAAAATCACGCATTTTTAGATAGTGGCTGCAATGAATTTCTAAAAAGTTGTTTTGATAAAGATGCGCCAGATGCGCTTAATGACATCCTTCAATTTTTAGAAAAAACCCTGAAGTAACCTTACAAATAAAAAAAGACGACATAAGGTCGTCTTTTTTAGTTAACTCACGATACGAATAACTTTCAGAAAATATTTTTCAAGCTTTTTTCGTGTTAAGAAAATCTTGCAATCTGGTTTTAAGTCTCGTAATGGCTAATGTATGCTCCATAAACTCCGCGATATCCATAAGCTGCCAATATTGACCTTCTTCACTGAAAACAATCGCTTCAATTTCTTCCCGCTTGCCTTCGGCAACAAAAAAAAATGAATTCCCCGTATTGTTATAATTCACGCCTTTCTTTTTGTAGATTAAACGCGACTCATCCAGCTTTAGACCAAACTCTTCTTCCAATTCCCGCAACACACATTGCTCTGCTGTTTCATTGCCCTCGCGCACACCGCCGGGGAAATCCCACATATTTGGAAAAGGAATATGTGGGAAATCATCGCGTAGATAAACGAGGAGTTTTCCATCAATAATGTAGGCGAGTTTGCAGGCGGTGAATTTTTCTATCATGTTGACTTACCAATAAGCTATTCGAAAAAAAGCCCGCAAACATTTCTGTGTGCGGGCTTTTCAGCTAGCGAGTGAAGTTAATTAACCCTTCGCACGCTCTTCCAAAATCGCAACCGCGGGTAAAACTTTTCCTTCTACGAATTCAAGGAATGCGCCACCGCCAGTAGAAACGTAAGAAATTTTGTCAGCCAAATTCCATTTGTCGATTGCAGCTAAAGTATCGCCGCCGCCTGCTACTGAGAATGCTTCGCTATCGGCAATTGCGCGAGAGATTGCTTCGGTGCCTTTTGCGAAGGCGTCGAATTCAAATACGCCTACTGGGCCGTTCCACAAAATAGTTTTTGCGTTTTTGATGATCTCGGCAACGTGTGCAGTTGTTTCTGGGCCGTAGTCGATGATTTCTTCGTCGGCTTGAATTTCGTTAACTTTTTTCACGGTTGCCACTGAGTTGTGGTTCCATTGTTTGAAGCCTTCTTTGGTGGTGCGTACGTCGGTTGCGAATACAACTTCAGTTGCTGCGCGTAAACGTTGTGCTTCTGGAATTAAATCTTTTTCGTAAAGTGAGTTGCCAACTTCGTTGCCTGCGGATGCAACGAATGTATTTGAAATGCCGCCGCCCACTACCAAAATATCGGCGATTTTCGACAAGGAATCCAACACGCTCAATTTAGTGGAAACTTTTGATCCGCCAACAATTGCTACCAATGGACGTGCTGGGTTATCCAATACTTTTGCGAGGGCTTCTAATTCGCCAGCGAGCAATGGGCCTGCGCAAGCGATAGGTGCGAATTTCGCAACGCCGTGAGTTGATGCTTGAGCGCGGTGCGCGGTGCCGAATGCGTCCATTACAAACACGTCGCACAGTGCGGCTAATTTTTTGGAAAGCTCGTCAGTGTTTTTGCCTTCGCCCACATTGAAGCGAACGTTTTCTAACAACACTAAATCGCCTCCCTCTGCTGTGCTAGGCAGGGCAAAACCATCAACCCAATCTTTTACGAGTGGAACGTTGCGGCCTAATTTTTCGCTCAAATATTTTGCAACGGGTGCGAGTGAAGCAGCTTCTTCGTAAACGCCTTCATCGGGACGACCCAAGTGCGACATCACCATGACTTTTGCGCCGGCTGCGAGCGCGGCTTTAATGGTTGGAATGGATGCGTCGATACGCACGGCAGAAGTGATGCGGCCATCTTCCAGCGGCACGTTTAAATCCTGACGAATCAATACGCGTTTGCCCGCGAGGTCTTGGTCTTTCATGAGTTTTACAGTCATAGCGTTGCTCCGAATAAAAGCCGAAATGTATTTTTAGAAAGGGGTGTGAGTTTACACAATTAGGGGGACTAAATCCCGCGCTGAGTAAGTGGGCGCGTCGACAAATTAAGCTGCCCAAAACAAAACACCCGACTTGCGCCGGGTGTTTGTTAAGCATTTTCTACTTAGTCTTCTAACAATTCTTCAACGGTGTTGACGATGTTGTCGACGGTGAAACCGAAGTATTCAAGCAATGCTGGGCCGGGGGCAGATTCGCCGAAGCCGTGCATGCCGACGACCGCCCCGTCCAAGCCTACATATTTCGCCCAGTAATCCACGTGTGCAGTTTCTACGGCTACGCGCGCGGTTACGCCTAATGGCAATACAGACTCTTTGTAGGCAGCATCCTGACGATCAAACACAGAAGTTGAAGGCAAAGACACAACGCGAACATTGCGACCTTTGGCTTTCAAAGCTTCAGCGGCTTTAACAGTCACGCCAACTTCAGAACCGGTTGAGATCAGAATCGCTTCTGGCTCGCCTACTGAATCAACCAACACATAACCACCTTTGGCGATATTGGCGACTTGTTCTGGCGTACGTGCGAACGCATCCAGGTTTTGACGGCTGAATACCAAGGCGGTTGGGCCGGTTTTACGCTCGATTGCAGCTTTCCAGGATACGGCTGTTTCAGCAGCATCCGCAGTGCGCCATGTGTCGAGGTTTGGAGTTAAACGCAACGTTGCCAATACTTCGATAGGTTGATGCGTTGGGCCGTCTTCGCCTTGACCGATGGAGTCATGGGTATAAACGAAGATGTTTTGCAGTTTCATTAGCGCCGACATACGTACAGCGTTGGCTGCGTATTGTTGGAACATCAGGAAAGTAGCGCCGTAAGCGATGAAACCGCCGTGGGCAGAAATACCGTTCATGATGGCGCTCATACCGAATTCGCGCACACCGTAATAGATGTAGTTACCGCTGGCATCAGCTGCTTCAACACCTCTAGAGGTTTTCACCAATGTCAGGTTTGAACCTGCCAAGTCGGCAGAGCCGCCCAATAATTCTGGCAATAAAGGAACGAAGGCAGCAATTGAGTTTTGCGATGCTTTACGGCTGGCAATTTTCTCGCCTTTCGCTTGGCTTTCTTGAATGAAGGCTTCCGCTTTTGCAGCGAAGTCAGCAGGCAATTCGCCTTTAATTACACGGCGTTCAAACTCAGCAGCCAATTCTGGGTACGCAGCTTTATAAGCAGCGAATTTCTCATCCCAGGATTTTTCAGCGGCAGCGCCTTTGGCTTTTGCATCCCAACCGGCATAAATATCTGCAGGAATAACAAAAGGCTCAGATTCCCAGCCGAGCGTTTTGCGCACCAACGCCACTTCGTCAGCACCGAGCGGTGAGCCGTGTGAATCGTGTGAGCCTTGTTTGTTCGGTGAACCGAAACCGATGATGGTTTTGGTGATGATCAACGTTGGCTTGCTGGTTTCAGCGCGAGCAGCTTCAACGGCTGCTTTGATGGCCGCTGAGTCGTGACCATCAATTGCTGGAATTACATGCCAGCCATAAGCTTCAAATCGTTTTGCGGTGTCGTCGGTAAACCAGCCTTCAACATGGCCGTCGATTGAAATACCGTTGTCATCGTAGAAAGCAATCAGTTTGCCCAAGCCCAAGGTGCCGGCCAATGAACAAGATTCGTGGCTAACACCTTCCATCATGCAGCCATCGCCGAGGAAAACGTAGGTATGGTGATCAACGACAGTGTGACCGTCGCGGTTAAATTGTGCAGCGAGAATCTTCTCAGCCACAGCCATGCCCACGCCGTTAGCGATACCTTGGCCCAAAGGACCGGTAGTCGTTTCGATACCAACGGTGTAGCCGCGCTCAGGGTGACCTGGGGTTTTAGAGTGTAATTGACGGAATTGTTTGAGGTCTTCGATCCCCAAGTCATAACCGGTCAGGTGCAACAAAGAATAAATCAGCATTGAACCGTGGCCGTTAGACAGCACAAAACGGTCGCGATCAGCCCAATTTGGATTAGTTGGATTGTGTTTTAAAAAGTCATTCCACAGAACTTCGGCGATATCGGCCATGCCCATTGGTGCGCCTGGGTGACCAGAGTTAGCTTTTTGTACTGCGTCCATTGAGAGGACGCGAATGGCGTTAGCCAATTGTTTACGGGAAGGCATCGTAAGAAGCTCCTAATGTTTAATAGCATTTAGCAAAGTTGATTGCGGTTAGCGGTTATTAAGGCGACCTCTGGCGGATCTTTTCGTCACCTATGCCTTCTTGATGGCACAGTGCAGCTGATATCGTTGGATGGTTCTCATAGAACGCTTGTACTTTCTATTCAAAACGCTTGTACTTTTTACCTGAAACCTTTGTAGATTTGCCTAAAACGTTTCTATCTTATGTCCAATAAGGGCGTTGCCTTATAACCGAGGAGCAGAAGACAACCCTCGCCAGATCAAATTGTATGGCAAACAGGGCCGCACATTCTCGCTCAGCCAAGGCGACGGGTAAAGCAAAGTCTCACGAAAAATCCACCGACCAGGTGCCGCATAATATAGTTACACAGACTATAAGGTCAATTTTTCCGTTTTGAGGTGATCGAGATAAAAATAATTGAATCTATATCAAAATATTTTGATATAGATTTTTTCGCCTGCTAGACTGCACGCCATGAATGATTTAATCGAACCTGAAAATCTTGACCTGCCTTTACTTACCGATGAAGTGCTTATAACCGAGCCGCCGACGTTGGTGATGGAAGCCCTAACGCCTGCCGATTCAATTTTGGATGCACCACCCATACTCACCGATATTGTTGAGCCTGCGCCGGTGCCAGTGGTTGATGGGCAATCCTTACCGAATTTATTGAAAGCGGCGGGTGATGGATTCCGGTTGGAGATTTTGCGCGTGCTCGCGCAGGATTCGTTTGGCGTGCTGGAATTGTGCCGCATCTTTGCCGCCAAGCAGTCCGGTATGAGCCACCATTTAAAAGTACTCACCAGCGCGGGATTGCTCAGTACGCGTCGTGAAGGTAACAGCATTTTTTATCGCCGCGCCTATTTAGTGCCCGACAGCCCGCTCGCCAGCTTGCAGCAGGCGTTGTTTGCAAGTGTTGATCAGTTGCCGATAACCGATGCGGTGCAAACGCAATTGCAGGAATTGGAGCGCGAACGCAGTCTTGCATCGCAACATTTTTTTGCCGAGAACGCGCACAAATTTCGCGAGCAGCAAGATCTTATTGCCAGTTATCCCGTATATGCAGAACACATGACGCAATTGCTGAACAACACGCCCTTGCGCAGCTGGAATCTCGCGCTTGAAGTTGGCCCCGGCGAAGGCGAATTTTTGCCAGTGCTTGCACATAAATTTTCACAAGTGGTTGCACTCGATAGTTCTGCGGAGATGCTAAAAAAATCGCGTGATTATTCGCAAAAACACAATTTGCGTAGCATGGAATTTATTCACGGCGATACCCATATGCTCGCCGGGAAAAAAGTATTAGCGGATTGCATTGTGGTGAATATGGTGTTGCACCATACGCCCTCGCCTGCGGATATTTTTCAGGATTTAAGCAAATCGCTCGCGCCCGGTGGTGCACTATTAATTTGCGATTTATGTCGCCACGAACAAGCCTGGGCCCGCGAAGCCTGCGGCGATTTATGGCAAGGTTTTGAGCCACAAGATTTTTCGCGCTGGGGCAATGCCGCTGGCCTGATTGAAGGCCAAAGCGTTTATTTTGCACTGCGCAATGGATTTCAAATTCAATTGCGACAATTTTTTAAGCCAACCAATTATTCATGAAAGCTATCCATGGCTTCACCCTGCGGGCAGCTTCGCTGTGCAAAATTGCTGTCCTGCAATTTAGCAAATTATTTTTTTAGTTTTAATATCTACAGGAAAACAACATGTCTGAATATTCCGTATTTACCTCTGAGTCTGTATCCGAAGGCCATCCCGATAAAATGGCGGATCAAATTTCTGATGCCGTGCTTGATGCGATTATTAAAGATGATCCCAACGCACGCGTTGCGGTAGAAACTTTAGTAAAAACCGGTATGGCAATTGTTGCCGGTGAAGTGCGTACATCAACTTATGTTGATCTCGAAGATTTAATTCGTCAGGTAATTTTGGATATTGGTTACAACTCAAGTGATGTTGGT
This sequence comes from Gammaproteobacteria bacterium, assembly GCA_004172865.1. Taxonomy (GTDB): domain Bacteria; phylum Pseudomonadota; class Gammaproteobacteria; order Pseudomonadales; family Cellvibrionaceae; genus Cellvibrio. Next base: position 9,757 of record SEBV01000018.1, on the reverse strand, counting down.
TTTGATGGTGCGTCTTGCGCAGTGTTAAACGCAATCGGCAAACAATCTTCTGACATCGCCATGGGTGTTGATGAAGCTGATGATAAAGATTTGGGTGCGGGTGACCAAGGTTTAATGTTTGGTTATGCAACAAACGAAACTGCAGTGCTTATGCCAGCGCCAATTTTTTACGCGCACCGTTTGGTAGAAAAACAAGCGCAATTGCGTAAGAGCGGCGCATTGCCGTGGTTGCGTCCTGATGCAAAAAGCCAAGTAACGTTGCGTTATGAAAATGGTAAACCTGTTGCGGTAGATGCGGTTGTACTTTCAACGCAACACAGCCCAAATGTTACACAATCGGAAATTCATGAAGCGGTGCGCGAATTAATTATTAACCAAGTATTGCCAGAAGAATGGTTGCACGCAGGTACGCAATATCACATCAACCCGACTGGCCAATTTATTATCGGCGGCCCAGTGGGCGATTGCGGTTTAACAGGCCGTAAAATTATTGTGGATTCTTACGGCGGCATGGCTCGTCACGGCGGCGGCGCATTTTCGGGTAAAGATCCATCAAAAGTAGATCGCTCGGCAGCCTATGCTGGCCGTTACGTTGCAAAAAATTTAGTAGCCGCTGGCATTGCAGATCGTCTGGAAATTCAAGTGAGCTACGCAATTGGGGTTGCTGAACCCACCTCAATTTCTGTTAATGCATTTGGCACTGGCAAATTATCTGATGCAGAAATTGTTACCTTAATTCGCGAGCATTTTGATTTGCGTCCACGCGGATTAATTCAAATGCTCAATTTGAAACGTCCTATTTATCGTCAAACCGCGGCCTACGGCCACTTCGGTCGCGAGCTTCCTGATTTCACCTGGGAGAAAACAGATAAGGCTGAAGCTTTGAAGAAAGCGCTTTAATTTTAAAAACTTTCGCAAGAATATATTTATATATCCGTCGTCATCCTCGCGCAGCGGGAATGACGGAAACAAAAATCAATGAATAATTTCGTTGAAAAAAGGAAAAAATCATGAGCTTCACTGACTATAAAGTTGCCGACATGTCCCTTGCCAATTGGGGCCGTAAAGAAATTGAAATTGCCGAAGGCGAAATGCCAGCATTGATGGCGTTGCGTCGCAAATATAAAAGTTCAAAACCATTAGCCGATGCAAAAATTATCGGCTGTATTCACATGACGATTCAAACTGCAGTGTTGATAGAAACTCTGGTTGAACTTGGTGCAGAAGTGCGTTGGTCATCGTGCAATATTTTCTCAACACAAGATCACGCTGCTGCTGCAATTGCCGCTGCGAATATTCCTGTGTTCGCGTGGAAAGGTGAAACTGAAGAAGAATTCTGGTGGTGTATTGAGCAAACAATTTTGCTCGATGGTAAACCATGGGCTGCGAATATGATTCTTGATGACGGCGGCGACGTTACGCAAATCATTCACGAAAAATATCCGCAAATGCTCGACATCATTCACGGCGTTTCTGAAGAGACAACGACCGGTGTACATCGCCTGTTAGACATGTTGAAAAAAGGTACTTTAAAAGTTCCAGCAATCAACGTGAACGATGCGGTTACCAAAAGTAAAAACGACAACAAATACGGTTGCCGTCACAGCTTGAACGATGCGATTAAACGCGGCACTGACCATTTACTCGCGGGTAAAAAAGCGCTCGTGATTGGTTACGGTGATGTAGGTAAAGGTTCTGCTGCATCATTGCGTCAGGAAGGCATGATTGTAAAAGTTACCGAGATCGATCCAATCTGTGCAATGCAAGCGTGTATGGACGGTTACGAAGTTGTATCGCCATACAACGACGGAATTAACACTGGCAAATACGAAGATATTAATCACATCGTTCTCGGCACAACAGATTTGGTTGTAACAACAACCGGTAACGTAAATGTGTGCGACTCTGCGATGTTGCGCGCATTAAAGCGTAGTGCAGTAGTGTGTAACATCGGTCACTTCGATAGCGAAATTGATACAGCGTTTATGCGCAAAAATTGGGAGTGGGAAGAAGTTAAACCACAAGTGCATAAAGTCTATCGCGATAAAGCTACTAACGATCATTTGATTATTTTGTCTGAAGGCCGCTTGGTAAATCTCGGCAACGCAACTGGTCACCCATCACGTATTATGGATGGTTCTTTTGCAAACCAGGTTCTTGCACAAATTTATTTGTACGAGCGCAAATTTGCTGATCTGCCAGCCAACGAAAAAACTGAGCATCTATACGTTCGCGTTTTGCCGAAAAAGTTGGACGAAGAAGTTGCGAAAGATATGGTGGAAGGTTTTGGTGGCGTGATCACCAAATTAACGGCACAACAAGCTGAATATATCGGCTTCGATGTTGAGGGCCCATTTAAGCCAGAATCCTATAAATACTAATTTGTTAAACCCCTTTAAGCGGGGAATCGTCATCTCCGCTGCGCGAAGATGACGATGGATAAATTAATCAATGGTACTCAATTGAATAATTCGATTGAGATGCAGGGTATAAATCATGACCGATTCACAACCGCGTTTAAGTTTTGAATTCTTTCCGACAAAAACGCCGGAAGGAAAAGAAAAACTGATTAAGGTGCGCGACCAGCTCAATGAATTTGAGCCAGATTTTTTTTCCGTGACTTACGGTGCTGGCGGTTCAACGCGCGACAACACCAAAGGTATAGTCACGCAATTTGCAACTGATGGCATTAGCATCGCCCCGCATTTATCTTTTGGCAGTGATGACGAAGCAACAATTCTGCAATTGCTTGGCGAATATAAAGCGGAAGGTGTTGATCGCATAGTTGCTCTGCGTGGCGATTTGCCATCGGGTATGGGCGGGCAACAACAGTTGGTTTACGCCAACGAATTAGTTGCATTTATTCGCAAACATTTCGGCAAACAATTTCACTTGGAAGTGGCGGCATATCCGGAAATTCATCCACAAGCAAAAAGCTATGCGGATGATATTAATTTTTTGAAAGGTAAATTCGATGCCGGTGCCGACAGCGCCATCACGCAATACTTTTTTAATCCGGATTCCTATTTTTATTTTCTTGAGCAAACTCGTAAAGCAGGAATTACTCAACCGATCTACCCCGGCATAATGCCCATTATTAATTACCGCAATCTCACTCGCTTCTCCGATTCCTGCGGCGCAGAAATTCCGCGCTGGTTGCGAAAAGCGTTAGAGAATTATGGTGATGACGAAGTTAGCTTGAAAGCCTTCGGTATTGATTTGGTAACAGAGCTATGTGAAGTGCTACTAGAAAATGAAGCGCCAGGATTACATTTTTATACCATGAACCAAACTGAACCCACGGCGCAAATTGTAAAAAATTTGGGCTTGGTTCCAGCGGAATAATGTAGTGTCGATGTTAAAAAGCCCTGCAGTGCAGGGCTTTTTTATTTGGGTTATATTTATTGGATTTGATTAACCGCATGCAATCTAAAATCGATCATTTTATTGCACCTCAATGTCACGCCAACATAAGCATTTTATTTAAAGACGAGCATCTTCTCCTTATCAATAAACCTAGCGGCTTACTGAGCTTGTCTGGTAAAAATCCGCTCAATAAAGATTCTGTACATTATCGTTTGGTGCAAGATTTCCCTACCGCAACTTTAGCGCATCGGTTAGATTTTGGTACATCCGGCATTATGGTAGTTGCACTTAATAAAACGGTAAATGCTTTTATTGGTAAGCAATTTCAGGAAGGTACAGTTTTAAAAACGTATACCGCTATATTGAACGGGCATTTAAAAGAAGATAACGGCCTAATTGAATTCCCGATTTCGAAAGATGTAGATAATTTTCCGCTACAAAAAATCTGTTATGAAGCCGGTAAGAAAGCAGTAACTCAATATCAGGTTATTGAGCGATTAGAAAATCCGCCACGCACACGAGTTTTATTTTCACCACTGACAGGACGCACGCATCAATTGCGTATTCATAGTCGTGAAATTAGTCATCCGATTTTGGGTTGTGATTTATATCGAAATGCAGAATCGTTTGATATGGCAGAACGGTTAATGTTACACGCGACTGAGATTGAATTCGTTCACCCTGCTACCGGCGAGAAAATAACAGGTGTGTGCCCTTGCCCGTTTTAATTGCCGCGCATTAATTTTTCTTATCCATCAAATCTTTTAATTGGGCAAAAGGATTGAATGTCGCGGGCGCAATTTCTTTGGCTTTGGTTGAGCCATACAAAATGTGTTCGTGGAATTTTGTATGCTCATTGTCGTGGCAATAAAGACATAGCAACTCCCAATTGCTTCCATCAGAAGGATTATTGTCGTGATTGTGATCGCGGTGATGCACAGTGAGTTCGCGAATATTTTTGGAATTAAATTCGCGCGCACAGCGGCCGCAAATCCAGGGATACATTTTTAACGCTTTTTCGCGGTAACCCTGTTCTTTTTGCAAATAATTCTGGCTTGCGCCATGGTTGTTGATTGCCATAAGTTACCTGTTTTTATGTTTGGTCAGCAAAATTTTGTTGGTTTCTATTTTATTCGAGAAACGAATCTAATAATTTTAAAGTGGCACTGCGTTGTGCTGCATTGAGACGCGGCCATATGGCTTGCAGGGTAGCAGTTTCGTCGGCAACGGATGAGCGTACATATTGAGGTGGCGATTTTTCGCTGACGAGTAATGGGCTGGGTTCTATTGCTTCGGTATCTAAAAAAAACCAGGCGAGCGGTACTGAAAGACTTTGTGCGAGTAAATATAACTGCGACGCACTGATTTTATTTTGCGCATTTTCGTAGCGCGAAATTTGTTGCTGGGTTGAGCCTATAGCTTCCGCCAGCGTAGCTGCACTTACGCCTTCTTGCTGGCGCAATTTCTTAAGGCGAAGTCCTATTTGACGGTCAATGTCGTTTGCCACTGGTTTTGCCATTTTATTATCCAAAAACAGGTAAATTGATACTATTCACACGCTTGACAGGTATATTACGCAGTGTTTAGTATTCTGGCAGCAACATAAAAGCGTTAAATCGTTTTCAAAAACGTGTTAAACGCGTTTATTTGGTATAAGTTTATTTTTCTAAAGTATTGGCAGGAAGCTTATATGCATGATCCTTTAATACCCTTTAATGAAAGCGGTTCTTTAGCTGAAAATTTGGTGGTGTTTTACGATGAGTTTGTTGAGTTTCAGGCTTACTGCGCACTCTTGTGTGATGCATTGAGTTGTATGGCGGTAACGGAGATGGGATTAGATGATGCAACTCAGCGGGGCGTGACTGCTTTTTCGGGATGTTTAAAACGTCGTGTAGAAGACTTAAAAATTTCTTTGAAGAAAATTCAGGAAAAATCCTGTGAGGAAAATTAGCGATATTTTTACGGAAATAATTGATTAAGCAAATTACGTAATTCAGTGACCTGTTCTTCAATCACCATCGAGTAGTGAGTGCGTACATAACGCGCCGTAGCCGTATCGCTCGCATCCAACACAATTTGTGCGGCGCAAAGTGCTTGCAGCTTATCCATCCGCAGATAAATCTCGTCCTCCAATACATAATTATTTAAAAAATTTAAATTCAATGTTGCATCAGTGCGTTTATTCATTCTGTGCTCCTTGGCAATTACAAATAGGTTTTCCGTTTCAGCTGGTATTAAAATAACTGCATGGCGAAGTTTAACTTCGTTACGGCCGAAGTTCAACCTCAATAATATGCTCGCTCATCTTATGGGGTCAGGTATGTCACAACTAAAAAAGCAATTTGGTAAGCGCGTACAAACCTTGCGACTTGCCGCAAAATTGACACAGGAACAACTTGCAAATGAGGTGGGCGTAACTATTGAATCGATCAGTAATATTGAGCGGGGAATCCACGGTCCGTCGTTTGATAATTTGGAAAAAATCGCCAGCGCTTTGAATGTTGCGGTAAAAAATTTATTTATCTTCGATTAATATTTTGAATTCTGGCGATGAAAAAATCATCGCCAGATTTGAAATTGAATTTTTATTTTTGGCAATCCACACAATAAACCGTAGTGCGATCCATCATGCGAACTTCTTTTAACATTTTCCCGCATTCGTTGCACGCTTCGCCGCCGCGCCCGTAGACCAGAAGTTGTTGTTTGAAGTAGCCTGGTTTGCCATCGCCGCCGACAAAATCGCGCAAGGTTGTTCCGCCTTGTTCAATCGAACGCGCGAGCACAAATTTAATATCCCTCACCAAATCTTCACAATTTTTGCGCGTGAGTGTGCCCGCTTTGCGAATGGGTTTGATGCGCGACATAAATAGTGATTCGTTTGCGTAGATATTGCCCACGCCAACCACTACATGGCTATCCATAAGAAATTGCTTCACTGCCTGGGTGCGTTTGCGGCTGCGCTTAAAAAGATAGTCGGCCGTGAACTCATCAGTTAAGGGCTCAGGACCGAGCATGGCGAGCAATTTGTGATCTTGCGGTTCACCTTCCACCCAGAGTAAGCAACCGAACCGGCGCGGGTCGTGGTAGCGCAGCACAAGCTTGTCGAACACCCAATCGAAGTGATCGTGGGTATTGGGCGGCGTGTCTGCATCCACAATACGCAAACTGCCGGACATACCGAGATGGATCAGGGCGTGGCCATGGTCGAATTGAAAAAGCAGGTATTTGCCGCGACGTGTTATCCCGAGCAGTTTCTGCTGGGTAAGTAGCGATTCAAATTCTACAGGAATCGGCCAACGCAGACGCGGCTGGCGAATAATCACTTTGGAAACAATGCGATTGAGCGTGTGCGGAGCAATTCCGCGCAGGGTAGTTTCAACTTCGGGCAGTTCAGGCATGCGGATAAATCCAAATTTGGTAAACCATAGTTTATAAGAAATTGAAGTTGCTAATTAAAAAGATCTAATCGAAATAAAAACGTGCTTTGAGTTTGCGCAATTGGGAATAAGGGGCTATAAATGTGACATACATCACACAACTTGCGATAACTGTGTGATGTTAATCGCGGTTTTAGATCATTAAATGAGCTGATTCGTGATACTGAAAGCAGTCGCATAATCGGGTAATTTTAGAGGTTTTAGTAAATGATTGGGCTTTTTAGAAGTGTTGCGATTGTTTCCTTATGTTTTGCAGCAAGTGCCAATGCGACTCCTATTTCTGTTACTGCTTCTGAAGCAGGCCAGACTGCCAGCACTGTTGCTGGTGTGACTACCGTTGATTTTAATGCAGGAAACTGCGCTGGTTATGCGTCTTGCACAGGTGACTTCGCCCTCGTTTCTGGCAGCGCTTCTGGATTGTACGCCCAGCCCTTCGGTACCAACTCTACTTTTATATCAGTTCCAAACCCATCTGACACCACTCACACTGCAGTTATGAATTTGGGTCTTCAAGCTAATTATTTTGGCTTGTTCTGGGGTTCCATCGATACCTACAACATCATCAGCTTCTTCTCTGGCGATACGCAGATAGGTAGCTTTTCCGGCGCAGATTTGCCAAGTTTGAGCGCTAGCGGAAACCAAAGCGAATGGTCATCCAACCGCTACATTAACTTCGATTTTGGCCCAGCCAGTTTCGACAGCGTGAAATTGATTAGCAGTGGTTTTGCATTTGAAAGCGATAACCACGCTTACCGCAGTGCTTCAGTTCCTGAGCCGATGAATATGATGCTGATGGCTTTAGGTTTGTTCGGTTTGGTCATCGCACGTCGTTTTAATCGCGGTTAATGATGTGAATGATTAAAAAAACCCGCTTCGGCGGGTTTTTTATTGCCGGCGATTTGATAAATCAATGCGCTTGGCTCGCATTGACCCGCAGGATTAAATTGAGTTGATTGGCGATCAATTGAAAATCCTCAAATTGGCGTGCAGATAATTTATGACCTGCACCATCAGCGTAAAAAATCGCGACCAGGCGTTTATCGATTTTTAGCGGCGCGAGCATGATGTCACCCTTAGGCGCGAGCGGCTCAAGCGCACCGAGTGGTTTAAGGCCTTCGTTGGATTGATACCATACGGCTTGTTGTACTCGCAAAAAATCGTGCAGCAGCTCGCCTTTGTGCAGTTTATCCAATTCGATGCGCACGGTTTGCCGCCACAGCTGCGTGCCCTTGCCGGCTACGTAACGAATGTCCAACGACTTGGCCTTGTAATCCAGCATGGAAATCGTGACGCGCGGTATACCCGAACCTTCATAAAGTGCAGCCACTGAAAGCTGCATTATTTTAGAAATGTCGCCGCCCTCAAACATGGTTTTGTGGATTTGGTTTATGTGTTGCTGAAACTCGTAGCCGGTTTGTACGCGCGGTTCTTCTTGAACTTGCGCCTCGATTGCCTGGGTATCCGGTAAGGCTTGCAACAACACCTCCACGCCGTAACTCTTGGCAATTACGGCTGCCTCTTCCGCCACTTCTATCACCTGCGCTTTAGCGGCGGCAGGAGTGATATTGCAGAGGCTGGCCATCTGCACATAAATCTTTTCCATCTCAGGCGAGTTAATACCTTTGTGGATGTATTTACTCAAATCGTTGCCGAGATTTACAGCGCAAGCCATGGTCGTCGGCCGTACCGAATCCTCGCTGGATTCCCGCACCAAATCGCCTAAGGCCCACTCTTTAATCAGTCCGCGATTTATTTGGTTAATATCGACCCCGAGATACTCACGGGAAATACTCGCCTCTTTTTCAGGATGCAGATTGCGCTCAGTAACAAAATTCTCCGCCGCTTCACGCCCAGTCGATAAGAGCGCAAGTTCGCCGATATTACGCAAAAGCGCAGCGATAAAGACCTGTTCTTTGTGTTCGCCGGTCAAGTAAGGTACAAGCGCGCGAGCTTGCACGGCGGCATGAAAAGACTTTGCCAGGCTTTCGATTAGCAATGCTTTCGGCTTACCTTTTAAAAAGCTGTCGATCAGGCTGCTGGCGAGGGTGATATTTTTCAGGTTATCGAAACCCAACTGTACGATTCCGCGCGATACAGTTTTGATCGGCATAAAGGAGCGGTTGTAGTGAATCGAGTTAGCGATTTTCAGGACTTTGGAGGTGAGGTTGGCATCGCGCAGGATTATCTTGGTCAAGTCATCGGTGCGGCATTCGTCATGCTCGCTGAGTTCGCAAATAGCGCGTACCACTGCATTCAGGGTGGGCATTTCCTGATCGGCCAGCGTGCGCATCCATGCTGTTAAACCGCGCAATTCACTCATAAATGTTATCTGCATAGTTGCTCGTAACCTGAGTCTAGAACAGCTTGTCTGGCACGTAAGACTATTTCAGGTTTTTACAGTGCTATGGGTAAATTACGGACATAAAAAAACCCGACCAAGGCCGGGTTTTTTCAAAAGCTCATCAAATAATAATTACTTGATTTTGCCTTCTTTATAGACAACATGCTTGCGAACAACGGGATCGTATTTTTTGATTTCCATTTTTTCTGGCATGGTGCGCTTGTTCTTGTCAGTAGTGTAAAAGTGACCAGTACCGGCGCTTGAGTTAAGACGAATTTTATCGCGCATGACGAGCTCCTAATTAAACTTTTTCGCCGTTTGCACGGACGTCAGCTAAAACTGCTTCGATACCACGCTTGTCAATTACGCGCATACCTTTCGCAGAAACACGCAGAGAAACAAAGCGCTTTTCAGCCTCAACCCAGAAACGGTGAGTGTGAAGATTTGGCAAAAAACGACGTTTAGTGTGGTTTTTTGCGTGAGAAACATTGTTACCGGTAATTGGACGCTTGCCGGTAACTTGACATACTCTAGACATTCTATTGCCTCATTAATAAATCGCGCTAAGCCTAGCCGTTAAGTGGGCAGCGCTGGGAGCCGTAACACAGACTAA
>SEBV01000017.1 GCA_004172865.1 Gammaproteobacteria bacterium | reverse complement strand
ACTGTAGAACAAGCTGCCAAGATGGAAGGTAAGCAATTGACTATGGTTATCGCCCCTAAAAAGAGAAAATAGTCGGGCTTTTAGCTGCCTTGATTATTTATTTTATTTACCTAGATGTGTGGAGTTTCACATGGCAACTAAAGCTAAAGTACACAGCGGCGCAGCTAAGCGCTTCAAAAAAACTGGCGCTGGCTACAAGTTCAAGCACGCTAACAAGAGTCACATCTTGACCAAAATGACTACTAAACGTAAGCGCCAATTGCGCGGTACCAGTCTCGTTGACGCGACTGACGTACCACGTGTTAAGCGTATGTTCCGTGCCATTTAATCTGGCCCATGACGTTATAAATAGTAGTAATCATTTAAAGAGGTTAGGAAAATGGCTCGTGTAAAACGTGGTGTAGAGGCGCGTCGTCGTCACAAGAAAGTATTAAAAGCAGCTAAAGGTTATTACGGTGCACGTTCGCGTACATTCCGTGTTGCCAAACAAGCTGTTATCAAAGCTGGTCAGTACGCTTACCGCGACCGTCGCGTTAAGAAGCGTAACTTCCGCGCTTTGTGGATTACTCGTATCAATGCTCAGTCTCGTGCTGAAGGCTTGACGTACAGCCAATTGATTGCTGGCCTGAAAAAAGCTGCAATCGTATTGGATCGTCGTGTTCTGGCCGATTTGGCTGTATATGATAAGGTAGCATTTGCTGCTGTTGTTGCGAAGGCTAAAACAGCTCTGGCTGCTTAATCGTCCAACGACTTCAGGTGTTAATTTATTAGCACCGCTGTGATCGCGATGAAAGGGGAGGAGCTTCGGTTCCTTCCCTTTTTTTATGGCCATGGATGGCCTGGCAGAAAACTGCTCCTGCGTTTTCTGCACTTCCGCCATCCGTGGCGGTCGTATGCCGTGGCGCAGGATGCGCAAGAGCGGCTCTTCCAGGTTAAGAAATTCCCATTCGGGTTCTGGCAAATTTTATTACGACATTATTGGAATAGCAGATGGAAAATCTCGCTGCGCTTACTGAAGAAGCGCTCAAATTAGTTACCAATGCTCAAGACCTGGCTGCACTCGATGCCGTTCGTGTTGATTACTTGGGCAAAAACGGCAGCATTACTGCGCTGATGAAAACCCTTGGCAAGTTGTCGCCAGAAGAGCGCCCAGCTGCCGGTGCAGAAATTAATAAAGCCAAAGATGCGGTACAAGCTGCTTTGGAAGTTCGCAAAGCTGCGCTTGAACAAGCAGCCATTGCGGCAAAACTTGCTGATGAAGTTGTTGATGTAACTCTTCCTGGCCGCGGTCAACATACAGGAGGTTTGCACCCTGTAACGCGCACTCTGCAACGCATCGAAGATATTTTCTCTGCGGTGGGTTACACCGTAGAAGTCGGCCCGGAGATTGAGGACGACTACCACAACTTCGAGGCGCTCAATATCCCCTCGCATCATCCCGCGCGTGCTATGCACGATACTTTTTATGTGGATGATACGCATGTATTGCGTACCCACACGTCGCCCGTACAAGTGCGCACTATGGAAAATAAAACGCCGCCGATTCGCGTGATTTGTCCCGGTCGTGTTTATCGTTGCGATTCCGATGTAACTCACTCGCCGATGTTTCATCAGGTTGAAGGCTTGGTTGTCGATAAAGACATCAGCTTCGCCGATTTGAAAGGCACAATGGATCAATTCCTCAAGACTTTCTTTGAGGCCGATGTGCCGGTACGTTTCCGCCCATCTTATTTCCCCTTTACTGAGCCATCTGCCGAGATGGATATACAATGCACTCAATGCCGCGGCAAAGGCTGCCGTATGTGTAAAAACAGCGGGTGGCTGGAAGTTGGTGGCTGCGGCATGGTTCATCCTGAAGTGTTTAAAGCCAGCGGTGTTGACCCCGAAACCTATACTGGCTTTGCTTTTGGTATGGGGGTAGAGCGCTTGGCTATGTTGCGTTACGGCGTAAACGATTTGCGCTTGTTTTTTGAGAACGACCTGCGCTTCTTAAAACAATTCTAATTGGCATCTAGGTCGAATCTGCCACTTGCATATTCGATATGAACACTATGTTGGGCGAAATTCTTCAGCCAAAGGTGGCTAAGCCCAAACTACGGAATAAAAGCTATGAAAGTAAGTGAATCCTGGTTGCGCGAATGGGTAAATCCCGCAGTAACAACCGACGAATTGGTAGCCCAGCTGACTATGGCTGGTTTGGAAGTTGATGCGATTGAATCTGTCGCAGGCGATTTTACCGGCGTTATCGTGGGAGAGATTGTTGGCTGTGAGCAGCATCCAGATGCCGACAAGTTGCGCGTAACCACAGTTGCGGGTTTGCCTGATGGCCCAACACAAGTAGTTTGCGGTGCAGCCAATGCCCGTATTGGTATCAAAATTCCGTTTGCTACCATTGGTGCGGAACTGCCCGGTGACTTTCATATTAAGAAGGCCAAACTGCGCGGTGTCGAATCCTTTGGCATGCTCTGCGGCCAAACCGAATTAAAAGCGGGTGATGATGATACCGGTTTGTGGGAGCTTGCGGCTGATGCGCCAGTAGGTGCAGATATACGTGAGTATCTGAACCTCGATGATAAGTTGATCGAAGTCGATTTGACCCCGAATCGCAGCGATTGTTTAAGTGTTAAAGGCATTGCCCGCGAAGTCGGCGTGCTCTTTCGTGCGCCGGTTCAAGCTCCAGCAATCAATCCTGTGTTAGCGACTATTGCAGATACTTTCCCCGTTAAGCTTTCAGCGGACGCTGCTTGCAGTCGTTACGTGGGCCGTGTGATTCGCAACATCGATATCACCAAACCAAGTCCTGCATGGCTACAGGACAAGCTTACTCGCGCTGGCTTGCGCAGTATTGATGCGGTAGTCGACATCACCAACTACGTGTTGGTTGAGCTAGGACAGCCAATGCACGCGTTTGATTTGGCAAAACTCTCAGGCGGTATTGACGTTCGTCTCGCCAAGCAGGATGAGCAGATTGTTCTTCTGGATGGTCAGGAAGTCAAACTCAATGCTGACACTCTGGTAATCGCAGATGCTCAAGGTCCTATTGCTATAGCCGGGGTGTTTGGTGGAAAGCCAAGTTCGGTAACTTCTGAAACTCGCGATATTTTCTTAGAAAGTGCGTTTTTCAATCCGTTAGCGGTTGCCGGGCGCGCCCGTTCCTATGGTTTGCACACTGACTCATCTCATCGCTTTGAGCGCGGCGTTGATTGCAATTTGCAAGTTGAAGCAATTGAGCGCGCCACGAGCTTGTTGCTCGAAATCGTTGGTGGCGAAGCTGGCCCATTGGTGCATGTCACCAATGAACACTTACCTCAAGAGCGTCAAGTTACTCTGCGTAAAGCTCGCATTATCAGCGGTTTGAGTTTGGAAATGGCTGATGATGAAGTGGTGGATATCCTCACTCGTCTTGGTTTGAGTTTGGTTTCGCAAAACGCCGCAGATTGGACATTTACTGTTCCGAGCTATCGCTTTGATATTTCTATCGAAGCCGATTTGTTGGAAGAGTTAGCACGCGTGTATGGCTACAACCGTCTGCCAACTCGTGCCTTGGCAACTCCTATTCAAATCGTTGAACGTCCTGAAGCGGTGCTTGGTATTTCTGCTGTGCGCCGTCAATTAGTTGCGCGCGGTTATCAAGAGGCGATTACGTTCAGTTTTATTGAGCCCAAGTTGTCTGCACTATTTGATCCGACCCATGAACCTGTTGTGCTGCGCAATCCCATTAGCGCGGATTTGGCTGCTATGCGCACCAGTCTTTTGCCTGGGTTGGTTACCGTGTTGCGCAACAACCTAAATCGTCAGCAAGAGCGTGTACGTTTGTTTGAAACAGGCTTACGTTTTGTGCCAAGTGCGGCAGGTGGTGTTACTGGGTTGCAACAGGAAGCTGTTATCGCAGGTTTGATTTATGGCTCCCGTTTGCCAGAAGTTTGGGCTAATACCGCTGACGCGGTGGATTTCTTTGATATCAAAGGCGATCTTGAGTCTGCTCTCGCTGTTACGGGCAATGCCAAAGAATTTAGTTTTCAGGCGGGCGAGCACTCAGCGTTGCATCCTGGACAAACTGCAGCTATTTATCTTAACGGCGAGTTGCAGGGGCATGTGGGTTCGTTGCATCCAACTTTACAGCAGCAATTGGGAATCCCTAAGAATGTATATCTGTTTGAGCTAAAGCTTTCTGCAGTTACTCATGCGCATGTCCCAGCATTTTCGAGCCTATCGCGCTTTCCAGAAGTGCGTCGCGATCTAGCCATTTTGATTGATCGACAAGTGGCGGCTAAAACATTAACCGACACAGTCGCTGCCGAAGCTGGCGAACACCTAATAGACTTAAAGGTGTTTGACGTGTATGTAGGCAAAGGTATTGATCCACATAGAAAAAGTGTCGCTTTGGGGTTGACCTTTCAGCATCCTTCACGCACTCTTAACGAAGATGAAGTCAACGCTTCTATAGATGCGGTTATCAAGTCTTTGGAGGCAAATTTTGCTGCTACCCTAAGATAGCCCTATGACAGCTCTTAATAGGAAGAATAATTATGTCGGATGGTGCTTTAACCAAGGCTGATTTGGCTGAAAAGCTGTATGAAGATTTAGGTTTAAACAAACGTGAAGCCAAGGAACTGGTCGAACTCTTTTTTGAGGAGATTCGCCACGCCCTTGAAAATAACGAACAGGTTAAATTGTCAGGGTTTGGGAATTTCGAACTGCGCGATAAAAGTCAGCGTCCGGGCCGTAATCCGAAAACTGGCGAAGAAATTCCTATTAGTGCGCGTCGGGTAGTTACCTTCCGCCCAGGTCAAAAACTTAAGGCTCGAGTAGAAGCGTATGCTGGAACCCAGTCATAACGACGAACTCCCGGTTATTCCCGGGAAACGCTATTTCACCATTGGTGAGGTCAGTGAACTCTGTGCTGTCAAGCCGCACGTATTGCGCTATTGGGAGCAGGAGTTTCCGCAATTAAGTCCCGTTAAGCGTCGTGGCAACCGTCGCTATTATCAGCGTCAGGATGTAATGACAATCCGTCAAATTCGCTCGTTACTTTATGATCAAGGCTTCACCATTGGTGGAGCACGTTTGCAGATGACTAACGATAATTCGCAGCCAGATAACAACCAATTTTCGCAATTGGTTACGCAAATGATCGGTGAGTTGGAACAGGTTTTAAAAGTTTTAAAATCGCGCTAATTTCACGTCAGATTAATCCTAATAGTTTGTTGCAATCCCGATTAATTAAGGTATTATGCCCGTCCCTCGCGGTGCTGGCATCTTGCAGTATCGCTCATGTACCGCATGAAAAGTTTTACTTCGGAGCGTAGCGCAGCCAGGTAGCGCACTATACTGGGGGTGTAGGGGTCGTGGGTTCAAATCCCGCCGTTCCGACCAATTATTTGTAAAAAAGGCGCTTTTATAAGCGCCTTTTTTATTGCCTAAATTTTTATTATTGATTCGGGCGATAAAAATTTTGACTAGTGGCACCTCTCTACTAAAGTGCTACCATGCGTTTCTATTTTAAGAGCACTTACCAAAATAAAAAGGGGTATTCCTGTGTCAAAACAATTAATGATTTACGACAATATTCAACCTTTGTCTGAAAAACATGCGCAATGGTCAGTGGCTGTTGAAAGTCATGAGTTTATAAATCATCTGAATTCGTCTCCATTGTTAGCAACTGAAATTGCTTTGGCTGCAACTGAATTTCCAGTGATTTTTTCTGCAACTGCTACTGAAGGTGAATACATCCCTTTAGCAGTTATGGGTTTGAAAGACGGGCAAAACCTGCTGCTCGACGAAAAAAATACCTTGACCACACGTTACGTGCCCGCGTTTATTCGTCGTTACCCATTTGTACTTGGCGGAAGTAAAGATTCTGAAATGATGGCCTTATGCATCGACGAAAACAGCAAAAATTTTGTACAAGACGGCAGCAAAGGTACTCGTTTATTTCAGGATGATGGATCTCATTCTGATTTTCTAAAAGATGTAGTTGAGTTTTTGAAGGATTACCAATATCGCGCTGAAATGACTCGCGCTTTTACTAAAAAATTGCACGATCTGGATTTATTGGAACCCATGTCTGCCAATATTTCTTTTAAATCCAAAGAAGATGCAAATATTAATTTAGGTGGTTTTTTCGTAGTGAAGCGCGAAAAACTAAAAACAATTAGTGATGCTGAAATTTTAGATTTATTTAAAAAAGATGGCCTTGAACTGATTTATGCTCATATCCAATCGCTTGGGAATTTCAATCGCTTGATTGATATCATGGCTGCAAAGTTAGCTAACGAATAATTTAAAAATTTCGATTAAAAAAGCCGGAGCTTCGCAAGAAGCTCCGGCTTTTTTATGCAACTAAAAATGTGAAACTTATTGAAGAGTTCGTTGGCGAGCAGCAATCTGCTTAACCTTGCGTTCGGCGCTATTAAATGCGTCGCGAACCGCTAAATGAATGGACTCGTTATCTTGAGTAACAGCTATTGGATGACCCTTAATATCAATCTCAATAGAGGCTCTAAATTGTTTACCTTTCTGCTTGTGGTTATGAGGCGTGTCGAGTACAACACGGCTGTGCATAATTTGGTCGGAGTAGCGTTTTAGTTTTTCAAGCTTTTTTGATATGACTTCGTTGAGTGAAGCGGAGAAATCCAAATCACGATATAAAACGTCGACAGCAGGTTTCATCATATAGCTCCTTAACATTTATGTTAGAAGGCGATTCAACTTTCACTTGTCTCTTACTTATTCCAAGTTTTGAGACTCATGAAAATTCTCGATCCTCAATTTTAATATTGACGCTTTCCCAATAAATATCAAGGTAAAACTTGCCGATCCTAATAACATTTTAATCTCTGCATAGCTTCTTAAGTTCTTTAAGGCATAATATTTTCTGGTGCGCTAAATGTAAATTTTGAATACTTTTGGGGCATTTACGCGAATTATATTTGGCTTAGTGATAATGCATTAAGCGACTTTTTCTAGTCTTATTCTCCTGCATAAGTTATCTCTCAAAAATAAATTAATTACTGCCTTGAATTATTTTTGAGTGCCTACATATTTGTTTCGTGGCCGCTCAATAGAGGGCTGCTTATAAATTAACGACTTGATCATTAAGATAAGTCATTTTCATATTGCTCATGTTTGAGGATATTTTATGCGTAATTTTGATTTTTCTCCTTTATACCGTTCAGCTATAGGTTTTGATCGTATGGCGAACATTCTTGATAATTTACACCGTGCTGAACAAAATCAGCCGAGCTATCCCCCTTACAATATTGAATTAACTGGCGAAGATAAATACCGTATTACTATGGCGGTTGCAGGCTTTGATCGTAATGAAATCAATATTGAAGTGAATCAAAATAATCTAACCGTCTCTGCCAATAAAGGCACTGAAGAACAAGCGCGAACCTATTTGCATCAGGGTATTGCAGCGCGTAGTTTCGAGCGACGCTTCCAGTTGGCGGATCATGTACAAGTACAATCTGCAAATTATGAAAATGGTTTGTTGCATATTGATTTACAGCGAATTATTCCGGAATCCAAAAAGCCGCGTAATATTCCGATTGGCAATTCTGCAGCTCAGGATAAACTAGCGCAAGTGACTTCGTCTGAAGCTGCAAACACAGAGGTTGCAAGCAATAACGCAGCAGCTTAGTATTTAGAAGTGTTCTTAAAAATCCGCGCGGGTAATTGCGCGGATTTTTATTTATGTAGTGCTAAATAATTTGGCTCGTACAGTTTCGCGATAATTTACTGGTGTCGTCGCCATATGTTTTTTAAATAGTGTGGTGAAAAATCCAATATCTTGATAGCCCACTTTTTCTACTATTTCACTAATCGATAAATTGCTAGTTTTTAATAAATCTTTCGCAATATTAATTCTTATTTCTTGTAAAAATTGCAATGGCGAAATTCCTAGTGCGATTTTGAAGCGACGATTAAGTGTACGCGTACTCATCCCAAATTTTTCTGCAAGCTGAAGCATATTAATTTCGCGATAATAATTATCCTGTAGCCAAATTTGAATTTGAGTAATGTCTTCGTCCGGGTGTCGATTATATTCCTGTTCGAAAAATCCGCTGGCCTCATAAGCGCGGCGAATTTCGTGAGAAAAATGTCGTTCCACATGATTTGCAATTTCTTTTCCAAATAATCGTTGAATAAAATGCACGGTTAAATCTGCTAATGAGTTAACGCTTGCCGCGCAATAAAGATTTCCCGCTTGCGTAATAAAATACTGACGCTTGAGTTGCACTAGCGGATAGTCTTTTTGAAATTGATCGAAGTAGTGCCAGTGAGTTGTGGCTGCTTTCCCGTCTAACAAACCGGCTTCGGCCAAAAAGCAACATCCGGTGCCAACGGCACTGATTAATGCTCCATTTTGGTATTCCTGCTTTAGCCACTCTAGTAATGCTGTACTTTTTTTTAAGAGTGGGCGCGGATTTCGCCACAAGCCTGGGATATAAATAATTTGGTTATCGGAAAATTGGTCGATAGCTCCATCCGGCTGCCAACGCAAACCAGACCTTGTCATAACCTGTTCGCCAGTAAGACTGGCGGTGCGAATTTTAATGGGAGGTGGATTTTGCAGGCTTCTACTTAACTTTTGTGCTCTCTCCGCGGCACTTTGCGCTGCAAGCAACATTTCGGAGGGCAGGGTGGCACTTGTGGCAAGCATGTTATCGAATAGGATGAAGGTGATATTGGTGGTTTGCATAAATAGCCTCATTTTGCCGCTTGGCTAAAATACCATTAATTATGGCCAAAACAACAATGACTTAAGCAATCTACAGCAATAGACTGATCGCAGTGAATTTATTGGTGTGAGGTTTTGTATGTCCCATTTGCCTATTATTGTTGGTTTTGGTGGTTTCAGCGCTGCTGGACGTAGTTCTGGTCATCATGCCTATCGCCGCATGGTAATCGAAAGCCTTCCTGCTCAAGATCGTCAGGAAACCCTGGCTGGCTTAGCGGTGATGATGGGCTTGGTGAAATATGAAAACGATCAATATCAAGATGAAAACGGCAATTCATTAACGCTGGCGCAAATCGAAACTAATCATGGCGCTGCCGTATTAGATGGAACTTTGATTCGTCGAATAGAAAAAACTTTTTTTGATGTTGATGCTGCGCATTGGCAAAAAAATGCGGTTCTGGGCACTGAAGATGAATCTTTGGTGTTTGATATTCGTCGTCGCGATTTACCTGAGCCCGTTCCAGCGAATTGGCAAGTAACCGATCTTGATGATGATCGTGTTCGCGTGAGCGCTGCCGGTGGCCTTGAAGTGAAATTTGATAGCTACCGGGAATTGCCAGTGAAATCTGCTGGGCAACTCCCACGCGGCTTTAATCCCGGCGCACTTTATAATTCCCATTATCATCCACGCGCGTTGCAATTAGCGGTGATCGGTGCCTCTGATGCGGTACAGTCTATCGGCATCGAATGGCAAACTATTATGAATGCGGTAAACCCTGACCAAATTGGTGTTTACGCCAGTAATGTTATGAGCCAAATGGATGAAAATGGTTTTGGTGGTTTGTTGCAGGCGCGCCTTAAAGGTGGCCGCGTTAGTACCAAGCAATGTCCATTGGGTTTGAATACCATGCCTGCGGATTTCGTGAATGCTTATATTCTCGGTAGCGTTGGTCACACGGGTGCTATCGTGGGCGCGTGTGCTTCTTTTCTCTATAACTTGCGCGCTGCGGTTGAAGACATTATTAGCGGTAAATGCCGCGTTGCTGTGGTGGGAAATGCAGAAGCGCCTATTCTGCCGGAAATTATTGACGGGTACGCCACCATGGGTGCGCTTGCCAGTGAGGATAAGCTCAAAAAATTGGATAACGCTGAGCAAGCTGATCCACGCCGCACGAGTCGTCCCTTCGGTGAAAATGTCGGTTTTACTATGGCAGAGGCCAGCCAATACATCGTGTTGATGGATGATGCCTTGGTAATCGAGTTGGGTGCCGAAATTCACGGTGCCGTGAGCGATGTGTTTATCAATGCGGATGGTTTTAAAAAATCTATCTCGGCACCCGGCCCAGGCAATTACATCACCATGGCAAAAGCCGTTGCTGCTGCTCGTGCATTATTGGGCGATGAAGCCGTGCGTGAACGTTCAATGATTCAGGCGCATGGATCAAGCACTCCGCAAAACCGCGTGACCGAATCGCAAATTTTTGATCAGGTTGCACAAACGTTTGGCATCACAAATTGGCCGGTATCTGCAGTAAAAGCTTATGTAGGGCACTCCTTATCCGCAGCGAGCGGTGAGCAATTAATTTCTTCGTTGGGTATTTTTAAATACGGATTAATTCCCGGCATTAAAACTATCGATAAAGTTGCCGATGATGTTTTTGCAGATCGCTTGAATATTTCTATTGCTGATGTGGACCGCAAAAATTCACCGATTGATATCGCCTTTCTAAATTCAAAAGGCTTCGGCGGGAATAACGCAACGGCGAATGTATTGGCGCCCCATGTTGTTGACTCCATGTTGTCTCGCCGTTACGGTGCTGACGCTATTACAAGTTACAGTGAGCGTCGCAAGGCAACTTCTATTAAAGCACATGATTACGATCAACAGGCCTTAACAGGTAATTTCGATACCATTTATCACTTTGGTAAAAACCTTATCGACGAAAGCCAAATCACTATTAGCCGTTCGCAAGTAACCTTGCCAGGCTTTGCGCATCCGATAGATTTGCAGTTGGTTAATCGTTTTGGGGATATGACTGACTAGATCTTGTGGTTTTCTGGCCTAAAAACCCTATACAAACCCATCACTTTCACATAAAATGCCGCGCCTTTCGCACACCTTTGTGTGCGAGTAACGCTTTCGCATTCGTGCAATTAAGAAAGTTAACCGAGATCGCACACGCGTTCTCCTCTAGTAAATACAGGAAGAAGACCTCAATGGTAACTATTCGTCTGTCACGTGGCGGCTCTAAAGCACGTCCATTTTATCATTTGACCGTAACCAACAGCCGCAGTGCTCGTAATGGCCGTTTCATTGAGCGTATTGGTTTTTTTAACCCGGTAGCTCGTGGTCAAGAAGAAAAAATTCGTGTTGATGCTGACCGTTTGGCATTTTGGGTTGGTCAAGGCGCGCAATTGAGCGATCGCGTTGCAACTATCGTTAAAGAAAGCCAAAAAGCTGCATAAGTGAATCTGACGCCTAATGTCTACGAACTCTAATTTGGTTAATGTTGGGCGTATCACAGCGGTTTTTGGTATTAAAGGATGGGTGAAAGTCCATTCTTATACATCGCCAGCTGAGAATCTTTTTGAGTATCATCCTTGGTGGTTGAAAACTGCTCACGGTGTTAAAAAGGTCGAGATTGACGAAGCAAGGCCTCACGGCGATGCGTTTGTTGCGCATATTGTTGGAGTGGATGATCGCGATTTAGCGCTGACTTTCACTGCAGTTGATATCGCCATCGAACGCGATCAGATTCCAGAGCTGGACGACGGTGAATATTACTGGAGTCAGCTAGAGGGTTTGGCGGTTTACACACAGTTTTCCGGCACGCGTCAGCGTTTGGGAATTGTGTCAAAACTGTTTGAAACAGGTGCAAATGATGTTTTGGTGGTAGTAGGCGATGCCGAATCTATCGACCAAAAAGAACGTTTAGTACCTTATGTTCCTGAGCAATTTGTACTCTCTGTGGATTTGGCTGCAGGCGAGATGCTGGTTGACTGGGACCCAGAGTTTTAACTCTGGGGATTTAAATAGAGAGAATCCAGAATTTTAAAAAACATTGAAGGGGTTGTGGTGGATAATCAACCACAAAATGGGTCGCCGTTAAAAATAGCGGTAATCTCGATTTTTCCCGATATGTTTGGCGCTATCGCCAACTTTGGTATTACCGGCCGCGCGCTCAAGCAAGGTTTGGTGGAGTTGAAAACCATCACTCCGCGAGATTTCGCTCATGATCGCCATTCAACGGTAGATGATCGCCCCTTTGGCGGTGGTCCTGGAATGGTAATGATGGTCCAGCCTTTGCGCGATGCGATTGCAGAAGCCAAAGTCTGGGCGGGTAGTGAAGCTAAAGTGATTTACCTGTCGCCGCAGGGCAGAACGCTGGATCAAGCAGGAGTTGTAAAGCTTTCGAGCTACAACAATATGATTTTGATCGCGGGACGCTACGAAGGTATCGACGAACGTTTGCTGGATACAGTTATCGATGAAGAATGGTCCATCGGTGATTATGTCTTAAGTGGAGGCGAGTTGCCGGCGATGGTGTTGATAGATGCGGTAACGCGGTTAATTCCGGGGGCTTTAGGGCACGCACTGTCGGCAGAGCAAGATTCGTTTACGGCGGGATTGTTAGATTGCCCGCATTACACTCGTCCGGAAGAATTTGAAGGCATGAGGGTTCCAGAGGTTTTAATGTCTGGTAACCATGAACTGATTCGGCGCTGGCGCTTGAAGCAAGCGTTAGGGCGAACATGGCTGAAAAGGCCAGATTTATTGCAAGCAATAAACTTAACCGAGGAACAGCAAAAGCTGTTGACGGATTTTCGTCGGGACCTTGATAACGACACACTCTAGCTGTGAAGCTATAGACTCTTAGGAGAATATCAATGACTAACAAAATTATTCTGGCGTTAGAAGCCGAGCAATTAAAAACCAACGTACCTGAGTTTTCGCCAGGTGATACTGTTGTAGTTCAAGTGCAAGTAAAAGAAGGTGATCGCGTGCGTTCACAGGCTTTTGAAGGCGTTGTAATTGCAATTCGCAGCCGTGGTTTGAACTCTGCTTTCACCGTACGTAAGATTTCTCACGGTGTAGGTGTTGAGCGTACTTTCCAAACTCACTCACGCCAAATCGAAAGCATCACCGTTAAGCGTCGTGGTGATGTGCGTCAAGCTAAACTTTACTATCTGCGCGACCTTACTGGTAAAGCTGCACGTATTAAAGAAAAATTGGTTTAATAGTTTCGGGCAAATATTTTTGCCCGCTATTACCGCAAAAGCCAGGGCAGGAAACTGCTCTGGCTTTTTGTTTTCTGGTACAGTCGCTCTACTATTTATGTGGTGCTTACTTTGACTGAACCAAAAACAATATCAGCTAACGAAGAATCCATTATCGCTCTATATCTCGATGCGATCTGGATGGAAAAAGGCTTAAGCAAAAACTCACTCGATTCCTATCGCACGGATTTAACTTTGTTTGCGCAGTGGCTGATGGAGCAGGGCAAAGATTTATTGCATGTGGATGCCAGCGTTGTGTTGAGTTATTTGGCCGCTCGTCACGATAAAAAATTAAATAGCCGTTCGACAGCGCGATTTCTTTCCTGCGTTCGCGGATTTTATCGCCATCAATTACGCGAAGGAGTTTTGCAAGAAAATCCTTTGGCATTAATCGAGAGCCCAAAATTACCACGCTCGTTGCCGAAATCTTTAACAGAATTGGATGTCGAAAATTTGCTCGCTGCGCCGGATATAGATGATCCACTCGGTTTGCGTGACCGAACCATGCTTGAAGTACTCTACGCCTGCGGCTTACGTGTAACAGAATTAGTTTCTTTAACCATGTCGCAAATTAATCTACGCCAAAACGTTATTCGAGTGATGGGTAAAGGCAGCAAAGAGCGTTTAATTCCTATGGGCGAGGAAGCAGCCGCCTGGTTAGAAAAATATTTTCGCGAAGCGAGACCTTTTTTGCTGAATAATTTGCCGAATGAAGTAGTATTCCCTAGTTCGCGCGCGCAGTTGATGACTCGCCAAACTTTTTGGCATCGCATTAAACATTGGGCGCAGGTTGCTGGCATTGAAAAGTCTTTGTCGCCACATACACTCAGGCACGCATTTGCAACTCACTTGCTGAATCATGGCGCCGATTTAAGAGTTGTACAGTTGTTGTTAGGACATAGTGACTTATCAACAACCCAGATTTACACGCACATCGCCCGAACGCGAATGAAAGCGCAACATGTAGCGCATCATCCACGCGGATAGCAGCGATATTTAATGATAGTTTTGAAGTACTTTAATGATAGATTTCGGAGATTATTATGATAAAAAAATACCTGTCTAGCTGCGTTGGTCTATTGGCCATCTGCTGTATGAGTGCAAGTTACGCTGCAGATGCACCCGCTGCGGGAAGTTTGGTTAAACGTCAAACACCTGAAGCGATTATCACTGCAAAATTGGAAAAAGCCATTCCACAATACAAAGTAACCTCCGTGCGTGCGTCACCTATTGATGGTCTTTATCTTGTTCAAATTGGTGGCAGCGATGTTCTGGTAACGGCTGACGGCAATAAATTTATCCAGGGCGAAATTTTTAATGTAAACACCAGTGGTCTTACCAAATGGGAAGATCCGGTGATGGTTGCAGAGCGTAAAAAAATGCTAGCAACAGTTAATCCAAAAGACTCCATTATTTTTAAACCAGCGGCACAAACTAAAGCTGTGGTTTATGTATTTACAGATGTTGATTGCGGTTACTGCCGTAAGCTGAACAGTGAAATGGCGGGATACAATAAATTAGGTATTGAAGTTCGCTACCTGGCATTCCCTCGTGCCGGTATTCCTAGTGATTCTGCATCCAAACTTGAAACGGCCTGGTGTTCTAAAGATAAACAAAAAGCCTTAACCATGCTGAAAGAAGATCAATCGTTACCAACCTTAAAATGTGATAACCCGGTTGCTGCAGAATTTGCACTCGGTGCCCGAGTTGGTGTTAACGCTACGCCGGCGATTTGGATGCCTAGCGGTGAGATCAGACTCGGTTATTTGCCGCCTGAACAGCTGGCAAAAGAGCTGGGTATTTTGTAATTTTCGTTTTTCCGCATAACTTCGCTTTTCATCAGGGCTGGCACATTGACAGCCCTGAATTCCCTGAGTATGGTGGCCGTCTTTTTTGAAAACAGGCGTTTTTGCCTGACTTTCAATCGTTTTATTAATCTGCTGTCATGCTTAGGGGAATCTACTTGAATCCAGTCAATTCTGCGCGCACCGTAAACGTGGGCATCTGCGGTCTTGGAACCGTCGCCGGCGGTACTGTAAACATTCTGACTCGCAACAAAGGTCTCATTGATGCGCGCTCAGGCTGCAATGTTTCCATTATTCAAATTGGTGCGCGTCGCGACAATCCAAAAGTCGATACTTCTTCTTACAATGTAACGCGCGATATTTTCGATGTGGTGAATAATCCTGCGGTCGATATCGTTGTTGAATTAATCGGCGGCACGACTATCGCTAAAGATTTGGTGTTGACGGCGATTGCCAATGGCAAGCATGTAGTCACTGCTAACAAAGCGCTAATTGCCCATCACGGCGATGTGATTTTCGCAGCGGCTAAAGCTAAAGGTGTAATCGTTGCGTTTGAGGCGGCGGTTGCAGGCGGCATTCCTATTATTAAGTCGATCCGCGAAGGTTTGGCGGCCAACAAGATTGAATGGCTAGCCGGCATTATCAACGGTACCACCAACTTTATTCTCACTGAGATGCGCGATAAAGGTCGCACCTTTGAAGATGTGCTTAAAGAAGCGCAAGAATTAGGTTATGCCGAAGCCGATCCAACCTTCGATGTGGAAGGTATTGATGCTGCCCATAAACTGGTAATTTTGGCTTCACTTGCATTTGGTATTCCGCTGGATGTGAAAAAAGTCTTTACCGAAGGCATCACCAAAATTTCTACTGAAGACGTGAATTACGCAGAAGAGCTTGGCTACCGCATTAAGCACTTGGGCATTGCACGTCGCTCAGCTGGCGGTATCGAATTACATGTAAACCCAACGCTGATTCCCGAGAAGCGTTTAATCGCCAATGTCGATGGTGTGATGAATGCAGTCTTGGTAAAAGGCGATGCGGTTGGCCCAACTTTATATTACGGTGCTGGTGCTGGTGCTGAGCCGACGGGTTCGTCAGTGGTAGGCGATATTGTTGATGTTGCGCGTACCTTGTTGGCTGATCCCGCGCATCGTGTGCCTTATCTTGGTTTCCAGGATGAGTTTGTCACTGAGCAAAAAAATGTGCCCATCGAAGATATTGAAACCGCTTATTACCTGCGTATGTCAGCCTTGGATAAGCCTGGAGTGTTGTCGAAAGTCGCTACCATTTTGAGCGATTCTGGCATCAGTATCGAAGCCATGATTCAAAAAGAAGCGAAAGAAGGTGAATCAAATGTGCCGCTGATTTTGCTGACCAATCGCGTACAAGAAAAGAAAATGATTGCAGCCATTGGTAAAATTGAATCGCTTGATTCTATTTCTGCGCCGGTTGTTCGAATCCGTGTTGAGTCGTTGAAATAGATTTAGCTAAAGATTAATGAAACCGTTCGTGTTTTATAGCGAACGGAAAAAGAAATTTTGTAAAAGGTTAATTAACGTGAAATACATCAGTACTCGCGGCCTAGCGCCAGCGCTTTCTTTTGAAGAAGTAGTATTAACAGGCTTGGCTCCTGATGGCGGGTTGTATGTGCCAGAAACTTTACCAACATTTTCAAAAGAAGAAATTGCATCCTGGGCTGGTCTCTCTTATCAAGAGCTTGCTTTTAATGTAATGAAGCCTTTTGTTGCGGGCGCTGTTTCTGATGAAGAATTCAAAAAAATTATCGCCGACTCTTACGCAACTTTCCGTCACGATGCAATTGCACCTTTGGTGCAAACTGGTCACAACGAATTTATTCTTGAACTGTTTCAAGGCCCAACGCTCGCGTTTAAAGATTTCGCATTACAGTTTTTAGGTCACTTGCTTGATCACTTGTTGAAAAAGCGTAATCAAAAAGTTGTGGTGATGGGCGCAACTTCTGGTGATACAGGTTCGGCTGCAATTGAAGGTTGTCGTCGTTGCGACAATATCGATATTTTTATTATGCATCCGCACAATCGCGTGTCTGATGTACAGCGCCGTCAAATGACAACTGTGCTCGCTCCAAATGTTTTTAATATAGCACTCGAAGGCAACTTCGACGATTGCCAAAATATGGTGAAAGCAAGTTTTGGCGATCAATCATTTTTGCCAGAAGGCCGTCAGTTAGTCGCAGTGAATTCAATTAACTGGGCGCGCATTATGGCGCAGATCGTTTATTATTTTTATTCTGCACTTGCAGTGGGTGCTCCGCATCGCCCCGTTGCTTATTCAGTTCCTACCGGAAACTTCGGCGATATTTTTGCGGGCTATCTGGCAAAGAAAATGGGTTTGCCGATCGATCAATTAGTGATTGCCACAAACAGCAATGACATTTTGCATCGTTGCATTAGCAGTAATGATCACAGCAAAAATAAATTGCAACATACCTTATCGCCAAGTATGGATATCATGGTATCGAGCAACTTTGAGCGTATGTTGTTTGATTTGTATGATCGTGATGGTTCAGCAATTCGCCAATTAATGGAAGATTTCAAATCCGGCAGCATGGTATTGAATGAATCTGCGCTGTCACGCGCGCGTGAATTATTTACCAGCTACGGCGTTAATGATGATGTGACTGTCGATGTGATTCGCGATGTGTTTGAACGCACCGAATATCTGCTCGATCCGCACACTGCTATCGGTGTTGAGGCCGCGCGTAAAACTCGCCGTCGTAAAGACATTCCAATAATTTGTTTGGCAACTGCGCATCCTGCAAAATTCCCCGATTCAGTTCGCAAAGCAGGGCAGGCGGAAGATCCAAAATTGCCGCATCACATGAGCGATTTATTTGAACGTGAAGAACGTTACAAAGTACTGCCGCTGGATTTGTTACAGGTTCAACAATTTATTACAGCAAATGTGCGGAAGTAATTTTTAATTTTCGTTTATCAAAACGCCGCATTGGTTTGCTAATGCGGCGTTTTTGTTTCTGAGTTATCGAACTATGCAAAAAATTATCAAGCGTCGCTCAATCGAATTACAACCTCAGTTTGATGATTCACTTCATCCACTTTTGCAACGCATCTACGGTGTGCGTGGAGTCCAACAGCAATATGAATTGCAATATCAATTAGCGCAGCTTCACAAGCCAAATTTTAAAGGTCTACAAGAGGCTGTTGCTTTGTTGGCGGATGCCGTTGTTGCACAAGCAAAAATAATTATTGTTGGTGATTTTGACGCTGATGGCGCGACCAGTAGTGCGCTTGCGGTTTTGGCCTTGCGCGCAATGGGTTTGCAAAATGTAGATTTTTTAGTGCCGAACCGTTTTGAATACGGTTATGGATTAACGCCAGAAATTGTTGCTGTAGCGGCGATGCAGCAGCCAGATCTTATTATCACAGTTGATAATGGAATCTCCAGTATTGAAGGAGTGCAAGCTGCTCGCGATTTGGGAATTGCGGTAATCGTTACTGATCACCATTTGCCGGGCAACGAATTGCCTGATGCCGATGCGATTGTAAATCCCAATCAACCCGGCTGCGAATTTCCCAGTAAAAATCTTGCGGGTGTTGGTGTTATTTTTTATGTGATGAACGCACTGCGTGCTGAACTTCGTCAAATGGGATGGTTTACCGAAAGCGGAATTGCTGAGCCCAATATGGCGAGCTTTTTAGATTTGGTTGCATTGGGAACTGTGGCGGATGTTGTTCCACTCGATCACAACAATCGTATTTTAGTGTCGCAGGGTTTACAGCGAATTCGCGCCGGTGTTGCTCGCCCAGGAATAAAAGCGCTACTGGAAATTGCTGGAAAGTCCGCACAAAAAGTTGTTGCCAGTGATTTTGGTTTTGCGCTTGGCCCGCGTTTAAATGCGGCGGGGCGGTTGGATGATATGTCGCTCGGTATTCAATGTTTAATGTGCGAGAGCGAATCGCTTGCTCGTGAAATGGCAATGCAAATGGATGATTTGAATCGGGATAGAAAATCCATTGAAACAGGAATGCAGCAAGAAGCCATGGGCATGCTGCAAAAAGTTTTAAATGCAGATGAGAAATCCTTGCCTTGGGGCGTGTGTTTATTTGATGAAACCTGGCATCAAGGTGTAATTGGAATTCTGGCATCGCGAATTAAAGATAAATATCACCGACCAACAATTGTATTTGCCGATGCTGGTGAGGGCCAAATAAAAGGCTCTGCGCGTTCGATTCAAGGTTTTCATATTCGCGATGCGCTGGATGCCATAGCAGCACGCCATCCAGAACTTCTACAAAAATTTGGTGGCCACGCAATGGCTGCCGGGATGAGTTTGACGCTTGAAAACTTTCCGGCATTTACAAAAGCTTTTGACGAAGAAGTGCGCCGCCAATTAACGCAAGATGATTTGTCTCCATTGGTACTTAGCGACGGTGCTTTGCAGGAGCAAGATTTCAATTTGACACTAGCACAACAATTGCGTGAAGCTGGCCCTTGGGGGCAGCATTTTCCAGAGCCTATTTTTGATGGCGAATTCTTTTTAGTCCAACAAAAAATTCTCGGCGAAAAACATTTGAAAATGACTTTAGGTGTAGATTCACAAGGTCAGCAGTTGGTTGACGCAATCGCATTTAATGTTGATGTAAAGCTTTGGCCCAACACACAAGCGAAAAAAGTGAAGGTGGCTTACCGTTTGGATATAAATGAATTTCGCGGCAACAAAACAGTTCAACTTATGGTGGATTATATTGAGGCGATATAAATTATTATTTACTAGTACTAGCAATTATCGGTAGTAAGGTCGGCAATACATTTTTCAATAGAATAGGTTGTGCTTCTGCAGTAGGGTGAATACCATCTCGTTGAATAAGTTCGCTGTGAAGTGCCACATCTTCTAATAAAAACGGCACAAGCGAAATTTTATTTTTTTCAGCAAGTGTCGAATAAACTTCTTTAAATTGTTTGGTGTAACGCGGGCCGTAATTTGTTGGTATTTGCATTCCTATCAATAATATTTTTGCACCTGCAGTTTCGCTCGCAGTGATCATGGACTGTAAATTATTTTGCAAAATATTTAGCGGCTGACCGCGTAGACCATCATTACCACCTAATTCAATAACAACAATTTCCGGCTTGTGAGTGCTCAACAAAGTCGGCAATCGAGTCAAACCACCACCTGTTGTTTCGCCACTGACGCTGGCATTAATGACTTTTGCTTGTGCGTTTTTAACCAACTCTTGCTGTAATAGCGTCACCCAGCTTTGCTCAAGTTGAATGCCATAGCCTGCGCTTAAGCTGTCACCCATCACTAAAATTGTTGGCTGTTTGGCCTGTGCTACACAAGCGCCCAAGGGTAATAATAAAACCAACAAAATTCTTACAAATGTCATGCTAAGGCTTCCTGTAAATGTGGCATCTTGAGCGGCGTGGCGTGCTTTTTTTTGCAGCGCTTGAATAAATTTTATTAAGGCATCTGTTATACATTTTTTTACGTAGAACCTGAAGTCTCATTACGCATTTAAAATTCTCAAGTTGCGCCCCATTATCTAGAGTGGGCGTCTACCTAAATGACCTGAGATGTTTATCCCGATTTACTAGATTATTGTGTCTATCCCTTTTATTACAACCCAAGAGATTAGTTTATGTCGTCTGCATTAATGCTTGATGTCCGTTCGATTACCAAAACGGTCGCCACACAGGAAGGCGCGTTGGAAATACTGCAGCCGATTTCGTTAAGTGTAGCAACGGGCGAATCCCTCGCTATTACTGGGGCATCGGGTTCGGGCAAATCGACTCTTCTGGGGATTTTGGCGGGGTTGGATATTCCTTCAACGGGCGACGTTTATTTGAACGGTAATTGTTTGACAGCGCTTGATGAAGAAGGGCGTGCAAAGGTTCGTGCAGAGAATGTCGGTTTTATTTTCCAATCATTTCAATTGTTACCCGGTTTGACTGCAGTTGAAAACGTTATGCTGCCGTTGGAATTGCGTGGTGATAAACAAGCAAGAAACTTGGCGATAGATTTTTTAAAGCACGTTGGCTTGGAAAAACGTTTACAGCATTATCCACAACAATTATCCGGTGGTGAACAACAGCGTGTTGCGATTGCGCGCGCTTTTGCAAGTCAACCCAAAATTTTATTTGCTGATGAGCCGACAGGAAATTTGGACAGTACAACAGGTGCAAAAATTATTGATTTATTATTTGAATTAAATCGCACACAAGGTGCAACTCTGGTGTTGATTACCCACGAGCAACGCCTTGCCTCTTTGTGTCAGAAAAATATTGAGTTATCTGCTGGCAGTATAATTTCACAACAAGTTTAAAGGAGAAATCTATGCTGGCTTTAAATTTGTTAATTCGCAATTGGCGCAGCGGTGAGCTGAAGCTGTTGAGTGTTTCAATCGTACTCGCGGTTGCCGTGCTCAGCGGAATTTCTATTTTTACCGATAGATTGGATTCCACATTGTTAGGGCAAAGCAACGCTTTGTTGGGCGCCGATATTATTGTTGAAAGCAGTAAACCTGTTAATCAGGAATGGGCTGATCAGGCAGCGGCGGAACACTTGAAACAGTCCAAAACCATTGAGTTTGCATCCATGGTTTTTGCGGGCGATGAAATGCATCTCGCCGCGGTTAAGGCCGTTGAAAAAAATTATCCTCTACGTGGGCAATTAGATATTAGCCAAATTCCATTTGCAATGAATCCTGCTGATATTAAACGCGCCGAGGCTGCACCATCACAAGGTGAAGTCTGGCTTGATTCGCGTTTACTGCCACAGTTAAAAATTCAATTGGGCGATAAACTTTCGGTTGGCGAATTAGAGTTATCGGTAACGCAAATTTTGATTCGTGAGCCTGAGAGTGGAAATCCGTTTTCGACGGTATCGCCCAGAATTTTGATGAACATCAACGATGTCCCTGCAACTCAAGTTACCCAAGCCGGTAGCAGAGTAAATTATTCATGGCTATTAGCAAGTGATACCAGTAGCGAGTTGGAAAATTTTATTACCTGGTTAAAACCAAAGTTAAGTAAACACGAAAAGATTGAGGATATTAATAACAGTCAGGAAAGATTATCCCGAACTCTGGAGTCGGGCCGCAATTTTTTACTTTTTGCTGCCGTAATTGCGGTGTTGTTAGCAGGCGTTGCAATCGCCATAGCAGCGCGACAATTTTCTGAGCGCCATACCAACCAAGTTGCGCTAATGAAAAGCTTGGGCACGAGCGCAACCAAAATTCGTAGTCTGTATTTCAGTCAATTATTTATTTTGGGAGCTGTCGCATCTTTATTCGGGTTGGTATTTGGCTACGGCATTCAAGCGTTCGTTGCGTTTAATTTAGAAAAAAATTACAACCTGGTGTTGCAGGTCGCGCATTTTTCACCCTATATATTTAGTTTTTTTAGCGGGCTGATCTGTATAACGTTTTTTGCATTACCTGCATTATGGTTTTTACCTGCCATTCCGCCGTTAAAAATATTGCGCAGAGAGCTTGAGGTAAATGGGTTGCAAGCCTGGGTTCAAGGTTTGTGTGCCTTCATTGCTGTCGTATTTTTGGTGGCTTTGTTTAGTCAAAGTTTGAAGTTAACGGCTACGGTTAGCCTGTCGTTACTTGTTGTTGTTTTAATTTCTTTCGTATTTTCCTGGGCTTTACTGCTGGTTAGCAAGAAATTTTCCAGTTCGCTGGGTGGTTTTGGGCGTTTGGCGTTTGCAAATTTGCAGCGTCGTAAAAGTCAGAGTCTCGTGCAAATTATGGTGTTTTCTATCGCTATTATGCTGTTGCTTACACTTACCATTGTGCGTACGTCTTTGATTAATGATTGGCGCGGTCAAGTGCCGGTCAATTCTCCTAATCATTTTCTAGTAAATATTTCGCCAGCAGATTTGGATGATGTTAAATCCATGTTGGTCGAAAAAAATATTATCAATTCACCTTTGTACCCCATGATTCGTGGCCGTCTTGTTCAAATAAATGGCACAGTACCGAGTGAAGAATTGGTAAAGCAAGCAAATGCATTGCAACGTGAAGTCAATTTAACTCAAGCAGAAGTACTGGCGGACGATAATAAAATTTTGCAAGGCGAATGGTGGGATAAATGGAACAAGACATCCTTGCCTGGAGTTTCTGTTGAAGATGCTGTTGCCAAAAGTATGGATTTAAAAATTGGCGATCACTTACTTTTTTCGCTCGGCGGATTGGACCTTGAAGTAGAAGTGGCAAGCATTAGAAGTCTGGATTGGAAAACAATGCGGCCGAATTTCTTTTTTATCTTTGAACCAAAATCGCTCGATGCATTTTCTCCTATGTTTATGACGAGTATTTATCTAGCTCCAGACCAAAAATTATTTATTAATCAGTTGCTGCATAAACATCCGACAATTACGGTGATGGAGTTGGATCGAATTATTGATCAAATCCGAAATATTATTGATCAGGTTAGCGATGGAATTGGTTTGGTGCTCTGGCTTACTTTAGCTGCAGGTTCACTCGTTTTATTTGCAGCGGTGATGAGTAGTATTGATAGCAGAAAACAAGAAGCCGGTTTATTGCGAGCATTGGGAAGTTCGCAAAAATTGATTTTAGGCAGCGTGCTGGTAGAATTTTTGGTGCTAGGTGTTATTGCGGGCGTTATCGCGACAGTTAGTTCAGAAACCTTATTGATTGGCATGCAGAAATTTATTTTTCATAATCCCATTCAACCACATTTTATATATTGGTTGATTGCACCCATATGTAGCGCTGCGTTCATTAGTGCGTTGGGTGTTCTTTGTTGTAGGCCAGTAGTAACTACGCCGCCAATGGTTGTGCTGCGTGAAGCTGTTTGATTCAAATTTAGAGTTTTGCAAATAAAAAATGGGGCTACTATTTGATATTAGTAGCCCCATTTTTTTATACAAAAAAGCTTACATCAATTTAACAAACAACCAGTAAAGCGAACCTGAAATTAACATTGCAGCTGGCAGCGTAAGCACCCATGCCATTAATAAGTTACGCACAGTGGCCCATTGCAATCCCGATTTATTGGCAGCCATTGTTCCCGCAACACCGGAGGATAAAACCTGGGTTGTCGAGACCGGCAAACCATAAATATCTGCAGCGCCAATCGTAATCATCGCCACTAATTCAGCTGAAGCACCTTGCGCATAAGTGAGATGGGTTTTACCAATTTTTTGGCCGACAGTAACCACAATTCTTTTCCAGCCAACCATAGTGCCAAGGCCCAGCGCAATTGCCACCGCAACTTTCACCCACATGGGGATAAATTTGGTAGCGTCATCGATTTGCTTTTTAAATGTTTTTAACAAGCCGCGTGAATCAAAATCAAGTTCGACTTTTTTATCCTTATCGATAAAGCGAATTGATTCAGACGCGAGATACATATCGTTACGAACGTTAGCGACTTGATCAGCGGGAAATTTAGCGAGCGTGCCGTTAGCTTTTACTTGCTGGCCAATATCGCCAACCAAATTTGCCAATGCAGGTAAAACCTCTGGAGTGATTTCGTGAGTGCGCACATAAGTTGTCAATGTTTCGCGCGGATCCTTCACCGTTATTCCTTGCGTTGTTCTATTAATAGCGTCTTGAGTTACTTGTGCAAGCGCAGAAAACTCAACGCTTTTTTCGGCAGGCATGGCGTGATTGAGTGCGTAGGCCATTGGTACTGTACCTACAAGAATTAGCATGATTAATCCCATGCCTTTTTGCCCGTCGTTAGAACCGTGAGCAAAAGAAACGCCGGTGCAGGTGAGGATCAACAAACTGCGGATCCACCATGGCGGCGGTGTATCGCCAACGGGTTCTTCATAAAGTTCGCGTTTTTTAACAAGTGCACGCAAGGCGAGCAATAAGCCGGCAGCGCAAACAAAACCTATCATGGGCGATAACAGAAGCGAGTAGCCAACTTTTGTGGCTTGTGCCCAATCTACGCCGCTTGTGCCATCGCGACCGTGCATCAAGGCGTTGGCAACGCCTACACCTATGATCGAGCCGATGAGCGTGTGAGATGAGGAAGCGGGCAAGCCTAACAGCCAAGTGCCCAGGTTCCAGACGATGGCTGCAATCAGAAGCGCGAAGACCATGGCGAAACCAGCATCCGAGCCCACCTGCAAAATTAGTTCAACGGGTAATAGCGAGATAATCCCGAAGGCGACTGCACCGCTGGAAAAAAGCACACCCAGAAAATTAAAAACTCCAGACCAAACTACTGCCACACTCGGCGGCATTGAATTGGTGTAGATGACCGTTGCTACTGCGTTCGCGGTATCGTGAAAACCGTTTACAAACTCGAAGCCGAGCGCGATTAATAATGCTATCCCCAACAGCCCAAACGGCAGCCAAGTCGTCATGGACATAGCGCTGTTATGAACATCGCTAACT
This sequence comes from Gammaproteobacteria bacterium, assembly GCA_004172865.1. GTDB lineage: Bacteria > Pseudomonadota > Gammaproteobacteria > Pseudomonadales > Cellvibrionaceae > Cellvibrio. Next base: position 50,967 of record SEBV01000017.1, on the reverse strand, counting down.
AAACTAAAAGCCGTAAATGCAACGCCGGCGAGCAATACAGCGATATAAATTCCGGCCGACAGGCGCGCTGGTTTTATATTTAAATTAGGTCCGGAAGTTGGCGTGTGCAACGGTACCGATTCGGTGTTCATGGTGGCATCCTCAAGTGGAATCTGGTCGGTTTATGGATTCACGAGAGGATGCATGCTTTAGGTTACATTTATACGACAGCCGCATTACTAATCACCTTAAAAGCCTTAAACTGCGCGCCGAGAATTACCTCATTGAGATTTAAGTGGAGTCTTCATGCAGCGCACGCCGAAAAGCCGCGTACTCGATAAAGGTTTATGGGGCATGAGCGCCCCAATGTTCCTCGACCAAGCCGTTACCTACACTATCCCCCTTGTTGATATGTATTTCCTAAGTCGCGTATCCGACTCTGCAGCTGCAGCCGTTGGCGCAGTTACGCCGCTGGTGTTTGTTGCTAATGCTTTTCTACAGGTGAGCGCATTTGCCGGTGCGAGTATTGCGGGGCAGCGCATTGGCGCTAATGATTATCAGCGCGGCAACGCCACTATCGGTGCTTATACTTTTTTAGTGCTCGCACTTTCGGTGATTGCCATTATCGCGGTGAATAAAGGTGGGCCGGTCATCGCCGGAATGATGAATTTAAGCGCGCCGGTACAAGCTTACGCCGTTGAGTATTTGTCGTTAATTGGCTGGATGGTTGGGCTATGGGGTTGCAGATTAATTTACCAAACTATTTTGAATATTTACGGCGCTCCCAAATGGAATAGTTACAGCAACATTATTTTATTTACCGTAAATGTGCTCGGGAATATGTTGGCGGTTTATGGCTTTCAATCGATTCCTCCGAGCGGAATTACTGGCGTAGCAACAGCGAGTATTAGCGCGGCTTTATGCAGTTTGCTATTTGTTATGGCGGCTGTGCATTTTCGGTTGAGAATTCATCTTCCATTTAAAGCATCCTTCGCGCAATTCGGTTTATTGATTACTCCCGTGTTACTAATTGCAGCGCCCGCTATTTTAGAACCTATGTCATTTCAAGGTTATATGATCGTGCTGAATGTGATTGCGGCAAGCGTTGGCGATCTCGCTTTGAAAGTTAAAATTTATACATACAACACTTTTCTATTTTGCTTGATGATTTCTATCGCACTGAGCATGGCTACTGAAGCGATTATTGCGCAGAGGGTAGGGCGACAGGAATTTGATTTGGCGCATTTGCAACTTAAGCAAAGTTTAAAAATGTCATTGATAGGTACGACTTTATTAGCATCTTTTTGGCTGGCATTTAATCAGCCGATTTTGAAATTATTTACCAGCGACCCGGAAATTATCAAGATTGGATTTTGGGTATTTTTGCTGGGCTTTTTAGCAGAGCCGATGCGAACTACCAATATTATTATCGGCAGCGCTTTGCGTTGTACGGGCGATGCAACCTTTACATCCGTATCCAGCATTGCAGTTATTTGGTTATTCTCAGTACCGCTTGCTTACGTCTTGGCAGTGCCATTTCACTTGGGAATCTTTGGGTTATTAATCGCAGCAATTTTGGATGAAGCAGTGCGCGCAGTCATCAAATACTTTCGATGGAAAGCGCGCAAGTGGCAGAATTATGGTGTGGTTATTAGGGAGACAATTATCTAAATTATAATTTAATAATCCAGAACAACGTGTTTGCGCCTATGAGACCCAAGCTTGCCGCTAAGACTGCAGGAATCGGAAATTTTTTGGGTTCACGCCAAATCAAACACGCGAAGAAAATCATGCTTACAAGCACGGGGTAGATATACCGGAAATCTGTATTGCATGAGAGCGGCACTTTTATGCGATACGCCAGCAGTAATAAAAAGGGCAGTATCAGCGTAAGTACCCAAGGCAAATTCTTATAGGAAGATAAAATAAATGTGCGACGTGTTGTGATCGGTTGTTTTTGTAAAAAATAAATACACGTCGCGGCAAATGCTAATAAAAAGAAGATGCCATTAACCGTTCCCCACACTGCAAGTGCTTTACCTTGAAACGAAAACTCGGATGATAAGCTTGAGCGCCAGACAAAATTCCAGAAATATTGTCTTCCTGAAGAGTCTTCCCAAGTGCTGATAAAAGGATGTTGCAAATAAGTTGATAAATCAAAAACCAAATAGTTGACGGGTGCGTTGCCTACTTTTAAGCCCGCATTAATACTTTGACTTACATTTGATAACAGCCAATCACTTGAAGAACCATTCAAGTAGTAATAAATGTTATCGCCAAAGTTTAGTAAAAAGGCGACAACAAATGCGCCTGATAAAATACAAAAATCGCGAATTAGCTTTTTCTTTTTAGCTTGAAAATGCTCTTTGTGTTGGAAAATTAAAAACATATGCAAGCAAAACAACATGCCAATGGTTGCGGTCATTGCCAAACCATTAGATTTTGTTAGGAGTGATGCGCCCATCCACAAACTTGCCCAGAACAAATGCGTTGAGGTCCGCGTCTTCCACCATTTAAGCGTATAGAAAAAAGATAATCCATAAAATGCATAAAGTGCCAGGTCATTACCCATTCTCACACTATGAATAATTCCAGACGGCCACAAGCACAACGCAAAACTTGAAATCAACAAAGGTAATTTTTGTTGCTTGAATGCAATATTCAAGCAAGCCAAACCACTGGCTAAAAAAATCACCCAAAAATAAAGTGCAAGTAATTGGCCCCAAAGATCACTTGCTGTTTTGGGAATGTGACCAGCTACTTTGGATGCTGCAGCAATTAAATAATAAAGCGGTGGCTGATGATATTCCCAGCCTTCTCCCGGATTTGGAAAGCTATGCTTTGTTATAAGTTGTTCAATGTAATCTCTGTGGCCGCCACCCTCGTAAACGTCAAAGGTTCTTTCTCGCGCATCAGTTTTAGAAAGATAAACCAGAGACAATATCAGGCCGACAAGCAAAAATAATTTTTGCAGGCCAGACATTTTTAAATAGCGGCTTAGGAATAGCGAAAACAAAACCAGTACTATAAAGGTACAGATGAATTGGGCTTTGCTAAGTCTTTGAGTTGCTTCTAGACGAAACCCGGTAGGGTTGCTTTCATTGAGTAGATCGAATTCAAATAGATTGGTTTGGTTGGGTTTTAAATTATCGAAGCTAATTAAAAAACCTGAGCCATAATTTCTTCGGTCAGAAGCAGATATATGATCTAACGCAATCGATTGCCCATTTACACGAATAGCGAGCACTTCATCATCTGGTGTTATACGGAATTGCTGTTTTGTGCTGGCTGTGTTCTCCACGTTAAGCTGCATTGTGTAGCGGCCAACAAAGTCTTCTGAAAACGGCAAATTAACAACCCGAGGCGCAGTACCAGCACAAATAAATTCAGCTTTGCTAACACCTATAGTTTTCCAGGATGAAATCCACATGAGGCTAAGCAGTAGTAAAATGCATATGCCAAGCGACACTATGCCAGGTAGTATTTTTTTCATTGTGTTCTCATTAACTCATTATTTTTGCGCAGAGTAATTACTGGTTGCACCCAGTCGGTATGGTCGCCACTAATATCATCCATACCCGATACTCTTAAGCTTAATTTTCTAATATTCGATATATTCAGCTTGATAGGCTCAAGATCTTTTTCCGCACCGTAAAAAGGTTTTGATTCCCAAATGAGTTTGTCATCGCCCCACACCGATGCTTTGATACTTGCCGATTCAACTTCATCATCCAGCCCTACAATAAAACTAAAGCTCTCAACATTGTCGGGCAACATGTAATCTATTTGCGAATTGGCGTGAGTGCCCAATCCATTGGAAAAACGTCTGCCGGCGAGAGTAAGCACGGTGCCATTAACACTTTTGTTCGTACCCAAATTGCCATAATCCTGATGTGCGTGAATAGGGCGAAGCTGCGTCAGATCAATTTCATTTCGCTCCAATTTAAGATGACGAATTTTAGTTCTGTCCACTAACTCGTGAGTCAGTGCAAGACTGGAAATAATCAATACCCCTATAAATAAATACCGGTAGGAAAATAATTTTTCGGTTACATCCTTAACAAAAATCACCCAGCTGCGTTTAAAAATAAGTTCCATGATGCCGTAAATAAACGCAGCCAACATAATCCATGAAATAGCGGGCCACACGCTTGATGTTTTTAATCCCAAGCACATCGCTAGATTGAATGCGGATATAAAACTAAATGCGAGTGGATATATAATCTTGTTGGCATTTACAGCGAAATAAACCAGCGCCATAACCACGGCAGGTAATAAGTAGCGTTCATGCATAGCTGGTAGCAAAGTGAAAAATGAGGCAGCACATAGCATTGCGTAAAACAGGATGTCCTGGGTTAAGGCTTCGTTGTTATGGGCATATTTTTTTCTGACGAGATTATTTATACCTTGCACGAAAACAAAGAGACATACACATGCAAAACTGATCATGCCGAAATGTTTTGCGGTGAAGAGCGGTGCCAGAAATGTATTCTTATCTACACCAAATAACAAAATAGAATCAGGTGCCGCATTACCGGTTAACAGAATCCAAATATTGGAAGCACCCATTGTCGTTGTGCCGTATTGATGTAATACATCAATATATGCAAGCTTAAAGGCAGGAAAAAAGTTGTGAGTCACAATAGAAGGCAAGAACGCAATAATGAACACTGCGGCGCAGCCAATAATAGATTTTAAGTGAGTTTTATAATCAGTGAAAAATAAAATGCCGAATGCGGGAGCAAACGCAATCATTTGGAATTTGGTGAGAAGCCCCAGCGTATAAAATGGAAAAGTTAGGATTTTATAATTTTTACTTAATCCGAACAGTAAGGCTGCTACCACTGGAATTTCGGGAACTACATCTATTTGACCCCAAATAGGTCCGTTAAATAAGATAGCAGGATTCAAAACTGTTATTAATAGCGCAGCATGAAAATGTACGGGATTGGCTCTGCGTGTTTTCAGAAGATAAAAAACAATTCCCGTTAACGTGAGGTGTGAAAATAAAATGGGCAGCTGGGTTAGCTGCTTCAATAAAATATTATTTTCAACGGGGATTTGTAAGTGCGAATAGATCTGCGCAACAACATAGAGCCAGTGAATATAAATTGGCGGGTAGTTGCCATTAAATTCGCCATAGCCTTTATTGAGTAATTGCTTAACCCAATCTTCCCAGAACCCCGTATCGCTGCCGTTGCTGTCCCAAAATAGCAAACCTAGATTGCACGCGATAACGGCAATCATATAAATCTGTAACCAATAACGGTAAGCGATTTTTGTAGAGTTCAGGTTTGCACTGGATAAATTGTAGCTGGCAGCGTCCTTATTATTTTTTGCGCTGTTCATAATGCACTCTTCTAATTTTTTATTTTAATTTGCCTTACGGACAACATCGCTAATGTGATATTTCGGACGGCGCTTAACTTCTTCATAAATCTTCGACATATATTCGCCGATTACACCGAGGCATAAAAGTTGAACGCTACCGATAAACAGGAGTGGTAAAAGAATAGATGCCCAGCCTGGTACCGCCGTTTCGAAAAACAAACGAATCGCTAGTACCCAGAGGATCAAGCCAAATGACGCTACACCAGAACACAAACCTAATACTGTAATCATCCGCAAAGGTACTGCGGAAAAAGCCGTAATACCTTTCCACGCAAATGACAGCATTTTTCTCAGTGGATATTTGCTTTCGCCTAATTCGCGAGCTTGGCGTTCGTATTCAACCACTGATGATTTAAAACCAACCTCACGCACTATGCCGCGCAAAAACAGATTAGATTCTTTGTACTCTTGCAAAGCTTCCAACGCGCGGCGTGATAACAAACGAAAATCGGCGTGATTGAAAACCAAATCCACGCCCATAGTGCGCATGGTGTGATAGTAACCTTCAGCGGTGAAACGTTTAAAAAAAGTATCAGTTTTGCGGGCTGAGCGAACACCGTATACAACTTCGTTACCTTTTAAATATTCATCGACCATTCTTTCGATATTGGCAGGGTCGTCCTGCAAGTCTGCATCAATAGACACAGTAATATCTTCATGCGTTGTGCAAAGACCGGCATAAAGTGCGTTTTGATGGCCTTTATTTCGCGACAGCTTGATAGCAACAACTTGCGGGTTTTGTTGTGCGATGTCGTGAAGAATATTCCAGGTTTTATCGCGGCTGCCATCATCAACAAAATAACTTTTGGAATCGGCAGTAATTTTATTTGCTGCGATTAATTTATCCAATAATTCACTTAATACTTGAATGGTCTTGGGTAAGCTTTCTTCTTCGTTGTAACAGGGTACAACAATCGCCAATGAAGGTATGGCTATTGTGGGCGTTGCACTGCTCATTATTATCTCCGGTATATCCAGAATTTATGCATTAGGAAGTTCACAATCAGGGTGAGCAGGGTAGCAAAGAGTTGTGCAATTAGGTAGGCAGCGTTTAGCAGATTTGTGCCAGTAAGCAGGTAGTTATTTAACAAAAATAGAAAAAAAGTAAAGAGTGCAGTATTTAGCGCCACGCCCACAGCGGCGGTCACGACAAATTTCGGTAGCGTCTGTGAATGGCTTTGTTTGCTGGTAAAAGTGAAATGGTAATTAGCGAGATAATTAAAAACAGAAGAGCACGCGTAGGATGCTGCAGAAGCGAGAGTAGGGCTTAACCAATCACATTCTACAAAAACCCAAAGCAGAAAAAACTGAAGGAGCGTCGCCGCTCCTCCAATTACAACAAACTTAATAAATTTATCCATCTATGCCCAGCCAACGGCCGCCCTTGCTCGCTCAATATATATGTATTCAACACGATGTGTAAGCGGGTGGCAAGCGTGACGGAAATGGTGGTGATCAATAGTGGACGCCATATATTCCCAACATTGTCCTTCATGAACGCATAAGTGATCACCAGCATTTATTTTATAGCTGGCAAGCTCATCCCACATTTTGGGCCACTCATGATGATTAATATCGAGATATTCCATATATAACTACTCTACAAATTCGTTCTTGCTTCACTTATTGTGGTTTATTAAATAAGATTGTCAAGAAAGTACGATATATTAATGATTTTAAAGGATATTTTTTAATAATTTTTAATCAATATATCGACTGAAGTTTAAATTCAATGTCGTCTAAAGTTTCATATTGTAACTTAATTTTTGTGACGTGAGTCAATAATACCCATGGAAAAATGTAAAAATTTGCTATTACCTTACGGTTACTGAAAGGTTTATGATTGGGCCGCGAACAAACTGGAGATTAGTAATGAATATTGGACAAGCAGCAACCCAAAGCGGATTGCCAGTAAAAACCTTACGCTACTACGAAGAAATTGGCTTGGTGCATCCCGCTCGTTTGGAAGGAAATGACTATCGCGATTATTCCGCTACAGATGTAGAGCATTTGCGGTTCTTGCAACGCGCCCGTGCCGTGGGTTTTAGTTTGGATGTTTGCCGCGAATTATTGGATTTGTATCGCGACAAAAGCCGAAGATGTTCGCAAGTTAAGAAATTGGTATTAGAGAAAATTGAACACGTAGAAAATCAATTGCAGGAACTGCATGCATTAAAGTCTGTATTGATGGATATGGCGGATGTTTGTGCGGGTGATGAAGCAACTGATAACAGTATTATCGAAATACCAACTCAAGTTAAACATTCTTTTATGTCGTTTACTTTAGTTGAGCAAATCAATGATTGATGGTTATGCATAAATTTTAGCGGCTCACAGGCCGCTAATTATTATTTAAATTTTTAAAGTCAGTTTTTTCGATGCTTCAAATTGTTGTCCTGAAACTCCCACAGATTCATCACTCATCAGATACAAATAATCATTCATTAAATCTTGCGGCGTTTTTATAGTGGTTGGATCTTCCGCTGGATAAGCGCCTGCGCGCATTTTTGTTCTGGTCGCGCCAGGATTAATACTATTAGAGCGAATGCGAGTTGTTTCTTCCAGTTCATCTGCAAGTGTTTGCATTAAATTTTCGGCAGCGGCTTTAGAGACCGCATAAGCTCCCCAGTAGGCGCGGCCTTTGTAACCAACACTTGAACCAGTAAATACGATGGAAGCATTTTTTGCCCGCTCCAATAAGGGCATTACCGCTTGCGTTAATAAAAATGGCGCATTGACGTTTACTTGCATTAACCGCATCCATACATCGGGCGCATAGTTTGCAACAGGCGTGCGTTGGCCTAAATCTGCAGCGTTATGAAGTATGCCGTCGAGATGATCAAACTCTTCATTGATGGCATTGCACATGTCTATAAACGATTGTTCGTTTGCAACCTGAAAATCAATTGGATAAATTGCAGCTTGCGGATGACCCGACTTTTCAATCTCATCGTAGACCATTTCTAGTTTTTGTAGCGTGCGACCAACAAGAATTACAGTTGCGCCATGCTCTGCGAAAGTTTTTGCAGCTACGCGTCCGATGCCGTCACCTGCGCCTGTGACGAGAATTATTTTATTTTCAAGACAGTTAGATGTTGCGGAAAAATTTTCTGGAATTTTCATAATGCTATTTCAATGTATAAGTTGATTTTGTAGGTGGCACGGCCAAGCCTACAAATATTTTTCTATAATCGGCCAAATTTCTTCGGCGTGTTCAACGCGATAATCTGCTTGCCAGCTATCAACATTTTCATCGCCCACGTAGCCATAGGCGGCTGCAATCGTAATACTGCCTGCGCGTTTTCCACATTCAATATCACGAAGGTGATCACCGATATAAATAATTTCTTCAGCAGCACAACCTAATTCTCTTGCAGCTAAAAATAATGATTCAGGATGCGGCTTACTGTCTTGTACATGATCAGGACAAATTAAAATTTGCGGAGCCGGTTGCATATTCAATTGTTCCATAAGCGGAACTGTGTAGGCAGCAGGTTTATTAGTTGCTATTCCCCAGGCAATATTTTGCTCTGCGAGTTTATCCAGCAGTTGTTGGATTCCGGGAAATGGTTTGGTAAATACCGCAATGTGTTGCGTATAAAGTTCTAGTAAGCGTGAACGCAAAGGATTGAAGTCAGCGTGGCTTTCTTCGACATTAAATGCCAAGGTAATCAGCGCCTTTGAACCATTCGAAACACTTGCGCGAATAATATGATGCGGCAGATGATCGCGTTCTTTTTCTTGCAGTAATTGATTTACAACGGCGATAAAATCGGGCGCCGTATCTAGCAAGGTGCCGTCAAGATCAAACATTACAGCACGAATTTTTTTTCGGTTTTCGATTGTCATAAATTACTCATCGATCTTTTTTGCGTGCAACAAATAATTAACGCTTACTTCATTTGCATCTAGTTTGTAATTTTTGGTGATGGGGTTGTAGGTCATGCCGGTGATATTTTGTAGTTCAAGGCCCGCTGCGCGTAACCACTGGGCTAGCTCTGAGGGACGAATAAATTTTCCGTATTCATGCGTGCCTTTCGGAATGAGCTTTAACAAATACTCTGCGCCCAAAATTGCAAATGCGTAAGATTTTGGATTGCGATTAATCGTGGAGAAATAAACATCGCCGCCGACTTTAACTAAATCTGCACACGCCTTTACGACTGATGAAGGATCAGGCACATGCTCAAGCATTTCCATGCAGGTGACTATGTCGAATTCGCCTGCGCTTTGTTGAGCTTTTTCTTCGGCGGTAATACGTTCGTAGTTTAAGTTTACGCCAACTTCTAGAGCGTGCAGGCGTGCAACTGATAGTGGTGCTTCGCCCATATCGATGCCGGTGACTTCTGCACCGCGTTGTGCGAGTGATTCGGCAAGAATGCCGCCGCCGCAACCTACATCGATTAATTTTTGCTGCGCGACTGGCGAGCGTTGATCAATATAATTTGCCCGTAGCGGATTTATATCGTGCAGCGGTTTGAACTCACTATTTTTATCCCACCAGCGACTGGCGAGTGCTTCGAATTTTGCAATTTCAGCGGTATCGACATTTGCCATAATTAATTTCTCAGCTCTGAATTTTTTCTTGCCAGTAACGAACTTTACTTTTCAGTTCGCGTTCGTTAATCGTTAGGAGTTCGCGATTTTGCATCAGACATTTACCTTTCACCCACGCATGGGACACGCGATGACCGACATTGGTGTAAACAAGCTGCGACAGCGGATTGTAAAGTGGCTGCAAATCCAAATCGCTTAATTTTATGGCGATTATGTCAGCCTGTTTACCTTCTTCGAGACTACCAACCAAATGATCAATACCTAAAGCTTTTGCGCCATTCAAAGTAGCCATACGTAATGCTGAATCAGAATTCAACGCGGCAGCATTTCCACTTACGGCTTTTGCTAGGAGTGCAGCGGTTTTTAATTCGCTAAATAAATCCAGATCGTTATTGCTTGCTGCACCGTCTGTTCCCAATGCAACGTTAATTCCCGCATTTAACAATCTATCTACGGGGCAAAATCCGCTGGCTAACTTTAAATTGGATTCTGGGCAATGAATAACGTGCGCGCCAGTTTGCTGCAAAATAGCGATATCGCTTTCATTGATTTGCGTCATGTGGACGCATTGAGTTAGCGGTGAAAGTAAACCTAAGTTCATTAAGCGTTGAATAGGGCGCGCGCCGTATTGTTGAATTGAATCTTCAATTTCTTGCGCAGTTTCATGTAGATGAATATGAATCGGCGTATCCATTTCTTGCGCGAGTACTGCAACTTTTTTTAAGGTTTCATCGCCAACTGTGTAGGGCGCGTGCGGGCCAAATCCTATATTGATTAAATCATTTTCGCGAAAGGTATCGTGCAGTGTTAAGCCTTTTGCAAAATAATCTTCCGGCCCTGAGCCCCACGCGCAAGGGAAATCAAAAATTGTAAAGTAGATTTGGCAGCGCATATTTGCATCGAGTGCAGCTTGCGCGGTTTGCTCGGGGAAAAAATACATATCTGCAAAACAGGTTGTTCCGCTTTTTATCATTTCCGCGATTGCAAGCTCGGTGCCGTCGCGAACAAATTGTTCGTCAACCCATTGCTTTTCAGCGGGCCAAATATGGTTGTTGAGCCAGTCGTTGAGTGGTTGATCGTCCGCGAAACCACGGAATAGAGTCATCGCTGCGTGGCCATGAGCGTTAATTAGCCCGGGCGTCAAAATATGCTCGTTTAGATTTTCTATTGTCGTTGTGATGTAACGTTTGGCAGCCTCTTCTTGCGGCAAAATCGCGAGAATTTGCCCTTGGTGAACGGCAATAGCGCAATCTTTAAAAATGCGATTTTCAGGTACCACTGGGACAATCCAGCGGGCGTTGATGAGTAAATCTATTGAAGTCATCGTAGCAAGGGCTTAAAAAGTTGGAGGCGCGCAGTATAACGCAGATGCCCGTGCCTAAAACAACAAAGCTCCGATCAGTTGCCTGAGCGGAGCTTTGTTTTAATGACACTTATTTAGAAGTGCGCGATTACCGCAGCATAAGGGCCTTTCAAGTTCACGTTTGCTTGAAGATCGTCTTCATCGACTTTTACAGAAAGTTTGCGATAGCCTGCTTCCAGGCCGATATCCAGAACGGAGTCGAACAAGTAGCTGATTTTTGCAGAGTAATCTGTCACGCGATCGCCTGAGTAACTTACGAAATTACCTTCAACACCTGCAGACAAGCCTGAGAATGGCAAATCAAATTGCAGTTTGCCGTATAGCATGGGAAGAGTTTGATCGACTTTTACTTTTTTGTTTTGTGTCGTTGTAGTCGATTTTGCGGAAACAAAACCGTCGAATGTGCGAGCAGTTACACCGAGGTCAATGTTGACCCAGTTATCCAAAAGTTCGTAGTAAAGAGTTACGTCGGTATGGGTGAGGTCGAATTCAGAAGCAATTGTATCGTTGGCGACGAAGGTAGTTCCATCGATAGTAAAAGTCTTGCTTACGTCAGCAGTTTGCTTGCTAGAAATATCTGTGTGCGCAAGACGAATATTTGGCAACACCGGAACAGGGTGCTCAAGGGCAATATAGTAGTAGCTGTTTTTGTGATCTTTTACACCGAGATCTTTCAAAGTAATACTTGGGTCACCGGCCTTGCCGTCGTAACTTGAATCCCATGAGCCAAATCCGGCGTAAACGCCTAAAACAGTGTCAGCTTGCGCCATGGAAACAGTGGTAGCTGCTATGGCAGCGAGTAATGTGAGTTTTTTCATGTGTGTTTTCCTTCGCGACTAATATTTTCCCATCACTGGCTGATGGTTTGACATAAGTCTAGCTGCAAAAAGCAGTTTAGTGTTTGTTTTCTAAGGAATTTGTGATTTATAAGGCGACTTTTTGTAGCAGTGGCGCTTTAAGCTGCTCAAGAAATACACGAGCAGCGTTATTCATGCTTCGCTGGTTGTGATAGATACAACCTAGCGAGCGGGTGAGGGGGGTATGGCTCACGTCCAATACTTTGAGCTGGTCGTCGATAATACTGCTAGGCAAGACTCCCCAACCAAGGCCGATACTCAGCATCATCTTGATGGTGTCCAAATGATTGGTCACCATGGTGATATCAAGCGGTTGATTCTCGCGGTCGAACAAATCCTTGATTAAGCGCGTGGTATAAGTGTTGATGTCCGGCATTATCGCCTGATGCGGGCTTAAATCGGCCAAGCGAAGATTCGCCACCGCTGTAAGTGGATGGGTGGGCGCTGCGACGAACTGGAGCTGGTCTTGCCAGAGTTCTGTTGCGTTGATGCGCGCGTCTTGTTCGAGCGCAAGCGTAATAATGGCGATATCGAATCGGCCGAGGAGTATTTCGTGGTACGCATGTTCTGAATCCAAAAAATGTAAGTCGAGTTTTACGTCTGGGTAACGCGTTGAAAATTCCCGCAAATAAGGCGGTAGGTAGTGCAAGCCTAGATGATGACTTGTCGCTACGCTGAGTTTTCCTGTGATGTCGCCCCGCAAATCTGCAATTTCCCGTTGCGCTGTAGCTACTTCATTCAAGATGCTTGTCGCTTTACTCAACAACAAGTTCCCAGCTTGGGTGAGAACCACTTGTCTGCCAACGCGATCAAACAACTTTGCTTTGATCTGCTCTTCCAATAATGCAATCCGTTTGCTAATTGCTGGTTGCGTCAAATGTAAGCGCTCACCTGCGCCTGAAAATGAACCGCTTTCTGCAATGGCAACAAATGCTTGAAGGTGTTGGGTATCCATCGTTACTGCCAATCGAGCGTCAAACCTGTCACGGCGAGCTGGTTATAAAGATTACAACGCCTTAGCTGAACATAAGATGAGCAGATTTGTCGTATGTATTATTTTTATACTATTCCTAAAAGGAATGCAAACTATAAAAAAGATAAATTTGTTTTATGGTGGGTGCAGGCATAAACTGGCTTAACTTTAAAAAGCCTTTTGAGGACTGCTTCATGAATGCCCTTACTATTAAAAAGACGTTGTACGACAAGTTGTGGGATGCACATTTGGTGAGAGAAAACGATGATGGCTCGGCGCTGATTTATATCGACCGCCACATCATTCACGAAGTGACTTCGCCCCAAGCTTTTGATGGTCTGCGCTTGGCTGGCCGTAAGCCTTGGCGTGTCGACTCAATCTTGGCAACGCCGGATCACAATGTTCCGACTACGCAAAAAGAGCGCGCTCACGGTATCAGCGGAATTGAAGACCCTGTGTCTTTAATTCAGGTGCAAACGCTGGACGATAACTGCGATGAATTTGGAATCGTAGAGTACAAAATTAACGATCATCGCCAAGGTATAGTTCACGTAGTTGGCCCGGAGACAGGCGCTTGCTTGCCAGGTATGACCGTGGTTTGCGGCGATTCACATACCGCTACCAACGGCGCTTTAGGCGCGTTGGCCCACGGTATCGGCACCAGCGAAGTTGAACACGTGATGGCGACTCAGTGCCTAGTTGCCAAGAAAATGAAAAATATGCTGATCAATGTGGAAGGTGTTTTGGGCGCTGGCGTAACCTCAAAAGACGTTGTGTTGGCGATTATTGCGAAAATCGGCACCGCTGGCGGCACTGGTTACGCAGTTGAGTTTGGCGGCAAGGTGTTTCGCGATATGAGCATGGAGGGGCGCATGACTGTGTGCAATATGGCGATTGAAGCTGGCGCACGCGCTGGAATGGTCGCAGTAGACCAAACCACTATCGATTATGTAAAAGGCAGAACCTACGCACCCAAAGGGGATTTGTGGGAAAAAGCCGTCGCCAACTGGCGTGATTACGTCAGTGATGCAGGCGCGCATTTTGATGCTGTAATTGAAATGGATGGCGCTGCGATCAAACCGCAAGTTAGCTGGGGAACATCACCAGAAATGGTAGTGGCTATTGACGATAAGGTGCCGGACCCAGCGCAAGAAACCGATCCTGTAAAACGCGAAGGTATGTTGCGCGCCTTGCAATATATGGGTTTGCAAGCCAATCAAACCATTGAATCTATTTATCTGGATCGCGTTTTCATTGGCTCTTGCACTAACTCGCGTATTGAAGATATTCGCTCTGCTGCAGAAGTTGTAAAAGGTCGCACCAAGGCCGCATCAGTCAAAGAAGCGATTGTGGTTCCAGGTTCTGGTGCCGTTAAAGCGCAAGCCGAAGCAGAAGGCTTGGATAAGATTTTTATCGCAGCTGGTTTGGAGTGGCGTGAGCCGGGCTGTTCAATGTGTTTAGCAATGAACGCAGATAAGTTGGGCAATGGTGAGCATTGTGCTTCAACGTCCAACCGCAATTTCGAAGGTCGTCAAGGTTACGGTGGTCGTACGCATCTGGTGAGTCCAGCAATGGCTGCCGCGGCGGCGATTGCCGGTCATTTTGTCGATGTTCGTACTTTCAATTAATAGGAGAGCAAGCCATGAAAAGTTTTACCGTGTTACAAGGTTTGGCAGCTCCTATGGATCGTGCCAACGTTGATACCGATATGATTATTCCTAAGCAATTTTTGAAATCGATCAAACGCACTGGCTTCGGCAAAAACTTGTTCGATGAGTTGCGTTATTTGGATGAAGGTAAACCAGATCAAAGTTGTGAAGGTCGACCAATCAACGCCGAATTTCCTTTGAACTTTCCGCGTTACCAAGGCGCAACAATTTTGTTGTCGCGTGAAAATTTTGGTTGCGGGTCAAGCCGTGAGCACGCGCCTTGGGCATTGGATGATTACGGCTTTCGCTGTGTAATCGCACCAAGTTTTGCGGACATCTTTTACAATAACTGTTTCAAAAATGGGTTGTTGCCAATTACCTTGAATGATGAAATTGTTGAGCAGTTATTTAAAGAAATGTATGCAACTGAAGGCTATCAATTAACTATCGATTTGCCAGCGCAAGTTGTCAAAACACCAAGTGGCGAAAGTTTTGCTTTTGATGTGGACAACTTCCGCAAGCATTGTTTATTAAACGGCTTTGACGACATCGGATTAACCCTGGAGCACGCTGATTCAATTCGCGCTTATGAAGCTAAAAAGCGTATTGAAGCCCCATGGTTATTTGATGTCGTAAAAAATTAAAGTTTGAAGCTTGTTCGCACTAAAATCATATCGGCGCCGGGATTTGGTTTGTGCAATCCCGCATTTGAAAAGTGAAAAAAGTTTAGACTGACTTCAACTGTTTCAAATTCGTAACCAACACCGATACGATCTGCGAACAAACGACGCGAACTTAAGTCGTGGTAGGGCGCCCATAGGGTGCGAGAAATATAGGCGGGCCCGGCGCTAATTTCAGCAAAAGGTCGGCCGTATATTTTGTTAAATTGATAGTGCAGAACCGGTGCAATAGTTGCGTCCTTAACATCACCCATTTCGGTTTCATTTAGGCCGACGCTAGTTTCAATTCGTACACTGCGATCAACACTATCGCCTTCGGATTTAAAATAATCGGTGTCCCATGAAAGACCAGCGCGAAAGCTATTGATTAATGGGGACGTGGTAGATGGTCGTGAAATATTGCCGATGGATAAATCAATTCTTTCGACAGCATGAGCAGATTGAGCGTGTAAAAGAATTGCAAAAATAGAAGTAAAAAAAAGCTGACGCATAAAACATTTCCAAATAATACTTTGATCCTTCAAAGATGATCAGTGAGATAATGATCGGGTTACTTTAGTGTTCAGATCCCGTTCAGAATAAGTTTGCTGTCAATTTGGGTGTAGTGAGAAATGTCATTCGTTTTCAATACAAATGTCATGCTATTTTAAACGACGAGCATGATTTAATTTTTACCTGTAGGAGTTTTTTGTGGGCAAACATATTTTAATTCTGGAAGGCGATGGTATTGGTCCAGAAATCGTTAAAGAAGCACGTAAAGTTTTAGATGTTGTTAATTCTAAATTTGATTTGGGTTTAACCTTTGAAAATGAATTAATGGGCGGCTGCGCTATTGATGTGCATGGCGTTCCACTTGCGGATTCAACACTCGAACGCGCGCGTCTTGCAGATGCAATTTTGTTGGGCGCCGTTGGCGGCCCAAAATGGGATAAGTTAGATCGCTCAATTCGCCCCGAAAAAGGATTATTAAAAATTCGTTCGCAATTAGGTTTGTATGCGAATTTGCGCCCCGCGCTTTTGTACCCGCAGTTAGTTGATGCATCGTCACTGAAGCCAGAAGTGGTTTCCGGTTTGGATATTCTTATCGTGCGTGAATTGGCAGGCGGTATTTATTTCGGTGAGCCGCGTGGAATTCGTGTATTGGAAAATGGTGAGCGTGAGGGTTACAACACTTACAAATATTCCGAGAGTGAAATTATTCGTATTGGTCGCACTGCATTTGAAATGGCACGCAAGCGTAATGGCAAAGTGTGTTCAGTCGATAAAGCGAACGTGCTTGAAGCCACTATGTTGTGGCGTGAGGTCATGGATACGCTTCATAAAGAATATCCTGATGTTGAACTCTCTCACATGTACGTGGATAACGCCGCCATGCAATTGGTGCGTGCACCAAAACAATTCGATGTCTTAGTGACTGGTAATATGTTTGGTGATATTTTGTCCGATGCTGCTGCTATGTTAACCGGCTCAATCGGAATGTTACCGTCGGCGTCTTTGGATAAAGATGGTCGTGGTATGTATGAGCCATGTCACGGTTCGGCACCGGACATCGCAGGCCTTGGTATCGCTAATCCGCTCGCGACAATTTTGTCAGTTTCTATGATGTTGCGTTACTCGCTCGGTTATTCCGACGTTGCAGATGTAATTGAAGTGGCGGTAGGAAAAGTGTTAGATCAAGGTTTCCGCACAGCAGATATTTATACCGAAGGTACGACTAAAGTATCTACCTCGCAAATGGGCGATGCTGTCGTTAAAGCATTGGCTTAATAAATTGAAAATAGAAACAAAAATGCTGCCGTATTTGATGCGGGTTTAAGCAAAAATGCATAGTGAATTTAAGAGAGAAGCGAAATGAAAGTAGGTTTTGTAGGTTGGCGCGGTATGGTGGGCTCCGTTCTTATGGAGCGTATGCAAGCAGAAAATGATTTTGCGAATATTGAGCCAGTTTTTTTCACCACCTCAAATATTGGTGGCGCCGCGCCCGCTGTTGCCAGTGGTTTACCGACGTTGAAAGATGCTTATTCAGTTGACGATTTAAAACAACTGGACGCAATTGTTACGTGCCAAGGTGGTGATTACACCAACGAAATTTTTCCAAAGTTGCGCTCATCCGGCTGGAAAGGCTATTGGATCGATGCGGCATCAAGCCTGCGTATGGATAAAGACGCAATCATTGTTCTCGATCCCGTAAACCTTAACGTTATCGAGGATGGTATCGCCAAGGGCGTGAAAAATTACATCGGCGGAAACTGTACTGTTAGCTTGATGTTGATGGGCTTGGGTGGATTATTTAATGCCGGTTTGGTGGAGTGGGTTTCATCCATGACTTACCAGGCTGCATCGGGCGCTGGCGCGCAAAATATGCGTGAGTTGATTGCGCAAATGGGAAGTTTGCATGCGTCTGTTGCAGATAAATTGGCCGATCCAAAATCAGCAATCCTCGAAATTGACCGCATAATTGCTGAAACCATGCGTGGCGAGGATTTGCCAAAAGCTAATTTTGGTCATCCTTTGGCTGGAAGTCTGTTGCCTTACATCGACAAACAATGGGAAAACGGTCAATCGAAAGAAGAGTGGAAAGGGCAGGCTGAAACTAACAAAATTCTCGGTCGTGATGGCAACCCAATTCCGGTAGATGGTTTATGTGTGCGTATCGGCGCTATGCGCTGCCACTCACAAGCGCTCACTATCAAGCTCAATAAAGATGTCCCCATCGCAGATATTGAAGCCTTAATTGCAAATGCCAACCAATGGGCTAAGGTTGTACCAAATGATCGCGAAAGCAGTATTCGTGATCTGACGCCAACAGCAGTCACTGGAACGCTCGAAATTCCGGTAGGACGTTTGCGTAAAATGAATATGGGGCCACAATACTTGTCAGCGTTTACTGTGGGCGATCAATTATTGTGGGGAGCGGCTGAGCCTTTGCGTCGTGTGTTACGAGTACTCAAAGAAGCTTAATCCTTCAACTTAAAGAATCGCTTTAAGTACCCTCAATAATCACCCGATTATTGAGGGTTTTTGTTTTAGGTCTTGAAATTTTACAGCTGTCGTCTGAATTGATAGGTTGAATTAACACATTTTTAAACAAAAGCGTTGAAAAATGTGCAAAAAGTCCGTTCTGGCTAGCTTGCCAGGCGGCCTAAGTGTTGATAAAAACCTATTTATAATGAATACTTACGACAGATAGTGAATATTTATTCGAGGTTTTGCAGTACCGCATACAACATCCGGTTTTGGCCTTAAATCTGCTTTTTTGGTTTAAACACCCAAGCATATTAAGTTTCGCCGTCCGGGAGATAATAAAGGATCACCCTATGCATCTTCGTAAATTGGTATTAGCCTGTGGATTCGCTTCTTTTGTGCTGTCAAATTATGCCAGCGCATTAGGATTGGGTGAGGTTAAGTTAAAGTCTACGCTCAATCAGCCTCTTAGCGCTGAGGTCCAGTTGTTGGACACCAAAGGTCTATCACCCGAACAGATCATTGTTTCACTGGGTACAGTGAATGACTTTGAGAGAAACGGCCTGGACTTTGTTCACTTCTATACCGAATTCCAATTCGAGGTTGCGCTGGATAATCCCGGTGGTCCTGTCGTACGCATTACATCGCGAAATCCTGTACGCGAACCCTATTTAAATTTCCTGATTGAAGCAAAATGGACGTCTGGTCGTCTACTCCGTGAATATACGGTATTGATGGATTTACCCACGTTCGATGATAAAGCTCCAGCCGCTGTGCAGGCTGCACAAACCGCACCTTCTACGTCCAGCTCTACCAACAGAAAATCTACTGCAACTGCCCAACCTTCTGCGCCAAGCAATGCCTTGCCTGAAGAAAAACCACCAATTATCGCAGAGCAGGATCAGACCGCAAAAAAGTCTAAAACTGCGGCCGGCACCTACGGACCTGTAGGTGGTAAAGATACCTTGTGGGATATCGCACTTGCCGTCCGCCCTGATTCAAACGCCAGCGTTCACCAGACTATGTTGGCACTTCAGCGTTTAAATCCTGATGCCTTTATTCATGGCAATATCAATCTGCTTAAAAAAGGCCAAGTGCTTCGCGTGCCAGAATCGAGCGAAATTAGTAGTATTTCGCAATCGGAAGCGGTCAGACAATTTAATACACAAACTGCTGAGTGGTCTGGAGGCGCTGGTGCAAACGCTGGCTTAGGCGCTCCATTGGATGCATCACGTCGTAGTACCGGAACTCAAACCAAATCTGAAGCGGTAGCAGGCCGCGTCAAATTAGAAGCGCCAAGCTCTAAAGACAAAAGTGGCAGTGGCCAAGGTAGCGGTGCAAATAAAGGTTCTGGTAAAGCGCTAGAGTCCGAGTTGGCGACGACTCTTGAAGAGTTGGAAAAATCCAAGTCAGAAAAAACTGAATTATCGTCACGGGTACGCGATCTTGAAGATCAAGTAAAAACCATGCAGCGTCTGGTTGATGTCAGCAATGAAAAACTGCGAGCCCTGCAGTTAAATTCAACTAAACAACCAGAAAAAGGCGCAGAAAAGTCAACTGCTCCCGCAATAGTGCCTGTACCAGTTCCGTCAACTCCTGAAGCTGCTTCTGCACCTGTTGAGACTAAAACACCTGCGGAGATTGCAGCGACTGCAAGTTCAGCGCAAGCAACCTCTTCAGTTGCCGCTGTAGTCGCACCTTCAAGCACTGCAGCTGCTGTACCTAAGAAAACAGTTCCGCCTAAAGTGGTTGCGAGCGCTCCGCAACAGAAATCAATTGTCGATCAATTGTTCGATAATATTCTTTGGGTAGGTTTAGGCCTACTAGCATTATTGATTGCTGCATTTGTTGTGATAACACGTCGCCGCAAAGCGGAAGCAGAAGAAGCTTTGGCTCGCGAAAACTCTGATGCCTTCTACGCCCCAGAGCCAAATTTTGATGCATTTAATCAAACGCACGCCGAAGAATCTGAAGCGGATGCCGTTGCAGAAGAGCCGGATTTGTTTGAAGAAGATTCGACAGCTGTTGCCGAAACTGGCGATGTTGTTGGCGAGGCAGACATTTACATCGCCTACGGAAAGTTTGATCAGGCAGAAGAAATGCTGCTTAACGGTTTGGCGAAAGATCCGCAATCAACTGAAATACGTTTGAAGTTATTGGAGGTCTATTCGCAGACTGAAAATCTTTCGGCATTTGATAAGCACTATTCCGCTATTTTGCCGCTTGCGACTGGTTTTGCTTTGGCACGTGCTAGCGAATTGCGCTCAAACATTCCCGGTGCTGGTGAATTTGTTGCTGAAGATACCGCCGCAACAGAAAACGACTCTTTAGATTTGAATGAAGAATTAGGTTTCAACGAAGAGTTCGCGTTGGATGATGATCTTGAAACCTTGCCTTCAGCAGAAGCTCATACAGCTGACGATGATTTGAGTTTTGATTTAGATTTAGATGACGACATAGATTTAAATTCCAGTGCCACTAATTATGGTATGGATTTTACTGATACTAATAGTTCATCCACTGCTGTAACTACTGATGCTGATGATGATTTCCTGCTGGATTTCGATTTGGATGAAGCAGCACACGGCGAGGCAACTCCAGAAGACTTGTCTGAAATCTCATTGGCTTTAGATGGCCTTGACGATGACGATTTACCTGTCGATGTTAATGTTCCTCGCTCGGAAACATTGCTATCAGAAGACGACGAATTCAATTTTGACTTTGATGATATAGACACTGAGCCAAGTGCTTTGGCTGAGGAAGTGGACAGCATCAAGTCCGCCGAATTCAACAATGAAGATGATGCGCTAGCTGATGACTTTAACCTTGAGTTAGATGTAAGTGATCATGACTTGCAAGCGTTGGATGATGAAATCTCGGGATTAGATGCTGAACTGGATAAGCTCGATGATGAAAGTTTCGCAGCACCAATCGCAAATGAAGTAACAAGCCTTTCCGAAGAGTACAAACCTGAAGCATTTGAAACAACTGAGTTCGAACCGGAAGATCTTGAGCCAGAGAATGTTCAGTTAGGGGAGGTTGATCCAAGAGAATTTGAGCCAAACCAGTTTGAAACAAACGAATATGAAATCGGCTCTTTGGATGATGACATATCCGATTTAGACGAAAACCTGACTTACGAAGAGCTTGAATCTCTTGGTGATCTTGATGCGGACACGGCTGATCTTGAAGAGGAATCGCTCGAAGCGGAGCTTGATGATTCTGAGTTGAGCTGGGATGAATCGGAAGAGCTTGTTAGCGAGCCTGAGCTTAGCCATGAATTCTCATCCGAAGAATTACTCTCTGAAGAGCTGCTTTCTGAAGAGTCTGAAGAGGCGCTATCCGAAGAACTGCTGGCAGAAGAATTGGAGGCGGAAGAACTAGGTGTAGACGATAACGACGAGTTCGATATTGACGCTCCAGTTGCCTTGGCCGATAACGTTGATTTACACGAGTTGGATGAAGACGATTTGTCAGGCTCAATTGCTGATGAAGAGAACGTAGATGATGAATCATCAATTAATATTGATGACTTGTCATTCGCTGAGCTGGATGAACTTAATGCTGCTCACGGTCCAGAAACGTCCGATTCGATAGCAGCGAAAGAGTTTGCTTTCGATGAGCTAGAGCCATCTCATTCTTCCAGCATTGAAGATGAATTAGACGTTGCCGACGACGACGAGCAAGCAATTGACGATGATTTGTTCGAGCAAGCGCTTTCAGATTTCTCTGCAGAAGGGCTCGCGCTGGATAATGATTCGGACGTGTCTGAAGATGATTTGGATGCGGAGCTTGATTTCATGGCCGATGCTGATGAAGCCGCAACCAAACTCGATTTGGCACGCGCTTATATTGACATGGGTGACAGCGAAGGTGCGCGTGATATTCTGGCCGAAGTGGCTAGTGAAGGTAACGATCAGCAACGTCAGGAAGCTATAGATTTGTTAGGGCGCATCGACGCTTAATAAATTGTAATGTGTTAAGAGCCTTGCACAGAGCCTTACAATAGGTGATATGCAAGGCTTTGTTGTTTCTGGATGACAAGTTCTATGAGTGAAAATTTTATTCCTACTTCTAAAGAATACGCGCGAAATGGCGAAATCCTCGGCAATACAATTTGGCCGGAAGGGATGCAGCGGGTAGCCTTGGCAATAGAATATAAAGGTACGGATTTTCATGGTTTTCAAACCCAGCCAAACGGTGTAAAAACGGTTCAGCAAGCGCTGGAAATTGCTTTATCTAAAGTCGCTAACGAACCCATCACTCTGGTTTGTGCGGGGCGCACTGACGCCGGCGTCCATGCGACCAACCAAATTGTGCATTTTGATACCTTGGCAAAACGCTTGCCCAAAGCCTGGGTCATGGGTACTCGCCCGCATCTACCCGATTCCATTGGCGTTAACTGGGCACAGGATGTGTCGCCACAATTTCACGCGCGTTTTAGTGCCCTCAATCGTACCTACCGCTATTTGATTTCAGATGCGAAAACATCACCCGCGTTATTGCATAGCCAAATTACCTGGTCGTCGCGGCCTCTCGACATTAATAAGATGCGTGAAGCGGCGAGCCATTTAGTAGGGCGACACGATTTTACGTCATTTCGTGCGACTCAATGTCAGGCAAAAAGTCCGGTGCGCGAAATTTTTTATCTGCATCTAGTCCGCCGTGGCGATTTGATCGTATTGGAAGTGCAAGCCAATGCGTTCTTACATCATATGGTGCGCAATATTGTGGGGGTGTTGTTAGCTGTGGGGGCAGGTGATAAACCTTCATCATGGGTAGGCGAAATACTGGCCGCGAAAAACCGCAGTGCTGGCGGTGTTACCGCAAGGCCTTACGGTTTGTATCTTGTATCTGTAGATTTCCCAAGCGAATTTAATCTGCCGGAAAGTCTGCCTGGCCCTCTATTTTTGCCCGAACCCGTAGGTGGATTTGCCGCTGAGCTTGCGGAATAAACCGAGGTTTTGCACCTCATTAAACGATTTCATGAAGTGGTGTTTTTGCAGTTTTTAGTAGTGAATTCTGATAACATCGCCGCCTTATTTAAAACTGATAAGGGTTCGCCCTCGCTAGAGTTAATCAGCCAGTGAATGCAATTCGTGTCAAAATTTGCGGTATAACTTCAGTTGCCGACGCTCACGTAGCTGTTAACGCAGGTACTGACGCCATAGGTTTGGTGTTTTACGCGGCAAGCCCGCGCGCAGTTTCTATAACTCAAGCGCAGGTAATTGCAGATTCAGTTGGGCCATTTGTAACGGTTGTAGGGCTATTTGTAGATGCAGAAAAAGCATTTATTGATGACGTTTTGGCAAATGTTAAGCTGCATGTTTTACAGTTTCATGGCAATGAATCGCGCGAATTTTGCGAGCAATTCCAGCGCCCCTATATGAAAGCAATTCGCATGCGGCCGGAGTTAGATGTCACTCAGGCAATTGGTAATTATCCCGGCGCCGCAGCTATTTTGTTAGATGCCTACCGCCCAGGAATTCCCGGTGGTACCGGCGAAACCTTTGATTGGCAGCGTGTTCCGCGGGCGGCAACCAGACCTATAGTTCTAGCGGGCGGATTAACTGCTGAAAATGTGGCTTTGGCGATTCAATCCACACAAATCTATGGGGTTGATGTAAGCGGTGGGGTAGAATCCGCACCCGGCCAAAAAGACACAAAAAAAGTCGAACAATTTATTCATAACGCCAAGCGTGCTTGATTAGAAACCATACAAGCCGCGCGCCACGAATTAATACTTGAAAAGGTGATAAAGCAGTGAGTGATACTACAGAGCATTCCGCTATTGATTACAAAGCTTTTCCTAATGCCGAAGGCCACTTCGGTCCCTACGGTGGTCGTTTCGTTTCTGAAACTTTGGTTCATGCATTAGATGAACTCGAATCTATTTATTTCAGCTTAAAAGACGATCCCTCATTTCAAGCCGAATTTGATAAAGACATGGCACATTACGTGGGCCGTCCATCACCTTTGTATCTCGCTGAGCGTTGGACTCGCGAATTGGGTGGTGCGCAAATTTATCTAAAACGTGAAGATCTTAATCACACTGGCGCGCATAAAGTTAACAACACTATTGGTCAGGCATTACTAGCCAAGTTCACTGGCAAAAGTCGCGTAATTGCTGAGACGGGTGCTGGTCAACACGGCGTTGCAACTGCCACTGTTGCTGCACGTTTAGGTTTGAAATGCCGTGTTTATATGGGTATTGACGATATTAAACGTCAAACACTCAATGTGTATCGCATGAAATTATTGGGTGCTGAAGTGTTTCCCGTGACTTCAGGTTCGCGCACCTTAAAAGATGCCATGAACGAAGCCATGCGCGATTGGGCTACTAATGTGGACGATACTTTCTACATTATCGGCACCGCTGCAGGTCCGCATCCGTACCCACAATTAGTGCGCGATTTCCAATCTATTATTGGCCGCGAAGCGCGTGCCCAATGTTTGGCGCAGGCGGGTAAATTGCCAGATGCTCTAATCGCCTGTGTTGGCGGCGGTTCAAATGCAATTGGCTTGTTCCACCCATTCCTAACCGATACATCAGTAAAAATGTACGGTGTAGAGGCGGGCGGTTTAGGCATTGAAACTGGCAAGCATGCAGCTCCATTGAGTGTGGGAATTCCCGGCGTTTTGCATGGCAATCGCACTTATTTAATGGAAGATGAAAACGGTCAAATTATTGAAACCCATTCGGTTTCCGCTGGCTTGGATTACCCAGGCGTTGGTCCTGAGCATTCATGGTTGAAAGATATTGGTCGCGTAAATTATGTGGCTATCAATGACGATGAAGCGCTCGCAGCCTTCCGCAAATTAACTCTCACTGAAGGCATCATGCCTGCGTTGGAATCAAGTCATGCGGTAGCTTACGCTGAGAAACTTGCGCCGACTTTGAGCAAAGACCAGATTATCATCGTGAATCTTTCCGGCCGTGGCGACAAAGATATTCACACCGTTGCTGGTATTGACGGCATCACCGTCTAATTTAAAAAATAAAAGACAGGAAAAACGTAGCGATGAGTCGTATTAAGCAGCGCGTAGCTGAAGCAAAAACTGCGGGTAAAAAACTTTTAGTGGCTTACATCGTCAATGGCGATCCGCAACCAGAAGTTACTTTGCCAAGCATGCATGAAATGGTTGCAAAAGGTGTGGATGTGATTGAGCTGGGCGTTCCATTCTCTGATCCCATGGCAGAAGGCCCAGTGATTCAAAAAGGTCACGAGCGCGCGTTGGTTCACAACACCAGTCTTACCGGCACATTGGAGTTGGTAAAAGAGTTTCGTAAAACCAACGATAAAACGCCGATTGTATTGATGGGTTATGCCAATCCAGTTGAACGTTTTGGCTACACAAAATTTGCAAATGCTGCTGCCGAAGCCGGTGTAGATGGTTTGCTAACTGTAGATTTACCGCCTGAAGAAGTTGTCCTATTAAAAGATGCTTTGGATTCAGTGGGCCTGGATAATATTTTCCTGCTGGCACCAACAACCAAACTGGAACGTGCACAAAAAATCGCGCAACACGCGAGTGGTTTTTTATATTACGTTTCCCTAAAAGGTGTGACAGGCGCAGGCCATTTGGATATTGATGATGTTAAATCCAAACTTGCTGCCTTCGGTCAGCTAACCGATTTACCTGTGTGCGTCGGCTTTGGTATTAAAGATCCTGAAACAGCAAAAGCAGTTGCGAAATTAGCAGATGGCGTTGTTATTGGCAGTGTCTTGGTCGATAAAATGGGTTCACTCGAAGGTCAGCCAGCAAGTGTTATAGCGGCTGCTGTCGGTGAAATTATCGGCGGAATTCGCACTGCAATTGACTCATTTTAATTGAGATAAATTTCAACAAATTTATTGCTCAGATTATTAAAAATTAACCTGTAAAAAACTAACAAGCCAAAAGAGATGTCACAATGAGTTGGTTAGAAAAAATTATTCCCGGTGTTGCTGCTCGCTCTGAAGCTAAGCGCTCTAATAAAGTCCCGGAAGGTCTGTGGGAAAAATGCGTTAAGTGCGATGCGGTTTTATACAAACCTGAATTGGAAAAAACGCTGGATGTCTGCCCCAAGTGCGACCATCACATGCGCATCGGTGCGCGAAAGCGTTTGGATATTTTTTTAGACCCGCAAAATCGCCTTGAGTTGGCAACCGATGTTGTTCCTATCGACCGGTTGAAATTCAAAGATATTAAAAAATACAAAGACCGTTTAATTGCAGCGCAAAAAGAAACCGGCGAAAAAGATGCCTTGGTAGCAATGCGCGGTGAATTGAAAGGTATGCCGGTTGTTGCGGTCGCATTTGAATTTAAATTTCACGGCGGCTCTATGGGCTACGTCGTCGGCGAAAAATTTACTCGCGCTGCCACTATCGCTCTGAAAGAAAATATTCCACTGGTATGTTTTTCGGCAACCGGTGGTGCGCGTATGCAAGAAGCGCTTATTTCGTTAATGCAAATGGCAAAAACATCTGCAGTTATTGAACGCTTGAAAATGCAAGGTACGCCGTATATTTCTTTTATGACCGATCCAGTTTATGGCGGTGTTTCTGCGAGCCTTGCGTTACTAGGTGACCTTAATATTTGCGAGCCAGGTTCACGTGCCGGTTTTGCGGGCCCAGGTATTATCGAACAAACTATTCGCCAGAAATTACCGAAAGGTTTTCAACGCGCAGAATTTTTGCTCGATCATGGCGCTATAGATTTAATTATTCATCGTCGCGATATACGTGACAAACTTGCTTCTCTGCTCGCAAAATTCACGCATCGTCCTGTGTTGAACTAATCATCACGTCATGAAACGTTCTTCTTTAACGGATCGGTCATTAGCGGATTGGTTGAGATGGCTTGAACAAAGCCATCCCAAAGAAATTGATCTTGGTTTGGATCGCATTCGCAAAGTTGCCGAACGTTTGGATCTGCTAAAGCCGCGCGCGAAAGTCATTACAGTTGCAGGCACTAACGGCAAGGGTTCTTGTGTCACTGCAACTGCAGCTTTATTGCATGCTGCGGAATTTTCGGTTGGCGTTTACACATCTCCGCATTTACTGCATTACGCTGAGCGCATCCAAATAAATGGCAAACCAGTCGCTGACGAAATGATTTGTGCGGCTTTCGAAGAAATATCAAATTCCGCCGCTGAAATTAGCCTTACCTATTTTGAATATGGAACCCTGGCAGCGCTCGTTATTTTCAAACAACAAAATGTCGATTTTATTGTGCTGGAAGTGGGTCTTGGTGGCCGACTGGATGCTGTAAATATTATCGATGCAAATATAGCTGTTATTACTTCAATCGCCATTGATCATCAAGATTGGCTTGGTGATAACCGCGAAGTAATTGGCCGAGAGAAGGCGGGAATTTTACGCGAACAACAAGTATTTGTTTGTGCCGATGAAAACCCGCCGGAAACGATTTTGGATTTGGCAGCGCAATTAAATACACAGGCTCATTTTATCGGGAGCGATTTTTTATTTACTGCCGAGAAAAATACTTGGCAGTGGAGCGGAAAAAGCTCATTCGGCAATTCAATCACTTTGCCGCAGATGCATGCACCACATTTACCTTTGCCAAGTATGGCAGCGGCCTTACAAGTTATTTATTTGCTGGGCATTGAATTAACGTCTGAACAAATAGAATCGACTTTAACGAATGTAAATTTGGCGGGGCGTTTTCAAAAAATTGTTTATTGCGACCGCGAATTTATTTTGGATGTTGCCCACAATCCCGCTGCAACTGAATATTTTTCCACACGCTTAGCCGCTGATCCTATATCGGGCAACACCTATGCGGTAGTCGCCATGATGAGCGACAAAGATCGTATCGCCAGTTTAGCTAATCTGACACCGCTGGTTGATCAATGGTTTTTGCTGGATTTAAAAAATATTCCACGCGCCGCAACTATTGCAGCACTAACTCAGGATTTGTTGTCTCTAGATACGCAAGTCGAAGATTCGGGCGATATTGATATCTTGATAAGCAAGTTGCTCGCGGTGACAAATCCGAAAGATCGCATTCTGGTATTTGGTTCGTTCTTCACGGTCGCGGCGGCTTTAGCTCATATTCAGGCAAATTCATCAGCTTCACGAGGTACTTTGTGAGATACACATTAAAACATCGACTAATTGGTGCTGCAGTGCTCGCGGCAATTGCGGTGTTATTGCTACCGAGCTTTTTTAAAGAAAAAAAGGAATATCAGGTCAACACTAAATCGCAGGTTCCTGCACGGCCTAATATAGTCGCCGAAGAATTTAAGGCTCCACAACCAGTACCTAATATAGAAGCGGCACCTGCGCCGGAAACCATGTTCGTGCCGCCCGAAGCTGCACAACAACAAGCTACGGTGGAATCATCAGCTAGTAGTAGTTCGGTGGCGGCAGTGAAAACGTCTGCTTCTACTAAAGTGGCCGCTGTATCGGCAACTCAAGTTTCATCAGTATCTGCAATGCCGTTGAATCACCAGGGTATACCAGATGCCTGGGTCGTACAGGTAGGTAGTTTCACGACCAAAGAAGCGGCGAATAAACTACGTGATGATTTGCAGGCGGATGGTCAAAAAGCGTATGTCCGTACCACCACGACCAACGGTAATTCAATCAGCCGCGTTTACATCGGCCCAAAACTGGACAAAAACCAGGCGGTGGCGCTGAAAGAGGAAATGGATAAGCGCTTGAAGGTGAAATCCATGGTTATGCGTTTTCAGCCATAAAATCTGTGCATCAAGAATCATTGAAGCAATCTCAAAACCAATGCTTAAAGAGCTGTTTGATACGTTGCAGCTCTGCTAAAATGCGCGTCCTTAATGAAGCGGGGAAATCCGACGCATGAATTGGGCAGATTGGGCCATAGTGATTGTATTGACGCTATCAAGTGTTATCAGCCTCGCACGCGGATTTATTAAAGAAGCTTTGTCGCTTGTCATCTGGATTGTGGCTTTGATTGTTGCCAATGTATTTAGCGGCCGCCTTGAAATTTTCCTAACCGACGCAATATCTACACCCTCTCTTCGCGCTATCACTGCATTTATTCTGGTTTTTATCGGAGTTTTATTGATCGGTGCTCTGCTAAATTTCTTCATTGGACTCATTGTAAAAGCGACAGGCTTATCTGGTACAGATCGTCTGCTCGGCACGGTATTCGGATTTGTGCGCGGCGTTTTTATCGTTATGATTTTTTTAATCTACGTACCTAAATATGTACCGATTAAAAGCGATCCATGGTTTCAAGAATCCAGTTTAATTCCTTATTTTTCACCCTACGAAGCTGCGGTACAGAATGTAACTGCCGGTATTACGCGTTGGGTTTTGAGTCTGCTAAATCGGCCGGAAAAAACGGCGGTATAAGTGGAATATTTTTGTAATTATGTTTTAGTTTTTAACCTTATCAACCAGATTTTCTTCAACAAAAGGTGAGCAAGTATGTGCGGCATTGTAGGTATTGTCGGTAAACGCGACGTCAATGTTCAGTTGTATGATGCACTAACCATACTCCAACACCGCGGTCAGGATGCTGCCGGTATAGTGACTTGTCAGGATGGCCGCATGGCACAGCAAAAAGCCAACGGTCTGGTGCAAGATGTATTCAGAACCCGTCATATGCAACGCTTGCTCGGCAACATGGGCATTGGCCACGTGCGCTATCCAACGGCGGGCAGCTCTGGTCCCGCCATGGCGCAACCTTTTTATGTGAATTCTCCCTACGGAATTGCGCTGGCGCACAACGGCAATCTCACCAACACCGAAAAATTGAGTGAAGATTTATTTAAAACTGATTTGCGTCATGTAAATACCGACTCAGATTCGGAAGTTTTACTTAACGTGTTCGCGCACGAATTGCAGTTGCAAGGTAAATTAAAACCAACGCCGGATGATATTTTTGCAGCCGTAGCAGGCGTGCACAATCGCATCACCGGTGGTTATGCCGTTGTGACTTTGATTGCGGGTTACGGTTTAATTGCGTTTCGCGATCCTAATGGTATTCGCCCGTTAGTTTATGGCACGCGCGAAACTGAAGACGGCACCGAATATATGGTTGCTTCTGAAAGCGTTGCGCTCGATGTATTGGGCTTTCATTTAATTGATGACGTAGAGCCGGGCGAAGCGATTTTTGTTACTGAAGAAGGGCAGTTGTTTCGCCGTCAATGCGCTGAAAATACGCGTTTGGCTCCGTGCATTTTTGAACACGTATATTTTGCACGCCCTGATTCGATTATGGATGGAATTTCAGTTTACAAAGCGCGTTTGCGTCAAGGCGAGAAATTAGCGGATAAAATTTTACGCGAAAGACCAGATCACGATATTGATGTAGTGATTCCAATCCCAGATTCAAGTCGTGTGGCAGGGCAGGCGCTTGCGCAGCGTCTCGGCGTAAAATTCCGCGAAGGCCTAGTAAAAAATCGTTACATTGGCCGCACCTTTATTATGCCCGGTCAGCAGCAACGTAAAAAATCCGTGCGTCAAAAATTAAACCCCATCGAATTGGAATTTAAAGGCAAAAATGTTTTGTTAGTGGACGATTCGATTGTGCGCGGTACTACTTGCCAACAAATTATCCAAATGGCTCGCGATGCCGGTGCACGTAAAGTGTATTTTGCTTCTGCTGCACCTGCGGTGAAATATCCAAACGTGTACGGCATTGATATGCCAACCACAACGGAATTAATTGCCCACGGTCGCACTGATGAAGAAGTTTGCAAAGAGATCGGCGCCGACTGGTTAATTTATCAAGACCTTGGCGATTTAATTGCAGCATCAACTGAGGGTAATCATAAGGTTACTGAGTTCGATTGCGCAGTATTTACCGGTGAATATATTGGTGGCGATGTTACTAAAGAATATTTAGCAAAATTGGCCGCTGCACGTAATGATTCGGCCAAAACCGGAAAAAAATCGGGCAAAACGGAATCGCCAATGGGACTGCATAATGGCGCTATGGGTTAATTTTTTAGCCCAGTCTAGTTTTCTATAAATGATGTATTAAGTAGGAGTCGTAATCCCCGCTACGCGAGGATGACGACTCCCTTTTCAATTGTCGGACATCTTACCGTAGACAATAAAAGGTTTTGTAAATGGAAAATTTCGAACAAGAATTATTAAATTACGAATTGGATACGCTTGCTGTGCGTGCAGGGCAAGTGCGCACGCACGAAGGCGAGCACAGCGAAGCATTGTTCCTAACATCAAGTTATGTATTCGGCAGTGCGCAAGAAGCGGCAGATCGTTTTTCCGGTGCGCAAGAAGGTAATGTTTATTCGCGTTACACCAATCCAACTGTACGCGCGTTTGAAGAGCGTATTGCTGCACTTGAAGGCGCAGAATCGGCGGTGGGTACTTCATCAGGCATGGCAGCGATTTTAAGCACCTGCATCGCGCTTTTAAAAACTGGCGATCATATTGTTTGCTCGCGCAGTGTGTTTGGCACTACAACGGTTTTATTTACCAAATTTATGCAAAAATTTGGCGTAACAACAACGTTTGTTGCGCCGACAGATTACGCCGCGTGGGAAGCTGCATTTACGCCCGCAACAAAAATTGTTTTTGTTGAAACACCATCGAATCCATTGTGCGATGTCGTTGATATTCAGCGCCTCGCGGACATTACTCATGCACGAAATGCGTTGTTAGTTGTCGACAATTGTTTCTGCACGCCTGCATTACAGCGCCCGTTAGCATTGGGTGCAGATTTAATTGTGCATTCCGCAACAAAATATATTGATGGACAAGGCCGTTGCCTCGGCGGTGTAGTAGCTGGGCCAAAAGTTTTAGTGGACGAAGTGCTCGGATTTATTCGAAGCGCTGGCCCAAGTTTAAGTCCGTTTAATGCGTGGGTATTTTTGAAAGGTTTGGAAACCTTGCGTTTACGTATGGAAGCACACTCGCGCAATGCGCTTGAGCTAGCGCAATGGTTGCATGCACATCCCAAGGTTGAAAAAGTTTTTTACGCGGGCTTACCAACGCATGTTGGTCATGAACTGGCGGCAAAACAGCAATCGGCATTTGGCGGGGTTTTATCATTTCGTGTGAAAGGTGCGCGTGAAGCTGCATGGAAAGTGATTGATGCAACGCGCATCATGTCACTCACTGCAAATCTTGGTGATACAAAAACTACGATTGTTCATCCTGCAACGACCACTCACGGTCGTTTATCGTCCGAGCAAAAAATGGAAGCAGGAATTACCGAAAATTTAATCCGTATTTCTGTTGGTCTTGAATCAGTAAAAGATTTGATTGCCGATTTAGATCGCGGTTTGTCGTCACTATAAGATAGAAAAATATATTTACTTTACGTTTCAGTGCCCGCTTACAAAGTTAGAGACTTTATCCATATTCTAGCGTTGTAAGTGGGCGCTTAGCTTGCGAAGCCCAACAAAATAGTCTTTACTTTTGCAGATGATGAATAACTAATTAATTTACAAAAGGAGTGGCTGTGAGAAAGTTTGTTGAAGTGCTTGTCAATGAAATCGGTCGCGTCCTTCTTGGTAAAGATGAAAAAATAAAACTCGCGCTGACTTGTCTTCTGGCCGACGGACATCTCCTGATTGAAGACTTGCCCGGCATGGGCAAAACTACACTCTCTCATGCGCTCGCTAAAGTATTCGGTTTGACTTACAACCGTGTGCAATTTACCAGTGACATGTTGCCCGCCGATATTCTAGGCCTTTCTATTTTTGATCCGCAGCAACAACAGTTCACGTTTCATAAAGGCGCAATTTTCACGCAAGTGTTATTGGCCGATGAAATTAATCGCACTACACCAAAAACCCAAAGTGCATTGTTAGAAGCAATGGAAGAGCGGCAAGTCACGAATGAAGGTAAAACCTACGAATTGCCCCAGCCTTTTTTTGTAATTGCCACGCAAAATCCAATGTCACAATTAGGCACTTATCCATTACCAGAATCGCAGTTGGATCGTTTCTTAATGCGCATCAGCTTGGGTTATCCAGATGCTGAAACAGAAATACTATTGTTCAAAGGCGGTGATCCTCGCGACCAACTCGCACAGCTGCGTGTATGTTTAACGCCCGATAAAATTCCCGAAATAAAACGCGCCATTAACGCTGTAAAAGTATCCGATAGCTTAGTGGATTACGTGCAAAGATTAGTGCATTTCACACGTACGTCTGATGATATTGTGATGGGGCTTTCGCCACGCGGCGCAATGGCCCTAATAAAAGCTGCCAAGACTTGGACATTTATTCATGAGCGCGCTTATGTTGTGCCTGAAGATGTGCAATATTTATTTGCATCGGTTGTTGCGCACCGCGTTATATTCAAAGGTGCTACCCAACATCTTGCGCAAGAGGGGCAGGTGAGGAAAATTTTAGCTGCAGTACCTGTGGTGAAAAGTTAATTCTTCCAAGCGAGGATTTCCCTCTTGTCGAAACTCAAACACTATTTTCAACGCTGGGCAGCTAAACGATCACCGCGTGCAAGCCGGGTGGTCCTTGAGCATCGTACGATTTATGTATTTCCCAGTAAGCAAGGCGTCGCATTTTTATTTACAGTGTTGTTAATCTGGTTGCTCGGTACCAATTATCAAAATAATTTGATTCTGGGACTTTCATTTTTTTTAACGAGCGTAATGATTGTTTCGGTTATTCATGCGTTTAAAAATTTATTGGGTTTAACTTTTACCACAGACGCCACCCAACATGCGGTGGTTGATGAAATAGCACCTTTCGATATCCTTTTACATTCCGCTTACAAAACTGATCATCATGGTCTTTCGTTTACACTTGAAGATGTCGCTCCCATTTATGCCGATTTAAAAGCAGGGAAAACTTTACCGATAAGTGTTGGTTGCACAGCCCGTCGTCGTGGTTGGTTAAAGTTGCCACGCATTGTATTAAAAAGTTATTTTCCATTCGGGCTTATTCGCGCATGGGCTTATGTTGAATTGGATCACCGCGCTTTAATTTTTCCTCGTGCTATCGAATGCGAAAAACCGCCCCTCGGTGCCGGGCAGGGTGAAGACGGAATTTTTCTTTCTACCCAACGCGGCGATGAATTTCAAGGCTTTCAAACCTATCAGCCCGGTTCTCCAATTTCGCAAATAGCCTGGAAACAATATGCTCGCGGCGCAGGTATGCATTTAAAAGATTATCGCGCACTGCAAAGCCAACATTATTGGCTGGATTGGTATGCGCTCAACGTGAGCGATACTGAATTGGCTTTATCTAATCTTGTTTATTGGGTTAATAATTTTTCAGACAAAAATATTGAATTTGGATTACGTTTGCCAAGCGCCACGATTGAAATTGGCTCTGGCGCTGTCCATCGTTTAAGCGCGCTCACTGCGTTGGCTTTATTTGGTTGGGCCAAGGAGGACGTTTGATGTTCACTAAAAAACTTATTCCTAAACTGGCGGCTCAAAGCCAACCAATTTCACGTCAAAGTTTGGCGTGGCTGTTGTGCATTCAGGTTTTTATTCTGGCTCCTCACTTTGTTAGCGTGCCAGCGTGGATCGCGATGTTGTGGGTATATGTAGCTTTTTGGCGCTGGAGAATATTTCAGGGTGCGTGGAACTATCCCAATAAATTAAGAAAAACCTTGTTGGTAGTAGCTTGTTGTTTGGGATTGTTTTTGAGCTTAGGAAAAAGTTTTGGTTTTGAATCCATGGTAAGTTTATTGCTGGTTGGATTCACACTAAAGCTCCTCGAATTAAAAACCAAAACGGATTTTGTATTACTGATTTTTATAGCATTTTTTATTCTCGCCGCACAATTTATTGAGTTTAATCATTTTCTCGCTGCGTTTTATGGATTTGGTTGCCTGCTACTGCTTTGCTCAACGCTAATGCATCTCTACAAAAAATCTGATCAGGAATCTCTATGGCAAGGTATTCGCCCTAGCTTATATATTTTGTTGCAGGCCATTCCTTTCATGGTTTTATTATTTGTGGTGGTTCCACGCTTGGGATCTTTTTGGTCAGTGCCTGCACCTGATCATGCTAAAACGGGCATGAGTGATTCCATGTCTCCCGGTGATTTCACTGAGTTGATGGAATCCAATGAATTAGCTTTTCGTGTGAAATTTTCCAGTGAAATGCCAGCACGTGAAAAATTGTATTGGCGCAGTTTGGTTTTTTCTTATTTTGATGGCCGACGTTGGTCGCAAAGCCGCGAACAAAAATCTGAAAACTATTTTAATCAAGCCAACGCAAAATTGCGTTCACACATTGAATACAGAGATAAGCGCGTTGAATACGATCTCTTGGTTGAGCCAACGGGCAGACCATGGATTTATGCTTTGGCTGTGCCCGAGTCTTGGAACAACAATTTGGTGTTTATAAGAGAGGCGCGTTTGCAATCTTTTGCACCGCTGATTGAAAGGAAAAGTTTTCACATTGTGTCCGCGTTAAATTATCAGCTTAATGAAATTGGTCCTGATGAACTTACGCAAAATAAATTACTGCCAAAAACGGGTAATCCTGAAACGCGAAAACGTGCAACGGAGTGGCTTACTGAAACCGGCTCTACTGAAAAATTGATCGAAAAGATATTCAATTATTATCGCCAGAGTTTTTTTTACACACTGAAACCGCCGGCCTTGGGGCAGGACGTTGTAGATGATTTTTTATGGGGAAGTCGTCAGGGGTTTTGTGAGCACTTTGCCAGTAGCTTCGTATTTTTCTTGCGCGCTGCAGATATACCGGCACGCGTTGTTGTTGGTTATCAGGGCGGTGACATTAATTCGGTTGATGGTTCGCTCAGCATTCGCCAGCGGGACGCCCATGCCTGGGCCGAAGTTTGGTTGAAAGGCCGTGGTTGGGTGATGTTTGATCCCACTGCGGCGGTTGCTCCCGAACGTATTCAAAGAGGAATTGAATCCTCCCTGTCCGAAACAGATCAGCAGTATTTAGCGAGACCCTTTGGCGCATCCATCAAAATGCTGTATCAACTTCGTGAACAATGGGATGCGTTGAATTTGACGTGGACGCAATGGGTTTTGAATTTTGATGCTGAGTCCCAGTCGTCGCTACTTGAAAATCTACTCGGTAAGGTATCGCCATTGCGAATTGCAGTTTTGGTATTTAGTGCAATTGCAGGCTTTGGTCTTCTGCTTTT
The DNA here is from genome assembly GCA_004172865.1 of Gammaproteobacteria bacterium. Lineage (GTDB taxonomy): Bacteria > Pseudomonadota > Gammaproteobacteria > Pseudomonadales > Cellvibrionaceae > Cellvibrio. The sequence goes on along the minus strand of SEBV01000017.1, from coordinate 14,493 downwards.
TATATTTTTAATTTTGCGAGCACCTAAGGAAAAGCTGCCTGAAATATCACTCATCTATCAGCAAATTTGTAAAAAGCTAAATGTTATTGGCTTCAGTCCACAGCCCGGGGAAACTCCGCGGCAATTCTCAGAACGGGTAAGTAATTTTCACCCTGAATTGTCTGGAGCTTTAACGGATTTGTTCGATTTGTATGAGCGTCTTGCGTACGGCAATGACTCACAGGTTTTGGCTCAGTTGAAACAATCCTTAACTGACTTTCGCCCTCGTAAGTGACATATCTGCTGTATAAGGGCACAAATGAATCATATTTGTGCCGCATCAATCTACATTGTTTTATGTTGGTGCAATTCTCCGCCAATATTGAACTATGAGATCTATAACCTTTTGAATATAAAAGATAAAATTTAATGGCATATTTAGTGCTATCCGCTTTTGCACATCAAATTTTCCTTTAATTTGCCCATTTTTGGGTTTTAATTGGGGTTAATTAAGGCGTTTTTAGCTAATTTTTCTACAATATAGATAAAAATCGATTGTGGATGATTCAAATTGGGGCAAATTTTGATGCAAGTTTCCCCATGCTTAACCCATAAAAATCATAAGGTGTAATTATGAAGACAACCCTCCGTCTGCTAGTGATGCTCTCCGGTCTATGCGTAAGCAAAGTCGCTTTGGCTGACACGACACCTGTCGTTCTAAACGGCGCCAACACGGCGTGGATGCTTACCGCCAGCGCCTTGGTTTTGTTTATGACCTTGCCAGGATTGTCATTGTTTTATGCGGGTTTGGTGCGTGTAAAAAACGTACTGTCAGTACTTATGCAATGTTTTGCCATAACGGCAATTGCCTCTTTGTTGTGGGTAATCATTGGCTACAGTTTGGCGTTTGGCCCCGGCAATGAATATATCGGTGATTTCAGTAAAGTGTTTTTAGCATCAATCAAAAAAGACGATTTGTGGGGCGACATCCCCGAAACACTTTTTGCAATGTATCAAATGACCTTCGCCGTTATTACGCCTGCGTTGATTGTGGGTGCTTATGCAGAGCGCTTGAAGTTTTCTTCCATGTTGATTTTCTCCGCACTTTGGTTGCTGCTTTGCTATGTGCCGGTTTGTCATTGGGTATGGAGCAGTTCGGGTTGGCTGTACAAAATGGGTTTGTTGGATTTTGCTGGCGGTACTGTCGTACATATTACCGCGGGTGTTGGTTCACTGGTTGCGGCATTGGTGCTTGGCAAGCGTAATGGATTTCCCAATGTAGCGATGCCGCCACATAATATGACGATGGTAGTGACCGGCGCCGGTATTCTGTGGGTGGGCTGGTTTGGATTCAACGCTGGTAGCGCGCTGGCAGCTAACGGCAACGCAGCTATGGCAATGCTGGTCACGCATTTATCGGCAGCGGCGGGAGCCTTGTCATGGATGACTATTGAATGGATTAAATTTAGAAAGCCAAGCGTTCTAGGTATTGTTACTGGTATGGTTGCGGGCCTCGGCACTATCACACCCGCGTCAGGTTATGTCGGCCCAGGTGGCGCCATTGTGATTGGTTTAGTGGCTGGTGTTGTCTGTTTTTTTATGACGCAGTTGGTGAAGCGCGTGTGGAAAATCGACGATTCGCTCGACGTTTTCCCAGTGCATGGTGTTGGTGGAATTATCGGAACTTTCATGGCTGGTATTTTTGCATCCACACAATTAGGTGCATTCAGTGGTTTAGGTTTCGCTGCTGGTATTGAAAGCATTGGCCAGCAGCTACAGGTGCAATTGATTGGTATTATTTCGACGCTGGTGTTTAGTGTTGTCGTAACTTATTTGTTATTGAAATTGACTAGTCTCTTGACCGGTGGATTGCGTGTAACCAAAGATGAAGAGTCGATTGGCCTTGATTTAAGTTTGCACGAGGAGGATGGTTACAAGCTTTAATTGAAGCGATGTTTCCGCGAAAAAAGGGCTGCCACGCAGCCCTTTTTATTTAGTGGTTCGCACTGCAAAGTAAATGGGTTAGGATAAATCAAAATAACGAATGACGAGTGTAAATTATGCGAATAGATTTTATTTCAGATATCAACTGTCCCTGGTGCGCGCTCGGTGTTGCATCCTTTCAAAAAGCTTTGAAACTCATGGGCGACAGATTTCAATACGATTTGCATTTCCAGCCTTTTGAATTGAATCCTGACATGCCGAAAGAGGGTAGAAATCTCGTTGATTATCTTTCAGAAAAATATGGTATGACCGCCACTCGTATTGAAGAAACTCAGCAACATTTGCGAGAGCGCGGCGAAGAAGTTGAATTTGTATTTGGTAAACGCGACTATATTTGGAATACGTTTGACGCGCATCGTTTGCTGTATTGGGCAGAATTGGAGTTAGGTTTGGATGTGCAGCGTAAGCTTAAATTGGCGTTGCTAAATGCGTATCACACCGAATCGAAAGATCCGAGTGACAAGCAAGTTCTGATAGATATAGTGACTGATTTAGGATTGGATAAAGATCGCGCCGAAATAATTTTAACAACTGATTTATTCGCTAATGATGTTCGCACACTGGAACAGCAATGGCATGAACTTGGTATCAACGCCGTACCGAGTATAGTGATCAACCGTGAGCACTTGATTCAGGGCGCACAGTCAGTGGATGTTTTGGTCGGCATATTAATGCGGCTTAATAAAGCGGAAGCATCCGCTAAAAAAAGAGATGATTAATCATTATCGAAATGCGATGAGTGCAGCTGTGACTGCAACATTTAAAGATTCAACGCCGTTGTTCATTGGAATCCGCACGCTCTCATTGCAAAGTTGCGATACTTCTTTGGACACGCCTTCAGTTTCATTTCCCAATACATAAATGCATGCTTGTTCGGTGCTGAATTCTTTCAGCGTAGATTGAGCATGTGATGACAAAGAGCAGACTACAACATCGCTATCTTTAAAATCTTTTAATGCCGCTGCTAAATTTTTACATCGCAGGATCGGTGCTTTGAAAACAGTTCCGGCACTCGCCTTAATCACCAGCGGATCAATTTGAGCGCTGCCGTGTTGCGGCAACAAAATCCCATCGATATTGCCTGCGCACGCGGAGCGAATAATCATGCCGAGGTTTTGCGGGTTGCTAACGCCATCCAATGCAAGCAGCGTAAATTTTTTACCTTTATTGTTCTGTAAAAAATTATCGTAGGTTTGAAAGCCGCGACAAATTAAATCTGCCGCTACACCTTGGTCCTGACTGGAGTTTTTTGAAATACGCGAAAGCTCGGCGCGGTTGTGATACAGAATTTCCGCGCCTTTGGCTTTGGCAATTTTGATAATATCATCCAGAATTGGTGCGGATTTATTACTTTCTGCCAAATGCAGGCGGTGAATATTGGTCGCTTTATCTTGCAATGCTTCTAGTACAGGCTTGCGTCCATATACCGTCAGCAGGCCGTCAAAAAACTTTTTCTTTTCCAAATAGGCCTGGCTATCGCCACGATCTTTGTGAGTGTCGCGTTCTTTATTCATATCAAATTATGTCGTAGTGCGTTATGCAACGCAGAGATGTTTATAGGCGCGTACGGCTTTATCTAAACCCATACTAATAGCATCTACAGTCAATGCGTGGCCGATGGAGACTTCGAGCAATTGTGGCACTTTGCGAAAGTGGGTGAGATTATCCAAATTTAAATCGTGCCCGGCATTTAAACCTATACCAATGTTAGCGGCATGCTCAGCTGCTGAAAAATAGCGTTGGAATAGCTTTTCAAAATTCGCATCTTGGTGTTTAAACGATTCTGCATAAGGGCCGGTGTAAAGTTCAATGCGATCCGCACCCAATTTTTTTGCCAATTCAATTTGTTCGAGATCGGGGTCCATAAATAAACTTACGCGAACACCCGCATCTTTTAATTGCGCAAGAATAGGTTTTAATTGTTTGCCGGATTTTTTTAAATCAAAACCATGATCAGATGTTAATTGATCATTACCGTCGGGAACCAACGTACATTGCTCTGGTTTTGTATCCAACACTAATTGAATAAACCCTGGAAAGTCGCCAATTTTTTCGGCGAAAGGATTTCCTTCAATATTAAATTCAGCATTGTGATTGTCTTTCAACAATTCTGCCAAATCGTAAACATCGTGCGGGCGAATGTGGCGTTGATCAGGGCGCGGGTGAACCGTTAAACCATCAGCGCCAGCCGCCAAACAAATTTCACCGTGAGTGACTACATTTGGGTAGTTACCTTCGCGGGAATTACGAATCAATGCAATTTTATTGAGATTAACGCTAAGCGCCGTTGAATTGCTCACGCGATTAATTCCATTCAGAGCGGCGTTTACGTTTGCCGAATAATTGCAATACGAATGATAAGAGTACGCCCGCAAAAATTAAGGCGCCACCATAAATACGTTGCTTGTGATTGTCACTACTTTTTAGTTGATCGTTTTCAGCTCTGAGCAAATCGCGTTCAGTTTGCAGATTTTGATTTTCACGGTGCATGTTTTGATTTTCTTGCTCCATGTTTATATCAGAGGTCGGCGATTTACGAATTTCTTCTATTTCTGCAGTCAAACTTTGCACCGAAGCTTGTGCGCTGGCTAAATCATTTTTGAGTGATATATTTTGCTTTTGCAATTCAACCATATCGGTTGGGCCAGAAGTCAACGCTGCAAGTTTCATTGCAGCAGTTGGCTCGGCAATTAAATTTTGGCTGCGAATCCAGCCTTCAATACCTTCATTGGTAATAACTTGCGACCATTTATTTTTATTGGAATCTTCTTCTTCACGAATAAGTTTTAGGCGTGTACCCGTTGGTAAACCATTTTTTAAAATTGTTGCCTGGTTGTCTTTATCGGAGCGAAGTGGAATATAAATTACATCAGTTACATATCGCTCTTCGGCAAGGCTGACCGATGAAAATCCAGCGCCAAGCGTGGCGCAGCCAATAAGTGTTGCAAGTGTTAATTTTTTCATGCGAAATCCTTGGGGGAATTAAGGCAAAACTTTTTTGAAGGGTTTGACGATAACGTTTGCGTAAACACCCGCTGCAATATAGGGATCGGCAGCAGCCCAGCTTTTTGCATCTTCCAGTGAATTAAATTCTGCAACTACCAAGCTGCCACTAAAACCTGCATCGCCTGGATTTTCATTATCAATTTTGGGGTGCGGCCCGGCTAAAATTAACCTGCCTTGATCTTTTAATAATTGCAGGCGCGCTAAATGATCTGGGCGTGCTGATTTGCGCTTTTCTAAACTGTCTTCGATATCTTCACTAATAATGGCGTAAAGCATAAAAATCTCTTTAATTATTTAGTCGATGGATCATTCATAACTTCCTCAAATGTGAGGCCAGTCAATATACGAATGCTGCGAAAAATATACATCAAGGTAGCCACCATAATAATCATGGAAGGCACGGCAATAACTGGAAAGCTGTAAGCGTTCATGGTTCCCACTTCAATATTAAACGCTTCTGTTCCGCTTGGGCTGACGACAATAATTTTTGCGAGAATGTAATTTAATGTCGACGACAGGAAAAACGAGCCCGCCGTCAAGTATGAGCCGAAACGAAGTGTTTTTTCGAACAAGTCGGTTTTATCATGTTCTTGCAAAGCTGCAGTGATCTTGGCGACGTTGAGAATCGTATCATTGTAGATAAAAGTTTTAACAAGCGGATAACGTGTTCTGGTAGAAATCAAAACGACTAAACCAATTAATCCCGGAATCGCAGCTTCTTTAATCGCGTAATATTCAGTGGGCAATTTGAGAATCCCTATGCCGCCGGTTAGCAAGACGCTAAAAATACCGAGGCCAGAGAAAAAATTAATTTTGCGATTGGTAATAAAATCTTTAAGGCCATATCCCAATGGAAAAGCCAGCGCGGCAACCAAGCCCCACACTGGGCCCAAATGAGTTGGGCCGCTCAATTTCGTCAATATGAGCGATGGAATGACAATATTCATCACGATATTGATTAGCATGTTTTCTTTTTTTGGTGCGGGCTTTTTAGTTGCAGCTTTCTCACTGGTTACTGCATTGCTCTCAGGCTCTTTATTAGAGTTTTGAGCAGAAAGATTATCGGTCATCATCAGTCTCGGGTCATAATGGGCAAACTCGCCCAGTTTAACATTTATGGGTAACGATTGCGGCCACTTATTGGATGACCTTGTGAAATTTGATCTACATTGCCACAGCCACTTTTCAGATGGCGCCTTAAGCCCCGAGATGTTGGTGGCTCGTGCTAAAGAGCGCGAGGTGGATGTGTTGGCGTTAACCGATCACGATACCATAGCAGGCCTGGTTTTGGCACAAAAAGCCGCAGACGAGCAAGGACTCAAGTTGATTACTGGCATTGAATTTTCCAGTCAATGGGGCAAGGGCGGCGTGCATATTGTCGGTCTTGGTTTCAAGCTGGATTCTACTGAATTGCATGCTGCGATTGCCGCTCAAAACGACGCTCGTTCGGGCCGAGCTGAACAAATTGCGGCCCGTCTTGCTAAAGCCGGGATCACCGGAAGTTTGGAAGGTGCACAATTAATTGCAGGTGATGCATTTGTCGGTCGGCCACATTTTGCCCAGTATTTAATCAATGTCGGTGCAGTGAGTAACATCAACGCCGCCTTCAAAAAATATCTAGGCGCGGGCAAATCTGCCGATGTGAAATTTCAGTGGCCTGTAATGGCGACAATTATTGAATGGATACACGCCGCTGGCGGTGTCGCAGTGTTGGCGCATCCGTGTAAGTACGATTTAACTCGCACAAAAATGTGTGCATTAATTAAAGATTTCGCTGCCGCTGGTGGCGATGCGCTTGAAGTCGTAAGCGGGATGCAGGCTCATCCCGTAACTGAAGATTTAGCGCGAATCGCAGCAGCTAATAATTTGGCGGCGTCTTGTGGCAGTGATTTCCATTTGCCTGGTCAGCCGTGGCAAGAATTGGGTTGCTTCCCAAAATTGCCAGATTCCTGTCGACCAGTGTGGGAATTGTTAGGCTTCGCTGCCTAGATTTATTTTATTTAGTTTTTTGTTTGATGAAGGAATTATGTAGATGGCTCAGTTTTTTCAAATTCATCCCGAAAATCCCCAGCAGCGTTTAATTGCGCAAGCGGCAGATATTATTCGCAAAGGCGGAGTGGTGGTTTACCCAACCGATTCTGCTTATGCACTCGGTTGTCACATTGGCGATAAAGATGCGCTTGATCGTATTCGTACTATGCGCAAGCTTGATAAAAATCATAATTTTACGTTGATGTGTCGCGACCTTTCCGAACTCGCAACTTACGCGCGCGTCGATAATTCTGTTTATCGTCTTATTAAAAATCACACGCCCGGTGCTTACACTTTTATTTTGGAGGCGACCGCAGAAGTTCCGCGCCGTTTGCTTCATCCCAAACGTAAAACCATTGGTTTACGCGTTCCGGATAATCCAATCGCATTAGCACTGCTTGCAGAATTGGCCGAGCCGATTATGACGAGTAGTTTGCTAATGCCGGGCGAGGAATATCCAATGACGGACCCTTACGATATGCGCGCTCCACTTGAGCATCATGTGGACCTAATTATTGATGGCGGTTATTGCGGATTAGACCCAACTACCGTGATTGATTTGACGGGAGATTCGCCTGAATTAATTCGTCAGGGGAAGGGAGATTTTTCTCCGTTTGAGTGATCAATTTCTTTTTGTTTTGAAATAAAAGCCAGCATTGTTGCTGGCTTTTTTTTTGGCAAAGAAAATTTATTTAAACCTTCTTCACAAACTCCGACTTCAATTTCATCGCACCAAAGCCTTCAATTTTGCAATCAATATCGTGATCGCCATCGACCAAGCGAATATTTTTTACCTTGGTGCCGACTTTTACGGATGACGATGTACCTTTAACTTTTAAATCTTTAATCACAGTTACCGTATCGCCATCTTGCAAGATGTTGCCGTTCGCATCTTTAAATATTTTTGTGGATTCACCGCTAGTTGCTTCGCTTACCGACCATTCATGGGCGCATTCCGGGCAAATGTAGAGGCTGCCGTCTTCGTAAGTGAATTCAGAGTTGCAGATAGGGCAGGGTGGTAAAGCGCTCATGATGTTTTCCTAAGGCGAGGGTCAACTTTTAATTGACCCGATATAAAGTGCGCGCATTCTACTTGTGAGTGATCAGGATGCAATAGCGCTAAATCCAAACTTGCAATCTACCAACTCAAAATATACGATACGTATACGTTTCGTATATTGAGGTGAGTATGGGTATTGTAAAAATCAGTGATGAGCTGCATGAAGAAATCCGCAAAGCTAGCGCTGCAATGGTTCGTTCTATTAATTCACAGGCAGAATATTGGATAAAAATGGGGATGCTCGCCGAGATGAGCCCGACGCTGACCTATAGCGAATTACTGCGCGAGCAGCTGCGCCTTGCCGCCGTCGAAATGCCTGCATTGAGTAAAGTTAGCAATGGATGAGGTCATATTAAAGAGTAGTGGTGATCTGGAGCTCATGCGTAAATCTGGCCGGCTGCTGGCATCGGTGTTTAATTATCTTGATCCATTGGTAGTCGCAGGCGTCTCGACCATGGACATTAATAATCTGGTGGATGGCTTTATCGTTAACACCTTAAAAGCGCGGCCAGCCAGCAAAGGCCAATATGATTTTCCTTATTCGCTCAACACATCCGTTAATGATGTCGTTTGCCACGGTATGCCTTCCGTAAGCCATTTTTTAAAATCGGGCGATATTATTAATGTGGATATCACGCTTGAAAAAGATGGCTTTATCGCCGATTCCAGCAAGATGTATATGATTGGTGAAGTCAGCCCCCTGGCAACACGTCTGGTAGAAAAAACTTACGCCGCTATGTGGAAAGGTATTAGTGTCGTAAAACCCGGTGCGACCGTGGGTGATATTGGTTTTGCCATCCAACAATACGCCAGTGCAAATGGTTATTCGGTAGTACGCGAATATTGCGGCCACGGCATTGGCCGCGAAATGCACGAAGCTCCGCAAATACTCCATCACGGCAGACTAGGTACCGGGTTAGTGCTGCGCGAAGGCATGACCTTTACTATTGAGCCCATGCTCAACCAAGGTGAGGCGAAAGTGAAATTAAAAAACGATGGTTGGACTGTGGTGACTCGCGATAAAAAGCTTTCCGCCCAATGGGAGCACACCATCGCGGTAACTGCTGATGGTTATGAAGTGTTGACCCTGCGTGACGGTGAGTCTGTGCAATAAAGCCTGGGCAATAAGAATCAGGTAATAAAAGGATCGCAACAAGGAGTAAATTGCCGGTATCAAAGGCTTGCCTAATTGTTAATGGCTCTGTGCGGTGCTTATGGCTATAATGCCCGACCTACCGCGAGCCAGGCTCGCCAGAAATGTTGATACCGGGTTATGCAGTGAATTCATCCAGTGAAGAAAACCACGATTTTGCGCTTGTTGCGGAGCCTTTAACGCCCGTAGACGATGCCGCAACGCCCGCAGAATCTGTGCCTGACGACGCTGAACCTACGCCCGAAAAAGCCGAGGCAACTGCCGAGCAGAGTTCCCGCCCAACCCAGGGTGAAATGCCGTTTGCCATGGTTCACGGCAAGGCCTATACCCAGTTACCACAAGACTTATATATTCCGCCGGACGCGCTTGAGGTTTTCCTTGAAGCTTTTGAAGGTCCATTGGATTTACTGCTCTATCTGATTCGCCGCCAAAATATCGATATTTTGGACATCAATGTTTCCGAAATTACCACCCAGTACATGGCATATGTCGACTTGATGGATTCCAGTCAGTTCGAGCTAGCCGCTGAATATTTGGTGATGGCGGCTATGCTGGCGGAAATTAAATCACGCATGCTCTTGCCGCGGTCCAGCGAAGAAGCTGAGGAAGAAGATGATCCGCGTGCATCGCTGATTCGTCGTTTGCAAGAATATGAGCGCTTCAAGCAAGCAGCAGAAGATATCAACGCTTTGCCACGTATCGGGCGCGATCTTTATCAGGCTTCTGCGCAAGCGCCGGATCGCAGCCTTACACGGCCTGATCCAGATGTTGAATTGCAAGAATTACTGCTGGCATTGTCTGAAGTATTACGCCGTGCAGATATGTTTGAAAGTCATCACGTGTCTAAAGAAAAACTTTCTACCCGCGAGCGTATGGCGCAAGTTTTGGATCGCCTCGCACACAACCATTTCGTTCCTTTTGTGAGTTTATTTAAAGTGGAAGAGGGGCGTTTGGGTGTAGTGGTTACCTTTTTAGCCGTTATGGAATTGATTAAAGAATCGCTGGTTGAAATTGTGCAAAGCGACTCTTTTGGCCCTATCCACGTAAAAGCAAGAATGCAATGACAGACGAAAACCTAATAACAGAAGAAAATCTCGAACCCGAAGAAATTGGTGTAGAAGATTTAGCAAGCGCGGCTGATTTGAAAGAAGAGGCTGGCGAGCCTGCTACCGTTGCTGTTACTCAGCAACCAGTCGATAAAGCTATGTTGCGCAAAATTGTCGAAGGTGCAATTTTGGCGGCAGCACAACCAATCACCGTTGCGCGAATTTTAGAATTGTTTGATGAAGAAGTCGCGCCGGCAAAAGATGAAATACTTGCCGCGTTGCAAGATATCCAAGCCGACAACGACGCACGCGGTTTTGAATTAAAAGAAGTTGCTTCGGGATGGCGTTTTCAAGTGCGTGAAGAGTTAGCGCCTTGGGTTAATCGCATGTGGGATGAAAAACCGCAAAAATATTCACGCGCTTTATTAGAAACGCTATCGTTGATTGCGTATCGTCAACCGATTACCCGTGGCGATATTGAAGAGATTCGCGGTGTTGCCGTTAGCTCGCACATTATGAAAACGTTAATGGAGCGCGATTGGGTAAAAGTAGTGGGGCATCGCGATGTTCCTGGTCGTCCTTCTTTATACGCAACAACGCGTCAATTCCTGGATTATTTCAATTTAAAAAATCTGGAAGATTTACCATCGCTCAGCGAAATTCGCGATTTGGATGAGATGAATAATGTGCTTAATCTAGGTGATGAAGAAGGCATTGGCGAAAAAGACGATGAAGTTATTCCTGATGCGCCAGCAGTGATTATTGCCGATGAATCAGTTGAGGCTGAGCTAGAAGAATTTGTTGATGGTGAAGAAGCTTTTGTTGATGCCGATGACGATAGCCGTGTCGATGTTGATGAAGATGTTTCGCCGCAAGCAGGTATAGAAACGAATGCAGAATCGAGTGCCGATAACGCACAAGATGTAGATGAAAATACACATGAGGAAAATAACAACGTTTAAGCGTTTGATCGCTTGATGTTGTAACACTATATGGTGAAGAAAAATAACCACCCAACTTTTGATGGCACATCAAAAGGTGACGATTCAAAGGCAAAAAAAGCTGGTAACAGCAATTCTGCCGGTGCGAATCGTGACAAACCTGCCAAGGCTGTGAAGCCAGCGATTGCCGAATATTTTGCGGCAGCTACTGAAAAAGCATCACGTAAAAAAGCAGCTGATAATTTTTCGGCTGAATTCAAAGCTAAACATTCATCCAAAAGAAAACCTGAATTAATCGAGCGCGAAGCGCGCGCTGAAAAATTCGGTGATAAAAAAACTGCCAAGTTAAATCACGCGATAGTGTCTGAAGAGGGCGAGGCAGTTGACGCCGCTGATGAGAAATTGCAAAAAGTTTTAGCTCGTGCGGGTATCGGTTCGCGCCGTGAAATGGAGCGAGCTATCGAGGCTGGTCAAGTTAAAGTTAATGACCGCGTTGCAAAACTGGGCGACCGCGTAACATCCGAAGACAAAATTTTTGTCGATGGAAAGCGTGTGCTTTTGCGCACAGAAGCAACTCGTCGTCGCGTTATTTTATACAACAAACCTGAAGGTGAAATTTGTTCACGTTCAGACCCGGAAGGTCGTCGTACCGTTTATGACGGCTTGCCGCATCTAAAAGGTGAACGCTGGATTTCAATTGGCCGCCTGGACTTTAATACCAGCGGTTTATTGTTATTCACCAACGATGGTGAATTGGCCAATAAATTAATGCATCCGTCATCTGTTATTGATCGCGAATACCTTGTGCGTATTCAAGGCAATGTGGATGACGAAATGAAACGCGCTTTATTAGAAGGCGTTGTGTTGGATGACGGCGTTGCACGTTTTACCGACATCGTTGACGGCGCGGGTGAATCGCGAAATCGTTGGTTCTATTGTGTGGTTATGGAAGGTCGCAATCGCGAAGTGCGTCGTTTGTGGGAATCGCAAGGCGTAAAGGTTAGCCGCTTAAAACGCGTGCGTTATGCAAATATTTTTATTCCTTCTCACGTTCGTGTTGGTCAATGGACTGAGTTGAGTGAAAATGAAATTGCCGATTTATGTTTAACCGCCGGGTTCGATAAAGACACGCACACTAAAGTAATGCCGCCGTCGCGCGATGAAAAAAGTCAGCGCGCAAGGCATGAAAATAAATTGCGTGCAGCTTCCGCTCCGCCGCGTCGCGCCAAGCCTGTTCCGCGTAAACCCAAGCCTGAGTAGATCTCAAAAAATGTGTTAACGCACAAACAAAAAAGCCGCATGTAAATGCGGCTTTTTTTATGTTTGGTGTTGTTCAAGTTCGATGAGTTTATCGTTGAATCTATACTGTCGAATTAAACTATCGCATCGTTCAAATCCCGCACGCAATTTCTGCCAGCGCTTTTTGCCAGATAAAGTGCTTTATCCGCGCGTTCAAACAAATCATTGATATGTTCTTTGTGGCCTGGTCCGCGAGTACTAATGCCAATACTCACGGTAGGTTTTATCGTATTGCCATTTTGCCCAAGTGTAATACTGCTAATTTCTTTGCGTAAACGTTCCGCCATAATGCGAGCGCCAGCATCATGTGTACGTAATATCACAACAAATTCTTCACCGCCGTAACGGAAGCTAATGTCAGTTTCGCGGCAAACGTTTTCGATGGTGCGCGCAATTTCTTGCAGTACTTCATCGCCACGCGCATGGCCATGCTGGTCGTTAATGCGTTTGAAATGATCCACATCAATCATCAGAAGTGACAATTCGTAATGATGACGTTCAGCGAGCTGCAGTTCGCGACGCAGCGCGTTGTCCAAGGCTGCGCGGTTACCTAAACGAGTTAGTGGGTCGATCAACGCCAATTGCATAGCTGCCTGATAACGCAACGCATTGCGCAGGGGGTAAACGAGGGCGCCAAGCAGTATTTCCAACGTGATGAGTTCGCTTTCAATAAAGCGCTTGCTGCGGTTGAAAATCAATTCACCCAGATAGCCTTCATCAGTTGTGACTCGGTAATCACAATGATGAAGTGCATCGCGGCCCAATTTGGTGATGTCTTTATTGTTCGCAAATCGAAACTGAATTCCGCCCATGGGAATTATGGCCTGCAAATGTTTAAAGAAAATCGCGAGCACATCGTTAGGCTCCAGCGACATCTGCAAGGCTTGAATCAGTTTGGCTCTGGCTTCAATTTCTTGTTCGGGCGTGAGCGGCGCGCTATATCCAAGAGGGAGCGCTTGAGTACCGGTTAACATTGTCATGTCACGCATAATTTTTTATACCTGGTTAGATGCTAGGGCTCAGTAGCCAACTGTAAACTTGGACTGAATAAAAATTGTCCTTATAAGAGCTGTTTAGCTAAATCTATGCCATTTCGTTTTAAAAAATAAAGTGTACATAAATCAAATGCTTAAGTGATTTAATGAAAGTTATTGAAGAAAAGTTGCGCCGGAAAGGCGGCAATTTTTAGGTGTTTAAACGGTAAGCTTTTGCCGCAAGCCAAAATTTTGGCGACACTTTTTTGAGAATGTCTAACAGTTCGCATATAAAAAGTTATAAGGGGTGATCAGATGTTTTGTGGAGGTGAAATCAGTTGATACACCTAAACAATTTGGGAGCGTTTTGGGGTGGTTTTAAGCCAGTTTTAGGGCTTCGGTTAGGGGTATATTTTGGGTGCAGCAAACAGTGCCTAATTACGCTCTCTTGTGGTAGTATTGCGGCCTTTATTTTGGCAGGTAGAAAAGTGTAAAAACTTCGCTTTTTTCAGCCACTTGCGTTAACCAGCAGTCACTAATCAAGACTTAATAACCAAAGCCTTATTAAAAAGGAAAGCTGTATTCCCATGGTCGAATTCGCAAAAGAAATTTCACCGGTAAGTATCGAAGACGAAATGAAGCAATCCTACCTTGACTACGCTATGAGCGTAATCGTAGGACGTGCACTCCCAGATGTACGCGATGGCTTGAAGCCCGTACATCGCCGCGTTTTGTTCGCTATGAGCGAGCTGAATAACGATTGGAATAAGCCCTACAAAAAGTCTGCCCGTGTGGTCGGTGACGTAATCGGTAAATATCACCCGCACGGTGATACCGCTGTGTACGACACTATCGTTCGTATGGCGCAGCCGTTCTCCCTACGCTACATGTTGGTAGATGGTCAGGGTAACTTCGGTTCGGTCGATGGCGACCGCGCAGCAGCAATGCGTTATACCGAAATCCGTATGGCAAAAATTGCCCATGATTTGCTGGCGGATCT
>SEBV01000219.1 GCA_004172865.1 Gammaproteobacteria bacterium | reverse complement strand
GAACGGTTTTACAAAAGCAATTACGAGATCGGCCAGTTGATGGATGACATCTTTACATCGGATTGGTTTTACGACGAAAAAAACATTGGCACAAGAATCAAATCGCCCATTGAATTGCTGGTTGGCATGCGCCGTATGCTACCAATGGAACTGGCGAACGAAGAATCGCAACTTTTGCTGCAACGACTGTTAGGACAAGTGCTGTTTGTTCCGCCTAACGTGGCCGGCTGGCCCGGTGGCAAAGCCTGGATTGATTCCACAACGTTGATGTATCGTTTGCGGCTTCCGTTGTTGATTGACGACCGTGATGATTTCAACATCAAGCCCAAAGATGATGACGACCTGATGATGGGAAAAATGGACGCAAAGACCATCAGCAAACGGCAACCGGCAAAAAGCAAAAACAGGCTGCAAGTGGATGTTGACTGGAATGCCTACACGCAAAATTTTACGTCGGTAGCGAGAGAAAAATTAGTAGAAGTCATCAGCGGTTCATTGCTGCAGGTAAAGCCGGCGTTTACTAACGAGGTAATCACTTCGTATGCTGACAGCAGCAGCAAAGAAAGCTTCATTCGTTTTCATGGTGCCGAAGTTTTTAAAAGCATTGGAAACAGGGAAGTTTGTTCCACCCGGCAATAAAGTGGTCGTGATTTTGCAGTTGAGCGGCGGTAATGATGGATTGAACACGGTCATTCCGTTTCGCAATGATATTTACTACAAGTCTCGGCCCGGTTTGGGTATTGCCAGGAACAACGCTTTGCGTTTAACCGATGAAGCAGGTTTGCATCCTGCCCTTTCCTCTTTTGCCGATGAATTTCACAATGGTTCGATGGCCATTTTAAATAGCGTTGGCTATCCAAATCCCGACCGTTCGCATTTCCGCAGCATGGACATCTGGCAAAGCGGCAGCGCTGCCAATGAATATGTTTCTACGGGATGGATTGGCCGTTACCTTGATGCACAATGCAGCGGTTGTAACAGTCCCACAAAAGCATTGGAAGTGGATGATGTGTTGAGTCTTGCCCTGAAGGGCGAAAAAACGAATGGGCTAGCGTTTAAAGATCCAAAGCAATTGTATGGGACAAGCAACGAAAAATTTTTCAAAGACTTAGCAGTGGCCCATACAGCACATCACGAAGAAGAACCGGTAGAATATCTCTACAAAACCATGAGTGAAACGCTGTCATCTGCCGATTATATTTACAAACAATCCAGGTTGCATCCTTCAACCGCCACCTATCC
>SEBV01000218.1 GCA_004172865.1 Gammaproteobacteria bacterium | reverse complement strand
GGCTTGTATTATGCGATGTGGCGGCAGCAGATTGGAGAAAGAAAGCTAGTACCAAAAAGTGCAGTAGCGTAAAGTAAAAAATTAAAATTCAAAAGTAAAATGGTGCCTTCCTGTTTTAGCTTTTGAATTTTGATTTTTAACCAACTTCTATTTAATGCTGAAAGGAATGTTCAACTTCACGCTAAAGTTCCTTCCCATATTAAACACGCCTTGTCGTCCGGTTGTTACGTTAACATTTGTGTATTTTAGCCGGTTTAAGTGATCCTGGTATGCTTTGTCGGTGATGTTATTAACGGAGAAATGAAGGCTCGCCCAAGTTGTTCCTTTTGTGGTTACAAAATCAGTCCCGATGCCGGCATTCAGGAGCACATAATCCGGTGTAGCCGTTTCTGTATTATAACCAAAGAAAGGCCGGTTTTGTGCAAAGGCAGCGTTGGTTTCTATCATCAGATAAAAATTGCGGACGCTTTTTCCTTTCTTTAAAAAATCACCACGCAGTTCGCTGATCCAGCGGGTATGCGGAATTTGCGGAAGGTTATCGCTGCCATCCAGCTTTTCGTCAAACTGCCCCCGCACATATGAGATTGTATTTTCAAAATGCAGCCAGTCCAGCGGGTGTGGGTGAAAATCAAACTGTAGTTCCAATCCGGATAGTGTTGCATCACTTTGTCCATACTGAAACGCTTCAAACGTTTCCGTGCCATTAATCAAGCGCCGATAGAAGATGTAATCTGATATGCGGTTATAAAAAGCACTCAATGAAAAATTGAAATGTTCATAGTCTACGTCCACGCCGGCATCTGCCTGAAAACTTTTTTCTGATGACAGATTACGCAGGCCATATTCGTAACGTACCGTTCCTTCGTGTGCGCCATTAGAGGCAAGCTCGGTTAATGTTGGTGCTCTGAAACCACGGGAAATATTTCCTTTCAGTGTTAAATAAGAAACCGGCGTATAACTCACACCAGCACTTGCCGAGAAATTGTAAAACTTGCGCTGAAAAGGTTCAAATTTTACGTCAGGCCCTTCCATTCCGAGCTTTGAATCAATCAGCCGGTAGTCATACCGCAATCCGCCACTGATCGTTGCTTTGCCAAAATACTTCTGCACAAAACCAAAGGCGCCAACATCAAATAAATTGTATTCCGGTATCAGGCTTTCTTCCGCCTTGTTGCGATTGGTTTGTTGCATGCCCCCGACGCCAAATGTTGTCTGCCACTCGGCTTTTGTCGGCAATGCATACTGCACATTATAGTTGATTGTTTTGAGATCGAAAAAAAGTTCGGGCTCGGCCGGATTTTCA
>SEBV01000045.1 GCA_004172865.1 Gammaproteobacteria bacterium | reverse complement strand
ATCCGACAAAGCTCCAGAGAGGAATTTATTTTAGAAGAAATGCAGCGGCTTGGCTTCTGGCCAAAGAATGACAATGCACCAACACTTCCGGAGCAGTTGATTAAAAAAGAAGGAGAACTACAGCGGGAACTGTCTGCTTTGTTGCAAGAGAAGCGCAAGTTTGAAGACAAGGAGACGATGCTTGCTCAAATGCGGAAAAAACGCATGGAGGAGGCGAAGAAAAAGCGGGAGCAGACCAAACAAAAAAGAGAAGAAGAGCGAATCGAAAAAGCAGAAAAGTGGAAAGCGAGCAAGGAAAAAGAGATTATCTACTTGGGTGAAGAAGTATCTGGTGGTTTGAATGCAAAGGAAAGTGATGCGCCAGCTTTGGACTCAAAAGGACTTCCAACTTTTACTGAAGAAAGAGAGTTTGCGCAGGCAATGGGCATTACAATTCCGCAGTTGCGATTCCTTTGTTACCATCGAAGCGTAGCCACAACAACGCATTACAAGCGTTTCGGTATTAAAAAGAAAAGTGGCTGCATGCGTATTATTTCCGCACCCATGCCGCGATTGAAGGCAGCTCAATACTGGGTATTCCATAATGTGCTGAATAAATTAAGTCATCATGAAGCGGCACATGGATTTGTAAGGGAACGATCCATTCTTACTAACGCCAAAGAACATTTGAACAAAGAAGTCGTTGTCAATATTGATTTAAAAGACTTTTTTCCTTCCATCCATTTTAAGCGGGTGAAGGGCTTGTTTCATAAGCTGGGTTACTCAGAAAAAATCGCAACCATCTTTTCGTTGCTTTGTACGGAACCCGATGTGGAAGAAGTTGAACTTGATGGCAAAACCTATTTTGTCGCAAAAGGAAAAAGAGCCCTTCCACAGGGTGCGCCAACCAGTCCTGCTATCACCAATCTTCTCTGTTACAAACTAGACTGTCGTTTACGGGGTGTAGCAAAAACGATGGGTTTTTCCTATACCCGTTATGCGGACGATATTACTTTCTCTGGCAATGGAGAGGCTGCAGCAAAAGTGCAGCAACTTTTGTGGCGGCTGCATCGAATTATCAAAGATGAAGGGTTTACTATCCATCCAAAGAAAATACACGTGATGCGTATAGGCTCACGGCAGGAGGTGACCGGCATTGTAGTGAACAAGCAACCGGGTATTAATCGAAAAACATTGCATCGCTTTCGGGCTTTGCTCAATAAGATAGAGAAAGAGGGTATTGCAGGCAATCGGTGGAAGGGTGGCAATGTGGTGGCGGAAATTGTCGGTTATGCAGAATTTGTGTCGATGGTAAAGCCTGCACAGGGAGCGAAATTTAAAGCACAAATCAAAAAGATCCTTCAGCAGCCTAACGTTGTCGAAGAGTTACAGAAATTATCAATTCAAATTATTAATGCCGATCATACTTCGCAGGCTGTTAAGGACATGCCATCTGCACCGGACGATCAGGATAATCATAAGCCTTGGTGGGATGTTTTGTAACCATTGAAATTGTTTTCACCTCCTTGATGAAAGATTGGTTAGAATGATGTCATCGGTAGAGATCTTTTTTCTTGAACCTAATAGTTTGTTAAGCAACCGAAGATCCACAATCGTCCAAGTGATTATCATGGGTTCCACTTAATTGAATATTCTAAAACGTTTCAGAATATTCTGGAATAGGTAGAATTTGAGTGCATCAATGAGAGAAATATTCCGAACTTTTCTGGAAAAGGATTGAGACCTAATTTGCATTTGAACTCAAATACGCCGAACATTTCAGAATAATCTGGAAAACTTCGGAATGTATTGAGGGATGCAGTTGACATAGAGGCCGAAAAACTGGTGCACTTACTGAACGAGTCAGTTGTTATCTAAAGAAATTGACTTTTTAAAATAATGACGTAAATCCGAGAAATTCCGTCATATTTCTGTAAGCCGTATACTGTCATTTTTAAATACAACAGTCATCTATTATTTAGCTTTTAACTTGAACCAAAAAATTATTATAGCTGGAAATACTGCTTCTCCATTTGGCTATTTACAATCGTATAATGGCCTTTTCTCTTCAAGAGTTCTCATTACTTTTATTTTTATACTATACCCGCTCGGGTATAGAAGTTAAAATGTCCATTGTTTTATACCCGATCGGGTATAATTAACTAAATTAATATTACCTTTATACCCGATCGGGTATAATATGTTATATTCAGCACAACACCAAATAGCCAATTTTACTAAATATCACCGCAGTCGTCTGAAAATGACGCAGGAGGAACTAGCTGAGCGGGCTGGTGTAGGTCTTCGTTTTATTCGTGATCTAGAGCAAGGAAAAGAAACGTTGCGGATGGATAAGGTCAACCAAGTGCTCCAGTTATTTGGCTTCACACTTTCGGTAAAGCCGGTACGCTTGGTAGATCCATATGATGTCTTACTAAACCATTTTAAAAAGGTAGTGTTGATACAATTAAAGAATAAAAAAGAACTTTTCGGGTTAATTCTCGAGGCTATCTATGAAGGTGGAGAAATAAAGTCTTGGAAGTTTTTGGCAAAGGAAAAGTCGGCCAAGCATCTGACAGTGCAAGACAAGGAAAATACGCAGATTCTTTCGCATGCTGACATTGAAGCCATCGAAAACGTATAATCATGCGCAGAACAGGTAAAGTCTATTTTCAGAATATTCAGGCCGGCCTAGTTTGGCAGGATGAGGATGGGTATGGCTTTCAGTACAGCCAGGTATATCTACTGTCTTCTAATCCACAACCAGTAAGCCTTACTCTACCGCTTAGAGAAGAGCCATATCTAACTAAAATACTGCATCCATTCTTCGATGGTCTAATACCAGAAGGGTGGCTGCTCGATATTACAGTCAAAAATTGGAAGGCAAATCCAAATGATCGTATGGGATTACTATTGATTGCTTGTAAAGATTGTATCGGTGCAGTTAGCATAGAGCCACTTCAAACAGAAGAAGGATAATGGAGCAACGTTGTTTATATTGTTACAAGCCTTTGGAAAAAGGCACGGCTGATTTTCATGTGAAATGCAGCCGTAACTTTTTTGGGACACCTACACCGCCAGAGTTAGAATATAGCAATGAGCAAATGCAGGACTTGGCTTCCCAAATAATAGTACGCAGTATTGCCGTTACTGGTGTACAACCTAAGCTCTCGCTCACAATCGAAAAGCAGCACAATGATCCAAAGCGTTCTCGCTTTACAATCGTAGGCTTATGGGGAGATTATATATTGAAGCCGCCTTCGGACACCTTTCCGCATTTGCCAGAGAATGAGGATTTGACGATGCATCTGTCGGAGCTCTTTGGTATTAGTACAGCCAAGCATAGCTTGATTCGTTTACAATCTGGGGAGCTGGCCTATATCACCAAACGATTTGACAGGGAAAATGGAATCAAGTTGCCACAGGAAGACATGTGTCAACTCACTGAAACACTAACGGCAGATAAATACCGCAGTTCCATGGAAAAAATTGGAAAGCAGGTGGCGTTGCATTCTACGCAACCTGGCTTCGATGCCATTCGTTTGTTCGAATTAATCTTGTTTTCCTTTCTAACTGGCAATGCTGACATGCACCTAAAAAACTTTTCGTTGTTAAACACGCAACAAAACGTCATTACCTTATCCCCGACATACGACCTTCTTTGTACTAAACTTGCCATGCCGGATGACAAAGAAGAAATGGCGCTTACCCTGAATGGAAGGAAACGAAAACTGAAGAAAGAAGACTTTAACCTCTTTGCAAAAAGTCTAACGCTTCCTTCGAAGACAGTAGAGAACATATACACTCGCTTTTCCAAAAAACTTTCACAGGCAAACTTATTGATACAGTCATCATTTCTTCCGGATGACATGAAGCAGACATATCAATCCATTATGATAGAAAGAGCAGCTCATTTAATGTTGACTATATAGCAATTTGAAGAGATAATGTTCTTCCAATGAAGGCAAGTTGCTGTTGTACAATTACAATCTATCTTGATTCTCATTCTGATTTTCCTCTTGAATAGAAGCTAAACAGCCTATGTATAATTATAAAAAGTTATTGAAGCCAAAATCCGACGCAGGGGTTATGACTTTGCTATATGACCCATTACTACTTGCGGCGGCGTATAGATATTGAAACAAGAATTTATACATGGTGTAATTTCAGAGACATTTCGGAGTCGTCGAAAATATTTCACTCTTAAAAGGATATGAAGTTCTAATCCTTCTTCCTCCGCTGGAACTTTGTAAAAACCTGCAAATCAATTTGCAGGTTTTTCTTTTAAGCGAAAGAAATTGCATAACAGTGCAAAGAGTACAGCCACCCCTAACTCGATGCTATTATTCATAATG
>SEBV01000217.1 GCA_004172865.1 Gammaproteobacteria bacterium | reverse complement strand
GTATATCGCCAGCATCATAAGAGAAACCTAATAGTATTGTTGACTCCATACTTCAAGATAGCATTGGCGAGAAACTCAGAAACTCTTAGGTGTACATTTACTCTTTGCGCGTATTGTACGTAAACAGATAAATATAAAAATGCAATCCTTTTGACGCAGTGTTTACTATCGAATTGTTAGCAGTGGTCATGGCAACAAATTTATAGCAACCCTATATATAAATGAAACTCGAATGTGTTTATTGCAAGTCAAAAGCTGTATGCATTATTGGAGAAAATATTTATTGCTGTAGATGTCAGAAATGATCGTGAACTATTCAGAATGACGTGAAAAAACATAGCAGTCCGAAAGCATGATTCGGAAGCCTTTGCCAATTCCCATTGGCTAGAAGGCAGCAGTGGACTAGTGGACATGAACTAAGCGTTGTACATGACGAACCCACTAAACTTTGATCGCTTGAGCGTTCGTGTGGCACCTTGCAAAGTGAAAATCATGTCTGACTGAGCCATGGAAGACGAATGCATAAATATTACAATCAAAATACTGAGAAATGGCGCTGCTTAACTTCACCTGTCGTTTGGAAAAACCAATCGAGTTGGGTTGCTAACTTCAGACACTACTGCATAATTATCGACAGAGACTAAGTCTATGTCATCGTCCGCTGAGTTTTCATCAGGGAAGGCAGAACGGTAAATGAAAAAACCCTCCTTGCAGCGGCCTAGCTCGGAATAGTTTAGTTGGTCCACTATGAAATGCTTCTCTTCGACCCCCCACTTATTCGCAAAATAGGAAGCAACTAAAACTACAGCACTCGGTTCAACAGGATTCCTGGCAACAATCAATACATCTATATCAGTGGCACTGGTTCGACGGACATAACCATGAGACACCCCCGTATGCAGAAGATCGCGAACAATCGTAGAGCGAACCGATGCATAGCCATGAAAAACCCGTACATAAATACATGTACAAGAAGCTGGGCCTTTCTGAAACACGCTTTGCACACCTTCCTCAACCGACTTTGCCTTCCTAGCCTCTTGCACAAGACTTTCAAGTCGTTGCCCAAACGGCAATGCAATCTTCTTTAAGTGTCCAGAGATCTCTCCTACCATCTCTATAACAATGGCAAATTACGAGAGAAATAAAATAGAAAAGCAGACACAACTTTAATGGCTATGAATAAGAAGGGGATAAGAGGAAAAGAGAACAAATAAACTCACGAGTTACGTGGTAGAAACTTTGGACTCACCTGCTTGAGCAGCAACTAATCACCATGGACAAGACGACGGAAAGTCACAGAAAAATAAAATAGGAAAAGGTAAGAAAGCAGTAGGAACAGGGCAACCAATGACGCAACATAGTTCATAATCAACATACAGGGAAATTATCACGG
>SEBV01000216.1 GCA_004172865.1 Gammaproteobacteria bacterium | reverse complement strand
AACCCCGATGATATCCCCTTACTCTTTCTCGCCGCCCCTTTAACCGGTTTAATTGTTCAACCAATTATTGGTTATTTGAGTGATAGAACATGGCACCCAAAATGGGGCAGAAGAAGACCCTATTTCTTAATTGGCGCCGTGCTCAGTTCCATTGCGTTAATCATCATGCCCAATAGTAGTGCCTTGTGGATGGCGGCTGGATTGCTTTGGGTACTTGATGTGTTTGGAAATGTGGCTATGGAGCCGTTCAGGGCCTTTGTTGCCGACAAACTTCCGGACAGCCAGCTAAACAGAGGGTTTGTTATGCAAAGCCTGATGATAGGCTTAGGCGGTAGCATTGCGTCGGCCTTGCCGTGGTTATTGAAAAACTGGTTTGGACTGCAGAACACGGCAGCCAAAGGGGTGATCGCTGAAAACGTTCGCATTTCTTTCTACTTGGGTGCTTTTTTCTTTTTAGCAGCTGTATTGTACACTGTTTTTACAAGCAAAGAATATCCGCCAACTGACCTGTCGCTCAAATACAATGTATTTGGAGCAACAAGCGACACGGACCCCCGCTTTGGTGATGGAAAAGATTTTGCAGGATTAACCCTGGCTTTTTACAATGTTGTCACTTTTGCATTTGCCTTTATTCTCCCTTCCATTGCCGACCGGCTCGGACGAAAGTTGACCCATTCGATCTGCCTGTTAGCCGGAGCGGTCGGACTGATAAGCGTTGCATTCGTAACGGATAAAGACATGCTGTTCGTTTGCATGACGGGGGTTGGCATTGCGTGGGCCTCCATCCTTTCAATGCCTTATGCAATGCTGGGTGGTGTTTTGCCTGCCGGCAAGATTGGCATCTATATGGGCATCTTCAACTTCTTTATCGTGCTGCCCGAAATCATTGCTTCGCTGGGCTTTAAATGGATCATGAATAACGTTTTGAATAATGACCGTTTATTAGCCGTGCAGGTAGGCGGTTACCTAATGATTCTCGCAGCATTGATTTGTTTCTTTTTCATTAAGGAGAAAAAATCGGAAAGAGTCAATGAGCCGTTGGTAGAAGAAATGAAAATCACAGAAGAACGCCCCATTTAATTTATGAAAAGATTTTTTGTCACTACGGTCTGTTTTTTCTTTTTTGCGATAGCGACTGCACAAGATTTTGCAGTTTATCCCACTCACTGGTGGGTGAACATGAAAAACCCAAACCTGCAGCTTATGCTGCACGGCAAGGCCATCGCCAATAGTTTTCCGCAAGTTAAAATGTCGCCTGCCGGTGTAAAGATCGCAGATGGCGTTACCTTAAAAGCCATTCACCGGGTCGCCAATCCAAACTATATTTTTCTTGACCTCGTCATCGCAAGCAATGCAACGCCCGGTGTAAAAGAATTAAAAATTGTTTCGGGCAACACCAT
>SEBV01000215.1 GCA_004172865.1 Gammaproteobacteria bacterium | reverse complement strand
TGATTAACATTCAGCAGATCAATGAAGCTTACGAACGCCTCCTGAAAGGTGATGTAAAATATCGCTTTGTCATTGACATGGCTTCGTTGAAAAAGTAGAACGATTCCAGATCAGACGCTATCAACAAAATAAAGGAGGGCCGCAGCCCTCCTTTCCAAATCTAACCTAGAACCAAAGCCAGACTAAATCAAAACCAATTCCTAGTTGTACGTTTAAATATGTGACGGATTGAGTTCGTTTTCGTGTGGTACTCGTAATTTGTAACCGGCAGTCATTAATTCTTCTATCGGCTGATCCTTTTTCCCTCTTTTCACTTTGTTAATCAATTTGTCGAAGATGGAATACATCACAGGCACAACTACCAGTGTTAAGAACAGCGAACTGATCAAACCACCGATAATTACCCATGCAAGGCCATTCTTCCATTCGGCGCCGGCGCCGGAAGCAATCGCAATTGGCAGATCAATGCATCATAGGTACTGGCACCTTCGGCCTTCCGCTGGTTAGTAAAGTCAACCAGCATGATGGCGTTCTTGGCTACCAGACCAATGAGCATGATCAAACCAAGTATGGTAAATAAATTCAGCGAATTGTTGGTGAGAGCAAGAGCCAGCAACGCACCGATAATAGAAAGCGGTATGGAGAATAACACTACGAATGGATACACAAAGCTATTGTACAGTGCCACCATAATCAGGTACACCAACACAATGGCAGCTAACAAAGCGATTCCCAACGAACCGAAGCCTTCGCTTTGGTTTTCCATATCACCACTCCACACATAGCTTACACCGGTAGGCTTTTGAATCTTGTCAAATTTTGCCTGCCATTCAGCTGCTACTGTACCCGTTGGACGACCAACGGTTTGCGCCTGCACGGTAACCGATGTGCTCTTGTCTCTGCGTTCCAACTGGCTGGGGCCAGAGCTTTCTTTAATAGCAGCAAATTGTGCTAAACGAATCTGCTCTCCTTTATCGTTGATGAATAAAAGATTGCTTACGTCTTCAATGCTTTGACGGTTAAAACTTCCGAAACGGATGTTGATGTCGTACTCATATTCCCCTTGGCGGAACTTACCGTTGGTATTCCCACTAAACGCAGTTTGCATGGTGGCACCAACCGTTGAAAGCGATAAACCTAATGCGGCCATCTTATCACGATTAACCTGCACATTGATCTCGGGGTTACCGGCTTCCACTGAAAGTCTCATCTCCGTTGCACCCTGCACGGTCTTCAGGCTATTCATTGCCGCTTTGGCAAATGTCATGACGCTGTCCAGTTCAGGACCGGTAACAATCAGG
Organism: Gammaproteobacteria bacterium; assembly: GCA_004172865.1. Classification (GTDB taxonomy): domain Bacteria; phylum Pseudomonadota; class Gammaproteobacteria; order Pseudomonadales; family Cellvibrionaceae; genus Cellvibrio. Next base: position 61 of record SEBV01000215.1, on the reverse strand, counting down.
GCAAGCGGTGCCTGCTCTGCAGAACCAAGGATGCTCACCGGAACGGTTTTCACCTTTGCAC
>SEBV01000214.1 GCA_004172865.1 Gammaproteobacteria bacterium | reverse complement strand
ATGGTGGTGAGTTTAAGTTAAAGGCCGGTGATGTTAAGATCAAAAAAGACCTGGATGGCGGTGAGTATAAATACAAAGACGATGATGTAAAGATCAAACGTGACCGTGACGATTACAAAGTAGAAGGAAATGGCTACACGAAAAAAGTAGATGAAGACGGTGATGTTAAAGTTGAAACGAAGAATAAAAAATACAAGATCGACGGCGAAACAGGGGAGAGGAAAGTGAAAGACAAAAGTGTCTTTAGTAAGGTAAAGGATAAAGTGACGGGCCAGTAAGCCAAATAACAAAAGCCCTCGGTTTACCGAGGGCTTTTGTTATTTAATCTCGATCATCCGTGGTGGTTTTTGTTTTGCTTCTTCCTTTTTTGGAATTAGCAAATGCAGCACGCCGTTTTCATATTTTGCATGAATCTGGTCAACATCCACGACATCTTTTGGCAATGTAAAGCTGCGCTGGAACGACTGGTAGCTGAACTCGCGGCGGGTGTAGCGTTCACCTTCCCTTAGCCGATTTTCGGTTCTCTTTTCACTGCCAATACGTAACTGGTTATCTTCCAGCTCAATCCGGAAATCTTCTTTGTTCATTCCCGGTGCAGCCATTTCCACTTCAAAATTTTCCGCAGTTTCGCGGATGTTTACCGCTGGGAGAGTAGTGTTGGTGTTTGAACTGTTGGCTAAACCCCAGTTCCACAAATTATTTAATCACCTGCTATCCAACTTCAATACCAAACAAAAAATGCTGAAAAATTTTCAGCATTTTTTTGAAATCTTGACATTGCAAAACTGCAAAATTTACAACTGCAGCTTATCCGACCACTCACCATTCACAATCAGGCTCCCGTCCGGTTTTCGTTTGGCTGATCCGTATCCGTGTCGCCTTCGCTATATAGTTTATTTTCCTCATCGCCCTGGCCCATAGCGTCGGTCCGCGTTTCGTCTCCGGCGGTATCAATGTCAAGGTCGGCGCCAGAAAGCATATTTCCTTCACCAAAACCTTCTTCATTCAAAGGCTCACCCTCAAAATCTACATTGTCCATGCTTGCACGTCGCAGGCGGTCCTCATCCCTTGTTGGCATATAAGTGGTGTCACGCAGCGCTTCCCGTTCGTCGGGACGAACATCGCCTTCTGTCCCTTCAGTAAAGTCCTCAGTATCGTCCAAGTCAAACACACCTACGCCTTCTTCATCATCAGAAGCGGGTGTAGTGTCGGCCATTTCGCCAATGGAGGGAACGTTCACAAATTCCTGCCCCGGAATATCTTTTACATCTGGTAGGTCAATAAAGGTTTCTTCCGTGCTCAGCCTTTCCCGGTCTTCCGGGCTGTCTGGTAAATCGCCGGGTACCGAAGATTGGCTTTCCAGCCTGTTCGTGGTCCTATCGCGTTCGGCCCCCGTTGGGGTATTTCTTTCGTCTGCCATAATTTGTATTTGACAGAACCAATTAAAATTTTATGCCGAGGTGTGTGTTGGAAATTGAGCCATCCC
>SEBV01000044.1 GCA_004172865.1 Gammaproteobacteria bacterium | reverse complement strand
GGGCAAACCATTTTCTTACGCACCGGCGAATACGGTGATGGTACAGTAGGAGAGATCTTTATTGACATGGCGAAGGAAGGAGCTACCATGCGCAGCATGCTGAACTGCTTTGCCATTGCGGTTTCCATTGGCCTGCAATACGGGGTGCCGCTGGATGAATACGTAGAGAAATTTGTGTTCACCAAGTTTGACCCGGCTGGATTCGTAGATCATCCGAACATTAAGTCGTCATCGTCTATTGTTGACTTCATCTTCCGTGTGCTGGGCTATGAATATTTAAACCGCACAGACCTGGTGCATGTGTTGGACAAGCCGGAAGTAAGCAATCTGGGTAACGAGCCCTGGGACGAAGCGCCTGCGGCCCCTGTAAAACAACCTGAATTATCGAGTATTCGTGTTGTGGCAAGTGCGCCGCAAGTTGCAAAAGCAACTGCACCAAAGAACGGAACAGCACTGGATGCCGTGAACGTAGCTGCGAAGAGCATGCAAAGCGATGCACCGGCTTGCAACACCTGCGGACACATTACGGTAAGAAGCGGAACATGTTATAAATGTTTGAACTGCGGTAATAGCATGGGATGTAGTTAAGATTTCTTATTAGCCCACAATGTTGAATAGAAGAATCCCGCCGAAAGGCGGGATTTTATAATTAAAAAGCAAATTTCAAATCGTTTCTATGATTGTTGAAAGTTGTGTCAGCGAAGGGAAGGTTTGTATATGGTGTTTACGAATAGAAGGTCAAGTTAACTTCAAAACCAAAGCTCATATATTCCCAGACTCCTTGGGCGGAAAACGAATGTGTCAAGATGAGTGTGACGAGTGTAATAACTATTTTGGTTCTAAGCAAAATGGGCTCCCTTCTGTAGATATTGCATTCAAGGAAGTATTGAACATATCAAGGTACTTCCTTCAATCAAATATGAACTTGCCTTTTCAGAAAAAATCTAGATTCAAGTCAGAATATTTCGATTTGGATAAAAGGACAAACGTTATAAAGCCATTGTTCAAGTACTCAAATCTGAAATCCTTTCAAGATAATTTCGTAAAGCAATTTGCCCGAGGTATATATAAAGTTTTTCTTGCAGAGAGACAAAAAAGTAGACGTGATGCTCTGAAAAGCGAATATGATTTTATTCGTGCATTTGCAAGATATGGTATTGGTAATCTGCCCATATTTTATTGTAGGCCAAACATTCCAGCAATTGCGGTTTCTGATGATGTGATTAAACCAGTAATCCGCTTCACAGAATATTCAGATTATACAATGTCAGATTTTGGCTTTTATAGTTACGATTTTATGACCCATACTTTTGTATTCCCAACCATAAACAACTATGAAATTTGCTTTGAATCATTTGTACAGCATTTAAAGGAAAAAGACACTTACGAAAGTATTAAGAAGGTAACAAGGGTGTCAGACATTGATCTTCTTTTTACTTATGCTTTAGGAAAAGACAATGAACGGTCTAGAAGGTGGGGATAGTCAATTCATTTCTGATCATAATACTGCATACTTTTAAAATTAAAATATCATTCATGTTTCCTGGTTGCAATTCATTAAGCTCAATTGCAGAAGAATTTTTTGAGACGCATTCAGAATTTTTAAAGGAGATAATAGTATTGCAAGAACAGAGACAGTTTAACCTTTTGAAAAAAATCTCTGATGATAAGAACGAAATCAACTTTTTTTCTTGGCTTGCTGAAGTGAGGTTTGGATTGTTCTTTGATAAAATTTCTAGGGTACTTAAAAACGATCACTTAATTGAAGGGAAAACACCGGATTGGATTTTAGAGATGGGTGATCAAAAAATAATGGCAGAAGTACTTCGATTAAATACTTCTGAAGAAGAATACAAATCGTCAATTGCCAAAAATCGACAGGTGCGAAAATTTCAAAAGGAAAACCCAGCGACACCGCTTGTTATCAAAGGGACTACTAAAATCATTTCATTAGAATATTTAGGAGGCAATCAATCGAAACTTGTTAAGAAAGAAGAGACTTATAGAGACATAATTCGAAAGCATGAACTACCATTTATCATTTGTGTAGCACCTACTATTGATACATTTCTATTTGAATTAGATTTTGCTGATTTTCTACTTGGTAACAAAGGGTTTTTTATGAGGTGCGAAAGCTTTAGACGCAATGTTACTGGCGTTCTATTGAATACTCCTTTCGGAGGCTTCTTCTATTTTCACAATGCACATGCGGACTTTCAATTGCTACCCGAGAATTTTGGGAAGATGCCTATTTATGTTTGATTTGCTTTAATCTTTCCCTATGCTGAGTTTGCCGCTATGGTTTATGTTTATTGCGTTTAAGAGTTCTTCATCTCGGCTGAAATAGCTAGTTACCGTGTATGATATGAAATAAAGAACCCCGCTATCAGTAATGTTCTTAATAGTTTAGACTTGCTGGCCTGATGTCTCCGACTCAGGCCCGTTACTAACCACAGCATCTTACCAAATAAAAAACAATCGGCAGTTCGAGCTGTAGGAGTAACCTATAGGAAGCAATTAGCAACTGAAAATTCCACCTTTAAAACAATAGAGCCTTTCGGCAGCTCTTGATTCCAATGAGATTAAAAGTTTATTTCTTTTGTTCCAATAGTTTTTCCAATAATGCCACTTTCTCTCTTTCACTTTGTAAAAGGCGTTCGTAAAGCTTCTTGTTTTCTTCCAAGGCATCCAACCATTTATCAACAGGATTAATGTTTTGAATATTCACTGCATTGTTATTTACTGCATTGTCGGAGAAATTACAAGAGATATTGTAGATTGTCTTTTCATCATCAAAATTCTTTATTGCATCAGACGTCACATTTAATGCCTTCGCCACTTCACCAAGCAGCACGTCATCCACCACTTCTTTTCCTTCCAAAAGCGATATTTTCTTTTGGCTCCAGTCTTCACCCAGTTCCAGGGCCAGGGCTTCCTGTTTAATCCCTTGTATTTCGCGTATGCGTTTGATGTTTCGTCCGTGGTGTACTGCTCTTTCAGACATGGCCTAGTGGTTTGGAAACAAATGTAAAAATATTTGGGCAGGTATCTTATACGGCAGGCGGGGATAAAATATCCCGTTCAAAAATGTGATAGTTGAAGCAGGTCGTCTTTCTTTATCGTCAGGTTCTCAAGCCGCAGTAATGCGTAGAAAAAGGCCGTAGGCAAATGCCTGGTGGCCTTTCTTTTTTTAAGAAGCCGTTCTCATTCTTCCATCCGGTTAAAGTATTCCTTCTTGGCCTTATGGAAAACACTTTCCCCCGGTTGAAGTTCCTCCGCATACAAAGCCCTTAGTTCGGGATGAGAATGTATAAGTCGGGCAAACCGTATCGCTTCACTGAAAAGGCGTCGCCGGGCCGCTTGCAAAGCGGTAGTTTTCACCTTTGTCATATCAGGATACTTGCTTACCACTGTTTTATCTCCATAGTGCTTGAACACCACTTCTTTGCCGATCGTTCCGCGAACATCGGCAAGTGGAGAATCTTTACTTAAACGAGCCATAACAAATAGATTTAAAATAGCGGGATGCGATACGGAGAAGACATGGCTTCCCCTTGGAAAAGACACCAATCCTTCGATCATCCTTCGACTATCCAGCGAGTTTACAAAATGAAAAAGGGAAACACAAGAGAAAAAATACCTGTTTAAAAGGCTAGCAGGCAGCAATAAAAGAAGAAAAGAAAGATAGAGAAGAAGCTGGAAAAATCCAAGGCTCCCTGCGGCCTGTAGTGTTCTATTTAATTTAGGATTGCTGGCTGTCGTTTGCATCTACGGCCCGATATGAATCATCGAAAAGGCAACGTACGGGTTCCCACTCTTTAAAATCCTATTTCCGGCAACCCTTTTTACAAGATTTCGCAATCCCGGCGGCTGTTTATTTTTCCGCTTACAGGTGATTGCTCCCAACGCCTATTCTCACGGGCTAAGTATTTCCTTTATTGCACAACATAGAGTAACCGACTACTTTCGCCACCGCTTTATTAATCGCATATTCTATGAAAAAACGTTTACTCCTCTTCCTTGGGGCAGTGCTTTGTCTTTGTGCTGCACCCAAACTTCATGCACAAACACCTTCTGTTAATTCACAAGTCGGTTTTCCTGTAAATGCAAAAAATGGCGTGCAGGTGGCATATGGCAATAGCAAGTATGTATTGCTTGGCGGCTATAACGGCACAGCCTCGCTCAACAGCTTGTACAGTTCCACAACAGCTACGTCCTGGAACCTCATTGCTACAAATAATCTTGTTACTACGCAACTGAACAATATTGCCTTTGGCGCGGGCTTGTTCGTAGTGGTTGGGAATGATGGTATCATTCAAACATCTGCTGATGGTATCAACTGGACAACTCGCACATCGGGCACCGATAAACACTTAAACCGTGTCTATTTTATCAATAACCAATTCTTTGCAGCAGGAACAAGGCGCACTTTGCTTACCTCTGCCGATGGCATTGCCTGGACGACGATTGCTTTTAATGCGGGTAGTCCCACCGATCAATTTATGTCGGTAGCGTACGGA
>SEBV01000016.1 GCA_004172865.1 Gammaproteobacteria bacterium | reverse complement strand
TTGCAAAATTCGTTCATGACGAGAACATCCGGAACTTCAAACTCTTTGAGCTCGTGTTTCTTGTTTGCGGCGCTATATCCGGGGATTTGAGGGTAAGATGCGTCCGTCTGAGAGGGTCGTAGGAGAGGAGCTCTTTCAGAGCTGTGCGAGCCGCTCATTTGATATGATATACAAAACAGAAAGAAAGGATACATTCCTCTGATTTCACCAAAATACAGGTAAAACTGCTAAACTCAATAAAGTTGCGGGATATAAAATCAACATACAAATTCATCATAAAATGAGGGGCGTCCCCCTCATGATTTAAGCACCGCGAACGATTTTGCGAACTTTTAAATAGCCCACAATCGCTAAGTCGATCCCAATTGCAGTTGCACCGACCCCAAAAATTGTGGAAATTACATCAGTAAAACTGATATTCGCGATCAAAGAAGGAAGATCTGTAGCTGCAGCTGCATGCACCATCGGGGTAGACGCGATTGCAGCAATGATAATCATTGGTTTAATAAATTTACGCATAAAACACTCCTGATAAAAGTTAAGCTCTTACGAGCGGATTACTTTTTGAATCGCACCAACAACGTACGAAACAAAAAATGTGGATAGAACCAACGTCAAACCGTACATGAAAAATTCGGCTGCAAGAGCTGGATCGGGCAAAGTCGGCTGAATTGGGTCAGTTGGCTGTGTGAGAATAAATCCATTACAAACAGAGGAAACGTTTGGGGACTGGAATGTTTGCAAGTCTTCGAAATTTTTTAACCGAATAGTCCCGTCCGTCAGCATTTCAGCACACAGCATTTTTATGACCTCACAAATTAGGACTCTTTCGTTAGGAAGCTTTCGCCATTTGTTGCTTAATGGAAACAAGGCGAAGTTCAAAAGGATTCAGTTCTAAATTTTTATATTTACCAATTTGAAAGCTGGTTAGACAGACGGTGTAGTCACCAATCGCAAAAGCTTCCCCGGGGTTTTTCAATGGAATTTCTATTTGACCTGGGTAGGCTCCACCCAGATGCGCATAGGCAACCTGAAAATACCGAACACCTTTTTGCGTGCTACGAGACTGCGGTAAATTGTGTCCGTCAATTATTGAAATTTTGATCATTTTTTAAATCCTCGATTGATGTGTGAAGAACATTTTTTTGTTGCGTAGAGTTATTGATACAAGTCCTAGGCAGCCTCCGGCTGCTGGTCTAAATCGGAGCTAGAAGCATATAAATGTGAATACTTTTGTTCATAGGCAGCATCAAGCAATTCACTTATGCCGATCATAATTTTTTGTTGGGCTTTCAAGACGGTTTCAGATTCCCTAATCTCCCAAAAATGAACACGCGATAAGACTGTGAGTCCGGCCGAAATTACGCCAAGAATTCGTTCCGATGCGAGATCGCCATATTCGGTATATAAATGCGGAATAATTTCACCAGTAACGCGATCCAATTTTTCAGAGTTAGCATAAAGCGGGCGAACTCTTTGCTGTTCTCGTTTACACATTGGGCCACCCATTAGCTGCACAAAGGCACTCCAATCGTTCGCCTGTGCAGCCTGGCGAATTTCTTCTAGAAGACCTTTTTGTTCTGATAGTCTGCGAACCTCTCTCCACACTGTCACGCTGCCGCCTCCGATTTGTTGAAATTGTCGAATTCGATGTGTGCGAGCCCATGCTTCAATTCGTTCAGCAATGGATGATGAGCTTTTGTCAGCCCAATCCAAATTTTTATCAGCGTTTGAGTTGTCTACACGAAAACCATCGACGTTTTTTGAAATGTATTTAATTAAGTATCCAACAGCCGAATATTCGCGGCCTGTGGAAGGATTAATACCTTTTTTAATCAGTTCGAATTTAACGCGATGCTCATTTGCACCTTTCTCATCTGGTGAATCAGACAGCGCATACGCAGTGAAAATATCATTGATTATTTTTATGTTTTGGGAAGAAGCGAACAGTAAAAAATGGTGATGCGGAGTGCCGTCATGATGAGGCTCTGCAATACGAAAACCATATGGCCGAACACCAATACGTCCGAATTTAGCCATAATTTTTGCCCAAACTTTTAGCAAATATTTTTGAGCATCTTTCGGATCTGACCCATCATAATTTTTGTTAGGAACGCACTTTACAACACGTCCATTAACAACAATTTTTGACATACGATGAAATCGTGAAGGACACGTCAAAGTAATAAAAACTGCATCATGATCAAAAGATTTTGAGAGCAACTCAAACCCTTTCAAGCGATTGATCAATTCGATACGTCGAATTAAAGGATTCGATGGTGACAGCTCTGCTAATTGCGCCAGGGTAAACTCTTGGTTGAGTTCATTTATCGCGGTACGACTTTCCAAAAACTGACGCGAATTTGCTTTTTGACAGCGACGGTAATTTAATGAGATGTCAGAACAATAGAGAGATTTTTTCGCGTTAACCTCGCGCAATTCACGGGCGACAAATTCTGCGCGGTCACCACGAAGCTTGCGAAGTTTTTTTCGCCAGAATTTTTGACAACACAAACGATTTAAACAGGAAACGACATTTGAATGGTCGGGAAGAAGAGCTGGGGGGGCAATAGCATAGGCCGCGGCTAGTTTACATATCGCGTTATAGCAATCCACATCATCCGCATATGATTGACGTATCTCTGTGCATATCAGAGAAATTGAATATGCAGCATCATTTAGATATGAATCATTTTCATTTAGTAGGTTTAATTTCAATGGGTTGAGGTAGTCATCGAGTTCTCGCAGACGACTGTTCGCTGAAATATGTGAAAGTTTTGACATGCGCAAATATTCAGCGCGCAGCGGTTGAGATAGAGACGAATTTCTGGAAAAAATTTCCTCACGAAAAAGATAGCAATCGCGAGTGCCAATGTGGTTCAAAACTTCGTTATTGTGAATAACGCCGTCAAAACCAACGAATTGTTTATCTGCAGAAATGGCGAGCATTACAATTACCTAAAACGTAAGAAATGGTTAGAAATTCTCGAATTCTTGAGCCAGGCACTGTTGATGCACCAACGCCAGATTTATGAGCCTACGTTTTCCAAATTTAGCGCTAGGCAGATGACCCTTCTCGACCATTCCACGAACTGTATCAACCGTCATACCGGTCATTTCGCTGAAAAGCTCGGTCGTTACTAGCGGTGAAATGGAAAAAAATGATTTACCGCCACCTGTCAAAAACTCTGAATCCACCTGCTACACCTCGTTTATGCACAATGTTGCTCGTTAGAACACATTGAGGTATCATTTATTAAATGTAACCCTAAATGTCTTCAATTGAAACCGTTATGGTGCGAAATTACACCTAAGGAAATCAGATGTCAAGCGAAAGTGAAGCGGGAATTCCGCAGAAAATTGAACTAATTAGAAGTAACGATGGATTGTCGATCGCAGCTTTTGCAGAGAAGATAAATGTGGCTGTATCCACAATGAAAAATGTGTGCAGCCGGGGAACGACACCAGGACTGGATGTAATTCAAAAGCTGGTGAATGCATACCCTCAATACACATATTGGTTGTACGGAATTTCGTTACAGATCAATTCAGTCCCTCAAATACAGCCAGGAGATCGAGAAAGAGATGAATGGAGAATCATCCAAAATTTATCGATGACGGATTTAGAGTTGAATAAATGCTGCATCAAGCCAGAATTTTTTGAGAAAATAATGATGGTGCAAGCGAACGATGAAATAAATACATTAATGTGCATTGTGATTTTGAAAAAAATAGACGCATCCGACGAAAAAATATGTATAAAAATTGGAGCAGAGGATTTTCATTTTTTCGATAAAAGCGGTCAAAATAAGCTTGATCGACTAAGAGCCTGGTTTAATACAGTCGAGCGAACGGACCTTGTTAAAACGGCTGAATTGTATTATTCAACGACTAAGATTTTAGAAAATCTGTATAAAACTAAAATTTTATTAGGTGATGATCTGAAAGAAAGTGAAAATTTTAACTTGTCACTTAAGAGTTCAAGCGTATTTTCGAATTGGAAAAATGGCAGGGAAATGGATTACAGTAAAAATGTAAATTTTTAGTAAGGAGTATCAGATGAACATAAAAAAAGTTGGCGAAAAATATTTAGTTGATATGTATCCAAATGGACGTGTAGGCAAGCGTGTACGTAAAAAATTTGACACACGGATTGAAGCAGCAAGATTCGAAAAATTTGTATTGGCAAGCGTCAGCCAAAAAAAAGAATGGAATCCATCTAAGTCTGACAATAGAAGAATATCAGAGCTTATTGAAGTGTGGTTTAAATTGTGTGGTGTTCACCTGAAGGACGGAATTAGACGAAAGTCAAAGCTCCAACGACTTTGTCTTGCATTAGGTGATCCAATAGCAAAAAAAATTGAATCTAAAAATTTTGTTGCATATAGGTCGATGCGAATAGCGAATGGTATCGCTCCAAAAACAATGAATAATGAACTCTCATACATTGATAGTATGTTTAGTTCGCTGAATAAAATTGGTGAAATTGATTATTCAAACCCGATTGACAGCGTTGATATGCTAAAGCTAGATGAAAGGGAACTTTCCTGGCTAACGTCAGAACAAATTAATGCACTGCTTGCAAAGATGGATGATTTTTCCTTGAATCCGCATGTCAAACTTTTAACAAAAATAAGTTTGGCTACTGGTGCTCGATGGGGTGAGGCTGAGGCATTAACCTTGTCTCGTGTCACCGCGGGCAAGCTTACTTTCAGTAAAACGAAAAGTGGAAAAAATAGATCAATCCCTGTATCTGCAGAGTTGTTCAATGAAATTCGAAGTCACTTAAGGGTGCATGGCCGATTTACTCATTCATTAAGTGCATTTCGACGGGCTTTAAAAGCTGCGAATATCGAATTGCCGGCAGGACAATCCGCACATGTTTTACGCCACACTTTCGCAAGCCATTTTATGATGAATGGAGGGGATATCTTAACCTTACAGAAGATTTTAGGTCATTCTTCAATCGTGATTACGATGCGATACGCGCACTTGTCGCGAGATCATTTGTCTGAGGCTGTTAGTAAAAACCCTCTTCAATCCGCAGGAATCTAGATTAATTACTTAGATAAAGCTAGTAAGAGGAATGTTTTTTAGGAATCAGAGTGAATTTACGAGCGAAGTTTTTTCAAACAACTTTATGATGGGGCGTGTAGCGAAATAGACAAAGGAAATATACATGGAGGTGATGAATGTAAAGCATAAACTGAATAAAGCAACCTCTCGAGTTGTGGAATAGTAGACTAGTAAGCTTGTAGAAATGAGCAAAGAAAATGCTACCAGCGCGTCAATTGTCTGAATCAATTTTTTTTGGTGCAAGTATCTTTTCTCAAGTTGCTCATAAACCCCCAGGAACTGATCAGCAACTATCACATGTTTTGTTTTTATGAGATGTTTTTGTTGATCAATCTCTATTTTTATCGCATTCAAAGTGTGCCGTTGGTTTCGGATGAGGAGATTCATTAGTAGTGAGAAGATCAATGCGCCCAGCCATATCAAAACATTTTTTATCGACCAATTAGTATTAACTTCCATCTGGCTACCAATAAGAATTAGCGCAGCAGGGATTGCGAGCAATTGGCTCTGAATGTCGGAAAAAACTTTGTTCAACTTGGTAATAAACTCAAGTTTTTCCTTTTCAACTTCCGCTTTTATTTTTGCGAACGAAAATTCAGATACGTAAAGTTGATAGCTGCTATTTATCTGTGAAAAAAACTCTTCGAATCGATTAAGAATCTCAGAAAAATTAATCGTATTTTCTTTGTTAAATAAGCTATTTACGGCGGTTTTAATTATTGTAGTTTTTTGTTCTTTATGAGCTGTCGACGAAATAAAATCATCATTGAAAGATGAAAGATTTTCCAACGACTTTAGATCAGCTTGATTGTAATTTGATGTAAGGTGAATTTTTTCGGTGCTCAAGAACACCAACTCAATGTCTTGTCCTTTTGGTATTTCGTATGCTACCGACCTTAAAGCTTTGAATAGATCTGTTGCTTGAAAATAATTTTTAAGAAGCTGTGGAGCCGTTAACCTATCGCCCTGAAACAGAAATTGCATATTTGCTATATAAAAACTAGGGGGTACCGCTATACGCCGACTCGGCGCAACTAGAAATTCGTCGATATCGTTAAAAAAATTATTTGGGTAGGAGAATTCAACACGACGTTGTGCTGGCTCGTCCGAAATGAGTATTCCGCATGAATCCAAAAGGTTTACTACTTGCTGATAATTATAATTATCGGGAAGAATTCCTTCGCAACAACGATTTGCTGACGATTTTTGTGTAAGAGCACCATGCAAATAGATGGCAAGGCCGAGAGCATCATTCGGCAGCTGCGTCATTTCCCTTGGCCCTTTCGATTTCTAAAATCAACGTTTCTGGTATGTTTTTAATATAAAGAGTACGAGAAGCTTTATCAAAATCTACGGTCTCGTTGATCACATCGGCCGCTTCAAAGCTAACTGCAATACCGCTAAACTTACTGTGAATGCGCTTTAGGCGAGAAAATGTCTTTTTGTGAGGATCGAATGTCTCATTAATCGGATAGTGATTGTTCCTTACAAACGAATTAAAATCTTCGGGTAGCTGATCATTAATGATTGCCGATACTGCCTTTAAGTTGACAGGTTCTCCTGATTTGAATTTTTCATCGCAATATTCAAACATTCTTCGCCTAGCAGTCTGTTTCTGGTCTGCACTCCAGCCTGAGCTTAAGCAATATGCGTCAACTGCTTTCAACAGTTGCTCAGTGTGGAACTTTGAGTCTATATAATCAGTGCAACTTAGTGCTGTTCTAAAATATTTGGTTACATCGTCTTGTCTTCCACTTTTCTTAACGAAGGAAAGATAAGGTTGTTCTGAGCTTTGCCATTTTTGCAGGTCAATTCTTGCTGCTTCATGAAGATGTTGAATATCAAAGGATACTGATTCATTCAACTCAAGAGTCTTCTTATCAATACCAGTACCGGTCTTTAATTTGAGCATAACTATCAAGAGCCATTCCTTACCTTGATTCTCATACCTGATGAACAATACGTAACCACCGGTAGATGGTGGGGAACCTTCCATCTTATTTGCGATGAGGCTTGACGCTATCTTCGAAAACTCAATGAGATTAGTTTCAAGCGAATAATATCGTGCCAATTGATTTGGGAACTGGTGCAAAAGAGGATCTATACCAAAAGAACCATAATTATTTGTATTCTTACTGTATATGGAAAGTAGCTCATTACCTAAGCGATTCATATGATCATCGATTGGAGATAAGGTCTCTTTAGGGTACTGTATGACGCGAGTTGTACCGGCCTCTTTTTCTATACTATGTACGATTGCTTCCGTTATAACCATATTATTATTCCAATTTAAATAATGCAAAAACTGACATAGAGTTTAGGATTATTATTCTAATAAGCAAATACACGGTATTACATAGTCATTTTGTAGACATTGGCGGCATGGGAAAAATAAATTTGTAAAAAAACCCTAACATAATCAATATGTTAGGGTTTATTTTTTGGTGGAGCCGGGGGGCTCTAACGCGGTACTGGCACCTTGTTATAGACCGCTAGCGGCGAACCACTAGGTAGTGCTTTCAAAAGCTGCTTACGCAGCTAATTGGGCACCGTAGTTGTCATCATTGGCAACTGTATAGTTTGCAGCTTTGGATTAACGTGATTGGCTACCCTCACGACATGCACCTTGGACTTTGTAACCAGCGTCGAATCCATATCGGCCCCGTCGCCAATCCATGCAAAAGCTGGTTTGGCGAGAGGCGCTATTGTAGGGGGTTAGGGCGAGCGAGTCACTAACTAATATGGGCAGTTTATAGTTTGTTTTTTTTGCGAGCTGTTTATGTGGTTTGGTGGGCATAGTTCGTACAACTCCATCTGAAACATCACGTGTAAACATGAATTCCAGATGGGTTTTGGATTAGCGAGCTGCGGTCTTGCCAACGGGTTCCAAGCGCAATTCGACGCGGTTGTGATTTTGCGCGGCGTTATTCCAGGCTTTTGCCGTGAGCGTCGTTTTGCGCTCGGGATAATTATCAGGCTCAGATACGGTGCTGATAATGACGCGAATATTTTTATCGGATGCCTGCTCAAGATTATTGAGCGCTGCTTCTGCATCATGTGTGTATTCCTCCATCACACGATCCAGTCCATAAATTTCGCTGGAAAACACACACTCGCTCATGTTCGCCGTGTCTTTAGGAATTTGCGCTACGCCGTAATTATCCATCGCCAGGCAAAAGTTACCTACAAACAAAGTAATCCACGCATCTCCTTTAAAACCACTACTGCTAATGCGGTTCAAGAGTTCATAGAGTTGAACAAGTTTTTTCGGTTCAATGCGGTTTTGATAAAAAGGTAATTGACCGTTTTGATTAAACGTCCACGCCAGATCAGTCAGATAGTTTTCGCTTTTCACATCTTTGGCAGCGACTAGAGTGCTAGCGGCAGCTGTTGGTGCGATAGTGCTAACCGGTCTTTCAACTGGCTTCTGCGCGGCAAGCGCGGCGACTTGCAAAGCCAATTCCTGTTGCTGCTGTTGCGATTCGGAAAGCAGCGAAACAATGTGTACGCAGAAAAAAATAATGGCGATAAGTGCCGCGAGAAAAATCAACTTACTAAACACCGAACTGCGTTGAACGGGCACTTCAGCAGGCGCGATTGCTTCGTCGCCTTCAAGCGCAGGCTGTTGGTTATGAGTTATTAGCTCGCTGATTTCTTTTTTGAGGCTATGTCGTAACGCATTGAGTTCACGTGCAACACGCGCGGTAATGAAGCGGCGATTGTCTTCCAGCGCAAGCTCCATATGACCCAAGCGCAATTCCAAATTACGAGATTGTTCAATGCTCGCCGGGTGCGGAGCACGACGTTCAATTTTAGGTTCGGAAAGGTCGGGCAGGGTGTCGATTACTTCTGCTTCAACGGGTTCTGCCGTTTCTTCTTCTGTAGGTTTTTTATTGCGGAAGATATGAATCGCTTCCATCACTTTTGAAAGATCAGCGGCGTTGATGGTGTCTTTGCTTACTACATCCAACGCACCCAAAGCACGCGCTTGACCGGTATAAAGGTCGCCACTTTTTGAGGTGTACATGATGACGGGAATAGTGGCAGTTTCCGGGTGCGATTTGATAATCTGCAATGCGCGGAAGCCGTCCATGCCTGGCATAAGGTGATCCATAAAGATCACGTCAGGCGACTGGTGTGCCAAATAGCGTAAAGCCGCTTCACCCGAGTCAGCCGTATCAATATCAAGGCTGTAGGAGCGCAGCATTTTTTTCAGGCGATATTGAGCGGTACTGGAGTCGTCAACAATCAAGGCGCGTTTATTCGGCATAACCAGAGATCCTTCAGTTCTCGTTGTGCGCACAGAGTAGCAAAACCATCGCCTAAATATTCAACTTAATTCACAGTGTGTTATTGAAATTGCACTTTTTTGGTGTGTCGAATCCTCTTCGATCTCTTAACGTCCATTTGCGCCGATAAACCTGTGCCTTTCTAAACACTCAAGTATTTCTGAACTAATCCGTCGTTAAGCTCAGCAATTGGCCCAGTCGCAACCACACTGCCTTTTTCCATAATAAAAAAGTCATCCGCTACACGGCGCGCAAACGGAAGTTTTTGTTCGACGAGTAACACGGTTAAACCCAGCTCGCGGTTGAGCTTGCGAATGACATCGCCAATATCGCGGACAATATTGGGTTGGATGCCTTCGGTGGGCTCGTCGAGAATTAATAACTTTGGGTCAAGCACCAGCGCGCGGCCAATCGCAAGTTGCTGTTGTTGGCCGCCGGATAAATCGCCACCGCGACGATTTTTCATTTCTTTTAACACAGGAAACAATTCGTAAATTTGGCTGGGAATACTTTTTAATTTATCGCTGCGTGCGCCGAGTGAAATTTTTAAATTTTCTTCCACGGTAAGCAATGGAAAAATTTCTCGACCTTGGGGTACAAAACCAATTCCGCCACGTGCACGCGATTCAGTGGAAAGCTTATTAATATTTTGTCCATTTAATTCAATGACGCCATCGCGCACCGGTAAAATTCCGGTGATGCATTTTAATAGCGTAGTTTTACCAACGCCGTTGCGGCCAATTAAACATCCGCACGTCGCTTCTTTTAAATTCAATGCCAAGTCCCACAAGATATGGCTCTGACCGTAGTATTGATTAATGTTTTTAATTTGCAGCACGTTGATTACTCTCTAGGATATTTATTCGCCTAAGTAAACTTCAATCACTTTTGGATCGTTTTGTACTTGATCCATAGTGCCTTCTGTCAATACCGAGCCCTGGTGCAACACAGTCACTTTGCGCGCAATTGAGCGCACAAATTTCATATCGTGTTCAACGACGATAACTGAATGCTTGCCAGCAAGTGATAATAAAAGTTCAGCGGTTTTTTCGGTTTCTTCGCCAGTCATACCGGCGACAGGTTCATCGACTAACAATACACGTGGGCTTTGCATTAATAACATGCCAATTTCCAACCATTGTTTTTGGCCATGTGAAAGTGCGCCCGCATTTTTGTAACGCAATTCCTTTAAGCCGATTTGTACGAGTACTTCGTCAATACGAAATTTTTGTTCACCATTAAGTGATTTGGTAAGTGTCCACCACACAGCTTTGTTGGATGCAGTCGCTAACTCCAAATTTTCATAAACGGTTAGCGCTTCAAAAATAGTTGGCTTTTGAAATTTACGACCAATTCCGCCGCGTGCAATTTGGTGTTCAGATAATTCCAGTAAATTAATTTGCTGACCGAAATAAACGGTTCCTGCATCGGGTTTGGTTTTGCCGGTAATCACATCCATCATGGTGGTTTTGCCTGCGCCATTAGGTCCGATAATGCAGCGCAATTCGCCTTCATCTACATAAAGGTTGAGATTATTAAGCGCGCGAAAACCATCGAAACTAACGGTAATACCTTCAACGTATAAAATAGTACGTTTACTGGTATCCAGCGGAGCGCCGAAGTTATCGACATCTTTACCGAAACCATTTAACGCATTGCTAAAGTCAGGGTCTTTAACCGGTAACGCGTGTTTTGCTTGAGCGAGAATATTCATCTTTTCTACCCCTTATTTTTCTTCAGCTATTTTGGCTGCGCCAATTTCTGGAGTTGCGAGGTTTTCATTATCAATCGCCTCATGTGCAGATTCGGATTTTTTAACGCGACCAAATAAACCCACCAAACCTTTTGGTAAGACCAAGGTGACAATCACGAACAGTGCACCTAATGCGAATAACCATGTTTCGGGCGAATAAGATGTAAATAATGTTTTGCCGTAGTTAACGGTGAATGCACCGACGATTGCACCGAACAAGGTTCCGCGCCCACCGGTGGCAACCCACACAACTAGCTCGATTGAATTGAGCGGAGAAAATTCACCCGGGTTAATAATGCCGACTTGCGGAACATAAAGCGCTCCTGCAATTCCTGCTAAAACGGAGGAGAAAACAAAAATCCAAAGTTTGTAGGATTCAACTTTGTAACCGCAAAAACGTGTACGGCTTTCTGCATCGCGAATGGAAATAACGATGCGACCAAAGCGAGATGTCACAATGTATCGGCAAACAATATAAGCGATCATTAACGCTGCGCCGGAACACAAAAATAATGCAATGCGTGTTGAGTCTGCTGAAATCGGGTGACCAATAATATCTTTAAAGTCTGTTAAACCATTGTTGCCACCAAAGCCCATTTCATTGCGGAAAAAAGCGAGCATTAGTGCGTAGGTAAGCGCTTGGGTGATAATTGAAAAATAAACGCCAGTTACGCGCGAGCGGAATGTTAACCAGCCGAAAACAAAGGCGAGTAGTCCGGGCACGAGTACAACCATTAATAAGGCGAAACCAAATGAATCAAAACCGAGCCAGTACCAAGGCAAATGATCCCAATTTAAAAACACCATAAAATCTGGCAGCTCGGGATTTCCGTATTGTCCACGCGCGCCGATTTGACGCATTAAATACATGCCCATCGCATAACCGCCGAGCGAGAAAAATGCGCCTTGGCCGAGCGATAAAATTCCGCAGTAACCCCAAATTAAATCTACCGATAAAGCGAGCAGTGCATAACACAAAAATTTACCGAGTAAGGTCACGGTAAAAGTTGATAGATGTAGCGGTGATGATGTAGGTAAAACGAGATTTGAAATGGGAACAATAATCATCATAAGTGCAATCAGTGCCAACACAATGGCTCCACCGCGATCATTTAATAACAAGCGTTTTATTAACATGCAATTCTCTCAAATAATTTTATTTTACATCTCGCTCCCAAGCTCCAGCATGGTAGCGCTTTTCCGGTATGCATTCCCAAGCCGGAGCTTGGGGCACCCGGCAGGGGACGATGGGCAAAATGTAAGTATCTAATCCGCCGCCGCACGGCCTTTTTGCGGAAACATACCTTTGGGTTTTTTCTGGATAAATAAAATCAACAGAACTAAAACTAATACTTTGGCGAGAACGGCCCCTGCATAGGGTTCTAAAAATTTATTGATAATTCCCAAGCCCATTGCACCTACAAGCGTGCCCCACAAGTTGCCGACACCGCCAAAAACTACAACCATAAACGAATCGATAAGATAGGCTTGGCCGAGGTTTGGGCCAACGTTAGTTAATTGTGATAGCGCGACACCGGCAATACCTGCAATGCCTGAACCCAAACCGAAAGTAAGCGCATCCACCCAACTTGCGCGCACACCCACGGCGCGGGCCATGGTTCTATTTTGCGATACGGCGCGAACTTTTAATCCGAGCGAGGTTTTTTTCAAAATTAATTGCAACAGAACAAATACTAAAATTCCGAATATTAAAATGTAGAGACGATTGTAGGTAATTGAGAGAACAGGGTTGATTACCATTGAACCGCTCATCCACTCGGGCAAACTTACTGCGCGATTGAGTGGCGTAAAAATGCTGCGCGCTGCTTGTTGTAAAATTAAACTCAAACCGAAAGTTGCCAGCAAAGTTTCAAGTGGTCTACCGTATAAAAAGCGTATTACACCACGTTCAATGACAACACCGACTGCACCGGCCACCAAAAATGCGGTTGGTATGGCGATTAATAAACTGTATGCAATTTGATTGGGAAATATTTGTTGGATCACCCAAGTTGTGTAAGCACCGATCATCATAAGCTCGCCGTGAGCCATGTTGATAACCCCCATAACGCCGAAAGTGATGGCGAGACCAATTGCCGATAGTAAAAGCACTGAACCTAAACTTAGCCCGAAGAAAATGCTTTCGCTGAAACGATAATAAGTCACTGTGTTTTCAATAGACTTAAGCGCAGAGATTGCGGTGTTACGCACGGCTTCGCTTTCGTCAGTAGTAGATGTTTCGGTTAAAGCACTGCGTGCTTCTGGCTCAAGCGAACCACGTAGTTGATCTACAGCTTTTATACGGATTTTCTCATCGGTATTTTTAAGTTGATAAAGTGCTAGCGCAATTGTCATTGCCGATTTGATGGTTTTATTTTTTTCGCTCGCGGATTGTTTTTCAATAATGACGGCGCTGTCTTCATCGAGGCCATCGGCCAATAAACGTTTAACTGCAGATAAACGAATCGCTTCATCTTCGCTGCTAAGGTTTAATTGTGATAACAAGCTTCGCAACTGATTACGGAGGCTGTTATTCACAGGAATTTTTTTAAAGTTACTGATATCTGAACTTACAGCGCTTAGCGTAATTGCATCGCTAAAGTTACCGCTCTCATCTTTAATACCAACTTTATTGGTGATGCTATCAAAATATAAATTACCTTGTTCCAAGGCGGTGATAATAACGGTGCTGCGATTATCTTTTAACGCAGCTAGTTTTTTTACGGTTTCTGCACGTTCAGATAAGCTACCCGTTGCGAGCTGCAAGACTAAACCAGAAAAATCTGTTGGTGTTGCAGACACTTCTTCAGTTTGTGCAAAGCTATTGGTTACGCCCGTGCATATCAATAAAGAAGCGACTATAAAATGTTTTAAAAAACGTGAGATAAAGATTGTCATCATTTCGCACTCAAAGAATTGCGGGTCTTAAAATAATCTATTTAAAAATTCCCCTCACGCAGATGCGCGAGGGGAATAATTTTTATTTCGCTGCAGCACCTAAACATTTTTTGGTTTTGGTGTTGTAGTTACCGCACTTCAAGGTAATCCAATCGGATTCCAAATCTTTGCTGCCTTCAAGGTAATCAGACCAGGCATCGCCAGGAACCAATGGAGTTGAAGAAACAACGAGGAATTGACCATCTTCTTGAATTTCGCCAATTAACACTGGCTTGGTGATGTGATGGTTCGGCAACATTTTGCTCACGCCGCCAGTCAGGTTTGGTTGCTCAAGACCAACGATAGCTTCAGTAACTTTGTTAGTGTCAGTGGTGCCGGCTTTCTGTACTGCTTTAACCCACATATTGAAGCCGATATAAGTTGCTTCCATTGGATCGTTGGTAACGCGTTTTGGGTTTTTGATATAAGCTTTCCACTTGGCGATAAATTCTTTATTCGCTGGAGTGTCTACGCTCATGAAGTAATTCCATGCAGCCAGGTGACCAACCAATGGTTTAGCATCAAGACCAGAAAGCTCTTCTTCACCTACAGAGAATGCAACAACTGGAATATCAGCCGCGCTGATTTTTTGGTTGCCTAATTCGCGATAGAAAGGAACGTTAGCATCACCGTTAATAGTAGAAACTACGGCGGTTTTTTTGCCAGCGCTACCGAAACGTTTAATGTCCGCTACAATGTTTTGCCAATCGGAATGACCGAAAGGTGTGTAGTTGATCATAATGTCTTCTTGCTTAACGCCTTTTGCTTTTAAATAGGCTTCAAGAATTTTGTTGGTAGTGCGTGGGTAAACATAGTCAGTGCCTGCAAGTACCCAACGTTTTACTTTGCCTTCTTTCATCAAATAATCAACAGCAGGAATTGCTTGTTGGTTTGGTGCGGCACCGGTGTAGAAAACGTTTTTAGAAGATTCTTCACCTTCATATTGAACCGGGTAAAACAAAATACCATTCAGTTCTTCAACAACTGGTAATACTGATTTACGTGATACCGAAGTCCAGCAACCGAAAATTGCAGCTACTTTATCTTTCTCCAAAAGTTCACGCGTTTTTTCTGCGAACAATGGCCAGTTAGATGCTGGATCTACTACAACAGCTTCGAGTTTTTTGCCTAGCAAGCCACCTTTTTTGTTTTGCTCTTCAATCAACATCAACACTGTGTCTTTAAGAGTAGTTTCTGAAATCGCCATAGTGCCCGACAAAGAATGCAATACACCGACTTTAATCGTGTCTGCTGCCTGTGCGCTGAATGATGCGATGGTTAAGCCGGCGGCGATACCGAGTGCCCCGACTTGTTTTGCTATTAGTTTTAGCTTCATGGGTGTTCTCCGAGTTATTGCTCAATGGTTGTGACTATTTTAAAAACTTATATTTTCTAAAACAGCCTTGTTTTGTTGAGTGATTTACATCGCTCGATTGCTTCCGGTAACGCACGCGATATGTTCAACAATAATTTTGGTTGAGCAGAAATTATGTTTGGCATATCGCTCTATTTGTAAACAACAAAATCTTACTTCCATGTGCGACTTTTACGTCGATTGTTGCAATGATTCAAACTACAAATTTAATCGTCAGCCTGCATATTTTTAGCTTCGTACAACATATGCAAAGTGATTTTTCTTACTTCCGCTTTACTCGCTTCTATGTGGGTTTTTAAATAACTTTTCACATCTTCTGCGCGTCTTTCAATGATGGTTCTCAATATTTTTGCGTGTTCGTTGTAAGTCGCTTCTATACGCGGCTTTTGCGTAAAATCTATTCGGCGAACTATGCGTAAGCGCTCAGTAATATCGTGATGAATTCGCGCCATTTCAGCGTTGCCGGTTGCTTCTACTAATTGCTCATGAAAACGCTCATCCAATCCTGCAACCGTAGGGCCGTCTTCCAATCTGTCTTCAGGTTTCACTAACCAGATGCGTTTCAAATCATCCAAATTTGGTGCTGGCTCCATCTCGCATAACTTTCTAACAGCTGCCAATTCAAGAACTATGCGTACATCGTAAAGTTGCTCGAATTGTTTAAAGTCAAAAGGTTTTACTTGCCAGCCACTGCGAAATGAAACATCAACAAAGCCTTCGCGTTGTAAACGTGTAAGCGCTTCACGCACTGGCGTTCGGCTCGCCGCCACACGTTCAGCAATTTCGTTCTCACTGAAACGATCTCCTGGTAATAACCGAAATGTAAAAATGTCCTGTTTAATTTGTTGGTAAATTCGCTCTGTTAAATTCTGGCGTGGTTCATCGGCTTTTTTCTTTTTGTCATTCTTAATTAACTTCATAACATCTTCCGAGTGTTGGGAAATAATTTCCTCCCATTAATGGTGTAGTGATCGCTCGTCTTCATCGATGTCTGTTTTAATTTTTTCCTACTCTTCCAGCACAACTAATAAATCGCCAGCATTAACTTGCTTGCCTGGTTCGCAGTGAATAGAACTCACTTTCGCTGCACGATCTGCATAAATTGAGAATTCCATTTTCATGGCTTCTACAATTAGCAACGGTTGATCAATTTCAACCATTTGCCCCGGCACTACTAACAATTTCCAAATATTGCCGCTGATATCTGCAGTGACGGCATGGCCGTCAACTTCAATGGGATTGGTATTTACTTTTGCTTGCAACGCCGCATCAACCTGGGCTTCTTCATCGGCTTGCCAGAGCGCAACTTCAGTAGTAAATGCTGCTTGTTGTTTCGCTTTAAATTCCGCGATGCTAGCTGCATTGTCTTGCAAGAATTTTTCGTGTTCGGCTAGGCTGAAGAAATCATCTTCAATACGTAAATTCAAACGGCCTTCACGAAATGCTTCGCGTTGCGCAGTGAGTTCTTCTTCGGTGACTTCGTAATAACGCACACGGTCAAAGAATTTTAATAACCAAGGCTCGCCATTTTCGAAATCAGAATTTTTCAGGAACTTATTCCAAATCGGCAGTGTGCGGCCCACTAATTGATAACCACCGGGCGAATCCATTCCGTAAATACACATGTAAACGCCGCCGATTCCGACTGTGCCTTCAGCGGTGTAAGTACGCGCGGGATTGTATTTTGACGTTAATAAACGGTGGCGAGGATCAACCGGAACAGCGCAAGGTGCACCGAGGTAAACATCACCCAAACCGAGAACCATATAACTGGTTTCAAACAAAATTTGTTTAACTTGTTCGACAGAATCCAAACCGTTTATGCGACGCATAAATTCGGTATTGCTTGGTAGCCAGGGTGCTTTGTCGCGTACCGATTGACGGTAACGTGATACTGCATCCAGCGTTGCAGAATCTTCAAATGCCATCGGCATATACACAACACGGCTAGGCACTTTAATATCGCGTGCATCGCCAAGTGTTTCTTCGATGACTAACAGTTTTGCAATTAAATCTTGTTGGTGAATAACGCGGCTATCGTAATTAATTTGCAGAGAGCGCACGCCGGGTGATAATTCAATCACTCCCTTTATCGGCGATGCTTTTAAAGCTTCCATCAGCGCATAAACGCGCAAGCGTAAACTCAGTTCTAAAATATTATCGCCGTATTCCAGCAGAATATATTTGTCACCAGCTTGACGATAGCTCACGAGTGGTCGGCTACCTTGTGCAGGTAATGCGGCAACAATACATTCGGAAATTGTGTTCTCAGGTTTTACAATTGGCGCCAAGGAAATTTCTGGTAATGCAGTTAATGTTTCTATGGCGTTATCGGCTGCAGTTTCCAGCGCGAGTGCAGCATCAAAGCTTAAACGTTTAAAGCGAATTTTATCACCAGGTTTTACTTGGCCGACTTTCCACAATTCCGCTTTTACAATCGTAACCGGGCAAACAAATCCACCAAGACTGGGGCCGTCTTTGGTGAGAATAACGGGCATGTCGCCGGTGAAATTAATTGAACCCACCGCGTATTCGGTATCGTGAATGTTAGATGGATGCAAACCTGCTTCGCCGCCATCATTGCGCGCCCAGGTTGGTTTAGGGCCGTTCAAACGAATACCTAAACGGTTCGAGTTGTAATGCACTTCCCACGCGGTGGAAAAAAACATTTCAATCGCATCACTGGTGAAAAAATCTGGCGCGCCGTGTGGGCCATAAAGCACGCCAATTTCCCACTCGTGTGGGTAGGTTGGAATTAAACTTTCTGGTGCAGCAGCGGGAGAAAAAATCGGTGCCGGTGTGGTACACGCCGAAATTTCCGGATTGCTTATCGACAACATATCGGTTGCACGCAAGGTGCGGCCTGCATGTCCACCAAATTGGCCGAGTGCAAATGTAGAGCGGCTGCCTAAATAAACCGGAACATCAAAACCGTTGCGAACGGCGAGGTAACTTCTGCAACCGGAATCGGCTTTGCCGACCTCAAGAATTTGTCCGGCTTTTACGGGAACCGGTGCCCAGAATGGAATTAATTCGCCATCCAGTTTTGCGGGCGATGTGGCGCCCGTTAATGAAATAATTGCATCACTGTGAAAACGTAGTTTAGGGCCAATCAGAGTAATTTCTAATGCCGCTGCGCTTTCATGATTGCCAACAATGCGATTGGCTAAACGAAATGCGTAATCGTCCATTGGGCCTGATGGTGGAACGCCAACGCTCCATAAACCAACGCGTCCCGGATAATCTTGCACGCTGGTGTAAGTACCGGGTTGTAACACTTCAATCACTGGCGCTTTGTATATAAAGCTTGCGAGTTTGTTAGTTGCAACATCACCACTGCCGAAAAAATCTGACGCAATAATTTGGCGAAGGTAATCGATATTGGTAGAGATGCCAGCCATGCGTGTTTCATTTAATGCGGTTTGCATTTTTGCTATCGCATCAGCGCGATCTGTTCCGTGCACAATAATTTTTGCAATCATTGGATCGTAGTAGGGCGATACTTCGGTACCGGTGGAAACCCAGGTATCATTGCGAGCGGAATCTGAAAATAAAACATCGGTTAATACACCGGGCGATGGTTGGAAATCGCGCACTGGATCTTCAGCATACAAACGCACTTCAATTGCAGCACCCTTTGGTGTGATATCAATATCAAATGACGGTGGCATGCCTGCAGCGGTTAAAATCATCCACTCCACTAAATCTACACCGGTACAGGCTTCGGTGATGGGATGTTCAACTTGCAAGCGAGTATTTACTTCCAGGAAATAAAACGAATCGCGAGCGCCATCGTAAATATATTCAATAGTTCCCGCTGAACGATATTTAACGGCTTCGCCTAAACTTTTTGATGCCGCTAATAATTTATCGCGTGTTGCTGCCGGTAAATTTGGTGCAGGAGTTTCTTCAACGACTTTTTGATTGCGGCGTTGCAGTGAGCAATCGCGTTCGCCCAATGCCAATACATTTCCTAAACCATCACCGAAAATTTGTACTTCAACGTGACGCGCGTTATCTACAAAGCGCTCGAGGAATACGCCGCTGTCGCTAAAAAAGTTTTGGCCTAAACGCTTTACGGTTTCGTAGGCATTAATTAATTCTTCTTCGCTGTTGCAACGTGTTAAACCAATACCGCCGCCGCCCGCAGTGCTCTTTAACATAACGGGGTAGCCGAGCGTTTTCGCCGACAGCATGGCTTCTTCAATCGAATTTAATAAACCAGTTCCCGGTGTGAGCGGCACGCCCGCTTTTTCCGCAATTTCACGCGATGTATGCTTCAAACCGAATTGACGCATTTGATCTGGCGTTGGGCCGCAAAATGCTATGCCTTCAGCTTCACATTGTTCGGCAAATTTTGCATTTTCGGAGAGGAATCCGTAACCGGGAATAATCGCTTGCGCGCCGCTTTCGCGTGCTGCTGCAAGTATGCGGTCAACTTGTAAATAACTTTCGGCAGCGGTGTTGCCACCTAAACAAATTGCGACATCGCATGCGGTTACGTGCGCGGAATTTCGGTCAGCGTCGGAATAAACAGCAACAGATTTCACGCCCATTTTTTTCAGGGTTTTGGCAATGCGAACGGCGATTTCACCGCGGTTTGCAATCAAGACTGTATGAAACATTTTCCTTCTCCGACCTGTATGGTTTGTCGTATTTTTTATCCCCTAACTCCCTCTCCTATCAGGAGAGGGCCGGGGTGAGGTTAATTTTTCTGTAAGGATTTTATGTAAGCGCGCCATCCGCCTAGATGTGTAATATCGGTCGCGCCTTCAACGGCCGCGCCTTCACAAATAAAACCTTTCACTTCGCGGCCATCTTCGAGTGTGAGTGTGCCTATGCCGAGCGGCGCAGGAATTAGCGCAACAAAACTTCCAAACTTTTCTAAAGGCACGTCCCACAATTCCACGATAATTTCCGCACCGGTTTCGCCAGCTCTGCCGCGAATTAATCCTGGTTTTGGTGGTGTAGTATTGGGTAAAGCGAATAAGCGATAGGTGTTTGCGGTTAGGGTGCTTTCAACAAAAATTGCGTTGCGTTCCTGCAATTGCACGTTGAGTGGCATGCCGGTGAGATGCGCACCAACCACGGCTAAACGAACATAACCTTCCGGTGCAATATTTTTTGAAATGACAGTGGGTGCTTTACGATTGCTAGTGCCTAAATTTAAATCGGCATTGGTTTGCCAAATTTTTCCGAATTTAGCGAGCGCTGCGTCTTGCCAGGCGGGCGCAATTAAGGTGATGCCAAATGGCAATCCGTCTTTACGAATCACAGACGGTAATGCGAGTGCAGAACAATCCGCTAGATTGACAAAATTCGTGTAAGTGCCAAGTTGGCTGTTTACTAAAATAGGATCTGCATCAACTGCTGCAGTGGTTGGATGACGGGGTGAGGTAGGTACCAAAAGGGCATCAACATTTTTCATTAATAATTGAATGTCGCGAGCTAAATCTGCACGCTGATATTCAGCAACAAAGGTATCCGTTGCTGAAAAATTTACCGCTTTTTCGATAATGCTGCGCACCACCGAATTCATATCCCTGGCGTGTTCTGCCATAAATTTCGCAACTGCGGCGTGACGCTCTGCAACCCAGGGGCCGCCGTACAATAATTGTGCGAGCGTAAACATGGGTGTGAAATCAATCGGAATTAATTCAGCGCCTAAAGACATAAATTTTTCTAATGACACATTCCATGCGGCCTCAGCTTCATGATCGCCAAACCACTCAGGATTAAGTGGGACACCAAATTTGGGTTTGCTGGAAAAATAAATTGGAGCACTTAGGGCTGTGCGGGAAAATCCATCTGTGGCATCAAATGCAGTCATCACATTTGCAACAATTTCTGCATCGTTAACGGTTAATGCAAATATAGAAACGCAATCCAGGCTGCGACACGCGGGTACAACGCCTGACGTACTAAAACGACCTTTAGTGGGTTTGAGCCCAACTATATTGTTAAAGCCTGCGGGTATACGGCCCGAGCCTGCGGTATCAGTTCCTAAACTGAATGGCACCAAGCCGCGCGCGACAGTTACGCCGGAACCTGAGCTGGAACCACCTGAAATATAGTCGGCTTTAAAAGAATTGGGCACGGCACCATAAGGTGACCGCGTGCCCACAAGCCCAGTCGCAAACTGATCGAGATTGGTTTTGCCGATTACAATCGCGCCCGCTTTTTTAAGCAGCGCAACCGTAGTGGCATCCGCACTCGGAATATAGGTAAATGCGGGGCAGGCGGCGGTAGTGGGAACGCCTGCAACATCTATGTTGTCTTTTACGGCGAAAGGCACGCCGTAAAGTGGAAGATCAGTGGAGGTTAACGCAGCAATTTGCGCGTTGAGTTCGTCAGTAGAGAGAATATAAATCCATGCGGGATCATTGGAATCCAGCTGTGAACGCAATGAATGTAATGCATCGCTCGCCGTAATAGTTTGGCTACGGTAGGCTTCAAGCCATTCGGAAATTGTCCAGCCTTGAGTACTTGTCATTATTGGTCCTGCGCTAAAATCTTAAATACCATCTTGAATACAAGATTGCTTTTTTTAGATTTTGCAGTAACTATGCCAAGAGAATTTCAGCTGCAATATTTCATCTGATATGATGTGTAAAAATCAGTGAAAACAATAAGTTAAATGACTTAGATTGCGATCTTGTTTATTAAAAAATACAAGATTAAAAATATTCTGGTGCGCTTATACTGTGCGTTCACATTTGTAAATCGGCCTAAACTGGTGCGCGTTTCGCGCTGAAGAAAAGCTAATGCGTGTTACAAAAAATTGTTTATTACAAGGTTGTGTATTTCTATGGCAATGAATTGGAATCAGCTGTTGTGTGCTGAACGTTTAGGACATCGTAGCGCCAAGCACGAGGAGGGGCGTTCGCCATTTCACTCGGATCACGACAAAATTATTTTCTCCGGTGCCTTTCGTCGGCTTGCACGTAAAACGCAAGTTCACCCTATGGCGACCAATGATCACATCCATAATCGCATGACTCATAGTTTGGAAGTTGCCTGTGTGGGCCGTACGCTCGGTATTCGCGTTGGGCAAGCACTAAAAGATGCAGGTGATTTACCGGAGCATATTTGGCCAACGGATATTGGCGATATTGTTCAAGCAACTTGTTTGGCGCATGACATTGGCAACCCACCATTTGGTCACACCGGTGAAGATGCAATTCGCAGCTGGTTTCAAAAAGACGGTGCAGAATTTTTAAATGATCTATCGCCAGAAGAGCGCGATGACATTCGCGTATTCGAAGGTAACGCGCAGGGTTTGCGTGTGCTGACTACGTCGGAGTATCACCAATATCATGAAGGTATGCGTTTAACTTATGCGACGCTCGCGTCATCCATGAAATATCCCTGGTGTTCAACGGATACGGTGTTGAATCATCGCCCCAAGAATAATAAATATGGTGTGTTTCAATCCGAGTTAGATTACTTTCATGAAATCGCGGCAAAAACGGGTTTGATCGAAAAAGGAAAAAATTGGTATTGCCGTCATCCGCTCGTGTATTTAATGGAAGCTGCAGACGATTTTTGTTACGGCATTATAGATTTGGAAGATGGTCTGGAAATGGGAATTTTAAATTGGGCAGAAATTTATGAACTTTTGCGCCCGGTGATTGCCGATTCTCCACAGCTTGCTGATTTGGAGCGAACGCTTAAAAAAGTAAACGATGGCCGCAAGCCTGCGTTAGTGCGTGGAAAGGTTATAGATGCATTTATTAATGCGGGGACTGATGCATTTATTAAGCATCAGGACGCTTTTTTACGCGGCGATGTTGAAGGTGATTTAATATCACTGTGTGATCCTAAAGTAATGACGGCAGTGCAAGCCGCAAAAGATTTGGCGAAAAATAAAATTTTCAATCACTCACGACGCGTTGAATTGGAAATTGGTGCTTATGCAGTAATAGGTACTTTATTAACCACTATTTGCAGTGCTGTTTATGCATCGCTTGGTGACCGAAATCAAATGACCTACAGAGATAATCGTGTTATGGCGTTAATTGGCGATAATAATTTTCACCCAAATGTGAGCAAGCGAGAAAAGAATTACAAATATCAAGCGCTCATGGCAGTGATTGATTTTATCAGCGGTATGACCGATAACTACGCGACCAATTTGGCCAAACAATTTAACGGCATGGGTGATTCCAGATATTAATATGAGGCATCACCTACTAAAATTAAGATACATAGTTTCATTGGTCGTTGTTGCAGTTGCGTTTCCTTTTTTCTTTTTAGGTGGAGCAACAGAATCATCCAGCAATTTAATGTACGCCATTTGGGATTGCGGCCATTTGGTTTTTTTTATCGCCATAGTCGCCATAGTCAGTAAAAAATTCGATATTAATAAATGGAAAGTTGTTTTTTTTATTAGTGCTGCGGTATTTGTCGGCGGAGGTTCAATTGAGCTAATTCAGGCTTATATTGGGCGCGATGGTAATTGGGACGATCTATTGCGGGATATGACCGGCGCGTGGCTGGGAGTTTTCTGGTTGCAACGCAATACCCTGTGGAGCTGGGCTGGTCGCCTAATATCAATCGTGCTTCTAGTCCCCACCTTGACCACACTTTATTATGAAGGCCGTTTTCAATTTAATTTAAATCAACAATTCCCAATTCTTGCAGGTTTTGAGTCTAGTATTGAAACATACGGACACAGAGCATCTGAGCAATCTACTCTGTTTCATACCCAAGGTGAGTATTCATTAAAGGTTGACCTCACAACGAATAAATACACTGGGGTTGTATTTAATCGCCTGATTAATGATTGGACTGGTTATAAAACTTTTAGCTTTGATATTTATAACCCTGACCCCCAAGCTTTTAAAATGACCGTACGTATAAATGACGCGGATCATCATTTGAGCGGGTGGGTTACTCAAGATAGATTTAATAGTGTGTTAAATCTTGAGTCGGGCTGGAATCATTTTGCGTTTTCGCTAGAAGATATAAAAAATGCACCTGAACATCGCAAAATGGATATGACAAAAATTATGTGGATAGAAATTTTTGCCGGGAAGCTGCCTGCACCGCGCTCAATATATTTAGATAATGTTCGATTGGAATAATTTTTATCGATTTAAAAATTAATAAGAATCTGTTGGAGCCTGACTATGCTAAATCTAGCAAAATTTTTTAAACGCTTTAGTGCTATTCTCAGTTTAACTTTCATATGTCTACCCGTTGTAGCCGTTACACAAATATCAGCGTCCGATAAAAACTTGCAATACACGGGACGAGTTGATTTCAGCCGAGTAGATGCTCCGCATATATCCTGGCCGGGTACAAGCATTGCCGGTAATTTCACAGGACAATATTTAGCTGTAATTTTGGATGATCAATTGGGGAAAAATTATTTCAATGTTTTCATAGATAATAATTTTAAAAGACCGATTATTATTCAGGCAGAAAAAGGTGAAAAAAATTATATAGTTGCCGCCAATCTCGCACCGGGAAAGCATAGCTTTTTATTAACCAAGCGCACTGAGGGTGAAGAAGGCGCTACTACCATCAAAAAATTTGAATTGGCAGATGGCGAAAAGTTATTGGCGCCACCGCCACGATTGAATCGTAAAATAGAATTTTTTGGGGATTCTATTACCAGCGGCATGGGCAACGAATCTACTGATGATGGCCCGGATCATTTATTAAAAGATAAGAATAATTTTATGGCTTACGATGCTATTACTGCTCGTAACCTAAACGCAGAGCTACATGTTACATCGCAAAGTGGTATTGGTATTTTGATCAGCTGGTTTCCATTTGTAATGCCGCAGTTTTATGACCAACTTAACGCCGTAGGGAATAATGATTCCCAATGGGATTTTTCAAGCTGGACGCCAGACGTCGTCGTTATCAATTTATTTCAAAATGATAGCTGGCTGACTGATCGCGAACATAGAATGGACCCTAATCCCACAGACGATCAGCGTATCCAAGCCTATGTTGATTTTGTGAAAACTATTCGCGGTAAATATCCAACAGCATTTATCATTTGCGCGCTGGGCAGTATGGATGCCACCAAAGAAGGTTCCAAATGGCCAGGCTATATCACTACTGCCGTGGCGCGTCTAAAGCAGGAAAACCCACAAGAAAAAATGGATACCATTTTCTTTGAGTTTACCGGTTATGGCGCTCATCCACGCGTGAAGCAACATCAGGCTAATGCGGATAAATTAACTGCATTTATCAAGAAAAAAATGAATTGGTAAGTTTTCATTTCACGAACGGTTAGAAATAACCACTCGTGAATTTATTTATATTTGGTTTTCTATGCGAATTTTCTACACCTTTATTTTTTATTTGGCCGTTCCTATTATTTTACTTCGTCTGTTGTGGCGAGCTATAGCGGCGCCTGCTTATGCAAAACGCTGGAGCGAACGCTTTGCTTTTTTTTCTCCATTAACCCCCAACAAAAAAGTTATTTGGTTTCATACTGTATCTGTCGGTGAGTTCATTGCGGCATTGCCCTTAATTCGTTTACTGCAGGCGAGAGGTGATGTGCAATTAGTTGTCACTACAACAACGCCTACAGGTTCGGAGCGAGTGCGTGCAAGCTTGGGTGAAAGCGTGTTTCATGTTTACGCTCCTTACGATTTGCCAAGTGTCCTTACGCGTTTTATTCGCCGTACGAAACCGTCTTTGTTGTTAATTATGGAAACTGAGTTGTGGCCGAATACGTTGGCTGCATGCGCCAAACGTAAAATTCCAAGCGTTCTTATCAATGGGCGTATGTCTGAAAAATCGGCTCGGGGTTATGAAAAATTCTCTGGCTTAACTCAACCGATGATGCAACATTTAACGAAAGCACTGGTGCAAAACAAAACTGATGCGGAACGCTTCAATAGAATTGGCTTACCTGTTGGTAATACTGAAATTACCGGTAATGTTAAATTTGATTTAACGCTCTCTGAAGATGTTCGAACTAATGCTGCTACATTAAAACAGCAATGGTCACAAGATGGAAAAATATTGTTATGGATTGCAGCGAGTACGCATCAAGGTGAAGATGAAATAATTTTGGATGCATTTGCGCAGTGCAAAAAAAATCCTGCTTTGGAAAATTTACGTTTAGTCATAGTGCCGCGTCATCCCGAACGTTTTAATTCCGTTGCAAGTCTATGTATTAGCCGTGGCTTTAAGGTATCGCGCCGCAGCGAGAAAATTGTCAGTGACGATGCTCATATTATTCTTGGCGATACTATGGGGGAATTGCTATTAATGTTTGGCGCAAGTGATATTGCATTCGTGGGTGGAAGTTTAGTGCCTAATGGCGGCCATAATTTTATTGAGCCAGCGGTTTGGCAACTGCCTATTTTAAGCGGAACTTCAGTATTTAACTTTGCGGAGGTTTCGCGTCTGCTGGTCGATGCAGGTGCTTTAACGCTTGTGCCTTCTGCGGGTGTTTTAGCGCAACAAGTTGAAATACTTGCTACCAATTCTGCGGAGAGAGTTAAACGTGGACAAGCAGCTTCAGCGGTCGCTAATGAAAATCGCGGTGCCCTAGCAAAAACACTTAACGCAATTGACGCGTTTTTATAAAAGTTATGGGCATAAAAAAGCCATGCATTTGCATGGCTTTTTTTATTTTTCTACAAGGAAGTAGAAATTACTTTTCGTATTGCGCACGTGTAACTGGTGCGCCATCTTGTAACCACTTATCAACTTCTTGTACATCGGCTGGAGTTAACAAACCAGCAACTTCGCGCAATTTAATAGTATCAATTACATAATCATAAAGTGCATTGGCATAATCACGACGAGCTTGATAAAGCTTGCTTTGAGCTTGCAATGTTTCAACCAGGTTGCGTGTACCCACTTCATAGCCAGCTTGGGTTGCTTCCAAAGCACTTTGGTTAGAAACGGTAGCCTGTTTACGTGCAGCGATACGAGCCACGTCAGTTTCTACAGATAAGTGTAATGTGCGAGCATTCTGGATTGTACTGCGTTGCGCGCTATTAAATTGCTCTTCAGCTTGCAAGCCCTGCGCTACCGCTTGGCGAGCAGTGCTTGAAGTACGCAAGCCGCTGAAAATTGGAATAGTTACACCAACGCTCACAGTATTGCCTTTAGTTGTGCGGTCAAACGGATCGTTAAATTCGTCGCCGTCAGCATCAAATTTGTTGTAACCCAAACTTGCGTTTACGGTGGGCAAATGTCTTGCACGAGCCGCGTCCGCATTGCTATCAGCTGAGTCTGCATACAGTCTGGTTGCTTTCAAACTGTAGTTATTTTTTAACGCAAAATTTACCCACTCGGCACGGTCTGCTGGTGTCGGGTTTACTACCGGAAATTTGTCAGAGAGCGGTGCGATTTGATCTTCTGGTTTGCCTGTTAAAACTTCCAAAGCTTCGTAGCTAATGCTCAAGCTGCCACGCGCTTCAAGCGTCGCTGCTACAGCACTGTCATAGGCAGCTTGCGCTTCGTGAACATCGGTGATTGCAGTCAAGCCTACATCGAAACGTTGTTTAACCTGATCTAACTGATGAGCAAATGCATTTTGTTCTGCAATGGTCGATTCGAGTGAATCAACTGTGCGTAAAACATTGAAGTAAGCTGTGGTAACACGGACTATCAAGCTTTGTTGATCTGCACCGAATTGTGCTTCGGCTTGATCACTTAATTTTTGGCCTTGTTTGTAAACGTACCAGGCAGACAAATCAAATAAAGGTTGGTTTAAGGTTACGTTCCAGCCAGTTGTTTTTGAGTTGCTATTGCCCGTGATAGTGGGGGCAGGAATACGATTGGTAATGTCGGTGTCAGTTTTGTCGTATGCAGAATAGCTCGCGTTAATTTGAGGCAAAAGGCCTGCGCGTGCGATGTTGCCTAATTCTTTATTCGCCTCGTAGCCTGCTTTATCAGCTTTTAGTTGCGCATCATTTTTCAATGCCAATTCATAAATGTCTAACAGGGTATTAGCACTTGCTGCGAAAGGAACAAACGCAAGCAAACCAATAGCTACGTAAAGCTTTGACTTTTTCATAGAGAACGACTCTTTCATAAAAAATCCTGAAGGTAAAAGATTCCAACATGTAGGTAAAAGATGTACAGATATAAGCCTGGAAAGTGGTAAGCCATAGCTTAGACGCAGATCGGCACTGTTTGGATTCAATAATAATAAAACGCCGAGTTTAACGGGTTGGCTCTGGCTGGTCGAGCTTTGTGGCCAATCAGCTGGTTAAAAAGGGTAAACACTTGTGGTCTGGCTTTGTAGTTACAAATGTAAACAGCACCGACGCCATTTCAACAGCTAATCCAATTGTTTATTGAACTCGCCATTTATTATAGATTTTCGGACATCAATCCAATTCAGGTTCGTGCGTTGAATTTAGCATACAAATTGATTTAGGCTAATTAATAACCAAGGGCTAGTATCTACTTCCTAATTTCTCTAGACTGCGAAGCTTCTTGTCGGGGTGCTTGTTGATGCCATATCAACAGCTGAGATATACCCGCAGACCTGATCCGGTTAGTACCGGCGTAGGGAACGAGAGCTTGTATTTGTGGCTTTGGCCGCTCCTCTCTCTTCCGCGCCTTTTGTTCTTGCAGCGGAAACCCCCATGAATTCACGTCCTCAAACACCTATTGCAATGACCATTGCTGGCAGCGACAGCGGCGGCGGCGCAGGAATTCAGGCAGATTTAAAAACCTTTGCGGCTTTAGGTGTGTATGGCTGTTCTGCGATCACATCGCTTACAGCACAAAATACCAAAGGTGTGCAGGGCGTTTCCCCTATTGCACCGGAGTTCGTACAGGCGCAAATTCAATCAGTATTAAGTGATATCAATGTCGGCGCGATTAAAACCGGCATGTTGGCACAAGCGGATATTATTACGGCGATTGCAGAAACGCTGGCTCAACACCCGCACATACCATTGGTGTTAGATCCGGTGATGGTCGCTACCAGTGGCGATAGATTGTTGGCAGAAGATGCGATCAAGAATTTGATTGAATTATTAATTCCAAAAGCCACTATTTTAACACCCAACTTATTGGAAGCTGCCGCGCTACTAAATCAACCTGTTGCAAAAAATCTGGATGATATGCAGCAGCAAGCAGAATTGTTATTGGCGATGGGCGCGCAAACTGTATTAATGAAAGGCGGTCACAGCCAAAGCACTGAAGCGACAGATTTATTGCTCACTGTCACCGGGAAACATTTATTTTCGGCGCCGCGTATAGCTACCAAAAATACACACGGCACGGGATGCACTTTAGCATCGGCAATTGCCGCAGGTTTGGCAAAGAAATTATCAATAGAAGATGCTGTAGCGCAGGCAAAAGATTATTTGCATAACGCGCTTGTACATTCAGAAAAATTACACATCGGTCATGGCAGCGGGCCTGTACATCATTTTTATAAGTTTTATTAGCGGTTGTATGTAACGTCCAAAAAATTTTGATTAAAAAAACGCTTTTATCATTTCACTATGATGATCGCCACCGAACAAACAGGGTTTAAATTCGAGGAAATCCCATGAACACTAGCGTAGAAAAAATTCTTAGCGAAAGCGCGCAAGTCGATAACGCATCTGTACAGCCTTTTACAGGCTCAGAAAAACTTTATGTAACAGGTTCGCGCCCTGATATTCGCGTGCCTATGCGTCAGGTTATTCTCGCTGATACTCCAACTGATTTCGGCGGCGAAAAAAATCCTCCCGTTCGCGTGTATGATACTTCAGGCCCTTACACAGATCCAAATGTAAAAATTGATTTGCGTACTGGATTGCAAGATATCCGCACTGTGTGGATTGAAGAGCGCAATGACACAGAAATCCTGGAAGACAGCCATTCTGAATTTACTAACTCACGCTTGAATGATCCCAAGCTTGCGAAGTTGCGTTTCAATTTAACGCGCAAACCACGTCGTGCAAAAGCTGGTATGAACGTATCGCAAATGTATTACGCCAAGCGCGGAATTATTACGCCGGAAATGGAATACATCGCTATTCGCGAAAATATGGCACTTGCTCAAGCACGTGAGCTCGGCTTGTTGAAGCAACAACATGCGGGCATGAGTTTCGGCGCAAGCATTCCCGATGAGATTACGCCGGAATTTGTGCGTAGCGAAGTCGCACGTGGCCGCGCAATTATCCCCGTTAATATTAATCACCCCGAAGTTGAACCAATGATTATCGGTCGTAATTTCCTCGTGAAAATTAACGGCAATATCGGTAACTCTGCGTTAGGCTCGTCGATTGAAGAAGAGGTAGAAAAGTTGACTTGGGGTGCACGTTGGGGTGCAGATACCGTGATGGATTTATCCACCGGCAAAAATATTCACGAAACGCGTGAGTGGATTATCCGCAACTCGCATGTGCCCATTGGTACAGTTCCGATTTATCAAGCGTTAGAAAAAGTAGATGGTGTTGCAGAGAATTTAACGTGGGAAATTTTCCGCGATACATTAATTGAACAAGCCGAGCAAGGTGTGGATTATTTTACAATTCATGCTGGCGTTTTGTTGCGCTACGTTCCGCTCACGGCGAAACGTGTAACAGGAATTGTGTCGCGTGGTGGTTCAATTATGGCGAAGTGGTGTTTAGCGCATCACAAAGAAAATTTCCTCTACACGCATTTCGAAGATATCTGCGAAATCATGAAAGCTTACGACGTAAGTTTTTCGTTGGGCGATGGTTTGCGTCCCGGTTCAATTGCAGATGCAAATGATGAAGCGCAGTTCGGTGAATTGGAAACCCTTGGCGAATTAACCAAAATCGCTTGGAAGCACGATGTGCAAGTGATGATCGAAGGCCCAGGCCATGTGCCCATGCACTTGATCAAAGAAAATATGGAAAAGCAGTTGGAAGTTTGCGATGAAGCGCCTTTCTACACACTTGGCCCATTAACCACGGATATTGCTCCCGGTTACGATCACATCACCTCCGGTATTGGGGCTGCAATGATTGGCTGGTATGGTTGCGCCATGCTGTGCTACGTTACGCCAAAAGAGCATTTGGGTTTGCCGAATAAAGATGACGTTAAATACGGCATCATTACCTACAAAATTGCTGCACACGCGGCAGATTTGGCGAAAGGTCATCCGGGTGCACAATTGCGTGACAATGCTTTATCAAAAGCGCGTTTCGAATTCCGTTGGGAAGATCAATTTAATTTAGGTTTGGACCCGGACACTGCGCGTTCATATCACGACGAAACTTTACCGAAAGATTCGGCAAAAGTTGCGCATTTTTGTTCCATGTGTGGCCCGAAATTTTGCTCCATGAAAATCACGCAAGAAGTGCGCGAGTATGCTGCAAAAAATGGTACTGATATTTCTGTGATTGGTGATAAAGACATTATCAAAATGATTGATGTTGAAGCAGAAATGAAACAGAAATCGCAAGAATTTTTGGCTAAAGGTTCAGAGCTTTATCATAAGGTTTAATTTTTTTGCTCTTGCCTTAAACTCCCTCTCCCTCTGGGAGAGGAGCGAGGTGAGGGCACTTACATCTACAATCCAACTAAAAATAAATTAACTCAAAAAATTATGATTAAAAAACCGGAATTTGACGGCAACGATGTTGAAGTTGTACAGCGTGAAGTGCTTTATAAAAGATTTTTTCGCGTAGAAAAAATTGTATTGCGCCACAAATTATTCAAAGGTGGCTGGAGCAAAGATATTAACCGCGAAGTATTTATTCGCGGCGATGCTGTAGCTGTTGTTGTATACGATCCCGTGCATGACCTTATTGGTTTGATCGAGCAATTTCGTGTAGGTGCCTTGCGCGAGCCTGCAGGCCCCTGGTGTTACGAAGTAGTTGCGGGCATGGTGGAAAGTGGTGAATCTGCAGAGGAAGTTGCGCGCCGCGAACTCCTGGAAGAGGCGTCTCTGCAACCTTATTACATGGAATATATTTGTAACTTTTTATCCAGCCCGGGTGGCAGCGATGAAAAACTTTACCTGTTCTGCGGTTTATGTGATTTAAGCCAGGCGGGTGGCGTCCACGGCGTGCAGGATGAAAACGAAGATATCCGTTTACATAGCTTTGCTGCAGAAGATGTTTTCGCCGAGTTATTAAAAGGCCGTTTTAATAACGCTGCTGCACTGATTTGCTTGCAATGGTTGCAAATGAATCGCGCGCGTTTGCGCAAGGATCATGGCGCATAATAAATTACGTTTAGTGATTGACTTAGCTTCAAGTCTGGCTAGCACTTCAGTACAGCGGGGATTTAAAGATTACCTCGGCGTCATTAAGATCTTGAGTCAATCTAAACTCTCGTTGTGTTTGCAAGCGACTGTTTTAAATATCGATTTTTATTTTCATTGAACTCATTTAATTTATGTTTACATTGCGCGTAATAAATCCTCAACCACACTACGTTACCTACCGTGAACGTTACAGGGTTGATTTGCCGTTACAAATGGCGGAGTGCGAAACGAATTATGTGCGCTTACAAAAGCTGTTGGTTCAGCATTTCAATAAGCCAACGCGAGACCAAACTGGCGATGAATATCGTTTTATGGTTAGTCGTGGCGAGCAACAATGGCTGCATCAGTTACGTATTCTTGAGCGGTCTCCCTACACAACAACATTGCAATTAAGCCAAACAACAGTTGCCAATATTTCTACCTGGTTGCGCATGCCGCGTTTGACTGTGCGCATGTATCACGATGCAAAATTAGCAGAAGTGCTTGCGTGGGAAGGTCACAAACGTTTGCGTCCGCGTTATGAATACCCGAACCAATCTATGTATCACGCGGATGAGAAATTGCAAATCAACCAATTTCTTGGCGAATTATTAACGCGTTGCTTAAGTGAAGGTCATCAAGTTGATGATGTAAAACAATTTCTCGGTTTATAATCTTTTACTTTTATTGTTATATCGTCCGCATCATTTTTCTTCCATTCATATCAATCAAACTTTTTTCAATCGCAAATTGTTCTGCGTGCAAATATATAATTTAATTTACAGCTTACAAAAATATTAATTTGCGATTGGATTGTTTAATTGCAGTACTCGTTGATTCGCGATTACATTTCTTAACGCGAGCGTTTGTTAGAGCGAAATAATTAGTACCCCTTCTTGAATCTATATGCCTGATTGACCGAACTTTGTGGATTTGTCGCTATGCGCTTAAATGACGAAATGGTTTCAGATAATTCTTATTTTCATAAGTCTACCTTCCTCACAATTCTGGTGTTTTTTTAGCCGTTATCACCATAAAAAGTCTATTTAAGCGAATTCGAGGGTGGAATTAATGCGGTTTAGCGTATATCGTTGCCAGAGTTAACTCGATTTTCTCTTAACTTCCTCTTCTTAATAACTAAAACAGGGAAGAGTCAACCGCGAGACAGATACTGCTGTGGCAAAAACGGTCGTTAGTACTAAGCGATTTATTCAAATCAGCGATTGCCATTTGGGGCCGCTCACGAGCGAAGCTTTGCTTGGCCTGAATACTGACGAAAGTCTGCATGATGTTTTAGCGCTTATCGCCGAAAAAGAATCTGATTTTGATTACATGGTTTGCACTGGTGATATTGCCAGCGCAGGCCACGAAAGCTGTTACCGCCGCTTTATTGATATTGTCCGCCAATACTTTTCTCAGTCCCTAGCTTGGTTGCCCGGTAATCACGATTCTTCCGAGATTATGGCTAAAATTAATTTGCCCGAGTTGCCGGAAAATCGCGCTATAGAGCAGGGTAATTGGCTAATTCTGCTACTGGATTCCGTTGTGCCATTTAAGGTGCATGGGAATTTTGAGCAAGGCGAGCTGGATTACCTTGAACACATGCTCAGCACAAATCCTGACAAACACATTATGGTGATGTTGCATCACCAGCCCGTATTGGTCGGTAGCGCCTGGATTGACCAATACATATTGCGTAACGCGGATGCATTTTTTGCGGTCTTGGACCGTTTTCCCAATGTAAAAACTGTGGTTTGGGGCCATGTTCATCAAGACTTCAACGATACCCGCAAGGGTGTTGCCTTAATCGCTACTCCCTCAACCTGCGTGCAATTTAAACCCAAATACGACGACTTTACGGTAGATACCCTAATGCCGGGCTATCGTTGGTTTGACCTGAATGATGACGGTAGTTTCAGCACCGGTGTTGAGCGGGTGACGGGCAAGCAGTACGTTATCGACTATAAATCAGCAGGTTATTGATCGAGTCCTATGGCAGCGTTGTTGTACATTCACGGTTTTCTCAGTTCCCCCTTATCTTTCAAAGCCCAGCAGACTCGGGAATGGCTTGCGGCCAATCGCCCCGAAATAGACTATCATTGCCCCCAGCTTTCGCCTTACCCGGCACAAACGCAGCAACTTTTGGAGCAGCTGGTAGAGTCTTTGCTTCCTGAACCGATTTATTTAATGGGTAGCTCGCTCGGTGGCTTCTGGGCGACCTGGTTGGCGGAGAAATATAATCTGCGTGCGCTGTTGATTAATCCAGCCGTAAACCCGCAAGAATTCATGCCCAAATATGTCGGCGTTGAATTGAAAAGTTATCACACGGACGATATCTACCATTTGCATTCGCATCATATCGATGAAATTAAATTGATCGATGTAAAACCGCAGCGTTTGGATAATTATTGGCTCCTAGTGCAAACCGGCGATGAAACTTTGGATTATCGCAAAGCCGTTGAAAAATATGCAGGCTGTGAACAAACCGTGGAAGAGGGCGGCGATCACGCCTTTCAAGGTTTTGAGCGGTACTTAGAAAGTGGGTTAGCATTTTTACGCTCACATTGAGTGGTCGCAACAAAATTAATTTTTATATTTATCTCGATAAGAAAACCAAAAAACTATGGCAAATTATTCCGCAGAAGATATTGAAGTACTCACGGGTTTAGACCCTGTAAAAAAGCGTCCCGGTATGTATACCGAAACCACGCGCCCCAATCACCTCGCGCAAGAAATTATCGACAACTCGGTGGATGAAGCGCTTGCAGGTCACGCAAAATCTATTGAAGTTATCTTGCATAAAGATCAATCCGTTACAGTAACGGATGATGGTCGCGGTATGCCGGTGGATATTCACCCGGAACAAGGCAAACCCGGCATCGAAGTTATTTTGTGTACACTCCACGCGGGCGGAAAATTCTCCAATAAAAATTACCAGTTTTCCGGTGGTTTGCACGGTGTTGGTGTATCGGTAGTGAATGCGCTTTCCGATAAGCTTGAAGTTACAGTTAAGCGCGACGGTAATGTTTATCGTATGGGCTTTGCCAATGGCGATAAAGCGACTGATCTGGAAATAATTGATACCTGTCCAAAACGCCAAACGGGCACCAGCGTAAAATTTTTACCCAATCCTATTTATTTTGATTCGCCAAAATTTTCTGTAACGCGTTTACGTCATGTGTTACGTGCGAAAGCAGTTTTG
This sequence comes from Gammaproteobacteria bacterium, assembly GCA_004172865.1. Taxonomy (GTDB): domain Bacteria; phylum Pseudomonadota; class Gammaproteobacteria; order Pseudomonadales; family Cellvibrionaceae; genus Cellvibrio. Next base: position 55,884 of record SEBV01000016.1, on the reverse strand, counting down.
TGCCCCGGCTTAACGGTTTCATTTTTAGATGAACAAACTGGTGATAAAGACGTTTGGTATTACGAGGATGGTTTAAAAGATTATCTCTCTGGCGCAACCCAGGGTTGGGAAACTTTACCTGCTACTCCTTTTGTTGGAGATTTCAGCGCAACGACTGACGCTGTAAGTTGGGCGGTGCAATGGCTGCCCGAAGGTGGCGAAGTTATTCAAGAAAGTTATGTAAATTTAATTCCAACAGCGCAAGGCGGAACTCATACCAACGGATTGCGCACGGGATTACTGGATGCGATTCGCGATTACTGCGAGTTCCGTAATTTAATTCCGCGTGGCATTAAACTTGCGCCAGAAGATATTTGGGCGAATTGCTGTTTTGTACTGAGTTATAAAAATCACGACCCACAATTTTCCGGGCAAACTAAAGAACGTTTAACATCGCGTGAGGCTGCAGCGTTTGTTTCCGGTATCGCGAAAGATGCGTTTGCAATTTGGTTAAACCAACATACAGAAGAGGGCGATAAGCTTGCAGATTTCTGTATTAACAATGCGCAAAAACGTGTTAAATCCAGCAAAAAAGTTGCGCGTAAAAAAATTACTTCTGGCCCGGCATTACCAGGGAAATTAGCTGACTGTTCAAGCGGCGAACCGGCACTAAGTGAATTGTTTTTAGTAGAAGGTGATTCGGCAGGCGGCTCTGCGAAACAAGCGCGTGACCGAGAATATCAAGCCATCATGCCGTTGCGCGGAAAAATTCTGAATACATGGGAAGTTGACTCTTCTGAAATCTTAGCCAGTGAAGAAGTACATAATATTTCCATTGCAATCGGAATGGATCCCGGTAGTGAAGATCTTAGCGAATTGCGTTATCACAAAATTTGTATTCTCGCGGATGCCGATTCGGATGGTTTGCACATCGCCACATTATTGTGTGCATTATTTGTAAGGCATTTTCCGGTGCTGGTTCGTAATGGATATGTTTATGTCGCAATGCCACCGCTTTATCGTATCGATTTAGGTAAAGAAGTTTTTTACGCGTTGGATGAAAGCGAAAAAAACGGAATTCTAAATCGCCTCACTGCCGAAAATAAGAAAGGTAAACCCAACGTACAACGCTTCAAAGGTTTGGGTGAAATGAATCCGTTGCAATTGCGCGAAACCACTATGGCTCGTGACACTCGTCGTTTGGTACAGTTAACCATCGGCGAAGACGACGGCACTCATCAAATTATGGATATGATGCTCGCGAAAAAACGCGCGGGAGATCGTAAGAGCTGGCTGGAAGAAAAAGGTAACCTAGCTGAAATAGTCCTTTAGTTCTTTTTTATAGCGAAAGTTCAATTTTGAGCTTTCGCTACCATATCAAAAATTCTATTCAATAATTCACTCCTAAGCCTTGCCTAAGTTTGCGTCTGTAAGATTAGCTTTTGTTAATCTTGCGATGCAATCTATGGCAATCAACAACTCAGTCTTTCTGCGCCAACATCTGCTATATCCGGTACTATTTTTGATGGCAGCAAGTTTTGCCATTATTCATTTTAATATCGATATGCGTCTTGAAGATTATTTCTATGCACTTCAAGGTCATTCCTGGGCATGGAAAAATAGTTGGGTTGCGGAAGCATTGCTTCATAAGGGCGGAAGAGAGCTATCGATTTTTCTTGGCGCTATAGTTATTTGCGCTTTGTGTTTGAGTTTATTTTTAAAATCCCAATCCCACATTCGAAAACCATTAGCATACTTATTTTTGGCTGTTGCCGGTGCAAGTCCATTAGTGGGTTTGCTTAAAGCATCGCTGGATATTTCCTGCCCTTGGGAGTTTGGACGATATGGCGGTGCATTGTCTTATGTAGATGTTATTCAGCAATTGCATTTACGCAACGGGGAAGGATGTTTTCCAGCGGCGCATGCAAGTGCCGGATATTCATGGGTAGCCCTGTATTTTTTTGGTTTATTTTTTCAATCGCGGTTACGTTGGTTGGGACTAGCTGGCGCCTTAGGCTGCGGAATTCTGTTTGGGTTTACTCAGCAGATTCGCGGCGCTCATTTTCTCTCACACGATCTTTGGTCATTAGCGGTATGTTGGTTTTATTCGCTAAGCGTGTATTTGGTTTTTTCTCACAGTTATGTCAAAAATCACATTCGAATTCGTATGCCTGTAAATGCATAATTTTTACCGCTTTAATTATTTTTAAAACTAACGCAAACAGATAATCCCGAATTTTGCTCGGTTGAGTTGTTACAGATTTTCAGTTTTAAATTCAGACGTTCAGCAATTGTTTTTACGATTGAAAGCCCCAGCCCTGAACCTGGCTCGTTATTTCCTAATACGCGATAGAAAGCGTCAAACACTCGATCTAATTCCGCTTCAGGAATGCCAGGGCCAGAATCTTTCACAATTATTTCCGTCGAGCTATTATTTTTTTGGATGAATATTTCCACTTGACCTTGCGCTGGTGTATAGCGAATTGAGTTCTCAATTAAATTTTTAAGCAGAATGTGTAAATCCATTGGCTGACTTTGAATTTCAATATCATCACCCTCAACCGACAAATCGATCTCTTTGAGATCTGCTAGCGGCAACAAATCTTCAATAACTTCTCGCAGCAATGCTTTTATAGAAACGCCAACATTGTTATTGGATTCTTCATCCTGCGCGCGAGCCATTGTCAGTAATTGTTCAATCAGAATTCGTGTTCGTTCAGTTGCCCGGTGTAAATTAACAAGCCTTGGTAATAGTACCGAATCTGTATTTGCTTCAATCAATCGTTCAGCTTGTAGCGAAATAGCAGTGAGTGGTGACCTAAGTTCATGCGCAGCATCGCGGACAAATTGACGTTGCAGTAACATGGCGCTGCGAACACGTTGTAGTAATTGATTAATTGCGTTAACAAAAGGTGCGATTTCATTGGCAAGCTTTTCGTTCGGTAATGGCAGCAAATCCTGATTGGTATCGTTTAATTGCAGCGACATTTTTTTTAATGGCAAAAAAACTTGTCGAATTAAATAGGTAATCAATAAGGACAATATAGGTATTAGAATCAATAAGGGTATAAGCGTATTTAACGCGCTAGTGCGTGCAATTTCATCGCGCATTTCAGTTTGTTGTGCAACCAGGCTTCGCGAGCCATCGTCTTGCTTTTCAATTAAGATACGCCAACTTACGCCGTTAAGGATTTGAGTTTGTAATCCATCTGGCAGATTTTTCGGAAGCCCCGGTAATTCAAAATCTTTTTTATCCGAGTCCGCATCCAGTAGTTGCACAATAAAATCAGATTCAGGATCAACTGATGATTCATAGCCGGGCTTTGAAGGTGTTATTTGCGTAATGCGTTGGTCGTTGACCAGACTCGATAAACCCTTGAGTTGTTCGTCCTGAAGTTCAATAGCTTCATTAAAAGACCAAATATAAGAAATGAGGCTTGCGATTAAAGCGACAAGTGTTATGGCGAGGGAAATGCTGGCGGTTAATTGAAATTGTAGAGATCGACTTAATTTGTTTTGTTGACCATCCATCCCAGACCTCGAATATTTTTAATAATAGAACTGCCAAATTTTTTACGTAGCGAATGGATTAGAAATTCCACCGCGTTGCTCTCTACTTCTGATCCCCAGCTGTAAATTTTTTCTTCTAATTCCGAGCGTGAAAGAATGGCGCCAGGTCGAGTAAGGAGTGCTCGCAACAAAGCGAATTCTCGTGCTGATAAGCGAATGGGTTCACCGTCTTTAAGAAAAGCTTCGCGAGTTGCCGGGTCAAGTGAAATCGCACCGTTAGTGAGATGCGGACTTACGTTTGCACTTTGACGCCGCAAAACAGCGCGCATACGTGCGTTTAATTCACCTAGTGCGAAAGGTTTAACGAGGTAATCATCCGCACCAGCATCAAGGCCTAAGATTCGATCTTCCAGCGCATCGCGTGCGGTGAGCATAATAATTGGTAAAGGTGTATCGCTTTGGCGGATTTTACGTAACACCGAAATGCCATCGCGTTGCGGCAAACCTATATCGAGCAGCATCAAATCATAGTGCTGGCACGCCACTGCCGCTAATGCGGATTCACCGTCTTTAACCCAGTCGGGCGCGTAGCCTGAGTCTTTCAAGCTTTCGAAGATGGAGTCACCAATCATTTGGTCGTCCTCCACTAATAAAATTCGCATCTTTTATCGCCTCTATACCTGCGTATAAGAATCTTTCCAACGCGATTGTAATTGTCTATTTACGATTGTTGCACAAAATACTTAGGGTGCTCTTAGGGACTAGCGCTTTCTCTGTGAGTCTATTGGAAATTTCTCTATAATGCTGCCGCGAAGTTTGTACGGCTACTCATAATAGGAAAAGGTTCCCATGGAAAATAAGAAACGTCTTAATGGTTTGGACAGTTTACGTGCTTTAGCGATTGTTATAGTGTTGATGTTCCACTACAAATCTGTCGTGAGTCAGGAAAATATTTTTGGTTTTGTTAGCCAGTTAGGTTGGGTGGGTGTCGATTTATTTTTTGTGCTGAGCGGTTATTTAATTGGCAATCAAATCCTATCAGCTTTGGCTAAAGGTCAAGATTTTTCACTCAAATTATTTTACATTCGCCGCCTCCTGCGCACCTTGCCAAATTATTACGCAGTACTTGCACTTTATTTTATTTTTCCAGTCGCTTTGAGTGGCAGTTCCACAGCATCCTTGTGGTCCTTTCTCACGTTTACACAAAATTTCGGTTTTCGCCTCGGGCATACCTTCACGCATTCCTGGTCGCTGTGTATTGAAGAGCAGTTTTATTTGTTATTTCCGCTGATTGCCTTGGCGTTTGCATTTGTAAAACGTTCAATCGCATTCGTCTGGTTGGCAATGGTTAGCGCAATACTACTTGGAATGTTTTTACGTGGATTCAATTGGTATACCCATGGGCAGGAAGCTATTACCGGCAGCGATTATTGGCAGCATATTTATTACTCCAGTTTTACGCGCTTTGATGAATTGCTACCGGGCATCGCAATTGCGTTATTGAAAAATTATCACAGCACGACATACGCTAAAATAGTGGCTCGTGGAAATCTGGTATTAGTGCTTGGCGTGTTGAGTATTGCTGCTATGTTATATGTATTGCAAAACTATTTTTACATTGAGGATTATGGATTTTCGTTTTTAGTGGCGACCTTTGGGTTTTCGTTTATAGCGATAAGTTTTGCCGTATTAGTGCTAGCAGCATTAAGCCCCAATTCGTTATTAAGCAGAATTAGACTTCCGGGTGCGGCAAGTCTTGCGTTATGGTCTTACGCAATTTATTTAATTCATAAACCACTATTTCAAATTCTAAAATCCTGGTTGCCAGCGCATGGTGTTAATACAGACAAAGCCTTTGGCGTAATGATTATTATGGTGGTTAGTATTGTTGCCGGTTGGGCGCTATATCAATTTATCGAAACACCGTTTATGAAATTACGCGATAGATTTTATCCCGACAATATTAAACGCGATTTTTCTGAGTCTAAGCCCGCGCAAGCAGTTTGATTTTTTGCATTGGTTTTTACGTATAAGGATATCGTCGTTAGCTGTGACCACAATATCCATAATCAGATTATTTTTTCAAATCTAATAATCGGAAGTAAGCCGGTTTTGGCGCAAGTTTGCGATCGAACAATAAAGGATAATTAGTCCGGCCACGAATTGGAAAATCATTCAGCCAAGTTTCACTATCTGCAGTTCCCCATAGTGTTACTCGTTCAATTTTGTCATGATGTTTTAGATATACTTTGAAAATTTCCTCATAACGTTTGGCAAGCTTTTCTTCGGTATTTTTCGGTAAACCCTTGATGTAAGGGTCGCGCTCAGGTGTGTATTCAAAGCGTGTAGAAACTTCCGCAGTTGGTAAATTCCACACCGAAGGCAACACATCCACATCCAACTCAGTGATATGCGCTCGCACTCCAGCGCCAGCAAGTGCAATTAAAGTCGCTTCAATTTCAGCAACGCCTGGGCCGTCAATACTTAAATGCTCCTGCATGCCAACACCGTGGATAGGCACGCCTTGCTTTTTAAAGCGCTTCACCATATCGACAATAAAATTTCTTTTTGCGGGTGACTCGGTGTTGTAATCGTTGTAAATAAGATGCGCTTTGGAATCAACATCATTAGCGATGTGAAATGCCTGCGCGATAAAATTTTCCCCCATGATGTTATGCCACGGACTTTTACGCCAGGAGCCATCATCTTCCACCGCTTCGTTCACTACATCCCACGCGTGAATTTTACCTTTGTAGCGCGAGACCAAGTTGGTAATGTGATTTTGCATTTTTAGCGTGAGATTTTCCTTACTGATTGCGCCGCCTTTTTCATTTTTAAAAACGTCCTCTGGAACTTGGCTGTGCCATACAAGATTGTGTCCAACAATATACATATTATTTTTCTGTCCAAATTCGACAAATTTATCTGCAGCGGTCCAATCCCACTCTTTATCTTTCGGCTTAAGTGCTTCCCACTTCATGCAGTTTTCAGGGGTAATCGCATTAAACTCTCGCGCAACAAGTGCTAATAAAGCCTCGTTGTTTTTCATCAGCGTCGAGGTGCTGAGTGCAGTTCCTATTCGAAAGTCATCTTTGTAAAAATCTTTGATGCCTGTGCGCTCAACTGCTTTTGCAATAGCACTATTTTTAATGCCCAAGAGCACAGCTGCAATTGCGGAGTTTTTTATCAGGGATCTGCGTGAAATGGACATGATTGCCTCGTTTATTATTAAAGACTTAAGACTAGCAAGTGAGAATTGGGAGTCAAACAAACATACGTTAATTTACACAGGCCTTATTGAGGTTTTGACCGGTATTTTATTATTTTGAGGTAATGATAATTTGATCAGATCAATTTTTTACTATTGTGAGTTTTGAATTGATAACGTCTCAAAATTTTTCATATTTAAAATAGATTTTGTCGAGTTGCAGCAATTTATAAATACTGGTTTTCATTAATGCTTGAATTTCAGGTAGGCGATGATTCTGACGACTTGTCTAACCGCTTATGCCGCCCGTCGCACAATAATAAAAAGTGCGGGCTCTAAATTGTTTTTAAATTTTTGACTATACTGACTCGGTGTAACTTTTCACCATTCAGGAAACACTATATGAAGAATAAGATAAACCTGTTCCCAGCTACCGCATTATCAATTTGTTTATCGTTTTTGCTCGCCAGTTGCGGCGGCGGTGACGATCATAAAAAGCAGCCCGAACCCACCGGCGCCGAGGCATTTGTAGCGGGCACGCATCCTCGCTTTGACCCTGTTATTTCCGATGTTCCTTTCAATACCGATTTGGTATTCGCCAATGCCGCGACTTCAGATGGCACCGCCGATGTTGGTTCGCCTTCTGACGCTGTGCGTGCGACATTGAATGGCCTGGATGGTTTTTCAACCTCCGCTTTTTTTGATGTCATGGTGGAAGGCAGCGTAGATGCTGCAACAGTTCTCCCTTCAAAAAGTGTGTTTCTATTGCAATTAGATACTGGCACTAAAGACGCGCTGAATCCGGCGAACGTTGTCGGAATTATTGGCGCAGCCATATTTGATACGCGCGTAGTATCGCTGGATGGCGGCACCAATAACGTGATTCGTATTCGCCCCACGTTGCCGTTGAAATCCAAAGCAAAGTATTTGGTTTTTTTAACCAATGACATCAAAGATACCGGCGGTAAACCACTAACTCGCTCATGGACTTATAACGCACTGCACGATACGTCGTATCAAACTCTTGCGGCCCTGGTGCCTGTTCGCAATGCGATCATTGGCTGGGAAACTTTGGCCACCGGTTTTCTTACCAAAGTTAATCCTTCTTTAACTGCCAGCACTGCGGTTGATAAGCTGGTGTTGACCTACACATTTACCACTACAGATCCGCAAGCACCTTTGGTTGCGATGGCTGCACCGCGTGCTGCGCTTGCCGCTACCCAAATTGCAGCGGGCGTTGCTCCGGCAACGGCTGTTACCAACGTCGCTGCGCTGGATGCAAACGGATTACTATCAACACCGAAGCAGCGCCCCTTAAAAGTCTCCGCTGCAACGGGTGTAGATATGGGCGTACTTGCCAATGGCGCGCTTGCGGGTAACGTGGGCAAGCTCTATACCGGCTATATAAAAATTCCTTACTACCAGACGGCACCGGGCACTCTGCCATTCGGTACTTTCCTAACACGTGCTTGGTCACCGGATCTAACCTTGGCTGCGGCGTTAGGTGTAACCGTCCCGAAAGATGCAGACAAAACCAGTTACAACGTGACCTATCGCTATCCCTTTGCAGCTAAAACGACTGACGAATCCATTCCCTTGCAAGTCACTTTGCCCGACTCAAATTGGGTTCCCGGTTATGCTGGCTCGCTGAGATGCGGCCAAATCTATGCGTCTGGCGGTTACCCAGTGGTAATTTATGTCCACGGTATTACTTTGGATCGCACATCAGGCTTGGCGTTAGCACACACACTGGCGAGCAAATGCGTAGCGACAGTTGCGATTGACTTGCCATTGCATGGCGTTGCAGCTGACAACGCGTTTGTTAATGTACTTAACGTGGAAAAGAGCCAGTTGATTCCATTTGCGAGCTTGTACGGTGCTGATGCGCCTCATGAACGTCACTTCAACGTTGCTGGCCCAGGCGGTGCACCAGCGGCTATGAACTTCGCAACTCCAGGTTCAAGTGACGGCTCGGGTGCGCACTTCACCAATCTTGGTTACTTATTAAATACCCGCGACAACAATCGTGAAGCGGTTATGGATTTACTTAATCTCAATGCCAGCTTGAAAGGTTTGGACACTGACTTCGTGCAAGCACAGGGCGCGAAACTCAATTTGAATAATGTAAATGTTGTCGGCCATTCGCTGGGCGGGATTCTCGGTACGGTATTCACTACTGTGAATCAGATCGCTATCGCCAACGATGCAAAAGTTGGATTGGCGTCAAATCTCAACCCAATTCACAGTTTGGTTGCGTCCGTAGCGGGCACACAAGTCGCGCAAGTATTGGTGAACTCAGCTAGTTTTGCGCCGGTTATTAACGCAGGCCTTGCTAAAGCAGGCGTTAATGTCGGCACCAGTAATTACGAGAAGTTTATGTATGCCGCGCAAAGTGCGGTTGATTCTGGTGATCCGGTTAACTTCAACCAAATTCTGGCTACTCTGCAACTTCCAGTTCTGGTTCAGCAGGTTAAGAATGATTTAGTAATCCCCAACAGTGCAGACAGCGCGCCGCTCACCGGCACGCAAGCATTTGCGCGCTTGTTAGGCGCAACGCAGTTGGGCTTAGGTGAAACACAACTCGGTCTTGGGATTGTGAAACTGAATGCTGGTGAGCATGGGTCATTGTTGCGTCCTAGTGATGCAGCGCCACAAGTGACGGCAGAAATGCAGGCTGAAGTAGTGAGCTTCGTGTTAGGTGCTGGCAAAGTGGCCATAGGCACGCAAGCTCCTGCAAATGTAGAAACACCTTGATTACAGTAGAAATCATCGCCCTGCGATAAGAACAAGCCCGCTGGAAAAATCAGCGGGCTTTTTTTTGAACAAGTGAAAGCATTTTTTCTGTTGTCGCCAGATTTTTAAGTATTTATGCAGTCAGCGTAAACCGGCTTGTGTATGATTACAGGCAAAAGCGCCTGCGCAATCAAGATTTCATGAATTGAGACAGTGTTATGACTCCCCGCAATTATCTTTATCTATTACGTAAATACGAAGACTATCAACCGCAAATTGATCGCTTGCTCGATTCCATTGTGACCGCATTAATGCCGCGCAAATTGGAAAGTGATGAAGCTCAGTTGCACAAAACCGTTGAGCGTTTGCACAAATCTTATCCGTTTGTGGAATTGCTTTATTGTCTCGACGAACACGGCATGCAAACCACAGTCTCTGCGGCGGCACCGGATATCGACGACTCCAAACGTAGCGAACCTGGCATGTGTTCAGACCGCAGTAATCGCGCTTACTACACCAAAGCGGTTCGAAACGAAAAAATTTCCACGGTGACATCGCCTTATCTTTCCAACGCAACTCATCAACTCGCCATTTCGGCGGTGCAGCGTTATGTCACCGCCGAAGAAAAAATTGGTTTTCTAGTTATCAACTTTAATTTGGAAAAACTCATTACGTTTTTGAATGGCGATGAATTGCGTCGTCGCGTGCATCCGTTCTTTCAAGCGGTGTATGCCGTCATAGGCATCATGCTGGTGTTGATTGCGAGTTTGTTGTTGTATTACGGCGGTAAAGACATGTACGGCGTTGTACATAATCACATTGATGAACCGATCAAAATATTCGGCGCAGTCATCCTCGTGACCTTGGGCTTGGCGATTTTCGATTTAGGCAAAACCATTTTGGAAGAAGAAGTTTTTCTGCACAAAGATATTCACCACGAAGGCTCGATGCGCAGAACCATCAGCCGTTTTATGTCGGCCATCGTAATTGCGGTATCTATCGAATCACTATTGTTAATGTTTAAGTCGTTACTCGGCGGTGAAGATCATTTAAATTCTGCGGTATTGATGTTGTTTGCTGCGGTGGCCATGCTGGTCGGTTTGGGCGCTTACCTAAAATTGACCGATGAAAAATAAGTTCTACATCTTGTAGTGCGCGAAGGCTTGGTGATTCATCAGGCCTTTGTTGTTTTAAATGCTTTCAAATTAAGCTTTCAAATTAAGCTTTGAAATTAAGTTTTGAAACTAAAACCAATTAAATCCCGAACATTTATTGAAGAAGATAAATCTGTGAGCACAAAAACTAAAAGTGCATTTGTTTGCAATGACTGCGGCGCCGATTTTAAAAAATGGCAAGGGCAATGCCCAGAATGCGGTGCGTGGAATTCAATTATTGAAGTTCGCCTAGGCCCAACGCCGACAAATCGCTCAGCAAAATTCGAAGGCTACGCAGGTGGTGCTTCAGGCAATAAGGTGCAAACGCTCGCAGAAATTTCATTGGGCGATGTTCCGCGTTTTTCCAGCGGCACCAGCGAATTTGATCGCGTACTTGGCGGAGGTTTTGTTCCAGGTTCTGTGGTGTTAATTGGCGGAAATCCCGGCGCGGGAAAAAGTACATTACTGTTGCAAACCTTATGTTTTTTAGCGCGCAATATGTCAGCACTTTATGTAACGGGCGAAGAGTCTTTGCAACAGGTTGCCATGCGTGCGCAACGCCTCGGCTTACCGATGGATAAATTGCAAATGTTGAGCGAAACCAATGTCGAAAGCATTTGTGCAACGGCACAACAAATCGCGCCCAAGGTGATGGTGGTGGATTCTATTCAAGTGGTGCATATGGAAGATATTTCTTCCGCACCGGGTTCAGTATCGCAAGTGCGTGAGAGTGCGGCCTATTTAACGCGTTTTGCAAAACAAACTGGCACCGTTGTTATTTTGGTGGGCCACGTGACTAAAGATGGTTCGCTCGCCGGGCCAAAAGTGTTGGAGCACATGATCGATTGTTCGATTTTATTAGAGGGCGATAACGACTCGCGCTTTCGCACTTTGCGCGGCAATAAAAATCGCTTCGGTGCAGTCAATGAATTGGGCGTATTTGCCATGACCGAGCAGGGCATGCGCGAAGTCAATAATCCATCCGCAATATTTTTGCAGCGCGCCGAAGACCCTGCGCCCGGTTCTGTGGTGATGGTGATGTGGGAAGGTACGCGTCCATTGCTAATAGAAATTCAGGCGTTGGTGGATGACAGTCATCTCGGCAATCCCCGTCGTGTTGCCGTGGGAATGGATCAAAACCGTTTATCCATGTTGCTCGCCGTTTTGCATCGTCATGGTGGAATTATGGTGGGCGATCAGGATGTATTTGTTAACGTCGTAGGCGGGGTTCGCGTAATGGAAACCAGCGCCGACCTTGCAGTCTTGCTCGCAATTGTATCGAGCTTTCGCGATAAAATTTTGCCACAAGATTTAATGGTATTTGGGGAGGTAGGCTTGTCTGGTGAAATTCGCCCCGTACCCAGCGGACAAGAACGTATTCGCGAAGCGGCAAAACACGGGTTCAAGAGAGCGATTGTGCCTATCGCAAATGCTCCCCGCGAAAAGCACGCGGGAATCGAAATTATTGCCGTAAAGAATTTGCAGGAAGCACTGGAGGCGCTGTAAAAATTAGACGTGCGCCGTAACAAAAGACTAGCGTGACAAGCGTTTAATAATCTTCAGCATCCAAAGAAATCAAACGTCTTTTTTTGTTGCGTATTTCATCAGCGCCTTTTTTAAAGGCGGGAAGGCTTAAAGTCAGGCGCTGTAAACTGCCATCTTTTTCGGCGATGTCTAAACCTGCTTTAATCCGTTTGGCAAGTTTTTCGTTTTTTGGGTTTACAAAAAAATAAACTGGGTTTTTGTAACCAATCAATAACTTTTCTTCGGCAATTAAATTTTCATCTTTATGTTGTTCTACTTCAGGCCAAATTTCTTGCGCACCGCGAATGACGTAATCAAAACGTTTGTCTGCGAGCATCTTAAACATGGAGTCGTAATCCCAAGCTGTGGTGATGGAAATACTATTGCGTTGTAATATTTGCGTATCTTGCGATTGCGCTACAACACCAGCTTTGAATTGGCGTAAATCTGCAACACTATTTATTTTTGCAAAATTTTCTTTGTCGGCTTTGCGAATTAATAAAACTTTATAATCGCTTAACTCACGCAATAAATTGAATTTTACGGCGATCAATTGTTGCTCTCGCAATCTGCTGGATGAGCTCCAAATAACATCGAGCCCACCATTAGTTTTCACGTTGGCATATTGTCGTTCGTTGTTTAATGCGTAAGGGTAAAATTTTATATCGAGCTTGCTATAACTCTTTTCGGTTTTCTCCAGCGCAAGCTTGAGTGCTTCTTCGTAGTAATAATTGGGATTTTCCGACGAATGCTGAGTGCTAAAGGGCAGTGTGATGGATGCCGTCTGTGCATTGCTATAGCAATTTGCCCATGAGAGCGCGGCACCGACACTTACTAAAGATATGAAGCGAAAAATTTTCTGTGAGTTAAACATACAACGTATTTAGTCTTTATAACTGAGGGATTTTAATGGTTTAAATTGGTCAGAATTATTTTTAACAATTCTGCATCTTTTTCACTGGCTGGTTCATATTGAATGCCCAGCATATGTTCTTGCTGATGAACGAGTGTTCCGTTGAGCTGCAAATAAGGCATGGTACCTTGTGGAACTTGTAGTTCAGGAATTTCCAGGCGCAATTGAATGGAGTCGCCGGCGCAGAGGTGATAATTGTCTAACAATGCAACTCGCGCACCTTGATAAGAAATATCCAGTACATGTGCGGCCAATTCTTTGTCGGAGTTACACAATGCAGCAAATGCTCGTAGCGGAAAGCGCGGAGAATTTCTGCGGTCGTCGTCATTCATGATGTTTTGTTTACCTCAATCAAGCTCGCTGATTTAAGACTGCATCAATAAATTATCGTTCGGATTCTGCAAGTAATTCAGATAGTTCGCGTTCTGCTGCGCTAGCATCGCCAATATTTAATTCAATCAAGCGACGTAAATGACTAATGCTATCTATATCAATAGTTACACAGGCCACATGCAGTTGATCGGAAGTTTGGTGCACAACCTGCGCCGACATGGCGATGCTGGTTTGATCTGATAGAATAATTTTCACCAACACGGGTGCATCGAGTTGTAATTCATAGGTGCCAAGTTTGGAAAGCAGCAAACCTTTGAGTGAAATATCCAGGAGTTGCGCTTGCCAGTTGCTGTCGCCTTGGGCGACTTCAACGCGGGCATCAAAATCTATGCGGCGGAAACGACGGCGTTCTTGAGTCATGGTGATATCTGTAATAGTCCAGGCTGAAAATAATAAGTAGTCTATGTTGTATTATCGGCGGTATTCAGTTGAGTGTAGCTCAGATGACCTAAATGGCCATTCGACACAAATAAACACAAACAAAAGCGCCAATTTGCCTTGCGGTGCGCCACAAACCTATAATCGCACTTTCTTAATGTAACGGGTTTCATATAAATGACAGATTTTCGAATTGGGATTGATCTTGGCGGTACAAAAACTGAAGTAATCCTATTGAACGGCGACAGCCAGGAGCTTTTCCGCACCCGTATTCCTACTGTGCGAGATAACTACGCAGCGACCATACGCGATATCGCCAGCTTGGTTGCGAAAGCTGAAGAAGCCGCAGGCCAGCCCCATTTACCAGTCGGCGTGGGCATTCCCGGCACTATATCGCGCAAAACGGGCTTTGTGAAAAATGCGAATTCAACCTGGTTAAACGGGCAGCCTTTCCAAAAAGATTTGTCAGCTCATTTGGGGCGCGATGTAAAAATCACTAACGACGCCAATTGCCTCGCCGTTTCAGAAGCTACCGACGGCGCAGGCAAAGGTTACGATTTGGTATTCGCCGGCATTCTCGGCACCGGCTGTGGCGCGGGCGTCGCCTTCAGAGGCCAGCCGATAGTTGGCCCCAATGGCGTAGCGGGTGAGTGGGGTCACAATTCCTTGCCCTGGACCCGTGAAGCAGAATTGGAAGCACGCCCCTGTTACTGCGGCAAATCTGGCTGTCAGGAGGCATTTTTGTCCGGCACTGGCTTATGCAAATCCTACGAAATGGCCACTGGTCTTAAAGTGACGGGCAATGAAATCGTAGCGCGCGCCGCCAAAGGTGAAACCCATGCGCGCAATGTGTTGGACACTTATTACGACCAGCTCGCTCGTGGCTTGGCCGCAGTCATCAATATTATGGACCCGGATATTATTGTGCTCGGCGGAGGCGCCTCCAACATCGCTGAAATCTATACGGTGGTTCCGCAATTGCTGAGCAATTATGTGTTTGGTTTCGAGTGCGATACACCCATCGTGCAGGCAACACACGGTGATTCGAGCGGCGTACGTGGCGCAGCTTGGCTAAATCCTCTGTAATTTAATCCGCAGGATGTGACGCAAGGATGCGCAACGTGATCTACTGCAGTAAACTTCAGCCGGCTAAGCGCCGATAAGGTGCAAATGCCTTGCTTCCGTCTCACATTGATTGCAGAGACGTTCCTCCTATAAAAGAAAAGCTGCTTACTATGCTCATGCGTAGATTTTTATCTCCTATTATTTTTGCGCTGCTACTTTCAGTATGGCTTGGCAGTGCCAACGCAGCTGAAGTTGCACTGGCGAAACCTCAACGCATCATTTCAATTAACGTCTGTCTCGACCCGCTTTTATTAAAACTGGTTGAACCGGAGCGAATTAACTCGCTTTATTATCTATCGGCGAACTCACAATTTTCTCCGTTTGCTGAGCAAGCAAAAAAATTCTATTTAAATCATGGGCTAGCAGAGGATATTGTGCCGCGCAATCCTGACTTGGTGGTTGCAGGTGAATACACCTCGCTTGATTTAAAAACTCTGTTAAAAAATTTGGGTTTTCGAGTAGAAACTTTGGCACTGCCGCGCACGCTCAGCGATATTTCTGCGCATATTCGCAATTTCGGTCAGCTTACAAACAGCGAAATGGCAGCAGAAAAAATGGCGCAAGCGCTAGAACAAAAATTATTACAGCTGGATGCTGCACAAAAAAATACCAAGCCAGTTCCGGCATTTTGGTATTCATCCAATGGCGTTGTGATTGGCAGCGATACCTTGGAAAACGAATTAATGACGCGCGCTGGTTTTCATAATCTCGCGCTCGATAAACATATTGTCGGCTTCGCCCAAATTGATTTGGAGGAATTGATTCTTGCGAAACCAAAAGTACTCATTGTTGACGCCTCAGATGTACAAGCATTCTCGCTCGCGCAGGAATATGTCAATCATCCTGCGTTACACGCGAATAAGATGCGCATCATTCGGTTGCCAACTACGCTGTCTTGCATTGCACCTGTAGCCGCTGAAGCTATTGAAAATCTTATGCAGCAGCGACAAGCATTGTCGTTTTAATTTAAGGAAGTCTTGTGCAAAAAATATCTTTTCCTATTTTAATTTTATTGTCGGCAATTGCTGTTGCAGTGACATTTTTATTTTCGTTGAGTATGGGCAATGCGGCGATTTCAGTGACGCAAGCGGTTAAAGATTTATTAGGTCATACGGAATCTCTGCAACAAACCGTGGTGTGGGAAATTCGTTTGCCGCGCGTATTGCTTGCTGTATTAGTAGGTGCGACGCTCGGTGTTGCAGGTGCGGCGATGCAAGGTTTTTTACGTAACCCGCTTGCTGAGCCTGGAATTCTCGGTGTTTCAAGTGGAGCGGCATTAGGTGCGGTGATTGTGTTGTATTTTGGATTATCCGCAGCAGCTTGGTATTGGCTGCCGTTTGCATCCATTCTCGGTGCGTTGATTGCGCTTATATTAGTGTATTTATTAGCGGGTTTTCGCAGCAGCGTGCTGTCACTAATTTTGGCAGGCGTGGCGATTCAGGCAAGTGCGCTTGCGTTGATCTCCGTTGCATTGAATTTCGCGCCCAGTTTATTTGCGATGCAAGAAATTGTTTTTTGGTTAATGGGTTCACTCGCTAATCGCAATATTAATCATGTCTATGTTGCTGCGCCCTTTATCATAGTCGGTTGGATTTTATTATTTAGTCGGTATCGCTATTTAAATGCATTAAGCCTTGGTGAAGAAACTGCGGCGTCTTTAGGTTTTAATCCGCAGCGTGAGCGTAATTTATTATTAACAGGTTTGGCACTGTGTATAGGTGCAAGTGTTGCTGTAAGCGGCAGCATCGGTTTTGTGGGTTTAGTGGTTCCACATTTGCTGCGGCCTCTAGTCGGCTATCACCCGGGGCGGTTATTGATTGCCAGCGCTTTTGGCGGAGCTTTGTTGGTTTTAGGTGCGGATATTTTAGTGCGTCAGTTAGATATCGCTCGTGAATTAAAATTAGGTGTGGTGACGTCGTTGCTAGGCGGGCCATTCTTTTTGATGTTGATTTTAAAAACGCGGTCGCGGTGGATTTAATATGCAACTATTAAACGCTAAAAATTTATCCCTAAGCCTCGGCAACAAAAAAGTTGTGGATGAATTAAATATTCATATTTCATCCAATGAATTTGTTGGTTTGATTGGGCCCAATGGCGCGGGGAAAAGTTCGCTGTTGCGCATGCTTGCTGGTTTGGTAAAGCCGAATTCGGGAGATGTAAATGTGGCGGCGCAAGATGGCCTTGTACCTATCGAAAAAATACCGGCGCAAACACGCGCGCGTTTTATGGCTTACCTTGCGCAGCACGAAACACCGGCGTGGCCGCTCAGTGTAAAAAATTTAGTTGCACTCGGGCGCTCGCCTTGGAATTCTGCGGTTAATACTAGCGCAGATGACGACCTGGCAATTACCAACGCTTTATCAATGACAGGTGTTACAGCACTTGCCGAGCGGACAGTAACAGAATTGTCCGGCGGTGAATTGCAACGTGCTTTATTAGCACGTGTTTTTGCAGGAAACCCAACGTTAATAGTGGCAGATGAGCCTATAGTCGCGTTGGATGTTTATCACCAGTTGCACATTATGGAATTGTTGCACGCGCACGCGCAGCAGGGCGGTGCAGTGATTGCAGCACTGCACGATTTAAGTTTGGCATCGCGTTTTTGTTCACGATTAATATTAATGAATCACGGAAAGCTAATTGCCGAGGGTGAGCCGATTAACGTCTTAACGCCGGAAAATCTAGCGCAAGTTTATGGCATTAGCGCTCACGTGGATTGTCGCGATGACGGTGTGGTTATTATTCCTATCAAACGCATTGCTAACGAATAGTGTATCTAACAATTAATGGATGCCTGACATGAAACCAACAACTTTGCGCCGTTTGATAAATTTCTGGCCGCCATTTTGGTTTAACGCCATTCGCGCTTCTTATATCAGCGATGACTTTCGTGAAATTACTGCAGAATTAAAATTGCGTTTTTACAACCGTAATTATGTAGGTGCGCATTTTGGTGGCAATTTGTTTGCCATGACCGATGCCTGGTATATGTTGATGCTTATGCAAAATCTCGGGCGTGAATATTTTGTGTGGGATAAAAAAGCTACTATAGATTTCATTTCGCCGGGGCGCGGAACTGTTACGGCTAAATTTTTATTAACGGAAGATAAACTGGCGGAGATCCGCGCTGCAACCGCAAGCGGCGAAAAATATTTGCCGGAATTTATTGTAGAAATTTACAACGCAAAACAGGAACTGGTTGCACGAGTTTATAAAACTCTCTATGTGAAGAAAAAGCCGCCGAAAATTATCTAGGCGCACATTGCTGCTTGACTCATCTGCTTCAAGGCCATACCCTGCGCGCCGAGGTGTTTGGCGTGCTAGCTGCTATTTTATAGCCAGTGCAAGGTCAAATTAAATGGGAAGTTAGGTGCGCTATTTTCAATCAGCAAAGCCTACACTGCCCCCGCAACGGTAAATGAAACTGCTTAGTGCAGATCATAAGTCCGATACCAGCCTCAAAACCTTACATTCACGATGTCGCGGAGGGCAACATCGGTGGAAATTCTGTGTTTTACGGGGCTGTTAACGGTCTCGCGCATTATTCCCGCTTCCCCTCCCTCGTCTTTATAGATTGAGGAAACTTATGTCTACTAAATCCTTCGCCCTAACCAGTCTTAGCGCTGCAATTCTATCGCTCACAGTTGCCAACACCGTTATGGCTGCTGATGAAAAAATCGAAACCCTTATTGTTAGCGCCACGCGCAGTGAAACAGCAGAAGTGCCTGTTGCTGCGCAAATTAAAGTTATCGATGCTGAACAAATTCGTGTGAGTGGCGCAAGCACCATCGCAGAAGTATTACGCACACAAGCGGGCATTCAAATTCAGGATGGCGATGGCAGCGGTGGGCGAAACGTCACTATTTCAATGCGCGGCTTTTCAGCAACTGCCGGCAACAACACTTTAATTTTGGTTGATGGCCGCAAGCTCAACAACCCAAGTCTCGCAGCTCCCGCATTAAATACTATTGCGCTAAATGATATTGAGCGTATTGAAATTGTGCAGGGTAGTGCGGGTGTACTTTACGGCGACCAAGCTGTTGGCGGCGTAATAAATGTTATTACCAAACGTGCAAAAGCGGGCGAATTTAACGGTAGTATTACTGCGCAAGCGGGCACCGGTAATTTGGAAAATTACACCGCTAACTTAAGCCAAGGTTTTGCAAATGGTTTGAATTACAGCCTCAGCGCACAAAAGCGTAATGCAGATAATTATCGCGATAACAATGAATCTGGCATCACCAATGTACTGGGTAATATCGGTTTTGATTTTGAAGGCGGACGTGTTTTTATCGAAAGCCAAAAAATTAATGACGATTTGCGTTTGGCAGGTTCGTTGTCAGATGCACAGGCAGCGATTAATCCACGTCAAACTAATTCACCGAATGCCTATTCAGATCAGGATACTGATTTAAGACGTGTTGGTGGGGATGTGACGGTTATTGATGGCTGGAAACTTATTGCCGAATACGCCGACCGTGATGAAACTGGTAATTATAATTTCGGCTATCCCGGTGAAAAAACTACGCATTATTCCATGCGCGTTAAAAATTTCTCGCCACGTGTAGTGGGAAATATTAAAACAGCAAATGGCGATGCAATTTTAACCGTAGGTTATGACGGTGTTAAAAGCGATTATAAAAGCGATAACACTTACGTGCCTTTAACGTCGGAGCAACAAGTTGACGGCTATTACGCGCAATTGGTTTATCCGCTTCTGGATAAATTGACTGCAACTTTGGGTACGCGTTATTCATCGGTTGATGATGATAATCATCTCTCCAAAAAAACCAATGACAAAAATCTGCAGGCAAGTGAATTCGGCTTGAATTACAACTTCGGTAATGGCTGGAGTGTATTCTCACGTTATGCAGAAAGTTTCCGTTTTGCGAATCCTGATGAAAATAATGCTGTTCCTTTCGGTATAGATTTCCTAAAAGCACAAACGGGAGATTCTGTTGATTTCGGTACCGCATGGAAAGGTGAAAATGCAAGCGCGTCATACTCAATCTATTCTATGAGAGTTGATGACGAAATTATGTTTGATGCATTTAATTACACCAACATAAATTTGCCAGACTCAAATCGTAAAGGTTTTATCTTTGATGGTGATGTACAGCTGAGCGAACAAATTGCCTTGCGTGCTAACTACACTTATACCGATGCCGAATTGCGTTCAGGTTTGCTCAAAGGTAAAGATGTTCCATTTATTGCCAAAAACTCCGGCAATATTGGTGTGGTTTTCAGCTTCATTCAAAATTTGACATTATCATTCGAAGCTAATTATGTTGGCAGCCGTTATTTGGTTGGTGATGATGAAAACCTTTTGCCAAAAGTTGATCCAGTAACGTTATTTAATGCAAATATTTTGTGGAATTTCAAAGGCGTTGAATTAGGTGCTCGTGTTAAAAACATCACTAGCGAAAAATATTCAGACTCGCGCGGTTTATACGGCCAGTACCCACAGCCTGAGCGTGCTTACGATGCTCATGTTACCTATCGTTTTTAATCGCTAATTGACGTTAAAATGGGTGGATATTTCCACCCATTTTTTTTGAGGTAATTTTATGACTGACGAAAAAGACTAACTTAAACAAGAGCGTCATCAAGAGCGCATGCAACAGCGCAAAGAAATTGTGGATGCCAAAATTGCTCGCGCTACCGAAGATCGCGGGGTCGTGATTGTGTTAACAGGGGACGGCAAAGGTAAAAGCAGCTCCGGTTTTGGTACAGCGTTACGCTGTTTGGGGCACGGTTATAAAGTTGCCATAGTGCAATTTATTAAGGGCACATGGGAATGCGGAGAGAAAAATTTTTTAACCGAAAGTATTTTTCGTGGTGAAAATGCCAAACTGGAATATTTTGTAATGGGTACAGGTTTTACCTGGGAAACACAAAATGCTGAAAAGGATAAAGAAGCAGCTGAAAAAGCCTGGGCTGAATGCGAGCACGTATTTACTGACCCGGAAATTCATTTGGTCCTGCTGGATGAATTAACCTACATGCTCAATTATAAATACCTGGATAAAGAAAAAGTTATTGCCGCAATTCAAAATCGTCCCATCAATCAGAATGTCATTATTACTGGTCGCGGTGCAAAAAAATATTTGGAAGATTTGGCGGATACATTTAGCGAAGTCAAAGCAATCAAACACGCATTTGATTCTGGAGTAAAAGCACAAAAAGGTATTGAGTGGTAAGACGATGGTTTAGTAACGAGCGCCAATGCAGCGAATGATTGGCTTTGCGTCAATGTGATCGTTAATTTCAATGCAGGTGATTGAGCCGTAATCAATATGTAATTGCTGAAACAGCGCACTTTCCAATGGAATATTTAAAATCTCTGCAATGATCATACGTATGGTTCCGCCGTGGCATAAAATAAGGGTATGTTCATGTTGCAGGTTTTTAATATTATTCCATGCACTGGATACTCTCGATTGAAACACCGTTAAACTTTCACCCTGCGGTGGTGTTGTGGAAAGTGGTGATTGCCAAAATTTTTCAAGTTGCAGCCACTCGTTGCCAAGCAAATTAAAATCTACACCATCCCATTCACCAAAATTTAATTCTTTCAAATTTATGTCTAATGAAATGGGTTTTGAAATCGCATTAGCAAAATCTTGAGCTGCAAGAGCGCAGCGTTTAAGTGGCGAGCTAATAATAAAATCGAAAGCTTTTTCCTGGTTTAATTTTTCCAAACAAGCAGATAAATTTTTTTTACCTTGTAAGCTTAATTTAATATCAGTTTTCCCATAAAGCGCTGCCGGCCCATCTACTTTTCCATGGCGAACAAAGCTAAAGCGGCGATTAGTCATCAACGTACCTGCGGCTTTTGTTTAACTGGCACGGGTAGGCCCGCAACCATAAAGATAACCTCATCTGCTGCTTGCGCAACCTGTTGGTTTAATCGGCCCGCTTCGTCGACAAATTGGCGAGTTATTTCACCAAGCGGAATAATTCCCAAGCCAACTTCGTTGGCGACAAAAATAATATTGGCAACCGAATTCTTGATACTTGCAATAAGGTTGAAGAATAAAAGCGAAAAATCCTGTTGTGAATTTTCGTGAAGCTGATTATTAATCCATAAGGTTAAACAATCGACCAAAACTGTTTGTTCCTTTTTTGCTTCCATTTTCAATAAGTCCGCTAAATCGAGCGGGCATTCATGTAAAAGCCAATCGCTTGGGCGTCTTATTTTATGATGATGGATCCGCGCTTCCATTTCTGCATCAAGTGGCGTTGCCGTTGCAATATAGCAAACTGTGCCTGAATTTTTGATGGCCAGCTCTTCTGCGTATTTCGATTTACCAGAACGAGCACCGCCAATAATTAATGTGACACTCATCTTAAATTCCTTGGCTAATCAATAACAGGTAAATACACAATTCCGATACTTGTTGTGTTGCGCCCAAACAGTCACCCGTAACACCGCCTAAATGGCGATTAAAATAAACTTGAAATATGTGACGAATGCTTAGCAAAAGTAGTAGCAGTAAAAGCGCGGTTTTAATATTTATTAATAAAAATATTGGTAACGCTGAGCCGACTAAAATCAGCATATCGATACGAGATTGCGATTTTGCGAGTGGTTTGGTTTTTTCGGTATCTGGGTCACTAGCGGTATTCATGGTGAATAACAAGCTACTCGCCACTGTGCGAGATAAAGCATAGGCGACTGGAATGGCGATTAATAAATTTTTGATCTCTTGCAGTAAAATATATTTTCCAAATAATGCCATTAGTAATGCGCATGCACCGTAAGTACCAATACGGCTGTCTTTCATAATGGCTAATTTTTTTTCGCGGGTGAAACCACCGCCTAATCCATCTGCTGTGTCTGCCAACCCATCTTCATGAAAGGCTCCAGTTAATATTAAGCTTGCGAGCATACACAACCAAATGCTGATGTTTACCGAGAAACACTGGTGAGCGATATAATAAATTCCCGCAACGCATAAGCCAAGTAACCAGCCAACGAGCGTAAAATAGCGGCTGGCGTGATTGAGATTCTCTGTGCTGTACATAATCCATTTCGGCATAGGTATGCGGCTAAAATAACCCAGCGCCAAAAAGAATAAATTCAATTCACTTTTTACTGCACTAAAAATCATACGGTAATTCCGGTGCTCGAAAATGTCGCCATATCGTTATAAAAGCTTTCAGCCGCTTTTAATAACGGTACTGCGAGCGCAGCACCTGTGCCTTCACCTAAACGTAAACCCAAATCTAGTAATGGCCTGGCATTAAGCTTTTGTAATAACAATTGATGGCTTTTTTCGTGTGACTGGTGTGCGAATATCATGTAATCACGGGCGGCGGGATTAAGTTCTATTGCCAAAAGCGCTGCGGCAGATGCAATAAATCCATCTACCAAAATTATTTTTTTGGCTTGTGCAGTAGCAAGCATTGCTCCGCATATTTGCGCTACTTCAAAACCACCCAACTCACTTAATAACTCAATAGGGGTTAGAGATCTTTTGGAAATTCTAGCAAGTGCTTTGGTTATTAGCTGTATTTTTTTTGCAAATTGGTCATCGCTAATCCCTGTGCCTCTACCGGTACAATCTTCAACTGGCTCACCCGAAATAGCAGCTAAGAGCGCTGCTGCTGAACTTGAGTTTCCAATACCCATCTCGCCAAATGCCAAAACGGTAAATTCACGCGCTATAAAATTTTCCGCGAGCGATGCTCCAAATGAAATAGCATTTTCCGCCTCAGTCAAAGTCATCGCTGGTTCTTTTGAAAAGTTTTTTGTGCCAGCAGCAATACGCTGATTAATTAAAGCTTCGGGGTGCGGCTGTATCGGATATTTTATTCCTGCATCCACAACGAACAGTGGTAAATTTTGAGTGCGACAGAAACAATTAATCGCCGCGCCACCTTGTAAAAAATTCAACACCATTTGTTGCGTTACTATGCTCGGTGCTATGCTGACACCTTCATCAGCAATGCCATGATCTGCTGCAAAAATAATCATAACCGTGTGTACCGTTATTTTTTGCGTTCCTTGTATTAATGCAATTTGCGCGGCAATTTTTTCCAAATCGCCAAGTGCACCTAAAGGTTTGGTTTTCTGATTAATTATGTCTGCTATAGCAGATGCGTTTTTATTATCTACAGGTTTTATATTCCAGTCGCTGCGCATAATTTATCCAGTACTAAAGATGCATTTAAATTGATCTTTAAAATATTCGGTTAGGTAAAAATGTCTAATACTATCATGATTCAAGGCACCACCTCAGACGCAGGTAAAACTACTTTGGTTGTTGCGCTCTGTAGGATTCTAAAAAATCATGGTGTATCGGTTGTGCCTTTTAAACCGCAAAATATGGCTTTAAATTCTGCAGTTACCGAAGACGGCGGTGAGATAGTCCGCGCGCAAGCATTACAAGCGCAGGCAGCAGGTTTGAAACCGCACACGGATATGAATCCCGTTCTGATTAAACCCACTAGCGACACCAAAGCGCAAATTATTATTCACGGCAAAGCAGTGCGTGATATGGATGCCGCGGTTTATCACGATTATAAAACTCATGCGATGAATGCTGTGCTGGAATCTTATCAGCGCCTACAAAAACAGTATGATGTAATTGTGGTTGAAGGCGCGGGTAGTCCCGCCGAAATTAATTTGCGCGACCGCGATATTGCCAATATGGGTTTTGCAGAAGCAGTTGATTGCCCCGTCATTATTATTGCGGATATTGACCGCGGTGGTGTATTTGCGCATATCGTCGGCACACTGGATTTGTTGAGTGCTTCTGAACAAAATCGTGTAATAGGTTTTGTGATAAATCGCTTTCGCGGTGATATGAGTTTATTGCAATCTGGTTTAGATTGGCTGGAGCAAAAAACCGGTAAACCTGTATTAGGTGTTATTCCCTACATTCAAGGGCTGCGGTTAGATGCTGAGGATGCATTGGATAAACATACACAGAAGAATTCAAATACAAAAATAAAAATTGCTGTATTGGCATTACCGCGCATTTCAAATCACAACGATTTCGATGCGCTGCGTTTTAATCCTGAGGTTGATTTCACTTGGGTTGGGCCGGAGCACTACATTCCTACATGCGATTTAATTATTATTCCCGGCAGCAAAAATGTATGTGCAGATTTACAGTTTTTGCGCGCGCAAGGTTGGGATAACAGTATTGCGAAACATTTACGCTACGGCGGCAAGTTAATTGGTATTTGCGGCGGCTTTCAAATGTTGGGTGATCTTATTGCTGACCCGGATGCTATCGAAAGCATACTCGGTGAAATTAATGGTTTGGGTTATTTTGCAATGGAGACACAATTAAAGCCCGAAAAAATATTGCGCCAGCAACAAGGTTTGCTATGGGATAAAGTAACCGCTATTCAAGGCTATGAAATTCATTGCGGTATATCGCAAGGTCCAGCATTGAATAAACCTGCACTTTATTTTGCAGATGGTGATACTTTAATTGCGGATGGCGCAATGAGTGAAGATGAGCAGATTCTCGGTACTTATCTGCACGGCCTATTCGATTCAGCCGAAGCGACAAATAAAATTTTGCAATGGGCAGGTGCAGAACTGAGCGAACTAATTGTGATGGATGAGCTGCGTGAGCGAGAATTAAATCGGTTGGCGAAGGAGGTTGAAGTAGCAATGAATTTGGATTTACTTAACATCCCTGTTAAGTAAGAATTTAATGCAGATTTTATTTATTTAGTGTCACCACCATCAAACTGCCTTCGAACTTTTTGGGTTCCAATGCATACCAAATTAATAAATCAGTTGGCCAACGTTTTTCGCATTTGTCGATCAATGCTAAAAATGGACTACGACCAGGGTCGGCCAATACTACTTTTTTTACACCTGCTTGAGCGGCACGTTTTAGCATGGCGAACCATTCGTCGGCGAGTTCGTCCCAAAAGCAAATATCGCCACCAACAATAATATCGAAATTTTCCAAATCCTTTTTCTTCATGTCTTTCATCGCGCAAGTAAGCTTTGCGATTTTTACATCGTTGAAATCTGCTTGTGCATCCAAAAATGCAAATACATCTTCATCTACATCCATACCGGTAACTTTGCAGCCTTTGCTGGCAAAAAATATTGAGGTTGGGCCCCAACCGCAACCTACATCCAGCACGCGAGCCTTTTTTGTGGGCGGGTACTGGGTGAAATAATCCATCAGTAAATAGCTGGAATCCCAATGACGATCGCCGTGCACGCTGGGCGTTACTTGTTTTTTAATGCGTTTGATTTGCGAATGTTTTTCGGTAAATAGCCAAATTCCGTAAGCGCCAAGCGTATTTTTTTCGGGCGGAGCAATGAGTTCGGGCACAATAAGTCCTTCGATGTATTTGTTAGTCGATGTTCAGTAGAAGAAATACTATTTTTTATGATGCAAAATCTGTGCGTACTTAGTAAATGTCTGGAACAAACATTTCTTTGGGTACTGGCTGCCTTGCGTAGTCATCGTGATACTCGCGCTCAGGCAAATCAATTACTGGGCGTTTAATTTCTTCGTAAGGCATTTGATTCAGTAAATGATGAATGCAATTCAAGCGTGCTTTTTTCTTATCAACCGCT
The DNA here is from genome assembly GCA_004172865.1 of Gammaproteobacteria bacterium. Taxonomy (GTDB): domain Bacteria; phylum Pseudomonadota; class Gammaproteobacteria; order Pseudomonadales; family Cellvibrionaceae; genus Cellvibrio. The sequence goes on along the minus strand of SEBV01000016.1, from coordinate 29,404 downwards.
TCAACGACCCACCATGGAGCTTCTTCGATGTGAGTGCGCTCCAGCATAATTTCCTTTGCCTTTGTGTAATGTTCCCAACGTCTACGCGATTCCAAATCCATTGGGCTGAGCTTCCACTGCTTTAATGGATCGTGAATTCTACCGAGGAAACGTAAGTTCTGTTCTTCGTCGGAAATTGAGAACCAATATTTAATAACTTGAATTCCAGAGCGCACGAGCATGCGTTCAAAGTCTGGCACTGAGCGAAAAAATTCTTCGTATTGTTCATCGTTACAAAAACCCATAACGCGTTCTACGCCAGCGCGGTTATACCAACTGCGGTCAAACAATACTATTTCGCCAGCGGCGGGTAAGTGCGATACATAACGCTGAAAATACCATTGGCTACGCTCGCGCTCGTTAGGCGCAGGCAATGCTGCAACGCGACAAATACGTGGGTTAAGGCGTTGTGTGATGCGCTTAATAACGCCACCTTTTCCTGCGGCATCTCGCCCTTCAAAAATCACTACAACTTTGTGGCCGGTGCTCGCCACCCAATCTTGCAGTTTTACTAACTCACCTTGCAGGCGGAACAATTCGCGAAAGTAAAGACGACGGTATTCTTTATTTTCTTCGGAGTCATTTAGAGATTCTACGTCGGCAATCTGATCGAAAACGCGGTCTTCAAATTCCAACTCTAATTCCTCATCGTAGCTATCAAGAAAATCATTGTGAATACGTTGCACAAGTTCTGCGTCTATTAAGCTCATAGGAAACCTGACCGTGGTGTTGATGACGCCTAAAGTATATTTCTTAATTGTTACAGTTAAATAACACCTTGGAAGCTATCGGTTACCTTCACATATCTCGTTAAACGACCAGTTACGCAAGATATAATCACTATGACTATATTGTCTACCTATAGGATTGTATGACATTATCTTGGTCAAACCTTAAAGTGCCATCTCTTCACTTACGGGTTTTTACAATAATTAATAAATTCCATTGTGGTGCGTGTACTTCCTCCGTTAGGTTCCGATTGCGCGCCCTTAACCATTAGTTACCCGGACTTTGAATAGCTCTGAAGCCAAATATCCAGGTTAACGCTGTTAGTTTTAGCTTTGCGCACTGATTCGGTATGCACGCTTTGAACTAAGGTTGTTTTAATAATGCTGAAGTTTTATCGAAATGTCCTTGCTGGATTTGTTGCGGTGCTTTTGCTTACTGCAGGCCTCATCTACGCGGGATTCATGAAGTCCAAGTTAAACGCGTCTTTATTTCCGGGGCGAGATCCTGATTTTTTATGGTCTGCTGCAGTTGAACCTGCGATGCCTGAAGGCAAAACCCAGCTTTCGGTTAAGAATAATGTCGGTACGGTTGAGTACGATTTTTTTCTGGATTCGAGCCAGTTTTATCCTTACACCCATTACACCATTGCTTTTATGGACGCGGTTCAGCCGTATAAGTTAGTAGACCTAACGAGGTACAGCAGCTTGTCATTCAAGGTGTTGTGTGATCCCAAAAATGTGTTACTGCTCGTCTTATTTAGCTTTGATGAAAAAGTGACTGATATTAATAAAGCGAACACTCGTCGCGTTTCCTCCAGAGCTTTTTCTTGCGATGCTCATTGGAGTACGGTCACCATTCGTTTCGATCAATTAGATACTCCCTATTGGTGGTTAGGTCGCTACGGTTTTGAACACAGCGACACCGGTTATCAGCTCAATAAAACCATGGGCTTTGCCTGGGTAAATTCTTTGCAAAGCCCGCTCGATACACCCTCCCATGTAAAATTAACGGATGTGAATTTACATGGCACTGACTCGCGCTACATTTATGCAGCGGCCCTATTGAGTTTATGTATATGGCTGGGATTTTTTGTGCAATTTTTTCGACGTTACAAGCAAGTGTTGACGATTGATATTCGAGAAAAGGTAAAGCAGGATCAGCCATTGATGGCGTATAAAAAATTATCGATTGAGCCACAAAAGGATAAGGAAAAAGGTGCAGTTTTGCGTTTTATGGCGACTGAATATGCTAACCCCGAGTTAAGTTTGGAAATGGCAGCAACAGCACTGGGTGTTAATAGGACAAAAATTAATGAAATATTAAAAGAGGAATTGGGTCTCACATTCACGACCTATCTCAACAAATTGCGGCTAACGGAGTCGGCGCGATTGCTGTCAGAAAATGAAGATGCCAGCGTGTCAGAAATTGCCTATTTGGTTGGTTACAATAACGTGTCTTATTTCAATAAATTATTTAAAACCGAATATGGCTGCGCACCAAAAGTCTTTAAGGTTTTATATCCGCAAAGAATTCCAGATCAAGTCAATTCTTGAAGCTTCATCCCGCTCTTAAATAAATACTTTTGGTTCGTAGAGCCAAAGAAAACTCGCCTCTAAAATTTCAGCTTGTTTGTAGATGTCGCCCCAGTTCTCATTTGCAATTTACTTTGTAATTCCACATCAAAAAAATGACATCAAGTCTTCAACTTTCTGCAGATTTATAAAATAGCGTTCAAAAATTCAATCTTTCAAATACTAATTTCTTTAATCTCAGGCTCGTGCAACTCAGGCCGTAGCGCTACTACTCATACTGAACAGTTAATTTAACTCAGCGAGTTGAATCACTTGATCAAAAAAAATAATAGGTAGTTTCAACACGTCGGCTTTGTCGATTCCCTTGTGGTTATTCTTTAAATTTTAAATGTCACTTTTTAAATGTCACTAGGGATCACTCACGGGCTAAAAACTCATTTCATTAAATCATTCCTATACGGAGATTAAGATAATGTATAAAACAAAATACTCTTCATACTCACTTGCGCGCACATTCAAGCGCGCATGTAGCCTTGTTGGTTTAAGTGCTGCTTTAACCGCCTTATCCCATACAGCCTTGGCGTCTTGTACTTACACCATTGATAATGAATGGAACACTGGTTTTGTAGCTAATATCACCATCAAAAATGATACGGCGGCTGCTATCAATAACTGGAGCGTGAATTGGAGTTATTCCGCAAATCGCGTTACCAGTAGTTGGAACGCAACTCTATCCGGTTCAAATCCTTACGCTGCTTCCGGTGTCTCCTGGAATTCCAATATTCCGGTTGGCCAATCAATAAGTTTTGGTGTTCAAGGCGATAAGAATGGTGCACCGGTGGAGCGCCCAAGTGTTAGTGGAGCTGCGTGTTCCGGCGGAGTGACCAGCAGTGTTGCATCGAGTTCTGTTCGCTCCAGTGCGGTGTCAACATCACGCTCGGTGGTTTCCAGCTCATCTTCTTCATCCAGCAGTTACAGCGCACCCGCCAATAATTTTGCACAGAATGGCGGTGTGGAAAGTGCTTTAACGAATTGGTCTACTACTGCCGGTACGCCCACACGAGTTACCGATGTGAAACATAGTGGTTCAGCGAGCGTGCTTATTTCCGGGCGTACCGCTAATTGGCACGGTCTCACATTCAATGTCGGTTCGCTGGTTAGTGGCAGCCAATATGATGTTGGTGTATGGGTGAAATTGGCTCCGGGTGCGCCGGACAGTGTTATCCAGCTGACTGCAAAGCGTCAGGACGATTCTGATTCATCTACCTACAACGAGTACACGCAAGTTGCAGTTGTTACCGCAACCTCCAGTGAGTGGCGATTCCTGCAAGGTACTTACACACAATCAGGAACCGTGTTCCAGCATTTTATTATTGAATCTACGGATACAACGGTAAGTTACTACGCCGATGATTTTTCAATTGTTGGTCAAGTTCCCGCATCCAGCACTTCATCATCACGTTCATCCAGTAGCACTGGCACTACCGCTAAAAAATTCATTGGGAATATTACGACTAACGGAGCCGTGAGATCAGATTTCGCCACCTACTGGAATCAAATCACGCCGGAAAATGAAGGCAAGTGGGGTTCAGTGGAAGCTACGCGTGGCGTTTATAACTGGACAGCGCTAGATCGCATTTATGCCTACGCTCGCCAAAATAATATCCAAATGAAAGCGCATACCTTTGTGTGGGGTTCACAGTACCCAAGCTGGATTAATAATCTCAGTCCATCGGAACAAGCTAAAGCCATTGAAGATTGGATTCGCAATTTCTGTACACGTTATCCAGATGTTAAATATATCGATGTGGTGAACGAAGCGATTCCCGGTCATGCGCCAGCGGCTTACGCACAGCGTGCATTTGGTGATAACTGGATTATTAAATCTTTCCAATTGGCGAGACAATATTGCCCCAATGCCACACTCATTTTGAATGATTACAACGTTCTCAGTTGGGATACCGATAAATTTATCGCGCTAGCTAAACCTGTTATTGCGGCTGGTGTGGTGGATGCATTGGGCGAACAAGCTCATGGTTTGGAAGGTTTTTCAGCCGCCACGGTTAGCAGTAATTTAAATAAAGTTGCTGCATTAGGCTTGCCGATTTATATCACTGAATACGATGTTGCAAAAACTGATGATCAGGCACAACTGCAAATTTTCCAGCAACAATTCCCAGTCTTCTATAACCATCCTTCAGTGAAAGGTATCACCATTTGGGGTTATGTCTACGGCGCCACTTGGGTGACCGGTAGTGGACTTATTCAAAGCAACGGCACACCACGCCCAGCCATGACCTGGCTGCTCAACAATTACATTAAAAAGTAAGTTAACTCATTGCGACTCATAAAAATATTTTATGAGTCGCAATATTTGATTAAAAAACGTAATTGTATTCAGTGAAAAGCTTCGAATATAAAAATAAATATGAGCAATTTTCAACGGAGATTATGATCATGAAAAAGCATAACTATTTCCCCATATCATTTGCACAAATGTTCAAGCGTGCTTGCGGAATTGTTAGTTTTAGTGCTGGTTTAATGGTGCTACCGCATACTGCTTCAGCTTCCTGTACATACGCAATTGAAAGTGAATGGGCCACAGGTTTTGTAGGCAGCATCACTGTAAAAAATAATACGTCTGCTGCTATTAATAATTGGAATGTGAATTGGAATTATTCTGCCAATCGCATCACGAGTAGTTGGAATGCAACTTTATCGGGTTCTAATCCTTACACTGCCACTAACTTATCCTGGAATTCGAATATTCCTGCCGGGCAATCAGTAAGTTTTGGTTTTCAGGGCGATAAAAATGGCGCCGCCGCAGAACGCCCAAATGTTAATGGAACGGCTTGTGCTGGCGGTGTGGCGACTAGTGCTGTAGCGCGTTCCAGTGTTATTTCTAGTTCAGTGCGTTCAAATCTTGCCTCAAGTGCGACATCAAGTTCTCGATCAATTATTTCAAGCAGTCAATCATCTTCATCCAGCGGCTACACAGTGCCCGCAAATAATTTCGCACAAAATGGTGGGGTTGAAAGTGGTTTAACAAATTGGGGAACAACTGCAGGTAATCTTTCGCGAGTTACTGATGAAAAACATAGTGGCGGTGCAAGCGCATTTATTTCAGGGCGCACATCAAGCTGGAATGGTTTAACTTTTAGCACTGGCGCGCTTGTGAGTGGCAGTCAATATGATGTTGCTGTATGGGTGAAACTTGCTCCCGGTGTTCCCGATAGTGTTATTCAGCTGACTGCAAAACGTCAGGAGGATTCTGATTCATCCACCTACAACGAATACACACAAGTTGCACTAGTTACTGCAACGTCTAGCGAGTGGCGTTTGCTGCAAGGTTATTACACACAATCCGGCACGACTGCATTCCAGCAATTTATTATTGAATCTACAGATGCAAACGTAAGTTACTACGCTGATGATTTTTCAATTGGTGGACAAGCTCCAGCTTCAAGTTCGTCCAGCTCATCCAATCAAGTTTGTGAATTAAAAGTGCCGTTAAAATGGACGTCAACAGGACCGTTAATTAGCCCAAAAAATTCGGGCTGGGCGTCTATCAAAGATCCGTCCGTCGTAAAATTTAATGGCACTTATCATGTGTACGCGACTTATTACGACACCGCTTATAAATCCATGTACACCAGTTTTACTGATTGGAATAACGCACAACAGGCAGCGCACATTTCAATGAATGGAAGCACAGTTGGTAATACGGTTGCACCGCAAGTGTTTTACTTCCGTCCGCACAATAAGTGGTATCTTATTACGCAATGGGCGGGAGCCTATTCAACAACCGATGATATTAGTAAACCTAATTGGTCCGCGAAAAAGAAATTACTGCAAGGTGAACCTACTAACGCGTTGGATTTTTGGACGATCTGTAACGACACAAATTGTTATTTATATTTTTCACGCGACGATGGTGCGCTCTACATGTCCAAAACAACCATCGGAAATTTCCCCAATTTTTCTGGTTATACAAAAGTGATGGAAGATCATCGCGGTAACGGCAACAGTTATTTATTCGAAGCGCCCAACGTTTATAAATTGGATGGGCAAAATAAATATCTATTGATGGTTGAAGCATATATCAGCGGCCCTCGGTTATTCCGTTCATGGACGTCAAGCAGTTTGGATGGCCCCTGGATTGCATTGGCAGATACTGAAACCAATCCATTTGCAGGCAACAATAATGTTGAATGGCCCGCAGGAAAATGGGCAGACGGAATTAGCCATGGCGAATTAATTCGCTCCGGCTACGACGAGCGCTTAACGGTAGATCCTTGCAATTTGGAATTTCTTTACCAAGGCAAAGCGGGAAATGGATCTACCTATGATTTAACGCCTTACAAACTTGGATTACTGCGAATTAAAAAATAATAGATCCAGAAAATTTTCGGTGAATCATTAGCCGGGAATGCCCTAGTGGTTTGACTGTACCACTAGGGTTTAGCTAAGCCCTACAGTTTTAATCCACACTCACTTCGCCTAACATTGTTGGGCGTTTTTTTGCTTTTTTGATACTACTAAAAAATTATAAATCCAACACCCCGAAAATTAAGGAGAGCAACATGATTAACAATAAATCTATTTATTTTTTACTTGCTTCGCTATGTGTCGGAATTTTTTGTTCAAGTTCCGTTATTGCCAAGCCATACAAGGGTGCTGAGATTTACAGCGCAGAACCCGCAAAATATGGCCGTTACGTAATGCGCATGCGTATGGCCAAAGGAAGTGGTTTACTCTCCACATTTTTTACGTACAAAAATGGCTCTGAAGTTTCTGGTGCCCTATGGGAAGAAATTGATATTGAAGTATTAGGAAAGAATGACGCTTATCAAATGCAGAGTAATATTATTGTCGGCTCGCCGCGTCAAACGACAGAAGTATTGCATACAGCATCGCAATCACTCGCGGATGATTACCATACTTATACCTTGGAGTGGACGCCGGATTACGTTGCCTGGTTTATTGACGGGCAACAGGTCAGAAAAATTAATGGCGGAAATTTTGTAACCAGTCTCGTGAATTCTCAAACAATGCGTTTCAACATTTGGGCATCAACTTCTGAATCCTGGGTGGGTGCATTTAACGCATCCGTATTACCGGTTTATCAATTTGTAAATTACATGGAATATTACGCTTATAACGCAAGCAACAAAAATTTTACCTTGGCTTGGCGCGATGATTTTAATAATTTTGATACCAATCGTTGGGCTAAAGCGGATTGGACTTTTGATGGAAACTACGTGGACTTTGATCCTGCGAACGTCGTGATTAAAGATGGAACTTTGGTGCTGGCGCTGACCACAGAAAATGCAAAAGGTTTTTCAGGTACAGTTCCGGTAGATGGCAATACTAGTAGTCAATCCAGCAGTGCAGCATCGACTAGTCGTTCAAGCAGTAGTCGGTCAAATAGTAGTTTGGCCCTTAGCAGTAGTAGCACAGCTAGTAGCAGAAGCAGCATCGCCAGCTCATCGACTGCTTCGAGCAATAGCAATGGCGAACAATGCAATTGGTACGGCACGCTTTATCCATTGTGCTCAAACACCAGTAACGGTTGGGGTTATGAAAATAATAAAAGTTGCATCTCGCGCAGCACTTGCTCCGCGCAACCGGCACCATTTGGAGTTATAGGCACGTCTGCTTCCAGTGCGGTTAGTTCAAGTGCAGCCAGTTCGAATCAAAGCTCAGCAATTCCACAGTCTTCAAGCTCAATCAAATCCAGCACTCAATCATCCAGCAGCAAATCGAGTGCGTCGTCTGTTGCAAGCTCCGTAAATTCGAGTGGATTAAATTGCACCGCCAAGGTAGTTAACAACTGGAGTAATGGATACCAATTGGATGTCGTCATTAGCAATGGTGGAGCCGCCACCGTGAACGGTTGGAATGTGACATTAACCTTCAGTGAAAACCCACAGCGCACCGGTGGCTGGAATGCGACTATTAGCGGGTCAGGAAATCTAGTAACGGCAAGCAATTTAAATTGGAATGGGACTGTTGCGCCGAGCCAATCAGTTAGCTTTGGTCTGCAAGGTAATCATGACGGTTCCTTTGTAGCACCAACCTGTAAAGTTAATTAAGTAAAGCCTTAAGTTTTATCAACCACTCAAATCAGCCCGGTCCATGCTGGGCTTTTTTATTAATCTGAATTTTTTGTTGTTACCCGTTACACAGGTTATCCAAAAAAATATAGGTTCACGTTGTCCTATCTCAACGAATAGAAAATTAATCAATTCGGCAGTTTTTCGTAAGTCCTGCAAAAAATTGCTGAAATATTGCAGATATTTTCGATGCAATTTGAAGAATGGTGGCAAGATCCAGTTTGCTTTCACGAGAAATCTGTACTAACAATAATTATGCGTAGGAGAATTTTGTATGCGCGGTTTTACCTTATCCAGTCTCATTTTACTTTTTGCATCATTTTGCTCACCTGCCTTCGCAAATCACGATATTAAACACTTCAATGACATCCTATGGGCAAGCCCAAAAGGATTTAACTTAACACTGGATATTTCGGTACCCGACACCAAAACAAAATCCAAACCAGTGCTGGTTATTTTTCACGGTGGTGGTTGGTTGCTCAATAATAAATCCATTATGTCTGACTTGGCTGATGGCATAGCTACACGCACAGATGTTATTACGGTCAATGCTAACTATCGTTTGCTTTCTGACGTAAACAATACCACTACCGTAAATGAAATTATTGAAGACGGCATGGGCGCGGTGCTTTGGGTGAAAGAAAATATCCAGCGCTACGGCGGCGATCCGAAAAAAGTTGCTGTGACGGGTGACAGTGCAGGAGGGCACTTAGCGGCGATGATCACAGTAGCAGGCCGCAATCTTGGCAGTGATAGTTTCAATAAAAAACCACTCACATTTAAGCCCACTTATTTACCTAAAGGAATGACAGCAGAACAAGTCGCTAAAAAAGATGGCTTGAAACTTCAGGCAGCAATTTTAAGCTACGCCGGATTTAGTTTGCTTGATATGGTCAAACGCGATTTTGAAACTGATAAAAATCCATTCTGGAAATTTGCAAACGTAAAACCGCGTGGAATGTTTGGTGAAAAGATTAATGTGAATGACAACCCTGATTATTACCAGGCGGTATCACCCAACCAATATTTCATAAACGCAAAAGAATACAAACTTCCTTTTCAATTCGTACATGTTGGCGAATTAGATTCACTGACTACGCCGGAGATTGCAAAAAAATATGTCGAGCAATTACAAAGCCTCGATCAACCTGTGCGCCTTAAAATTTATCCTGGCAAAAAACACGGCTTTCTGGATAGTGGATGCAATGATTACAACAATGGTTGTTTTAAAGAGCTTTCCGAACCTGCTGTTACTGACATGGTTGGTTTTTTGAATGAGGTGTTTACGTTGTAATTATGATTTTTTGGAAAACGTTAAATAGGCACAGTCAGGTGCCTATTTTTTTGATTTAAATTTATTAGTTTTTCGCTGCGCTTGCCATCCCGCCTTGCATAATAGTCGCCATGTTATCGAAAAATCCTTCCCAGGCTTGGCGATGCGCCGCAGTGAATAAATCGCCAGCACGTACGGCAATAGTATCAATCAAAATATTTCGCATTACGCCAAAATAAGCCTGCTTAACCTGATAGTGATGATGGCGAACGCCGGATGCGCGCAGCAGTAGTAAGAGATGGTCAGGGTTGTGAAGCAGGGCAACTGTCTCGGCAAGCGTGTGCGTCAGGCGGCCTTTTTGTTCGGTCATATCGCCGGAAAATAATTCGATCACAACCGGGGCTGCCGCAAATAAGTTTTGATAGAAATCAGCCGCAAAATCGCCATTCGCATCAATTGCTGCATTCCAGCCGGATTCAATCAGCACTGCGGTGTCGGCGTTAATGTTAATTAGCCAATCTTCAGCCGCGGTAACTTGAGCTTTGGTTGGCGCACGCGATGTGGGAGCTTTAGTCATGGGTGAGGCATATCCTTGGAATACGATCTGGCTAGCTTGAAACAGTTTATGGTTTGCGCGGCAGTATACCTTTAATCGTCTGGCGAATAGGAACAGATGTTTCTATCATGAGAGAAGAATGCTGCGGCCAAATAGCATATATTATCCACCCTAATTGCACTGCCAGCCTGTGACCCAAATCGGAGTCTTCGTGACTAAAACCAAGTACCAAGCACTTGCGGATGATTTTTCACTCGCCATAAGTTCGGGAAAGCTATCGCCTAATTCGCGGTTGCCCTCCGTGCGCGAACTTATGCAACAGCACCAGCTCAGTTTAGCGACTGTGACTACGGCGCTGCGCACGCTTGAGCAACAGGGTTTGATTGAGCCGCGCGATAAGGCTGGCTATTTCGTTAAGCCAAAAGTCGATCATGAAATTCCCGCCGCAATACCCGTGCAGTCACAAGCCGTGCTAACACCTGTGCCATCTCGATTACGCAATTGGATTCCCGCAGAAGATCTTTTCCCTGAACAACGCTGGCAAAATCTGTTGGGCACGGTTATTCGTCGCCATCCTTTTTTGCCTACACGCACAACGCGCGGTAACGGAAACCCGCTGTTGCGTGCTGAACTTGCGCGCCGCAGTGCGGAAAACGGCTGCTTTCTAAAGGAAGACGAACTCATCGTTACCCAGGGCGCAACCGAAGCGCTCTTGTTGGCACTGCGCGCGACTACCGAAGTGGGCGATAGCGTTTTGGTACAGGCGCCAATTAGTGACTTGTTTAGTCGTCTGCTGGACACATTGTCGTTAACGCCAGTTTGCGTTCAAAGCTCTGTTAATGAGGCGAGTTTTATTGCTGAAGTTGAGGCCATTCTAGCGGGCGATGCAGCGCCAAAAGTAATGCTGTTAGTGGCAAATTATCATTTCCCCACCGGCGCGCTTATGCCTCTGATGACCAAGCGTCACCTATTGCGGCTTTCTGAAAAGTACGAATTTACGATTATTGAAGATGATGTTTACGGCGATTTACAACACGACGGCTCACGTCCCCTCACGCTGAAATCCTTCGATTTAAAAGGCAACGTGATCTACGTAAATTCCTGCTCCAAGTCGCTAGCGCCAGGTTTACGTATCGGTTGGTTGGCGGCGGGGCATTGGCGAGAGCGAATTGAGTATTTGAAAACCGCATCCGCCAGTAGTGTGAATGAATTATCGCAATTGGTGCTGGCCGAATTTTTAGCGCAGGGCAGTCATGTCCCGCATCTGCGCAAATTTCGCAAGCAATTGAAAAGTCGCGCTGACGAATACCTCGCGGTGTTGCGCCCGGCATTGGGTAAAGCCGTTGAATTAAATGATATGCCGGGCGGTTACAGTTATTGGCTACCGCTGCCTGACAAAGTTAGTGCTGAAGAAATTCAATCCAAAATTAATCATTATTGGCCATTATTAAATTCGGCTGAGATACCGCAAGTTGCAATTGTGTCCCACGGTCTTTGTATTAATACGTCCATTCCACTTACCGATCAATTGCGTCAATCTCTTACAGGTTTTTGTTTTTATTTGCGCGGTTTGTATTAGTCGCACTACACAAAGTGTGAATAGAAAACGTAAATTTCCTTCGCTGTATCTATCCACTTCCTCATCGCCTGTATCTATCTGCTCTACCAAACTTCCCCCACAATGCATCCCATATTAGCGGCAACGCAATATAGAAGTAGTAAGCTCAATTTTTTTGTTAAGTGTTGTTTGTTATTTGTTGTTTAAGGATTTAACGACAAACATTCTTCACCAAAATTGATTTTGGTATTTCGACTGTATCTATCCCAAAGGCCATCGCTTGTATCTATTTGTGTTAAAGGATTTTATTCACAATAGCTTTACCGGTTCGGCAACAGGATTTTTACCCCAGGTAATTTTATAAGGTCAAGGAATCTCCAATGAAGATCAAATTTTTAAAACTCTTGTGCGGTAGCGATGAACCACTGCCAACTAATTTTCTGCGATTGTTGTTGATCGGATGTGTGTTTGTATTTTCGTCTTATGCGCAGGCAATTTCATCAACTGATATTGCTGAAAGTGTTGCATACAGTGGAAACGCCGGCTCAATAATGTTGTTAGGTTTTGGCGTGTGCAGCCTTCTCGTTGTGCGCCGTCGTAAACCATGGGTTGCAGTGCCAGTGAAAAACCTTACGCACGGATAAGGTAAATAATGTGTTAGTTGTTTCCGTGAAAATGTAAAAACAATCCTACGCTCATGATGAGTGAAAGATTTCTTAAACCAAAACTAAAGGAATTTAATATGTCAATTTCAAAAGCTGTTCTTATTTTTGTTGCTCTTCTCGGCGCGCAATTAGCCAATGCTAACTCCGGTAATCTCGGTGTTATTAAGCATAATCCGCCCGATGACAACACCATGAATCAAAGTATTCCCCCAGATCCTTACGGAGAAATTCGCTACACGCTAGCAGCGGCTGTTCCACCAGATCCCTATGGTGTTGTGAATGGTCAGAGCGTTCCGCCGGATCCATATGGCGTAGTAAATGGACAAAGCGTTCCGCCGGACCCCTACGGTGTTTTAAATGCTCAGGCGATTATTAAACATAATCCGCCTGGTGATAGTCCAGTGCTTGCGGGAATAATTTTCCACAATCCACCTACCTGCTAATGGAATTTTTTTTTCAGCTTCACGGATGATGGCGCAAAGCTCGCTGCTTTTTTGATTTTTTATAAAAAGCGGCTAGATTTTTATAAAAACTAAAAAGGATTTTTTTAATTATTTTTCTCAGGGAATTTATTTTTTAAATAGGAGTATCAATATGAATGCTACAAAAATTCATTTAATTCGCGCGAGCTTTGCGTTAGTGGCTCCAGCGAGTCAGGTCGTTGGGTTGATATTTTATCGCAATTTATTTGAGCTTGATCCAAAACTGAAATCGTTATTTCCGGCTGATTTAAATCAGCAATCTGCAAAACTTATGCAGATGTTAAGTGCAGCAGTGAGTTCGCTGGATAATCTCGACGATCTCGTGCCGGTTGTGCAGCAATTGGCAAAACGTCATGTTAAATACGGCGTGACTCCGCAGCATTATCAAACTGTCGGTGCAGCTTTGCTGAATACCTTGGTAGAAGGTTTAGGCGATGACTTAAGCGCGGAAGCTTTTATTGCATGGAAGGAGCTTTATTTGCTGTTATCGCACACAATGATTACAGCGGCCTATTCAGAAGCACGGATTTCAGAAGCACCGAGTTCAGAAGCACGGATTTCAGAAGTACCGAGTCCAGAAGTTGCATTAGCAGAATAAAAAAATGCGCGACCATTTGCATGTGCCGCGCATTTTTATTTACATCGAATATAAGCCTTATGCTTTAAGCGGTTTGTACTTCATACGTTTAGGTTGTGAATCTGCGCCTTTACGTTTTACAAAATCTTCGTGGTAATCGGTGTAGTTGCCTTCGAAGAATTGAATATCAGATTCGCCTTCGTACGCAAGGATATGCGTAGCAATACGGTCAAGGAACCAGCGATCATGCGAGATCACCAGCACGCAGCCAGGGAAGGCGAGGATTGCATCTTCCAATGCGCGCAAAGTTTCAATATCCAAATCGTTTGACGGTTCATCGAGCAACAAAACGTTTGCACCTTGTTTCAAGGTATTGGCCAAATGTAAACGGCCGCGCTCACCACCGGACAATTCGCCCACACGTTTTTGTTGGTCGCCACCTTTGAAGTTGAAGCGGCCTAAGTAAGAGCGTGAGCTAACTTCGTAGTTGCCGATTTTCAAAATATCAGCGCCGCCAGAAACGGCTTCCCACACTGAGTTTTTATCGTCGAGATTTTCACGGCTCTGTTCAACATAGGCGACTTTTACTGTATCGCCGATGGTGATAGTGCCGCTATCCGGTTTTTCGGTACCGGAAATCATACGGAAGAGGGTAGATTTACCCGCGCCGTTACCACCCACAATCCCAACCACTGCACCTTTAGGAATACTGAGTGTGAGGTTGTCGATTAGCAAACGGTCACCGTAACCTTTGCTTACGTTTTCCAGAACTATGACTTTATCGCCCAAGCGTTCGCCTGGCGGAATGTAAATTTCGTTGGTCTCGTTACGCGATTGGAATTCTTGCGATTGCAATTCATCGAAGCGAGCGATACGCGCCTTGCTCTTGGCTTGGCGACCTTTAGGATTTTGACGCACCCATTCCAATTCGGTTTTCAATGCTTTTTGATGCGCAGCTTCCGATTTGGCTTCTTGCTCTAAACGAGCATCTTTCTGTTCCAACCAGCTGGTGTAGTTGCCTTCGTATGGAATGCCGTGGCCGCGGTCGAGTTCGAGAATCCAGCCAGCGGCGTTGTCGAGGAAGTAGCGATCATGGGTGATGGCTACTACGGTGCCGGTAAAGTTGTGGAGGAATTGTTCCAGCCAGTAAACCGATTCTGCATCCAAATGGTTGGTGGGTTCGTCGAGCAAGAGCATATCGGGGCGCGACAACAATAAGCGGCAAAGCGCCACACGGCGGCGTTCACCACCGGAAAGCACAGTCACGTCAGCGTCCCACGGCGGAAGGCGCAATGCGTCTGCTGCAACATCTAAGGTGTGTTGAAGATTGTGGGCATCCCACGCTTGAATGATGTCTTCGCACTTAGCTTGCTTCTTGGCAAGCGCATCGAAGTCAGCATCAGGCTCTGCATAGTCAGCATAGATTTGGTCGAGTTCAGCCAAAGCATCAACCGCTTCGCGTACGCCATCTTGCACGTTGCCCAAAACATCTTTAGTTGGATCGAGCTGTGGTTCTTGCGGCAAGTAGCCAATTTTCAGGTCAGGCATTGGGCGAGCTTCGCCATTAAAATCCTGATCAACACCCGCCATGATGCGCAACAGGGTCGACTTACCTGAACCGTTCAAGCCGAGCACACCAATCTTGGCGCCGGGGAAAAATGACAGGGAAATATCTTTTAGAATTTCACGCTTGGGCGGCACAATTTTGCCAAGCCTGTGCATGCTGAATACGTATTGAGCCATGAGCTAAACCTCTGCAGCGGGGATTTGGTAGGGAGTATTTTAGTAGGTGCGTACTATAAAGAAAGCGGGGTCTATAGGAAAGGAAAGATAGGTTTTTAAAAGTGTTTGGACTGCAGGGGCCAGAGAGAAAATGCGATAAATAAGTTTGCCGTTTGCAAATAAAAAAGCCAGCGGAGATACCGCTGGCTGTAAGTCGTGCGTGCAAAAACTTCGTCCATATTTAAGTAAAAAAGCCGACCTAATTAGGGCCGACTTAATTATCTTAGAAGGAGATACGTGTACCTAGCGCCCAGGTTTTACTTAGGAGCGATGTACCGTAGTTCATCAAGTAATCAGGATTGTTGTTGGTAATTGAATGATAGTAAGTACGGAAACGATAGTTGGTTAAGTTAGTAGCATCCAAGGTAATCGCCCAGTCATCAGTTATGTTGTAGCTCAACTGTAGGTCAAGACTTTCTTCTGGTGCTGAGTAAATTTGCAGCGGGCTAGCGAATTGAGTGCCATCGTGACGCTGTAAGAATTTCTCACGCCAAACATAAGACAGACGTGCGCTGAAGTCGTGTTTTTCGTAGGCTAAAACAGCACTGTATGATGACTTGGATACGCCAAATAACGAAGTATCTTGAGTGCCAGTTTGAGTACCGGTAGCGTCAAATACTGGAATAGTTTGGTTGGAATCAAGAAGCGTGTAACTGAATTGACCACCAAAACCATCCAGGTAGGAAGGCAGGTTATCCGGGAAGTAAACCAGGCCAAATTCTGCACCTTTCAACCAGCCATCAGAGCTATTTTCAGGGCTTGAATAAACGTAGGTAACATTTGGAGTTGGGCCGCTAATTTGTTTAGAGGTAGTCCATACGAAACCGGTGATATCACGCTCGAACAATACACCGTATAGCGAGCTGGATTTAGCAAAATACCATTCCAAGCCCAAATCATAGTTCTTGGATTTGGTAGAACCAAGATTAGGATTTCCGCTTGATGCTGAACCAAACGCGGTGGTATTAGGCTCTGCATATAGTATTGCCGGGTTTAGATCCCCAAATGCCGGGCGACGAAGAGTTTCGCCATAGTTAAAGCGAGCAACTAAATCGTCCTCAAACCAGTAGCGAACGCCAAAGCTTGGCAACACTTCGTTGTCTCTGCTTTCTGCAACACCTGAGTAGAATTGGCTTTCATTTTTGATAGAGACCGCACGCACACCTACGTTACCGTCAACTTTTTTACCGCCCAATTCGGTTTCAAAATCAAACTCACCATAAAGCGCAGTGTTGACTTCTTTAACGTCGAAAGCAGCGGTATCCATCCACGCGCCGCCACCTGAGGCTACGCCAAATAGTGAGCGATAGGTTTCGGTGTTATCCAATAATTCAGTGCCTTTTGCAGAGAACCATTGCGAGGGAACATAACCATAGCCGTCAAAAAATCCTGATTTACTAATATCAATTACATCAGCAAAGTTATTGATGTCACAAAGTGCTCCGGCAGCAGAACATCCAGAAGCGAATTGTTCACGGTGACGGGTATAGGCTTTGTGTTCATCTGCACGTAAACCAAAACGTGTCTTGGTAATGATTCCCCAATTAGCGTCATATTCGCCATCGATGGTCAGGGTCGTGCCGCTACCATGTTGCTTATCGAAGTTGTCGTAAAAATTACCAAAGGTGGCGTTACCTAATTGGGTCATATCCGACTCATCGAAGCTGGTCGCTGGATTGTCCAGGAATGCCAGCATGATGGTGTTGTTGTTGTGATAGTTGTAGTCCGCAATCGCTTGATAACGGCTGAAATTCCACTGATTAGCAACAAATTTACTTTGGTAATTACTGGATTGGTAATTCAAATCAGCTTTGAGTTTGAAATCATCAGTGATATCCCACTTACCGCCCAATGCATACATGATGCTATCTGTTTGGCCTTCGGTACCGTCACCGCTGGTAAAACCAGTTGGGTTGTTTACGTAGACTTTGTGGACAACATTAGTATCTGGGTAGAGTTCTGAATTCTGGAATTTGCTGTTGCCATTAATGAAAGTGAACAACAAGCGATTTTCGCTGGTATTGCGGTAGCCGGTGTAGAAAGTTTCAAACACATATTCAGATGAATCATTCGGTGCCCATTGCAACGACAAGTTAGCCGCAGGACGCTCACGAGTACCTTGGAAATCGCTCAGGAACATGGCATCGCGTTGAAGCGTGTAGCCAATCGATTGGCCATTCATCGTCAGTGTAGAACCTGCTTGGTCTGGCAGACCCCCTTCAGTGCCCGGAATCCACACTGAATTTTTATTGGCATCGGTAGTAGGTATAGCATCGCCAATGTTGTAAGTAGTGCCATTTGAATCGGTAAAGGTTTGCGTAAATATTGGGAAAAGGGCACCTACGCTTGCACTTTGGTCTCGATAGTGAGTGGTCGTTTTCGACAAGTTGAGCAATGCGCCTACACGACCGTAATCTGTATCCCACTGGTCGCTAAATAATGCGCTTAGAGTCGGGTCATACTTTTCGGATGAGGTTTGATAAACGCCACGAGCAGCAAGAGAAACTTTGCTACCTTCGAAATCGAATGGACGTGGAGTTTTTACGTCAATCGAGCCAGCCATACCGCCTTCAATTTGGTTGGCAGAACGGGTTTTAAAAACATCAACACGGCTCAAAAGGTTGGCTGGAATATCTTGCAAAGCCAATGTACGGCCTATACCGGTAAATATCTCGCGACCGTTAATAGTTGTTTCGACATCCGGTAAGCCGCGAACGGTAATTCCTGCTACTTCACCTGAACCACGGTTAGTAGTTTGGATGCCAGTAACGCGCTGAAGTGATTCAACTAGATTGTTGTCGGGAAATTTACCAATGTCTTCCGCTACTACGGAGTCAACGATTTGAATACTTTCTTTTTTGATTTCCAGTGCTTTAGTCAAACTCTCGCGAATACCAGATACAACAATTTCTTCTACATTTTCAGTTGCGCTGGGTTCTGGAGCTGATTGTTGCGCTTGTACATAGAGCGGAAAGCTACCGAGAGCCATCGCAATAGTGACTGCGCTGCTTAATGCGGAACGCGTAAACATGAGGGTGTTCTCCCTTATAAAGGTTGAAATGACGCCTCTCAAGTAACTTGGGCAGAGATCGAGATAGGCTTAGTTTTATTGTGCATCTCCTGCCTATAAATCCTATTGTATGACATTAATGTTGTCAACGAATTTTGAATTAAAGTTAATTTGGATGCTTATAACTAATTTAAGTCAAAATACTGCCTATTCAAGCGAAAATCGTACTTAAAATTCATTATAAAAATTTAAAAAATAGTTGCTAATAAAAAAACAATAGGTAGTATTGTATGACTAATTGTGCATTCTGTATGTGGATTCAACCTCCGCAAGCAAGTGAGGGTGCTAACCAGTTGGGCGCTGGTGAAGACAAGTACCTTTAAACCATAACGTATAACAATGATTTTTCTAGAGGGTTACTCCATGAAGCTAACATATTTAGCACTGGTGACAGCCGGTGTGCTCGCTCTATCAAGCTGCGGTGGCGGCGGATCGAGTGGTGACAAATCCGGATTGCCAGATGACGCTTTGCCTACAGTCGTTACTAAAGACGATCCAACGGCTACCGCGACAAGTATTGAATACAATGACATAGCTGTACATGACCCATCCGTTATTAAAGGTGATGATGGGTCCTACTATGTTTTCGGTTCGCACCTGGCTGTTGCCAAATCTACCGACTTGATGAAGTGGAACTATGTCACCGCTCTCTCTGCCAATGACAAAGTCGATGAAAGCACTTTATTCAATACCTACTCAAGCCAATTCGCTGAAGCTATTGCCTGGACTGATGGCTACAAAGGTAGCTGGGCGCCAGATGTAATCAAAGCCCCTAATGGTAAATATTGGTTCTACTACAACCACTGTGCTCAAACTGAAGCGACGGGTGGCTGCTGGAACCGTTCTTATTTGGGCGTAGCTGAGTCTGATTCGCTAACAGGTCCCTACGTTAATAAGGGCATAATATTACGCAGCGGTTATAGAAACGCGGGCGAATTCGCTGCTTATCCGCTCGATAACGGCCAAAAAACCTATGACGGCGCCGTTGATCCAAACGCTATTGACCCGCATGTGTTTTACGACAAAGTGGGCAAGCTATGGTTGGTATATGGCTCTTACTCTGGCGGTATTTTTATCATTGAATTGGATACAACCACTGGTAAAGCTAAATCTGGTCAAGGTTATGGTAAGCATTTAGCGGGCGGCGGTTTTGCAGCCATCGAAGGTACCTGGATTACCTACAGTCCTGAAACTGATTACTACTATATGTTCAACTCCATTGCAGGCTTTGCGGCGGCTGATGGTTATAACATTCGCGTATCACGCTCTAAAACTCCAGACGGTACCTATGTAGATGCCGCTGGCAATGACATGTTGCTCGCTAAAAACAACACTGAAACTTTAAGCAAATACGGCGTTAAGTTAATTGGTGGTTTTAACTTCGTTTCTGAAACCGGCGATCAAGGTAGCAGCACTGGTTATTTATCTCCCGGCCATAACTCGGTTTATTACGATGCTACTGCCAAGAAGTATTTCCTGGTAACGCATACTCGTTTCCCTAATCGCGGTGAGGAACATGCTGTTCGCGTGCATGAATTGTGGCTAAACGTTAACGGCTGGTTTGTTGCTTCGCCACAACGTTATGCTCCAATTTCAGGAACCAATGTAGTTGATTCTACGGATGTAGTTGGTGACTACCGTTTCATCAATCATGAACGTGATAGTAATACCACTGGTCATAACTCTGTTTACATTACTTTGGATAGCGCTCGCAAAGTTACCGGTGAAGCTTCAGGTTATTATGTATTGTCGGACTCCAACCCCAACCAAATTACCTTGGTTATCGGCGGTAAATCCTATGACGGCATAATACAGTGGCAATGGGATGAATCAATTCGCAAACTGGTCCCGACTTTCTCAGCTGTTTCTGCTGATGGCACCTCAGTTTGGGGCTCCAAGCTGCCAACCAAGACAACTGCTCAAGCACTCGCTGACGTTAGTGCTGCTTTAGCAATCGATAGTGAGTTGAAAGTGAGTAGCTTGACAGTACCAACACGCGGTACAAGAGCTGCGGAAATTACCTGGAGCAGTAGCAATCCTTCGGTGATTAACTTTACGGTTAACAAAAAAACCGGTAAGCAAACTGGCGCAGTTGTTGTACATCGTCCGAGCACATCGGCTGGTGATCAAACAGTGACTTTAACTGCGACCATTGTTGCTAATGGCCAAACCCTGACGAAAACAATCGTTACCAAAGTTATTGCCCTGAGCTTTACCGCTCCTACTGCTCAGTTTAGTTTTGAAGATAATTTGACTGACTCGAAAGGCCATTTTGCTGCAGGTACTCCTACGGGTGATCGCATCACTAATACAGGAACTGTTGCTTATGCTGCGGGATGGGATGGCAAAGCTGTTAGCCTTGACGGTACAAACGGTGTTCGTCTGCCAGATGGTTTGATTTCAAGCTACAAGTACACAGTATCTTTCTGGATTAAACCAAATGTACTTACCTCATTTTCTACTGCATTCTTTGGTGCAACTGATGATGTTACCTGGTTAAGCTTCTTACCAAAAAGCTGGAATGACGGCACCATGTTGTGGGGACGTGTTCCACAGTGGTTCGACGGTATTTCAGGTGTTGCTATCCCACAAAATGAGTGGAGCAATATGGTGTTTTCGGTAGATCAAGGTACCGCGACCATTTACATCAATGGCGAACAAAAATTCAGTGGGACTAACTTCGGTGATTTGTTTACAGGCAAAACTGGTTTGTTTTCACTCGGCGTGAACTATTGGGATACCCCATTCAACGGTTTGATCGACGATTTGAAAATTTACAATACAGCCTTGAGCCCCGCTGAAATCAAAGTGCTCGATCCAGGTGCTAAATCTGCTGATGAAATATTGGTGTTGGCTAAAGCCGCGTTGGATTTAGGTGATCTCAGTGCGCTTAAAGATGACGTAGATCTGGCAATTGCAGGTCCATATACGACAGCTATAAGCTGGTCTACATCAAATGCCGCAGCAATTAGCAATGTTGGTGTGATCACTCAGCCATCAGCAACATCTCCAGATGCTACTGCTGTTTTGACTGCAACCATAAGCTACGGTGGCAAGTCTGTTACTAAAGACTTCCCTGTGGTTGTGAAATCTAAAGCGCCACCAGCTCCTACAGCTGCTTATAGCTTCGATGAAAACCTGGATGAAACCTCAGGCTTATTTAGCTCAGGTGTAGTGAATCTTGGCTTCATGAATGTCAATGGTGGACAAGTTTCCTACGTTGACGGCATCAAGGGTAAAGCATTAGCGTTGGATGGCACTTCGTGCGTGAAGCTCGCGAATAACCTGATTACCACTAATACCTATTCAGTATCCATCTGGTTGAATGAAGCAGTAGCTAAAAACTATACCTCTGCATTCTTCGGTATGTCAGATAATACTCATTGGGTGAGTTTGGTACCGGGAACTCTCGACGGAGGCGCGCAATCCTTGTTCTGGTCTGGTAGTGCTACCTGGTTTGACGGTTTGGTTGGTTCCAAGCTTCCGACCAATACCTGGACTCACATTGTTGTAACAGTTAATTCCGGTGCGTTTAAGGCTTACATCAACGGCGTTCAAACAGCATCGTTATCTGGCTATCCAAATGTTTTAACTGCCGCTACTACGCAATTCGCGGTTGGCTGCTCGTTGTGGGATACCCCATTCCAAGGTCAAATCGATGAGCTGAAAGTCTATAACGAAGTGCTTTCCGGGGATGACGCAGCAGTGCTTTATTCTCAAGGTATTACCAAGTAATCCTTAACATCGCTTAAAAAAACCGCTTACCTTGGTAAGCGGTTTTTTTTTGGACTTAAGAATTTTGATAGTTATTCAGTTGACTATTCTAGCGCTGAGAAAATTAACGTTGAAGGGCGGATCATTCCGCTTTTTTTATGCGTAAAAAATGGTTGCTGCTAATTGTTCACTTATAAATATTTGCTAAGAAATATGACTATTTTTCTCAAAATAGTTATTGACTGAAAGGTGTGAGAAGCATACGATTTTAATTGTCTTACTATATGCTCATAATAAAGTAGGGTTTATGCAGGACAAGTATTAAAATTCAGTCAAACACGTCAACTCGACGCTCAAATAATATAAATAACAAAAGTTTCGCTAAAACATCCCGGTACGTTACAGAATGAAGCAGCGAAGCTCATGGGAGCTACACATGTTCAATAAAAAACTATTAAGTACAACTATTGCAATGATCGCTGCCTTTGGCGCAGCTCAAGTATTTGCGGCTGATGAAAAAGACGCAGGCGCGGAAGAGATTGTTGTTACCGGCATTCGCGCAAGCATGTCGAAAGCACTCGACATCAAGCGTGAGAATAGCCAAGTGGTAGATGCCATCGTTGCTGAAGACATTGGTAAATTTCCAGACAACAACGTTATTGAAGCAATGCAGCACATCACCGGTGTACAGGTCGCTGTGGATGTTAAAGGCGAAGGGCAATCTCCGGTAATTCGTGGTTCTGCAGATGTAGTCACTACTATCAATGGCCAACAAGTATTTACCGGTACCGGTCGTGGCATGGCATTGCAGGATGTTCCAGCAACAATGGTTTCTGGAATAGAAGTTTATAAATCAACGTCTGCCGAGATGATTGAAGGTGGTGTTGGAGGTTTGGTTAATGTGAAGTTGCGCCGTCCATTTGATTTTGAAGGAAGCAAATTAGCATTCTCTGCGAAGGGCACTTACAACGATCAATCCGAACAAACTGATCCAAGCCTCAGTGCATTAGTGAGCAATCGGTGGGACACCAGCGCTGGCGAGTTCGGCGCTTTGCTGAATGTCTCCTACTCCGAAAACAATTACCGTGAGGAAGCTGTGTGGGGTGGTGGTTTCTTCCCTTACTCACCAACAGGTGTAAGAAATAACGAAACTGATGCTCTTTACGGATTTACACCAGGTAAGGAGATGTCAAACGCAACTAGCAACCCCTATATTCTTATGCGCGATGCAGCAGGTGCATGGGATCGCTATGGCCTAACCAAGCGTCCAGCGGTGACCGCGTCGTTTCAATGGGCGCCTAGTGATACTGTTGAAGCTTATTTTGACACCACATATCAAGGGTATGACGGCAAGGGCAATATGTCATTCCTGTTCACCCGTACTGACGCTGCTAAAAAAGCTGGCACTGACTATACATTTCACTCAGGCACAAATGTAGTTAGTGGCGCGCAGACGGTCGATGCATTCTTACTACGCAGTACTCAGGCATTTGAAGGTAGCACTGACAGCTTCCAATACACCACTGGCGTCAAATGGGAAGCAAACGATAAGTTAACGGTTAAAGCAGACATTAATTATCAAAAATCGACCTTTAAAAATACCGGCATTATTCTCGATACCTACACGTCGGCGCCCACACTAAACGTCAACTTCAATGAAAATGGTGCGGTGTCCCTAGATACTGGTAGCTACTCAATGAACAGCGCGGATAATACCAATGTTGGAACCTTCTTTGACGGCTGGACCAAATCAACCAGCGATGCATTCGCATTAAAAGTTGATGCGGATTATCTCGTTGAGCTTGGTCCAATTGATAAATTCCAGTTCGGTATTCGTTACAGCTCGCGTGAAGCAATTAATGAAGACGTACAAAACGTAGCTGGCCCTGCGACCCAACTATCAATCAATGATTCTCGGTTCAATGGAATTATTGATTACACGCCGGGCAACTTCATGAAAGGGGACGTTTCTTACTCCCGCTCATGGTTAACTCCCTCGGTGAATTGGTTACTAAATAGTAAAAATCAGGATACGTTGCGTAACTATGTTGGCTTTAATTACACGGGTAGACCTGATTTCGATCCAACGCGTTACTTCGATATCACTGAAGACACTACGGCTGTTTATGGTCAATTCCATTATGGGTTTGAATTGGCCTCAAAAGCTGTAGATGGTTTGGTAGGTGCGCGCGTTGTTAGCACATCATCTGATTTAAACAGTTTTTCCATTGATGCTGATAACA
The DNA here is from genome assembly GCA_004172865.1 of Gammaproteobacteria bacterium. Taxonomy (GTDB): domain Bacteria; phylum Pseudomonadota; class Gammaproteobacteria; order Pseudomonadales; family Cellvibrionaceae; genus Cellvibrio. The sequence goes on along the minus strand of SEBV01000016.1, from coordinate 5,068 downwards.
ACAATGCCGCGACTCCAATTTCATTGAGTTCCAAGGATTCTGTGGTGTTGCCGAATGCGTCTGCACGTATTCAACTTACAGATGATTTGGTAGGGCGCATTAACGGTTCAAAAACGCTGACTCGTCCTGCATTTTTGGATTTAAATCCAGCCCTTACTTTACATGCGCCCATCGCAGGGCAAATTAATCAAGGTACTGGTAACAGTGGTAATGTTGAGCTGGAACCTATTCTCTCAACTAACTTCGATGTCGCACTGGAGTGGTATTTTGCAAAAGATAGCAGCTTAACGGGTACCGTTTTCAAACGTAACTTTAGTGGAACTATCGTAAGTAAAACCAGTTTAGTGGATATTGGCGGCGTGCCTTATCGTTTAACCAAACCCGAAAACTCAGGCGAAAGTGATTACACAGGTTATGAAATTGGGTTTCAATCGTTCCCTGATAATTTGCCATCTCTGCTACAAGGTTTTGGTATCCAATCCAGCTATACCTTCATCGACGGCAATTTGAAGCCTTCTGGTGATTTACCAGAAACAGATTTATTCAACGTGTCAAAAAATTCTTACTCCATAGCAGTGGCTTATGAGCGAGGAGATTTTAGCGGGCGTATTTCTTACGTATATCGTGATGGATTTAAATCTGGTGAAAATACTTGCTGTAGCATGCCTACGAATATTCAGGCAGATAAGTATGGTTCAACTGATGTAAGTGCAAGTTATAACATCACTAGCGATATAGTGATTACCGTTGATGCAACTAATATCTTTGGTGATAACTTCCACGACTATTTTGGCGATGCAACATTGTATAACCGCGATACTGTTCGTTTTGCCAAAACAGTGTCTGCCGGTATTCGCGCATCGTTTTAATAGTTAGCGCTGTAAAGATTAAAAGGCAATTCCAACTGGAATTGCCTTTTTTGCTTTGTAAAATTATTTTGTTTGAATTCTATAAAATTTATATGGGTTGCAGAATGAAAAAAATAATAGCCAGTTTGTGTTTTATTGTTAGCTTGAATGTTGCGGCTGAATCGTCGTTAAAATTATTTCCTCTTTCTGATGTACGCCTAACGTCAAGCGTATTTCTTGATGCACAAACAACTGACCTACATTATTTGCTTGAGCTGGAACCGGATAAATTATTAGCGCCATTTCTGCGCGAAGCCGGTTTGCCACTTAAGCAAGAAAGTTATGGTAATTGGGAATCCACCGGGTTGGATGGCCATTTAGGCGGGCATTATTTAACAGCGCTCTCGCTTATGTATGCGTCGACTGGCGATGCGGAAGTATTAAAACGATTAAATTATTTTGTCGCTGAGTTAAAAAGATGCCAGGAAAAAAATAATGGTTATATTGGCGGTATTCCCGGCGGCAAAGAAGCTTTTGACCAAATTGCACAAGGCAAAATGCAGGCCGACAATTTTTCGATAAACGGAAAATGGGTTCCCTGGTATAACTTACATAAAATTTTCGCAGGCTTGCGCGATGCTTATCAATACGCAGGCAATCAAGATGCAAAAACATTATTAATTGGATTGTCCGACTGGGCGCTGACGCTCACGAATCATCTCACCGACGAACAAATGCAAACCATGTTGCGCAGTGAGCATGGCGGAATGAATGAAGTGCTTGCGGATGTTTATGCAATCACTAACGATAAAAAATATCTCACGCTAGCGCAGCGTTTTTCTCACAACGCAATTTTAGATCCATTGGTTGCGCAGCAAGATAAGCTAACTGGGCTACATGCAAACACGCAAATTCCGAAAGTGATTGGCTTCAAACGTATCGGCGATTTAACCGGTAATCAGGATTGGCAACACGCAGCACAATTTTTTTGGCAGACAGTGCACGACCATCGCACTGTCGCGATTGGCGGCAACAGCGTGAAAGAACATTTTCACGATGATAAAGATTTTTCGAGCATGGTTAATGGTGTAGAAGGGCCAGAAACCTGTAATACCTACAATATGCTCAAGCTTACTGAAATGCTTTATTTAAGTGATGCAAAAGTAAGCTACGCGGATTACTACGAGCGTGCGCTTTACAATCATATTTTGTCTTCGCAACGCCCCGAGACTGGCGGCTTCGTTTATTTTACCCCTATGCGTCCCAACCATTACCGCGTTTATTCTCAAGTCGATAAAGGCATGTGGTGTTGCGTAGGTTCCGGTATAGAAAGTCATGCTAAATACGGCGAGTTTATTTATGCACATAAAGATGACCAACTCTATGTAAATTTGTTTATTCCGTCTGTGTTGAACTGGCGTGAAAAAAATATCCAGATAAGTCAAAACAACATTTTCCCCGATGAAGAAAAAACACAAATTACGATTAATTCCGGCAAGAAATTTGCGTTGAATATTCGCTATCCACAATGGGTTGGGGCAGGTGAGTTGCAAGTTCGTGTTAATAAAAAATTAGTAAAAATTACTGCCAAGCCTGGCGAATACGTCAATATAGATCGGCGCTGGCGCAAGGGTGATAAAGTTGAAGTTTTATTGCCGATGAAAACCCAGCTAGAGCAAATGCCCGATCAATCCAATTATTTTGCGTTGCTGCATGGGCCAATTGTTTTGGCCGCAAAAACGAATCCATTTGACGGCGAAAAATTAAATTTCATTGCCGATGATTCGCGGATGGGTCACATAGCGCAAGGTCAAGTTTGTCCGCTAGAAGCTGCGCCGTTATTTGTAAGTAATACCACAGAATTTATGAGCAGCATTAAACCTGTTGCAGGCAAGCCCTTAACTTTTACCGCGAGTGATGTTTTAAAAGGTAAAGACGCGGACAAGATCGAATTCATTCCTTTTTTCCGCTTACACGATTCGCGTTACATGATTTATTGGCCTTATTCAACGCCTGAAAACTTGAGCAAGTTGCAGGAAACCACCGCCAAAAAAGAATCCGAAAAATTAGCGCTCGATGCAATAACGATTGATCAAGTTGCGCCGGGTGAACAACAACCCGAATCTGATCATTTCTTTAAAGCTGAAGGCGCAGACACGGGCCTAAACAAAGGTATGCGTTGGCGTCACGCAACGAGTTGGATGAGTTATGAATTAACAGATAAAAAACTTGAAGCAAAAACATTGCGCTTAAGTTTTTCAACCTTGGATGCCGGTCGCCAATTTGATGTGCTGATCAACGGAAAATTAATTGCAGCCATCACCTTAACCGCCGATGCACCGCAAGAAATTTACTCACGGGATTTTCCACTTCCCGATTCAGTCGTTAAAAGTTCAAAAGGTAAACTCAGCGTAAAATTTGTCGCGCGTAATAATTCAATTGCAGGCGGTTTATATGGATTGCGTTTAATCCGCTAAACGCTAATTTCCTATCATCTATTAGCCGTCATTTAGGTAATACTAAATGGCGGCTTTTTATTTCCACAGTTTATATTTTCAGTTTTCAATAGGGGTTTAAATTTTATAGATGATATTTAGAATAATATTTTAGGTCTTGCCTGCCTCATTTCGTAACTAAAAATGTCACTTTTAGTCACATTAACTATAACTTAATCATCTTGTATACAAGAAAATTGAAAGCCGTCATTACCTTAGTTAGGATGCTTACGCGCTTTCTTCAAAGGCGCTGCTTGATTGCTGCTAGTGATACTTATTCATGACGGAGAATGGATTCTTTCAGCCCGATAAAAATAATGATGGTACTGCAGTAGTAATCAAAATCCAATCTGCCAATCGATAAAATTCCTATTTCTCAGGTGTGATTTCACACCTCTAAAAATCGGAAATTTATCTCGGGCAGACATGGGCTAAATCAACCTAAAAGAGATAATAATGATGAAAAGTTCGTTTAATAAATTTTGCAACAGAATAAAAAATATCGGCAATTACTCACGTACCAAATACGGCGTGATTGCGTTTGTATGTGTTGCGACTCTGTATGTTACAGAAACTCACGCGCAAACCAGCGGTGGTGTCACGGTGCGTGCTCGTGGTGTGAGCGGTGCTGAACATATCAACTTAAAAGTTGGCGGCGTTACGGTCGCAAATTGGACCTTAACCACTAGCCTTAAAGACTATGTTTATAGTGGCACTGCGTCTGGCGATATTCAGGTTCAATACGATAACGATGCAACGGGCCGCGATGCGATTGTGGATTACATCTACGTAAATAAAGAAACTCGCCAGGCTGAAAATATGAAAACCAACACGGGTGCTTATGCAAATGGCGCTTGTGGTGGCGGTTCCTATTCTGAAACTATGAACTGTAATGGTTATATCGGTTTTGGCTACACCTACGATTGCTTCAGCGGTAATTGTGGCGGCACAGGTAGTGGCAGCAGCAGCAGCAGTAGCGCAACTGGCGGAACTACAGCCTGTAAAGGTTATGTGGGCATCACTTTTGATGACGGCCCCACGTCAAACACCGTAACGCTCATTAATCAGTTGAAGACCAACAAATTGACGCCCGTGACCTGGTTCAATAAAGGCCAAAACGTTGCGAGTAACTCAGCCTTAGTCGCGCAAGAACGTACAGTCGGAGTGGTTCAAAACCATAGTTTTACGCATCCGCATTTGCCGACCTTGACCTATCAACAAATCTACAGCGAGCTGAGCCAAACCAATACAGCGATTCAAACGGCGGGTTCTCCAAGACCTACTATTTTGCGACCACCTTACGGCGAGTCCAATGCTAACGTTCAGCAGGCGGCGCAAGCGCTTGGTTTGCGAATTGTTACCTGGGATGTAGATTCACAAGACTGGAACGGCGCGAGCACGACTGCAATTGTTAGCGCCAATAATCAGCTTCAAAATGGTCAAATTATTTTGATGCACGATGGTTATACCAACACCAATAATGCTATCGCACAAATCGCGGCGAATCTAAAAGCCAAGGGTTTGTGCCCCGGCAGAATCGATTCAAGTACGGGTCGCGCTGTCGCCCCATAATTAAAACTGGCAATTGTTAAAGTAAGAGGGCGGACGATTCCGCCTTTTTCATATGTGGAATTCTTTGGTTGTAATTTTGCTAATAAATTAAATTTGACGACAAGCTATCATTTTTTAACTATCGAATATCAATTAAAACCAATTGATTTATAT
>SEBV01000023.1 GCA_004172865.1 Gammaproteobacteria bacterium | reverse complement strand
GTTTGAGCAAGGTTTACCAACCGTTCAATACTTGGCTGCACAGGTAAACCTGTCACCCAGTTATTTAAGTGATATGCTTCGTTCGCTGACCGGTCAGAATGCCCAACAGCACATTCACCATAAGTTAATTGAAAAGGCGAAGGAATTACTATCTACAACTCATTTGACTGTGTCAGAAGTTGCCTACCAACTGGGGTTTGAGCATCCGCAGTCATTTAGCAAATTATTCAAAACCAAAGCGAAGCTTTCGCCTTTGGAATTCAGGCAGTCATTTAATTAACCATGACCGCACAAAAAATGCATCCCGACTGTCGAACAGCGTTTGCCTCTTTTGAGTTGGCAAATCTTTTTCCTTTCTTTCAATGTTTTCTCAGATCTGCTACCCGGCGCAGACATCCCTAGGTTCTCCACCTATTGCACTTAACAGGTAAGTACTTCCGTCTAAAAAGTGTGAGGCGTCTACACGGCACCTTCAACTTGCTGATACTGGTGAGAGATATTAGAAATTCTTTTGTAGCGCGGTTTATGATGTAAGGAAATATTCACCCGATATAGTTGTTCAATAACTGCGTTTTAGTGTTAGCGGCAAATGTCCGCTTAGGCCAACGTTTCAACCAAATCGAAAAGGAATAAAAACTTTTGGTACCTTATTTTCTTCCAGTTAAGACTATTGTAATCTTCCATATTAAAATTTTAGCATTCTAGGATAGAAAACTTTGAGCCCTCAATAATATTGTAAATGCAAACAGGCAACTGATGTGTAAAAGTATGCATTGATGCAATTTGATCAGGGCAAGGAATGCAATCGGTTAGAAAGTATAGTATTAAATCAGCCCCTAAAATGTCCCCCATAAATAAAAAAAGCCCTGAAAGTCAATACTATCAAGGCTTTTTAAAATTACATGTGATCCGGATTGGATTCAGAACACAGCTATAACTAACTCAAAATCAATACTATGAATAAGAGAGATTCTTCCGGTGAAGAGTTAGCGACGTTGTCACAGTTTGAATCGGTTTGGGTCAAAAGAGCTGACCCAAAAATAATATTTGTTTGCAAATTATGTGATGTTATCTGTCTCGACTCTGGTGTTCTCCAAAATCGTTATTGTTGACGATAGCAGTTATCTTGTTACAGATGGAGTTATTCACTGATCTTCATTTGTAGTGTAAAAAGTTCATTTTTTAATCGTTGAAAATAACCGCGGGGCTGCATTTCTTTTTGGCTAGTTCCGCATTTTAGATGAGAAAAAACATGTCGGCTATTAAAAACACAATGCTAAGGTTGACGGTAGGAAATTTAAGAAATTATATATCTAACAGATTGAGAGACGTTTTTGGTGCAGTAGTTGCTTAATATTGATAAAGAAAGTAACGCAAAAATTTTATCGATCAAATGGCAAATAAAAATGGCCGCATAAAATCTTCAACCGTGAAAGAGTGCGACACTATAGACACTTACTCGAATTTCGTATACTGACTACATTAATACTTTACTTCAAAATTTACCACTGTACCTTTTGCTTATCGCTATTGCCCACCGGCAGGGCCTGCGCGCCAATGAACACTTCATTACCTTTTACGGCCGTGATCTTGTACTTTGCCACAATAAACGAGCGGTGGATGCGCAGGAAGGTCAGTCATGTTATTGCTTGTAAACTCGGTGCTTTAAACAAATAGAATTAAGATTACAGTCGTAATAAAAAACAATTTAGATTGACAATCTTCAGTTTCTGATAGGTTATCTTTTTATTAATGGATTCGTTCTTTCCTGTATTTAGTAGGCGCAATCTTCACCAGTCTGATAAACATTTTGCAATTACTTAACTTGGCCTTCGTCTAATACCACTCCCAGATAATATAGCGTATTGCCGTTGTGTGAGATTAATGAGAATCGAAGATTACCTTCAACAACAGTACAACACATGAAGCTCTTAATAAAAAATATGGTAAGTCTGCGATGCAAAATGATTGTAAAGTCGGAGCTGGAAAAACTTGACCTTCATTTCATTATTATAGAGCTCGGTGAAGTCGAGATCAAAGAAAAGCTAAGCCCAAAAAAGCAAAACGAACTGCAAGAAGCATTACACCGGTTTGGCCTTGAATTAATGGACGACAAGAAAAGTATGCTGATTGAAAAGGTAAAGAACATCATCGTAGAAATGATTCATTATACCGACGAGCCACCTACGCTTAATTTCTCCAACTTTCTGAGCGAAAAGCTGGGGTATGATTACAACTACCTGTCTAATCTCTTTTCAGAAGTAAAAGGCACGACTATAGAGCAATATATCATTTCGCATAAAATTGAAAAGGCCAAAGAACTGCTTATTTATAATGAACTAACGCTCACCGAAATTGCCGACAAACTGCACTACAGCAGCGTGTCTCACCTTTCCAACCAGTTTAAGAAAATTACTGGCCTTACGCCAACCTTCTTTAAAAACATGAAACACAAACGGCTGATTGCCCGCGAGAACTTATAGCCCAATCTGCAACTTTCTTCATTTTGTTATCAGTAAATCATGCAACGTATTCCCAGAGTTGTGTAAGAGCCCGTTTGTGATATCGGCTCAACTTTGCATAAGAAAAACAACCGAATGAATAAGAGTGACGCAGATAATGAAGAAGATCTCAAAGAGCTTGTAAAATCAAAAGCACACATCATCGTGGAGATTATTGAATACGTCCCCAATGCGGTTGTGAGTAAAACGATCATTAAAAAGACCACTGGAAATGTAACTGTTTCATCTTTTGATGCCGGTGCAGAACTGGCGGAGAAAACTTCTCCTTTTGACACCTTCATTCAAATTATTGATGGTAGTGCCGAAGTCGTAATCGATGAAAAAGAATTCGTCCTCACGTTGGGCGAAGGAATTATTGTTCCGGCACATGCCAGGCATTGTATCAACGCCACCCAACAGTTTAAGATGATCTCTACAGTTATCAAGAGTGGTTATGAGGACTAACCGTGTTCTTTTGAGATGAGCTATCGCTGTACAATAGAAAATAAAGTTTATGAAATACATCCAGACCGTGTTACAAGGGAAAACAAATATCGTTTTTATTACCTTATTGGTAATAGCAATTGCTTTCACCTCCTGTGCCAGCAAACTTAGGTTCAATACCTCCTCTGTTGTTCCGGCTGCAGAAGGTACGGTAAAGGTTAAAAAAGACGATAATAACAACTACAATATAAAAATATCGCTATCAAACCTAGCTGCGCCTGACAGACTACAGCCCTCAAAAAAGATGTATATCGTTTGGATGGAAGCAGACGATCAAGTGAACAAAAACATTGGCCAGATAAATACATCTACCGGGTTTTTATCGGGTAAGCTAAAAGCGGACTTTGAGACCGTTTCAGCCACCAAACCCATAAGGATATTTATTACCGCCGAGGATGATGCCAACGTACAGTACCCGGACAGTAGAGTGGTTTTATCTACCAATCAATTTTAAGTTGGTTGTGCACTTGTATGCAATCACTAATTTATTTCAGGAGAAGTGAGTGCTTGCGTGAAATTTGCAAATGTTGAGCTTTTGTTTACATGGCCCAATAAGGTATTGGCAACACTGTTTACTCTTCTTCTTATTCCAAACGCAACAGAGGGGCTGATCCCTTCTTTAACAGCCAGGATAGCTGTTGAATCAGTAAAAGATGTAACGCTCTGCTGTAATCGTGTAACATCCCAAGCAGGTAAAGGGGGGACCTTTGTTCCGTAAATGTTCTAACCCAGGAAGATCTCTAATTCAATCATGAGTTAGATAAAAACACCAGTTATGAAGAAAGTTTTATTGTTCGCATTATTTGTATTCGCTGTAGGAGCTATCCAGAGCAAGGCCCAGTTACAAAAAGGTTCCGTACTTATTGGCGGCGACTTAGCGGGCTTTGATTTGGGTTTAAATGAAGGCTCTACCTTCAACATGAGCCTGACCCCAAAAGTCGCTTGGTTTGTCCGTGACAATATAGCGCTGGGTGGTTATGTTGATTTTGGATTAGCTTCTGCTAAAGGAGCAGGAACGAATGTCAGTTATGGTGTCGGTGGATTGGGTCGCTATTATTTTCCGACCGCTGATGTAAACGTGGCAAGGTCGACCCGGTTTTTAATGGAAGCAAACGTTGGGATTCAGGGAGTGAATACTCCAGGTGGCAACAATACAAATGGTCTCGGCTTGGGCTTCGGTCCTGGACTTGCTTATTTTGTTACCGACAACATTGCGCTTGAGTCACTATTGAAGTACAATGGTATCCTTGGTTTTGGCTCAAATGCTACTTCCAGCCGGCTGTCTTTGAATCTTGGCTTTCAGATTTACTTGCCGGGCAGTAAAGTGAAGAGCGAAATAGAAAAAATAAAGTAGGTTTTCGTTAGCAATGGCCACCGAGTGGCCATTGCTAACGAAAACCATCACCTGCCAAAATCCTATCACTTTTAAATGAATGATGATGAATCGAGTATTTAATGATTTTACGAAATTGAAAGGCATTCTTCTTTTGATCGCCTTTACAACTTTCGCTTTTGCTTTGCAGGCACAAAAACTCCATGTACGTGGTGGCGTGAACCTTGCCAATGTATCGGTTACCGATAATGGTCGTGTGAACGAATCCAACCAGCTCACCAGTTTCCAGCTTGGTTTGATGACTGACATCCCGCTTATTAAATCTGTTCTTTCACTGCAACCTGGTGTTATTTACTCGGGCAAAGGTGCCAAAGTGCAAAATGGCACCGAAGGCCAAAATGCCTACTTCCGCCAAAGTTTTAATCCGCGATATATTGAAGTGCCATTGAACCTGAAAGTGATGCTGCCATTTGCCAAAGAAAGCGGTTTGTTTCTTGGCGCAGGCCCTTACGGCGCCGTTGGTATAGGTGGGAAGGTAAAAACAGAAGGCCGGTTAATTGGCGCTGAGTATAATTTTGAGCGGAACATTACCTTCTCTGATGATGATCCCACCACATTTGATGAAGAAGAAGGGACTGGTCTGGGCATTGTGCGCAGATTTGATTACGGTGTGAATGCGATGGCTGGCTTTGAAATTAAGCAGGTCGTTGTGACAGTTAACTACGGGATTGGACTCACTAAGCTGCAAAGCGGAACAACAAGCAGCGAAGACAATAACAATAAACACAGATTATTAAGCTTTACGCTTGGATTTAAGCTGTAGGCAGAAACAACTTGTAATAGCACATTCCAATGCACGAAGTAAAGTTACCCTTTAACGATGCCGCAAACTGCCGCATCACCCTTTGAAAATAATACATGCCTTAATCCTTTAACCAGAAAACGTTTCGTATAATCCGTTTGCATGTGTAAAAGCCCCTCACTATCGATGTGCGGGGCTTTTTTAATATGCATAATTTGCATTAGAATGATGCGGTAGAAGCGAAACATGAGAAGTAGATTTATCTCTCACTCTAAGAAAGAAATCGGCTTGTTTTTATAGGTGGGCTGCTTGTTTTCCTTTTCCTGACTAAATTTTTTAAGCAGGATTGCATAGGAAATCTTAAGCAGTTTTGTTTTCATGTAAATGGCTTTTACTTTACCAAACTCCTTGTCTTTTAGAATACTGGAACTGAACAAGGTTTCTCTTTCTAGAATGAGTGCATGAAGCGCTATCAACTTTGCTTCTAAGTTCTGTTCTGACATGACGAAAGGTTTTTTGTGGTGGCAAAACCTATGAGTCTTTAATTGAGGAGCGAAAACAAGATTCGATCCCTCTTTGCCAAGGAATATCGTTTTCACTGTACTGAGCGGCTTATAGCTAACGGCAAAGCTACTGGTTAAAAAATGCGCTGAATCTTTTATTCGACGAGACAACCAATACATGCAGTTTGAGATGGTTTTGATTAACGTGATCTAAATAAAAGTAGTTCGACGAAAAGCTACGCCTTAACACCATAGCCGGTTTAATAAGACTACATTACAGTTGACCGGTTATTCTGCTGGTCCAAAATCCTTCACATGTCTGATACAAGGCCGATGATTCCTGCTTCGAAAGGAATCAACATTCCGATTTCAAATAGGTTCGCTAAAATGAATGCATTGGTTTATAACGGTCCTGGTAAAAAGGCTTGGGAGGAAAAACCAAAGCCGGGCATCGTAAAACCGACGGATGCGTTGGTTAAAATTATAAAAACAACTATTTGCGGCACTGACCTGCACATCCTCAAAGGCGATGTTCCCGAAGTGAGCGAAGGGAGAATACTAGGGCATGAAGGCCTTGGCGTAATTGAAGAAGTTGGCAATGCCGTCACCGCCTTTAAAAAAGGTGATCATGTGTTGATCTCCTGCATAACTTCTTGCGGCAAATGTTCTTTCTGTAGAAAAGCGATGTACTCACACTGTGAAGATGGTGGATGGCTGCTTGGTCATTTAATTGATGGCACGCAGGCGGAATTTGTCCGCATACCCTATGCTGATACGAGTCTTTATCACATACCAACCAATATAGATGAAGACGCACTGGTTATGCTAAGCGATATTTTACCGACCGGCCTGGAATGCGGCGTATTAAATGGGCAAGTGGCTCCCGGAGATACAGTCGCAATTGTAGGTGCCGGACCCATTGGCCTTGCTACTTTACTTACCGCACAATTTTACACACCGGCAGAAATTATTGTGATTGACATTGATGAGAACCGTTTGGCTGTGGCGAAACAGTTCGGTGCAACACAAACCATTAACAGCTCCTCAGAAAATGCAACAGAACAAATTATGCGGTTAACCCAAAACAAAGGTGTTGATGTAGCGATTGAAGCAGTAGGGATTCCGTCAACGTTTGAACTTTGTCAGGAAATCATTGGTGCCGGTGGCCGGATCGCCAATGTTGGTGTCCACGGCAAAGCGGTCTCCCTCCACCTCGAAACATTATGGTCGAAGAATATTACTATTACGACCCGGTTAGTGGATACGGTTACGACACCAATGTTGCTAAAAACGGTGATGGCAAACAAACTCGATGCAGGTAAACTTATTACACATCGTTTTTCTTTGAAAAATATAATGGAAGCGTATGCAACGTTTGCGAATGCCGCAGAAGAGAAAGCCTTAAAAATCATCCTAACCAACGATTAATAGACCACAAATACAAAACCATGCAAAGCACTGACGACGTTAATATCGACCAGGAAACCATCAGCAAAATTGGCCTGCGACTAACAGATAACACCATTAATGCACAAACCTCACCAGAAGCAAGAGTTTTTATCTATCCTTTCTTAGAGGAGGTTTATGTGATGGAAAGCGATCTGTATGGCAATAAAATGCCAAACGGCTCCTGCTTTCTTGCCTTTAATGGACAACATGGACTAATTGGCAAGCACTTGAAAGTTGAGTTTTTACGAAACGCAACCCTTAAGGAAATAAAAGACATGGTACAAAGCAACTGTGAAGGGTAGATGTGGCGATTCGCGCAATGTTGCTTCCTTGATACAACTGGGTATTCATAAGGGATATATTTATCGTTGCCGCCAACTTCAAAACACAATCTAAAAACGCAGTCCCCAAAAATTACAAGGATTGCGAATTTTCCATTTAGGCCGGACGAATGCGTTTTGACAGTTCTTCCTAAAGCTCAGTAACAATTGATTTGAACTGCGTTTTGGCAATCACCATCTGGTAATCATCAAGCGCACATTCATACCGCAGTAAAGCGGCATCAGAAACAGGAAACGTTATTTGATTTCCTTTTAAAAAATTACCAAAAAGTTCGAACTGCACTTTATTGGCCAGTTGAATAAAGACGTTAGTTGTACTCATATCCCTTACCCTCAATAGTCAGGCCGCTTACTTCCATTTAGAGAAAATGTAGATATTATTTATGGTTCCGGTAATTAGTAGAAGCACAAAGCAACTTCTTAACACCGAAGCTGGTTGAAGAAGCTTAGATTACACTATTGCTGGTTATTTCACCGGCAGGTCAATCATCTACATGTCAAAGACAAAAGAGGCGGTAAAAGTCGATCAGAATCTTTCAGCCTTCTTGCCTGTTAACCGAAAAATTCTTCTCGATACCCTCATTAAACATGAAACGCTCACGGAAGATGATATTGCAAAAGTGGAAAACCTTGGCGTCGTTCCCAATAAAGAGCAATTAGGCTTTCTCTTGAGTGAACTTACTCTAAGCGGACATATTCAAGTGCTAACCGGTGCAGAACCGGTTACCTACACCATTACACAAAAAGGTATTGATGAAGGGATAAGACTTCAATTAAGTACGGACTAGGCTTTGCCCATTATCAATCGTTTAGCCCACCAGCTAAGCGAAGGAATCTCTCCGCCCCGACAAGCCAAGCACTTTCGCCAATACCGATCAAAACGGCTTTTGCACTGACCTGTTGTCAGTCATTTTCTTCCACCAAAGGAGCAATTACAAGACACCTTTCTCTCAAACCTAACCGCAACTAATTTTCTATTAACGACCCTGGTGCAATGGTTTGTTTGCCCTGCATCAGGTTATAAACAATCATTTTGAACATAACCATTCAGCGAAATCTTGATGGCGCGGGAAATGCTTCAGTGTTCATCGGACGATTTTTTAAGGAACTCTTTTCCTTTCCTTTTGAAGGAAGCGAGTTCGTAAGGCAGTGTTTCGCCATCGGCTACAAATCCTTGCCACTTGTGGGCATAACTGGCTTTATCATGGGCCTTGTGCTCACCATTCAATCCCGGCCCACACTTGCTGAATTTGGCGCAGAATCCTGGCTACCAGGCATGGTGGCACTTTCTCTAATACGAGAAATAGCTCCCGTCATCACAGGGTTGATTTGTGCCGGAAAGATTGCCTCTGGTATTGGTGCAGAACTGGGGTCTATGAAAGTCACAGAACAGATTGATGCGATGGAGGTATCCGGCATCAACCCATTTAAATATCTGGTAGTAACCAGGATCCTGGCTACAACACTAATGGTGCCGATATTGGTCGTGTTTGCAGATGGCGTCGGTATTTTAGGCGGATTTGTCGGCATCAATATTCATGGCGATGTCAACATGGTTCGTTATTCCTCGCAGGTATTGGAATCGCTTGATTTTATTGACATTGTTCCGGCTACGATCAAAACCTTCTTTTTCGGATTTTTTATTGGCATGATTGGTTGCTTCAAAGGCTACACCGCTGCCAGCGGAACGGAAAGCGTAGGCAAGGCGGCCAATGCGGCCGTTGTTGTCGCATCCCTGTCCATCTTCATTATCGACATGCTAGCAGTGCAGATCACTGATCTATTTTATTAATTCATATGAAGCAGGAACAACTGATAGAAACAAGAAGCAGGCAGACTGCTGTTATATCTCCGCCGGTAATAAAGGTGAAAGGCCTCTTTAAATCTTTTGGCGCGAAGAACCCTGTATTAAAGGGTGTTGACCTTACTGTAAGAAAAGGCGAGAACTTGGTGGTTTTGGGTAAATCAGGCTCCGGCAAATCCGTTACCATTAAATGCATGGTGGGACTGGTAGAAGCAGACAAAGGAGAGATTCGACTGTTTGACCAGGACATTGCCACGGTAAACACCAAAGAACTCAATCAGCTCAGAATGCGGGTGGGCTTTCTTTTTCAAAATGCAGCATTGTACGACTCAATGACTGTACGGGAGAACCTGGAATTTCCGCTGCGGCGTCATTTCAAAAAGCTGACGGAGAAAGAAGTGGAGCTGGCTGTGACAGGGGCGTTGGAAAGTGTCGGTCTGGCCCAGGCCATCGATAAAATGCCGTCTGAATTGTCGGGCGGTATGCGGAAAAGAATTGGGCTAGCTCGTACGCTTATCCTAAAGCCAGAGATCATATTATACGATGAACCGACCACCGGGCTGGATACCATCACCTCCAGGGAGATCAGTGAACTGATGCTAAAGGTGCAGCAGCAATATAAAACCACGGCCGTAATTATTACTCACGACATGGCATGTGCAAAGCTGACAGGCCACAGGCTGGTGATCTTAAAGGAAGGTGTGATGGTTGCCGAAGGAACCTACGATGAACTGGAAAAAAGTGGTGATGCGTGGATCAGGTCCTTTTTTATCTAATCTGATTTAAAAAAAATTATGCGTAAAGAAAAAGGTTCAAATTGGAAATTAGGAATGTTTGTGATGATCGGACTGGTGCTCTTCGCCGGTACGATTTATTTTGTAGGCAAGCAGAAAAACCTGTTTGGATCCACCTTCTTTTTAACCGCCCACTTCAAGTCGGCTGGTGGTTTGAAGGAAGGAAACAATGTTCGTTTTTCCGGCATCAATATCGGCAGCGTGAACACTATTACCTTGACGGATACCCTGGTTATCGTGGAAATGCTGATCCGAAAAGAAGTGCAGGAGTTTATTAAGACCGATGCAACCGCCACCATTGGTTCGGACGGCCTGATGGGCGACAAGGTGCTGACCATTAATCCCGGCTCGACTGATACTGCCTTTGTCAAAGATGGCGACATCATTTCCACCAGGAAACCCATTGATATGGACGACATCATGGCCAGCCTGAAGACCAATGTAGATAATGCGGCTATTATTTCAACAGAGCTGGCCAAGTTCACCTACAATATGAATAACAACGAAGGGCTGTTGTCGAAAGTGATGGGTGATGAAGCCTTTGCAAAAAGCCTGGAGACTACGCTGACGAATCTGCAAAGCAGTTCCGAACAATTCGCAAAGTTTGCAGTGATGATGAACAGTGACAAAGGAGCTATGTCTGCACTGATGACCGATGAAGTGATGGCCAACAATATTCGTCAGACGGTTGCCAACTTGCAAAACTCTTCTGATGAATTTAAAGTGTTCAGTGGAAAAATGAACAGCGACAAGGGCGCCTTGTCTCGCTTGGTAACCGATGAAAAAGTAGGCAACACACTTGACAAGACACTTATCAATCTGGAAGGTGCTACCCGAAAACTGGATGAAAACATGGAAGCCCTGCAAAGCAATTTTCTTTTAAGAGGTTTTTTCAAGAAAAAAGAAAAGGCAGCGGCAAAGGTGAAGGCAGATGAGAAGAAGGCTACTGATGCTAAAATAAAAGCAGAAAAGAAATTGTTGGAAGAAGGGACTCAGGGTTTCAAGCCGCTGCTTGTGAAAGACACGACGAGGTTTTAAAAAGACTCGAACAGTTTTTATAATGACAACCTGCATTGGATAAGAACTGACTTGCATTCTTTGTTCCATAAGATATACCTGCTCGAAAGCTACCCCTTAACACCTTTGACCAGAACGAAGGCCTACATTACACCATTGCTGGCTATTCTGCCCGCAAACAAATTAAAAGATGATAAGAACGAATGAGAATCTCAGTTTAGAAAAAGGTAAGGTGATGAGCAAAAGTTTATCCATCACATTATTGATAGCGTTTTGTTTGGTGATTGTTGCAGGATGCAGTACGGCCACGCGATCACAAAAAGGAGCCGTGATAGGTGCTGCTGGCGGAGGTGCTGTAGGTGCTGTTGTTGGTAAAATTACGGGTAACACAGCCATGGGTGCAATCATCGGTGCCGCAGCAGGTGGCGTTACAGGTGCTGTCATCGGTAGAAACATGGATAAGCAGGCGGAAGCCATTGCTAAAGAAATGAAGGATGCGGAAGTTATCAGGGAAGGAGAGGGCATTATTATCCGGTTTAATGAAAAAGTGCTGTTTGCTTACGATCGTTCAGACCTGAACACAATAGCAAAAACAAACCTTGATAAACTGAATAGTATTCTGGCAAAATATCCAGAAACCAATATTACTATCATTGGTCATACGGATAACAAAGGGTCGGACAGTTACAACCAGACACTCTCTGAGGCTCGTGCAAGTTCAGTTACGAGTTATGCAGGCCAAAATGGTATAAACACAGCAAGGCTGACCGCTGTGGGAAAGGGTGAATCAGACCCGATTGCTGTGAACGATACCGAGGAAGGACGTGCATCAAACAGGCGTGTTGAATTTGTGATCACGGCGAATGAAAAGATGAAAGCGGAAGCAAAAACAGAAGCGCAGAAATAGGTGGAAAGACAATTTCCACCACGCTAAGGTTTGCAACTTATAACAAAAAGAAAATAAAAGTTATGTCAGATAAAAACAAAAAGCAGTTTGGTATTTGGATGGATTCTCACCACGCCACGATCATCGGCCGAGAGAAATTAGAGACAGGAGCGTTTGTTGTCCTTGGTCATGAGAAGAACGACGGATCGCAAGGCAATTCAAATGAAAATGCTGCAAACAACAACGAAAAAACAGCGCGTCAGTCCTATTTCAAAAGTATTGCGACGCATATGCAAAACATTGACGAGCTACATGTGACTGGCACCGGCCAGGTACAGGAACAGTTTATCCGTTATATGGCAGAAACACCGCAGTTTAAAAAAGTAGTGGCTCAACATAGTACAACAAATAAAATGAGTGAAGAAAGCCTTTTGGCTTTTATTACGACGAAGTTTAACTAGTAATCGATGACAGAGCACCGCTTTTCAGAGTAGCTGCTTTCGTCTGTTCTACTATACCGATTTAATAAGCCGCATTTCTATGCGGCTTATTATTTGCTCCTGCGACTATTTCATACATTAGTTGTTGTCAAGATTGGTCCTTAGATGGTAAGTTGTATGCCTAACCAATCAACTTAAGTCGAAGACTGTGCCTTCTTTATTTCTATGGTTTTATATATCCTTTGGTATCGATTACTTATTTATAGGCGAAAGCGAAGTCTTAACACCAAAGCCCCTAGGAAAGGTTTACATTACATATGTACCTGTTATTCTATGGGTACGTAAATCATACCAATGTCAAATATTACGCAAGTTGTCAATGCTGAAAAAAACATGACAACCTTAAAGAAAGGAATGAGTGCATCCGGCTTGGACCAAGTATTGAGTGGCGCAGGACCTTTTACTGTCTTTGCACCTTCCGATATGGCATTCGGAAAACTGGATAGTGGCATAGTGGACGAGTTGCTAAAACCAGAGAGTAAAATTAAGCTGACGAGACTCCTTCGTCAACATGTTGTTGTGGGAAAGGTTAAGCTAAAAGATTTTAAGGAAGGTGACAAGTTGCAAACCATCGATGGAAAAGAGCTGCTTGTTCACGTAGCTGCCGGCGCAATTACCGTTGGTGGGTCAACACTTGCCAACCGGGAAATAGCCAGCTCAAATGGCGTTGTTTATTCTTTAGACACCGTATTAAAAAATTAATCCCATCTTGGTTGAAACCCTTTAAACCAGTCGCAGTACCCGTCGGCTGGTTTTTTAACCTCAGTCAGAGTAAAATGAAATTTCTTACCCGCAGCATACTTCTTGCGACACTAACAGAGTTCAAAACATTAAAAGCGGAGGAGTTGTCAAAAAAAGAAAAACTTGGTTTCATACCCGATGCAAACCAATTAAAATTTCTTCTCCACCAGCTTACTATCAGGGGCCATATCTGCGTCCTTAAACAGAGCACTCCAATTACCTATTCCATTACAAAAGAAGGGATTGCTGAGAGTGCGAGGCGTTCGAAACTGAAGGCTGAAATGTTTTCAGAAGTTGTTATTTAAAAAGATCTAATAACGAAAAGCCTGTAATTACAGGTGATTAACGGAAGCGCCCTGCTATTTCCCCACCTATTTTTTTCCAAGGGCTGAGTACCGTCAGATTGGTAGGCAGAATAACCTGAGAAAGCTTTGTTATTGGTGCTGTACGAATAACTGAAAATGCAACAAGAACACTGGTTCTTATTTCTCTTTTGATTTTTGCACTACCTTTTCCGCTACAGAAGGTTTTTTCTTCTTGCGAAAGGAAATGGATTTAAAAGCGGTTGGCACTTCATCTCCCAGCAACTCACCCCATGGTTGCATGCCATCCACCCGGTCAAAAATGATTTTTAAGATGCCTACTAACGGGATAGAGAGGAACATGCCCGCCACGCCCCACAGAGCCGCGCCCAGCAGAACAGCCACAATGGAGATGAGCGCATTAATTTTTACTTTGGAAGATACAATGTATGGCACCAGGAAGTTATTGTCAACAAACTGTATGGTGAGGTAAGCAATGACAATCCACAACTGCATGGAATAGCCTGCGCTGGTGACAGTGGCCATCAATAGCGGCAGAGCGATGGCGATAAGTCCACCGATATAAGGTAGCATGTTCAGAATAGCACCAATAACACCCAGAAGAAATGCGTACTTGACCCCGATAATAAGTAAAGCAGTTGAGTTTAGGACAGCTACTATTGCAGCTTCGATCAGCAATCCCACCATGTAGCTTTGAATGGCAATCTTTGTTTGTCCCAGAATCTCTGATACCTTGGCGGCATTTTCTTCGGCAAATACTTTGTAAAAGAAATTCAGGATGAGGGTTTTGTAAAAAAGAAACAGAAATACATATACAGGCAACAATAACAGAACGCCCAATGTGCCCAGAACGGTGTTTAAAGTGCCGCCAATAAGGGCTTTGTTGCTGTTGGCTGCCTCGTCGATCAAAGTCAGCTGCTTTTCGATGGAAAGACCAAACTTTTGTTGCAGCCAATTTTGAAGATTTGCCAGCAAGCTGCTGAATTTTGCTTTTAATGCAGGCAGATTTTCCCCAAAGCCTGCAATTTGAGAGGATAAAAAATAAAGGATTCCTCCCACCACCAAAATAGCCAGCAACATGGCAACGATAATGGATGGGACTTTTCCTAATTTATATGAGCCCAGTTCGTTCACCAAAGGGTTTAGCAAAATAGCAATGATAACGGCAAAAGCCAAAGGCGTCAGGATGTCGCCTAGGTTTATTAAAATGTAGGTGGCCAGGATAAGGCCAAACAAGATGATAGTGACCTTGACATAAAAGGGCAATTCTTTTATTTGCATAGGAACACTTTGATGTTTCAAAAGATAAAGCAAAATACTGAACCTGCCGTCACCTAGTGCTGCTTTATCTAATGGGAGGTTTCTGGGATATAAAAAGCCAAAGGACGTTGTGAGGAGCATTTTGGGCTTTTATTGAATGCCTGATTGTTTTTTGCCATTATAACACCTAGTATAAAAAATCTGGCTGAAGGGTGTAACGACGCCGAAGACCGATTGTAGTACTTGACGGGATGAGAGAAAAAAGTAACCCGGCACAAGATGTGTTAGTTTTGACTTCTCACTTTGTTATTGGTGCAAATTAACCTCAAATAATTGGGGCTACGCAAACAACGGAGTGTCAGTTGCTGCAATCTTCCCTTTACTTGTAATTGTTGTAGTTGTACAGTATCTGTGGAAAAAATAAATTGTGTTCAGATTGATGTAGGATGAAGAGTGCTTATCTGCTATTTTTCTCCTTACTTCCTTTCTTTGATGTAAGTTATTGGGTATAGAACTACAATCAGCCTGAAAGATAGATGTTGCTCTGGCCTGTGTAAGGAAGGTGAATTGGAAGGTAGTAAATGCTTTTAAGTTAAATGTATATAGATGAGATATGTAGGGCTTAGTTGTTGCTAGTATTAGGGTATGTCCCATGCCT
This sequence comes from Gammaproteobacteria bacterium, assembly GCA_004172865.1. Taxonomy (GTDB): domain Bacteria; phylum Pseudomonadota; class Gammaproteobacteria; order Pseudomonadales; family Cellvibrionaceae; genus Cellvibrio. The sequence continues at coordinate 4,764 of SEBV01000023.1, read as the reverse complement.
CGATAAAAGAAGTTATAATTGTATTTAACTCGCTTGAAGCTATTTCAAAGTTCAAGCATGAGTGTGCCTGCAATGATTTCTATGTAGATAGAGATAGCCTGACACTCGTTGGCTTTTTCAAGCCTGAGCATATCCGGCTAGCCGCCGATGAATTTGGTGCGAGGTTAAGAAACGAGGTCTGAAATAAAAGCTAGGCCTTTCGTTTAAACAAGCCTACATTACACGGTGTAGCCTGAAGCACCTGTAGTTATCCTTTCTACTTCCCCATAGGTTTTACACCTGTTTCCCGCCACAGCACCTTGTCACTTTTCAAGTAGCTACTATGAACAAAATTTTCATTATCTAATACAGTTAGCATGCTAATCTTTCAAAAAACAGACATACAGTCTGGCAGTCATTTTCACCCAGCGGATTATCCAGCCTTAAAAGAAAGTCTGGCGGTTATGGATGCAAGGATGGCCGATTTACATATGATTTATAAGGCAGACATGCTCATAGCTTCGCTAAAAGGTAAGGAAATGAACGAGGAATGGGCCAATGCGAATCCTGCTGTTGCTGCTCTGCTGCTTTCTCATTCCTTACCTGTTCAGGACCTAACAATTCTTTTCGCACGGAGCAGGAATGCAGAACTCTTTACGGCAGAGTTGGAGAACTATATTCAGAACTGGTTCAAGGTAACAACGACTATCTATTGAAGAATAAAGTAGAAATTGACAATGCATCCATCATCTATTTAACAAATAACCATGATAGAGTCACATGAAGTAAGACCCGGAAACTGGGTGATAAAAGTGACCGGCATTGATACCAATACAAAACCATTTTATGAGTACAAAGCAGTATTGGTAGATGAGTATTTTTATTCATTCGTCAAATTCTGTTTCCCCATACTGCTAACTCCTGATGTATTGGGAAGTAGTGGTTTTCGACATGAGTTTGGAGACTGGTTTAAAAACGAAGACGCAGAAGGAATCGACGATGGACTTCCATTTTTACGCTTTCGTCACAGCGACAAATGTTGGTATTTCAGAAACAGCAAGATTCCAGCCCAGCCAATTTACTTACACCAATTGCAAAACTTGGTATTTGCGCTAACCAACCAGGAACTCGCAATCAAACTAGGCTTTTTTGAAAATCTTCCGATGGTTGGGCCAATCAACTTCTTTGTTAAAGCACAGAAGAACACCACAACCAAGCAATTGTTGTGAAAATACTAGTTTGGTAAGACCCAATGTTTTAGATAAAGCAAGGAACAATTCCAGCTTTACATCAGGTTGCCGTAGGCCTATTTCCTGATTTACCTTTTCATATCGTTTATTAGGTCTACCTTGTAGGTATTAGCACCTTGCAAGGTCCTTCTCCCTCTCTCTGAGCATCTTCAATCATTTTGCATCCTGCTTCTCATCTCATCTTAAAACAACAGGAATAAATATGTTCACCTATCAAAGATTTCCCGTTAGTGAAACCGATCATTTTGAAGAAGCGAAGTACCCACAAATAAATAGAGATCTTAGGGCCATTGGCCTGCTATTGGGTGATGCTGCCGGAACGCCCGGAGCAGCTATGTTGCTTTCCTTTGTAAGGTATCACAGCATCAGCTCTACGTCGGTGACAGCTTATCCTGCACTGGCTAACATAATCAGCACGAGAGAATTACCAGTGAGCGGTTTGGAAGAACTTTTCGAAGCGAGCAAAAAGAACCCGACGTTCCAAAAAGAATTGGAAACCCACATTGAAAGCTATCTAAACAGCCACAATCGGGCATTTCCACACAATAAATCATCTATATGATACCATCGAATGAATTGCGCATTGGTAACTACGTGCATTGCGAAGGTCGACTCGAGCGCCTTGCCGTGATCAACAATAAAACATCAGTCGTCGATGTAGAAAGAGCCGATGTTGGCCAAAAAGGAGAGATAGCGTTTTCCAACATACAGCCCGTTTCGCTATCAGATGACATCCTACTCCAATGTGGCTTTACTTATCACGAATACTTTAAATTCTGGCAATTGGTGAGCGGAAAGGATGAACTCCGTAGTGAGATGGATATTGACCGGGACTACAACATCATTGATTTTATGAGACGGCCTCTGGTTAAGAAGGTCACATCGCTACACCAGTTGCAGAACATTTATTTCATGCTGAAAGGGAAGGAACTACCGTTTCAACAGGCAGCTACGGTTCATCCTTAAGCCAGTTTTATGGTTCATTTTATACAACTACTATTTCACCCTATCTATAAATAAAAACGGACCTGTTATCATTATAGAAGAAGACCAGGATGACAAAGAGCTTTTGGAAGAAATTTTTAAGAAGCTGGACTATCCCAATGAAGTCAGTTTCTTTCAAGACGGAGAAAAAGCGCTGGCTTATATGACACGGGAGGATGTGCTGCCGTTTCTGATACTATCCGACATCAATATGCCCAAGATATCGGGATTGGAATTGAAACGGAAGATCCACACCGATGAACAGCTGCAGAAAAAGTGTATTCCTTATTTATTCTTCACCACCACTGCCAGCAAAAATGCGGTCATCGACGCCTATAGCATGTCCGCGCAGGGTTTTTTTATTAAACAAACCTCTGCACGTGAATTAGAGCTCACCATTTCGACCATTATGGAATATTGGAGGCGGTGTTATTCGCCTAATCAATACGAAACATAAATAAAGAATTTTGAATAATGGCTGTAGCAACTTTCCTGCTGCGCAAACAATACAACCGGAATCATTATGATAACGATGTCTCAGATTTTACTCGGTCTTCTCTTACTCGGATTATTTACTGATACCTTTTATGTTTGCTTCCGCTCCACCAAAGGGCCGTTAAGTATATTAATCCTGAAGGCACAATTGCTACTTCTCAAGAGAAAGTTTGAAAACCAATCACCAATTGATCCTGAGGAGGAGAGAAGTATAATGGAGGGGCTCCAGAATAAAACAAAGACTTCCTGCAGCGTGGAAGCCATTTCGAGCAATAAAGATTTAAAAGAATTACTCTCTGTGATTTGTCAGTTTGTGAATGGGATGATAACGTCAGCCGGACCAATCAACAAATCTTCATGGTTAAGATATGGTGCGCTGATGAACGATTTTAATGAGCAGTATTTTATCGGGAGAACGAAAGTGATATAAATGCTCAATTCAATATAGAGACTGGCATTGTTTGCACCTCAGCCAGCATGAGCTGGTATATCTCGTAGCCACGGTGCCGGAAATGAAGAGAGAACGGCAGATGCAGCAGAGAACGGAAGGGCTGCACAGACGGCTCTACCTCTCCAAATGGTTTTTGATTTTGTCGGCGTTTGCCTTCGGGAACGGTGTGCTGGTTTTTGCAATTGCGATTTTCGACCTCTTGACCTCTGTAAGGCATTGAAATAACCTCCGATGGCCTCGGGCTTAAACGTAAAAAATGCTTTTGTTGAAGTAGTGTGTTTTCATGTCGACTCGGTGTGATGAAACCCTTTCACTAGGTTTGTGTGTCGACATGTACGAGTTTTGCCCTTATATTTTGCACTGAAAGAGGATTCCAAAACGCGAAGTTTTTCCTTACTATACTGGCTACTTAATAAACGCAGTCTGTTTTGATGGAGATTAATGCAATCCAACAATCAAAAGATCTTTTGGCACCTGAATAATTAATCAGTCGTTACTTTAATAGTCTTAAGCCATGCTTCCACCACTGAATTTGTATATTGGGGCTTTGCTAGATAGGTTGTTCAGCTGGATATCGGGTATTTCTTTATTCATTTTTACAGCCTCTTGCAAATCCGTATATGGTTGGACATTCTGTGCCTGCCATAAATGCCGGAAATCAAGTAACTTTTTCAAGTTCTTGTATCCAACCAGTTGCAGCTCTTCAAGCTAGTTTTTTTCAATCTTTTCTAAAAGCAAAGCAATTGTGAATTCAGACTCCGTTTTAAATTGGTTTGTAAGACGATACAATTACAACAGGAATAAACCATTTGAAAATACTTAAAGATTGCTTAATTTAACAGTTGAACTAAATGGGTAATTTGCCAACATGTTCCGCCGGTCTGAAGAAATAACATGTGATGAAAGAGACTTGATCAGTTCCCTGAATAAAGGTGATCAACTGGCATTTGAAGAATTGTATAACCTCTACAGTGTCCGGATACTAAAGAAGCTCATATTTCTTTTGAAAGATGTAGAGATTGCAAAAGAGATTTTGCAGGAGGTGTTCCTTGTTGCTTGGGAAAAACGACAAACAGTTGATTCCGATAAATCGTTTCGTTCCTTCTTATTTCGCGTCGCAGAAAATAAAGTGGTTGATTTTTATAGAAAAGCAGCGAGAGATAAAAAAATGAGAGAACATGTAATTCGCGTATCTGTTCAACACAATAATCATACAGAAGAAATCTTAGCAGAAAAAGAATCCAGCGCAATTTTGCAACAAGCCATCGATAACCTTTCACCGCAACGTAAAAGAATCTTTTTCCTTTGTCGGTTGGAAGGTAAGAGCTACGAGGAGGCCGCAAAAATTTTAGGCATTTCTGCCGGCACTGTGAACGACCACATGGTGAAAGCACTCAGGGTAATACGCACCCATTTTAAGGTCTTAAAGACACTTCCCCTTGTATTATTATTTCTGGACTTGTAATATGACTGTCCAAAAAAAAGGTTTCTTACCAGCATATGTCAGGTGTTAGTTGTTCGTATTAGTAGTAAAGACACTGCTTGAAAGAATCACATCTAAACAGGCTTTTTACCCGCTTTCTGAATAACCAATGTTCGCCGGAA
>SEBV01000043.1 GCA_004172865.1 Gammaproteobacteria bacterium | reverse complement strand
CGCACCACCATTTTTGTCACACCTATTCCCTCCATGATTTCGTTTAAAGACTCCTGCGACGAGTTTCAGGCGGGGCTGAACGCTTCACAATCGGGCGACAAGGTGCTGATTGGCCAGAAAAACGTTGTACGCGACCAATTGCTGGACAAAATTCACCAGTTGGGCAGCTATGTACAGATGACGGCCAACGGCGATCCGCAGATTGTGCTGGAGGCTGGTTTTGAACTGGCGAAGCCGGGTGAAAACATTGACCTGGAAGCCCCCGAACCACCGGAAGCGACCTACACCGGCCAGCCCGGCGAGCTGGATGTAAAGGTGAAAACGGTGAGAGGCGCCAAGGCTTACCAGTTTCAGTACACCACTGACCCGGAAATGAAAAGCTGGACGTCGCTTACCCGCACGAGAGCAAGGTGTAAGCTGACCAGCCTTGTGCCGGGTACGGTGTACTACCTGCGGGTGGTGGTGGTTGGCGCCAGAGCGCAGGAACGTTTTGGCCCTGTACTAACAAAGACGGCGTATTAAGCGGCCCGCTTACTCCCAGCCTATGAAAGCCACCTGCTAGCGGTGGCTTTTTGTTTTGGGTGAGGATGTTGAAACGATAAAGCCATCATGCAGATGGGCTAAAGTGGTAAAAGGAAAAGACGCGTTTTTGTGTTATTGAAATGGAGGTTTTTATTTTTCATTACAAAGTGAATAACAAGGAGCCGCGGATACAATTTGCTGTTTTGAAGGAAGTTGCAGAAATTGGTAACATAAAAACGCGGATGAAAAGACGCGGATAATAACTGTTGGCAGAAATACGGCCGCCTATAGCTTAACCATTAAATCCAAAACAAATCACATGAGACAAACACTAATGCTTCTAACTGCAACGATTCTACTGCTATTTTATTCCTGCAAAAAATTAGATCATCAGCTTGCTGAAAGCGATACCCACGATTTAGAAAATAATGTAGCGGCAAGGTTCTTTTCGGCTAAAGGGCATATTGACCCCGCTGCGCAGATTGTTTTAAACGAAATTAAGCTGCGAAATACTGAAGGAGGATTTGTAAACGATTTTGCAAAAACCAACGGGTTTCCTATCTGGGCAGCTGCTTTAGTTGCAAGCAATCCAAACCAAGACACCGTTGTCTATATTCCTTTGGTTTTGAACAAAACCCGGTTTGTCAACGGTTTCATCAAAGCAGTCATTCGCAATGGGATCACGATCAGCAACTTCAAATCTTCGGATTATAGCAACTACCCTTTCACCGAAAGTGCCTCTTTCAGTGCAGATAATTTTGCCTCGCTGATGATGTATTTTGATAACAAGGCTTTTCAGCATGACCAATTCATCCTCACGGACGCAAGACTCTTCCCGCATATTTCGGCAGGAAAAAATCAGTTCCGTGGCAGAGAAATTAAGTTAAAGAAAATTAGTCAAGGCAATTCTTCTTCCAGATCAAACAGATCGCAAACGTCTTCCATCTCTGCTAGAACAAGCAACTGCGAGTATCTTACAATTGTCATTGACTGGCTGGAGAAAGATGCCGCCAATTGTACTTGTAATGACAAAGCAAACTGCGATTGGGCTACCGGGTGTAGTGATTGCTCTAATTTGCACAGTTCTTCTTTCTCCTTTAATTCTTGTGGCGGTAGCAGCGGAGGCCCTGCCACCAGCAGCGGCGGCACTTGGAGTCCAGCACCACCGCCCGGCGGCGGAGGCAGTAATAGCACTATTGCTACACCTTCTGGTGGTTACTTGCTTTATCCGAACACGCAAGAATATTTTGATTTTGTAGATTATACTCTTACACCTAATGAACGAGTATTTTGGGACGATCCCAGCAAGGCTGAATTTGTAGCACCTCTGATTAGAAAATTGGTACAAGGCAATTACAGTAGTGCAACGGTTGCTTACATTCAAAATTGGCTGAGTTATCTAATGGGTAACCCAGATATCACACCTGCCGAGTTTCAGAACTACTTTATGTATGAAGCCGAAGGTGCTGATGGCGAATATGATGCTGCTTATTGGGATGATCCTAACCTTACACTACCTCTAGATTCTTTGCCAAGTTGGGCTACATTTCGTGCTGCCTTTCCTAAAATTGTTGATGCCCAAACCAATCAAATTTATCCTATGGATGCTGATTCGGTTTACAATCTAGTGGGGGGTATAATGCAAACCAACCATAATAACCTAGTCCCAGGATGGAAGAACGCTTGTGCCATAAGACTTTCAAGAGGCCTAAATTATTGCGGCAAGCCAATTATTAGTAATTCAAGCAAAGTTTACCTAGGTAGAGATGCAAAAAAATATATCGTTTCGGCTAAAGCTATCAACAAATACATGAATAAAAAATTCGGGGCACCAACCTACCGACTAACCGCTGCCCAAATAAACGGTGACCCACAAGAAATTGTAAAGTTTCTTCGTGGCAAAACAGGCATCTATACGATGGTAACTAGCGGCGGTTCTTATACAGGACATGCAGATTTAATTGAGAATGGCAATGTCCTTTCGGGGCCCGCGACAGACCCTGTCAGCAATGTTGCCTTTATAGAAATTTGGGAACTGAAATAATTTTACTTTACAAACCTTTCGTATGATAAAATACACAATGGCTGCAACTGTATTAGCGGTGTCGATGTTTTGTCTGTCTTTTCTGCCAAATAAAATAGTAAAATACTGCGGAAAAGAATACATCGAAAAAAAAACGAACGAATATCTTAAAGACGAAAAAATAGAAACTATCTCAGTGGGTGTTTACGACAAAAAAACAAAAAAGCCAGTTTTTGGCTATATTGTGAGTGCCATTCGCAACGATACGAACTTCATCTACACTAGGTTTTCCTATATGGGAGATACTATACTGCGTAAAGTTTACTACGATTACAAGATTTCCCGCGGAAAGGATTCTGTTATCTCAAAATTTATCTGCAAACAAAACAAGCTATATTTTTATTCTCTTGAAACGTACTGGAATGGAGAACTTAAAAGAAGTGAATTTCCAAACTATGTGCTTGGAGAGTGATAATACCTAACTAGAATTGTACTTCTGCCAACACTGCATTGCTAAAATGCCGGCTGACGAATAAGTCAGTCGGCATTTGCTTTTCAATCAGCTTTTGTTCCATCGTGACCCAACGATATTGGACGAAAGAATCTATCTTCAACTGCAAATCATTTTTGTGCTGTAGTTCCGGGCAGAAGAATCACGCACTTCCGGCACTTCAGCAATGCTTTAACGTTGTACGCAATTACAGGCTTTCTTTTACGTTTAAGAGTAATGCGGTCGATACTTCTTCTTTCTGCTTGCTTTTTTAGCCGAATACTATACGGACAAACAAATACGGACGTAAACGCAGAAATTGTACTTTTAAGGGACACCATCCAGTTGGGACAGAAGCCCGATTTTAAGCTCTCAGTTTTCAATCTTTCTTCTGATGATATTGTGATCCCGGCCAATGTTGTTTTGGCCACAAAGGAACTTCCACTTTCAAAAGGGAAAATAGACATCACTTACTTGGGCTCACAGACATTGAAATACAAAATTGTAGACTGCAACGTCGACTCCGAATTTGAGCGAAGCGCAAACGGTAGCGTTCATAAATTGACACTTACTGTGCGGTCGAAAGGCAAGGCAGAAATACCCATAGACATTGAATGTTACTTGTTTGACCGCATTGGCCGCTACACAGTAAAATTTGTCTTGGCAAAGGAGGCACTTGGCGAAAACAGCCCGACAAAGTCTTTTTCATTGACCGTGGTGGATTAGCGCACCGAAGATGCGCCTAACAGCAGCTTTCTGAAATCACGGCTAAAGAACATTGGTTAAACTGAATATCTTTAATCGGCAACAGAACAGAAGTGCAGCAGCAGTAACACAGACTGCCTTGCCTTCAGAAAGCTGTTCCAGTGTGTCATTAAGTCCCCGTATGACAGAGAATATTCTACTTCATTTAAAAGTAAAGAGATCTCCTCCAACACTTCATTATCTACAGGAATTAATGACGGCTTACTGCAGTAATGTACCATGGGAAAGCATCTCCAAAATCATCAAAAAAAATTCGTGTGACAAGACCATAAATTGCTTACGATTAGCGGACGAATTTTGGCGTTCTGCTTTTCAATACGGCACGGGCGGGACTTGCTATGAAAGTAATTGGGCTTTTTTTTGTTTGTTGGGGGATTTAGGATTCGAAGGCTATTTGACGATCAACAAAGTAATGGATAAGAGTTATGTTCACGCTGCAATTGTGATCCGGATAAATGATAAAAAATACATTGTCGATATCGGCTATCCTACCTATGCACCTATTTTGGTTGCGGAAGAAGCTGTTACGGTTTCGGATAGCGGTCTGATTCACTATCGCTGCACACCTGCTTCACCAAGTGAATATATCATAGAAAACTTCCCGCATCCTAAACCCTACCTCTATCACTTTACAGACATTCCGGTTAACCCTGCAGATTACCGGAAAATGGCAGCTAATGATTATGGTGAAAAGGGTTTGTTTTCAAATAGAATCATTATTCGCAAGGTGGTAAACAAGGTACCGACAAGGTTTGATAGTGAGGACATTCCTTATAATATTCACACCCTGCAGCATGGTGAAAAGGTGAGAAC
>SEBV01000213.1 GCA_004172865.1 Gammaproteobacteria bacterium | reverse complement strand
ATGGCTCCTGTTAGTTTTTCTGTATAAGTTCCTTGCTGCAGGTAATCGTTATGAACGGTGAGGTATGATTGCTCGTTCAGGCCAAAACGCACATCGGCACTAAAAACCCATTTTGGATTTACAACAACAGCTCCGTTGTTATAAAAAGAATTTTTAGGTCGAATGAAATGATGCAAGGCCGCGCCAATAATCAAATTGTTGTCTTTGCTTTCACCCAACTGCGTATTAAAGCTCAATCCCGCGCTTCCATCCCAATAACCATATTTTGGAATTAACCCGTCTTCGCCATCGCCTAAACCATCGTAAGTGCTATTCGTTGTGATTTTGCTTCGGTCAATTCTTCTTTGTACATAACCTCCCATAAAACCAACAGAGAGGTACATGCTTTTTTCAGTACTAAGCGATTTGTGGTAGTTAACAGCAGGTAGCAAATGAGTTGTTGTCAGGTTGGTTGTCCCGGCTTTGTCATGGAAAACCTGCAAGGCCAACGTCAGGTAATCATCGTTCTTAATTGGAAGCTTGTATTCGGCATTCAGCGACGTGGTTTTGTAAGCATCTGTAATGCTGTTCCACTGCGACCGGTAAACGGTTTGTATGCGGTAATCGCCGTTTACAATTCCGGCCAATGCCGGATTGCGGTAAAGCGGTGCTTCAAAATATTGCGAGAAGTGAATGTCCTGCGCCATACAGCAAACCATTAACTGTAAACTGCACGCCAGCAAAAAGAGTTTTTTATAGAAGTTTTCAGGTGTAGACATAAACATCGGGCGGTAAAGGGCTTCCTTTGAATGTTCCGTCCCAGCCAACGGAAGGATCGTTTGCTGTAAAGTTGGTCACCGTAAACACAACTTCACCCCAGCGGTTGTAGATACGCAGCGATTTGATCTGGTTTAAACCTTTTCCCCGCGGATAAAAGCGGTCGTTTTTACCATCCGTGTTCGGCGAGAAGGTATTCGGAATGAATAGGTTTCCACCATTGCAGATTGTGTAAATGGTGATTTCATCCGTTGCTTCGCAACCACCTTCATTGACGACGCGGATCTTGTATGTATTTTTTTCGCCTTTGGTTTGAACCGTTGGCGCAGGGCAGGTTGTGCAACTCAATGTTTGCATTGGGTTGCTCCATTGATATTGCGTGATATCGCTTGAATAAACCGGTTGAAGCGTTAACGCTGTGCCAATTGAAACTGTTTTATCTGTGCCCGCATCAACTGCCGGGTAAGGCCATACTTTGATGTTCACATATCCTGTGTCGATAAAGCAATTGTAATTGTCAGTAGCAACAACTTTATACAATGTTGTAACAGCTGGATTAGCAGTTGTTGAGCCAATTGCCGGATTAGCAACGGCGGTTGACGGAATCCAGGTGTATTTATCGGCGCC
>SEBV01000212.1 GCA_004172865.1 Gammaproteobacteria bacterium | reverse complement strand
GCAAACTCGGCCTCCGAAACAGCGCAGACCACCTTCTTGAATATGCCGTTGATCCAGGCTTGCATGTTTTCGGTCTGCTCGAATTTCCGGAAACAGGCCAGCGAAGCGTGCGCCGCAATGACCGGCACCAGCTTATCGGGCACTTCTCTCTTTATCAGAATGTACATCTTCATGGGAATGATTTGCGCTGAGCCTAAATGTAGCGAAAGACAGGGACTGAAACTGCGATGGGTGCAAGCCCGGTTCGCCGCGGGTCAGTGAACTTTCGAATTGGTCCCGACGACGCCCACGATGGTCGGGTAGTTGTTCCGGGCTATCTCCCGGTGATCCGGATCGTAACGGACCTTCGTATAATCCAGTTTCGGCTCCGGCAGATCCTTGATATCGGTCCCCGCACCGATGGCATCGTCCATGAACGCGTATTTGTAAGCACTGTTGGCCGGACTGATGAAATTATAGACCTGGTCACCATCGTCCTCCTTGAATCCATTATTAACGCCTGTCAGGATGTTTACCGTATCGCCCGACTCCTGCGACACTACGACCAGGTGGCTGAAGAAGCGGCCTGCGGCATTGTCTGATTGCCCCAGCATAAAAAAAAGCGGCACGAGGCCGCCTGCAATCATCATTTATGAAGCACCCAAAAAAAATAATGGTTACCTCATGCAACTAATCCCTTTACATAGGAGCCCATGTTAGCGGCAGTTCCGACTAGCTCGATCTTCCTTAGTGAAGGTCTTTGATCTGGCTAAATATCTTCTTGCGTTATCAAAGTATCTAGCAAGAATAACTTCATTCACTTTCCTTCTGCCCACATGAACAAGCTGCCAATCGTGAACAGAAAAGCGACTGATGCCATCTTTATCTTTGGGCAGGTTCAATCTCGTTTGGTGTATGTCGATTGATACTAGTTTGTCGTGATAGTATGTAAAAGATATAAGCTCAACCAACTTTCCTCGATAGAAAACCGCACTTGAAACTCCTGTTAAGCTGTCAGTTTCCATAATAAACGAGTATTCATCGATGAACTTCCAGACAGGCTTTCCAGATTTTGTGTCTGTTTCAGTGATACAATCAATTACGCTTTCAGTATAAATAGTCTCAATTAAAAAGGAATCTTTAGATCTAGAACTCCCCGGTGGCGTGGTCTGCGCTTGCATTTCAGATGTGACAAGACAGACAAGATAAATTAAAAAAAATCGCATGCTTTCTGAATTGGTTCGCTGAATTGCCGCTAACGACCAGGGCTTTGCGCTGTGGCCTGAATTAAAGGTATGATTTGAAATGAAACGACCGGCCATAGCGCAACAGTCCCTCCTATGTTTGTTTCTGTATCTTTTGAGTGATAAAGAATGTGGGCAGCGGGAGCAAGATCCGAACAGCCCCTGAAGCGGGAAAGCTCGTCTAACATGATAATCCCCCGCTGCCTTTTTACACCTCACTGCGGATAGTTCCACTGAGCACCAGTAGCAGCTGGTTAGCTCGCATGAATTAGGATGGCTGCAGGTGTGTAAAAAATCACATTCTCCATTTA
>SEBV01000211.1 GCA_004172865.1 Gammaproteobacteria bacterium | reverse complement strand
GCATTGTTATTTGATTTAGGTGTTTATTTGGTTGTATTAGGAGTGGCATTAACCATCATTTTCACCATCACAGAATCAGTTTGATATGGAAATTGTACTGGCAATTATCGTAGGGCTTCTTTATGCATCAGGAATTTATCTGATGCTTCGGAGAAGTTTAGTAAAACTTGTGGTAGGTCTGGTGTTGCTGGGCAACGGCGTAAACCTTTTAATATTTCTGTTGGGAGGGCTCGTAAGAGGCAAACCTCCGATCATTTCGCCGACAGGTAGCTTGTTGGGTGAAATTTACGCAGACCCTGTTCCGCAGGCGCTGATTCTGACAGCAATTGTTATAAGCTTTGGACTGCAATCATGCAGGCCGGCAATTGGAAAGCACCTTTTGGAATTACATTTGTGGCGGACACTTTCAGTGCAACGATGATCCTATTGTCGTCACTATCATCTTTAGCAGTGACTGTTTTTTCGGTGGTTACCATAAAAAAAGCAAGGATGAAGTTTGGTTACTTTCCAAGTTTTCATTTCCTTATCATGGGCCTGAACGGTGCTTTTTTGACTGGAGATATTTTCAACCTGTACGTTTGGTTTGAGGTGGTCATTATTTCTTCGTTTGTTTTTATAACGCTTGGCGGAAAAAAAGTTCAGATAGAAGGCGCAGTAAAATACTTCACGCTTAATTTTCTTGCTTCCATGATTTTTCTAACGGCAATTGCCGTGCTTTATGGGCTTGCCGGAAGCTTAAACATGGCCGATCTATCAGGCAAAATCCAAACGATAAGAAACCAGGGTCTTGTTCAGGTAACAGCTATTCTGTTCCTTGTAGGCTTCGGTATCAAATCCGCAATCTTTCCTTTGTATTTCTGGTTGCCCGATTCTTATCATACCCCGCAAGCGGCCATATCATCCATCTTTGCCGGACTGCTCACCAAAGTTGGCATTTATGCACTGCTCCGCGTTTTCAGTTTAATTTTTATTCCCGATGAATTTTTAAAATCGCTCATCGTGATCTTAGCCGGATTGACACTTTTCAGTGGCGGGCTCGGCGCGTTGGTACAAACAAATATGCGGAAAATGTTTTCCTACATGATTGTTTGCCACATTGGTTATATGATCGGCGGCCTTGGTATGTTTACCATTGCAGCGTTATCTGGCGCCATCTTTTACCTGGTCCATGACATCATTGTCAAAACCAATCTTTTTTTAGTAGGAGGGTTGATTTTTAAAATTACCGGCGAAGTGAACATGACGAAAATGGGTGGCATTTACGACAGGTATCCAATGTTATCGCTATTAATGGCGATACCGTTGTTTTCGCT
>SEBV01000210.1 GCA_004172865.1 Gammaproteobacteria bacterium | reverse complement strand
CTCTATTACATGGAAAAGGGCAAGTGGGTGCGAAACCAACAAGCTACAAATGCAGATATTTTAAACACGCTGATGACCTGGCAACCGCCTAAGTCAGCCAATCCCGATAAGCGTTTCCAGTATTGCAATACAAACTATGTTTTGCTGGCACTGATCATTGAAAAGGTAAGCGGCGTTTCCTTCCCGGAGTTTATGAAGAAAAACTTTTTCGAACCGCTGGGCATGAGTAACACGTTCGTCATTGGTGCGAATGAACAAACGCAGCACATGCAATCATTTCAGCCAAACAACGCTCTATGGAGCCTCGACTTTTCAGATGGCCCTTATGGCGACAAAAACATCTACTCCACTCCTCGTGATTTGTTGCGTTGGGACCGGGCATTGACAGATGGAAAAATTCTCAACGAAAAAACCCTGGAAGCTGCTTATACGCCATACAGCAACGAAAAGCCCGGAATTCACAATTATGGTTTAGGCTGGCGGATGTTGAATTTTCCAAGCGGCAAAAAGATTATCTATCACAATGGTCACTGGCATGGCTTCAATTCAGCATTCTCCCGGTTGCCGGATGAAAATGCGACGATCATCGTCATTACAAACCGATACAACCAGGGAGTTTACAGCACAGCAAAAAAGTTGTATGAAGTTTTCGGAAACTACAATGGCAATCCCGAAGATGGTGAAGAGTAACTAATTAAACTGTCGCCTGAAATATGTTTACAACAGCCCGTCATTTGATGGGCTGTTTCCATTTCGATCGTGACATTTGGAACAAGCTTTCCGCATGACGATCCAACAATTGGCATTTCACCTGTAGGAACAAGCTTTCCGCATGACGATCCAACAATTGGCATTTCACCTGTACTTTTAATTGTGCAAATTTTTTCTGCAGAACAAATCAGGGCCTGGGATCAATACACCATCGAACACGAGCCAGTTTCTTCCATTGATTTGATGGAAAGGGCTTCGGCAAAATGTGTGCAATGGATAGTAGAGAGGTCGTGGCGCGACAAGCCTTTTTATATCTTTTGTGGCAAAGGAAACAACGGCGGAGACGGACTTGCGATCGGTCGCATGCTCATGGAAAAAGGCTACGAGGTTTCTTTTTTTATTCTTGAATTTGGGAAACCAGGCAGCAATGATTTCCAGGCCAACCTTCAACAACTGCACAACGTCTTTTTCGCGGATCTGCACTTTATTCAGTCAGAAGAACAATTCCCTTCTATCGCAAAAAATGCAATCATCATCGATACCCTTTTTGGTTCAGGTTTGAATAAACCTTTGGAAGGATTAGCAGCGGCACTGGTTCATCACCTGAATGAATCTGCGGCCCCGATAGTGTCCATTGATTTACCAAGTGGTCTTTTTATCGATCAATCATCGGTTGAAAATACGGTTGTCAATGCTTCTTTTACTCTCACCTTTCAATGTTACAAACTTGGGTTGCTGGTGCAGGAAAATGCGCCTTTTATTGGTGAAGTTCAGGTGCTGGATATCGGACTTCATCCTGCATTTCTCGATCAGCCATTGCGCATGCCGCAATTACTGGATGAAGTGATGATCCGAATGATTCACAAGCCTCGCAAACGGTTTTCGCACAAAGGCACATTCGGACATGCATTGATTATTGGCGGCAGTTATGGGAAGATAGGCGCAGCTCTTTTAGCAACAAAAGCCTGCTTGCATAGCGGTGCCGGATTGACCACAACGCTTATTCCACGCTGCGGTTATACCATTATGCAGAGCAGCGCACCAGAAGCAATGGCTTTAGTAGATGAAGAGGA
>SEBV01000209.1 GCA_004172865.1 Gammaproteobacteria bacterium | reverse complement strand
GAAAACTATTGTCATTTTACTTCACCCATTCGTCGTTATCCGGATGTGTTGGTGCACCGTGTGCTGGAAAGCATCCTGAACGACAAAGTGAAGGTGGATAAGAAAATGGAGCAGAAGTGCAAGCATTGCAGCGAACGGGAACGTGCTGCCATGGAAGCTGAAAGAGCGTCCAACAAATACAAGCAGGTAGAGTATATGAAGGACTTCCTGGGTGAAGAGTTCGAGGGAGTTATTAGCGGCGTGGCGGCGTTCGGCTTTTGGGTAGAAACCATCGAGCATAAATGCGAAGGCATGGTAAGCATTACTTCGCTGGCAGAATATGATGAATTCCGTTTGGTGGAATCTGATTATAGTTTGGTTGGCATGCGCAGCGGCAGGCGTTTTCGTATGGGCGACAAGGTTCGCATAAAAGTAATTGCGGCCAATCTTGATAAACGCCAGCTTGATTACGAATGGGTGCTAACGGCTACGGTTGACGATGGCGAAGAGCCGCAAACCGAAAAGCCAAAACAAAAAGCAAAACGTAAAAAGAAAAAGAACGAAGACTGATGCAAAGCTTTGAGGCCTTATCCAAGCAATTTAACGAGAAGTTCAACATAGAGCATTTTCCCGCTGAACCGGCATCTCTGTATCAGCCAAACAGCTATTTTTTGCAATTAGGTGGTAAAAGGGTTCGTCCCGTGATGTGTTTGATGGGGAACGAATTGTTTGATGATATTACTCCAGATGCATGGAACGTAGCAGCGGCCATCGAACTCTTTCACAATTTTACCCTGATTCACGACGACATTATGGACAAGGCGCCGCTTCGCCGCTGGCGATGTAATGCTGGTGGTAGCGTATGAATATCTCAATAAAATTTCTTCCACCCAGTTGCGAAAGATTCTGCAACTTTTTAACCGCACCGCAAAAGAGGTTTGCGAGGGTCAGCAATTGGACATGGATTTCGAAAAAAGAGAAGATGTCGATTTTGCTTCCTACGAAAACATGATTAGCCTAAAAACTTCCGTATTGCTGGCGGCCAGTTTACAGCTTGGCGCCATCCTTGGCGGAGCATTGGAGAGAAACCAGCAACTGATTTATGAATTTGGCAGAAAGTTAGGGCTGGCTTTCCAGGTGCAGGACGATTACCTCGATGCCTTTGGTGATGCTGCAAAGTTTGGGAAGCAAATTGGCGGCGACATCCGGTCCAACAAAAAAACCTTTTTGCTGATTCACGCCATGGAATCCGCATCGGCTTCACAAAAGAAAAAATTAGAAGAACTTCTTCAGTCAAATGCCGATTCAAAAGTAGAAGAAGTGCTTACCATCTTTCGCGATTCCAAAGTGGATGAATGGGCCGAAGAGTTGAAAGAAAAATATCTTGCGGAAGCCCTGAAACACCTGGACGATATTGCCGTATTATCCAAGCGAAAAGAACCGTTGAAGGAATTAGCGTCTTTCCTGATTCAACGCCAACATTAAGGAAGCGTGAGGTAATGCTGGCCTACTTCATAGTCTTTATCCAACGCATCAATAATCACCTGCAAATGTTTTTCATTCGT
>SEBV01000042.1 GCA_004172865.1 Gammaproteobacteria bacterium | reverse complement strand
TCGATGAAGACGCCTTTGTCGGCTTTTTGGCCGGCCACGGCATCGACATCTGACCGCCTCGCGGGACAAGTCATTGAGAAATGATGATTTTTTCTTGATGCAGAGGTTGTAACTTCGTCCCAGAGCGGTACAATGGCGCGGCTTGTCACATGGCAAGTCGCGTTATGGTGGCCCTATCGGTCCCTCCGCATTGATTACCCGTTGACCTGGTCAGATCCGGAAGGAAGCAGCCAAGGCGGGGACATTGAGTGCCGGGGTGTGGCTGGTGGGGCCGCCTCCATTCTTTAAATCCTTGATTTTACAAGGATTTCTCGCTCAAAAAACCTAGAAGTGGACCAGTGCTTAGGTACACCTGAGTGGTGCACTGTGCTGGGTACTCTATCATCGTGGCTCCATTTGCCCAACGACCTGTTCACAAGCTCGTAAGGCAGCTTCCCGCTTTTACAATCCAATCGATGTTGCCTCACCACGCTGGGATTGGTCCGCCCACCTAGACTCCGTGATTGCAATTTAATAGCATGTGGCATCTTATCGCATGGCTAGGGATTGGTAATGGTTGATTTCAAGAAACGATTGAAGAACAAGGTGGTTGAGCGCAAAGTTGAGCCGACTGAACTTTACGACTCCCTTGATCGGCGAAGTGAAGCTGGCCCGCTTAGGAAGTCACAAGTTTCGATATTGCAAGAGTGGCACGCGGCCCGTCGTGCTGATAAAGACTTAATCATTAAGCTTCACACCGGAGAGGGAAAGACGCTAATCGGTTTGTTAATGCTTCAATCTAAGCTTAATGAGACCACTGATCCGTGTCTGTTTCTGTGTCCAAATATATACTTGGCTAAGCAAGTTAAGGCTGAGGCAAAAAAGTTTGGGATTCCATTTTGTGAGATAGGTGCCGATAACGAAATTCCTGACGAGTTTCAGTTGGGGAAGAGCATACTTATCACTCACGTTCAAAAGCTGTTCAACGGGAAGACAAAGTTCGGTCTATTTAATAAGTCGCTATCGGCTGGTACTGTAATACTTGATGATTCACATGCTTGCATCGACGCAATTCGAGCTTCACTGACAATTAAGATCAGTAGCGATCACGACGTGTATGCAAAAATCGTCAGTCTCTTTGAGCAAGAACTGAGAGATCAGGGTGAGGGTAGTTTCTTAGAGATTCAAAGCGGTAGTTACAATACCATGTTGCCAGTTCCATATTGGGCATGGCTTGACCGTAAGGATGAAGTTACCCCTTTGCTGCTAGAATACAAAGGTGATGTCGAAATCGCTTTTGCATGGGAGCTAATAAAGAATAATATTGGAAACTGTCAGGCTTTCGTTTCAGGTAGCTATCTTGAGATTTCTCCGATTCTCATGCCAATCGAGGCATTCGGTACATTCTCAAAGGCGAAGCAACGTATTCTCATGTCGGCAACTACCCAAGATGATTCCTTTGCTATAAAAGGTCTCGGTTTTGATATTAAAGCGATTAAGAAGCCACTTACAAATTCTTCGCTGAAATGGTCAGGCGAAAAGATGATTTTGCTTCCATCTTTGATTGATGTTTCGCTTGATCGTGACGCTATAGTAAATTGGCTTGCGAAGCAGGTGGATTTGGATTTTGGGATAGTTTTCCTGACTCCGGATTTCAATAAGAAAAACCAATACGAAAAGCTTGGTACGAAAGTTGCCGACAAGAAGAATATTTATGATTGTGTACAGCAACTAAAGTCGGGTAATCATGCTACACCGATTATGTTTGCTAATAGATACGATGGGATCGACTTACCCGATGATGCATGCCGCATTCTAGTGTTGGATTCAAAGCCATATTTTGATTCTCTGCTAGATAGATACGAAGAAGACTGTCGGTCAGATAGTGACATTATCAATATAAAGATTGCGCAGAAAGTTGAGCAAGGCCTCGGGCGAAGTGTTCGTGGTGAAAAAGATTATAGTGTCGTTCTAGTTACAGGTGGTGATCTGACTAAATTTATTAAGAGTCAGTCCACCAGTAAGTATTTTTCTACGCAAACCAAAAAGCAAATTGAAATTGGTTTGCAAAGTACTTCCTTTGCCAAAGAGGAGCTTGAAAATGACGCTGAGGCTCGAAAAGTACTGCAGAACCTAATGGCACAATCTCTACAGCGTGATGAAAGTTGGAAGGAGTTTTATATTGAGGGCATGGATGATATTGTCGAGGAAAAACAGCCTGACGCATTGTATGATGTGCTAAAAAAAGAATATGAAGCTGAGAATTATTATGCTTCTGGGGATGTGCAGCGAGCATGCACCATAATGCAGGAACTTTCCGATAAGTTTAGTGCCGTTCCTACCGAGAAAGGTTGGTATACCCAGCAGTTGGCAAGATATCAGTATGCTGTGAGTAAAATTGAGTCTAATAGGATTCAAGGGTCGGCTTTTAAGCTAAATACCCAGCTTCTCAAGCCGAAATCGGGGATAAAGTACACTGCCATAAATTACATTAATGAAAGTCGTATCGCTCTTATTAAAACGTGGCTTCGACAGTTCAAAGGTAATGAAGAACTACAGCTTTATGTGACTGGGTTGCTTGATAACTTGGTGTTTGGGGTGGCTTCAGAGAAGTTTGAATCTTCTATGAAGGTGTTGGGTCAGGCGCTTGGGTTTGTAAGTCAACGTCCAGACAAAGAAATAAAGAAGGGTCCAGATAACCTATGGTGCATTGGTACAAACAAATACATCATGATTGAATGTAAGAACGAAGTTGCAATGGATAGGGCTGAGATAATTAAGTCTGAAGCAGGACAGATGAATAGCCATTGTGGATGGTTTGAAGAAAACTACGGCGACGCTGATTGTAAGCGAATCCTGATAATTCCAACTAAGCACCTTTCTTATAATGCCAACTTTACTCATGATGTTCAGGTCATGAGGCGTAAAGAGCTGAACCTTTTGCGAAGCAACTTTAAATCATTCATTATGGAGTTGTATGCCAGTGAACTTGACTCAATTACGGATGAATGGTTAAACAAAAGGCTTGCCTTCCATCAGTTAGATATTCACTCCCTTTTGACGACCTACGCCCTTCCGTACACGAAAGCATCCAGCTAATTTGAGCTAGCGAGACGACACACAGTTGTCTCGCTTTAAATGCTCTGTGTTCAATAAAATGCCGCAACCCTGAGTCCACGTTGCTGCGGGACGGCACGAGCATTCAGCCGTACCCGCTCTGACAAAGGGGCGAGAGCCTTGGATTATCAAAATCCACAGCTAGCACGTACGAAAAGTCCCCGCAAAGGCACCAACTACAGCCACTGCGGGGTCTTTGATTGAATTTGGTATGTGGGGTAATGGCTACGCTGAATGACGCTGTAAACGTCTCTGCGAAGTCTGGAAGAATCGAGCTGGTTTCATGGCCCGTTGTACTGTTGACAGGCGTACGCCAAGTTCGGCAGCAACCTTTCGGAAGGATGCACCATCCTGACCCATGGCATCACGTATTGCTTGGTCATCAATGGTCTTTGCACGACCTTTGTATACGCCTTTGGCTTGGGCTTTCGCTAAGCCCTCACGCTGACGCTCCTTGATGATGGCACGTTCGAACTGAGCCACTGGACCCATCATCAACATCATGAGTTCCTGTGTCTCCACTGGTGAACAGCAAGCCTTCTTTGTGGAAGCGAACACGCAACGGTTTTGCGTAGAGCAGTTACCGGGGACAGCAGTCCAACCTGCGAGCGAGCTAGGCTGCAGTGATGTGCCTCGCACTACATTGATTCGGAATTAAAATACTATTCCTTCATCAAATACAAAAGCTTCTTCATAGTGGAATATTTCAGAAAGAGCCTTCTTGGTTGTTTTTGCAAGGTCTTTATTTGTATTTAGAGAGGCCATGAGCTCTTGGCTTAAATCCTCGCCTACTAGCCCTAGCTCAAGTACCTGATTTTTTTCATTCCAGTAGATGTCAATATCGCTAAATTTGTCGAATTTTCGCTCAAAGTCATACCTAGCACGTTGCAGCGAAGGGCTAATGGAGCGGAGAAGTTCGCTTTTGATTAGGTTGGATTTCCTAAAGGTTTTGTAAGCGTCGGCATAAAATTTTTCATAGTGCTCGGTGAATATTTTCTTATTTTCACTATGGAGGGTGTTGTAGTCATTTATTAGCTCAGGAAAGAATTCGGCGGTGGTGAATTTTATGCGAGCAATGGCCTCTTCTTTGTTGAGTATGTATCGGCATAGGTAGTCCTCGCTCTGAGTGACGTGCGACTCGATATTTTCCCCGTCAAAAAATACTTTTAACAGTTCGCTATCAATGATTGAAATTAAGTTAAATTGATATGCTCTTTTTATATCTTTTTGCCTTCCCTCTAATAAGCTCATCTCGTAGGATTGTGCTTTCATTAGCGAAGTGATTGATGAGAATATTGCTTTGTCGTTTTGTATGCTGCCGCTATTTTTGTTTATTTCTTGGAAAGCAAATACGTCAGAGTTAGGGGCTTCAAAAAGCCTTGGGCATGCTTCAGACAGCTTTTCATGGTAAATATGAGGCCATGTTTTTCCGGTCATGTAATATGACAGGGCAGGGTGATTGCTCCAGCCTTTGAATGGGCGCCAGTTATAGTTCGGATCGTTTTTCTCAACTGCCCTTGTCAGCAGTGCCCAGGCATTTGATTCGCTTTTTTTGCAGCTAATTACTAGTGCGGTATATAAAGAGAAATCTTTGATTTTGGTGACCTTGTAACCTAGGGAGCCGCTGCAAAAATAGCCAACAGCCCGTAGCCTTGGCACACTGAGCATCTTCAACCACCCCCCTCTCCGTGAGCCTGTTACGCGCGTGCAGAAGACCTTCTCCGAACTCGA
>SEBV01000208.1 GCA_004172865.1 Gammaproteobacteria bacterium | reverse complement strand
CTTTTATGAACGTTTCAAAGGTGATGATGCCCATGTTGTCCATCAGGCGGTTTATCTTTAGTACAGCGTCTATCAAGGCGACTGGATCTTCTTTCAACTCCGTTTGCAATGTGCGCAGGAGGGCTTCCTTCAAACTGAAGACATACACGCCGGTTTCGCGGGGCGAAAATCCCTGGCGGGCACGTGACATAGAGATACCGGAGAGAATTTCATACACAGGCTCGAAATCCGACGACTGGTCGTCGCCCATGTTTTTCTCGCTGATAACAGCTAATAAGTTGTTTAGCAGTTCGTCCGACTGCTCTCGTAAATCATCATTACTCATGAGATCTTCCCGCAAACCGGCATCGGCCAGTTGGTTGGTCATCCAATCTTCCAGTATTTGTTTTTTCTTATTTTGAAGTAATTTGGCAATATCTATTTTCATTACTACTTGTTGAGGAATAAAAGTAGTTGAAATCAGTATGGATGAACAATTTATTTCCAAGCCGTTCGGCCAGGTAACTCTGTACAATTGTGCTGTAAGATTCTTCTTCGCAAGCAAAGAATGACTAAGCGATCCAATATGAATAACACATTTCTATAGGCCATCAAATTGTTTGACGTTTTGTACTGCATTAAAGCGAGACAATGTTGACGGCAAATAGTCGACTGCTTCTTTGAAAATTAATTATCACTTCTCCTCCACCGGTTCAATAAATATTTGTCGGAAATTCGGGTATTGCAACCGGATAGCTTCTTTGATGTTTTTGAAACCTTTCGCAACATCTGTCGATGAAACGCCATCATGAAGTTGAAGCCGTAAAATCAGCAACAGTTCTTCCGGTCCAAGCACGGTTGACAGATGCTGGTGAACTTTTTCAACAACCGGATTTGATTCCGCCATCTCTACCACCTTTTCTAACACGCTTAACGTTGCCGTCTCTCCCATTAGGATTTGATTCCGCCATCTCTACCACCTTTTCTAACACGCTTAACGTTGCCGTCTCTCCCATTAGCAAGCTCCGGCTTTCCCGTGTGAGCACCGCAGAAACAGCCGTCAATAAAAGACCAATCAGGATAGAGGCAATTCCATCGAAATAAGGATTGTTGAACCGATGCCCGAGGTACACACCGGCAAAGGCAATGACGAGGCCTAATACATCGGCAGCGTCTTCAAACAACACCACAAACGACGAAGGATCCCTGCTTTTTCGCACAGCTTTCCAAAACGGTGTATCGCCACGGTGCTTATTGAATGTTTTCAATGCTATAATGAACGATATGCCGTCAAACACAATGGCAGCGCCGAGTACAATGTAGTTCCAGGAGGGGTTGCGAATAGGTTCGGGATGCTGCAAGTGCGTGATGCCTTCATAGAAAGAGATGCCGCCGCCAACGCCAAAAATCAGGATAGAAACGATAAACGACCAGAAATAAAGCTCTTTGCCGTAGCCGAACGGCCGGCTTTCATCGGCTTTCTTTTTACTCTTTTTCAGGCCCAATAGCAGGAGAACTTCATTCAGTGAATCCACGACCGAATGAATACCCTCGGAAATCATGGCCGAACTGCCCGTAACCGCCGCTGCAACAAATTTGGTGACGGCAATCAGCAGGTTGGCGAACAACGCACTGTAGATTGCCACTTTTGACGATGCCATGCAGCACTGCTACAAAAAACCTGCCTT
>SEBV01000207.1 GCA_004172865.1 Gammaproteobacteria bacterium | reverse complement strand
AAAATATCGGGGTCAAGAAGGGTGAATATCTTAGCAAACGACATGGCATTTTTTGAATCCATCTTGATGAAGTCGCGGTTCAGATCAAGGTTTTGCGCATTGCCGCGAAAGCCTTTTTCTGTCGGGCCGTTTTGATCAATGCGGTAATTGGTGCTTCGGTTTAAAGCACCACCAATATTATAGACCGGGATAATGGCCAGCACAATAGACGAAGGGAGCTTGTACTTTTTCTGAACAATATCTCTAACTAGCAACATGCTGGCGTCGATGCCATCCGGCTCGCCGGGATGAATGCCGTTGTTCACAAGGATGATGTTCTTCCCGGCGGATTTCATCGCCTTTACATCAAATGTTTTGTCGGTTGATACAAGAATGAGGTGCAGCGGATAGCCTGCATCTGTCGGTCCCATTTCGCTCACCTTAATCAACGGTGAAGCAGGTTTGTTCAAATTGCGTGATGTGTTTTTGGCTCAGAGAGAAAAGAGGGGAAAGAAAAAGGAAAGAAAAGAAAATGTTTCGCATGAGCGAAAATAAGCAGGAAAGCAATGAAGGCGGAAATAGGGGAAAGCAAAAAAGCATCCAACACGGGATGCTTTCAATTATTTATAGCAGAATGGCTTATTTAGCCAGTGCGTTCACTTTCTTAGCCAGCTTGCTCTTTAAGTTCGCAGCTTTGTTTTTGTGGATGACGCCACGCTTTGCCAGTTTGTCAATCATCGACGCGACTGTGGGAAGTTTTTCACCGGCAGCCGTTGCATCTGTTCCTGCACGCAGGTCACGGATAGCATTACGGGTGGTTTTACCATAGTAGCGGTTGCGTTCGCGACGCTTGGCAGATTGACGTACATCTTTTTTCGTTGCCTTATGATTAGCCATGTTCTTTTAAATTTCGGACGGCAAATGTAGGGGAAACATTCCAAAAATGAACCATGATTTTAATGATTTTAAAGGATTATTGGGAAAATCAGCAGGCAGTCAACCCAAAACATGTGGACTGATGAATAATTCAGCGGTATATTTGCCCACCCAATCCAAACTTCTCTTCATGAAGGATTTTTCTTACATCACAAACTCGCATCCAGGCTATATTGAAAGTCTTTACCAGGATTTTGTTCAAAACCCCGAAAATGTAGATCCTGACTTTCGACGGTTTTTTGAAGGTTTTGATTTTGCCGTCAGTCAGGCCGGTACCAACGGCCATGCAACAGCAGAAGCGACGCTGGATGTTGCTGGAAAGCCCATTGACGGAAACCAGCTAACAAAAGAATTTTCTGTGTACAGCCTGATCAATGCCTACCGGAACAAAGGGCATTTGGTGGCCAATACCAATCCAATCCGTAAGCGAAAAGACCGTGGCGCTAACCTTGATCTGAAGTACTTCGGCCTTTCCGAAGCTGATTTGGCTGCAAAGTTTGAGGCCGGAAAATTTATTGGACTGGGTACTGCAACGCTACAACAAATACTGGATAAACTGAAAGCTGTTTACACCGGTCATGTTGGAATTGAATTCAGTTATATCTTAAAACAAGACAGGCTGGAATGGTTGCAACGGGAACTGGAAACTGGCCTGGATACGAATCTGTCCCTTGATGTGCGGAAACGCATCCTGCTGAAGCTAAACCAGGGTGTGATCTTCGAAAAATTCCTTCATACAAAATATGTAGGCCAGAAACGATTTTCGCTGGAGGGTGGCGAAACAACGATTGCTGCACTCGATACCATCATTAATACAGCCGCAGAATTAGGCGTAAAAGAAGTCGTGATTGGCATGGCGCACCGCGGCCGCTTAAATGTGCTGGCAAACATTCTGGGTAAAACCTACGAACAAATTTTTAGTGAATTTGAAGGCACCGCGATTCCCGACCAAACCATGGGAAGCGGCGATGTGAAATATCACCTTGGCTTTAGTTCTGAAGTTGATACAACAACAGGCAAAAAAGTGCATTTAAAGTTAGCGCCCAATCCTTCACACCT
>SEBV01000206.1 GCA_004172865.1 Gammaproteobacteria bacterium | reverse complement strand
CGGATCGAACTTTTGCCGGCCGCATCGGCATAGCCAAGAAAAGTGTACTTCTGAACACAGCCTGGACAAGCAGGTACAACAGGGTTTGCATTACTGGGACCAGAACTTGTAGTTGAGCGGTCCATGACAACAAACAGATCTTTCCCATCAGGAGAAATAGCGAGATCCCTGAAGCGATTTTGTCCGCCAAAATAACTCACCGTGTCATAGCCATAAGTACGCACAACAGACGTTCCCGCATTGTTCAATTTCATCTTTACCAATCGTCCCCATTTTAAGGAACAAGCAATCAAGGAATTTTTCCAACCGGGAATAAGCGGATGCGTGTAAAGATCCAGGCCCGACCATCCTTCAGAAGGCCACGAGCCGTTGCCGGGATTGTTCTTCCAGATATAGTTGACCGTTGCCTGTGATTGCGCATAAGCAGAAAACAAGGGGTCTTTGTAAGGTGCAAATCCGCTCGCATTGATGGTTTGGTTGTTTCGAATTCCAATAGCCCAAACCGCACTCTGTTTCCCCAAAGAGGCATTGTATGGATTATCATTGGGTATCCACCGGTCCAGCGAGCCCGCATCACCGTCAGGCAACAGATTAAAACGAAGGATTTTCCCCTCGTAAGACGCAGAATCCTGGGCTTTTTGCGACCGGTATTGATTAGAGAATTGTCCGGCACCCATGTCGCCCTGCGCATAAAACAAGTAATTCGTTCCGGCAACCGGTGCAATAATCATGCGCTGCGAGTTATGATCATTGCTTCCGGGCAACGTATCGCAAAGCGAAACTGGTGATTCCAATTTTCCCGAGACCGTATTGTAAGTAAATCGTACAATACGGTTTGTATAAAACGTTCCGTTGTTGCCGGCTAGCGCATAGTTGTATTGATAAACGTAGGCGACGTACACATAGTTTTGAGGTGCTGTCGCATCCATGAATTTTGGATGAATGGCAAGACCCGCTAAACCACCTTGCGGATTGTTGATCCCGATTTCATATCGCATGTTAAATGATGTGTCAGCGGGTGATAAGAAGGTGCTGCTGCTGGAAATATCCAATACGGTTGTTCGTGCGCCAGTATTGGGATTCATACGAAAGACGCGGTAACCTTTTGCTTCAGTAACCCATAAAAAATTATCGGGACCATAGGTTATTTCCCAAGGGTCAGAGGTCATGTTTTCCGAGGCGAGGTTCGTTTGCAGATAAACTTCGTTCATGCGGCTTGAACTCACTACAGTTGAACCTGCCGGTGTGACCGCTATATTGAAAGCGGTAGCCGTCGGATTAGCCGGACCTGCAATCGCATCACTGCCGTTAGCTCCGGCTGAATAAACCCGCACAAAATAACTTGAACCAATAGAAAGGCCTGTGAGGTTCACTGCATCCTGCCCGCAACCGACAGGTGTCAGCGATCCGCAAGTGCCGGAAAATACCTGTATCATGTCTCCCGATAAATTCAATGCCGAGCGGGCATTGAC
>SEBV01000205.1 GCA_004172865.1 Gammaproteobacteria bacterium | reverse complement strand
TACAAATGGGTTTAGATAGAGATGAAAAAAATAGCAACGCCCCTTTTTAGGGAGCGTTGCCAGTTCAACAAATATAAAAGAAAAACCTATACGGCCGCCAAATCCAATTTTTGCAGCAATACCTCGGCCATACGCAGGTAAGCTTCTTTGCTGTAACCTGCAATGTGCGGCGTTAAAATTACATTGGGTTGATTGGTCAGGAATGCCAGTTGCTCTTTTTCTTTTTGCGAATAGGTTGAAAGCTTTTCATTTTCCAGCACATCCAGTCCGGCGCCGGCGATGGTTTTATCTGTCAGAGCCTTTATAACTGCTTCCGTATCGGTAACCGGGCCACGGCAGGTAGTGATGAAGTAAGGCTGTCGTTTGAACGATTGAAAGAAAGTATCGTTGGCAAAATGATAGGTTTCCGGCGTTAAGGGAATGTGCAAACTCACCACTTCCGCCTCGTCAAAAATTTGCTGCAGCAAAGCTTCCTGCACATAATCTTTTGAAAAGCCGCGTTTGTATTTATCGTAGGCCAACACCTTTACATCAAAGCCCGCCAACCGTTTCGCAAATTGCGAACCGGTGTTTCCATAACCAATGATGCCAATCGTTTTTCCGCTTAACTCGATGCCCCTGTTTTCGGCCCGCAGCCATTTTTCTTCTTTTACTTCGTTGAAAGAACGAGAAATGTGATTGAGCAGGTTTAGAATTAACCCCAGTGTGTGTTCGGCCACGGCATTCCGGTTTCCTTCCGGTGTGCTGATGAGCCGAACACCTTTTTGCAAAGCATACGAGTCATCAATCAGTTCCATGCCACTTCCCAGGCGGCCTACCCATTTTAGTGAAGAAGCAGCGTCTAATATTCTTTGATCGATTTTAATTCGGGTGGTTACAACAAGTCCTTCGGCATCGTGTACAAGCGGAATTAAATCGTCATGCGAAATCGTTGGCCGGTGCAGCACATCATAGCCATGCTTCATCAGTTGCTCAACCAGGTATTCGTGTACCGGTGCAGTA
>SEBV01000041.1 GCA_004172865.1 Gammaproteobacteria bacterium | reverse complement strand
GTGGCCTTGTACCTGATAAAAGATAGGGGCCTCCCTGTCAAATGTCATAAATCAATATTTCTGGCAAGGCTACCTTGCCCTCGTAAATTAAGGATATATGATACGCCAATTATTCACCAATTCCCTGTTGTTTTTTTTCCTGCTTTTGGCAGGCAACGCTTACAGCCAGAGCGATTGGAAGTTGGTAAAAGACAATGGCTGGATCAAGGTATATGAGTCCAACATGGAACAATCCAGCTTTAAGCGGGTAAAGGTGCAATGCACCATGGAAGGCACGTTTGAAAAGCTGATCGAGATCCTGCACAACGTAGAGAACCACAAGACATGGATCTACAAAACGAAATCATCGCACATCATCAAGCGGGTTAGCCCCACAGAATATTATTATTACACCGAAAGCGGCATGCCCTGGCCGATACAAAACCGCGACGCCGTGGTGCACATTAAATTTTTTAAAGACACGGTGAACCGCACCCTGAAGATCGTTGCCGTTGGCGTGCCCGATTATATTGCCAGCATCAGCGGCAAGATCCGTGTCCCACGGTCGGCCAACACCTGGCATGTAAGCATGAATGCCGAAAACAAGCTGGATGTAAGCTATGTGTTTGAAGCCGATCCCGGCGGATCGCTCCCGGCGGTGCTGGTGAATGCACTGGTGGACAAAGGCCCGTATGAAAGCTTTAAAAAACTGGCGGAGCAACTGAAACGGTAAAACAGCAGGCCACCGATACTTTTTACAAACCTCCCTGTGCCGGCACAGGGAGGTTTTGTTTTGCAGGGCTAAGGGATGCAGCGTTCTTCTTTTGTAGTGGCATCTTTGCTAACAGGAAAATCAGGTTTGACATGCCGGCCCCGTTTCGTTGACGAAACCGAACAATCTAAAAAACGAAAGAGGTAAATGGTGAAAATGAAAGCGTTAGGAAATTTGTGTAGTTTCGGCTTATTCGTAAATGCTACTGTTATGCCTCATTAAAGGCCGACCCAACTGACACGAACAATGACCTTCAATAAAATTTCAAGGACTATTATTCCTCCAATATTCGGTTATCTGGCCTTCATTGCTTGTGACGGACTTTTTGAAAAGTGTTTCCCCAATGAGCCACCGGATGACCTATCAACACCTGGGATTGTCTTTCTTTTAGAATATGTCATGTTATTTTTTGGGGCAATTATTGTATTTACATTTCAATACAAAGTAGTTGTACCAAACACATTTGACTCAACAAAAAAAGCGATTACTCTGACAGTCATATTTGGACTAATTATCAGTTTATTCTTTGCTTTTATGCATTACATAGTTGATAATGGAATCTTTAATGAGGTAATGATTACCTTTTTCGGAGTTTTTATTCAATTTGAAAGTTTCATCCTTGGCAACTTGACATTGATAGCTCTTTTCAACAGCCTGACAGAAAAAAGTGAGAATAATCAAGTTGCATCAAGGTGAAAACGAGGCATAACAGGGTTTTGCTGCAATGCAGGCCATATGCTATATTTAAGCAGTAAACCATAGCCAATCATTAGAACAAAGGTTAAGCTGAAGTTCACCGAATACATGCACTGACAGCAACACCTTTAACGTTGTAGGCAATGCTATGAGACTCTTTACAGTTCGAACAGGTCTATCCATATTCTTTTTTGCTTTTTGCATTGGCATTTCTTCCAGTGCTTCAGGCATTTCACGTCATTTCGATACTACCAGTAAACCAGTCATAAGGCACAACAAGTATTCTAAATATCCAAACAGGATTCAAGTCCAAGGTAGAATTGTACAAATATCTTATGGCACTTGTGGTATTTTATGTTTTGGGGCAACGGTTAAAGTAGAACTGACTCATGAACCTAAAGGGTATAAAGGCAAATTTTTATATATGGTCGTCCCTTGTCTTGAACTGCCCCCAAAAGATTCTCTTATAAATGTTTTGGCTACAAAACTTTATTATAAGGAAAAGGAGTGCTATTATCAAGACATTTTGAACGTCATTGATTCAAAGGGCAAGCCTTTTTATAAAATAAGTGAAAAGGAAGCTGCTAAAATAGAATAAGCACAGTCTACAACAGCAGATTTCTAAAACCAAGGCTGGTGAACATCAGTCGAACATTTTATCTTTATTCATCAATAGAACAGAAGTAAAGCCGAACAACCATGAATGCCTTGGCTTCAGAAATCTGTTTTCCGTTGGCTGCAAATTTTAGTCCCTAACTATACATAAAGTTCTATTTATGATAAAATCATTTATAATAGTTTCATTTTTGATAATATGCATTTGCGCTAATAATGCCTATGGTCAAACAAAGGTTAATTGGTCAAAGTCTGATCGACAATTTTTAATTGACAATCTTGAAAGAACTAAATCTGAAATTTTCAAAGAGACACGAAATCTATCATTAGCCCAATGGTCATTTAGGGAAGACTCCACAACATGGTCGATAGGACAGGTGTTGGAACATTTGGGACTTTATGAAAGGATTTTTGCGCAGGAAGCAGATATTATGTTAAGCGCAAAACCCAATCTACTATTGGATAGTCTTTCTTTGCCTGATAGTTCTTACATAAATTGGATGCATGATCCCAGTCCTCATAAAGCAGAATGGAATGCTGAACCTTTAGGACTAATGAATGGATATGATAATCTGACTTTTTTTCTTTATGGCAGAAATCACATTATAGATTTCATCAAAAATACATCATTCGACCTAAGGGCACATTATACTTTCAGGTGGGGTAAAGAACAAAGAAGAAGTATACATGCTTTAATGATTGTTCATTTTGCCCATACAGACAGACATCTTAAACAGATAAAGAGAATTAAACAAGCAATGTCTTTTCCAAAGTAAATCTGCAGCCAACAGGCGTATTGGCAGAAAACGGGGCTGGGGAATATGGGTTGAGCTTTGGGTAATTCTATTGAACTTTTGTACATTGGCTGGGCAGTAGTAATTCTACCGCCCCCGTTTTCGCCAAGCCCTCAACGTTAGCGACAATTTGGGCTACTCCGTAAAATTCCATCTTCTTTGAAGAAATTATAAAATTTATACGAAGTCGTTATGGAAACATAACAAACATGCATCTAAGCATCCAAATAATTACATGTTTAAGACCCAACTAAAGACCTGCTGCGCTTTTTTCTTACTAGCTTTTGGAATTCCTTATGTAAGCAATGGACAGACTAATACAAAAGAACCTATCAACATACATAAACTTGTTGATACTTTAAATATAACGCTCAGCAATAATTATGTTTTTCCTGAAAAAGCAAAAAGCATATCCCAGCATCTGCAATCGCAGATAAAAAAAGGTGCCTATACGCTTTTTTTGAATAATCCACAGAAACTTGCCCTGCAAATTGAAAGTGATATTAAACGCATACATCAGGACCCACATCTGGAGATTTCATATGATCCTAATTTTAGTGCCCATGCGGATGCCAAGCCTTCGGAAGAAATAATCAAACAATCCAAAAAGTACTGGAAAGAACAAAACTATTCATTCAGAAAGGTTGATATCCTGGCTGGCAATATCGGCTACCTACCCTTTAATGGGTTTGTAGATGATATAGAAAGTGCCAAACCAACAATTTATTCTGCTCTTAGGTTTTTAGCCAATACCAGTGCCATCATCATCGATTTAAGAGAGAACCAGGGGGGTAGTCCGGAAATGGTAAGTCAGATAGAGAGTTACTTTTTCAAGGAGAAAACCCATATGAATGACATAATAAGTCGGGGAGCAAAAGACACGACAGTCTTTTATGCAGATCCTGCAAAGGCTGATAGTTTAAATCTTTCCATGCCTGTATATATTCTTACCAGCCGTAAAACATTTTCAGCGGCAGAAGATTTTAGTTACGGGATGCAACAAGCAAAACGAGCAATAATTGTTGGAGAGGTTACAGGTGGTGGCGCACACCCTCAAATGCCATTTTCTATTGGACAGGGATTTGTAGCTTCTGTCCCTTTTGCCCGTTCGTATAATCCTGTTACCAAAACAGATTGGGAAGGCACAGGTGTGATGCCAGATGTAAGAGTAAACGCCGGGGACGCTTTGTTAAAAGCACAGCAAGTTATTTTTGAAGAACAACTGCTGGCAGCAAAAGATGAAAAAGAAAAACTCAAAAACAAATACTACCTAAGAGCCCTTGTACCATCAAAAGAGGTAAAGGCTATTCCTTTGACACTTTTAGAGCAATTTACAGGGGCCTATACGGATGTAACTATATATATCGACAACAAAAAGCTTTTCTGCAAAAACAATCATAACAGAAACGTGTCTGAATTAATGCACATTTCTGACAACCAATTTGTGATTGATGAAAATGCGCAGATAGAATTTTTCAAAGACAGTAAAGGCAATTATTCTTCTATAAAGATCTATCTTAATGATGGAAGTGTTTTTGAAGAATCGAAAAAGTAGTAAAAGCAGAAAACATTTGAACAGGTGTACCGCAAACATCACCTTTGTAATAGCAGGGCTGACGAATGTAAATTCAACATATTAGCTTTATGGAACCCAGTAAGTGATCGAGGCCGCAGAACATATATGCCTTGCCTTCACAAAGCTGTAAAACATTATTCGTCATTTACACTTACTCAAAAAATATGTATGCAAACACTACTTCTGCTTGTATTCTTACTAATTAGCAGCCCTGGTATTTCACAGTCAAATGAAAACATGGATAAGAAAGAAGTAACAAAAATCATCCAGCAATTTTTTGTTGCTTTGGAAAAGCAGGATACTGTCCTATTCAAAAGCCTTTTATTTGAAAATGCGCAGATCTGGGCGGTTCAAAAAAGGCAAGACACGCTCAAAACATTTGTGCGAACTTTCAAAGAAGATTATAAAAGCTTTAATCCCAAGTTCCTCGTTCATGAAGTACCCTTAAACATAGACGTAAAGATTCATCGAGACATAGCTATTGCCTGGGTACCTTA
>SEBV01000204.1 GCA_004172865.1 Gammaproteobacteria bacterium | reverse complement strand
ACAAAAACAAAAGCCCAACCATAGGGTACGGTGGGCTTTGTTCATCCATCCTTGTTTGCGTCCAAAACTAGCTGTTAAGTATTTTCGATCCGTGCAAATACTGCTGTGATGGATGGTAAATAAACAAACAAGTACCGTCTTTCAGGATGTTGATCGCTTCTTTGGATTGTGCCTGTGGTACAGCAGGACAACCAAAACTACGACCCATATACGAAGACTTTACGCGGTGCGGTCCAATGTATTCTGCGCCATGCATAACAATGGCTCTTGCTTCGGCATTGTCGTTAAAGCCACGCTCCATGCCGGCAAGGCGGAGAGAAAGGCCATGCTTTCCAAAATACGTTTGCCTGGTAACATAAAAGCCAAGGCTGCTTTGCAGGCTTTCGGGTATATTGGAAAAACGGTCGGCCGTATTCAACCCTGAATTCTTACCGTGAGCCACATACGTATTCATCAGCACTTTAAAATTGTTCATATCAACAATGTACAAACGCTTTTGCTTTGATGATTGGCTGAAGTCTACAATGGCAAGAATGTCGCTGTTCTGCAAAGAACCACGGCTCTTCAGGTATTGATGACCTTTGTATGCCTTTTGCATCACATCGCGGGAAAGACCCATGTTCTCCAGCTTCAGGCTGTCGTACAACAAGTTGGACGCGGCTTCAAGCACGGTAGCATTGTTATTCTTTTCGGATGTATTTTCTGCTGTGGCTGCTTCGTTTGACGTGTTGGTAACTGCTGCACTCTTTACGATGTACTTGTTACTTTTCGCCTTCAACGTAGGCACAGCAATCAGGACAGTCAGCAGGCACGCAAGCGATGCCGGGAGGAGAATCTTTTTCACTGGCTTTGTGGTTTTTTTCGGTGTTATTGGATAAACGATGCGAGTGTGAAAATATTATCTAACATTCGGATTTACAATCTGTAGGACCTTGTTTTTTCAATCGCAGATCAAAATTAAGCAATACTACCGGGATGGCACGGGCATTTACGTTAAAACTATCTAG
>SEBV01000203.1 GCA_004172865.1 Gammaproteobacteria bacterium | reverse complement strand
TCCCGACTTTACAAAAAGTGGCATGCGTTCATAAGGCGCATCGCTTTTGATGCGTTTGCCACCATCGAAATATTGTCCGTTGTAGAAATTATACCAACCAGCTGTTTTCGGCAAATACATTTCTCTTTCACGTTGGCCGTAGTTGTAAACCGGGTTGATCAAAAGTGAAGGGCCGAATAGGTATTGATCATTCAGGTTCGTAACAGTTGTATCAGCAGGAAAATCCATGACAAGCCCCCGCATAATAGTGCCATTGTTATGGTAAGCGGCACCCGCCAGCGAATAGATGTAAGGCATAAGGCGGTAACGCAACTTATCGTAATACAGCATGCTTTGAT
Organism: Gammaproteobacteria bacterium; assembly: GCA_004172865.1. Lineage (GTDB taxonomy): Bacteria > Pseudomonadota > Gammaproteobacteria > Pseudomonadales > Cellvibrionaceae > Cellvibrio. Next base: position 1,119 of record SEBV01000203.1, on the reverse strand, counting down.
AGGCCGGATGATTCTCCGGTGCAATGTTGAATATTTCACGGAAGGGAAATTGCCCGTGTACCCGAAACAGCGGCACAAAAGCGCCAAACTGGTACCACCGCGTTTGCAGTTCACGCCATTCATCCAAGTCTTTGTCGTTCGGCTTTTCAAAGCGGTTTTCTACAGCAAAACCGCCAATATCCATTGTCCAGTAAGGAGTGCCCGACATGGAAAAATTCACACCGGCAGAAATCTGTGCTTTCATATCGTGCCAACGCGAAGCAATATCGCCGCTCCAGGTGGCAGCCGCATACCGCTGAAGTCCGGCAAAAGCCGAACGTGTTAAAACAAATACACGGTTACCCGGATTTGTTGCTCGTTGTCCTTCGTAAATGCCTTTTGCATTTTGCAAGGGATAAGCATTCAGGTATTGCGCAGCGGGACCAAGCCTTTTTGTGCGTTCTCGTTAAATGCATCATAGAAGGTGGAAATATAACCCTGTGCAATCCAGTCACGCTGCCGGTCAGCCACATTGCGTTTGTACAACCAGTTGTTTTGGTCAAACTCTTTGTAGGCGGCAATGCCTTCGTAAAATTTCGGCCACACGGAAATCATGAAATGCGTATTGTATTTTTTGTGCAGTTCGTCGATCAAACCGTCTGGATCGGGAAACCGCTTTTCATCAAATTCCTGACTGCCCCATTCGGCTTCTTTCCAGTAGCTCCAATCAAGCACCATATTGTCCAGCGGAATTTGACGTTTACGGAATTCATCCACAACATCAATAATCTCTTTCTGTGTTTTGTATCGTTCGCGGCTTTGCCATTTGCCGAAAGCCCATTTGGGCAGCAGCGCCGCTTTGCCTGTCAATTGCCGGTAACCAGCAATCACATCATCCATTGAGGCCCCAGCAATGAAATAATAATCAAGGGCTTTGCCTGCTTCGGATGAAAAACTAAACCTGTTGTTTTCTTCATCCGTCAATGGCGGCAACCATTTGAAGGAAAGATAGGACTCGCCGCCATTTGGAATCCACTCTACTTTAAAATCATATTTTTTTTCTTTTTGCAGCTCCACATCAAGAATTGCTGAACCTGGATTCCAGGCCTGGCGCCAACGATCAAGTAGCAACTTTCCATC
>SEBV01000202.1 GCA_004172865.1 Gammaproteobacteria bacterium | reverse complement strand
TCCCGACTTTACAAAAAGTGGCATGCGTTCATAAGGCGCATCGCTTTTGATGCGTTTGCCACCATCGAAATATTGTCCGTTGTAGAAATTATACCAACCAGCTGTTTTCGGCAAATACACTTCTCTTTCACGTTGGCCGTAGTTGTAAACCGGGTTGATCAAAAGTGAAGGGCCGAATAGGTATTGATCATTCAGGTTCGTAACAGTTGTATCAGCCGGAAAATCCATGACAAGCCCCCGCATGATGCTGCCATTGTTATGGTAAGCTGCACCCGCCAGCGAATAGATGTAAGGCATAAGGCGGTAACGCAACTTGTCGTAATACAGCATGCTTTGATAGGCCGGATGATTCTCCGGTGCAATGTTGAATATTTCACGGAAGGGAAATTGCCCATGTACCCTGAACAGCGGCACAAAAGCGCCAAACTGGTACCACCGCGTTTGCAGTTCACGCCATTCATCCAGGTCTTTTTCGCTCGGATGTTCGAATCGTTGTTCCACTGCAAAACCACCAATGTCCATCGTCCAGTAAGGAGTGCCCGACATGGAAAAATTCACGCCGGCAGAAATCTGTGCTTTCATATCGTGCCAACGCGAAGCAATATCACCGCTCCAGGTAGCAGCCGCATACCGCTGAAGACCGGCAAAAGCCGAACGGGTTAAAATAAAAACACGCTTATTCGGATCTGTTGTTCGCTGTCCTTCGTAAATGCCTTTTGCATTTTGCAAGGGATATGCATTCAGGTATTGCGCAGCGGGACCAAGCGCCATCGGCGACATTTGTTCTTTGCGTTTTTGCGGCGTTACGTTTGATAGAATATCCGGCTCACTCGCATCCATCCACCAGGCATCAACACCTTTACTGTACAAACGTTTATTAATTAAATTCCAAAAGCCTTTTTGTGCGTTCTCGTTAAATGCATCATAGAAGGTGGAAATATAACCCTGTGCAATCCAGTCACGCTGCCGGTCAGCCACATTGCGTTTGTACAACCAGTTGTTTTGGTCAAA
>SEBV01000201.1 GCA_004172865.1 Gammaproteobacteria bacterium | reverse complement strand
TTCAATGCCATACATCGGGTAGCGATTGCTGCTGCCATTGTACATGTATAATTTTCCATCATCATCGGTGAAAAAAGAAGGATCCCATCCGCCAATTTCAAAGGAGTCCGCCAAAGGCTTCCATTCATTGTTTTTCGGATTGGTACTCATCCAAATGGAAAAGTTTCGTGTGTAGGTTGAACCAAAAACAATCATGGTATCACCGATGATACCTACAGCAGGTGCGCAAAGTTCGTCGTAGGTGTCTTTGTTCCAGGGACGTAAGAAGCGGCGGGAAACATACTTCCATTCCGACATATTGCTGCTCCACCAGTAGCCCCACTGATTTGTGCTAAAGAGATAGTAATCTCCTTTATAGTTGACGATAACCGGGTCGGCAGTGGCACGGTGACGACCCCATTCACTGAAATTGGGAATAGGGGTGTAGCCATAGTCAATATTTAGCGGATTGCAATAAGTTTTTTGCTGCGCATGGCTAAAAGGGGAAAAGAGAAAAACTGGTAAGACAAGTAGAAGGATATATTTTATCAGCTTCATGCAGTAAGTCATTTTTTATGCGAGAATAACCATGGAAGTAGCTCTTTTTCTGCGAAGGCTGAATCCCAACTATTGTGGTTGGCATTTGGGTAAAGCGTCAGTTTCACTTCTGCGCCGGTTGCTTTAATGGCGTTTGCCATTTGCTGGCTGAATTGCGGTGAAACCACATCGTCTTTTAATCCGTGAAAGATCCACCAACTTGTGCGTTTTAGTTTTTTTGCCGTGGCTGTATTTGCGCCGCCGCAAATCGGAAATGCTGCCGCAAACATCTTCGGCTTTCGTTTTACCAATTCAAAGGTTCCCATTCCACCCATGGATAAGCCACCAACATACAAACGTTTATCATCCAGCTTGTATTTACGATCCAAATCTTTGAGTAACTGCATTAATAATTGCATGGCGATGGTTGGCTTACCATCAACCGGGAAGACAAACGTTCTCTTTTTTGTCAGGGAGTCATATAGAAAATCAACGTT
>SEBV01000200.1 GCA_004172865.1 Gammaproteobacteria bacterium | reverse complement strand
GCGTCCATAGCTGCAAAAATAGGCGCAAGGATAAACATTATCTAAACAATCATTTTAAACTGTTCATAAATGATGATACCAAATAAAATATGGTCGTGGCAATGTTTTTGTAGCTATATATTTGTTCTTTCTTCTTCATTAAAAGATTATCGTTATGAATGATACGTACATGACGCCATTTACGAAAGCGCTTCTTACCGGGCTGTTTGTGGGCATTACCGCCACTGTTTTATGCATTGCTTACAACATTGTTTACCGCGATAGCACCGGCTTTGCCCTAAGCGACTACATCAATGTGTCGAGCCTCATTTTTGCCGTGAACCTGATTTTTCTTGTGTTCGGCATGCTCTATTATGCCTTTTCGCGAATAAAAAAAGGTGAGGTACTGTTCATTGTTGTCATGCTTCTTGTAACCGCAGTGCTGGCGTTTTTATCCGCAGGCATTCATCGTTCAGAAGAGCCGTTACTGAACAAGGAATTTCACCAATTGTTTTTACCGATGGTGATTCTAATCGGCTTACTGGCAGCATTGGGTATTCCTTATTTATACCATAGCCGGAAGTTCGCGGAGCATGTTTTGTAGGCAACAATGATATAAAAGAATGCCGCCAATGATTCTTGGGCAATGTGGTACGGATAATAAACCTTAGTTATCAACTGTCGAAGGAATTTGTTCTTTTATTAAAAAGTCGAAAAGGTTTGTTTCTTTCGACAGTCCTAGTTTTTTGCGAAGACGATACCGGGCTATTTCTACTCCACGGGTGGAGATATTGACGAGTTGTGCGATTTCTTTGTTGGAAAGATTCATGCGCAAATAAGCGCAAAGTTTCAGTTCGCCCGGCGTAAGGTTTGGATAACGCGATTTTAGTACCACCAGGAAATCGGTGTGAACTTTATCGAAGTGGTGCGCAAAATGCTCCCAGTTTTCGTCAATTTTGTCATCTTCTCCCATCATTTTAAGCACCTTCTTAAATTCACTTGACACCTTTTCGTTATCAATTTTTTTCAGCAGGCT
>SEBV01000199.1 GCA_004172865.1 Gammaproteobacteria bacterium | reverse complement strand
AACAACAAACTCAAGTTTCGTGTAGCAGCTTTCAATAACAGCGACGCAAAGAATTCAACGATCAACCAATCGCTTGATGTGAAGCAAAAGCAGTTTCTGTTCGATATCGGTGACAGCATCAACCGGGCACTTTATCCAACAGCTCTCTTAGATACATTTGACGCCACCAAAATTCTTTATCAACTGGTATATGACACTGCCGCAGGAGGTGTTGTTATCGATTCGTTTTACAGGTATTCTGTCAATCCCGATTCAGCCAAAATACAGCTTTCGTTTACAGATTTAGGACAAGGAAACGGAAACTATATTCCCGATTTTAACGGCGCCAATGGGAAAGTGTACCGTTATGTAAAACCGGTCAACGGGGTAAAGCAAGGCCGTTTTGAACCCGTCATGGTTTTGGTGACACCGAAAAAGCAACAGCTATTTAGTTTTAGTACCGATTACCAGGTTGACAAAAACAACCTTGTGAAAACTGAAGTTGCGCTAAGCAATTATGATGCGAATACATTTTCTACCAAGGATGGCGGCGACGATGTAGGCATGGCCGCCAGGGTGCAATACAACAATACAATCGATATCAGCCGGGCAAAAAAAGTACAACTGGTTTCCACCATTGACTACGAGCATGTGCAGGAAAAGTTCCGTCCGATTGAAAGGCTCCGGTTTGTGGAGTTCAGCCGCGAGTGGGGTTTGCCGCTGTTGCCTCAAGCTGCAACAGAAAATATTTTCCGGTTGTCTTCGCAACTGAAGAATAACAATGGTGCGTTGAGCTACCAGTTCATGAATTACCAACGCAGCGATCATTATCGCGGCTTTCAGAACATCGTTCAACATACATTAAATACAAAAGGCTGGACTATCAACAACCAACTGGCGATTACCAATTTCAATACATCGGCTGATAAAGGCAGTTTCATTCGGCCTGTGGTTGATATGAGTCGCCTGTTTAAAAGTTTGTCTTCGGTGCGCTTGGGCTTCCGGTATGCGCTGGAGAGAAATGAAGTGCGAAACA
>SEBV01000198.1 GCA_004172865.1 Gammaproteobacteria bacterium | reverse complement strand
TCAGAGTTTAGAGATAAACGCCTCACTGAAAGATTCAGATCAATTCTAAGCACTCTGGCTGCGGGGAATGGTCAAACGATACCTCAGCTGTGCGAAGATTGGGCGATGACCAAAGCCACTTACCGGTTTTTGTCCAATGATAGAGTTGAAGAAAATGAAATCCTATCGGGGCATTTCCAACAGGTTTCAAAACGTGTGAAGGCTACAAAAGGCCCTGTTCTCATTCTTCATGACACATCTGAATTTGTCTATAAAAGAGAAGATGTCGATGCAATTGGTCTAACAAGAAGAGGCTATATTCCCGGCAAATTTGAAGATGGTTTGAAAAAGGAATATTCAGCTTGCGGAGTTCTGATGCACGCAAGTCTTGCTGTGACCTCGGAAGGTTTACCACTAGGTCTTACCTCGGCTCGGTTTTGGACTCGAAATGTTTTTAAAAATACTGCGCAGTTGAAAAGGCAGGTAAATTCAACACGAATTCCTGTTGATGAAAAAGAGAGTATAAAGTGGCTTAAAAACTTACAGTTTTCAAACAAAAATTTGACTTCTGACCCTAGTAAGTGCGTGCATATTGGTGATCGTGAATGTGACATTTATGAGTTCTACAGTGAGTGCGTAAGACTTAATACATTCTTTTTGATTCGTTCAAGCGCGAATCGCCTCGCCGACGACACAACTATAGCCGAAATTGTAGATCGAAGTAATAAGCCCTATATCCATAAAATTAATTTCATCGATAGTAATGGCGTCGACATTGAAGCTAAATTGTCCGTCAAAGTAAAAAAGGTAATGCTTCATCCTCCGCAGGGGAAAGAAAAGAACTATTCTGATGTAGAGGCTTTCGTGATCGCAGTTAGCGAAGTGAACCCACCAGATGGCCGGCAGGCTATTCGTTGGAATTTCATAACCAACTTACCTATAACGAATCGAAAGCAGGCTATTCAGGCGATCGAGTGGTATAAACAGCGATGGAAGATTGAAACCTTCTTTAAAATCATGAAGTCGGGTTTCAAGGC
>SEBV01000197.1 GCA_004172865.1 Gammaproteobacteria bacterium | reverse complement strand
ATTCGCAATTTCATTCGGTTCGCTAGGAATAAATTTTCTGTAAAACCCAAGAACGCCTTTATTATTGGTCGGGGTATGCATTACAAAGACCAAAGGTCTTTGGATGCCAACGGCACGTCCACTCAAAAGGATAATTCTGAAAAATTGAACCTTGTTCCGAGTTTTGGCTGGCCGGCTTCTGATCTTCTTCTGAGTGCCGAACCTGGGACTTCTTCGCCTGCTACGCCAATCGGACGTTTGACTGTAGTTACTCCAGATGAAATCACGGTCTACCTCAAAAAAGTTAAAGAATACGAGCAGGCACAAAGAACGCTGTCTCCCGCTATTGGTGATAAATTATGGATGAAGAATATTGCTCACATTGCAGGCGCAGGTGAAGATCCTTTAGCGACAATTCTTATCACTGCACTCAAAGGTTATGAGCGAACGATTGAAGATTCGCTGTATGGTGCTAATGTTACCATGTTTACTAAAACAAGCACGAACTCCGTGCAACAATTGTCTGACGCGGACTTGATTAATTTATTTAATGAGGGGCTGAGCCTTATTACCTATTATGGCCACTCTTCTGCCACAACGCTGGAGTTCAACCTTGATGAACCGGCCAACTATAGCAATCAGGGCAAATATCCCATGTTCCTGGCCTTAGGGTGCAATGCGGGTAATACGTTTGATTATAATGAAAACCGTTTTACACAGCGTAACTATTTATCAGATAAATATGTATTGGCACCTGATCGCGGTTCAATCAATTTTATTGCGTCTTCGCATTTTGGCATTGTGCACTATTTGGATATTTGGAACTCTCGTGCATATGTAAATATGGCCAGAACACTTTATGGTGGTACGATTGGAGAGATCATGAAGAAAACCATTGAAGATGTCTATGGCTTTACGTCTCCTGATGATTTCTTCGCTCGTTGTAATGCTGAAGAAACTGTTTTGAATGGCGACCCTGCCATTCGGCTCAATCAACAGCCAAAGCCGGATTATGCCATCACCGATACAATGGTGAAAGTGGC
>SEBV01000196.1 GCA_004172865.1 Gammaproteobacteria bacterium | reverse complement strand
TTGCCGTGTCGTTGTCAATGGCTTGGAAAACACCCGTTCTGCTAAAACCGTTTTGGTTCAGAGTTGGTAGAAGCGATGCCTGTAAGTAATGATCGATTGCTGCAAGTTGGAGGGTGTCAGCTGCATGATAAATCCGGATGACTAGATATTCCCTGTTGTTTTTTGCACCGTTTTTTTGCCCTGCAACAGTAATGGTAAAAAGAAGAGAGAAAAGGAAAAGAAAAGTTCGCATGAATAAAGTTTGAATCTGCAATAAATATAACTGCTTTAATGAAACAGTAGGATTAGCAAGCAGCTGACTTTTCCTGCAATCAAACGGTATTAATAAACGGACGAGGAAGGTATTTCATCCGCTTCTGAAAAGGAATGGAGATACTGCTCCTTCAGTTTTGCCAAATCCTTTGTTTTGCCCTGCGCTTTTAATGCCTGGTACAATCCAACAAGTGACCAACCGTTGCCGGGGTTCCATGCCAAATCCTGACGGAATATTTTTTCCGCTTGCTGTGGTTTGTTTATTTGCAGAAGAATGGCGCCAAGATACTGACGTGCTGGTAGGATCCAGTCTTTTGGCTCTGCGTAGATCAATTGATCTTCTACCGCAATTGCAGCTTGTAGAGCGGCAATGGCATCGTTGTATTTCTTTTGCTGAAAACGTATTGTTGCCAACAGGATATTTTCTGCCACAGTTGCGCTTTCGGCAGGCCGGTTGGAAATCGGGTCAAATCTTTCTTCAAGCGACTTATCCCTCTTAGCCTCGCGAAGTAGCCCTAATTGTTCTTCTGCCTTTTGCAGGTTACCGGTTTTTGCAAAGGCCATTCCTTTCGCAAAATGGTTTAAAAGATTGGCATACGACCATTCGTTGCTAATGGTTGTGGTATCATTTAGAATGTCCTGCCACTTGCCTAGCCGCACCATGGCAAGTTCGGGAAACATATAGAGGTACTGCGCATACTTGTCATCGGCAGATGGCGCTGTACTATGCCGGCAAGTGAGAGATTTCTGCAATCCTTTTTTATACATGCCGCC
>SEBV01000195.1 GCA_004172865.1 Gammaproteobacteria bacterium | reverse complement strand
GGCGGCATGTATAAAAAAGGATTGCAGAAATCTCTCACTTGCCGGCATAGTACAGCGCCATCTGCCGATGACAAGTATGCGCAGTACCTCTATATGTTTCCCGAACTTGCCATGGTGCGACTGGGCAAGTGGCAGGACATTTTAAATGATACCACAACCATCAGCAACGAGTGGTCGTATGCCAATCTTTTAAACCATTTTGCGAAAGGAATGGCCTTTGCAAAAACCGGTAATCTGCAAAAGGCAGAAGAACAATTAGGGCTACTTCGCGAGGCTAAGAGGGATAAGTCGCTTGAAGAAAGATTTGACCCGCTTTCTAACCGGCCTGCCGAAAGCGCAACTGTGGCAGAAAATATTCTGTTGGCAACAATACGTTTTCAGCAAAAGAAATACAACGATGCCACTGCCGCTCTACAAGCTGCAATTGCGGTAGAAGATCAATTGATCTACGCAGAACCAAAAGACTGGATCCTACCAGCACGTCAATACCTTGGTGCTATATTGCTACAGGCAAATAAACCACAGGAAGCTGAAAAGGTATTTCGCCAGGATTTGGCATGGAACCCCGGCAACGGTTGGTCACTTGTTGGATTGTACCAGGCATTAAAGGCGCAGGGCAAAACAAAGGATTTGGCAAAACTGAAGGAGCAGTATCTCCACTCCTTTTCAGAAGCGGATGAAATACCTTCCTCGTCCGTTTATTAATACCGTTTGATTGCAGGAAAAGTCAGCTGCTTGCTCATCCGACTGTTTCATTAAAGCAGTTATATTTATTGCAGATTCAAACTTTATTCATGCGAACTTTTCTTTTTCTTTTCTCTCTTCTTTTTACCATTACTGTTGCAGGGCAAAAAAAGGGTGCAAAAAACAACAGGGAATATTTAGTCATCCGGATTTATCATGCAGTTGACACCCTCCAACTTGCAGCAATCGATCATTACTTACAGGCATCGCTTCTACCAACTCTGAACCAAAACGGTTTTAGCAGAACGGGTGTTTTCCAAGCCATTGACAACGACACGGCAA
>SEBV01000194.1 GCA_004172865.1 Gammaproteobacteria bacterium | reverse complement strand
TTTTTATGTAGCCAGGGTGATGCAAACGGAATTATGCAGCGTGGTAATGTATGGCTGCCGTTCGTACGAATATGAAGGCGCACCGGTCTATTACATTCTCGCTTCTTTCAATGCAAAAGGCAAATTGATTGATAAGATGGTAGTTGGTGGCGCAAAAACATTTGATGATAATTATAAAGAGTTCACGGCGCAAAGCAACAACCGCTTCCAGGTGCAGGAATACAAGAATACCTACGAGAAAAGCACGGATGAAAATGGTTTTGAAAACAACAAAGTGATTAATCGTTCGCTGGTTGCAACACATCAATATGCGATTGATGCATCCGGGAAGTTTGTAACGGCGCAGCAGTCGTAAGGTATCTTTTAAATAATCGCTTAATAAAGCCCATCTTGATCATCAGGTGGGCTATTATTATGTTTGGCACCCAGCTAAGCCAGGCGGTCGTCACATACACTTCTCGTGGCGGCACATGTATATCAAAAAGATCAAACCCCAACGCAATTAATCGGAATGTAATGGCAGAAAGCGTAAGAGCATAACTATAGAGCATCCATTCGCCATGATCGATAAACTTTCTCTTTTTTGCCGTTAATATGGCTAACAGGGTGGTGATAAACCATAGACTGCTCAGCAAAACAAAACTTGCTTTTGCAGCCAGTCCGCCGTTGGCGTGCAATCCCATTAAAAGCCCCGTTGGCGCAGAAATAAAAAGAACGGTGAGCAGGTAAATCGTACCAAGTTTCCGGTGCCAGTTCTTTTTAAAGAAAGCACTATTAAACTGTGTGAAGCCTGCGGGTAAGACTAAAATTGACGTGAATACATGCGCATAAAAAGAATAACGCCAGTAGGCAATGTGATAAACGTTTTGTTTCGTGTTCAGGAAATCAACGTGCTTGTCAAATGAAACATAAGGCACCGAAAGCTGAAACATCAGGTAAATAGCGGCACACAAACCAAGGCACCAAAGCACAATTCCTACTGTTCTGACAAAGTTGATCATTAATCCCACATTTGATTAAACACCCTGCCT
>SEBV01000040.1 GCA_004172865.1 Gammaproteobacteria bacterium | reverse complement strand
CTTCATGGCGCGGCTGATACTACCGGCAAACACTTTGAGCTGGTCTTTTAAGTTACCGCGGTAGATAGCAGTAGCCTCAAAGGCTAAGTGATCTTGAAAGTAGGTATGAATCAAAAAAGTTTTTCCAACGCGCCTGCGTCCGTAAACGGCAACCAACGCCGCTTCTTTGGATTGCAAGACCTCCTTCAACAGCTTTTTTTCTTCAACTCTTCCAATAATTGGATCCATAAACTTTACACTTTTGGCGCGATATGCTTTCTCTATATAACGCCAAATCTACCAATTTTGAACCACTTTTGGCGCTATATAGATTTTTTATATAGCGCCAAACCTTACCTTTAATTCGCTTAAATACCAATACTGGTTTGACCCCGAAAAGATTGATACAAGGATTTGGATTGCGTTTCGCAGGCGTAACAGGGCTTTCGTTTATTTGGAAGGCAAAAAAATGTGCCACTCTGTGTTTTAAATGAAAACTGTATAAAGTTTGGATTCATTGGATAACCGGCTACTGATAGCTTGGTCTGCTCACGAAATCCGATGCGCCTCATCAAGAGCTGAGGCGCAGCAACTCTTTGAATTAATTAATGAAGACCATACTAATGCCGCACTTGCCAACTTATTGCCGGCAATGGGTAGGCGAGCAACTGAATGCCGAAAATGCTAGCATCCCGTAGTTGATTATCCTTTACCAATTATGAGCAGGAGGGATTACTAGTGATAATATTATTGAGTTTAGTTTTTACTTGCCCTTTTTGGCCGCTTTTTTCACTAACCATAGCTCGACATTTGCCTTTTTCATATTCTACAAAAAAAGGTCCTAGCGTCCTTTAAGAAGTCTAAACCAAATCAAATGCCTGTGCGAATTGAATTAATTCTGTTGTTAAGCCTATTTTTAATTTCACCCGCAAGTTTCGTTTGTATGTGACCGTCGTCACTTCAGAGATAAATAACCTCTCGCTGATCTCTTTTGGTGTTAACCCACGCGCGAAATAAATCACCAGGTGACCCAACAGTAGAAGTGCTTATTTCAAGAACTGGCTCTCATGAAGATTACCTCTAATTTTTTGTTACTTTTATGTTGCATATTCTTCAGCAATTCTTTGACAAGACATTTGTGAGTTAAACGTGAGTTTGCGGGCTTTTTGTTTTAGCAGAGACTCAAAAATGCTCAAAAAAACTTTTCTCAAACAACACTTCCCTTATGGACATAATAGTCAAAAAGCACACAAAATAATAAGATTATCCATCCATCCCGTTGATTTCACTATTCATGATACTATGGGTTAAGATAATTTTGATGGTAGTCATTGTTATCGAGTTATTGACGTTTGCCTTTTGTGAAATATCTATTTGTAAGCCACATTTTGCCAGTGTCAAAAGTACCCATTGAGAAAAAATGTAAATCTCCAGAATGAATAAAATTATCGGTTGCTTACTTATTAGCTTTTTCTGTTTTTCGGAAACTGGTTCAAGCCAAATGAATACGTTGAAAAGTCCCGATGGACGAATTGAAATAAAATTTCAGGCAGCGGACAATTTAAACGAACCTCTGACCTACCGACTTTTTCGAGCGAATAAGCCAGTCATCAATTCCGGTAAAATAAAACTGGAAGTTGGTGACCAGAAACTGGTTTTTAAAAAAGCGGAACCTAGTAAAAAAAGAGGTCGCTGGAAAAATGATTTTGGAGAAAGAAAGTTCATTCCGCAAAATTTCAACCAGCTGAAGCTTTCGTTTCAGCCTGTTGAAGCAACGGGTTTGCGGCTAACGATTCTGCTACGAGTGTATAACGAAGGATTTGCTTATCAATACGTCTTAAATGGGAAAAGTGAAATCATCTTGAAAAATGAAGCTTCTCAATTTGGTCTGCCGGAAAATGCTACAGCCTGGGTAAGTTCAACAGCGCAGGGAATATTAAAAGAAAAGAGGCTCAACGACATCAGCGATGTTGTAGAAAGGCCACTAACAATACGGTTAAACGACAGCTCGTATCTGGCGTTGGGCGAGGCTGGCCTGGGAGATTTTGCCCGCATGAAATTTACCTTTAAGAAAGGCAGCGGGATGATCACCAAATTAGATGGCGAAACAAAGGCTTCGAAAGAATTAATAAGTCCATGGCGCTATGTTTTGTTGGCAAATTCGCCAGCTGATTTGCTGCAGAAGAATTATTTTCTTTTGAATTTGAATTCCCCCAATCAAATTAAAAACACGAAATGGATCAAGCCTGGCAAGGTGCTGCGTGAAGTAACGCTGAACACCACCGGGGCTTTTCGAACCATCGATTTTGCAGCTCAACATCATATTCAATACATCTTGTTTGACGCTGGCTGGTATGGCCGGGAAGACCACGATTCTTCTGATGCCAGGCGAGTGTCGTTAGATCCATTGCGGGCAAAAGGCACCCTTGACCTGAAAGAAGTGATCCGGTACGGCAACACAAAAAATGTGGGAGTTATTTTGTATGTGAACCGCCGTGCTTTGGAACGGCAGTTAGATTCTTTGTTGCCATTATATAAATCGTGGGGCGTAAAAGGATTAAAGTTTGGGTTTGTGCAAGTAGGGTCGCAAAAATGGACGTCCTGGTTACATGAAGCAATTGAAAAATGTGCCCGTTATCAGATGGTGGTAGACGTTCATGATGAATATCGTCCAACGGGTTATAGCAGAACATACCCGAATTTATTGACGCAGGAGGGGATACGCGGTGATGAGGAAAGCCCCACTACTGAACATAGCATCACAACTTTGTTTACACGGATGATTGCAGGCGCCGCCGATAACACGAATTGTTATTTTACCAGCCGGGTGGATAAGATGGGCTCTCACACAGCGCAAATGGCAAAAGCGGTTTGCATTTACAGCCCTTTGCAATTCATTTACTGGTATGATCATCCCCAATGGAACCCCTTAGAAAAATTCAAAGAAGCAGATATCCAGGAAGTGCCCGAATTAAACTGGTATGATAAACTTCCCACTACCTGGGACGAGACAAAAGTGTTGGAAGGCCATATGCTGGACTTTGCCACCATTGCACGCCGGAAAGGTGCCGATTGGTTTGTTGGTTCATTAAATGGAACAACACCAAGAAAAGTAAAAATGCCTTTATTGTTTTTGAAGAAGGGGAAAGAATACGTTGCTACAATCTACACACATGATCCAGACATGAAAACAGCAACGCATGTTCAAATAAAGAAGATGGACGTAAAATCTGATACAGTTTTGGAATTAATGGTAGGAAGCAGGGATGGTATTGCCGTTCAGATTTCCCCTAAAGAAAAAGAATGATAATGGCTGGTTGCAAAAACGGTAAAGCGACGATTTGGTTTTGTTTGTTTTTTTGCCTGTCTACTACGATTGGTGCACAAGCGCCGCTGATTACAATAAATGTCGCTTTAAACCATTCCAACTGGCGGTACAAAATCGGAGAAAATGCCGTGTTCACGGTATCTATCCAAAAAGAGGGGAAGGAACTGAAAGGTGTGAAAGCCCACATTGAAATTGGTCCCGAAAAAATGCAGGTTAGTTATATTAAGGATAGTCTTCTAGAAAAAGGCTGCCTGACGATCAATGGCGGTACTTTATCAAAGCCTGGTTTTCTTCGGTGTATTGCAATGGCCAACATTGATGGAAAAACATATAGGGGAATTGCCACTGCTGCATTTTCGCCGGACAGCATTGTTGCCACTGCTCAAATGCCAGCAGATTTTGAGCGTTTTTGGAAAGATGCCATCACAGCAGCCAGAAAGATACCATTGGATACGCGGATGAAACTGCTCACGGAAAGAAGTGCTGGTTCCATCAATGTTTACGAAGTGTCTTTTCAAAGCTATCGTAACGGGTCAAGGATGTACGGGATACTGAGTGTACCCAAAAAAGAAGGTACTTATCCGGCCGTTTTAAAAGTGCCCGGTGCTGGTGTACGAGCCTACTACGGCGATACTGCTTTGTCGGAAAAGGGAGTAATCACTTTCGAGATCGGCATTCATGGAATACCCGTTACCATGCCGAATGAAATCTATTACAATCTTGCATTCGGAGCTTTGTACGAATATTATTTTGCCAACCTCGACAACCGGGACCGGTACTACTACAAACGTGTTTATTCGGGCTGCGTCCGGGCAGTTGATTTTCTGTTATCACTGCCACAGGTAGACAGCTCTAGAATTGCCGTAACCGGCGGAAGCCAAGGCGGAGCTTTAGCCATTGTGACGGCCGCTTTGCACCCGCGAGTCCGTTATGCAGCTGCACTGTATCCTGCCCTAAGTGATATGACCGGCTATCTTCAAGGCAGGGCAGGAGGGTGGCCGCATATGTTTAGCCCACTTCAGCGGGGTGCTTACGAAAAGCCGCAAATGATAGAGACCGTGGGTTATTACGATGCCGTCAATTTTGCCCGTAAACTGCGTGTTCCGGGATGGTATGCCTGGGGCTACAATGATGAGGTTTGTCCGCCAACCACCGCCTACGCGGTTTACAACAACATTTCGTCTCCGAAAGAGTTGCTTATAACGAAAGAGTCCGGCCACTGGATGACACCCTTACAGGCAGAAAAACTCACTGAGTGGCTTCTGAAGGCACTCCACGTTAAACAGTAAAATCATCGTTTTTGTAACGGCGCTGATCTGTATTTTTACGATCATCAATCGATATATTCGACCCATGTTACAAAAATTGCCAGTTGCATATCGTAAGAAGGATGGCTTTAAGGGTCAAAAAGCGATTGTGTTGCCAGGCAAGATCATACAAAGCTGTGATGATACTTCGTTAATTAAAAACTTATTCATTACTGATATCGGTTTCTATCCAAAAGCTAAATTTCATTACCGGAAGAGATCCGTTGGCATTGCTTCCCACATTTTCATTTATTGTATTGACGGAAAGGGCTGGGTTAAACTTGGTGATCAGGAATACGAGGTAAACTCCGGCCAATACATGGTGGTGCCGGCGGGCACTGTTCATCAATATGGCTCTGACGAGGCAAATCCATGGTCGATTTACTGGCTGCACTTTAAAGGAAGCTCGGCAAGTGATTATGTATCACAATTAAC
>SEBV01000193.1 GCA_004172865.1 Gammaproteobacteria bacterium | reverse complement strand
TACAATGTGGAGAATGTAGAGGTGGTGATTCTTTACCCTGCTGGAAAAGTGAGTGACATACAGGAACGGCAACTGACAACGTTAGGCAAGAACGTTACTGCACTTGAAATTGACGGCACATTTGATGACTGCCAGCGTATGGTGAAAGACGCTTTTGCTGACAAGGAATTGAACAAACATCTCTCGCTGACATCCGCTAATTCAATCAATGTGGCCCGCTGGCTGCCGCAGCAGTTTTATTATTTTTTAGCACACCAGCAATGGGTGCACGAAGAACCACCGGTGATTGCTGTGCCTAGCGGAAACTTAGGGAATATCTGCGCTGGTTTGCTGGCACGTGCATCAGGATTGCCAGTTAAACAGTTTATTGCGGCCTGCAATGTCAACGATATTGCCACGCATTATTTGGCAACCGGTGAATTGTTGCCAAAGCAGTCGCAACCCACTTTATCCAATGCAATGGACGTGGGCAATCCAAGTAATTTTGTTCGAGTATTGGAGCTGTTCAACCATGATCGAGCCTCTCTTAACAAAATCCTCCGGAGCGATTGTATTTCCGATAAGGAAACATTTGAAACCATTAAAGAAGTGAAAAACCGGCATGGCTATTTGCTTGATCCTCATGGCGCCGTTGGCTTTGCAGCGTTACAGAATTACCTGGATGAGCACAAGGGAGCAAAAGGTTATTTCCTGGAAACGGCGCACCCTGTAAAGTTTGAGATAGAAAAGATAACCGGCGAAAAGGTTGAATTGCCTTCTTCTGTAGAATCGTTACTTGCAAAAGAGAAAATGAGTATTAAAATGAAGGCTGATACAACCTACCTGAAAGACTTTTTATTACCGGGTTAAAAGGTTGGCAATACATTTCCGACTGACTCGGAAGAGAAACGCCAGGGAAGTTAGTAGTGCTGGCAGAGACTAAACAAGATAACCGAAGATGTTATCATCGTTGCGCAGCTCCGTGTAATTGATGCCAAACTTTTTCAAATTCTGGATCAGCAATTCGTAGTCGGTTCGTGTTTTTAATTCAATTCCCA
>SEBV01000192.1 GCA_004172865.1 Gammaproteobacteria bacterium | reverse complement strand
GTATTGGGTGTTCGTATTTTGGGAGTGCTCCAGCGCATTGCCATCTGCTACTTCTTTGCTTCTGTAATTGTTTACTATTTAAAAGCCCGGGGCGCCTTTCTTTTTGGACTGATTCTGCTCCTGGTTTATTGGGCGCTTTGCTTTGCCTTAGGCAACAGCACCGATCCTTACAGCATTTCCGGCTATTTCGGGAACCGCATTGATGAAGCCATCCTGACGCCGGTTCACATGTACCAGGGCGAGCCTTATAAAATTGGTAATGTGTCTCGCCCTTTCGACCCCGAAGGCCTGATGAGCACTTTGCCAGCCATTGTGCAGGTGATCTTTGGCTATTTGGTTGGCGATTATATTTTGAAGCGGACCAAGCTTTTTACGGCCGCTGAAAATCCTGACGCCAATCCTGTCGTGCATCCTTTGTACCAGATACTGACCGGTTTGTTCATTGCGGCGATGGCCTTGCTGCTGGCGGGCTACGCCTGGGATCTCTGTTTCCCGGTGAACAAGAAAATATGGACGAGTTCTTATGTGGTGGCAACAACCGGCATGGCAATCGCCATCCTGGCAACGCTGATTTATTTTATTGAGATCAAAGGTGTACGGTCGTGGTGGACGAGGTTTTTTGATGTGTTTGGCAAGAATGCCTTGTTCGTGTTTGCACTGAGTGCTTTTTTACCAAAGGGTTTTCGACTCCTGCGCATTTCCAATGGCGTGAATGCGAAAGGAGAACCTGCTTATACAAATCCCTGGAGTTTTCTTTACGACAAGGTTTACAAGGCAGTTCCTGGCGATCCAAGGATCGGCTCGCTGCTTTTTGCCTTAACAGTTATCACGTTTATGTGGGCTATTTGTTATTGGCTGGACAAGAAGAAGATCTATATAAAAGTTTGAACCATGATTTGGGCGGATTAAATTGATTTATAGGAAATGATAAGAGTCGTTCATTGCTGAACGACTCTTACTTTATAAAGAAGATTGTCATTTCCTCCTAATCATTCATATCCGCCCAAATCATGGTTCAGCCTACTCACCCATAATCGC
>SEBV01000191.1 GCA_004172865.1 Gammaproteobacteria bacterium | reverse complement strand
GAAAGCAATCCGACCTTTTCTTTTCCAACAAACTATTTTGTAAAAGTTCTCTGACAACAAATTCTTCCACTTCTCATTTAACCTTTTCGTCCTGCCCACTTTTCTCTCTTGGCTTACATTTGCCGCCTGATGGAAATCTACAAGGACTTCTCTTTCGATTCAGCGCATTTTCTTCCCTATGTTCCGGAAGGACATAAGTGCAAAAACATGCATGGCCATACCTATAAACTGCGTGTATTTGTACAAGGCAAGCCCGATCCAAAACTGGGATGGATCATGGACTTTAAAGAGTTGAAGGACATTGTCAACCCATTAATCGAACAATTGGATCACCGGTTAATTAACGATATCCCGGGGCTAGATAATCCAACAGCAGAAAATATTACGGTTTGGATATGGGATCGCATCAAACCTTTGCTTCATAATTTAAGCAAGATTGAATTGTATGAAACGCCTACGACTGGCGTCATTTACGCCGGCGAGTGAGTGAGCAACCCATCAACACCATCAGACTGTTTTACTTTCCGTTTCGGTTTAACTCGTTTAGCAAATCTGCTAAATCCAGGGCTTCAGTAATCATTTGCAGGTTTCCAGCCGCATCGAATGGCCATTCCTCTTTTGGCCGGTCCCAATAAAGTTCAACGCCGTTGTCATCCGGATCGTTCAAATAAAGCGCTTCCGAAACACCGTGATCAGATGCGCCTGTCAATGCATATTTCGCATCAATCAACTGTTTCAACACGGCGGCCAAATCTCTTCTTGTTGGGTATAAGATGGCAAGATGAAACAAACCCGCTGAGCGATCCGGTGCAGGTGCCGCCCCTTTGCTGTACCAGGTGTTTAACCCAATGTGATGATGATACCCTCCGGCTGACAAAAACACGGCACTGCTACCATACCATTGCGTAATCTCAAAACCCAGGATGTCGCGGTAAAACGTCAGCGCTCTATCAATATCAGCCACCTTCAGGTGTATATGCCCGATTTTTGTATCGGTAGGAATTTTGTAATCCATGATGCTTATTTTTGCTTCAGCAAATTA
>SEBV01000190.1 GCA_004172865.1 Gammaproteobacteria bacterium | reverse complement strand
GCATGAATTTCTTCTCCTCCATTCACCACAACACCTTTGGCTTCGTCACCATTAATAATAAAATCAGTGACCTTGTGGTTAAACAAAACTTTTCCACCGCACTCATTGATCTTTTCCCGAATGGCGGTGATAATGTGCGGCAATTTGTTTGTGCCAATATGCGGATGTGCTTCGTAGGTAATTCGTTCATCCGCGCCGAAGTAAACAAGCGTATGCAGCACCTTCATCACGTCGCCACGCTTGGTACTGCGGGTATAAAGCTTTCCATCGCTGTAGGTGCCGGCGCCACCCTCGCCAAAGCAGTAGTTGCTTTCGGGATTCATCACACCTTCTTTGTTGATGGCCGCTAAATCTCTTCTCCTTGCACGAACATCTTTGCCCCTTTCTAAAACGATCGGTTGAATACCCAGTTCTATTAAACGGATGGCTGCAAATAAACCAGCAGGACCAGCACCAACGACTATAACTTTTCTTTTAGCATTGTGAACATCTTTTAAGTTCAGAGTTCCTGGGTCATCCTTTTGAAAAGGTTCATCAATAAAAACATTTACCGTTAGCTGAATCCACACCTGCTTACGGCTCCGGGCATCAATGGATCGTTTTTGAATGCTATGACCTGTAATCTGTGAAGGCTTCACAGCACATGCCTGCGCTAAGATTTCAAGTAATTTACTATTATCTGCTGCTTCAGACGGCAGCACTTTAATGGATACTTTCTTTTGCATGTTGTCAGGTTTTTATCCTGAAATAGTTGCGATAGTTATATTTCACTTAACTCCAGCCACCGCATTTCTTTTTCATCAATCAGCGCATTGATCTGAATAATGCGTTCGGAAATCTGCTGAAGCTTGTCAAAACGCTTCCAGTTCGTGCTGCTCCTTGAAACTTAATTTCTTTTTCGGTACCTCTTGCTTTGGCACCTCTTTCTTCGGCTCATCTTTTACCTCTTCCGTTTTCTTGGCAGCCGGTAGTGCTTCCTGCGCTTTCTGCCATTCGCGGTATTGCGTGTAGTTGCCGGGAAAGTCCCTGATCTCACCAGAGCCTTCAAATACAAAAAGATGATCCACCAAACGATCCATGAAATAACGGTCGTGACTAACAATCAATAAGCAACCGGGAAAATCAAGAAGGAAACTTTCCAGCACAGAAAGTGTGGGAAGATCCAGGTCATTCGTTGGTTCATCTAATATTAAAAAATTGGGATTGCGGAAAAGGATAGTGAGCAAATGCAGCCTGCGTTTTTCGCCACCGCTGAGGCGACTGATGTACGTGTATTGTTGATCCGGCGGAAAAAGAAACAGTTCTAAAAACTGTGAGGCACTCATGCTTGATCCATCTGCCAGCGGAAAGTTTTCGGCAATGTTTTTCACGTATTCAATTACCCGCATGTCTTCCTTTACCTGTAAACCGGTTTGCGAATAGTTTCCAAAAACAACAGTGTCGCCTACATTTATTTTGCCGCTATCGGCCGCTTCAATGCCCTGCAGAATATTAATGAAGGTTGATTTCCCTGCGCCATTCTTCCCCACAATTCCTAATCGCTCGCCTTTTTTGAAAGCATAGTCAAAGCCTTTTAAAATAACTTTTTCACCAAAGCTTTTGTACACTTTTTTCATCTCTACAATCTTACCACCTAGTCGGCTCATCTTGCTCTGCAATTGCACCTGCTGATCAACCATTTGCTGCTTTGCCTTCTTCTCTATTTCGTAGAAATTATC
>SEBV01000189.1 GCA_004172865.1 Gammaproteobacteria bacterium | reverse complement strand
TGCGTGAGGTATCTATAAAGCACGTCAAATGTGATGTATGGCCGTGCGTGACCAAGGTGACTTTCGCCACTAACAGTAGGGCCGCAAACATACATACCTACATGCCCGGGAGTTATAGATTCGAAAACTTCCTTTTGTCTTGTATATGAATTATAGATTTTTAGAGACATGTTTACTTTTTTTCCTGATTTGAAAAAGCAGCCAGATAAGTCTGCGTTGAAGGTTTTATACTTTCGTGAATGCAAAGCAGTACCGGGAAATAATTTTATTGATAGCCAGCCGGGTGGCAAAGATATTACGCATTGCCAGAAAGGCAACAACAGGAGTATAAATTATATGCTGGAAAAGTTGACCGCATGGGTGCAAGTTAAGGCTTATTGTAATAAAGGTCGGCAATCACCGGGTAATGGTCGCTTATTTTTTTGTTTACTCTCACATATTGCTCCACCAGGAATCGCTTGTCAGAAAAAATATTATCAATACGGAGGGTGGGCGACATGTGGCTGTAGGTCCTGCCAATCCCGGCACCTTTTTCTGCGAAAGCGTTGTTGAGCCCCTTACCAATTGTTTTATAGGCGTAGCTGTTTGGAACGTCGTTAAAATCACCGCAGACCACCACGGGGTATGGACTTTGGTTTACTTCATTTTTTATCCGGTCGCTTTGAAGCTTGCGTTTAAGAAACCCCGTTTTTAATTTCGATAGTACACTTTTGGATTCTTTGAAATTTACTTCCTGGTCCAGTTCGGGGTTGTCTATATAGCGCTTGTTTTCGTCTGAAAATTTCATTGACTGAAGGTGCACATTGAACAACCGGAAAGTATCTGGCCCCTTTATTACATCTGCATATTGAAAAATGGAATTGTAATCATTTGGGCTAAAGCTCACAGTCATCTTATTGACCAAAGGAAATTTCGAAAGGATGATAATTCCGAAATGGTGATCCTTGTCATAGTCAATCTTTGTATTATAACTATAGGAGTAGTAGGGCATTTTCAGTTCCTGCATGAAGCCCTCTATATTATTTATCGCTGCTGGGTTTTTATCACT
>SEBV01000188.1 GCA_004172865.1 Gammaproteobacteria bacterium | reverse complement strand
AAAAGCTCTGGTCGTATGGAAACTCCTTGTATTTTTCTTCTGCTAAGCCAATATCCTGTGTTATATAAACTGAAGTTCCATCGCGGCGCAACACCAGCTTTTCATCCAGGCCTTCTGCCGTCAGGTCAATCCAAACGCTGCCATCATCTTTGCGATATAAAACACCTTTGGCGAGTCCTTCTTCCACAAATTGTTTTCCCAACAAATAGGTTTCACTTTCGTAATAAGTTTTGTCAAAATCACTGCCAATGCGTTTATATGTCTGGTCAAACCCCTTGTACACCCAGCCATTCATCTTACTCCATAATGAAATGACTTCGGGCTTACCAGCTTCCCAGTCCACCAGCATTTGCTGCGCTCTTTTCATAATGGGCGTGGCCGCACGAACAATCTCTTTTATCTCTTCGTTGATCTTCTTGATCCGCTCTTTCTCTTTTTCTGCATCGCCGGTTAAGCTATTTTTTTGCGCAGTTAGTGCAGATAGTTTTTGCTGATCGCCAGCAGAAAAATCGCTATAGTTGCTGGCCTCAATCTTCGCCTTCAAGTCTTCTGCTTCCTTCTTGATCTGGTTCTCGCATTTCACGTAGTAATCACCGACAAAATGATCGCCCTTAATGCCGGTGCTTTCCGGCGTTTCACCATTGCCAAAAAGTTCCCAGGCAATCATGCTTTTGCAGATGTGGATGCCGCGATCATTGACAATGCAGCTCTTCATTACTTCGTCGCCGGTTGCTTTTAAAATTTCCGCAACGCTCCACCCTAAAAAATTGTTTCGCAAGTGACCAAGGTGTAGAGGTTTGTTGGTGTTAGGCGAAGAATATTCTACCATCACTTTTTTGCCGGTGGGTGAAAAGGAAAGCGGGTTTTCTTTTGAAAAACTTTCCGTCACGTACTGCTGAAAATAGTTATCGGCAACCACAAGGTTTAAAAAGCCTTTGATGACATTGAAAGAAGCGAACAGCTCCGGCTGGTTGGCTACCAGTTTTTCGCCTAATTCCATTCCCAGTTGTTCAGGTGATTTGCGCAACTGTTTAACAAGGGTGAACAA
>SEBV01000187.1 GCA_004172865.1 Gammaproteobacteria bacterium | reverse complement strand
TAACAGAGGAGAAGAAATCCGAGCCCGTGGCAACTACCGAAGCACCAAAAGAAAAAAAGAAATTGCGGGATAAGATTGCCGATCTTTTTAAAAAGAAACCGGCTGAAAAGAAAGAAGAAGCGAAACCTGTAGAGGAAGAAAGCGGTCGCCGAGAGGCCACTCACAGAGAATCCGGTTCTTCTCTGGCGCAGATGGTAACTGTGCGGTTTACCATTCCAAACGAATGGATGATGGGAATTAATGGCGCAAAGGCAACGCTGACAAACCGTGGAGGTGAAATTATTACAAAAGCAGTGATAGAAGTGGGGTATTACAACGATGACAATGAAGTATTGACCAGGCGCACTATCAACTTCAGTAACATTAAAAGCAAGCAATCACAAACAGTTTCTGTTCCTGATCATCAAACAGCAACGAGGCTGGAATACAATGTGATTTCCGTAACCGGCAGTAGCGAGCCTTTTGCGAAGAGGTAGGACCGGCAATCGCAAATCGTCAAACGGCAAGTAGTCTTTTTAACCGTCACCATCTATTATTCGATAGTGTGACGCGGAAGGATTCTCTCACTCACCACTCACCGTTATTGAATCATCTTATTCCGGATGATTTCCATCAGGTCGCTCTTATAGCTTTCGCCAATCTGAACTTCGGCAATTACATTTTTCAGCCGGAGCAGATTGCCTTCGATGCCGGTGATCTTTGCAATGGGAATGATAAAGGATTTGTGAACCCGGATGAAACTTTTGTGCGGTAGCCTTTCCTCCAGGTCTTTCATGCTGGTATAGACCAATGTTTTTTTGCCGCCGCAATAAATGGCAACATAGTTTTTCATTCCTTCGATGTAGTCAATCTCGTGCAGGTTAATCTTCAGTAGCTTTCCTTTTGATTCTGTTTTCACGAAGATGTAATCGTCCTCCAGTTCCATCGCTTCGCCGTCAGCGTGGTGTTCCTGGGCCTCATTTGCTACTTTTTGCACAGCTTGTAAAAACCGGGGAAACCGAATGGGCTTCAGCAAATAATCCACTACGTTTAGTTCGTAACTCTCCAA
>SEBV01000186.1 GCA_004172865.1 Gammaproteobacteria bacterium | reverse complement strand
ATCGTGTTTGACCGTATTCGTGAGTACAGCCGTCAGTTGGTTGGTGCACCAAAGGAAACCATCATCAACCGTGCGATCAATGAAACATTGAGTCGTACGATTATGACATCGTTGACGGTATTCCTGACCATCCTGATTCTGTTCCTTGTTGGTGGAGAGGTTACCAAAGGCTTTGCATTTGCAATGTTGATTGGTGTGATTACCGGTACTTATTCGTCCATTTTCGTGGCAGCGCCGATCCTGGTTGACCTTGGTGGTAAACGACCATTGGGAAAGGCGGAAGAACCAACTGAAAAAGTGGTGACAAAACCGAAAACAGCAAAAGTGTAAAACAGACAAGCTGATAAATAAAGAGTCCCGCAGTTGCGGGACTCTTTATTTATGTCAACGCCTAATATTGATGTTGTTTGTAATCGGACAGACTCTTACACAGCGAAAGAAGTTCCGCAGCCACATGTACTGGATGCGTTTGGATTTTGAAACGAAAACCCGCGGTTGTTCAGTCCATTCTCCCAATCGATCTCCATTCCGGCAAGATAAAGTTCATGTGCCTTGTCAATCACAAACAAAATTTCGTGATCCTCGTATTCGTTATCGTTATCCGTCTTCTTGTCAAATCCTAATACATAAGAAAGTCCTGAACAGCCACCACCTTTCACTCCTACCCGCAAAAAACTCTCCTTATCAAATCCAGGTTCACTTGTTAAGCGTTTTATTTCTGTAATAGCGCCTTCTGTAAATTTTACTGGCGTTTCGGTCATCGTATTCATAATCCAAATTTAAACCAATACCGTTCAACTTCGTGCCACTCAATCATTTACTGACAGAGTTTCACACTATTTTTGTCACCTAATACAAAAGCATGGAAGAATCAACGCTGAGTATCATTATTTCCGTCATTGCTGTTCTTATTTCGCTTTTTGCTTTGTTTGGGACCAAAGACAAAGACACACAATCAACAGAAGTCGATCCAAGCACCAAGCCCCTGAAACTTCAAGCTTACGAACGCCTGGTGATTCTCTGCGAACGAATTGCACTGCCTAATCTCATCAG
>SEBV01000185.1 GCA_004172865.1 Gammaproteobacteria bacterium | reverse complement strand
CCCTTTGCTGCCTGGTAAAAATAAAATCGCCCCAGAGAATCTGCCACAGTGCCAATACGGTTGTCCAGAAGAAGACTGGCGCCAGCCAATGCCTGACCGTCATGTTTCACAATGCCTAACACATCTGCCTGCGCCAACGCGTTTACCCCCAGTCCTAGTAGTAAAAAGCAGATCCTAAATTTTTTGGCCATATTCAATATTTGACAGACCGAAAATAGTTTATTTGGACAACCAAATAAATTAGTTTTTAGTTCCCTTTGCTATTTTTGCAGTATGTCGCACTTTGTGAACCATTTTGAGGAGAATTATCTGAAGGAGCTTTACAAGCTGGGTCAGAAAGAGATTAAGAAGGTTAATAACATTGCCCTGGCAAAAGCCATGGAGCTAAATCCCGCCACAGTGCTGGAAATGGTGCGTAAACTCACGGAAAAAAAGCTCGTGGCCTTGCAGCCGGATAAAAGTATTGCGCTAACAGAAAAAGGCCGAAAGAAAGCGCTGATGATTGTAAGAAAGCATCGCCTTTGGGAAGTATTCCTGGTGAACAAGCTGCACTACAAATGGAGCGAGGTGCACCAGCTAGCCGAGCAGCTGGAACACATTGACTCAGAAGATTTGGTCAACCGTTTGGAAGAGTTTTTGGAGTTTCCTGCTTTTGATCCGCACGGTGATCCCATTCCGGATAAAAATGGAAAGATTAAAAAGAACTCGTCCATCGCCTTATCAACCGCTTCAAAAGACAAAACCTACCTCGTGCAAAGTTTTGCGGATACGGCGGATTCGTTTCTTGATTACCTGGCAGCATTGAACATACAACCCGGAACCAAAATAAAAATTGTCGATCAGCTTCAATACGACAACTCATTCACGTTAAACATCAACAAAAAAAATGTACAGGTGTCTCAAAAAGTAGCCAGCAATATCCTGGTGCAGCCAGCTACTTAGCTTTTCGCTTTAAAGCATTGAGAAAGATGTATTCAAAACTAATCATCCAACTATTTTTTGAAAGCCGATGAATATCGCTGCTTAATTGAAACCGGTAACCAAGATTCAATTTTGCT
>SEBV01000184.1 GCA_004172865.1 Gammaproteobacteria bacterium | reverse complement strand
GCAGGATTCCCTTTTTGCAGCAAAAGGCGGAAGACGAAGGAACATTGAAATATATCCTCCACATTGACAGGCAACCAACATCGCATCTGCAAAAAAGCGGCTGACGAACTACCTTCAACTGTAAAATTATAACCAACGCAGAACGTTACTGAAGCGACAGAACATGAAATCCGCTTCTTCGCAAATGCATTCTTCGTTTTACGTAAGCGAAACTTCAATGCATCAACCGCCGAACTTCAACTGTTCTAAGAAAATATGAAAGACAACGACACAAAACGGCTTTCCCGCCTGACAGCCATTTTAATTCAACTGCAATCAACCCGACTGGTTACCGCAACAGGTCTTGCCAAAAAGTTCAGCGTCAGCATTCGAACAATCTACAGGGATATTAAAGCACTTGAACAGGCAGGCGTTCCCATCCTGCAGGAAGAAGGAAAAGGCTATTCGCTCATGGAAGGATACAAAGTCCCGCCGATGATGTTCTCCGAAAGCGAAGCAAATGCCCTGATTACCCTTGAACAACTGGTGGTAAAAAACAGCGATCATTCGTTGGCAAAAGAATATACTGCCGCCATGAACAAGATAAAGGCCGTTTTACTTTATTCAACAAAACAAAAGACCGCGTTACTGGCTGAGCGGATTGCGGTTAGCCATTCTATTTCGCAAACAGCAACAAGCAATTCATTGAGCCTGATTCAACAGGCATTGACAGCGTTTACCGTTTTAAAAATTACTTACCGCCCGAGCCAAAACGGTCCTGTAACCGAACGGCAAATAGAACCTTTTGCTTTGTATTATATTCTGCAGGAAAGTTGGCTGGTGATTGCCTACTGCCGGCTGCGGAACGATTACAGGATGTTTCGCTTAGACAGGATTTTAAAAGTGGAGACACTGCAGGAACAATTCACGCCGCACAAGCTGACACTCCAGGAGTATCTATTGGCAAAGGAAAAAATGTTCGTCACCCCTGACACACCGTTGTCATAGCGCCCTTGTTTCTTTGTGAAAACAAACAAACAAATCATGAATTTACTGTCAGTGCGCATCATCACAGACAACG
>SEBV01000183.1 GCA_004172865.1 Gammaproteobacteria bacterium | reverse complement strand
GTAAGAAAGCACATTGAAAACATTTACGAGAAGCTGCGTATTCATTCAAAAATAGAAGCCGTAAATAAGGCAAACAAATACAACTGGTTTGCAAAAAACAGGATTTGAGCTTCGCAATTTTGGAACGCATGAAAATAGTCTGACAATAATGGCATATTAAAGTTGAAAGACCATGGTGAAAGGTCGTCATTGGAAAGTAAGGATTGCATTTTTCACCACT
Source organism: Gammaproteobacteria bacterium (assembly GCA_004172865.1). Taxonomy (GTDB): domain Bacteria; phylum Pseudomonadota; class Gammaproteobacteria; order Pseudomonadales; family Cellvibrionaceae; genus Cellvibrio. The sequence goes on along the minus strand of SEBV01000183.1, from coordinate 841 downwards.
TGAAATTGTTGTTTAACAAGTTGAATGGAACGTTTCGGGATTCGATAAAGATGGGTACACATGCGATAAAAGTTAATTACTGACACTTAGCATTTCTACGAACCGTTTGGAGATCATCAGAGTCGAACCAAAAACCAATTTTATTGAAATACAAGTAGGTATTTATGAAGCAGTTTTTGAATCAAAACGAGACAGCTCCACCGATTGTTCACCTGAATAAACAATTGATTTACGATGTTTCTTGAGGGTAGCTTGAATCCTGACGCGGTCACATCTATTTGTTTCTGCTCTTCAAGAAATTTTTGCTTTCTTCTGTATAGACTTTAATCAGGTGCGTCCGGATGAAGTCGGGTTTTGCAGCCGTTTTTTGCTCTGTAAGTAATGTAATCACGCTGGAGGCTTTTAGCGGCATATGACAATCGATGCAATTTGCTTTTAATGATTCGTCAGCAATGTCTCCAGTCTTGACAAAAGAGTGCTCCACATCCTGGTGGCAAGTGATACAACGCTGTGAAAACACCTGAAGGTTATCGCGTTCTTTCTGGTGCGGTGAATGACAGGTACCGCAAGTCAGCGTTACATTCTCGCTGTAGCAGCGGCTTGCTTTCATTAATGCATATTGGTTACCATGAACATCAAGTTGGTCGGGTAAGAGAGCGCCATACTCAGGAAAGAAATAATCGTCCCGCAACTGGCCAGGTCGGAATGAAAAAGCTGGCTTCTGCATATTTTTAGTTCCCGAGTGACAGATGGCACACATCTCCACAGCCTGTTGCCTGTTCAGGCTTCGGATAGAAGTAATAAACTTCGCTTTCTTCTCATTGGGGTTTGCCTCCTGGTA
>SEBV01000182.1 GCA_004172865.1 Gammaproteobacteria bacterium | reverse complement strand
CATCGTTCGACAACAAAACGTCCCGCGATGATCACTGGCGAATGTTTGGCAATGATCCCGACTGGAAAACTATGTCGGCAAAGCCGGAATATCAACACAACGTTTCAAAAATCACGATCGCGTTTTTACGTCCGACCAGTTATTCAAAGTTGTGAGCAACAAGCTTGTTTGTTTGTCCAACATTTAGCCGGATCGATTTACGCTTATCGCTTCTTCAATCACCCGATTTTCTTCGATACAGTGATCCGCCACCGTCGGCCGGAATACAGCCTGATGTCAGTTTTAGAAGATTGCCATTAATCTCGTAATACATGCGCAGGCCATTGCTGCTATCGGAAACAATTCGGTTAGTGGCGGCTGATTTCGGAGGCAACAGCGCACAACTGTTCACATCAACGGTGGAATCTCTTTTTAAAGTGTAAGTTCCCTCGTGTACAACCTGAACTCCGTGAATCATCTGATAGTTTCGGTCATCAAACCGAATCAAACTACCGTTTCCAGGAGTATAAGTTGCTGGTGGCATCATGCCGCCAAACGTGTAAGCTAGTTCCCAGGTTCCGGCAAGTGAAGCGTCCGGCGATGCATCATTTGGTTTTGCTTCTTTCTTACAGCTGGAAAATGCAAACAAAAAAACTGTTGACAGAAAAAGCAGTCGCTGAAAGTTCATGGTGTTTTTTAAGGTTGACAACAGTCGGAGTAAGAGCGTTGCACAGAAGATTTAATTTTACTTCACTTTCATTGAAGCAATATCCAATTCAAGCATCGGATCAAAGAATGACAGCTTCTTTACCTTCGCAATATGCTCACCCGCACCATACCTTCAACCGGCGAAACTCTCCCCGCCATCGGCCTTGGCACCTGGCAAACTTTTGATGCTGATGCTTCCCACTTTCCTTCTCTGCAGCAAGTACTTCAAACGATTGTTTCGGCAGGAGGAAGATTAATTGATTCCTCCCCGATGTATGGAAGGGCCGAAGCAGTTGTTGGCCTTTTGACTGCTAAAAACCAGCCAACAGATTTTTTCTTTGCTACCAAAGTGTGGACACAAGGTGCTGAAGCCGG
>SEBV01000181.1 GCA_004172865.1 Gammaproteobacteria bacterium | reverse complement strand
AGAGGTTATGTGGTGTTCACGCTGGATGTGCGTGGAAGCGATAACCGCGGGAAGGCCTTTGAGCAGGCCATCTTCCGCAAAGCTGGTGCTGCACAGATGGAAGACCTGGAAAGCGGCGTTGCTTTTTTAAAAAGCCAGCCTTATGTAGATGCCTCCAACATGGGCCTCTTTGGCTGGAGCTATGGTGGTTTTATGACAACGGATTTTGTGTTGAATCATCCCGGCGTTTTTAAAGCGGCCGTTGCCGGTGGACCGGTAATGGATTGGAAATACTACGAGATTATGTACGGCGAACGTTACATGGATACGCCGCAGGAAAACCCCGAAGGTTACGCGGCCACCAACCTGATTGAACAAGCCGGAAAACTAAAAGACAAACTACTGCTCATTCATGGCTTGCAGGATCCTGTTGTGGTGCAGCAGCATTCGGTGAATTTTGTGAGAGCGGCCATTGATAAAAAAGTGCAGGTAGATTACATGATCTATCCCGGTCATGAACACAATGTATTAGGAAAGGACCGTGCCCATTTGTACCAGAAAGTGACGGATTATTTCAATCAGTATTTGAAGGGCAACATAGGCTTTTAATTTTCCTGAACCACAAAGGCACGAAGAAACACATAGTTGTTCGTGCCTTTGTGGTTTATACCTTTTTCTTGTAAACATCCGGCCGATGAATTTGCATCCATCTGTCGGTAAACGTTAATGCACTAAAACCGGCCTGACGGTACAAACCATGTGCATCTCTTGTTGCCAGCATAAACCTTCGCAGGCCTTGCAAGGTTGGATATGAAACAATGATTTCCATCAGCCATTTACTCAATCCATTTCCGCGGTGGGCTTCATCAATAAAGACGTCTGCGAGGTAAGCAAACGTGGCTTCATCCGTAATCACCCGTGCAAAACCGATTTGTTTCTCCCCTTCATAAACACCAAAGCACAACGAGCCATTGATGGAACGTTGCACAACATCAAGCGGAATATTCTCCGCCCAATAACTACTGCTTAGAAAACGGTGCACATAACCAATATCAATCTTGCTTTTGTCCGTGCTAATGCGAA
>SEBV01000180.1 GCA_004172865.1 Gammaproteobacteria bacterium | reverse complement strand
AAGCCAGCCGTTTGCTTTTTGTTCGCCGCGTTTTCAACGGTACCGGTGTGATCCATAATAACGGATACTGTTTTTGTTACACCGTGCATCGTTAAGGGACCGGTCAATTGGAATTTCGTTGGTGTTATCTTTCGGATGCCGCTGCTTTTAAAATAGAGGTCGGGGTATTTTTCGGCGTCGAAAAAATCGGCGCTTTTCAGGTGATTATCTCTTGCTTCTACTCGTGTGTCAATGGATGCAACTTTTGCCGTCAGTTCTACCACCGCGTCGCTGAAGTCCGCTTTTTTCGATTCAATGGATACATCAAAATCATTGAATGTACCCGTTACATCGGTAATTCCTAAATGCTTTACCGTAAAGGTAAGCTGCGAATGCGCATCGTCGTTGTTCCAAATACCCGTCCAGGCGGTGAAAGCCGTCAGAAGGACGAATGCGGAAAGTATCATGAATGTCTTTTTCATATCGAAGATTTTTTTGTGTTTTAAATGGTTCTTTTTAAGCAAGAATTTTCCATCCTGCATGCCAGTTGTAATTGTATTTCATTCCCAACTGAATCAATAAAAGCTGCATGCGCTCCAATGTGCCGCTGACTCCTAATTTGCCCGCTACAATCGGGTTAAAGCCGACGGTTTGCACCAGTTCTACCACTGTGTCAACCGCTTCCTTGTCATCACCAGCGACAAACGCATCCACTGTTTTCCCGTCAATAACAGGTTTCGCAAAGTCGGCGGCAAACGTGGTATTGAATGCTTTCACCACTTTCGAGTTCCGCAATTGCTTTTGCAACTCTTCGGCGGCGCTTGTGTCGGCGGCCGTTACCAGTCCATCGTAGGTTTCATTCAGCGGGTTGGCAATGCTGATCACGATCTTTTGATTGGCTACGTCCTTGATCTTCCCCACCACTTCTTTTTCTGCCGCATAAGGCACTGCCATAATGATGATGTCAGCCTCCCAGCCAGCTTCAACCGTGCAATTGAGGGATTCTACATCTGCTTTCGCATGCAGTTGCTTTATCTCATTTGTTAATGCGGCAACTTTTTGTTCGTCGTTGGCACACAGGAGAAG
>SEBV01000179.1 GCA_004172865.1 Gammaproteobacteria bacterium | reverse complement strand
TCTCACGGAATTGATATTGCTTTCCTGGGCGGCGAAACAGCCGATGTGGGTGACGTTGTGAAAACCATTGCTGTAAACGGCACGATGGCTGCACGCTGGCCAAAAAACAAACTTGTTACTAATGAAAAAATCCGACCGGGTAATGTGATTGTTGGCCTTGCCAGTTTCGGCCAAGCAGTTTATGAAAGCGAGTATAACAGCGGCATCGGTTCCAATGGTTTGACCTCCGCCAGGCATGACGTGCTGAATAAGTACTATGCGAAAAACTTTCCGGAGAGTTATGATGAAAATCTGGAAGAAGATGTTGTTTACATTGGCTTAAGCCGGCTTACTGATGAAGTCAAGCTGCATTTCAGAAATGACATCACTACTACAGCCGGGAAACTTCTTCTCTCGCCTACAAGAACATTTGCCCCGGTGGTAAAACAAATCCTCGAGAATAATTTTGATGCTGTTGATGGCTTGATTCACTGCAGCGGCGGCGGCCAAACCAAATGCATGAAATATATGCCCGATGGCATAAAAGTGATCAAGGACAATTTGTTTGATGCACCAAAAATTTTTCAACTGATACAGCAAAGCAGCGGCGCGGATGATAAAGAGATGTACCAGGTATTTAACATGGGCTGCCGTTTGGAACTTTATACAAATGAAAACAGTGCTAACGCTATCATCAGCACTGCAAAAGATTTTGGTATTGATGCACAAGTGATCGGAAGGGTAGAAGAAGGAAGGGGTCAATCGCTGCACATTACCACCGAAGACAACAATCTTATTTACTCATTTTAAGTGTCTGCTATAACGAACGTAATGGGTTGTGTGTGGTACGACCGCACAACTTTTTCGTTCTGAATAGCTGGCTTCCATTTTGGGACATACTTCATCATGCCAAGCACTTTTCGTCCAATACCGTAACCAGGGTCGTTTAAAATACTGACGTTGGAAATGGAGCCATCTTTTTCTACAATAAAACGCACGTTTACAGTGTATTTTCCAGCTTGGGCATTTTTGCCAACTTCCTGCACAATTGGCTGCGTGTATTTTTCAAGAAACCGGCGCCATTCTTCCTG
>SEBV01000178.1 GCA_004172865.1 Gammaproteobacteria bacterium | reverse complement strand
ACAGAGCTTGGCGGAACCGTAGGTGACATTGAATCGCTTCCTTACATTGAAGCCGTGCGCCAGTTGCAATGGGAATTACCGGAAGAAGATTTGTTGGTCGTGCATTTAACATTGATTCCTTATTTAAAAGCGGCAAAAGAATTAAAAACAAAACCAACCCAACACTCGGTAAAACAATTGAGTGAAAGCGGTGTGTTCCCCGATGTAATTGTTTGTCGTACTGAAGAGCCGCTGAACCAGGATATCAAACGCAAGATTGCACAGTTTTGTAATGTAAAAGTGGAAGCGGTGATTGAAGCACCGGACGCCAGCACCATTTACGAAGTGCCCCTGTTGATGATGAACGAAAAGCTGGACCTGATTGTGCTGAAAAAACTTGCCATCACCAATTACCACGAGCCGGATTTGTCCCGCTGGAAAGAATTTCTGGACAAGTTGAAATATCCAAAGGCCCGCATTACCATTGGACTCATTGGAAAATATGTTGAACTGCAGGATGCTTATAAATCGATCCTTGAAGCCTTTGTACATGCCGGTGCAGTGAACGAGTGCAAGGTGCAGGTAGTTTCCATTCATTCTGAGTTCATCACCCCTGAGAATGTGGCAGAAAAACTTTCCAATCTGGATGGGCTGCTGGTGGCGCCGGGTTTTGGAAACCGCGGCATAGACGGCAAAATATCAGCCGTGCAATATGCAAGGGAAAGCGGTCTGCCTTTCTTTGGAATTTGTCTGGGTATGCAAATGGCGGTGATTGAATATGGCCGGAATGTATTGGGCATTAAAGACGCCCAATCAACAGAAATGGATTCGAATGCAACAGAACCGGTTGTGGCCATGATGGAAGAACAGAAAAAGATTACGGCTAAAGGCGGAACGATGCGCCTGGGCTCTTATCCCTGCGAGATCAGGGAAGGTTCGCTGGCAAGTAAAATTTACGGCAGCACCCTTGTTAATGAACGCCACCGGCACCGCTACGAATTCAACAACAAATACCTGTCGCAGTACGAAGAAAAAGGCATGACTGCATCGGGACGAAATCCCGAAACAGGGTTGGTGGAGATCATGGAAGTTGGTT
>SEBV01000177.1 GCA_004172865.1 Gammaproteobacteria bacterium | reverse complement strand
CAGGAATTTGTCTTCCTGCAGAATCAGGTGATCGGCAGGCGCAATAATCAGGGACGCTTCGGGGTTTAACTGCTGCAGCTTGAAGGATATATAAGCGATACAGGGTGCTGTATTCTTCCGGAACGGTTCGCCAATGATATTTTCGGTTGGAAGTTGCGGCAATTGTTCTTTGGTGATGCCCATGTACTCGTTTGCCGTAACAACGTAGATATTTTCGGCCGGAACCAGGCGAGCAAAGCGGTCATAGGTCTGCTGGATCAATGTTTTGCCTGTTCCTAAAATATCCAAAAACTGTTTGGGGTAACCCACGCGGCTTACCGGCCAAAAACGGCTGCCGATGCCGCCAGCCATGATGGCGACGTAAATATTTTTATTTGCTTCTGTGCTCATTTTGTTGGTTCGGTTCTAATTCGTGTAATCTGTGAAATAGGTGTAATTCATATTTAAATCAGCCCTTCTTTTACAAGGTCGTGTAAATGAAGGATGCCAAGGTAGGTATCATTTTCGGCAACTACTAGTTGCATGATTTCATTTTTCCGCATAATATCCAGCGCATTGACAGCCATTTCTGCCGGCTCAATGGTTTTTGGATTAAACGACATAATATCCCTTGCCAGGATGTGCCCGATGCTGTCGCTTTTTTGCAGCATACGCCGCAGGTCACCATCGGTGATGATGCCCATAAGTTTGCCGTCGCTTCCGGTTACGGCTGTTACACCCAACCGCGTCTTGGTCATCTCCATGATCACTTCTTTAACCGACTGGTCAGCTTTAACTTCGGGTTTGGCGTTGTCGGGGTATAAATCCGCTACGCGGAGATAAAGCTTTTTGCCCAACGTGCCGCCGGGATGAAGCTTGGCAAAATCTTCTACTGCAAAGCCCCGCTTTTCCATCAGGCAAACGGCAATGGCATCGCCCATCACCAGTTGCGCCGTGGTGCTGGTAGTTGGCGCCAGGTTATTGGGACAAGCTTCCTGTTGTACCGTTGTGTTGAAAACAAAATCAGATTTCTTGCTCAAGTAAGAGGATAAATTTCCCGTGATTGAGATTAGGCAATTGCCGAAGTTTTTGATCAGTGG
>SEBV01000039.1 GCA_004172865.1 Gammaproteobacteria bacterium | reverse complement strand
CAACAAAGACGACACTTACATACGCTGTCAATGAAAAAGACCGGGTACATCAGAAGATAAAAGAAGTTAACAACAGTTTTGTCGGTAAGGCGTAAAAAACCTTAGCTTCTAATTGGTCGGTCGATTGTTGGAATCCCTGAACTTTCACCGAGTCTGGTAAAGGGTTTCAAGCGATTGAAACTCTTTTTTATTTTGGCTGGTTTAAACATAGTTTAAACATTCAGATTGAAACCCTTTTTCCTTGATCCACCTTTACGTCATTTACTAATTACCTTAATCATGAACGTAACTTCTCTTGCTAAAACTCAAGTTTTATGCAAAAGAAAAAGTACGACACAGGTGTAGTGCTTCTCTACCTGCTGGGTAAAGAGCATTTTTTGCCCAAAGCATTTCGAAAGACCATCCCTTACTCCACCATCTCCACGTGGCGAAAAACTGATTACTCGAGTTACGAAGGACACCAGTTTCGCTTCCTCTTTGACGAGGACTGGGAGAGCATCGATGAGCACTTTCAACGTAAAGAATTGGAGCGCAAGTTAAGAGCGGTCGGTAAGGTTTGGCTCGCGCTTCAAGACAACTGGCGAGGAGTAGTGCAAGAGGCTCGCACGGACCGCGCTGTTCAACGAAAAATTGTGCGCTCCGTTCACTATTTGCGTGAAGTATTTGGACTTTCCATGACCTTAAAGCGGCTCCGTCTGAGCCCTCCCCTTTATCAGCAGTGGAACAACCGGGAACAGTTCAGTTGCTCCGGCTCCATCAACGCTCTTTGCCTGAGGCGTCATCCGGGACAATTGAGAGGAGAAGAAATCCAAAAAATGAAAACACTATTAGCCGCCCCCAAGTACCAGCGTTGGCCGATCAGCTCCATTGCAGCTTTCGGGCTGCGCAATAACAAAGTGGTGGTTAGTCTTTATTCCTGGTACAAATATGCAAGACTCCTGAACATCCCGCGTCCTCCTATCAAGGCGGAAAGAAAGCGCATTGGTTTAAGGGCCACTAAACCGAACGAGTATCTACACATTGATACTACTTTTTATCCCCTTTCAACCGGAAAAAAGGTTTGCATTACGGTGGTCATGGATAACTTTTCAAGGATGGTGCTTGGCTTTGACTTGGGCGAAAAGCTGTCCTTTCAGATCGTTAAAGGTGCACTGCAAAACGCTCTTTTAACCATCAGTACCCATCAGGACCAAAGCGGCAGCTTCCTGGTCTCAGACGGTGGACGGGAAAACCATCATCATCAGGTGGATAGCTTCCTCGAATCGCTCACGGATTTTAGGCTGACCAAAATACGGGCCTTGAAAGACATTCAGTTTTCCAACTGTCCTATTGAAGCCATCCATAGAATCCTCAAAGGCCGGTATCTGCGACACCAAAAATTTGAGACGCTAGAGAAATTGAGGCAATGTCTAACTGAAGCTGTCTTTGATTACAACGAACGAAGACCCCATGGCCGTCACAGCCCAAGGACTCCGAAGGAAGTGTATTTCGATATTCCATTGAACTTTGATGTGAGTAAAAGAATGAGAAAAGCAGCCGTGCAAAGGATGATAAAAAACAAATCCCAGGCTTGTTCTATTTGTACCGGATTAAACATTTGCCCTGCAAAAACCTCTTCCTTCAGTGGCCTTACCCCTCACCTAACAAAAGCCACCTACGGTACACCGTAGATTCCCGCGCTCGATTACGCTGCCAGTGAGCGTGCTGGTTCGAATCCAGTCCCGGGCACAGAGTCAAATTATTCAAGGATCAATTGCTCAGAATTCCTTTTGAGATGAAAAAGTAATTGTCGATATTACTCTGATGCACGTGTTTCCTTCGAGGAAAGCGCACAGTAAGTTTATCTTCTAACCTTTCCAACCTTTTTTAACCCTTTCTGACCAGTTTATAACGAGTATTCAATGATGACAATTACCAACAATAGCTTTTGAAATAACATGTGAGGCTTTTCATTTAAACTGACGCTTTAATAACTGCGCATTTAACGCTACGACAATCGTGCTAAGGCTCATGAGCACAGCTCCAAGTGCAGGACTTAAAACAAATTTTGGTGATAGCACACCTGCAGCAAGAGGAATAGCTATCACGTTGTAGCCAACCGCCCAAAGAAGGTTTTGTATCATTTTCTTGTGGGTGGCCCTTCCGAAATGAATCATCTGCACCACGTCCTTCGGGTCACTGTTGACAAGAATAATGTCTGCAGTTTCGGCTGCTACATCTGTTCCTGAACCAACGGCAATTCCTACATCTGCCTGTGCAAGTGCAGGTGCATCATTTACGCCATCACCAGTCATGGCCACTATCTCACCCTTAGCCTGGAACTCTTTTAGTTTGTTCTGCTTGTCGTGCGGAAGCACATTTGCGAGGTAGCCGTCCATGCCCAATTTTTCCGAAACAGCTTTGGCAATTTGCTCGTTGTCGCCGGTAAGCAAAAATGATTTGATGTTCATTTCTTTTAATTGAGCAATGGCTTCCTGCGAAGTTTCTCGAATGCTGTCGGCCAATGTAATTATGCCTGTCGGTGTATCGTCAATCAAAAGAAAGCTGACCGTCTCGATGTTTTGGTTTACCGCATCTGGAATCGCTGGCGAATTGAGGTTGTTTTTCTTGAAGTAATTTGGACCAACAGACAATACTTTCCTGCCATTTACATTGCCGCTTACACCGATGCCCTGCATATACTGAAAGTCGTCCACCTTCAACAAAGTCTGGTTTCTTTCTTTTAGTTTTCTTAAAATGCCATGTGCTATATGGTGCTCTGAATTTTGCTGAACAGAAGCGGCAAACGATAAAACTTCACCTTCTGTAAACGTGTTGGAAAGCGGAATAATGCTTTGAACTTCGTGTGAGCCCTTGGTTAGTGTGCCGGTTTTATCAAAAATGATCGTGGTAAGCCTGCGGGCATTCTCAAATGCTGTCCTGTTCCGTATCAAGAGGCCATGCGTAGCTGAAATGGTTGTAGAAATAGCTACTACCAGTGGAATGGCTACACCCAAAGCATGGGGGCAAGAAGTTACCATTACAGTCACCATCCTTTCCAGGGCAAACGCTAAATCGTGTCCAGTGCTAAACCAGTAAATGAATGTTCCTACACCGATAGTGATGGAAACGATTGTTAGCCATTTGGCCACTTTATCCGCAAGGTTCTGCGTGTTTGATTTAGCGCTTTGGGCGGTTTGCACCATTGTAATCACTTTGTTCAGATAGCTATCCTTACCAGCGCCGGTAACCTTTATCCGAAGGGAACCATCACCATTGATAGAACCACCTATCACCTTTTCATCTTTCTCTTTTTGCACCGGAACACTTTCGCCGGTTAACATGCTTTCATTGACGTATGAACGCCCCTCTATTACTAATCCATCAGCCGGAATTTTTTCCCCTGGCTTAATTAACGCTACATCTTCATTCCGTAGATCCTTCAGGTCAATGTCTGTTACTTCTCCGTTTTTTTCAACATGAACCTTAGCAGGTAACAGGGCAACAAGGCTTTCCAAGGCTCTTGAAGCGGCCATTTGGGAACGCATCTCCAGCCAATGGCCCAAAAGCATAATATCAATAAGGGTAGCAAGCTCCCAAAAGAAGTCCATTCCTTGCAATCCGAACACAACGGCCACACTATAGATGAAAGCCACCGATATAGCAAGTGCAACTAAAGTCATCATACCAATAGCCTTGTCCTTTATCTCGCTCACCATGCCTTTCAGAAAGGGCATTCCCCCATAGAGGTAAATAATCGTCCCTAAAATGAGCAAAACATAGTTAGCGCCTGGAAAAGAGATCTGAAAACCGAACCAATGTTGTATCATTTCTGAAAGCAATACGACAGGAATAGTTAAGGCAAGGCAAACCCAAAATCGCTTTAGGAAGCCTTCAGTATGATGGCCTGCATGCTTATCGTGCATTCCTTTGTGCTGCATTGCTTCTCCTTTTGCGAGGTGATGATGCTGATGTTCATCATGTGCTATTTCCTTTACGGCAGACGGCTTATTGTGTTGGTCTGCGGAATGATCCTGGTGATGGTGATGTTCGTGGTTCATGCTTACTACCCTTATTAATGAAACTATTTTTGATTGTTCATCATGCGGTTCATTTCAGCAATGTCTTTTTGCTGGTCACTAATGCTTTTCAGTGCCATCTGTTTTAGCTTATCTGACATGCCATTTTTAACTTCCATTTTTGCCATGTCAATGCCGTCCTGGTGATGAGAGGTCATCATGGTTAGAAAGTCTTTGTCAACATCGCCACTCATTTGCATGGACTTCATTTTATCCGTCATCTTTCCCATTGATTTTTGCAACTCACCTTCGCCATGCTTCATGCCGGATGGCTTATAGCTGCTTACAAAGTCTCTTAATTCCTGCTGTTCTTTTTGCTGCTTTGTGAGGATTTCCTGTGCTTTTGCCTTTACTTTTTCGTCTTTGCCTTGCGATACTTCCACCTGTGCCATGCCAATACCTGACTGATGATGCTCAATCATCATGTTTGCAAAGTCAACATCAAAGTCGCCTGTCATTTGCATGGAATGCATTTTGTCCATCATGTCATTCATTGGCTTCATCAAATCTCCACCCTGCTTTGGCGTGTCTTGTGTTGGCGTTTGTGCTGTGGCTGAACTGGTTGATGCTGTTGATGTGTCTGTGTTTGTTGCTGAATTTTCAGAACTGTTGCCGCACACACAAACAATGAACATTGTTGCTGCTGTAATTAATGTTGCTACAATTTTCATGATTTAAAGTTTAATTGATAAAAATGTGTACATCTTGTATTATGACTATAGGTAGAGTTGTACGAGATTACTATTTGCTTAATTCTTTTATTTTAGCTTCCATCTCTGCAATTTCTTTTTCCTGTGATTGTATAATTTGCTCCGATAACTTTTTTACTTCAGGGTCTTTGATGTTTGCATGTTTGCTTACCATAATTGCAGATGAATGATGTGGTATCATTGCTTTCATGTATTGTATATCGCCTATTGGTGTTTGTGTTCGCAAACCAATCAATACCAGAACAAATACTACTGCACCAGCTATCATAATAAGTGCATTCGTCCGTTTGTTAGCGTACATTTTTCCCATCATTAGCATCATTACAATCGCCATTGGTGCTATCATTAATAATGCCATATAGATACGGGTTGTACTAGTGTGATAATGTTCTGCTTTATCGATATTCAGGAACATAACGATGTACATGATGAAAAATGAAACAATCATTGTTAAACCAAACCTGCCGTAACTCATACCTTTCATGTTGTCCATGCTGCTTTGATTAT
>SEBV01000176.1 GCA_004172865.1 Gammaproteobacteria bacterium | reverse complement strand
CTGGTCTTTCTCAGGATATGGATACAAATACTTACTGGACGGTTTTGGATACTGGATTGCTAGGATTTCAATGATACTGGATTGCTTTTATATCAATCAACTTCTGGTACAAAAGTAGAGTGGTTCAACAGGCTGGTCAATGGCGCTTTTGCGCTATTTTTTTGCTATGGTAATTACCAACCTCATCGGACAACAGCGATTTTTTTGCCAACAAATTGTCGCAAGTGTACTTCGTAGAACTACGAAAGAGCACCTTTTCCCATTACGTTTTTAAAAGAAGGATTGGCAGATTTTAATTTGTAGATAAAACAAGCATACTTCAATCTTGTATGCCTATTAAATAGAAATGGTCTAAGTTTTAGCTTAGACCATTTCCCGTTTGATGTATTTAGCATTATGCGAGTGCCTGCAGTACATCGTATTTCGTTACAATGTGGAAGTTTCCGCTTTCATCTCTCGCTAAAACAGCGCCGCTTTCTTTATTGATAAGCGTTCCTAATTTTTCAACCGGTGTATCAAATGCAACAACGGGAAGTTCTTTCTCCATTACCCGTTCAATTTTTTCTGTTTTGATTTCAGGATTGACGAACACTTTTTGAAACAGACCATTCTCACTGATGGAACCAATCATGTCACCTTCCTGTGTAACAACCGGTATGTGTTCGATGTCGTATTTCTTCATCAGGTCAACTGCATCTGCAACGGATTGCGTCGGTTCTACGGTAATCAGGCGCTGTTTACCTCTTGCATTCACCACATCTTTAAACGACTTCACGTCAAAAAAACCACGTTCAGCCATCCATTGGTCGTTGTACAATTTAGAAACATAGCGGCTGCCATGATCGCAAAGCAAGATTACCACTACGTCTCCTTTTTTTAGTTTGTCTTTTAACTGAAACAATCCCTGCAAAACACTGCCGGAACTATAACCACAGAAAAGCCCTTCTTCTTTTGCCAGTCTGCGTGTCATCACTGCGCCATCTTTATCAGTTACCTGCTCAAAATGATCAATCACACTCATGTCGTAATTCTGCGGCACAAAATCTTCACCAAATCCCTCTGAAATGTAGGGATGTACCTC
>SEBV01000175.1 GCA_004172865.1 Gammaproteobacteria bacterium | reverse complement strand
ATACCTCCACCATAGGAGAAGTAAACCTTGCTATTCAGATAGGTTGCTTCCGGCGAAAGCCCTGAATTAAATGCCAGCGTTTTTTTCCACAAGCGAGTTCCTCTCGGCGAGTAGCCTTCGATAATCTTGCTACAGCAATCAGAAGTAAAAACAACTACCTGTTTGGCGGTATCTGAAGGTGAAGGGGCAGGATTTTCCTGGTTGACTTCCGGGGACTTGTTACAGGAAAGCAGGAGCATGATGGGCACGAGGTAAAGCAGAACACACTTATTCATTTGGAAAATCAGCTTTGGTCGGGTTAAAGGTAGTTTGGAAAGGATTGGAAACAAAATCGATCAAATGTTGTTGCACTTTCCGAGAAGGCTTTTTTTAGACATTCTTACGGTAAACCCCAATGTAGAACCTGTATTTCACTACTAGCGGCAACATTTTGGTAAGTTACTAAAATAAGAGATGAGCATGTAGATGTGCTTCGGGAGCAAGTGTCCAGATAACCCGGTGGGTCACCGCAAAGGGAAATGGAACAAGAAAGATCGGGTACTCTCTGTTTCTGCCGTTTTCAAAACAAAAAAAGAGACTCTGTTCGTTTGTCTTTCGTTGTCCTCTCACTCTTGTAAGTTAAGAATTTCGTTTATCGGCGGAGGAAAGCGGTAATCTGAACATGCTCTTCGGTACAGCCTACTGTCCAGTCTTCGCTTGGATAGTAGGGTATCAATTACGATGTAACTAAAAAGATTATCAGCTATACAGTGGTCAAGCGGGAGATCACCGGACGAAAGTCAAAACAGATACTAGAGGATTTAATAATATTAAGTAATCTAACGAGTTGAAAAAGAGCAGGCTAATTCCCTACTCCGTTTTGCTTAAGTGGTTCGACTTTCGTCCGGTAATCTTTCCGAAACAGTTTTCATTCTGCGGCACCTCAGAGCTGGATACTATCTACTCTGCGCACTGATGTACGACAAGGTGTGCAACAATACTTTTTTCATTGAGTATCACCAAACATAAAAAAATGCCTGCAAGCGATGTTCTCGACTTGCAGGCATGATAAAAAAGTTTTGCTGTTTACTTCAATATCAACAGTTGATCGTACGTTGTTTTTTCACCACGGATCTTCACAAAATACGCTCCTGCTGTAAACGATGGCGACAGTGCAAAGCCTCGACTCAACGAGCCACCGTTGTGCTGAATGCTCTGGCGATAGACCGGCTGACCAGCACCGTTGTAAATTTCCAGTTGATACGTCCCTTTCTCCATATCGCTCAGTTGCAGCGTAATTTGCTTCTGCGCTGCAGGATTGGGATAAACCGTGACGCCGCCTACTTTGCCGGCCAGATCTACTTTCACAATAGCACTGTAGCGAGCCCCTGCTGAACGATCTACAATTTTAAGGCGGTAATAATTTATTCCGCTGCTAACATTAGCATCTGGAAAAGTATAGCGGGTGTTCTGCCCGTTGTTCTGCGCAG
>SEBV01000174.1 GCA_004172865.1 Gammaproteobacteria bacterium | reverse complement strand
GTTTCAACAGACAACCGAATAAACCATCCCGGCAAGTGGCATAATTTTTACAACTTTGCACAAAACCCTACCGATGAAGTTACTTTTAAACAAACTCTTCTTTCCAGTCCTAGCGGCAGTGCTGCTGACTTCCTGCGTTTCGCAGAAGAAGTACCAGGAATCACTGAGCCGTGAACAAAGTTTACTCACCCAGAATACAGCACTGAACGACGAAGTAGTGCGCCTGAAGGGGCAGGTAGAAAATCTTCAGAAGGACAATGCCCGCCTGATTGCCCAGATAGACGAAGCATTACAAAAATATTCGCAGGCTAGCGGCCAGGCGAACCTTACACAAAAACAGTTGGAAGCGGAACAACAGCGCCTGCTTGATCTGCGCAAGTTGTTGCAGCAGCAAGGTGAAGCAGTTGAAAACCTGCGCAAAAAAATGGCCGATGCGCTGACAGGATTTAATTCAAACGAGCTCTCTGTATTCACAAAAAATGGCCGTGTGTATGTGAGTATGCAGGAGAGCCTTCTCTTTCCTTCAGGAAGTGCTGTGGTAAATGAAAAAGGAAAAACAGCCCTGCAAACGGTTGCCATGGCACTGAACAATAACCCGGACATTAACGTGATTGTCGAAGGCCATACAGACTCTATTCCCATTAAAAAATCTTACGAAGACAACTGGGCGTTAAGCGTGGCAAGAGCGACCTCGATCGTTCGGTTGCTGACGAACACATACGCGGTTGATCCAACAAGAGTCACTGCATCAGGCCGCAGTTATTTTGAACCGGTTGACACCAACAGCGCACCGGAAGGCCGGGCAAAGAACCGCCGCACCGAAATCATTCTCGCACCGAAACTTGACCAGATTTTGCAGTTGCTGGAGCAAACGAAGGCAATGAGCGAAACAGGTACAAATTAGCTATCTCACTAAACTTGTTGAACCAAGGAATTACAGCTATGGAAGATTTGTTTTGGACAACCCTCCTCGTCAACGGAAAAAATGCCGAGTATCACATCATCTTTGAAGAGGAGGAATACCGCTTTTTTCCGAAAGAGTCTTCCATAGCTACTTATCGTTTTAAGCGGGAGCATGATGAATGGCT
>SEBV01000173.1 GCA_004172865.1 Gammaproteobacteria bacterium | reverse complement strand
AGGCAAAAGAACCGCAATAGGATTGAATAGTGGAGCCCAAAGGATATTTGAACCAAGGATAGATTAACAGCTCAAATATAGTTTGACTTTTTGATTATTCCCATACTTAACAAAAAAAAATTTCAATTGTCATTTTAAAATCTCGCTCTAATCCTATTCCCAAACGCTCCAGATCGAAATGATTCAATAACACACCAAAGGATGCAAAGTTCATTCTTCCGTTCCCTTCTGGCACCTCACCAATCTATTATCACCTCAACTGCCCCCGCCAACAGTTACATGTTCCCAATAATCAGTAGCTAATAACTTATAACTCCTCTCTCCATTTTCAACTCCCCATTCTCCATTCCCCCCTTCCCTATTCCCCTCTCTCACTTCTCATCATTGACAGCAATGACGCATTGCTGATTCCTGACTGCCAACCGCCAACGATCAACAACCAACTCCCAACGGCCAACTCACCCTTCTCCATTTTCCATTCTCCTCTCCCTCACCTTCACCGCTGGGTTCCCCTGGTAAATGCTATAAGGCAACAGCTCTTGCGTGGCCACCGATCCTACGGCAAGAATGGAGTGCGACCGGCAGGTCACGCCCGGACACACCACTGCCCGTGCGCCGATCCACGCCCCTTCTTCAAGCGTAACAGGCTTCACCATCAGGTCGAATGTTGGCAGCTTGAAATTATGGTTCCCGGTAAGCAAATAGGCTTCCTGCGACAGGCACGCATGATCGCCAATAACAACGTCGGCAAGGTTATCGATCCACACCTTCTCGCCGATCCATACATGATCACCTACAGTAAGTTTCCATGGGTATTTGATCAGCACATTGGGTTTTAGAACAACACCCTTTCCCATCCTCGCCCCAAATAGCCGCAGAAGGGCAACCTTGAAAGATGAAATGGGAAAAAAGCTGTTTTGAAAAAAAAGAATGCTCGTATAATACCACAGGATTCGTTTTACACCGCCACCTGGTTTGTACCACGAGTTATCATACCGGGAAAGATCAGTTTTCATCTTGGGAGGATTGGCGGTAGTTGGCGCGGTTACATTTGTCATATACATAGATGAGGAAGAAAATGGCCCCGTAAG
>SEBV01000172.1 GCA_004172865.1 Gammaproteobacteria bacterium | reverse complement strand
GATGTCTGCGAATTGCCATCGCCATAGTTCCACTGCCACGAAGTGATCGGGTGAAGTCCGTCATCTGTTGACTGGTTGCTAAAGCTGGCAGTAAAGCCTCTGCACCCTTCATTTACAGGAACGGTAAAGGCTGCTGTGGGTCCGTTTATACGAATGTAGTTGGCCTGATAGGCTGTGTCGTTACAGCCATAAATATCGGTTGTAACCAAGCGAACATTGTAATCGCCGGATGCAGTGTACGTTGCCTGCGGATTTTGTTGGTTGGATGTGCCGTTACCCAGGTCCCAGTTATACACAACAATATTTGATAGATTATTACTCTGTGCCGTAAACGCAATGGTTGACGATTTGCAAACCACGCGGGTGCTTGCCGTAAAGGACGGTGTTTCGTTGAAAACTTTCAGTTGAATACTGTGAGAATGGGAGCAGGAGCCTTCAAACGTTGTCAACGTAACAGCATAGGTGCCGAAGGCTGCAAACGTATGTGTTGGGTTTTTTTGTGTAGAGGTATTTCCGTCACCGAAATCCCAAAGCCAGGAAGTGCCTCCGGTTGACTGATCAGAAAAATTGAACCGTTTACGATCGACACAATCATTACTGAAATTAAAATTGGCAACTGGTGGATTTACGGAAACAAAACCAGGTTTTGGTAAGGCAAGAGGGCAACCATTGTTGGTCACCGTTAGCGTTACGTTGTACGAACCCGGACTGACATATTGGTGCGTTGGACTCTGAGTTGAAATGCCCGACCCATCCCCAAAATCCCATTGCCAGGTATCGCCTTCATTGGCTATGCCCGTAAACTGAATGATGCCATAAGCACATACAGGATTGGGACTTGCTGTAAAGTCAATTACCGGTACTCTTCCTACAACAATCGCATTGCTCAGAGTATATGTTTCTGTACAGCCGGTACTTGTTGTTACTGTTAAAGACACAGTGTAGTTTCCCTGGTTTGGATAGGTGTGCGATGGCGTTGCCTGCGTGGAGGTGTTGCCATCGCCGAAATCCCACAAATAGGAAGTGACATTATCCAACGTATTGATGCTTGCATTGAAGGTTGTAGCATACGGAACGCAACCGCGTTGCGGAAG
>SEBV01000171.1 GCA_004172865.1 Gammaproteobacteria bacterium | reverse complement strand
TTCCTTATTTACACAAGGAAATATTTATTTGCGAAACCAGTTTGACCAATGCTGCTCAATCGGAAATTATTTTATCATCAACATCCAGGGGAATGGATCGCTGTTCCTAGACCTCCCTTTTTATAGTTTCTTCTTTTCCAAAATTGGTTCCCGTCACTTTGCCTTCCTCTTACACCCAAAATCATTATGATGAGAAAATTTTACCCATCCATTTCTTTTTTTCTGCTATTTACTGTCATCACTCAATTGCTAAACCAAGCTTCAGCTCAAACTACAGTTAGTTCCCCCACTATCAACGACTTTACCTACAATTCGGCAACTGCTGCCGGCGCTATTGTATTCGGTGTAAAAAATACAAACACCAGCGATATCGTAATCTCGGAAGTGGCTAATTATGTACCGGCAAGCTTTTCCGGCACATTCACGCTTTGGTATCATCCTACTGCAGTTACCGGTGCTCCTTCTGCCATTAATACAACAAATGGCTGGGTATCATTAGCGACTAATTCAGTGTCAACAACATCAGCCGGAATAACGACATTGTTTACCAATGTTAACCTGGTAATCCCTGTTAACACAACATATCGGCTTGCTATTTCTGGTCCGGCGCTGGCTCCTTACTACGGTGGTGTTGGAACCACGCCGAATGTTTACAAGGGAGGCGGCTTAGAGATTTACGTTCAGGATAATCCTAACAGTCCCGGTTATGGAGGGGCTTTCCCAGGACCACCGGCAAATACGCCAAGAAGTTTTTTAGGAAGCATTACTTTTTTGCCCGCAAATTCATGCAGTTCGCCTTCGGCTGGACAGGCCATTGCGTCAAGTCCATTTGCTTGTTTGGGAAGCTCTGTTTCGCTTGACCTAACGGCCAATACAATCGGTGTAGGACAGACTTACCAATGGCAATCTGCTCCGTCAATAAGCGGCCCTTATACAAATATTGGCGCGGCTTCCGGCAGTCCGGTGTTATCAATTTCTCCCACAACTACCTCCTGGTACCGGGCACTTGTTGCATGCAGTGGCGGAACGCCTATGGAATCAGCACCTGTAGAGGTGTCGGTGGTTAGTGCGTTAGCAGGTACTTATACCATTAAC
>SEBV01000015.1 GCA_004172865.1 Gammaproteobacteria bacterium | reverse complement strand
ATTTTAATACATTGTGTTGCCGCTATTTAAATTATGAAAAATCAAAAAAATGAAAATAAAATAAAATATTTAGTGTGTAAAAAATAAATATTTTATATTTCTAATATTTAAATACAGGTAAAAAATATATGAAAATTAATAAAAAAAATAAGCCGATTGTTGCGTTTAAATTAGCGTCTTCAATGTTTCTTGCGAGTGTGATGGCTGTCTCAATTGCGGCATCTGCAGCGTCAACTGAAACTTACAATTGGAAAAATGTGCGCATAGACGGAGGCGGTTTTGTTCCAGGAATCGTCTTCAATCAGAAAGAACAAAACCTTATTTATGCTCGTACTGACATCGGCGGCGCTTATCGTTGGAATGCATCAACGAGTAGTTGGGTGCCGTTGTTGGACTGGGTAGGTTGGGATAATTGGGGCTGGAATGGTGTGCTAAGTTTGGCCACTGACCCGGTCGATACCAATCGCGTTTATGTTGCCGCCGGTATGTACACCAATAGTTGGGATCCAAATAACGGCGCGATTTTGCGTTCAACAGACAAAGGCGCAACTTGGCAGGCCACACCATTGCCTTTTAAAGTGGGCGGCAATATGCCGGGCCGCGGGCAGGGCGAGCGTTTGGTGGTTGACCCCAACAAAAATAACATCGTTTATTTCGGCGCCGAAGGAGGTAACGGCTTATGGCGCAGTACCGATTACGGCATGACCTGGGCGAAAGTTTCAAGTTTCACTAATGGCGGAACTTACGCACAAGATCCGGCGGATACCAATAATTACCTAAATCAGTTGCAAGGCGTCACCTGGGTTACCTTTGATCCTACCTCTGGTTCAGCAGGTTCTACGTCGCAAACTATCTATGTGGGCGTAGCGGATAAAGCCAATCCGGTTTATCGCAGTACCGATGGCGGTGCGACCTGGACACCACTCGCTGGAGCGCCAACGAGCTATCTCGCGCACAAAGGCGTCTTCGATTCGGTTAATAGCATTCTCTACATTTCAACTAGCGATACCGGCGGCCCCTACGATGGTGCTAAAGGTGATGTATGGAAATTCGACGCTAAAACCGGCGTGTGGACTAACATCAGCCCAATTCCATCCAGCAGCACCGATTTGTATTTCGGCTACAGTGGTTTGACGATTGACCGCAAAAATCCGAAAACCTTGATGGTTGCATCGCAAGTTGCCTGGTGGCCGGATGCAATTTTCTTCCGCACTACCGACGGCGGCGCGACCTGGACTCGTATTTGGGACTGGACCAGCTACCCAAGCCGCAGCTTCCGTTATACGCAAGATATTACCGAAAATCCCTGGTTGAATTTCGGCATCACCAGTCCGGTTGCGCCTGATACTGCGCCAAAACTGGGTTGGATGAACGAGTCTGTGGAAATCGACCCTTTCAATTCTAATCGCTTGTTATACGGTACAGGTGCGACTCTGTACGGTACTGAAAATCTCACCAACTGGGATGCCGGTGCGCAAATTCTTATCAAACCAAAAGCCAAGGGTATTGAAGAAACGGCGGTTCTGGATTTGGTGAGCCCGCCAACTGGCGCTCCTTTGTACTCGGCCTTGGGTGATATTGGTGGATTCCGTCACGATGATTTGACTGTGGTGCCCAGCTACAACTTCGCTACGCCAAGCTTGACTAGTACTACCAGTATTGACTACGCAGAACTTAGCCCAAGCACTATGGTTCGGGTAGGAAATCTGGACCAAACCGGCGGTATCGGAATAACAACTACCGCGGGAACTTCATGGTGGTCAGGGCAGGTGCCTAGCGGCGTTACTTCTGGCGGTAATGTGGCTCTCTCTGCGGATGGCGGCGCTATTGTGTGGAGTCCGGGTGGTACTGCGGTTCAAGTCTCTACAACGTTTGGCAGCAATTGGGCCGCAGCCACCGGTTTGCCCTTGGGCGCAGTCGTTGAGTCTGATCGTGTCAACCCAAGCAAATTCTACGCACTTGCTAACGGGACTTTCTACGTTAGTACTAATAAGGGCGCAACCTTTACCGCAACGGCTGCGACTGGTATTCCTGCTGCTGCCCATAAATTCAAAGCGGTTTATGGTCGTGAAGGAGATATTTGGTTAGCAGGCGGGAGCACCACTACGACCTACGGTTTATGGCATTCAACTGACTCAGGCGCAACCTTTACTAGGATCGCCAATGTTCAGGAAGCTGATAACGTGAGCTTTGGTAAAGCCGCACCCGGTCAAACTTATCCGGCGATTTATATCGTCGCCAAAGTAGATGGTGTTCGCGGTGTATTCCGTTCCGATGATGCAGCCGCTAGCTGGGTTCGCATCAACGATAACCAACATCAATACGGCAATATCGGTGAGGCTCTGTCGGGCGATCCACGTGTTTATGGTCGTGTTTATGTGGGTACTAACGGGCGCGGCGTTATCTGGGGCGATAGTTCGGGTGTAGTCACCAGCAGCTCTGCGAGCAGCTCGAAGAGTTCGGTGGCATCAAGCAGCTCAAGCTCTTTGATTGCGGGTTCGTCTTCCAGTAAGTCGAGCGTGGCTTCTTCAAGTTCGTCCAGTAAATCGAGCACTGCTTCAGTATCTTCTTCATCTGTTGTTTTCTCATCGATTAAGTCCTCGAGTTCATCGTCGATTAAATCATCAAGCTCATCTTCCGTTTCATCGTCTTCATCAAGCAGCCCATTTGCTCAGCAATGTAACTGGTACGGCACTTTGTATCCTGTTTGTGTAACGACGACCAGCGGTTGGGGTTATGAGTCTGGCAAAAGCTGTATCGCAGCGAGTACTTGCAGTGCCCAACCAGCGCCTTACGGCATTGTGGGTGCGAGTTCAAGCTCCGTTAGCAGTGTTGTTTCCAGCGTGAAAAGCAGCAGCTCTAGCCTAGCGCCAGTGAGTTCTTCAAGCTCCAAATCATCGGTGGTAAGTAGTTCTGCACCGAGTTCTGCGTCAAGCTCGAAAGTATCTTCTAGTGTTTCCAGTGCATCGAGCAGTGTGGCTGCCGCGAGCAAATGTAAGTACATCATTAGCAACGAGTGGAACACGGGCTTTACCGCGGCGATCCGTATTACCAATAGCGGCACTACCGTAATCAACGGTTGGAACGTAAGTTGGACTTATACCGATGGCAGCACGGTGACTAGTTCATGGGGCGGTACTGTGACAGGTGCAAACCCATATTCAGCTGTAGGTCTCGATTGGAATAAAACTATCCAACCAGGCCAAACCGTTGAAGTAGGTGTGCAGGGTACTAAAGGTTCAAGTATTACAGCACAAGCTCCAGCAGTAACAGGAGCAGCGTGTAATTAATCGATAGTGAGTGAGATGGCCGCCTGATATGACTTGTATCAGGCGGCTTTCTATCAAATTAAGTTTTATCACCCAAGCTTGTTTCATTTTGTTTATACAGGAATTTTTGGTAGCGGGCTTGGTTTATAGAATTTATCAGTGCATTAAAAATGACAGCGCTGTCGTTGATCGAATATGTCTTCAGATTGTTTTGGAGGCAGTAACGAATGTCTGTACAGGATGTATCAACACCAAAATCAATAATGTTGATCCACAGGAGGTGATGGCTGTGTAAGGCACCTGTTGTTAGCCGGAGTTTGGGCTATAGGTGGCAGTAAAAAGTAAGAAAAAGTAAATACAAATAGCACATAGAAAATACTTGGGCGTGCAACCCCTTTTTTAACTTCAGGATAATTATTAATGAATTTTTCTCTACCCAAAAAACTCGGCATGGCGTCGTTGCTAGGCTTGAGTATTGCTGCAGCGAGCCAGGCTCAAGCGGCTAGCTGTTTGTACAGCGTGAGTAATGAATGGAATACCGGTTTTCAGGGTTCTATTACCATTACTAACGATGGCAACACCGCCATCAATGGTTGGAACGTGGGCTGGACTTATGCCAACAATAAAATCACCAGCTCCTGGAATGCCACTTTAACCGGTAGCAATCCTTATTCAGCTACTGCGTTAGATTGGAACAAAACCATTCAACCAGGCCAATCTGTCAGCTTCGGCGTACAAGGCGATAAAAACGGAACTACGGCTGAAAAGCCGGTGATTACTGGCAATGTTTGCTCTACATCCGTCAGCAGTTCAAGTACTAGTTCAAGTGTAGCAGCCAATCGCCCACCCGTTGCGGTGATTGCTTCTCCTGCGGGCGGCACCCAAATAAGTGGATCACCCATTGTGTACTTTAGCGCTGTTGGTTCATCCGACCCGGATGGCGATGCACTGACCTATGAGTGGAATGTTAATGGAACGACCTTAACGGGAATTTCGCCCACTTACACCATTACCACTTCAGGCATATCCGCCACTGTGACTTACACATTGACCGTGCGCGATGGTCGTGGCGGTGAAGCAACCAAGAGCGGTTCGCTGTGGGTGAGTTTAGAACAACATCAGTCCTCATCTTCTCGCACCAGCAGTTCTTCAAGCGCACCAAGCACAAGTTCAAGCAGCCTAAGTTCAAGTAGCATAGGTTCTGCTGCCTGCGCGTCGCAATGTAATTGGTACGGCACCACTTACCCGAGCTGTACAACCACAACCAGCGGTTGGGGTTATGAAAACGGCAAGAGCTGTATTGCTCCTTCGACCTGTACCACTCAGCCCGCGCCTTACGGTTTGGTTGGCGCGAGCTGTCCGGTTTCATCGTCCAGCTCAAGCGTTAAGTCTTCGAGTTCGGTGGCAACGTCTTCGAGTGTTAAATCAAGCTCGTCCGTGGCTGTAAGTTCTTCAAGTATTAAGTCATCGAGTTCAAGTTCTGTAGGCGTGAGTTCGTCAAGTGTGAAATCAAGCTCCAGCTCGGTCGGTGTGAGTTCTTCAAGCGTGAAGTCCAGCTCTAGTTCAGTTGCGGTGAGCTCTTCAAGCGTGAAATCCAGCAGCTCAATTGGTGTTAGCTCTTCATCAATTAAATCAAGTTCAAGCTCTATAGTAGCGAGTTCTTCGAGTGTGAAATCAAGCTCAAGTGCTGCGAGTTCTACTGGTCTTGCTAACTGTGCGGAACCAACAATTCCCGTTGGTGCTGGTCAGGCTAAATCGGGTTACGTTGTTTATGAACCTGTAGCGAAAGGCAAAAATGTTGATGAATATAATCGCCCTTATGTTGTTTCCTGTGATGGCACCAAATATTCATTACCTTACCCGCACATTTTTGATTACGGTACCGATCAATCAATCGTGCTAGATGATTTTGCGGATAACGACCACCAGAATAATTTGGGTGGCGCGCTCGCAACTTATCGCGGTGAAAACTACACCGAAGGTGGTGGATACTGGTACACATTCGCTGACAAAACTGGCACAACATTGAAAAATGCCACCGGTTTAGCGATTAATGCGTACAACGTTGGTAAAGCAATTTCCGGTCACGAACTAAATATTAAAATGAACGTAACTAACCCGGGTTATGCTGGTGTAGGTACTAACATTTTGTTCGAAGAAGCGGGCGTTGATTTAGCGGATTTAGCCTACGTGCAAGTTACTGCATATGGTTCAGGTACTATCGGTGTAATGTTCGAAACTACCGATATTAACAAGCCAACCGAGTGGGGCAATTACGCGACTAAAGTTCCATTAACATTGACTGCAACTCCAACCATTTTTAAATACACCGTTGCCGATTTTGAAGGTGAAAAATATTCTGGCCTTGCTGGTTTACCTTTAGCGCCGCACCTTGGTGTTGCTTCTAAATTCTTCTTCCAGGCGAAAGACGGTGCAGTAGTTGATATTCACGTGAAGAAAATTGAATTCTTCTTTAACGCGAAAACTTCTCCATCACGTTTAGCACAATTCAAATGGAAAACGGGCGTACTTGCACCAAATCCAGCGTTCGTATTTGATGCTACAACCATAGGTGTTCCACCAGCACTTGATGCAACAGATCCCTACATTAATTTTGCAACAGCTGCTGTAGCACCGCTTAAAACCCAAGCCGTTGCAGTAACAAAAACTGCTGCACAATTAGCAAGTACTGGTAAACCAAACTGGTTGCATGTTGAAGGTACTAAATTGTTCGATACACAAGGTCACCTTGTGCGTATGACTGGTGTTAATTGGTTCGGTTTTGAAACTAAAAACCAGGTTCCATTCGGTTTATGGACTCGCAGTTACAAATCCATGCTCGCACAAGTTAAAACTTTGGGCTTCAACACCGTGCGTATTCCTTACTCTGATTACATGCTCGATGCATCAAGAGATGGTTCACTAACTCTCGGTACATTGAATATTGATCTTGCATTGAATGGTTTGACTGCAACACAAACTCCATTGGATTTATTGGATGCAATTATTGCTGAAGCTAAAACTCTGGGCTTGAAAGTAATTCTGGATTCGCATTCACGTTTACCAGATTCTTACTTGAGCGAAGGTTTGTGGAATCCATCTTATTATCCGGAAGCCAAGTGGATTGCTAACTGGAAATTTGTTGCTGCACGCTATGCAACTAATGACGCAGTTGCTGCGTTCGATTTGAAAAATGAACCGCACTTCACCGCATCATGGGGTAGCACTGACTCAGCCCTTAATTGGAATGAAGCTGCACAACGCGCTGCAAATGCTATTCAAACTGTTAATGCCAATGCGTTGATTGTGGTTGAAGGTGTTGAAGCTCTTAATTCAACCTCTAAATCCGTAAATAAATATTGGTGGGGCGGCAACATGCAAGGCGTGTTAACGAATCCAATTAATATTACCTTCAACAATAAATTGGTTTA
This sequence comes from Gammaproteobacteria bacterium, assembly GCA_004172865.1. Classification (GTDB taxonomy): domain Bacteria; phylum Pseudomonadota; class Gammaproteobacteria; order Pseudomonadales; family Cellvibrionaceae; genus Cellvibrio. The sequence continues at coordinate 137,274 of SEBV01000015.1, read as the reverse complement.
CTCACCACACGAATACGGCCCAGAAGTTTATACCCAACCATGGTTCCGCGATTATCGCTTCCCATTGAACTTGCGTTATATCTGGGAAGACCGTTTTGGTTTCATTTACAACCAAGGCCTTGGTCATACTTTAATTGGCGAGTTCGGAATTAAAGATAATGTTGTTGGTAGTGCAAGTAACAAATGGTTTGAAGAGTTCGTTAAATACATGGGCGACCACAGTGAAGGTTACTCATGGACTTACTGGGCTTGGAATCCAAATTCTGGCGATACCGGTGGTATTTTAACGGATGACTGGAATGGCGTTAATGATTGGAAACTTGCATACATTAAACCTTACATGGCGCCATTAATTGGTAACCAAAATGGTTTATAAGTAGCACTTACTTCACTTGGGTTTTGTGGTTACGCAAGCTCAAGTGAATGTAATGGTTTACATTATTTTTAATAAAAAGCTTTAATTTTTTTAATTATGCCTCGCTCAATGAGCGGGGCATTTTACTATTGTAGTTTTAATCAAATATAAAAAATTATTTAGACTTTTGTTTTTTAGAAAAATCGTTCTGCATTAAAAAAGAGTGCTCTAATTAGCAAATCGTTTAGTTGTTGTAGTTACTCTCCCGCCTAATTGGTTATACTTGTCGACAAGTTTTCATAATAAATAAGTGCAAAGTATTCTGCTGGTTAATGGGAAATATAGTGCACACATCATTGTGTTGGATCTTGGCTCTGGTATGGGTATTTGAATAGATAATATTTATCTCATTCGAGTCTTATACTGCGTTTTTTCTTCGATTTTTTCCCGATTGCTTTTCTTCAATTACTGTCAATCACTCTAACGAGAGCTTAATCATGACCATAAAAATACAGAAACCTCGGTTTCAAAAAAGCGTGCAATATCTGTGTGGATTTATCTTAACGTCAGCAGCATTTTTAACGGCATCGGCGCAAGCTGCGACTTGTACCTATACCGTCATCAATGAATGGAATACGGGTTTTCAAGGTTCTATCACCATTGCGAACAATGGTACTACGGCAATTAACGGCTGGAACGTTGGTTGGCAATATACCTCCAACAAAATTACCAGTTCATGGAATGCAACCCTAAGCGGTTCAAATCCTTACACTGCAAGTAGTTTGGATTGGAATAAAACTATCCAGCCTGGTCAATCTGTCAGCTTTGGTGTGCAGGGCGATAAAAATGGTGGAGCCGCAGAAAAACCGGTGGTTACAGGCAGTGTTTGTTCAGCTACAACATCGAGTGCATCTTCTGTTGCGTCCAGCGCTAGTAGCGTTGAAAGTTCCGTCGCAAGTTCAGCGGTTTCTTCAAGCGTAAAAAGTTCTTCGTCAGTCGCTAGCAGTGTTGCATCGAGTACCGCAACCGGCCAGCAATGTAACTGGTACGGAACGCTTTACCCCTTGTGTAACACCACGCCAAATGGCTGGGGTTATGAAAATAACAAAAGTTGTATTGCAGCAGTTACTTGTAGTGCGCAGCCCGCGCCTTACGGAATTGTTGGCACCGTGTCTTCAGTTTCATCGGCTGCCAGTTCACGTAGTTCTTCAAGCGTGGCTTCCAGTGTTAAGTCATCAAGTTCAAGTGTAGCGAGTTCAAGCATCGCCAGCTCGGTGATTTCTTCGGTTATTAGCTCCATAAAATCCAGCAGCTCCTCATCAAAAATAAGCAGTTCATCAGTGGCAAGTAGCATTAGTGGAGTTGTGAGTTTGAAAGCGCTGGTTGATTTCCCAATTGGTGTTGCCGTAGGTGCGGGCAGTGAAAGCGATAGCATTATTAATAGTTCTACCGCCACGCAGCAACAAGCAATTGCCTTCCAACATTTCAGTCAGTTTACTGCTGGCAATATTATGAAGATGAGCTATTTGCATCCGTCAGAAACCAGTTTCACATTTACGCAAGCAGATGAGCTGGTCGCATTCGCGGCACAGCACGGCATAAAAATTCATGCACATACTTTAATTTGGCACTCTGATTATCAAGTACCAAACTTCATGAAAAATTACACTGGCGATTTTGCTGCTATGTTGAAAACACATATCCAAACTGTGACTTCGCATTTTGCTGGCAAAGTTGATAGTTGGGACGTAGTGAATGAAGCTTTGGCTGAAGATGGTGACGGTGCTGCAGTGAATGGTTTCCGCAATTCTGTGTTCTATCAAAAAATGGGACTCGATTTTATTGATCAAGCTTTTATTAATGCCCGCGCTGCAGATCCCGCTGCTGATTTGTTCTACAACGATTTCAATATCGAAAATGGCGGCACCAAAACTACCAATTTGTTAGCGCTGGTTGATGGTATGAAAACTCGCGGCGTACCAATCACTGGTGTTGGTTTCCAAATGCATGTGTTGTTGGATTGGCCAAGCGCAAGCACGATTGAAGCTGCGATGAAAGCAGTTGCAGATCGTGGTTTGAAAGTAAAAATTTCCGAATTGGATGTGCGTGTAAATAATAAATACAACTCATCCGCGCCGGTTTACACCAGCTTAACGCCTTCTGTAGCTGCTTTGCAGAAAGAACGTTATCGCCAAATTGTTGCGGCCTACGTGAAAGTTGTTCCGCCTGCACAACGCGCTGGTATTACTGTGTGGGGAATCTGGGATGCTGATAGCTGGTTGAACACGGCAAGCGAACCTGATTGGCCGTTGTTGTTTGATATTAACTTCTTGCCAAAACCAGCACTGCAAGGTTTTGCAAATGGTTTGACTGGTAGCAATCAATAAGCTGTTGCTTTAACTAAACCTTGTTACGATCCCGAAATCGTAACAAGGTTTTTTTTGAAAAAAAATCACAATAAAAATTGTAAAAAATCGGCAAAAAATCTCGGCGACTTCTCGTTAATTTATAAGCACCTTGTGCAATAAATTTCGGAAGGATCTCAACATAAGCTGGAGATATTTATGAAAGTATTTAAAAGTTCAAGCGGCTTTGCGCTTGGTTGCTGTTTGTTGCTCGGTATAACTAGCCACGCAAATGCACAATCTGCCACATGTGTTTATTCAGTCACTAATGATTGGGGTACAGGTTTAACGGGCGCGATTACTATCACCAATAAAAGTACACTTGCTATCAATGGTTGGACGGTAGGGTGGACTTATGCCGGCAGTAATCGTATTAGCAATGTGTGGAACGCAACTCTATCAGGAACAAATCCTTATTCTGCCACGGCCTTAAGTTGGAATAGCAGTATTCAACCGGGGCAAAATATCAGTTTTGGTTTTCAGGTGGATAAAAAAGGCGGCGCAACAGAAATTCCAGTTGTGACAGGAAGTATTTGTGGCTCCAGTTTTTCTTCGGCATCTTCTGCGACTGTTTCGTCAAGTTCAAAAATATCCTCATCAATAAATTCATCCAGTATAAAAAGTTCTTCACTTTCATCTAGCAGTAAATCAAGTTCATTAAAAAGTAGTTCAATTGCAAGCTCGAATAGCTCTACTAAAACTTCAAGCAGTTCGTTAAGTTCAAACAGTTCCAGCAAAAGTTCAGTAGTTTCATCAAGTAGTAAATCTAGCTCAACAAGTTCCTCTGTTTCATCGAGCAGTTCATCTGTTATTGCTGCATGTGCGTCCCCTAAAGCAGATAACACATGGCAGACGACAAACTCCTGTCAAACACTTGCGCCGACTTGTACGGCGGGAACTTGGCTTGCGCCTAAAGATGGTGGAGAAAATGGTGGCGCTTTGCGTTTGGAAACAGCGCATTTTGCAATTTACTGGAAAGACGGAACTAACATCACTTTAGCGGCGGCGCAAACTGCAGCAAATTCGTTGGAAGAAATATGGTCGAGTTATTTTGGTTCACCATTATTTTTCCCCGAACCTTATTGCAGCTCAACACAGAAATGGAAAGCTGCTGTGCATTTCGATAACGATTATCCATTGTTAGGTGGCGGTTGGTCGCGCAATGGAATTAGTTATATGGGCATGTGGATTGGGCCATTAGCGGCTGCGGATAAATGGGGCTTAGCGCATGAATTTATGCACGGTGTGCAATCATCTACGCAAGGTTTTCCTGATTGCGGTGGAGTAGGTTGCTGGATTTATGAGTCACACGCGAATTGGATGCCGCATCAAATTTTCCGCGATAATCCACACTGTTCTGAAATGCTGCCCAACATGCCGCATTTATATTACGGCAATACGCGTGACCGTTATTGTAATTGGCAATTTTTTGAATATATCAAAGATAAATCGTGTCCAAGTGCAGTTAATAATATGTGGGCTTACAACGCACCAAATGGTCAGCGCGATCCCTGGCAGAAATTAATGTTGAGTCAAAACTGGAGTGTGGAACAATTAAATGATCGCTTCGGTGAATGGGCAATGCATAACGTCACCTGGGATTACAAAAATCTGGACGGTAGTGATCAAGGTGCAGTGTATCGTCAAAATTATGGAAGCATTAGTGATGATCCGCAAAGTTATACCGCACGTCGTTTGCGCTTAACACAGCTGGAATCTTTAGATACTAATTGGGCGCAAAATCGTCGTTTTGTTTCACCCTATTATTGGGCACCGCAACGTTGGGGTTATAACATCACGCAACTATTTCCTGAATCTGGAGCAACCACTGTGAATGTTAAATTTCGCGGCGTTATTCAATCAGCGGCAAATTCTGGTTGGCGTTGGGGAATAGTGACAACTAATTCCAGCATGACGTTATCGCGTTACAGTGAATTGAAAAAAGGAACTGATGGCGAATTAAGTATTTGTTTAACGCCGGGTGAAAAATTATTTTTGGTGGTAGTCGCATCGCCAACGCAATACCAAAAAATCACCTGGGATAATCCATCGGATGGGCAAGCTTATCCTTCTATTTATCGTTACCCCTATATGGTCGAATTAAGTGGAGCATGGCCGCAAGGATTTAAAAATGGTCAGCTCGATGCCTGTCCTACAGGTACAGTTCGTCACGCAAATGGCGGCGGTTGTGCGCCAGCTGGAACACCATCGACAGTGTTTGTCGGGCCTTACGCTAAAATTCTTGGTGGAAGTGTAACGGGTACAGCACGCGTTGAAGATCAAGCAACCATCATTAACGGAACTGTTTCTGGTGGTACAGTCGGTGCTTTAACCTTGTTGGGCGTTGCTTCGAATCCACAGCACGGCGCGAGTAGTTTTACTGTTAGTGGTTCGGCAAAAGTGAAATCTACTTTTTATCCCATGGGGTGGTTTGGTTCCGGGCAATCAGCAACAGGCACTACAAGTTTGTTGGGTGATTTAGAATTTGTCGCTAAAACAAAAGCCAACAATTATTTTTATGGATTTGTTGATGATGATTGGGCGGGCGTGAGTTCCATTACTGAAGTTACTGCGCCACCACCTTACACATGGAGACAATAGTTTTAATCTGAAAATAAAAAAGCCCAGCTAAGCTGGGCTTTTTTCACTATTAATTACAAATTATTCGCTTATGCGATTACAGATTTATTCTGGCACTGTAAACGGAAAATAATTTTTTGCATTATTGTAGCTAACATCCTGAATTAATTTTCCAACCATTTTAGTGTCGTTAGGCACTAAACCTTTCGCCATATCGCGGCCGAAAATTCCGCACAAAATACGGCGGAAATATTCATGGCGTGAATAACTTAAGAAGCTGCGGCTATCGGTCAACATGCCTACAAAACGACTGAGCAAACCTAATTGACTGAGCGATTCAATTTGGCGAGTCATTCCTTCCATTTGATCGAGGAACCACCAACCGCTACCGAATTGAATTTTTCCTGCGGAAGAACCATCTTGAAAGTTACCAATCATGGTGCCGATCATTTCGTTATCGCGAGGATTCAAATTATAAATAATGGTTTTGGCTAAACGATTTTCGTTATCTAGACGGCCTAAAAATTTCGCTAAAGGTTTTGCGTAATTGTGGTCGCCAATAGAGTCGAAACCTGTATCTGGACCGAGCGTGCGGAATAGGCGAGGGTTGTTATTGCGAATGGCGCCAATGTGGAATTGTTGCACCCAACCTTTAGCGTGATCTTGCAATGCAAATTCAATCATCATTGCCGATTGGAATTTTTCAATTTCAATTGCATCCAGTTCGTTGCCGCCACGAATTTTTGCGAAAATAGTTTTAATTTCTGCTTCGGTGTAATCCGCTGCATAAACAGTTTCCAAACCGTGGTCAGACAAGCGGCAGCCATTTGCATGGAAGTAATCATGGCGTTTATCTAATGCAGCAATTAAATCATCGAAGGTGCTGATGTTGATGTCAGCAGCGTTCGCCAAGCGATCAATATACTTGTTGTAAGCATCTGCACTTTCCACCGCCATTGCGCGGTCGGGGCGCCAGGTTGGCAGCATTGCAGATTTGAAAGATTTATCAGCTGCAACTTTTTGGTGATGCGCCAAATCATGAATGGGATCGTCAGTGGTACACACTAACTTTACGTTAGCTTGCGTCATTAAACCGCGCGCGCTAAATTCCGGCGTTGCCAATAATTCGTTGCATTGATCCCAAGTGCGTTTTGCAGTGCTGCTGTCGAGCAAACGGTCGGTAATGCCGAATGGTTTGCGCAATTCTAGATGTGTCCAATGGTAGAGCGGGTTACGTAATGTGTAGGGAACTGTCTCGCACCATTTTTCAAATTTTTCCCAATCACTCGCATCGCCGGTGCAGTAGCGTTCATCCACACCATTAGAGCGCATAGCGCGCCACTTGTAGTGATCACCTGCCAGCCAAACTTCAGATAAATTGCGGAATTGTTTGTTATCGCCCACTTGTTCCGGTTGAAGGTGACAGTGGTAGTCGATGATGGGCATGTGCTTGGCGTAGTTGTGATACAGGTCTTTGGCTTGCTCGGTATCGAGTAAAAAATCGTCGTGAATAAAATGCATTCTCACAATTCCTCAGTGTCTTTTTCAGGGCGATATTAGCCCCAAGTTTTGTTTTGAAGGCGCTTCTCAAGATGGCGGCGAAGCCAAGTCCACACTAGTGAAAGGTGAATTAATTGATTGCGTTTTGAGGTATTTGACCGAGGGTTTGCGCTATGAATATCTTATGGTTGAATCCTGGCGCTACTGCTATGTTGCAGCTGATATGCAAGTTTACCGTCTGGAAAATTAAATTACCATTGAGGCGATGAAAATTTGTATTCAGGAGCACCAAACTGCGCAAAATTGACGCGCTGAGCTATAGTCAAATGGAAATAAGATGTTTGTTATTCGACCAGGTTTCCGCAGCATCTACACAATAATAGGAACTGATATGACTAACCCCATTGTCCATCACAACCCGCTTTACGATTTATTGCGAGCCGAACAAATTGCTGAATTCAATAAGCGCAAAGCAGCGGGTGAATCCACCCAAGGTTTTTTGGCGGCGGGTGATTTTCGCGGCCTGGATTTGCGTAATCTTGATGCCGACGGCCTGGATTTAAGTAATGCCTACTTTCGCGGCGCTGACTTGCGCGGCATAGATTTCCGCAACACCAAACTGGAAGGCGCCAGCTTTTGCCAGGCACATATTTCCGGTTGTTACTTTCCTGTCGAGCTATCGGCAGATGAAATTCGCCTCTCATTTGATCTTGGCATTCGGGTGCGCTACTCCAAATAACAATAGGTCGTCACCATCTCAAGCTCTAATTGCCAGTAACACATCTCCCTTAACTAACTCTTTATAAAGATATGTTTTAGTCTTGAGAATGTGTTTGGTCTTTGAATGTATTCGGTTACACTGGCGTCGAGAGAACAATTAGAAAGACAGCAGCGGCACGTTGGTAGGAATAATAAAAATAAATGGACGTTGTTTTGACTTCATTCTAACCCGAGGAAACCATGAAAAAATCAACCCTTACAAGGTGCTATTCAGCACTTAAAGTCAATGCTATTGCTGCTGTTTTTACCTGTGCCATTGTCAATAATGTTTGCGCTGCTGAAGCTCCGAAAGCTGACGTTGTAGAAGTAAATATTGTTACCAAAAACGCGACGCCCGAAACTCGTTCACTATTCGCCTTTCTAAAAACCAATCGTGAAAAAGCGATTATGTTTGGTCATCAACATGAAACCACCCAAGGTTTAACGATTAAAAAAACCGACGGCACAGAGTCAGATACTTACAATTCTGTCGGCGATTTTGCGGCAGTCTATGGTTGGGATTCGCTGTCAATTGTAGCGCCACGACCTGAAGGTGATGTTGTACCGCAAATTAAAAAGGCTTACGCCAATGGTGGCATCATCACGATTAGCGCGCATTTAAATAATCCTAAAACCGATACCGAAAAAGGTCCATGGCCAACCGGTACGGCGTGGGATAAACGCCCGGCCGTAAAAGATGCCTTGCCCGGTGGTGCTTACAATAAGGTATTGAATAATTATCTCGATCAAATTTCCGATTGGGCACACAAACTAAAAGACGATAAAGGCACTTTAATTCCAGTGGTGATGCGTCTGTATCACGAAAATACCGGTGCCTGGTTTTGGTGGGGCAACGAGCAATCTACGCCTGCGGAATATCAACAACTTTATCGCTACACCGTAGAGTATTTGCGCGATAAAAAAGGCGTCACCAATTTCTTGTACGCCTATTCGCCGAATGAATTTCAGAATCCAAAAGAGTCGGATTATTTAGAGCGTTATCCCGGCGACCAATGGGTTGATGTGATGGGTTTTGACACCTACGGTTTTCTCGATAATAAAGTTGATGCCTGGTTTAAAACTGTTGTGGAAAACACGGCGATGATTGTGCGCTTGGCTGACGCGCGCGGGAAAATTCCGGTGATTTCCGAGATAGGAATTCAAGCTCCTGACATTGGTGCTGGCAAGATCGATGACCATTGGTATCGCAAATTAATTGGTGGCCTTAAAGCTGATAAAGATGCGCGCCGTATTGCGTTTTTGTTGACCTGGCGCAACTCGCCGGATGGTGACGGTAATGGTCATCCACACTACTGGGTTCCTTACAAAAGCGATGCAAATATTAAGAACGGAACACTGGAAGATTTTCGTGCGTTTTATAACGATGATTTGACCGCGTTCAACAAAGACATCAGCAATGTTTACAACATTAAAACTGTCGTAAAAAAATAAAATTGCTTATTAAATGGCCTCTTATCGCAGATGCTGCAATGTTGAGGCCATTTTTTATAACTTTTCGAGTAAATATTAGTAAAAACCTCAACCGATTAATTTTCAGCGTCTATCATTAGAGACGATGTGATCAGCGGCTTTCTCCAGGCCCCTAAGTTGTTCCATTCTACTAACTATTCTAATTTTCCAGTCACTCGAAACATAATTGAGGAATTCATTATGGGTTTTCAAAAAAAGATCAGCCTGTTAGCAATGGCTGTTGCTCTGGCTACGGTTGCACCTTCTTTTGCCGCGGATGCGCCAAAAAAAGCAACTGCTGAAGCGCCTAAAGCGTGGATGAACAAAAAACTAACGCCGCAACAGCGTACTGATTTAGTTTTGAAAGAAATGACCTTTGATGAAAAACTCAAATTGGTTTTCGGTTATTTTGGTACCGATGCTCCCTGGAAAAATTTCAAACGCCCAGTTGAGTCACACCCACAATCGGCAGGTTTTGTTTACGGCGTTCCGCGTTTAGGCATTCCTAATTTATGGGAAGCAGATGCGGGCGTTGGTATCGCAAGTCAGCGCGGGCCAGATGTACGCGGTGCAACGGCGTTGCCATCGGGTATTGCGACTGCTGCAACCTGGGATTTAAAAACCGCTTTCGCAGGCGGTGCGATGATTGGTTCGGAATCTCGCGGTTTTGGATTTAACGTTCAGTTGGCCGGCGGCGTGAACATCATGCGCGAGCCACGCAATGGTCGTAACTTTGAATACGGCGGTGAAGATCCGCTGTTGGCCGGTTTAATCGTTGGTGAACAAATCCGCGGTATCCAATCGAATAATGTTGTTTCAACGTTGAAACATTACGCATTCAATAATCAGGAAACCAACCGTTTCACTTTGAATGCAAAAATTGACGATAAATCAGCGCGTATGTCTGATCTTTTAGCGCTGCAATTCGCGAAAGAGCAGGGTAATCCTGGCTCCGTGATGTGTTCATACAACCGCTTTAATGGCCACTATGCTTGTGAAAGTGATTACTTGTTGAATGAAGTTCTGAAGAAAGATTGGGGCTTCAAAGGTTGGGTAATGTCTGACTGGGGTGCGACTCACAGTACAGTTCCAGCGGCCAATAATGGTTTGGATCAGCAATCAGGAATTCCATTTGATAACTCGGAATATTTTGGCGGTGCCTTGAAAGAAGCTGTGCAAAATGGTTGGGTGAGCGAAGCGCGTTTCGACGATATGGTGCGCCGCGTATTACATCCTATGTTTGAATTTGGTTTGGTGGATAACCCTGCATCGCCAAATCCAAAAGCCATCGATTTTAAAGCCAATGGTTTGGTTTCTCAGAAAGATTCGGAAGAAAGTATTGTGCTCTTGAAGAACGATGCGAAGCTTCTGCCTATCTCTAAATTCTACAAAAAAATCGCTATTATCGGCTCACATGCTGACGTAGGCGTGTTGTCTGGTGGCGGTTCTTCGCAAGTGTATCCAGTAGGTGGCGCGGCCGGTTTCAGTGGCGGCCCGGATGGTTTCCCCGGCCCAATGTTGTACTACCCATCCTCACCCTTGAAAGCTATTCAGGCGCGCGCGTTGGAATCCAAAGTTACCTATAACGACGGTACCGATGCAGCCTCAGCAGCCAAATTAGCAGCTGAAAGCGACATCGTGGTGGTGTTCGTAAATCAATGGACCGCTGAATCGGTAGATGTGCCTAATTTGTCGTTGCCTGACAATCAGGATCAACTGGTTGCTGCAGTAGCGAAAGCTAACGCTAAAACCGTCGTTGTGCTGGAAACTGGTGGCCCAGTGCTTATGCCATGGATTTCGAACGTAGGTGCAGCACTTGAAGCCTGGTACCCTGGCTCTAACGGTGGCGAGGCTATAGCGCGTGTTTTGTTTGGCGAAGTTAACCCATCAGGTCACTTGCCAGCGACTTTCCCAGCATCAGAATCACAATTACCACGCCCAGTGTTGGATGGTTACCCGGAAGTTAAAGATGCTCGTATCGAAATTGAATACAAAGAAGGCGCGGCGGTAGGGTACAAGTGGTTCGACTTGAAAGGTCTGAAACCATTGTTCCCATTCGGTTATGGCTTGTCTTACTCTGAGTTTGCATTGGGCGATTTAAAAGCAAGCGTGAAAAATGGCTTGATCAACGCAAGCTTCAGTGTGAAAAACACGGGCGGCGTTGCAGGTAAAGAAGTTGCGCAAGTTTACGTATCGCCAGTTAGCGCGCAATGGGAATCGCCAAAACGTTTAGGCGGCTTCCAAAAAGTTGACTTGAAAGCGGGCGCAAGCACCACATCAAGCGTTACGGTTGATCCACGTTTAGTAGCGGTTTATGAAACTGCATCCAAAACCTGGAAAATCGCCGAAGGAGATTACAAAGTCATTCTCGCGTCACACGCGCTGGATGCCCAAGCAACTAGCGTAACTGTGCATTTGAATGCAGCTACTTTGGATGTAAACGGTAAGTTTATTAAATAACTTATTGTTTTCGATATAGAAAAGGCCAAGCCGCTAAAACGGATTGGCCTTTTTTAATGGTTAAAATTTGCTTTTTACTCGTAAACTTCTGTTAAATTATATGACAATAATATCTTCCACTGTATGATTACGCCGCACCATAAAAACTAACTGTCTTGAACAGTGAATTACTTAATAACAATAAACTCATTAGGAGAATCCTATGTTAAAGCTCAACCTGAAAGTGATGCTTGTGAGCCTTAGCTTGATGACTGCAAGTGCATTTGCAGCGGACAAAGTTGAAGTTATCGTGGATGTACAAAAGCCTGGCGCGGTAATTAATAAAGATGTTTACGGTCAATTTGCCGAGCACCTTGGCTCAGGTATCTACGGCGGCATATGGGTTGGTCCAGATTCAAAAATTCCCAATACCAAAGGCTGGCGCAACGACGTTGTGGGCGCATTAAAAAAATTGCAGGTTCCGCTGGTGCGTTGGCCCGGTGGTTGTTTTGCAGATGAATATCACTGGCGCGACGGCATTGGCACGCGCGCGAATCGCCCGGTAAAAGTGAATACCAACTGGGGCGGCGTTGAAGAAAATAATGCTGTGGGTACCCACGAATTTTTTGATTTGGTTGAGTTGTTAGGTGCTGATGCTTATGTGAACGGCAATTTGGGCACAGGTACATCGCAAGAAATGGCTGAGTGGCTTGAGTATATGACCGGCGAGGGCAAATCTACTTTAGCTGAATTGCGTCGCAAAAACGGTCGCGATAAACCGTTTAAAATTTCCTACTTCGCCATCGGCAATGAAGCTTGGGGTTGCGGCGGTAACATGACTCCGCAATTTTATTCGAGCCTCTACAATCAATACGCGAGTTTTTTAAAGACACCAAAAGATAACACGCCTATTTTTATCGCCGCTGGTGGTAATGATGACGACACATCCTGGTCGGATACCTTAACAAAAAATGTTCGCGAAAAATGGAACATGAAATTTGATGCGGTGAGTTTCCACTACTACACAATTCCAACCGGCGAGTGGAAAGTAAAAGGCGCCGCCCTCGGTTTCCCGGAAGCACAATGGATATCCACGCTGGATAAAACTTTGCGCATGGATACCTTGATTAAAAACAATGTCGCGGTCATGGATAAAAATGATCCCGAGAAAAAAATTGCATTTGATGTAGACGAGTGGGGCACCTGGTACGACGTTGAGGCTGGCACCAATACTGGTTTCTTGTATCAACAAAATAGTTTACGCGACGCGATTGTTGCTGCACTCAATTTCAATATTTTCCACGCTCACGCCGACCGCGTACGCATGACCAATATTGCGCAAATGGTAAACGTATTACAGGCAATGATTTTGACGGATAAAGATAAGATGATCTTGACTCCAACTTATCACGCATTCGATATGTATAAGCCGTTCCAAAATGCAACGTCATTGCCAACTACAATTAATAACAACCCAAAATACACTTTGGGTTCAACAAGTATTCCAGAAGTAAGTGCATCAGCTGCACGCGCTAAAGACGGAAAATTGTATGTGGCCTTGGTTAACACAAATCCAAAACAGGAAGTCGAAGTAGCTTTAAATCTTGGCGCTGAAAAAGTATCTTCAGCAAAAGGCCGCGTGCTGACTTCGGAATTAATGGATGCCCATAATACGTTTGAAAAGCCTGAAGTCATTAAACCTGCAGCATTTAGTGCGCAGGCTAAAGGTGGAAAGCTAAGTATTAAGTTGCCAGCTAAATCGGTAATTGTGGTTGCAGTTGAATAATTTTATAGTTTTGTAAAAATTAAAAATGGGGATTTTATAATCCCCATTTTTTCGTCTGAAATTGCAATAAAATCGAACCTCGCTTTAAATCTGTAGATAATTTATCTGCACCTAAAATCAAAATAAAATAATTAAATTATTTACGATTTTCTGCTCTGGCATCTAAATTTCTATTTCCGATTTTTATGTAAGATTTATTTCCGAAAATCGAACCCCTTTGACAAAACTAGCACCTGCTGCGCAAAGTCGAACCTTTAAAATAAAAGTCGAACTAGCGTTTTGTTTTTCATTTTTTTAGACTTTTCTCGCCTGACGCAAGTCACTTTCACTGAGCAGTGATTTGTTTTTATAAAGCAAAATAAGCATTCCATTAACAATGATTGTGATGCGTTTCTATTCGCATCGCGCTATCAATCCAGGAGAGAAAAGTGAAAATAATTAAATTCAAATCCGTTATTTCTCGTATTAAGGTTTTTGGTTTTTCAGCGATTTTTACGAGCTTTGCTGTTTTCGGCGCACTTGACGCCAGCGCTCATGGGTATGTGACTTCGCCTAAGTCGCGTGTTCTTGTGTGTTATGAAAATAATGTAGAGAGCCCAACCTTACCCGCGTGTATCGCTGCGAAAGCTGCAGGCAATATAGGCTTCTATTCACCACAAAGTATTGCGATTGGTGGCGTGAAAGATAACCACCAGCAAGTCATTCCAGATGGCAAATTATGCAGCGCCGGCGTCAGTGGTTATGAGGGTTTGGATATCGCAAGAAATGACTGGCCAGCTACAAAAGTGCAACCCGGCCTGCAAGATTTTGTGTGGACCAACACCGCGCAACACAAAACCATGTACTTCCGTTATTACATTACCAAACAAGGTTTTAACCCTGGCGCTGCGCCTTTAAAGTGGTCTGACCTTCAGCAGATTTACCAATCAAGTCCCACCGGGCAGGAAGCTAATTCCAGGCATTCAGTGCCTTTGCCTCAGCGCACAGGTAAGCACATTGTTTACAGCATTTGGCAGCGCGATTATTCCGATGCACCAGAAGGATTTTATCAATGTATCGATCTGGACTTTAGCTCCGGCACTTCTTCAAGTGCGTCTACGTCGATTTCCAGTTCCGCACCATCATCAACAAGCTCATCGGTTGTTAGCAGCATTAGTAGCAGCGTTTCAAGCTTGAGCGGTGACACTTGCGCTAATTTGCCAGCGTGGGATGCAAACACTATTTACAACAAACCGCAGCAAGTGAAATTCAACAGCAAACGCTACCAAGCTAATTACTGGACTCAAGGCAATAATCCTGAGCTAACATCTGGGCAATACAACTATTGGCTGGATTTGGGGGCCTGTAATACGTCGGGATCGAGCCAGTCTTCGGTGGTAGCAAGTTCGTCGTCGGTGCAAAGTTCTGCGGTGCGTTCCAGTTCAAGTATCAGCACAAGTTCTAGCTCGCGTGTTAGTAGTTCCAGTTCAAAATCCAGTGTTGCCTCGTCGGTCGGTAACAGTTGTACATCGCCTGCTTTCTTACAAGGTTCAACCTATGCAACAGGCGCTTTGGTGCAAAATGCAGGTAGCGAATACCGTTGCACCGTTGGTGGATGGTGCACGGTTGGCGGGCCTTATGCGCCTGGTACTGGCTGGGCATGGACTAACGCTTGGGCGCTTACACGTGCGTGCCAATAAGTAACAGATAAACAATAAAAAACGGCAGCCTCAGCTGCCGTTTTTTTTGGAATTAAATTCCATTTTATATTTTTAATTTTCGATGAAATTAAAACAAATCTTCAATCGATAAATAACGCTCGCCCGTATCGTAACTAAAAATAATGACGCGGCTGCCAGCGGGTATTTCACTTTGTTTTTGTGCAACAGCGGCAAGCGTAGCGCCGGAAGAAATTCCCACAAAAAGACCTTCTTTTAATGCAGATTGGCGAGCCATTTCAAATGCATCTTCTTCACTTACCAAAATAGTTCCGTCGAGCGTGGCGCGATTCAAAATTTCTGGAATAAAACCGGCACCAATTCCCTGCAATCTGTGCGGGCCTTTTTCGCCACCACTAATCACTGGTGATTTTGCAGGTTCAACCGCGAAGGTTTTTAAGTTTGGAAATTCACGTTTTAGCACTTCACTACAGCCGGTAATGTGACCGCCGGTGCCTACGCCTGTAATTAAATAATCCACTCCTTCAGGGAAATCAGCGAGAATTTCTTGCGCTGTTGTGTTGCGGTGCACTTCCGAGTTTGCTTCGTTGGTGAATTGTTGCGGTATCCACGAATTAGGATTTTCAGCGGCTAATTCATTGGCTTTAGCGATGGAACCGCCCATGCCTAATTCTTTAGCGGTTAACACCAATTCTGCACCATAAGCTTTAATCGCTTTGCGACGCTCAATCGACATGGATTCCGGCATAGTTAAAATTAAACGGTAACCTTTAACGGCGCATACTAATGCTAAACCAATTCCGGTATTACCAGAGGTCGGTTCAATAATTACGGTGTCTTTATTGATAAGACCTTTGGCTTCGGCATCTTCAATCATCGCCAGCGCAATACGATCTTTAATGCTGCTGCCGGGATTAAAGCGTTCAACTTTCATCCACACTTCAATATCATCTCGAAACAAATTATTAATGCGAACGTGCGGTGTGTTGCCAATGGTTTGTAAAATATTGTCGGCTTTCATAAAAGTTCCTTTGGTGATAATTATTAAATGAAGCGTTAAAAAAGATGTGATAGTGAATAGAGTGATTTAAAAAAATTTAGTGTAAACGCTTTTTACGTGTTTTGCTGCCACTATCAGATCCTGGAATTTCCAATAGTCGATGTGGGTTTAATGCTAATCTTGGGGCTATAATAATCCAAAATCGCCGCCAAGCGCTGGGCAAGTCTAATAATCAACTATTTGTGAGAAATGATGACTAAATTTTCTGTTATTGGCTTGATTGGCCATCTTCATAATGAGCGCGCAACTTATTCGCTTAAACGTCTCATCAGCTTTTTGCAAAGTCGTGGCGTGCAAATTGTGCTGGAACAAGAGACAGCAGGCTTACTGGTGGACGATCCTCTATTTGCAGCAACTTATAGAGTTGTCGATGCTGATGAATTAGGTCAACTATGCAATTTAGTGATTGTGGTCGGCGGTGATGGCAGTCTGTTGCGCGGTGCGCGCGTGCTGGCAAAATATAATGTTCCATTATTGGGCGTGAATCGTGGCCGCCTAGGTTTCTTAACGGATATCATGCCCGAAGAAATTGAAACTCGTGTAGATGAAGTTTTATCGGGAAAATATATTCTCGAAGAGCGATTCTTGCTCGATATGTCCATCACGCATTTGGGTGAAACCATTGCATCCAGCGAAGCCTTAAACGAAGTTGTTTTGCACCCTGGTCAATTTGTACACATGCTGCAGTACGAAATTTATGTGGATGGATATTTCGTTACCACGCAATCTTCAGACGGTATTATTGTCTCAACACCGACTGGTTCTACCGCTTACTCGCTGAGCGGCGGCGGGCCATTATTGCATCCTAATCTCGATGCGATTGCATTAGTGCCTATGAATCCCCATACATTGAGTAGTCGCCCGATGGTTGTCTCGGGTTCCAGTCATATTATGATTCGCGTTGGTGAACACAGCCGTGCGATTCCGATGATTTCATGCGATGGTCACAACCATTTTGATATGAACATGGGCGATGAAATTCACATTCGCAAAAAGCCTGATTTATTAAAATTGTTGCATCCTGCGGAATATAATTTCTACGAGCGTTGCCGAACTAAATTAGGTTGGGGTGGACACTTACTCAATGATTAATGCGTTCTTATGGTAAATTTTTTATCGCCTGATTCAAACTTGCCGCCCGTTGAAGGTTACGATGTCATTGGGGATGTGCATGGCTGTGCTGTAACGCTTGAGCGTTTATTGAAAAAATTAGGTTATGAAAAAAGCCAAGGCGTATATCGTCATCCATCACGCCGCGTTATTTTTTTAGGCGATATTGTTGATCGCGGCCCGCATATTCGCGAAGCATTATTGCTCGTGTACGAAATGGTGCAGAAAGGCAGCGCACACATGGTGCTTGGTAATCACGAACATAATGCGATTACTTATTTTACCAAAATTGATAATTCGTCTGCGAGTGAATGCGAATATTTAAGGCCGCACACAGTAGCGAATTCACATTTAATTGCAGAAACTCTCGAGCAATTTGCACGTTATCCCCAAGAATGGAATGAATTGCTGCAGTGGTTTAAAACCTTACCGCTGTTTATGGAATTTGGTGATGTAAAACACAATAATCTTTTTCGTGTAGTTCACGCCTGTTGGGACCACGAGGTTATTGCGCAACATAAATCAAAATTTGGTAGCGGTCATTTTGATGAAGATTTTCTGCAAAAAAGCGTATGCAATTACACTCCCGAATTTAACACCATCCAACTATTAACACGCGGAGTAGTATTCCCCTTGCCCGATGGCATAAAAGTGACTACGCAAGAAGGTCATGTGCGCAGTACATTTCGCACTAAATTTTGGGCTCACAAAGCCCAAACCTACGGTGATCTTTTATTTCAGCCAGATCCGATTCCTGCAGAAATATCAGCGCTACCAATTTCACAAGATCATCGTGCAAAAATGGTACTTTATGGTGAGGATGAACCGCCATTATTTGTGGGTCACTACTGGCTGAAAGGCAACCCCAAACCCATTACAAATAATATCGCCTGTTTAGATTACAGTGCGGTAAAATACGGCCGATTAGTAGCTTACCGAATGGATGGCGAGCAAGAACTTAAAGCTGAAAATTTTGTATGGGAATATGTAGATCCCTAATTTTTTTGAAAATCAAAATGTAAATAGACGAGCGTATCGTGAATTGGATTGTCGTTAAAAAGTTTCCACTGAATACAGATCTTACTCATATCACCGGATTTTTGCGTGAGCGAAGTATTATGCATCGCGTTTATGAAGAAGCGGGCGAGCAAGTTATTGCTGTTAATGATGAAAGAATGGTTGGGCCAGTTGCGCAATTTTTAAGTGAAGTAGAGCAGGGAAAATTAATTATTCAACAAGACGCATCTGCAACGCCTGAAGTTGCTACAACAGATTCTCCTTCGTTTTTGCTTCAATTTTTATCAGCACCTATTACATCGGCGCTTATTGTGTTGAGTGCATTAGGCGCATTAGTTGCGGGCGTACGAGACACAGTGCCGCTCATGCAGTGGTTTACGTTTCAGGATATTACGTCGGGCTATTTTTTACCGCTGGAAGATTCATTGCGGTCGGGCCAGATCTGGCGATTAATTACACCTGCGTTTCTACATTTTGGTATTTTGCATTTCGTATTCAATAGTTTGTGGATGTGGGACTTAGGGCGCCGCCTGGAATTGTATATTGGAAAGCGAACTTATTTTTTATTTTTCATCGTAACTGCAGTCATCTCAAACTCGGCGCAATATTTCTGGGCACCTAATAGTAACTTCGGTGGTATGTCTGGCGTTGTTTACGCACTGGTTGGTTTTATTATTGTCAGCCAAAAATTATCGCCTCATAGATTAACTGCAGTTCCAGCATCTGTTTTAGGCTTCATGTTGTTTTGGTTGGTGCTCTGTATGACGGGCGCTATTGATTATCTTGCAGGCGGTGGCGTTGCTAATGCTGCACACGTTGGCGGCTTGTTAGCAGGCAGCGCATTTGCATTTTTGATTATTAGAAGAGCGCCAGCACAACATTAATCTTGAATATTAATCGCTAAGAGATTTTCCATGGATTTGCAGAAATTATTAAGCAGTATTACACCTGACATTTACCAAAATTTAAAATTGGCGGTAGAGATTGGCAAATGGCCCGATGGCAATAAATTATCCAGCGAGCAGCGCCAATTGTGCATGCAAGCCGTTATTGCTTACGAACACAAGAATCTGCCACCTGAAGAACACACAGGTTATATACCACCTGAACCTCATACATTTTGTGGTGATGATCACGAGCATGAACACGATCATCCTGAAACAGAAAAACCTATTAAGTGGGTTGAATAAATTTCATATTTTTAAGGAACTCCTATGTCAGCTATCGAGCAGCAACCACAAGCGATTTATTTAAGAGATTATAAAGCTCCAGCTTATTTAATTAAAAAAACTGATTTGCATGTTGATATTTATGATGGCTACACAATCGTTACCGCAAATCTTTTGTTAGCATCAAATCCTTCTGCAACATTTCCCGTTTCTCAACTCACTTTACATGGTACTGATCTTGAATTGGTGTCGCTTGCTATTGATGGCAAAGCAGTGCCGGAAAGCGAGTACGAGTTTGGCGAAGAAACCTTGACGATTAAAAATACGCCTGCGCATTTCTTGCTGACGAGCGTTACAAAAATTTATCCTGAAAAAAATACATCCTTGGAAGGTTTGTATAAGTCTCGCACCATGTATTGCACTCAATGTGAGGCAGAAGGTTTCCGTAAAATTACTTACTATCTTGATCGCCCGGATGTAATGAGTGAGTTCACTACTACAGTAGTAGCCGATAAAAAATTCCCGGTGTTGTTATCAAACGGAAATTTAATCGAAAAAGGTGATTTGGATAATAATCGCCATTTCGCCACTTGGAATGATCCTTTCAAAAAACCTGCTTATTTATTTGCATTAGTTGCGGGTGATTTGGCGCACATCGAAGATAGTTTTACGACTTCTACAAAACGCGAAGTAACTTTAAAAATCTATGTTGAACCAAAAGATTTAGATAAGTGCAATCACGCCATGACTTCTCTGAAAAATTCCATGCGTTGGGATGAAGAAGTTTATGGCCGCGAATATGATCTTGATATTTTTATGATTGTTGCAGTGGATGATTTCAATATGGGTGCCATGGAAAATAAAGGCCTCAATATTTTTAATACATCGTGCGTGCTCGCAAAACCGGAAACCACCACTGACGGCGGCTTTCAGCGCGTTGAAGGCGTCGTAGCGCATGAGTATTTCCATAACTGGACGGGCAACCGCGTAACTTGTCGCGATTGGTTTCAGTTAAGTTTGAAAGAAGGTTTTACGGTTTATCGCGATTCAGAATTCTCTGCAGATATGGGTTCACACACTGTGAAACGTGTTGAAGATGTAAGCATGTTGCGCACCTTACAGTTTGCTGAAGATGCGGGCCCAATGGCGCATCCCATTCGCCCTGAGTCTTATATTGAGATTTCCAATTTTTACACCATGACAATTTATGAAAAAGGTGCAGAAATTGTTCGCATGCTTGCAAATCTCTTAGGTAAAGAAAATTTCCGCAAAGGTACCGATTTATATTTTGAACGTCACGATGGACAAGCTGTAACCACTGAAGATTTTGTAGCGGCACTGGCTGATGCATCTGGAAAAAATTTAACACAATTTAAGCGTTGGTATTCGCAAGCAGGCACACCGCGTTTACAAGTTACTGATGAATATGATGAGGACACTCAGGAATATTCGTTGCACATCAAACAATCATGCCCACCCACGCCCGAATGCCAACAAAAATTGCCTTTTCATATTCCTATTGCTATAGGTTTGTTGGGCAGTGCTGGGGATTTACCGCTCTACCTAAAAGACGCTGAGCCAGATTTTGAAACTGGCGATAACACTCACAAAGTTATCGAGCTTACGCAGGCCCAACAAACATTTGTGTTTGAGCGCGTTCAAGAAAAACCTGTGCCTTCATTACTGCGCGGTTTTTCCGCACCGGTAAAATTACATTACGACTATTCACGCGAAGACTTAATGTTGTTGATGAGTCGCGACAGCGATGGTTTTAATCGTTGGGATGCCAGCCAGCAATTAGCTTTGCAAGTAATCAACGAAGTTATAGCCGCTTATCAACGCGGTAAAGATATCAATGTATTCCCAATAGATTTGCGTTTAATAAATGCATATCGCAGCGTGCTGGAAGATGAAAGTCTGGATAAGGCAATGGTTGCTTATATGTTGAGCTTGCCATCTGAGGCTTATATCAGCGAGCTTGCAGATATAGTCGACGTGGAAGCTATTCATTACAGTCGCACGCTGGTGCGTAAAACAATTGCACGCGAGTTAAGTTCTCATTTTGAACTTATTTATAATGAGTATGATCACGAACAAACTTATGCGGCAACTGCGGATGCCATTGCGGCGCGCAGTTTAAAAAATGTTGCTTTAAGTTATTTAATGTTGTTGGGCGATGAGAAAATTATTCGCGCCTGTGAACAACAATATTTAACGGCAAATAATATGACTGACGTAATGGCTGCGTTAACGCAGCTGGTAAATACGGAAGCGTCGTTAGCACAAGATTTGTCGGGCAATGCTTTGGCAGATTTTTATGAGCGTTGGCAGGATGAGTCGTTGGTGGTGAATCAATGGCTCACAGTGCAAGCAACTTCCAGCTTGCCGAACACGCTCGCAAAAGTGAAAGCGCTTGAAGTTCACAATGCTTATGACAGTAAAAATCCCAACAAAATTCGCGCGCTGGTTTCCAGTTTCTGTAATAACAACGCGATTAATTTTCACGATAAAGCGGGTGATGGTTATAAATTCCTTGCGGATAAAATTATCGTGCTTAATACGCAGAATCCACAAATCGCATCGCGTTTACTAACTCCACTTACTAAATGGAAAAAATATAGTCCAGAGCGTCAAACTCTCATTAAAGCGCAGCTTGAACGTATTATGGCTGAGCCAAATTTATCGAAAGATGTATTTGAAGTAGTGAGTAAAAGTTTGGCTTGAGTCACAAGGAATGATTATTAATGCTAACCGGTTTAAATCACATAACACTTGCGGTAAATGATTTGGAAAAATCATTTACTTTTTATACCGAACTTCTCGGTTTTAAAGCGCGAGCCAAATGGAAGCAGGGAGCCTATTTAAGTTTAGGTGATTTGTGGTTATGTCTTTCAGTGGATGAGAGCAAACCCAGCCGGGATTATTCCCATATTGCTTTCAGTATCCCTCAGCAAAACTTCCCTGCATTATCTTCACTGCTCATCAGTAATGACGCGAAGGTTTGGAAGGAAAATAAGAGCGAAGGTGATTCGCTCTATTTTCTTGATCCCGACGGTCACAAACTTGAAGCTCATGTGGGCGATCTACAAAGTCGTTTGAAATCAATACGGCTCAATCCTTACGAAGGGCTGATTCTCTTCAATAATTGAATTAGTACAGAGTCTTTCTTACAGTCCGATTCCATCCTGCCTCAATATGTCTTTTAGTAAGCATTTTTCCGTTCTTTAATTTTTTATATATGAATAAATTTTTATGTTTCAAAATGAAACATAAGTTTTCGCTCATGTAACCGCATTTGTTCCGCAATCACTCACTGCATCTTATTTATCTTATTTTTGTAGTCTTTTGGTCAATTTTACTTTTAGTATGTATTTAGCTTGGGTGCGACTGGTTAGTTGTAACTAGGCCAAATTACGGTGAACGAGCTTGCTCGTTCGACGTTTCCTGTTCTGGCTTGGGAATAATGGAGCGCTCGCAGTAGGCCAATATCACTGAATCTAACCAACCAAAATAATAATTAGGAGAGACAATGAAATCATTATTATCCGCTTTTATCGTGCTAATCACTCTATTGACTGTTTCCATGGCGCAGGCACAAAGCTGCGGCAGTGGTGGTGGCGCAACTGTTTGTCTTACCGCTACGGGAACATCTAGCAATGTCGGTTTAACCTGGACAGTTAGCGGTACCATCACCACCGCTGAGGTTTACCGTGACACCGATAGCAATCCGTCTGGTCGCACTAAATTGGGCGCGGTGAGCGTATCTACCAAAACTTATACTGATACTACAGCGTTGGCCGGCACCCAATATTGGTATTGGGTTAAGTTCACTGCTGGCGGCACCAGTTACAGTTCGGGCGCTGCTACAGCAGCACGCACTGCAACCACAAGCACAAGCACAAGCACAAGTATGCGCAACCTTACCAGCGTACAACTCTCGCAGCTTATGGGCGCGGGTTGGAATCTCGGTAATACCATGGAAGCCATTGGCGGAGAGACGGCGTGGGGAAATCCGGTACCGACGCAAGCGCTTATGAATGCGGTTAAGTCTGCGGGTTTTAAAACTATTCGTATTCCGCTGTCGTGGACTCAATATGCGGATTCGAATTACAACATCAGTAGCACCTGGATGACCCACGTAAAACAAGTGGTCGATTACGCAAAAAATTCCGGCCTTTATGTAATTATTAATATCCATTGGGATGGTGGTTGGATGCAGCCTACCTATGCGAATCAAACCGCGGTAAATAGTCGCATCACAAAATTTTGGACGCAAATTGCAACAACCTTTAAAGGTTATGATGATTATTTATTATTTGCGGGCACAAACGAAGTGATGGTGGATGGTAACTACGGCACACCGACTGTTGAATACTACACTGTGCAAAATAGTTTCAATCAAACCTTTGTTAATGCAGTGCGTGCAACGGGCGGCAATAACGCCGTGCGTCATTTGATTGTGCAAGGTTTCAACACCAATATCGATCACACCATAAACTTTGCGACAATCCCTACAGATTCCGCGAGCAAGCGTTTGATGATGGAAGTGCATTTTTACGATCCCTACAATTTCACACTTAATGAAACATCCAGCACTATTTGGCAGTGGGGTAAAAATGCGACCAATGCCTCAGCAACGGAAACTTGGGCTAATGAAGCTTATGTGGATGCGCAATTCCAACGCATGAAAACGAAATTTGTTGATCAAGGTGTAGCGGTGGTGATGGGTGAATTCGGTGCTATTTCACGCACTGATATTTCCGGTGCAGAAGCTTATCGTACCTATTGGGATCAATACATCACACATTCTGCATACACTCATGGAATGGTTCCGGTTTACTGGGATAACGGTGGCACCGGTAATCATTCAATGGGTTTATTTAACCGCAGCACTGGAGTTCAAATTTATCCAACACTGGTTTCAACCATCGTGAATGCGGCTAAATAAAGCTGAGCTATAAGTTTTATCTGTTGTTATAAATAAAAAAGGCGAATACAAATGTCTTCGCCTTTTTTATTTTCTGTTTCAAAATTTTTTAAACTAAAGTAATTTTTTCTTTGGTAATTAAAATTTTTCGCTCTTTGTACAATTTGCTCAGCGCATTTTTATAGATGCCTTTACTGACTTTGTATTGGAAATAAATTTCTTCAGGTTCGCTCTTGTCGGTGAGTGTGGATTCGCCGCCGTTCGCTTTTAAAAATTCCAGAATGATTTCTGTTAACTCATCGCGAACTTGGCTGTTTACCGGTTGCAAGCTCAAACCAATTTTGCGATCCGGGCGAATTTCTTTTATGAAACCTTTTAATTTTTCACCGTAAAGTAAAGTGCGCGGTGCGTTATCGCGAAAGACTAAACCCAAGTGCGTGTGGTTGATAACAGCTTTAAAGCCTAAATCAGTGCGGCCGCAAATTATTAAATCCACTTCCTGCTGGATTTTTAAATCGCTAGCGCGTTCTTCAAGGTGATGGCTTAAGCGTGACGATGCCGTTATGCGCGATGTATGTTGGTCCAAATAAACGCAAACCACGTAGCTGTTGCCAACTTCCATGGGTTTAAGTTGTTCGTTGTAAGGCACCAATAAATCTTTTGGCAAACCCCAATCCAGAAATGCGCCTACAGCATTTACATCTTTTACTTCGAGATGAGCGCATTGGCCGACCATGACTTTCGGAGTGAGCGTGGTGGCGATAATGCAGTCGTCGGAGTCTAAATAGATGAATACATTTAATTCATCGCCAATTTTTGCGGTCGCGGGTACATAGCGTTTTGGCAACAAAATATTTCCGTATTTTTCACCGTCCAGAAACAGACCGAAATCGACTTGTTTAAGTACTCGCAAGCGATTCATTTCACCAATCTTAAGCATGTTTAACCTTTTGTTTACAGGGCATAATGGGCGCTATTGTAAGGCCTGCGCCTGATTAATGGTTATTAAAATAGAGTAGATAGTTTATGGAATTGTTTTCATTTGAGGTTCAGGGGCACCAATTCGCAGTTACCCTGGATTTTGATTTGCAGTTAGAAAGATTAGCGCTGGATGGTAATGTGGTTTCGGTCAAGCCATTTGCGCAGGCAGAAAGCTCACATACTTTTGATGACACGCAGATAGGTGCAGGTAACTTACGTTTCGCATTGAATACAGAAACGCAAAATGTGGCTTATGACCTACAGATTCAAAATGCCGAGTCAATTACTGGAATCGCTGAATTAAGTGAGCAAGCCAAGCTGACGTTCGCACAAAATCAGGATAAAACCACTGAGCCTCAAGCTAAAGGCGGCAAAATGAGTAGCGTAGTGCTACTTGGTATTGGGCTAAAACTCCTCAAAAGTGTAAAAGTGATAAAGCTCGCGTTAGTCGGCGCGTCGGTTGCCGTTTACAGCGTGATGTTTACGGTGGAGTTTGCATTGGCACTTGTGGCAGTGCTCGTATTCCACGAATATGGCCATGTGCGAGCCATGAAAAAGTGTGGAATCCCCACCAAAGGTTTTTACCTAATCCCATTTCTAGGCGGAGTTGCCTTGGGCGACAAAGCGCGCACCCAGTGGGAAACGCTCTATATCGCCATGATGGGCCCTGTTTATGGCCTGGTGATGACCGCCATTTTTTACGTGGCCTTTCTAATTACCGGCAGCCATTTTTGCGGTTTAGTCGCGGCCACCAGCGCTTTGCTGAATCTTATCAATCTATTTCCGGTTTACCCGCTTGATGGCGGCCAAGTGCTAAAAGCCCTGGTTTTCTCTCGCCGTAACCAGCTGGCGTTTGTTTTATTGCTGGTTATAACCACTATTTGTTTATACGCGGCTTGGGTGTTCGGCTTTTATTTTCTCTTGTTTTTTATCCTTGTCGGCGTCGTGGATATTATTGCCGCATGGTCCGTACCCATATCGGCGGATATCACACCACTTAAGACCTACGGCATTTGGTTTTCGTTGTTATGGTACCTCGGTGTAGCTTTGGCATTTATCGCCATGATCGTTTTGCTGGTGGAAGCCAAAGTCCCGGGTGCAGAAATCGTTACCAAGATTTTAAGTGCTTGATGATCGATAAAATGAATATAAATAGACAATATCATTAAAAATGTTCTATTATGGATTTAAGGCTTGGTGCGACCGATCAGCTTATTATTTATGTGTTGGCAGTCGCGTCATAAAATCTGGACTTGTTTAATCGGTTACTAAAAGTCACTCGAGGTATTTGTCATGGCTGCTCTGGCCCAAGCTCTACCTGCTAACGCAGCGCAAGCCGCCGTTGGTACTGCGCTCAATATCATGGACAAATGGAATTGTTCAGAGAAAGAAAAAATGGCGCTTCTTGGAGTAGGGCGCTCTACCTTGCATAAATATCAAGCGGCACCTGCTAGCGCGCGTTTATCGCCCGACTTGCTGGAGCGGATTAGCTATTTATTAAACATCCACGCGGTACTTCGAATCCTGTTTGAAAATCCTGAAAACCAATATGGTTTTTTGCGTATGCCAAATAAAAATAAATTTTTTGATGGCAGGCCACCTATGGAAATTTTAAGTTCAGGTTTATTGAGCGCACTCTACGAAGTGCATCGCCATTTAGATGCGATTCGCGACGGGCAATTTTCCTAATTAAAATAATTTGCCTGAATAACCGTTTTCCTGATCAGCAAGGAACATTTATTAATGGATATTAATGCCATTCCGCAAACGGCTTTTTTTAATCAAACTGCATACCGATTAATTCCCAGCAAGTACCCACCTAAATCACTTTTTGATGATGTCGCTGATCACGATCAATTCGAAGTACTGTTCGCCATTCAAGAACTCACCAATCCACGTATCCGCAATGAATTAGGTAATTTAAACCGCGTGCCAGCGCAAGAACGTCCTTATGGAATTCGCGGCTGTAATTATGCGCTAGGGCCATTCGTGCATTTGAATCCTGATGGTTCACGTTTTTCAAAAGGTGATTTCGGAATTTATTATGCGGCGGAAGACGTGGAAACTGCTATCGCCGAAACGCGTTATCACCAACAATATTATTTTTCTTCAGTAGTCGGTTTAAAGTTTGATCGTTTGAGTATGCGCTGTTTAAAAACTCAATTCAGCGCAAATTTGCGTGATATTCGCGATGACTCTTTTAAGCAAAGTGATTGGTATAGCAAAGATAATTATTCTGCTGCTCAGCAATTAGGTGAAAATGTAAAAGCAAATAATGATGCCGGCATTGCCTACTGGTCAGTGCGAATCGATAATAAAATTTGTTATGCATTATTTTCTCCCTCTGTGATTAGAGATGTAATCCAAACCACGCATTATGAATATATTTGGGACGGTGAAAAAATAACCGTCGCATTTGAAACCACTGAAATCACCGCATAAAAAATTTATCTTGCTCCAATTGATTGATTTGCGCGCCATTAAATAATGAATGTTGCGCCATATTATTTTATGATAATTTTTCATACATTTTCCTGTTACTAAAAGAAGCAGCTTTTCAAAAACTTCTTACTTTTCAAAAATTTCCGTTAGAATCAAATTGGCTTCATAAAAATAACGGCCAAATTTGATAACAATTGAAAAGGAAAAAGCTATGAATAACAGCAAATATAAAATTCAATTTTCAAAAAAAAGTTTAACTTCTTTAATCAGTGCCATCACCTTATCTGCATTGGCACAATATTCTGTCGCGCAAATTGGTAGTGCTAGCGTTCAAGGCATTATTGCATCTCACATGCTGCCGCAACCGGGCATTGAAGTTACCGCAAAAAATATCGATAACGGTTATACCTTTCGTGCAATCACGCAAAAAGATGGCTCATACACTTTCAAAGGTTTGGCGCCAGGTCATTATCAAATTCTATTGCAAGATAAAGCTGGAAAATCCCCCGAGACGATTACGTTAAAAGTCGGTCAATCTGTATCCCTGGATTTTGAAATTGATAAGCCCGTTACCAATGATGACAAGATCGATGAAGTAACCGTGATAGGCACGCAATATAAAATAAAAAATACCAGCGGCGAAATTGGCACCAATGTTTCGCTTGAGCAAATTAGTACCTTGCCACAAAACACGCGTAACTTTCTTGCGTTTGCCGATTTGGCTCCTGGTGTGCAATTCACCCAAGCTGCAGACGGCAGCACAAAAATTAGAGGCGGCGCACAAAGCGCAAACGCAATCAACGTGTTTATTGACGGTGTAGGTCAAAAAAATTATGTATTAGGTGGTGGCGTTACAGGGCAAGATTCAAGTCGCGGTAATCCATTTCCACAATCTGCGATTGGCGAATACAAAGTTATTACGCAAAATTATTCTGCTGAATACGATCAGCTAAGTAGCGCAGCAATTGTTGCGGTGACTGCATCAGGCACCAACGAATTTCACGGTGGAGTATTTTACGATTACAGCGATCAGGGTATGCGAGAAATGTATCCCGCCGAAGTAAAAGATAATAAAAAAGTACCGGGAAAGCAAAATCAATACGGCGTTAGTGTTGGTGGCCCGATCATTCAAGACAAGATGCATTTCTTTTTAGCATATGAAGCAAAAAATAATGCAGACCCTAAAAGTATGACCTTAGGTGGTGGTTATACACAAGCAACCTTGCCATCACAATTTACCAATGCAACCCAAGGTATTTCTGCAGATTTTGAAGAAGATTTATTTTTTGGGAAAATCGATTACTTGATTACTGAAGAACAAAAACTAGAATTTTCTGCAAAAATTCGCAACGAAACTGAATTAACCAGTGTTGGTGGTCTTAATTTATTGTCTTATGGATCTGACAAAAAAAATGATGAAACTCGCTACGATTTAAGCCATAACTGGCGTTCGGATAATTGGACTAATGATTTTCATATCACTTATGAAGATGCAACTTATAATCCGCGTCCCCATACCAATGCGAATGGGCAAGTGTTAATGAATAATGCGAATGCAGTGATTTTAAATGCCGGTGGTGGTGCTGATTACCAAAATAAAAGTCAAACTGGTTGGGGCGTCCAGGAAGATTTTACGTATCATGCCATTTCAAACCACGTTATAAAAACGGGATTTAAATATAAGTCTCTAACGCTGAAAGCGGCAGAGCAACAACCTTACAATCCGCAGTATGAATACAACATTCAATATGATCCAACACTTGCGCAGCCTTCAAAGGTCCGCTGGGGCGCACCGCTCGCGGGTATTGGCGATGGTTCTGCTGAGTCTGATAACAAACAATACGGTATTTATATTCAAGATGATTGGACTGCAACAGAACGCTTAACTATTAATGCTGGCGTTCGTTGGGATTATGAAGAGTCATCAAGCTTCCTCGATTATAAAACTCCTAATGCAGTCGTAATTGCATTGCGTGGCTGGACTAACCTTCAAAATTCAAACATCAACATTGATCATTATATTAGCGATGGTAACAATCGCGAGCCGTTTAAAAATGCGTGGCAACCACGAGTTGGATTTACGTATAAATTGAGTGACAGCAATGATTTGGAATTATTTGGTGGTGCTGGCCGCGCTTATGATCGAAATATTTTTGATTTTTTACAAACTGAGAGAACCAAAGCAACCTATCCAACCTATGAAATGAATTTTATTTCTGCTGACCCAACGCGCGACTGTCATGCGGTTTCATCCAACTGTACTAATTGGGATCCTAAATATTTAACGGCAGAAGGACTCGCTGAATTTGTAAATGGAACGGGCGCTGGCCGCGAAGTTGATCTCGTAAACAATAAATTAAAGACACCTTATTCCGATCAATTTAGTTTGGGTTTACGCGGAAGTATTAATGATGATTGGCGAGGCGAAGTAAGTGTTTCACACATCGTCAGTAAAGATGGCTTTACCTGGATGCTGGGTAATCGCAGGGCTGACGGTAGCTTTTTTGAGCCGGGTTCAACTTGGGGCCAGCCATGGGGAAGTGGTATTCCAGGTTACGGCAGTTTGATTATTAGTAAGAGCGGTGTTGAGACAAAAACCAATTCATTATTTATTAAATTGGATAAACCTAAGGAAGAAAATTCCTGGGGCATGAATATCGCCTACACCTATACGAATGCAGAGAGTAATCGCAAAGTGGGTGAAACTTATTCGCTGGATTATCCCTCTCTTTCAGATTACGGTACACATCGCGTGCATGATTTACCGGAGCATAGATTGGTTATTGTCGGCATCGCGGATTTGCCTGCCGGTATTGTTTTCTCGGCAAAATTAAATCTGCAAAGTGTTGAAACATTTTACGGACAAGATTGCCGCGCTGGCTGGAATGCTTGTGTATATCGTACCTTTAAACCTGATAGCGCAGGATTCCTCGGTTATAAACAACTCGATGTTTCGTTTAGCAAAGATATCCAAACAGATTATCTTGTTACTGGCAGTTTGATGACATTGCGTTTGGATATTCTTAACCTAACTAATTCAGTAAATCACGACAGTTACACCGATTGGTATGGTGGTGCGAATGAGCCTTTGAATCCGGATTTTGAAAAACCAACGGATACACTGGCTGGTCCACCCTTAACGCTTAAAGTGGGTTTGAATTGGAAGTGGTAATTTAAAATATTTCACACAACAAAAAAGGCGATGTGTTTTTACATCGCCTTTTTTATTTTCTAGATTTTAAAAAATTATTTTTTGGATTGTTCGCGTGCAATTGCGCGGTAGGCGATATCGTTGCGATAAAACATTCCATTCCAGCTAATTTTTTTCGCAAGCGCGTAAGCAGTTTGCTGTGCTTCTAACACTGTGTTACCTAAGGCTGTTGCGCAAAGCACGCGCCCTCCGTTGGTAACTGTGTTGCCATCTTTTGATGTTGTGCCTGCGTGGAAAACTTTTTCACCTGCAATGTCAGCAGTTGGTAAACCAGAAATTACGTCGCCCTTGCTGTACGCATCAGGATAGCCGCCTGCAGCGAGTACAACGCCGATAGAAGCGCGAGCATCCCAATCAGCAGTAACTTGATCCAGATTACCTTTTAGCGCAGCCAAACAAAGCTCAACCAAATCAGATTGCAAGCGCAACATAATCGGTTGGGTTTCCGGGTCACCAAAACGGCAATTGTATTCAATCACTTTTGGTATGCCAGCTTCGTTAATCATCAAGCCCGCGTATAAAAATCCGGTGTAGGTATTACCCTCTGCTGCCATACCATCCACAGTTGGGCGAATAATGTGTTTTATCACGTGATCGTGAACGGCTGCGGTCACAACTGGTGCTGGCGAATATGCGCCCATGCCGCCGGTATTCGGGCCGGTATCGCCATCGCCCACGCGTTTGTGATCCTGGCTCGTTGCCATTGGCAAAATAT
Source organism: Gammaproteobacteria bacterium (assembly GCA_004172865.1). Taxonomy (GTDB): domain Bacteria; phylum Pseudomonadota; class Gammaproteobacteria; order Pseudomonadales; family Cellvibrionaceae; genus Cellvibrio. The sequence continues at coordinate 105,690 of SEBV01000015.1, read as the reverse complement.
GTTTACCATCAACCATCACAATAAAGCTGGCTTCTTCACCTGCTAAAAATTCTTCGATTACAACACGGCAACCTGCATCGCCAAACGCATTACCAGAAAGCATATCGCGCACGGCGTCTTCCGCTTGCTGCAAAGTTTCCGCAACGATTACACCTTTACCCGCAGCTAGACCATCTGCCTTGATAACAATAGGCGCGCCTTTTTCTTTCAAATAGGCGAGTGCAGGTTCAACTTCAGTGAAGTTTTGATAATCCGCGGTCGGAATTTTGTGGCGCGCTAAAAAATCTTTCGTGAAGACTTTTGATCCTTCCAGTTGTGCAGCGCCTTTGGTAGGGCCAAAGCATGGCAAATTGCGCTCATTAAAATAATCAACAACGCCAGCAACCAGTGGAACTTCCGGGCCAACAATGGTTAAGCCAACATTATTGTTTTGCACAAATTCTGCGAGCTTCGCGAAATCCAAAATATCAATCGCGACATTTTCGATATTATTTTCCAGCGCGGTGCCAGCATTACCCGGCGCAACAAACACTTTTTCGACGTGTTTGCTTTGCGCTGCTTTCCACGCGAGGGCATGTTCACGACCGCCGCTACCGATGATTAATATGTTCATAAAATTTTAATCTCTATTTTGGCCACTAATATAAGCAGCCACTTAATAGGGTGTCGTGATCCCCGCTTCGCGAGGATGACGACTCCCTTCTTAATACAATTTCTCGTTAGCAAAAATTACGTTATAGCGTGTTAATTAATGTGTACAAATTAATGACGGAAATGACGCATACCCGTAAACACCATCGCCATACCATGCTCATCTGCAGCGGCAATAGTTTCTTCATCGCGCATTGAGCCGCCGGGTTGAATTACTGCAGCGATTCCCACTTTGGCAGCGTTGTCGATACCGTCGCGGAAGGGGAAGAAGGCATCGGAAGCCATCACGGAACCTGCAACTTGCAAGCCTGCGTGTTCAGCTTTAATTGCAGCGATGCGCGCAGAATTTACGCGGCTCATTTGACCAGCACCCACACCGATGGTGTGCAGATTTTTTGCGTAAACAATTGCGTTGGATTTTACAAATTTCGCAACTTTCCACGCGAATAATAAATCTTTAATTTCTTGTTCAGTCGGTGCGCGTTTGGTTACGATTTTCAAATCGCTTTCAGTGATGATGCCGTCATCGCGATCTTGCACTAACAAACCACCATTGACACGTTTGTAATCCAGACCTTTAACTTTTACGTTGCTCCAATCACCCGTAGCTAGCACGCGTACATTTTGTTTCGCTTTTACAATTTCAATCGCTTCGGCAGAAATACTTGGAGCAATAATCACTTCAACAAATTGACGCTCAACAATTGCTTTTGCGGTTTCAGCGTCCAGTTCGCGATTGAACGCGATAATGCCACCAAATGCAGATTCGCTATCCGTTGAGTAGGCCAAGTCGTAAGCGTGCTTTATGGATTCTGCCACTGCAACGCCACATGGGTTTGCGTGTTTAACGATCACACAGGCAGGTTCAGAAAATGATTTAACAGTTTCCAAGGCTGCATCGGTATCCGCAACGTTATTGTAAGAAAGCTCTTTACCTTGCAGCTGCTTTGCTGAAGCGATGCCAACTTCTTGTGGATTTTTTTCTACATAGAAAGCCGCTTTTTGATGCGGGTTTTCACCGTAGCGCATTTCTTGCGCTTTGATAAATTGAGTGTTGAAAGTACGTGGAAAGTTTTCACTGCCACCATCTACCAAACGACCAAAATAATTTGCGATAGCACCGTCGTAAGCTGCGGTGTGTTCGTAAGCTTTAATCGCCAAATCGAAACGAGTTTTTAGCGAGGTTGCGCCATTGTTAGCTTTTAATTCCGCCAAAATTTTTGCGTAGTCAGATGCATTAACAACAATGTTCACATGCGCATGATTTTTTGCAGCAGCGCGAACCATAGTGGGCCCACCGATATCAATATTTTCTACGGCGTCTTCCAATGAACAATCTTTATTGGCAACAGTTTTTTCGAAAGGATATAAATTGACCACCACCATATCGATATTGTTGATGCCATGCTCTTCCATCACCGCATTATCAATGCCGCGACGAGCAAGAATGCCACCGTGAATTTTTGGGTGCAGCGTTTTTACTCGGCCATCCATCATTTCTGGAAAGCCGGTGTAGTCAGAGACTTCAATGGCAGGAATCTTGTTTTCAGTGAGTAATTTAAAAGTACCGCCGGTAGATAAAATTTCTACACCTTGCGCATTAAGTGCCTGGGCGAATTCCACAATACCGGTTTTGTCTGAAACGCTAATTAGCGCGCGTTTTACCGCTACTAAATCAGTTGCGTTGCTCATCTTGAAGTCTCCTGAACAATTGAAAATTAAAAAATAATATCCTTTCTTACCTAAGTGTTATTTGCAGGTGAACAATTAAGTTATCTTGTGCATCGACAAAATTTTTTTGTAAGAAAGGATATTATTTTTTGCTGGTTAATCTGGTCATAAGTAAAACGGCAATCTTAAAAAAGAAAAAGGGGTGGAAACGAATTGCCACCCCTTTTCTATACGTGGCGAAATAAACCGCCCGCTGTGATTACAGTAAACCGTATTGCTTTAACTTTTTACGCAAAGTGCCACGGTTCAAACCTAACACTTGTGCAGCGCGAGTTTGGTTGTGACGAGTATATTTCAACACGATTTCAAGCATAGGCGCTTCAACTTCAGCCATTACCATTTCGTACACATCGCTGACTGATTGGCCATCCAGATGCTTGAAATAATTTTCCATAGCTTGTTCAACACAGGCTCTTAAAGATTGCTGTTGGGCAGCCTGGTTAAAGTTTTGTCCATTGTTGTTAGCATTGGCGTTTGTGTTGGTTGGTTGGGTGATAAAAGTTGCGGTGTTCATGCGGCTATTTCCTCTTTCTGTATCAGCTGCTCAAAAAAAACTTGGACGCTATCTTGTTGCGCTTGAGCCGTTTCCAGTTTGTTGAATTCACGGCGAAAAATTTCGCTTTCCGGGACAGTTTGCAAATACCAACTCGCGTGTTTGCGAGCGATTCGCGGCCCCATGAATTCACCGTAGAAACGGTACAGTTCGCGCAGATGGCTGCTTAAAATTTCTCTCACTTCATGGAGAGAAGGTTCTGGTAATTCTTGTCCTGTACGCAGGTAATGCTCAATTTCGCGGAATATCCACGGACGCCCTTGGGCGGCACGACCAATCATCACTGCTGCTGCCTGGGTGTGATACAACACCGCTTTAGCTTTCTGTGCTGAGTCAATATCACCGTTGCAAAACACGGGAATCTTGACTGCCTGCACAACTGCGGCGACTGTGTCGTACTCTGCCTCGCCGGTGAATCCGCATGCGCGAGTTCGGCCATGTAAGGCGAGGGCGCTTATACCAGCATCTTCAGCAATTCGTGCGATGCGCAATGCATTTCGTTCTTCGGTGCTCCAGCCTGTGCGGAACTTGAGGGTTACCGGCACATCGACTGCAGCGACTACGGATTGCAGAATATTGGCGACTAGCTGTTCATCTTTTAATAAGGCTGAGCCAGCGGCCTTTTTACACACTTTTTTCGCGGGGCAACCCATATTGATATCAATAATCTGGGCACCGTTGGCAACGTTTAAGCGCGCTGCCTCTGCCATCATTTCCGGGTCACCACCGGCAATTTGAACCGCGATGGGCTCAGCTTCTCCAGTGTGATCCAGCCGCAAACTACTTTTGCGTGTTCCCCATAACTCAGAATTCGAAGTCACCATCTCAGACACCACTAACCCCGCTCCCAAGCGTCGGCAAAGCTGACGAAAAGGGCGATCAGTTACACCTGCCATAGGGGCAAGAATAACTTTACTTTCAATATGATAGGGTCCGATATGGAACATTAAATGCTCCTGGCATGAGCATACGCAAGTTTAAAAAGTATTTTTGCCCCTGCGTAAAAGGGGCGCCATGATAACCGTTCAGGGCAAGATTGAAAACGAAAAAACGCCAAATACTGGCGTTTTTTTGAGCTAAAAAGTTGTTTTAAGGGGTTGCAATTTAGTGCACTAAATGCGTCCCGGCCTAATGTGTCGCGAGGGTGTAATTTACGGCGTCTGGCCCCGGGTCTGATATTTCCAAAGTGATATGAACCGGTTGTCGTTGCGGAATATATTTCATTCCGGCCAGCTCTCCACCCAAATATTCTTTCGGCGTAAAGCGACGGGTTGCCACTGGCGTTTCATCCAATTTGCTGAATGATAAAATCAAATCCGGGAAAGGTTGCTCGAAAGGCGCGTTGTTTATCAAAATCGCATCCACCATCAATGCGCTGGCGATGTCGGGGTGATTGCGCACAATTAAATTGGTGGCGAGGATTTGCGAGGTGTCCACAAGGCTCGGAACTTCACACCCCACTACAGGGCAAATGAACAAGTAAGCCGTGCGATATGGTTCTACGCGGCTGAAATAATCGAATTTGAAATAGGCCAGCTGAAAGAAAAATAACGCACACATAATAATGGCGAGTGTTGGCCAGATTTTCTTTTGATACCAGCGGCGCATGCGGCGCGCCGTGAATTCAACTGGCGCAGGCATAATGTTCATCAATAACGACGCACGGGAAGTATCGAACGCGCGAATTTTGGATGATTTTACCGGGCGTTTATTCGAAGACTTTTCACTATCATCTGATTCTATTTCCGGCTGTTTTTCAAATAGCGCCGCTGCGAATTGTGTTGATTCTGCGGGAGCAGTCTCAGGGCCGCGAGTTGCGTTTAAAAATGCTTCGCTAAAAAAAGGTTCCTCTCTGGCTTCATTCGCGTGTTCGGCGTTATTGGCATTTTCTTCTGCACGATGTTTTGCCTCATCTGCGTCATCTTCTTGCGAATTTTCGCTGACAAGACTAAACACCGGACCAGAATATTTGTCATTAGTATTGGCTGAAATTTCGTCAGAAGTATATTTGTCAGTAGGTTCAGGATCCGATTCAACGATCACCGGAACTACTGGCGTTGGAGGCGCTACAGGTTTTCTAAGTTGCTGAAGCGGCTCACCATCGTCATCCAATAATTCTTCCGCCCAAGACTCATCTTCTGATTCTTCATTACTGTCTTCAATCGGCGGTTCGTAACGAATTTCGCGCTCGAATAAAGAAACAGTTTGCTTGGGGTTTAAATCCAAATCCATAAAGCCATCGAACTCGTAGGTCGACGCTTTTTCGTTGTTGTTATCCATATCATCGCTGATAAGTACATCGTCTTCATCAGCGAGTACTTTTGCTTTATCGATAACCGGTTTACTGACCACAACAACTTTTTCAGCTTCAGGAACAAGCGCTAAGGTTGGCTTTTTAACTTCGGGTGATGGTTCAGCGATAATGTTTGTAGCTTCAGTAATCTGAACTTCTGCAATCGCAACTGGCGCTACAATTTGTTCAGTAGTAATAAGCTCTATTTGCGGAGTAGGCGATTCAACTGTCGGTGTTTCTAATTTTGTGACAGAAACTTTAGCCGCTTCGGCTTTAGCTTTTTCAGCATCCTTATCTGCAGCACTTTTCACCAGATAGTCTTTTGCTTTAAAAATATGCAAGCAAGAACCACATCGCACCGCACCCTTGGCTGATTCCAGTTGGGTGGCGGTAACGCGAAAGGCGGTGGCGCATTTGGGGCAGCGAGTAACCATCTGGGTCATAGCGGCGGGTATTCCTTATTAGATTAAGCGCTGAGTGTAGCCTGTCGCTTTGGCGTGGTAAATTGTTCTTCGCATGTAGTGTTAAATTCAACGCATTTGCGGTGCGAATACCCGGTTAAAAGCCGTTATTCGCGTGCTTTCGTAGCTGTCAATCGCACCCATTCTTCTTGCGTGGCGATAGGATCAAAATCAAACCATGCGGAATAGGCTTGTTTTACCGCGTCTGCCTGAATCGCTAAGATGCCCGATAGACAAATTTTTCCACCTACTTTTGTCATGCCGCTCAACGCGGGTGCCAACTCTGCCAATGGGCCAGCAAGGATATTGGCCAGCATAATGTCGGCTTTTACATTTGGGCAGGCATTTGGCAAAAACACCGGCATGGCATCTTCAGGAAGTTTATTGCGTTTGGCGTTTTCAGTGGTGGCGAGCAATGCTTGCGGGTCGATATCCACACCGATAACTTTTTTCGCGCCCATCAATAAAGTTGCAATCCCGAGAATTCCCGAGCCACAACCGTAATCGACAATATCCAAACCGCTGAAGTCTTGGCTATCGATCCACTGCATACACATAAAAGTTGTGGGATGTGTGCCTGTGCCGAATGCCAAACCTGGGTCGAGCATTAAATTAATTTTGTGGGGTTCGGGCGGTTGCTGCCAGCTTGGACAAATCCATAGACGCTCTCCGCAGCGGATGGCATGATAATTATTCATCCATTCCCGTTCCCAATCTTTATCTTCCAATTGTTCCCATTTGTGCTCGGGTAATTTATTGCCGAATTTTCTTTCTGCGGTGGCGATAGTTTTTGCGGTATCAATTTCAGCATCGAATAATCCGGTGATTTTTACGTTGTCCCACAACGGAGTTTCACCCAGTCCCGGTTCAAGAATCGGTTGATCTGCGTTGTCTTCAAAAGTGACTGACGCAGCGCCGCACGCGAGTAAAGAATCTTCAAGCGATTCAGCGTAGCGACGCGGAGAAATGATTTTTAATTGAAGCCAAGGCATAGTTGTTACTCAATATTTTAAATAAATGTTACACGCTTTTATTGTAAGCGAAAAAGATATTGTCTTTAACCCAGCCTAATGATTCATACAAAGACTGAGCGTTTAAATTAGTTTTAGCGGTGGTTAAATCCATGCGTGGAATATTGTTGGCTTTCGCATATTCGTGTGCATGTTCTAACAATAGTTTTCCCGCGCCAGACTTTCTTGCTTCCAGTGATACAAATAAATCATAAAGTACATAAATAGGTGCGGCAATTACCGAGCAAAAGCTGGGGTAAATTTGACAAAAGCCGAGCCCATTTTGCGTTTCATCTTCCGCAATAAAAATAATCGATTCATTGTTTTTCAGGCGAGCATTAATAAACTCTTTTGCAAACTCAAGATTAGGTTCTTGATCATAAAATTGGCGATACGCATCAAACAATGGAGCGATCATATTGATGTCATCAGCGCTTGCTCTGCGAGTTTTAAATGTGCTCAATCTAAAGTGCTTCCTTGAAATTCAAAAAATAAATTACCGGTTTCAAAATAAAAATACCCCAGTGCAAAACACTGGGGTATTTATTCAATGAGCTGAATTAACAACTCATTGCAAAATCTTAGTGTTCGCTACCCAATTTCTTTTCAAGGTAATGAATATTTACGCCACCTTTACGGAATTCGGCATCGCGCACCAACATTTGCTGCAATGGAATATTGGTTTTAATTCCATCCACAATGGTTTCGTCTAATGCTTGGCGCATACGATCCAGCGCAATTTCACGCGTATCACCAAAAGTAATAATTTTAGCGATCATGGAATCGTAATTCGGCGGAACTGTGTAGCCGTTGTAAAGATGTGAATCAACACGTACACCTAAACCGCCGGGCGCATGGAAACCTTTTACCAAACCGGGGCAGGGCATAAAAGTTTTTGGATCTTCAGCGTTGATACGACATTCAAAAGAATGACCGCGAATAATCACATCAGATTGTTTGATCGAAAGCGGCAAACCTGAACACACTTTGATTTGTTCTTTAATCAAATCGATGCCGGTAACCATTTCAGAAACCGGATGCTCAACCTGAATACGTGTATTCATTTCGATAAAATAAAAACGGCCATTTTCGTACAAGAATTCAAATGTACCTGCACCTTTGTATTTAATATCGATACAGGCTTTCACGCAGGCAGCGTAAGTAGCTTCGCGAACTTCCTGTGGAATTCCTGGCGCTGGCGCTTCTTCCAATACTTTCTGGTGGCGACGTTGCAAAGAACAATCGCGGTCGCCCAAATGAATTGCGTTACCTTGACCATCAGAAAGAATTTGCACTTCCACGTGACGTGGATTTTGCAAAAACTTTTCCATGTACACAGTGTCATCGCCGAACGCAGCTTTTGCTTCGCCCATGGTAATTTGAATAGAGCTGATCAAGGTATCTTTGTCGTGAACAACACGCATACCACGACCACCGCCACCGGCAGCAGCTTTAATGATAATCGGGAAGCCGATACGCTCCGCAATTTCCAAACATTTTTCAGGTTCTTCGCTTGGGTTTGGCAAAGCGCCGTCAGAACCGGGAACCGTTGGAACGCCGGCTTTTTTCATCGCCTTAATCGCTTCAACTTTATCGCCCATCATGCGGATAACATCTGGATCTGGGCCGATAAAAGTAAAACCGCTTTTTTGCACGCGTTCAGCGAAGTCGGCGTTTTCAGCGAGGAAACCGTAACCAGGGTGAACCGCTTCAGCATCGGTAATTTCCATTGCCGCGATAATTGAAGGCACGTTCAAATAACTTTTTGGCGATGGGTTCGGGCCGATACAAACTGCTTCGTCTGCAAGACGAACATGTTTTAAATCGCGGTCAACAATCGAGTGTACCGCTACGGTTTGAATGCCCATTTCTTTACAGGCGCGCAAAATGCGCAAGGCAATTTCACCGCGATTGGCAATTAGAATTTTTTTAAACATAAACCAAGTCCTCAGCAATAGCTGTTAAGCCAGACAATTTAAGTGTTGTTAGGCAATAGTCACTAATGGCTGATCGAACTCAACGGGGTTGCCGTCTTGAACCAAAATAGATTCGATAGTACCGGCTTTGTCGGCAGTGATTTGGTTCATCATTTTCATGGCTTCGATGATGCAAATAACATCGCCAACTTTTACTTGTTTGCCAACTTCAACGAAGTTTGGTGAGCCTGGGCTTGGCGCGCCGTAGTAGGTGCCTACCATTGGTGATTTAATAATGTGACCGGCAATTGCAGGTGCGGCGGCTGGCGCTGGCGCAGCTGTAGGTGCGGCAACCGGAGCTGCTTGCGCAACAGGTGCTTGTGCAGGTGCATAACCTTGGAGTGGGGCATTTACATACTGAATAGTGCCGCTGTTGCGAGCAATGCGCACAGACTCTTCGCCTTCTTTAATTTCCAGCTCGCCGATATTGGATTCTTCTAGCAGCTCGATGAGTTTTTTAATTTTGCGAATATCCATAGGATCCTCTTTTGCAGGGAAGTTGAATTTTAGTAGTTAGGGATTTAATAAATTGAATGCAGCTTGCAACGCAAGGCGATAGCTATTGGGGCCGAAACCGCAAATAACGCCTTGGGCAATATCAGAAAAATAAGAGTGGTGACGAAAAGCTTCCCGTTTATGTACATTGGATAAATGCACCTCGATAAAGGGAATATCCACTGCTAGTAAAGCATCACGCAAGGCAACGCTAGTATGCGTAAAAGCAGCTGGGTTGATGATGATAAAATCCACGCCTTCGTTACGCGCATCATGAATACGATTGATGAGTTCGTATTCGGCGTTGCTTTGCAGGGTTTGAATATGGTGACCAGCATCCAGCGAGAGCTGGGTTAGTTGCTGATTGATTGTGTCCAAAGTGGCAGCGCCGTAGATTCCAGGTTCACGCAATCCAAGCATATTCAGGTTGGGGCCGTGAAGTACTAAAATTGTTGCCATAGTGAGTCCTATTGTTGTGAACAGCTGCGAACGAGCTGTTTGACCTCAGTGGGCTGACACAAGTTTCATGGGATTTCAAAAAAGTGGCGGGAGTTTGCCGGAAAAGATTAATTATGTCCACGATGAGTGCGAAATTAATTTAAATTGCTGAAAATCGCTGCAAGTTTGATGAAATTGATAAAGTATTGAGTAGTAAATTGATCGAAAGCGGGATTTTAGGCGCTTGTTATCGCATCTTTCGAGTCTTTTAAAGACAAGATGCGGTAACTTCCGAGAATGTGTTTATAAAAGAATGAAATATCAGCTAACTTCGCTTAAATGGTTTATTTTTTGGCCTTAATTGCATCTATAACGATTGCAGGCGTTAATAATTGGGGTAAAACATCCGCTTTACCGGCGCGACTTGCGGGGAACCACAAGTACAGCGGAACGCCACTGCGACCGTATTCGGCCAATAATGCGCTTATTTTTGGGTCGGGATTTGTCATATCGCCCTTTAAGCCAACCACTTTATATTCATCGAACACCGCTTCAACTTCTGTTTTTGACAAAGTAACGCGTTCGTTGGCAAGGCAGGTGAGGCACCAATCCGCTGTTAAATCGATAAATACCGGTTTGCCCTGCGCGCGTAATTCTTGCAAAAGATCGGGTGAATAGGCTTGCCAACGAGCATTTTCCGGCTTCTTTTGTAGCAGCTGATAAGGCAGCAAAATAGCAATTGCCAACGCAGCCAATGCAATGATTTTGTGGATTTTATTCGTCAACCCGATTGCGGGGCGATTATTAAGCCAGCATGCAAATGCGATCAACACTGCACCTATGCACACTCCCGCCATGAGGTTGCTGCTTACTTGATTGGTTAAAACCCATAGCAGCCAGATAGCACTTAGGTAAAGCGGGAAGGCGAGGAACTCTTTGAGTGTTTCCATCCACACGCCGGGTTTAGGCAGGCGCTGGGCCAGATTTGGCAAATAACACAGTAGTAACAAGGGCAACGCCATGCCAAAACCGAGCGCGATAAATACACTTAAACAAACGTTAGCCGGCTGAGTTAGCGCGAAGCCAAGCGCCGCACCCATAAAAGGAGCAGTGCACGGGCTGGCGACAACAGCGGCAAGCACGCCGGTAAAAAAAGAGCCGGTTAGCCCTGATTTTTGGGTAAGGGATTGTCCTGCGCCCATCCAACTTGTGCCAAATTGAATCAAGCCTGACATGCTCAAGCCCATTACGAAGAATAAATAGGCAAGGGCGGTAATTAATCCCGGCGATTGCAATTGAAAGCCCCAGCCAATCGCTTCGCCACCGCTTTTAGCAATCAATAGAATGCTAGCAAAGCCAACAAAGCTGGCGATGATGCCCAATGTATAAGCCCAGCCGTGTAGACGTAAACGCGTGCTGTCAGCTTGAATCAGGCTCAAGACCTTTATTGATAACACTGGAAAAACACAGGGCATGAGGTTCAGAATCATTCCACCCAGCGCTGCAAACAAAATTGCCTGCCAAAGCCAAAATTCTTCGGGTGGCGGAGTGCTGGCGTCTACCGATGCAGCTTCTTTAGCAGGAGTTGCTGCTTGAGTATCTACTGGTGCTGTCGTGTTATTGATAGTGTCGATATGCAGGGATTCGGTATAGGGCGGATAACACAATCCAGCTTCTGCGCACCCTTGCGACGTGATGCGTAGGTCAAAAGGTTTTGTCGATGCAGGAATCGAAAAATCTACTGTCACCTGATTGTGGTGCAGTGTCATATTCTTACCGGCAAATTCGTCGAACTTTTGTTTGCCTTCGCTGTAAGTTGGCGTCAACGTAAGTTCAGGCGTAGCACGGAATTTGAAACGTTCCTGATATAAATAGTAGGCGGGCGCTATAACCCACGTCAGGCGCAGCTTTTTGGTATCGCCAGCATCGCTGATTTCGGCGTTGAGCTTGTAGGCTTCGGTGACCTGCAAATAATCATCTTGATTGGAATAACTAGTAACCTTTGCTGGCGAGGCATTGGCATTAGGTGCTGCGGTAAAGTCAGCAGCTGTCGCCAAAGATATTTGCAGGCACAGCAGCGCCAACAGCAAATTACGCAGGTGATAAAAATTAAAGCTGGGGAATGAGTCAGAACTTGGCATAATGAGCGCCTGAAAGCAAAGTGGCTAAATTAAGTGCGGCAAGTGTAGTCGAGTCGAGAGCCCTGCGGCTAGTCATCTTGTTAGAATGAGATTGCCCGCACGCGGCCCAGAGCCTTGCGTCATAGCTTGTAAGCTATAACTTCGGCCACTATTGATTTTGCTTTTTTCCTAGTGATTATTTGTAGAGAAAGTATTCATGCTTAACTTTTTATTGAAATCGAAAGTATCAACGTCGAAAGTATTAAATTCCAAATCAGTATCAATTCAAACGGTTACGCTGCAGGATTCTCGCGTGAAATTACAAACGCCTTTGCGTCTGTTGGGAGCAATGAGTGTGGCGAGTTTTTTATTCGCTTGCCAATCCACGCCCACGCAACAGGAGCAGGCCGCGCCAGTGGTGCAAGAAGTTGTAGCGCCGGTTGAATTAACGGCACAACAAAAAGCTACGAATGCACTTTTGTCTGAAGCGGATTACGCGCTATCGCAAAATAAATTGCTCAATCCTATATCCGATAACGCTCATGATCGTTATCGCTCGGTGTTGTTGTTGGATCCGCAAAATGAGCGCGCGAAATTAGGTTTGCAAACCATCGCGTTGCGTTATGTAGAACAGGCGCGAACTGCAGCCAAGCGCGGCAATTTAAGTGAAGCGCAAAGTCTGATTCGCTATGCGCGCGGAATTGATAATAACGCGGTAGTGCAGGATGCTGCTGAAACTCTGCGCAAGCAAATTTCCACCATGCCGCCACCAGCACCCGCAAAACCTTATCAGGCGGGCGAAGGCGAGGTCGTGCTGGATGCAAAAATGGTTCAAGCCAAAGATCCGCAAATTGTCACGCAATTAAAAGGCGTAGCACAAAAAGCAAAAGATACTGATCAGTTCGTGTTGATCATTGCGCGTAGCGATCCAGAAGGTCGATTTATTTACCAGCAATTACGCAATGCTGTCCCCGGCTATTTGGTGCGCGGTGATATTAAAATAGGTTCACCTGCACGTGTAAAACTAGTTAAATCTTTGGATTAATCTGTTGGATATTTTATTCAGCTTAGCGAGGTTGGTGTGAAATATTTGTTAAAATGTGTTGCTCTGATTTGCTGCTTGTCAGTTATAGAAAATGTAATTGCTGCAGATGCTACAAAGACCGACAAGAGGCCGGTAATTGGAGCAAGCTCAGAAATAAATGTTACCAACGCATTTTTTTATATTCCTGTGGGCGCGAGCAAAACCACCATGGGTTTTTTCACCATCAGCAATAACTCCAACAATGATTTTACTATTACCGGCGTTAGTACAAATGTGGCCAAACAAACCCGGTTGATGCCAGCAGGGACATTGATTGTTCCCGCGCATCAGTCGGTTGCTTTAAAATCCAGCGGCCAATACTTACAAATCAATGAGCTTAAAACCAAGTTAAGTACCGGCGACGAGCTACAATTAACAGTAAGCTTAAGCACTGGGAAAAAACTCCAGATCATTCTTGTGGCTAAAAGCGCTTACGACGAAGTGCATAGTCGTTAACAGGTTCTAGTATGAACTTATTAAAGCAGTTATGGGTTCGCAGTATCAATCGTGTGCGCGACGAATATGAGGAAACTCAAAGCGACGTAGTTCGTGCTCCTCCGATATTTCGCTGGGTACTTTATGGAATTATTGCCTATCTTTTCTGCGCGATCTGCGTAGGCATTTATTGGAGTTCTGTACCGAGTGCGCCGAGCTTCAGAGAATCAATCCAACGTCAACTAGTGGATTTGAAAATAACTCCGCCCGCCCATTTGCCGAAAGGTGTGGCTACAAGTTCAACACTTATTTCTTTAAGTGAGATTTTGCTGGAGAAATCCGGTGGTTATATCGCCAATGATATTTTCCCGCCCGGGCTTTGGCTGGATGACATGCCGCATTGGGAACTAGGTGTGTTGTTGCAAATCCGCGATACCACGCAAATGTTGCGCACATCTCTCAGTCAATCCAATCTTAATCATCAACTGGATGTAGATTTACAGCGCGCTGAAATACGTTTTAATTTTGCGAATAATTCCTGGAGTTTCCCAGCGACTGAATCGCAATATTTATCAGGAATAGAGCATCTACAAAAATATAATCTACGTTTGCTGCAAGCGAATAATTCCGAGGCGCAATTTTACGCGGATTCGCCTCATCTCAATGATTATTTAGTAGGCGTCGAGCAGCGCTTAAAAAATATGTCGCAACGTTTAACTGCAAGTGTTGGCCCGAATATCAATACAGATTCTGCTGCAATGCCTGTTAAACAAGACGACTCAAAAAAAGCAGCCAATGGTTTGTACACCAAAACACCTTGGCTGCAGTTGGATGACGTGTTCTACGAAGCACGCGGCTCTTCGTGGGCATTAATTGCGATTTTGCAGGGTATTGAAGTAGATTTTTCTGACGTTTTACAAACTAAAAATGCTCAGGCCAGTTTCGATCAAATTATTCGTGAATTAAAACCTACGCAACAAACTGTTTACAGCCCGATGATTATGAATGGCGATGGATTTGGTTTTGTTGCGAATCATTCATTGGAAATGGCTTCCTATCTTGCACGCGCACAAGCTGCAATTGCTGATTGTCGCCGACAATTGCTCGCACCTTAATCCTTAGTTTTTTATTTAGTTAACTAGCCTATGTTGAATGCCTTTTTATTGACTCGCCAATGGCGCGATACGCGCGACGGCATAGTGTTGGATTTTTGGTGGGCTACCGACAAAGGCGCATGTTGGACGCAAGTTAACGCTCAGGAAATTGTTTTTTTTGTATTGCGCAGTCATGGCGATAAAATAACAAAGAAATTATCCGGCATTCGCAAATGGCGCATGGCCGAAGTCGAATTGAAAACCTACCGCAACCTACCTGTTAATGCGCTGTACTTCAAAAGTCAGCGTGGCGCACGCGACGCACAAGATATTTTATCGCAAGCATCTATAGAGTTTTGGGAAGCGGATATTCGCCCCCATGAGCGTTATTTGATGGAGCGTTTCGTTACCGCTGGCGCCGTCATAGATATTGATACGCCTGACAATTCCAAACCTATTTTAAATCCACGTTTAACGCCCTCTGAAATTCGCCGTCCATTGACAATGGTTTCTGTTGATATAGAAACGACAATGGATGCCAAACAATTATTTTCCATTGCCGTTTGGGGTGATCAAGCTGCCAAAGTATTTATGGTGGGTGATGCGGTAGGACGAAAAGCATCTGAAAAGTATACGGAAGAAATACTTTATCCTGATTTGGATATTGTATTCTGTAAAACGCAAAAAGAATGTTTGCAGGATTTTTTTATTTGGCTGAATGAATATGATCCCGATATTCTTATAGGCTGGAGCGTCGTGCAATTCGATTTATGGGTCTTAGAAACTTTGTGTCAGCAGGAAGGGCTGACATTAGCGCTTGGGCGTGGCGCTCAATCAGTTCATTGGCGACAGGAAGACGAAGAGGGTGGCAGACGTTTCGTGGTAATTCCTGGTCGTGTTGCACTCGACGGTATTGAATTATTAAAAGCGGCAAATTATCGTTTTGAAAGCTATGCATTGCAATTTGTTGCCGAACAATTGCTAGACAAAGGAAAATTACTACATGGTAAAGATCGTGGTAATGACATCACGCGTTTATTCAATGAAGATAAAATTGCGTTAGCTGAATATAATTTACGTGATTGCGAATTAGTGTGGGATATTTTTGCCAATAAAAAATTATTACATTTTGCGGTTGAACGCAGTCAGTTAACTGGATTGTTATTGGATAGAATTGGTGGCTCAGTTGCAGCCTTTGAATATTCGTATTTGCCGCGTTTGCATCGTAAGGGATATATTGCTCCGAATTTAGGTGAATTGGAGTCTGATGTTGTAAGCCCCGGTGGTTATGTGATGGATTCACAGCCCGGTATTTTCGATAATATTTTAGTGCTCGATTTTAAAAGTCTATACCCCAGTATTATTCGAACCTTTTTAATCGATCCTTGTGCATCATGGATTGCCAAACATCAACAATTATCGCCAAGCGAAGTTGTTGCAGGGTTTAACGAAGCAAAATTTGCACGGGAAGGTCATATCCTTCCGCAAATGATTGAGTATCTATGGCAAGCTCGCGACATTGCCAAACAAGAAAAAAATGCGCCGCTTTCACACGCCATAAAAATTATTATGAATTCATTTTATGGCGTTTTGGGTTCAACAGGTTGTCGTTTCTTTGATCCGCGTGTATGCAGTTCAATTACGTTGCGCGGCCATGAAATTATTCAGCGCAGTCGTGCGTGGATTGAGGAACAAGGTTATACGGTTATTTATGGCGACACAGATTCCTTGTTTGTATGGGTTGAGAATAATGGTGTTGATCGTATACCTAAAAATCAGTCCCAATGCCAAAAAATTGGTGAACGTTTAGCGCGTGAATTAAATGTGTGGTGGCAGCAAACCCTACAAACAGAGCATGCCATAAAAAGTCAGCTTGAAATTCAATTTGAGACTCATTATCTAAAATTTTTAATGCCAACTATTCGCGGTAGCGAAGTAGGTACCAAAAAACGTTATGCTGGTGTTATTGAGCATAATGGCGCTCGTGAGCTGGTATTTAAAGGACTGGAAAATGTGCGCACTGATTGGACTCGCTTGGCGAGAAACTTTCAGGAAACTTTGTATGCAAAGGTTTTCGCTGGAGAAGATTATTTAGATTTTTTGCGCTCCACCGTGGCCGATGTATTGGCGGGCAAGCGCAATCAAGATTTAATTTATCAAAAGCGTCTACGCCGTCATTTACACGAATACGAAAAAAATATTCCACCACAAGTTCAGGCCGCACGTAAATATGTACAGCTGACCGGCAAATCACTAAGGCGCGGAGACTGGATTTCTTACGTAATCACCACTAGTGGTGCAGAGCCTGTTGAAGCGCAACAAAGTCCGCTGGATTATCAGCATTATGTGGATAAACAACTTATGCCAGTTGCGGATGGCATTTTACATTTTATGGAACAAACAATGACCGAGCTGGTCGATACGCAGATGTCGTTGTTTGCCAATTAATATGTGAATGGGAGGTTGGTATGAAATTAGGTTATTATTTCTTGTGATAATCTTAAGTTTATGTTCTTGTGCCAATAAGTAAATTTATAACTCATTGCAAACCAAAAATCAGAATCAATGCGATAGTCCACAAACTACAACGTCAGGATTGTGTAAATCACTTAGGGCTTGCTTACGACTAGAACTTTCTTGCGATAAGCACGAAGAAGAACGCCAAAAAACTATTGAAAGATAAAGAGTAAAGAATGGAAGAGATTTTAGACTTATTGCGCGATCATAATATTTCGGTTCCTGTGCCTTTGGACTTGCCGGATGAAGATCAATTAGTGTTGATCGAGGAAGAATTATTTCTGCCCATACCGCGCGATGTTCGCACTTACTTGCTTGAAGCCAGCGATGTTATTTACGGCACACTTGAGCCAGTTACCGCTGCCGATACCAATTCACACACCTATTTGCCCGAAGTGACGGCTGTCGCCTGGTCGCTCGGCGTTCCACATTATTTGTTGCCAATCTGCGAAGACAAAGGCGCATATTACTGCGCCGATCCTGAAGGCGAAATTTTATTGTGGAAAAATGGCGAACTCACCGATGAAAGTTGGACTTCAATTTGGCAATGGGTTAGGGATGTTTGGTTGGAGACGTAATTAAAAAGCTTAGTGCTCAATAGTTACCAAAAACATCTTCGGCCATTGCTTTCCCGTAATCCAAAAGGCTTTTTTATCTGCATCGTAAGCGATACCGTTTAATACGCTTTCCGGGTCTTTTATTTTTAGGTTTTTAGCGGTCTCTGAGAAATCCAATACACCAACAACATCACCCGTGGCTGGGTTAATTTTTACAATTCGGTTGTCATGCCAAATATTTGCCCAGATAAAACCATCCACATATTCCAATTCGTTTAGATTGATAATTGCTTCTTGTTTGTATTTTACATTGATGGTTTTTTCAACCGCAAAAGTATCGGGGTTGTGAAAAAATAATTGCGCGCTACCATCACTGCGAATAAGTTGTTTGCTGTCACTTGTTAGTCCCCAGCCTTCGCCTTTGTAATTTAAACTTTTAATCAGCGAAAAGTTTGTGGCATCGTAAACAAATACCACACCTTCCTGCCAGGTCAATAAATAAAGCTTATTATTGAATAGCGTTAAGCCTTCGGCAAAAAAACGATCCGGGAGATGTTGTTTTTGTAAGAAGGACGCACTCATTTTTGCCCAGGTGCTTTGAGGTTCTGCAATAGGGTAGGACACGATCTCGGATTTGTTGTACAGCCCGCTACTTTCATAAAAGTTGCCATCTTTTACTAGGAAGCCCTGCGTAAATAAGCTGGGTTTATGTGAACGTTCCGCAATAATTTGGTAGTGAATGGCGGTCGCATTTGCGAGTGAATCTGCTTGTGCAGAAGAGAAATTAGCAATCGCGGCTAGGCTGAGGCAAAATAGGCCAAGAATATATTTCATAATGATTTTAGTGTTCAAAAAATTGAGATTATTTGTAATCACGTTGAATTCAAGTTTCGTTAAAGACCTTTAACTTTTTATAACATCGTCAGGGCAAGTATCATGAAGCGTTTGCGGTCATTTGTCAGCATCACTTTGTTGGGTGGATTTATGGTGGTTCTGCCAGGAGCCATTCTGGTGTTATTTGCCGAATGGATTTTTGGTGTCATCAGTCGACTTATCCAGCCATTTAATGAGTGGGTTGCTACCTGGTCACCAGTCACTAATTACATGGCTGATTTTACCGGCGTTGCCATACTTTTGCTCGGCTGCTTTTTAATTGGCTTGTTGGTGAAAACAAATATTGGCCGCTGGTTGCATGACTTGATTGATGATTTTCTGGGCAAGATATTGCCCGGCTATCAAACAATTAATAAATTGGTTTCGCAATTGCTGGGCGGAGAGGGAAATACGTCGCTGTTAAAAGGAGAGGCGTGTCGCGCTTATATTATGGGCCGCAACGTGCCGACATCCGTCACCGGAATTGTTACCGCCAGACATGCAAATGGGGATTTGACCGTATATGTTCCCACTGCTCCGTTTTTAACCTCGGGCATGGTTTATCACCTTGGCAGTGAAAGCGTTGAGCTTTTGCCCCATATTTCTGTAGAAGCCGTGATGCGTACGATTATTGCCTGCGGCAGCGGCTCGCAAGTTCTGAGTGAAACCCTGCCTGAAGCGGAGTAATCGCCTAAGAAAAAGGCCGCCATTGTTAACAGTGGCGGCCTTTTTTATTGAATAAATTTTTATTATTGACTTATTTTTTGGCGGACTTGGTTTTTGATGTTTTCTTGGGCGCTGGCTCTTCGTCTGTTTTAGCGACGGTTTTTGTAGTTTTACTCGCCCGATTAGCGATTAGCGATACATCCACCGCAGGTAATTTCACATCTTCACCACGCTCACGGCTTTCTACATAATTAATTGCATCAGTCACTGCATGGATAACTTTGTTGCTGATTTCCTGAATATCCTGCGGCGACATAAAAAAAGTCATGTCCACATCATGGCGAATGTAGCGGGGCGGCATACGATTGAGCGCTACGCAGGCTACATCGGCGAGAAAATCGCGGTCGCCTTCTTGTACGCGTGTGCTTTGCGCAAAAATTTCCTGCAGCACGAGGCGTTCGTAATAGTTATGGATGAAATCTATTTCATCGTAAGAATCAAGATTGTAATTGCGGGCGTTGGTCAGCATGTTTTAGCTCTTTTCTTTTCCAAGGATGAAAAGAGTATAGACGGGGTTTTGGGTTTGAGTAGTCGCCGGGAAATTAACGTTTATTGCGGGTTAAATCCCGTATCACGAAGCGCGCAGGATTAAGTGCGTTGGCGAGTTCGCGCTCTAAAGGAATTGGCTCATCATTAATCTGGCTGGCTAATAATTCAGCGCAAAGTGGCGTGTAAGCGAGGCCGCGCGCGCCGTGACCGATGTTGATATACAGCCCCGGCCAATAGCTGCCAGCAGTAGTAATGCCGGCGCGTGCATTTTTGCGAAGTGGCGCGAAGTCTTCGACTAGTTTATCAACAATCGGTAAGCCGCCGACGCATGGAAGGTAATCAGGCAAAGAACAACGAAAGGCAACGCGACCTTGTAAGTTATCGCTTCGCATTACATCAAATTCCGGCAAGTTTTCTCGCAGATTATCGAGATTGGTTTGATGATCATTAGAACGCAATGCAGCTTCGGAATCTTTCAAGTTAAAGGTTGCTCCTGTGCAATAAATTCCATCCTGTGCCGGGCCTATATAACCTTCGGCGCAAACAACTGTTTTTAAAACAGGCGTATTTTCCGTTTGCGGGAAATACGTTACCTGACCGCGAATAGATTTAATTGGAAGATGATTTGCCTGCTCAAAATGCATCGTGTCTTTGGCGGTAGCGATTATAACAACAGACGAGTTTTCAATTGCACCAGCTTCAGAAAAAACCTGCCAATTATTTTCGATACAATGAATTTCCCTAACCTGAAAATCATAGTTAATCTGAATATTGGGATGGTCAACCAAATGCGCGCAAAGTTTGCGGGGATCAATCCAGCCAGCTTGAGGAAAAAATAAACCGGTCTGCGAAATATTTATACCTGCCAAATCACTTGCTTGAGTTGCATTTAAAAATTTTACAAGTTGATCTGCGTTTGAAAATCTATTTTTTAATTGTTCGTGTAA
Organism: Gammaproteobacteria bacterium; assembly: GCA_004172865.1. GTDB lineage: Bacteria > Pseudomonadota > Gammaproteobacteria > Pseudomonadales > Cellvibrionaceae > Cellvibrio. The sequence goes on along the minus strand of SEBV01000015.1, from coordinate 85,240 downwards.
CTCGGCTTCAGATTTTTTATAGGCGAGCTGCAATACGCCGCAATTATCACCAATCTTCTCCCACAGTGGGCGATAAAAATTTAACGCATATTGCAAGCTCGTTAAATTAAATGCGGCCTGTGCTTCTTCCATAGGCGATAATTTTGCATAGAGTACGCCTTGTGGATTCCCAGAACCTTCTTGTGCAAGTTCACTGTGTCGCTCAATAATTTTAACCTGCCAGCCGCGTTCCGCTAAAGCGCGCGCCGAATGGCAGCCTGCCAAACCACCACCAATAATTAATGCGTGTTTATTGGTAAATACAGTTTGATTTTTTGCGATTGTCCAGGGAACGGGATAGGGTGAAAAACTTCCGCGATAGCTAAAATCGTCTGGGTTTAAGGCTTCGGGCTCAGCAGTGAATAGTGCTTTAACCATTTCACGCTTGCGGCCAAAGCCAGCGACTTTCTGCACGGAAAATCCTGCAGCTTTCAAGCCATTTTTTACGATGGCTGCTGCGCTGAAAGTTGCTGCTGTGGTATCGGGTTTACTTAATGCTTTAATGCACGAAAATAAATCGTCGCTCCACATTTGTGGATTTTTAGACGGCGCAAAGCCGTCCAGAAACCAGGCATCAAATTTTGTACTGGCATTTTTAAAAAGCGGATGAGTACTTGCGAGTAATTTAGTGAAGCCTTCTGCCGCATCATCAATAATTAAAGTGAGAATGATGCGGCCATCTAAAAATTTTAAACGATGAAAACCATTGCCGACAAAAGTTGGGTATCTGTCAATTAATTGATTGGATAGATTTTCTAATTCTGGCCAGAGTGACATTGCACGCGTTAAATCTGTTTTGTTAAGCGGATATTTCTCGACAGACACAAAATGCAATTGCGCCGACTTTGGCGCAGTTGTCAGCCATAAATTCCACGCCGCCAAAAAATTCAAACCAGAGCCAAAACCAGTCTCGCCAACTGTAAAATGTTGGGTGTCTTTTAACGCAGTAAAACGTTCCGGTAACTGATTGTGATGCAAAAAAACATGGCGTGTTTCTTCAAGTCCATTCGCTTTGGAAAAATACACATCGCCAAATACGGCGGAAATAGGTTGGCCTTCTTCATCCCATTCCAATGTCGCGTTGTGAATATTGTCGGTCACAACCCAAACTCGTCACGAATCTGCTCGCACCAGGTTGCTATGCGTTCGGCGCTTTTGTCGAATTCATTTTCTTCATCCAGCGCGAGGCCGACAAAATGTGTTTCGTCGAGTGTCAGAGCTTTGGAGGCTTCGTAGGTGTAACCGGTAATTGGCCAGTAGCCGCAAGGAATTGCACCGCGCGCGATGACTTTGCTGTGCAAATAGCCCATAGCATCTTGAAACCATTCGGGGTAACCGATTTGGTCGCCAAGGCCGTAAATGGCGACTTTTTTGCCGCTGAAGTCGACGTCGGCAATGTCCTCCCAAATTTCCTCCCAGTCTTCCTGCAACTCACCGTAATCCCAGGTAGGAATACCGAGGATGATGAAGTTGTAAAACTCGGCAGTAATAATCGGCGTTTCATTGATGTTGAAAACATCGACAAGGTCTTCACCCAATTGCGAGCGAATTTTTTCGCCCGCCATTTCTGTGTAGCAGGTAGAGCTGCCGTAAAACAAACCAATGGGCGCATTCATAGTAATTTTGCCCAATCGTTTACCCAGTCGGTAGTCAAGGTAGCGGGGTTGTCTCCGCTGCAGGCATCTATTATTAGCGGTTCGCCAATACGTACGGCGCCGAGATCGGCAAAAGCTGTATCCAGCATACGGCCTGCTTCATTAAAGGTGTTGTAACTGCTATCGGCGAGATTGATAACACCGTAGCGTTTCCCGGCGATGCGCGGATAGTCGCGAGTGATATGCAGGTATATAGGTTCGATATTGTCGGGCAATTCACCCGCGCCGGTATTCGAGTGGCACAGCAGCAAAATCTCGTCGACATCGCGCACGAGATCCTCTGCGCGGGCATAAGTATTTAGAGTTACTTGATGGCCGAGTTCGCGCAGCTTTTCAGCGGCTATCTCCGCGACTTGCTCAGCGGCGCCGTAAACACTGCCGACTAGAATTTGAATGCTTGCCATAATAAAAAGCTCACTAACAGGAATGGCGCGCATGATACTAGTCAGCCACCATGAAGTCACCGCTCCCGTACTTTCTCATCTATAAGGCCGATCAAAGAAGCCTTTCACTTGATACTGACATCTAACGCGCCTGTATAACCCAATTGTCGCCAAGCTTCAAAGACCATCACTGAAACCGAGTTGGATAAATTCATGCTGCGGCTGCCTGGCACCATGGGAATTCGTAAGACTTGATCAGCCGGTAAACTGCCGCGAATGTCTGCTGGCAGGCCGCGAGTTTCAGGGCCAAATAATAAATAGTCGTTGGGGTGAAAACTAACGTCACTATGGCAGCGCGTGCCTTTGGTGCTCAAAGCAAAAATTCGCTGCGGTTGTTGCCGATCTAAAAAATCCTCCCATCCTTTATATAGCTTGAGATCTTGAGCTTCGGCGTAATCCAGTCCCGCGCGGTTAACACTCTTCTCATCTAACTTAAAACCGAGAGGTTCAATAAGGTGAAGCTGGCAGCCGGTATTTGCTGCCAAGCGGATGATATTTCCGGTATTTGGCGGTATTTCTGGTTCAAACAAAACAATATGAAACATTTGGCGTTTTTACCTTTTATGGTCTAAGGTCATGTTAAAGGTTATGTTTATATAGCTAATTATAAAGAAGAGTTATTAGGTGACTGGCAATTTTTAGAGAGTTTCTGCAAACAGATTTCGCTCAAAAACTCCAATCAAAATATAAATTCCGTTGAAGAGGCGCTGGTTTGAACTGGTTCGGTGCGAAATCAAAAAGAAACGAAGTCATCGGTGTAGAGTTCAGTACCGACGGCGTTGCTTTCGCGCATATAAAACGAACCGCCACGCAACAACCTTTTCTTAATCACTCTGAATTTATTCCTTCCGATGATCTCTCGCAGGCAGCCGATAGCTTACGCAATCGTCTAGCTAAACTTGGTTTACAAAAAGTGCCGTGTAACATTGTGATGAGCAATGGTACCTATCAAATGCTTTTAGGTGAAGCGCCGAAAGTTCCGCCGGAAGAACTGGGTGAAGCTTTACGTTGGCGAGTCAAAGATTTAATCCAATTTCCTATTGCTGATGCAGTGCTGGATGCATTTTTGCTTCCTGAAGATAGCGCGCGCGGTGCCAATCGCATGGCTTACGCCGTTGTTGCCCAGCGCAATAATGTAATTCAACTTGTAAGTCAGGCAAAAGCTGCGCAGTTGGATTTGCAATCAATTGATATTCCTGAGCTCGCCTTACGCAATTTGGCGCAATCATGTTACGACACCAAGCGCGGTATTGCTCTCGTAAAACTTGCGCAAGGTGGCGGAAGCTTACAAATTATTCGCGATGGAAATGTTTATTTGTCGCGACAATTTTCTCTGGCATACAACGCCGGTTTGTTAGATGACTTGCCAGCAGATGCTTTGGTGTTGGAGCTACAACGTTCATTAGATTATTTCGAGCGGCAAATGCGCCAGACACCGCCAAGCCATATTTATATTTGCGGCGAAAATGTTACTGGCGATAAGCTTACGCCAGAAATTCGCAACAGCATGGCTGTTAAAATTGAATTGTTTAATATTGAATCTGGTTTGCAATTAGGTGCAGACGTTCAAGAGCATAGTCTTTCTTTATGTTTGTTGGCATTAGGCGCGGCTTTGCGTGAAGACGCTGTGGGGGCCGCTTGATGCAACAGATCAATTTATATCTTCCCGAGTTTCGCCCAAATCGCGAACCTCTGCGCGCTATACATATGGCGTGGGCAGGTCTGGCATTGCTGGTATTACTGATAGCTTACTCATTTTATTCCAGTCATCAGCACAATTTGTTGCAACAACAACTTGAAGCGGAGCAAAAAACGCAGGCAACGCTACAAACTCAATTACAAGCTTTAAATATTCAAAAGCCAGCGCAAGCTAGCGCCGAGTTGGATGCAAAAATTATTCAACTGCAAAAAAATGTGCAGCGTCATCAGCAAATTCTCAACATGATCTCTCATCAAGACCTTGGTAATGATAAAGGCTTCTCCGCACAATTAAATGCGCTTGGAGCCGCTTCCCTAAATACTATTTCGGTAGAATCTTTTTCATTACAGCGCGGTGGGAAATATGCGGAGCTGAGCGGATTAACTCGCAGTGCAGATCAAATTCCGTTGTATATGCAAAGATTGCGTAAAGATGCCAGTTTTAGCGATGTCGGCTTTGGTGTGCTCAATGTTGCACGCGATCCTGAAAAATCGGGTTCTTTGAAATTTAGTTTGGCAAAACCTAAAGACGAAAAAAATAACGGGGGCACACACTAATGCTTGAGTCCCTTAAAAAACTGCAGGAAAAAATTGACGCTCGTATCATACGTGAGCGCGCGCTCATTTTTTTAACAGCAATCGCTATCATTTTTATGCTTTGGAATTTTTTAATTCAATCATCAATTGATAAAAACACTGCAGATACTAAATCGCAATTGGATGCATTGGTTGTGCAACGCACGACCATGCAAACGCAAATTACGGCGTCTACGCAAAATTTATTGAATGATCCTGATAAACAGAAAAAAGAACAAATATCGCAACTGCAAAGCGATATTAGCGCCCTGGATACACAGCTTCAAAACGTTTCACAGAATTTAATAAAAGCCGATCAACTGCCGCAAGCATTGCAAGAAGTGTTGCAAAAAACCCAACAACTTACATTGTTGGAGGTAAATACATTACCTGCACAAGAATTGCATTTTGTTGCAGTGGGTGAAAACAACAGCCAGCCAAGCGAAGAAAATAAAGCCGGTGTTTATCAACATGTGGTTGAGCTTCGTGTATCAGGAAGTTTTAGTCAGGTAGTGCAATTATTAAATGCGCTTGAAAATTTGCCGTGGCGTTTCTATTGGCAAAGTCTTGATTACAAAGTTGATCATTATCCCAATGGAGAAGTGCTTTTAAAGGTGTACACATTGAGTTCAGAAGAGGGGCTTTTTGGTGTTTAGAATGTTATGGCTATTGGCATCAGGTTTATTGTTTTGCGCGGCCAATATTCAGGCAGCTGACCCTGTTGCTGATCCAACTGCGCCGCTCGGTTTTTCAGGCTCGACAAGTGCTGGCACTGGAACTGCAACAAATCCTATTACAGTGACAAGTATATTAATTTCAAGTGAGCGCAAGGTTGCCATTATCAATGGTGAGGTAGTGAAGGAGAACCAAACCGTAAAAAATATTGGAGCACTTGTAAAAAGAATTGATGCTGACGCGGTTACGCTACAGCAAAACGGTAAAGTCTGGCGCGTGGCATTAAACAACACGGCTATTCGCAAATAATTGCTTTATGGAGTTATGGCTATGCCATTAAAAAATAACAGAGTTTTTTTTCACCGGCTGTATTTGTCGCTCTTTGTAGTGGCATCGGTGTTTATTAATAGTTGCTCAAATAATGGCAATAAGAAAAATCCTGTTGAAAATGAAATGAGCGCAATTGTTGCAGAACAGGCCGAGCGCAATAAAAAAGCAACGCCAGTGCCTGACGAAGTGACTAAAGCACTTTTAGATAACAACACTATTAAAACTGCCAGCGGTAAAAAATTCACTGAACGTTTTGATGTGTCTGTACGTTCCGTTCCTGCAAAAGAGTTCTTTCTAGGTTTGGTGAACGGCACTGGTATTAACGTAGTTGTACACCCTGAAGTGAGTGGAAATATTTCTCTCGATTTGAAAAATGTCACTGTTGAAGATGTGTTGCGTGTAACGCGTGATATTTATGGTTATGAATATAAGCAAGATCGTGGCATTTACACTATTTATGCAAACGCGTTGCGCACCGAAGTTTTCCATATTAATTATTTGGATGTGCAACGCGTAGGTGTTTCAGATACGGCGGTATTGATTGGCCGTGCTCAATCTAATAGTCAGAATAGTAACAATAATGGTGGTTCATCTGGCGGTTCTTCAAATAGTGGTGGCGATACTGCGAATTTATTAGGTATGTTGGAGTCCGCGCAAAATAATAATAAGTCAGGAAACGGTGGCAGTAGCGGTCAAGGGCAGGGCATTACCCCTGGCTCACGCGTACAAACATTGAATCACACCGATTTTTGGTCAAGCTTGCATAGCACCGTTGTATCAATTATTGGTGGAGAAAGTGAAAGTCGTACTGTCACTATATCGCCACAAGCAGGAATGATTGTTGTAAAAGCATTGCCGAGTGAGTTGAGTGCTGTGCGTGAATTTTTAGAGCGCTCTGAGTTGAGCGTGAAGCGTCAAGTAATTCTTGAAGCGAAAATCTTGGAAGTCAGTTTAAACGACGGTTTTGAAGCGGGTGTGAATTGGAACGCTATAAGTGGTAGCTTGCAGCAAGCATATTCAAAAAATACAACGTATGGATCGTTTAATAATATTCCAGATCCAAACGTAGTCGATGCAAGTAAAGCGTTTACGTCGGTGCTCGCAATTCAAGACATAACTAAAGTGTTGTCCTTGCTTGAGACTCAAGGATCGGTACAAGTTTTGTCAAGCCCACGTGTGTCTACCGTAAATAACCAAAAAGCTATTATTCGTGTTGGGTCGGATGAATATTTTGTAACAGGTATTTCCAATAATACCACCTCAAATGCCACTTCTGTTTCGAGTACGCCTAACATTGAGTTGTCACCATTTTTCAGCGGCATATCCTTAGATGTTACACCGCAAATTTCTGAAGAAGGCGAGGTGGTTTTACACATACACCCAGTAGTTAGTGAAGTTACTGATCAACAAAAAAACTTTACTGTTGGCAGTCAGGATTTTTCGTTGCCGTTAGCGTTACGCGGAATTCGTGAATCAGACAGCATTGTCAAAGCGCAAAATGGTCAAGTCATTGTATTGGGTGGTTTGATGCAAGAAAACAAACGTAATAGTGATGGCAAACGACCTGTGCTTGGTGATATTCCGCTGGTAAATAGTTTGTTTCGTACAAAGAGCAAAGCAAGAACCAAAACTGAATTAGTTATTTTGTTACGCCCCATTGTTGTCGATAGCAACACTTGGCAAAACGAATTGGAACAAAGTGAAAAACGTATTCAAAATCTTGGCGAAGATAATAACAAACCATAAATTTTCGTCTTACTTGAAGGGTAATTGTTATCCGAGGTTTCTATGTATCGCCAGCACTTTGGATTAGTGGAGCATCCGTTTTCGCTGACACCTGACACGCAGTTTTTCTTCAATAGTCAGAGTCACCGCGAAGTGCTTAGCACATTATTATTAGCATTGCGCCACAGTGAAGGCTTCATAAAAATCGTTGGCGAAGTTGGCACTGGAAAAACGTTATTAAGCCGAAAATTATTGGCAAGTCTTGGCAGTAATTTTCTCACCGCTTACATCCCTAATCCTTATCTAACGCCTGAAGAACTTAAATGGTTTTTGGCTGAAGAAATTGGAATTGCTTATTCTCCCGAAATGCCTTCCTATCAATTGCTGCGAGAAATCAACCAGCGTTTGGTTGATCTTGCGCAACAGAAAAAACAAGTCGTGTTGATTGTGGATGAAGCCCAAGCTATGCCGCGCGAAACAATTGAAGCGTTGCGATTGCTCACTAATTTGGAAACTGAAAAAAATAAATTATTACAAGTAGTGTTAATCGGTCAGCCAGAACTGGATGACTTACTAAATCGTTCTGATTTACGTCAATTGAAACAGCGCATTGTTTTCTCAGAATATTTGCAAGGCATTCCTCGCGATAGTTTGGCCAATTACGTTAGCTATCGTTTAAGTTCGGCGGGTTATCGCGGAGCAAATTTATTTTCGCGCGCAGCTGTGGGATTACTCTACCGTGCCTCTGGTGGCGTTCCGCGTTTAATTAATGTGATTTCCCATAAAGCCATGCTCGCTGCTTATGGCGAGAAAAGTGAAAAAGTTACGCGGAGCCATATGGCACGCGCAATTCAAGATACAAAAGAAAGCCGCTCAATAGGCCGCATTCTAGCCAAGCGGAATTTCTGGTTGTGGCCTGGCGTTGCGCTAGCGGCGGTTGCCTCGGCACTAATTCTGCCAAACTTGCTAGGAGTAAGCTTGTGAGTTTACTCAACGATATGCTGCGTGATTTATCCGGGCGTCAATCCGTTGCCGATGGCACTGAAGGCTACGATGATGCGCTTTTACAGGCTTCGTCAATTGCACAAAAAAAACAATCATCCAGGGTTCAACTTTTAATTTTATTTATCGTTATTTTTTTTGTTGTAGCGGGGCTGAAATTCGCGTGGTCAGCATTTTCTTCCAGGCAAAACCCTGCAGTCGGTTCGCCACAAGTCCAGAAGGCCGAACCTGTAAAAGCTAACCATGAGCTTATTGTACAAGCCCAAATGACTAATGTTTCCAGTGCTGCGGCTGCAGTTGATTCAGTGTCTGCTGCTCCAATTGACCCGCCAGTTGCAGTTGTTAACTCACAAAAAAATCAAAGTGCAGAAAACATTGAGTTAAAAAATCATATCAATGACTTACTACAACAAGCTGAACGTGCAATTGTTATGGACCGGTTAACTGCACCGGTTGAAGATAATGCTTACGGTTATTATCAAAAAATTCTCAGCATAAGCGCGGACAACGAAGACGCGAAAGAGGGTTTGGATAAAATTGCAGGTCGCTTTCTCATTAAAGCGCAAGAGCAAACTGCTTTAGGAAATTCACAAGCGGCTGATGCCTTATATCAACGTGCGAGATTTATATCTGCTCGTTATGTGCTGGCCCATGAAGTTAATTCTACTGAAATAGCTGAACAGCCTTCAAGAGAGTTTACGGTTCAGTCATCTATTTCAGAGGCAGCAGAATCTAGAAAATCAGTGCCGTCAAAATCTGAAACAATTAAACCTTTTACCGTAGCAGAAGCGCCTTCAGTTTCCGTATCGCCCAACGCAGGTTGGAAAGACGAACAAGTTGTGCTTAACGCACAGGAATTAATTAGCAAAGGTAAACAAACAGAAGCACAGGCTTTATTAAAGAATTTTATAGCTACGGAAAAAAAGCCAGCACTGTCAGTAGCTTTGCTAGCGGATATTTATTTGCAGCAAAACAACCCGACGGCTGCGGACATTATTGCTGAGCAAGCTACATATTTGCCAATCGATGTTAAATCAAAATTAAAGGCGCAGATACTTAGCATTAATGGCGACGACACAAATGCGATTGCGCTACTTGAGAAAAATTTAAATTCTGCCGATAACAATGAAAGTTACAGATCGCTATTGGCAAGTCTATATCACAAAACTGCTAATTATCCGCAGTCAATAATTAGCTATCAGCGTTTGATAAATAGTTTTGGTGAAAAGCCTGCTTACTGGTTGGGGCTTGCGCTGGCTTACGATGGTTTATCGCAACATAAAAGCGCGCTACAGGCTTACCAGCGTTTGCGAGAATATCCGCAAATTCAGGAGCAGGTAAAACAATATACAGACCAACGAATTGCTGCCTTGCGCAGTGAGTGAGATAAACATGTTTAATTCATCGGCACCCAAGCGTATTCGTATCGGCGACTTACTCGTCGAAAAAAATATGATTACCGAATCGCAGCTGGCGCATGCACTGCAAGAGCAGAAATTAAGTGGTCGCAAACTCGGCAATCAATTAGTTGATTTGGGTTATGTGGATGAAAATGAATTACTTAATTTGTTGTCCACCCAATTACAAATTCCATTTGTACAGTTGAAACAATTTCGTTTTGATAAAGACTTAGTTCAAACCTTGCCTGAGACGAGCGCACGCCGTTATCGCGTTATGGTTCTTCGTGAGGATTTTGATGGCATATTGTTGGGGATGGCAGACCCAACTGACATTTTTTGTTTGGATGAACTGCAACGCATCCTGCAGAAAAATCTAAAACCGGCGGTGGTGCGTGAGTCCGAGTTGCTGGATATTTTGGATATTGCTTACAGTCGCGCCAGTGAAATTGCAACGCTTGCTGGCGAACTTGACGAAGAATTGCAGGAATCTGCAGTCGATCTCGATAGTTTTATTGCAGACTCAGCGGATAGCGACGCGCCAGTAGTTAAGTTACTTCAAAAAATATTTGAAGAAGCGCTTACCAACAAAGCTTCAGATATTCATATCGAACCTGACGAAAAAGTATTGCGCATTCGCAACCGGATCGACGGCGAATTAATTGAGCAGGTGATGAATGAAAAGCGCATTGCATCCGCGTTGGTAGTGCGTATTAAATTAATGGCGAGTTTGGATATTTCTGAAAAACGTTTACCGCAAGATGGTCGTTTTAATTTAAAAGTTAAACATCATAATATTGATGTGCGTTTATCGACTATGCCGGTGCAATTCGGTGAATCTGTAGTAATGCGCTTGCTAGATCACACAGACGGTGTGCGCAGTCTTGATAGTGTCGGAATGCCTCCGCACTTGGTAACGCGATTTCGTAAAATAATTACGCGCCCCCATGGTTTGGTATTAGTAACTGGCCCAACAGGTAGCGGTAAAACTACAACGCTTTACGGCGCGCTTTCTGAACTTAATAAACCGCAGAAAAAAATCATCACCGTTGAAGATCCGGTTGAATATCGTTTACCGCGTATTAGTCAGGTTCAGCTGCATGAAAAAATCGGTTTAACCTTTAGTAGTGTGTTGCGCGCAACTTTGCGTCAGGACCCGGATATTTTATTGGTCGGTGAGATTCGCGATGCGGAATCTGCAGAGATTGCATTGCGTGCATCAATGACAGGCCATTTGGTTTTATCAACTTTGCATACTAACGACGCTATCAGTTCCGCGCTGCGATTATTAGATATTGGTGTAGATGGTTATTTAGTGGCAACAGCGTTGAAAGCTGTGGTTGCACAACGATTGGTTCGTCGAATTTGTTCTAGCTGTGTTCAAAACCATGAGCCCGATGCTAATGAGTTGCAACTAATCGCCAGTATTTCCAAAGGGAAAAGTGCAAGTGGTTTTCAGTTTAAACAAGGCGCAGGTTGCCCACATTGCAATAACACAGGTTATCGCGGCCGCATTGGTGTTTTTGAAATGTTGGAACTCAATGCTCCTATGGCGGAAGCGTTGCGTACATCTGATATCAACGCCTTTGCAAACGCGGCAAGTGAAAGCCCTAATTTTAAAACCTTGAGTCAGGCAGCTTTGGAATATGCGGAGCAGGGGATTACTACGTTGGATGAGGTTATGAGTATTACCGCCCAAATTGAAGAGCTGGTTTAAAAATAGATAAGAATATTATTTTCAGTAATTTGAAAATAATATTCGAAAAAATCATGTCATTGTTTATAACGTTGAAATTCTATGGCAATTTATCAATTTAAAGGTCGCAATTCTGATGGTCGGCTCGTTAACGGTCAAGTGGATGCGACTAATACCGATGCAGCTGCAAACCAATTACTTGGCCGCGGTATTACGCCGGTTTCAATGGAAGAATTGCTGATAGAAATATCTCTCAGTGAACGATTTCAACGCGCGGCGAATTTAGGAAAAGTTGAAGTCGTCGAGCTAATTATGTTTTCCCGGCAAATGTATACCATTTCAAAGTCAGGTATCCCGCTTGTTAAAGGTTTGCGTGGTTTGGCCGCATCTTTACGTAATTATACCTTTCAGCAAGCGCTTAACGATATTATTGAGCGCTTGGAGACGGGTGTTGAGCTATCTACGGCTATGCGTTTTCATCCAAAAATATTTAATAATTTATTTACCAGCATGGTTAGTGTGGGTGAAAACTCTGGTCGCCTTGATTTGGTTTTCAAACAGCTCAGTGAGTACATGGAGCGCGATTTAAATACTAACAAGAGCATCAAGACTGCGCTTCGTTACCCAATGTTTGTATTGATTGCCATTAGTATTGCGATGGCAATTATTAATATTAAAGTTATTCCAGCTTTCGCAGGAATGTTTGCGAATTTTGGTGCGCAGTTACCTTTACCCACGCGAATTCTGGTTGGTATTTCCGATTTTTTTGTCGCCTATTGGCTTTATATGCTAATTGGTATTATTGGAACAGTAACGTGGTTTTCGCATTATATAAAAACGCACAATGGCAGCCGTTGGTGGGGGCATAAAAAATTAACGCTAATTATTGTCGGGGATATTATTGAACGCGCTTCATTGGCTCGCTATGCGCGTTCATTTGGTCTGATGTTAAATGCGGGCCTGCCAATTTCCAATGCGTTGGAATTATGCGCTCGCGCTATTGATAACCCGTATCTCGGCGATAAAATTCGCGGTATTCGGGCAGGCATTGAACGCGGTGAAGGTTTGTATCAAACCCATATGCTGAGTGGAATGTTTACGCCGTTAGTTTTACAAATGATTTCAGTGGGTGAGGAAAGTGGCCAGGTTGATACGCTTCTTGCAGAAGTCGCTGAATTTTACGAACGTGAAGTTGAATACGACACCAAAAGACTTGGCGACCGTATTGAACCTTTAATGATTATAATTATGGCCGGTTTTGTTACTGTGTTGGCGCTAGGTATTTTCTTGCCTATGTGGGATATGTATTCGATTCAAAAACATTAATCCATGCAGGTATCGGGCTATTATAATGAAAAAAAATCTGGGCTTCACCAGCTTTGAATTTTATTTTGTGATGGCTGCTATAGGCTTGGTTGTATTGATCGGTATTCAACGTTATTTACAGCTAGCAGAAGAAACCAAGCGTTTTAGTTTTGAAATTGCTGCTAATAATTTCAATGCAGCTGTTTACAATTATCACGCGCGCTGGTTAATTTCGCGAAAAGATCAAGCGCGCTTATCGGAAGCAAACTCAGTCCAAGCCAATTTATCGCAAGCGAATTTATCCAAAGTTAATATTGATGGGAAAAATATTTTATTTTCGGAGAAAGGTTGGCCGCTGGCAGTCGATCTCGATTTAGCCAATGTTTCACTGAAAACTTGTTTAAGTTTGTGGAATAATTTTTTGCAAAACTCGCCATCAATTTCTTATGAGGGTAGTGACCTATATGGAACACGTGCCTATCACTTAAGCTTGCCTGATATAGAAACATGCCGCTTTGAATTTATCACCGATCATCCGCAAGAATTGTATTTTGACTATCTTCCTGCCTCAGGCGATATGAAGCTAAACACGCCACCCGTCGAGAAAAAATAAAATGGCTTTGCATTAACTGGAAAGCTCGCAGTATTGGTCTATATTCATATCAAAGAACTCACTTCACTCGGGAACTAACCCGGCTGAACATGGATGAGCTTGATCTTGCGGCTCCTGTAAATGAATTTTAGATAGTAGAGCCATCACTTTTTTAAATGATAGAACACACACCGTTTGGAGTCTTGCTATGAAAAGTCAGCAATCTGGTTTTACACTGATTGAGTTAATCGCTGTTATTGTAATTTTGGGTATTTTGGCTGCAACTGCATTGCCAAAATTTGTGGATATGTCTGGCGCTGCGCAGCAGGCTGCCGTTGATGGGGTTGCGGCAAATATCAGTAGCGGTATGGCATTAAATTATGCCGCAGGTGTTGCTGCTGCTGCCGGTGTATCGGGTGGTCCAACTCAAGTAGGCATGACCCTTTGTACTTCTTCTGCAGGTGTTTTACAAGGAGGTGCCTTGCCAGCTGGAGGTTATACGGTAGCGGCAGCGACAGGCTCGGTAGCAGGTACCAAATTGGGCGATATGGTTGCTTGTGAATTAAGTTTAACCAAGGGTAATGTGGTTAAAAAATCTGCGTTCAATTTGATTTATGTAACTGCACCTGCCACGCCTTAATCTGTGAAATTAAAATAATTTTGCGTGATCTATATGACGTCTGCGGAGAAAGGTTTTACGCTTATTGAATTAATTGCTGTGATTATTCTAATCAGCATAATGTCTGTAACGTTATTTTCTCGCCTTGGTAACGTCACCTCCGCAAACCTTCAAGCGGGCCGCGATGATCTTATCGCGGCCTTATTTTTTGCTCAACAAACCGCAATGGCGCGCGGTAATATTCAAGTCATCCTTGCAACGACTTCAGTGAGTGTCACTGACAACGGAACTGCAATCGTTGTGCATAGCAAAGGTTATCCGCTCAGTTTTCCATCTGGTATTAAGATCACGTCTCCAGCTATGCCATTAATTCTTAGCTACGATAGGTTAGGGCGCACTGCGGCAACCACTATTACGCTTTCTGGTTCAGGCAGTCTTAGCGCTGTTGTTACCTTGGAGGCAAGTGGTTATGCGCACTAATTTATTTTTTTTTAAAAAAATGAAACTTCAAGATGGCGTGAGCCTTATTGAGCTTATTGTTTTTCTTGTCGTAGTAGGAATTGCAAGTAGCGCGCTTTTTGCGGCCTATACCAACAGCTTATTGCATAATGCTGATCCGATTATTCAGGTGCGTGCATTAGAACTTGCGCAGGCAAGGCTGGATGAAATTCTTGCGTTAAAATACGATGAGAATACACCAACAGGAGGAATTCCAGCATGTAACAGCTTAGGTGCTGCCCTTTGCAACAACACTCCCGATGCTAATAAAAATGATGTAGATGATTTCAACAATGTGAACGATGTTCCTTACTCTTCTGTGGTAAAAGGTATTAACTATTCTTACTCTAGAAATGTAACAGTGGCCACGGCTGATAATCTAAAGCTCATTACTGTGACGGTTACAGCCCCGAGAGGATTTTCAGTCACGTTGGCAGCATACAAGGCGAATTTTTAATGCTGCGATCATTATCTTCACAATATTCCGAACGAGGTTTCACCTTAATTGAAGTCATTGCCGTAATCGTGGTGCTGTCTATTTTGGCTGCTTTGGGTGGTAAATTTGTAGTGGAGTCCACTAGTTCATATCAATCTACACAAGCACGTTCAAGATTAATAAATACTGGTAGGCAAGCCATTGAAAGAGTTTCTCGCCAATTGCGCATCGCTTTACCTTACAGCGCGCGTATTACAAATGTTGGTGCAGATACTTCTTGCTTAGAATTCATGCCTATTGCCGCGGGAGGAAATTATCTTGGTTACTTAAGCAATGGTTATTATACGGGTTATGTGCCGGATTCTTTAAATGGCGCAAATGCAATAAGTACTATTGCCGTTGCGCCACATACTATCGATTTTGGTAGTGCTCAATTCGTTAGTATTGGGGCAGCGACAGATACTGAGCTTTATGGAACTAATCCTGTATCTCGCGCCACGTTAAGCTCACGAACAAATGTTCTATTAATTTTATCCGCCGTGAAAAGTTGGCGTCGTAACTCATTGAGTCAACGATTTTATTTACTGGATTCCCCGCAAGCATTTTGTGTCGTTGCAAATCAATTGCGCTTTTACGCTAATCAAGATGCCTCAAGTGCAAATGTAGATCTAACATCTCCCTTTAGTTTGATGGCCGATAACGTCACTGCCTCTACTCCATTCGTATTAGCTGCTGGCAGCGAAAATCGGAATATTGTTGTACAAATAAATATTGCTTTTTCTTATACGTTGACAGGTAAAACGGAATCTGTTCCATTTAATCATTCGGTGATGATACGTAATGTTCCTTAATCCCATTGCAAGAAATCAAAAAGGTTTTTTACTACCACTAGCGGTTTTTATAATAGTTGTGATGGGTGTTTTTGCATTGGTTTTATCGCGCAATACAATTCAGTCGAGTACATCTGCAACACAGGAAGCTATTACAGCTCAGGCGTTCTATGCTGCTGACAGCGGCGCTCAACGTGGCATGCAAAAGTTATTTTTTTCAGACGCGAATAAACGTCAAAATGTCGATCAACGCTGCTCGGATATTTCAAAGACATCTTCAGGAACACCCTTGGTTTTAAATTTTTCCGCTTCAACCGCCACTGATATTCCGGGGCTAAATGGTTGTTCCATTTCTGTAAGTTGCGCGTGTGCATTTGGCGACGGCAATACTTGTATTCCCATCACTGCATCAAATTATGATACCGGCGCACCTATAAATCGCCAGTCAACTTTTTATACGTTAACCAGCGTAGCAACGTGCGGCGCTGCTACTTTACGTTCGGTACGAACAATTGAAGTCGGTTCATTTATGAGGCAAGAATAAATGATTCACTTTTTTGCTAAGTCATTTTTTAAGAAAATAATAAATCACTGTGTGTTTGCAATATTGCTGACAATTTTTTTTGTTTCAGCTTCACACGCTGCTACTTATAATTTAACCAGCGCACAATATCCGCCTTGCGACACTACAAATGTTCCTGCGTGGAGCGTCAGTGGCACTACCTATACGTGTAATGGTGATGGTCGTGTGATTTTAGCCAGTGGTGATGTATTAACGGCAAATACAGCAATAAATATTGTTGCAGCTAGAGGATTCTCGTTAACCAGTAATACGATTGGTTCTGCATCTGCAAATATTAATTTGATTTCGTCTTACAACACGGTCGTCTCGTCCGGCACAAGTACACTTTATGGATATATTCAACATGGTGGTGCTATTACTTTAGTCGGTGTCACTGTTTCTGGTGCAGTTACGGGTTCAGGCAATGTCAGCTTAACTGGAGGGAATGCAGCTTCCGTTCAAAGCACTAGCGGTGAAATAACACTGAGCAATGTCGCAGTCTCAGGCGCAGTCACCGCTAATGGCAATGTTAATTTAAGTGGAGGTAGTGTTGGCGGCTTAGTGACAAGCTCAGGTAATACAATCACCACTAACGGCACGAGTTTATTGGGTGGTTCAACCTCTCAATCAGGCATAAGTATCACTGGCGGAACTTTAGCTGGCGCTTTTAAGTTGACGGGTAATAATCCCGCTACTTTTAGTGGTGTCACAATGACGAGTGGCAGTATTTCAGGTGCCAGCACCGTCAGTATCAGTAGTAGTACGATGGGTTCGTCGTCGGCGTCAATTGCAATTACCTCCACTTCGGGAGCAGTCAGCCTCAGCTCCTCGACAGTTTACGGCGTTCTCACCGCTCCCAGTTATTCAACTATCAATGTTCCTTCTGGAAGCGCTGTGTACGGTACTTGTTCGCCCGGCTCTACACCTGCAAATGCTTGTGTTACAGCGCCTCCTACCTGTACCAGCGGTTTTATTGGCGGGATTACCGGCAGTTATTTCAACAACAAAACTCTCACCGGCACCGCAACAGGCACAAGGTTAGACACCAGTATCAATTTTGATTGGGGCTCTGGTGCGCCCGGCGTCAGCACTGTCGGTGCGGATAATTTTTCTGTACGTTGGTCTGGCTCAATACGTGCGCCCGTTACGGGATCATACATTTTCCAGACGATTTCTGATGATGGCGTGCGTCTATGGGTAAATGGCCAGCAGATAATTAACAATTGGACCGACCATTCAGCAACAACGAATAATAGCTCCAGCATTGTCCTTACCTCCGGACAGTCCTACACCATCGTTATGGAGTTTTATGAAAGTGGAGGTAGCGCCGTTGCCAAGCTCAATTGGTTAGTTCCAGGTTACGGTACCTATTCGGCTATTAGCACTCAGGCGGCAACCAATCCCAGTACGGCTGCTTCTTGTCCTATTTCTGCGCAAACCTGTTCTGGTGGTGGGTTGATGGGGGGTGCATCCGGTAAGTATTACAACAACACCAATTTAACCGGCACTGCAGCCGCAACTCGAATTGACACTGCGATAGATTTTAACTGGGATGCAGGCTCGCCGGGTGTGACAGGTGTGGGCGCAGATAATTTTTCCGTACGCTGGGATGGCTATCTGAGGGCTACCACTTCAGGCAATTATCAATTTGAAACCGTCTCGGATGACGGTGTAAGGGTATGGGTCAATAATCAATTAATTATTGATAACTGGACAAGTCACTCGCAAACCACCGATACCAGCAGCACTATCGCGCTGACGGCGGGAACTAACTACCCAGTCAGGGTGGAATATTTCGAAGCAGGGGGTGTTTCGATAATTGCGCTGCACTGGAAAACCCCGTCAGATTCGAGTTTTGTTTCCATTCCAACGTGCCCATCTACCGTGGCGTATTACGGCATTTCACATAGTGGTTCGGGCATTACCTGTGCGGGTGAGCCGATTACCATCACGGCCTATGACAATCTCGGCAGCACTGTGGCACCTACGGTTGGCACGCAGCTAGCGCTTTCTACATCACCTACCACCGGAACTTGGGTTGGCGGCAATACTTATAGCTTTTCCGGCGGTGAGATGACTGCGGTTAAATACTTGCAACAAACCACCGCGTCCACGCTCAATATCAATGTAACTGATGGCACTTACGCTGAGTCGAGTGGGTTGGACCCGAATATCACCTTTGTGACTTCAGCAATTAAATTTTATAACAATGCTACGACGGTTGGTTTACAGAACCAGGTTGCCGGAATGGGAAACAGCAATGCTGTATTGAAGGCACTGCGAACCGACAATAACACTGGGGCTTGCATTGCGCAGGTTACGGGTACTAAAACTGTCAAATTGGGTTTCCAATGTGTGAACCCCACAACTTGTATTAGCGGCCAAAATTTCACTGTGAAGGGCTCAACGATCAACTCAAATGCCGCATCAGTAACAACCGCTAACATCTCTTACAGCAACCTCAGCCTAACCTTTGACTCAACTGGCACAGCTCCGATTCCTATGGTTTATCCGGATGTCGGTAGGCTGACGCTCTTCGCGCAAATGACCTTGCCAGCATCCGGAAATGATCCTGCTATCACTTGGTCAGACTCTAATAGTTTTGTGGTCAAGCCTTATACTTTGGCAATTCCTGTTGCTACTGACAGTTTGAACGGTATTCAAACGACAGGTGGTGTGAATAATCTTGGGGGCTCATCTGCGACGGGTACATCAGCACAATTTGTTTCGGCAGGCACACCTTTTCGGGTGAAGGTACAAGCTTGGAATTCGTCTAATTTGGTTGCGCCTAATTTTGGTAACGAAACGATTTCTGAAAGAGACAACATGCAAGTCAAGGCTGTGGGCTTGGTATATCCATCTGGTGGCACCTTGACACCTTTAGTCGGTGCTGGAACCGGTACTTTTACGACTGCTATTACACCCGCTGGGACTTGGTTGAATAGCTCGGTTGTCTGGAATCAAGTGGGCAGCATCACCTTGAAGCCAGAGTTGAGCGACGCGGATTATTTAACCGCTGGAGATGTATACGTAACACCAGCAGTCAGCGGGACTGTTGGTCGTTTTTACCCAGATCATTATCGCTTGACCGCGTCTGCATTGACAAATAGCTGTGGCATTTTCTCGTATATGGGACAACCCAATCTCAATCTCTCGTACACCCTTCAGGCAGAAACCTTAGGTAATGCGGTGCTCTCAAACTATGGTGGAAATTATGCGAATACCTTGCCCACGTCATCCATCGCCAAACCCAATTACGTTGCAGAGGACAATGATGGCGCTAACGGCGGAGCTTTAAGCAGTCGTGTTGTTCCTGGAACTGTACCTTCCTGGGTCAACGGAATAATGCAGTTTGCAACCAGCGCCGCTACTTTTAGTCGTCAAGCATTACCGTCAACTCCCGAAGGGCCATTTACAAGCCTGCAATGGGGTTTGTATATGCAAGATGCTTTTGATGCGCGCAGCCTGACAAATCCCAACATGAGTGCGCAAACAACTGGAACTTGCACATCAACAACCTGTACCGAAGCTACACTCGGCTCACCATTAGTAATGCGCTATGGCCGCCTGCGTTTAGATGATGCATTCGGCCCGGAAACAGTATCTCTGCCAGTTAATTTCATTACAGAATACTGGACGGCGGGGCGTTTTGTTGTGAATGCAAGTGACTCTTGCACACTATTGCCTCGCTCAGCTGTTACCTATCCTGCAGGTACTTTAGTGAGTGATGGTAATCGCACGGTCAGCTTGTCGGGAGGTACAACACAAGGTACTTATACCAGTTTAACAACTAATACTATCGGGTTTAATGCTGGTAACGCAGGCCAGGTTTTCACTGCGCCAACGGGTGCTGCCCAAGGTAGTTTTGTGGTGAGTATCGATTTGACCAATCTTCCTTGGCTGCAGTTTGACTGGGATCAAGGCAGAACTGCTGGTCCAGATGCTAGATTGCCAAATGCCACTTTCACTTTCGGCTCCTATCGCGGCAATGATCGGGTGATTTATTGGCGTGAAAGATTGCAGTAAGCCGTTGATTTGATAAGCTCTGGTTTTGTTGCTTGCAGATTCTGTTGCCCATCGCTTATTAGAGATAGAAGTTTTTATGGAAATGACCATCACCACACCCAGCTTGTTATTCCCGGCAATTTCGCTGCTGCTACTCGCTTACACCAACCGCTTTGTTGTATTAACGAATGTTATCCGTCAGTTGAGTAGCGTTGAAAATGCCACTTCGCAAGTGTTGGTGCGCCGTCAAATTGATAGTTTGCGGTTGCGCGTTCAGGTTATTCGGCGCATGCAGGCATTTGGGGTTTTGTCGTTTGTGTTGTGTACTTTGTCGATGTTTGCGCTGCTGATGCATTGGCCCATTGCAGGTCAATTACTTTTTGCCAACAGCCTTATTTTGTTGGTGATATCGCTAATGTTCTCGTTTTATGAGGTCAATATCTCAACGGAAGCAATCAATATCGAGCTAGAAAAGTTTGATGCGATAGTAAATGGAGAGGCACAATCTAACGATAAAGCAGGCTGAAAAACCTGCTTTTTGTTGTCTGGGATTAGTGATGAACGTCTTCAGTAGGAGCTTCCAGGCGAACATCTACTGCCAGCTCATCAGCAATAGTGTCCAATTGATCGTAAAGATCATCCATATCTACCGATCTGGGCACCTGAATTAAACCCGTCGCTTCAAACATAGGTTCTCCTGACCACGGCATACTGGAGCAAGCGGTTTCGAGTTCGCTCATGTTAATATGGCGACTGGCAAAGGCTTGGGCGATTTCAAATACGATACCGGGGCGATCATTACCCACAACGCTAAACTGAAATTCCTTGCCTGCCGGCTTAATGGATTCTGCCGCGGACTCAACCACAATTTTCAAACCTTGGCTTGCCAGGCTAGCAAGTGCTTCTCGCAGTGCAGCTTCACTCTCGCTGTCTACTCCGACCTGTAAAATCCCTGCGAATTTACCGGCTAAATGTGCCATACGGCTTTCGAGCCAATTACCTTGGTGTTGTGTGATTGTTTGCGCTAAAACTTCTACCACGCCGGGTTTGTCATCGCTGATGATGGTTAGTACTAAATTTATCTGCACAGTGATTTCCTTTTGGGGGGGCGAGCATATTGTTGATTTATTTAATTGGCTTAAGGGTAACTTTCTCTTAAGTCCTGAACAAGTAAAATGTTGACTAGTAAAATTTATGATTATTCCCTATGAACAAATTTCAGCCGATGCCTTACAAGGTTTAATTGAAGAATTTATAACGCGCGATGGAACAGATTACGGTGAAATCGAATTTTCACTTGATCAAAAAGTAGCGCAAGTAAAACGACAGTTAGCGCGTGGCGATATAGTCATTGTGTTCGATGCCGCTAGTGAAAGCGTATCTATTTTAACCAAACATGATGCCAATTTAATTACACCTACCGACGATCACGCTGAATAACGAACAAATTACGAGCAAAAAAAGAGAAAGTATGAATCATTTATTTCTACACTGTCGCGCAGGCTTTGAAAAAGAATGCGCTGCAGAAATTACCGATTTGGCAAGTGAAGCTGGTATTTATGGTTACAGTAAAACCAAAGACAATTCTGCATACGTAATTTTTATTACGCATGAGCCCGATGGGGCAATGCAATTACAAAAAGAAATACGTTTTCGAAAATTAATTTTTACTCGCCAGTGGTTTGCAACCCAAGCACCTATCGCAGATTTGCCGGTTACAGATCGTGTTACGCCATTACTTGCTGCCGCGAAAAATTTCCCAGTAGCGCGTGAACTTACGCTTGAAACTGTTGATACGAATGATGGCAAAGAGTTGTCTGGTCTTAGCAAAAAATTTACAGCCCCATTTAGCAGTGCATTACGTAAGGAAAAACTACTCAATGATAAAAGTCCATGGCGATTACATTTAGTATTTATCACCGGTACCGAAGCTTATTTGGGTGTGAGCTTGTACAACAATAGCTCGCAATGGCCAATGGGAATTGCACGTTTGCGTTTACCAAAAGAGGCGCCGAGTCGTGCTACTTTAAAGTTGGAAGAGGCTTGGCATCATTTTATTCCAGCTGCTGATTGGGATACGCGTTTAGCATCAGGCATGCGCGCAGTAGATCTTGGAGCTGCGCCAGGTGGATGGACATGGCAGCTAGTACAACGCGGTATGTATGTCGAAGCGGTTGATAATGGGCCCATGGATAAAAGACTGTTGGAAACTGGGCAGGTAATTCAAATTCTTACCGATGGTTTTCTTTACGAGCCGAAAAAGAAAGTTGATTGGCTGGTTTGCGATATCGTAGATAAACCCGCACGCGTTTCCAGCATGATTATTCAGTGGTTTGCAAAAGGACATTGTCGCGAAGCAGTCTTTAATTTAAAACTGCCGATGAAACAACGTTATCTTGAAGTTAAAAAATGCGAGCAGCGGATTTTAAAAGAGTTGCAAACGGCAGGGCTGGATGTAGATATTCAATTTAAACAGCTTTATCACGACCGCGAAGAAGTCACAGGACATCTTCGCGTTTACAAGTAAGTTGGTAAATAGAATATTAATGGAAAGCCGCTTTATCGGGTATGGTGGTGTAGGATAAAACCCATTCAGTGAGTTGCACCCAGTCTTGAATTAATTTTCGCAATTGGTTCAAGTGACCGGGTGGCATATCCTGTTTGGCGAGGGCTTGTTCACCAATTTCGGTTAACGCAGAAACTATTTTTCCAATAGTATGTGCAGATAAAGTTTGATAAATTTCGGCGTTAAAATACATCTCACCGGTGTGAGAACCCTGTAGGGTTTCAAACGGTACAATATGAAGATGCGACAATGTGTTTTGAATAGCGTTTGCTAATCCTGGATTATTATTGCGCAATAATCTAAAAGCTAACTCCAATGCCTGATGGCTAAAAAAATCATCTGGCCCATGAGTTTCAATTGAGATCCGAGACATCGAACCTTGTTCCCCGGTTATGGTAGGCAATCCGCTACATTCAAATATCCTTAGCTAGAGTCTAGCAATGGAATATTTTTCTGCAGTTTGTTTTTAGACGAAGAAATACTATGAACAGTGAAATTGATAAAATTTTAGATACCAGCGGTTTACTGTGTCCCGAACCAGTGATGATGCTGCACAAAGCTGTACGTGAATTGAATGATGGCGATATTATTAAAGTCATTGCGACTGACCCATCAACAACACGCGATATTCCAAAATTCTGTTTATTTCTCGGTTATGAATTAATACAGCAGGATGCAGATGAAAAAAATTATTTTTATTATATTAAAAAGATTGTTGGTTAATTACCTGAGTTTGCTCATAACTTCTTTAAGTCTATCTTTTGTATTTGGATGATAAATTTTATAAAAGTTGAGAGAGCAATTTTTTAATTGCGTTTATCTTGAAATGAAATTAAAAATGGCGATAAAAAATATAAGCAGTTCTTGAGAATTGCAGCTGAAGCGTCTGAGAGAGGATTGAAGCGTGAGGTTGGGATGTTTAAATGACAAACATCTCTTCACTACAAAGAGATGCTTGTTTCGACAGTCAAACGTCTTCAACTAATAAGGAAATGGCAGCAAGAGCTTCCGGGTCTTGCGCTTTAATCTTGTTGGCAATTTGATGTTGGAAAAAGTAACGGAAGTTGTCATTGGTTTGCGCCGCATACAGGCAATCATCGCCAGGTAATATGGGTGTACTAATTACCTTGGTATTGTCCGCCAGCATGCCGTAAATACTGCCGTCGTGCAGCAAACGCCAACTTACAACTTCGACTAGAGACAGATGTTTTTGACCGGGCGTTGCTAAAACAGCATGGGTGCCAATCATATCCGGGATCTCCTGCACTACGTCATCATCGCTTTCGCACTCGATTTCGTAATAATCCGCAGCAGTTTCCAGCTCTACGACCTTATGAATAGGGGCCTCAAAGAATACATCATCGATTCCCTGGTCATAATAGCCTTCAAAGTGACCGTTTAACGGGTCGCACAAATCAGGGCAGGGCACAATATCATTCAGCCAAGGTACTAAACCGACAACGTCGCCGTTAGCGCGCAAACCCCAGCATAGAATCTTGAGGCTAAATAGTTTTTCAGAGCTGGTATCGTTGGAGTAGAGCATTTCGAGGCCGTCAAGCTCAGGGGCGAGACGTATAAAGCGCTCATCATGCAGAGTAGAAAAGGTTTTGCCGGTGAAGAAGTCGACCACATTGTCCATATTGTGGGTTGTGTCTGAGGTCTTCATAATGCCACCCCCTCGGTTCAAGCGGTTGGTGATAGCTGCCGGATAAATCGAAACATCCGACGGTAACGAAGAGGCGTTAAAGCCGCTTTCAAACTTAGTATATGCTAAAGATTTGCAACACAACACCTTTTCTGTGAAAAAGACTACAGCTTTTAAGAGAATATTTATGAAAATTCTAGCGGATGAAAATATCCCATTAGTAAAAGAGTTTTTTCAATCGATTGGTGAAGTTACTACGCGTCCCGGACGAACTATGACAAGCGAAGATGCGCACAATGCATCGGCATTGCTGGTCCGTTCGGTAACTAACGTAAACGAATCACTTTTGAAAACCAGCGATGTTAATTTCGTTGGTACTTGTACGATTGGTGTTGATCATTTGGATCAACAATGGTTGCAAAGCAATCACATAAACTTCTCAAGTGCTCCAGGCTGCAATGCAAATTCAGTTGTTGAATATGTTTACGCAGCGCTATGCCACCTCAATGTTAATTGGCTGGATAAAAAATTCGGCATTATTGGTTGCGGAAATGTCGGAGGATTATTATATAAACGTTTAAAACTCCAAGGTGTAGATTGTTATTGTTACGATCCATTTCTTTCGCTTGATGCTAATCCGGATTTAACATCGCTCGAAGAGGTGTTGAGCTGCGATATTATTAGCATGCACACACCTTTAACAAAAGCTGGCGAGCATCCGAGTTTTCATCTCATTAATTTGCCACAGTTGCAACAGTTAAAAACCAACGCAGTTTTGTTAAATTGTGGTCGTGGTCCCGTTATTAATAATTCCCATTTGCTGCAATTTTTGTACGAGCGAAATGATGTTCAAGTTGTATTGGATGTATGGGAGCCAGAGCCAGGTATTTCATTAGAGTTGCTTGATAAAGTTGCGCTTGGTTCACCACATATTGCTGGCTACAGCTACGATGGAAAACTAAAAGGCACTGAGATGATTTATCAGGCGCTTTGCAAACATTTAAATCGCGAGCCTGATTTATTAATAAAAGATTTAGTTCCCGCTTTAACAAATAATCACCTACAAACCAATGTCGATGAAAATACTTGGGAACAAGTTAAAAAACTTATCGCGCAGGTTTATTCGATTGCGGACGACGATAAGCGTTTGCGTGCGCTAGCGCAAAGATCGCGCACGGACAATGAAGATTTTTCAGTAGGTTTCGATAATTTACGAAAAAATTATCCAACACGTCGAGAGTTTCATAATTATCAAGTTGATGGCGCGGATAGCAAAACAATAGGATGGTTGCACGTTTTAGGTTTCGGTGTAAACACATCTAACAATGAATAAATTTAAACTTGGCCTGATTATTAATCCTTACGCTGGCATCGGCGGGAGTGTTGGTTTAAAAGGTAGTGATGGAGATGATATTCGCGCTGAAGCTTTTGCGCGTGGAGCTGAGCCGCGTTCAGCAATTCGTGTGCAACGTTGTTTGGCTATGTTGCAGCCTTTTTTCCATGGTATAGATGTTTATTGTTTCGCCGGAGATATGGGAGAAACTGCCGTTCATCAATTGGGTTTAAGTCATCATTTAATTGGTAATCCCAAAGCTAATCCGTCAAGCGCGCTTGATACTCAAGATGCCGTTGCAGAATTAGTTAAAGAATCTGTAGATATTATTTTATTTTCGGGTGGTGATGGAACAGCTCGCAACATCGCGGATGCTTTACGAAAAAATAACGCTGAACAACAAATTGTGTTGGGGATTCCTTCCGGGGTAAAAATGCATTCTGGTGTTTATGCAATTACACCAGAAGCTGCTGGCGGAATTTTATTGTGTTTGTTAAAAAAACAAATTGTAAATGTACAAGCTTGTGAAGTGCGTGATATCGATGAAGCTGCCTTCCGCCAAGGAAAAGTAAAAACCCGTCTGTACGCTTCTATGTATGTTCCAATATTGCCTCAGTTCTTGCAGCAGGTGAAAAATAGCGGTGCTGCGCAAGATGAATTAATTAAACTCGATATCGCTAATTATCTAATTGATAACTTTGCAGATGATGCGCTTTATATTGTTGGGCCTGGCTCGACCACACATGTTTTTCTCGCGCAATTAGGGATAGATGGAAGTCTGTTGGGCGTCGATGTGATTTTGCATCGCCAATTATTAGCCAAAGATGTAAGCGCACCACAGCTCGATGAACTTATTGTAAACCATTCGGGAGACATTAAATTAATTATTACCGCGATTGGTGGACAAGGCCATATCTTGGGGCGTGGCAACCAACAACTCACTCCCGCTATCCTGCGTAAAATTGGATTAGATAATATCCAGATTATCGCAACGAAAGAAAAAATATTATCCCTGCAGAAAAGACCACTATTGGTTGACTCCAATGATGCCGACTTAGACAAATCCTTTTCCGGTTACCAATCCGTACTTGTTGGGTATGAGGAATTTATACTGTACCCAATCGGTAGCGATGCTACAGCAGAAACCCAATGAATTTACTTCTAGAACGAATTGTTGAGTTAGACAAAAAATTGCTATCTCATGATGTGGTGGATAGTTATCGAGTATTGCATGGAAGAGGGCGCTGCTTTATTGATTTGGAATTTGTTAATGTAGACT
Organism: Gammaproteobacteria bacterium; assembly: GCA_004172865.1. GTDB lineage: Bacteria > Pseudomonadota > Gammaproteobacteria > Pseudomonadales > Cellvibrionaceae > Cellvibrio. The sequence goes on along the minus strand of SEBV01000015.1, from coordinate 58,334 downwards.
TCTATCAGCCCGTGTTGTTGTTGGTTTTCTACAGAGAACCACCGGAAAATTGGTTGGCCGCAATGTTAGATTTTCTGAAAGATAAATTGTCAGAACAGCTGTCATGTGTTTTGGTGCAGCGCCGCTATTTAACTAATGCTCCATCCGAGGTTGTGCTAGGTGAATTGCCTGAAAAAGTTTTCGCGCGTCGCAGTGAGCTATTATTTAATTTACATTTAAACGCGCAACAAAATTCCGGCTATTTTTTGGATATGGAAGCGGGCAGGCGGTGGCTTGAAGATCACTCTGAAGGTAAGCGAATATTAAATTTGTTTGCCTACACTTGTGCATTTTCTGTAGTAGCCGTAGCAGCAGGCGCAGCAAAAGTTGTGAATGTGGATATGAGCAGCCCGGCGTTAAATCTTGGGCGAGCGAATCATCAGCTAAATGTGCAGCCAAAAGTGAAAACCGAGTTTGTTGCCGAAAACATCTTGAAATCCTGGAGCCGCGTTAAAAAACCTGGTCCGTACGATGTCGTTATTATTGATCCACCGTCTTATCAAAAGGGCAGCTTCATTGCCGAGAAAGATTATGGCAAAGTCATCCGTCGTTTGCCCGAACTAATGCCGCAGGGTGGATTGGTCTTAGCTTGTTTAAATGCGCCTGAACTCAGCGATGATTTTTTAAAAAATCAGTTTGAAGAAAATTTACCTTCAGCTGAGTTTGTTGAACGCTTGGCTTCGCATCCTGATTTCCCTGATGTAAATCCTAACCAACAGTTGAAATTATTGGTTTATAGAATTTCAGAAACTAATAGCTAGAAGGATGACGATTACTTTTTTCGGCTCAGTATTAACAGAGTTTGTTTTTAACATGGAGATTCCAAAGCCATTTTAATTTATTTCATATCCGCAAAAACAACAAAGCCCGCAGTTGCGGGCTTTGTTGTTCTAAATGAAAATTTATCTAAAAAACTATTGTGAATAACGTGATAAAAATTCACCAAAGCGATTTATAGCTCTTGTTAAATCATCTTCACGCGGCAAGAAAACAACGCGGAAGTGATCTTTATTTGGCCAATTGAAAGCAGTGCCTTGTACCAAAAGAATTTTTTCCTGAATTAAAAAGTCCAACACCATTTGTTGGTCATCTTTAATTTTGTACATGTTCAAATCAAGTTTCGGGAATAGATACAACGCTCCTTTTGGCTTTACGCACGAAACTCCGGGCACGTTAGCAAGTGCTTTCAACGCCGCGTCACGCTGATCACGCAAACGACCGCCCGGCATAATTAGTTCGTTAATGCTTTGGTATCCACCTAGTGCAGTTTGCACGGCGTACATTGCAGGCACGTTGGCGCATAGGCGCATAGAGGCCAGCATGTCCAAACCTTCTATGTAACCTTTGGCACGATGCTTGGCACCACTGATGACCATCCAGCCTGAGCGGAAACCTGCAAGGCGATAGGATTTTGAAAGACCGTTGAAGCTTACACAGACAACATCCTGCGCAAGGCGGCCCATAGGGATAAATTCGGCATCGTCGTATAGAATTTTGCTGTAGATCTCATCCGCAAAAATAATCAGATTATGTTCGCGTGCAAGCTCAACAATTTGTTCAAGAACTTCTTTGCTGTAAACCGCGCCAGTGGGGTTATTTGGGTTGATGACTACTATGCCGCGAGTTTTGTCGGAAATTTTACTTTTAATATCGGCAATATCAGGGAACCAATCGGACTCTTCATCACACAAATAGTGACGTGCTTTGCCGCCAGCCAGATTTACGGCTGCGGTCCACAAAGGATAATCTGGGGCAGGTACTAAAATTTCGTCGCCATTGTTTAATAGCGCTTGCATCGCCATAACAATAAGTTCACTAGCACCATTGCCAAGAAAAATATCTTCAATTTCCACATTTGGGATTTGCAGGCGTTGGCACTCTTGCATAATGGCTTTGCGCGCAACAAATAAACCGCGAGATGCGGTATAGCCTTCGGCATTGGGAAGGTTGTAGATAACGTCTTGAATAATTTCGTCAGGTGCCGTAAAACCAAATGGGGCAGGGTTGCCAATATTTAGTTTAAGAATACGATGGCCTTCTTCTTCGAGGCGATAAGCGTGTTCAAGTACAGGGCCACGGATGTCGTAGCAAACACCGTTTAGCTTGTCGGATTTTTTAATGGTGTTCATTGCAGTAAGATGCCTTAATGTTGTGCAAAAATTTAATACGAGCCGCGAATAATCGGTGTTTGCGGCCAGTCATGTCAAGGAAATCATTATGTCTGAATCAGAATTTAAAGATGAAGCCCAATGGGCTGAGAAATTAACGCCCGAGCAGTATCGTGTCTTGCGCCAAAAAGACACTGAGCGGCCGTTTACTGGCGAATATTGGAATGAATTTAGTGATGGAACATATCTCTGTCGTGGCTGCGGCGAGCCCCTTTTTTTGTCGGACACTAAGTTTGATGCCGGATGTGGTTGGCCAAGCTTTTTTCAGCCCGCCACTGAAGATGTTATCAAAGAAATTCACGATAGCAGCCATGGCATGCAGCGCACAGAAGTTGTTTGTCGTAATTGTGGCGGTCACTTGGGACACGTTTTTAACGACGGTCCCGCGCCAACAGGGCTGAGATACTGCATTAATTCTGCGTCGATCGATTTGAAGAAAAAATAACGGCTGTTTAATGGCCGTTAGTCGTACATTTGTTTTTTCTTCCAGGAGTCTTCTGGTCTTTGTTCACCACTAACCTCCTTGGTAAGGGATGCGTCTGATGAGTTTGCAGGTTCCGTGGTGGCTGATAACTGTACTTTTTCTTCAAGCTTGATAAGAATTCCATCCAATTGTGCGATTTGTTTATCGTAAGCACGACTTGCATTTTCGGCAGCTAATAGTTTCTTCGCCAATGTAAAAAAGTGAATGGCAAGTCGTAACTTGCCAATTTGCTGTGCTTGTTTGCCTTGGTAGAGATAGGCATCAACAGACATCTGCAATATCAGTCGTTTTATTTGATCAACATAAGCAACGAATTGCACCTTGTTAATCACTTTTGTGGCTTCTTGCTGCACTAAAAAATTTTGTAATTCTTGTAAGTGCTGGCGAATTTCTTTCATCGCCTGAGGCGCTTCCACGCGAACACGTTGCGCCTGACTATTTTTAGGCAAAGCATCAAGCTGATTTGTATATAGCGTAACGTCGTCTTGATGACGCGGATCTTTAGGTTCGATTTTGTTTAGCTGTTCGCATACATCGATGAGTGCGCGGTAGATTAATGCTAATAAATCGCTGCCTAGGAAGTTAGGCGGAAAACCGTTAATCAAATGTACAAAATTACGTTGTTTGGTTTTTAGAGTTGTAAGAATGCGTTGTTTTTGAACGCGTTTTTTCTCAATCGATTGAGTAATAAACGCGTAGCCTGCGAGAGCAAGTAATAATGCAAAAATGATGGCGACTATAAAAATGGACATAGAATAATTTCAAAAATGAGATGGCGCTTTAACCAGTATAGCACCGTTAAAATAGCCAGATAGATTATGTATTGTCCAATCTCGCTCGTGGGCTAAGTGCTTGTTTCCAAAGTTATAAAATTAAGAATAAAAGTATTGACAGACTAGGGGCTGCTCCTTAGAATGCGCCCCACTTCTACAGAGGACGTCACAAACGTTTGAGTAGAAGGTTTCTGGGTCCCCATCGTCTAGTGGCCTAGGACACTGCCCTTTCACGGCGGTAACAGGGGTTCGACTCCCCTTGGGGATACCACTGCGGGAATAGCTCAGTTGGTAGAGCACGACCTTGCCAAGGTCGGGGTCGCGAGTTCGAGTCTCGTTTCCCGCTCCAATTTTTACATGCTTCATCTTCTGCTTACTTAGCAGAATACATTTGTCCCCTTCGTCTAGTGGCCTAGGACACTGCCCTTTCACGGCGGTAACAGGGGTTCGAACCCCCTAGGGGACGCCATTTGCGGGAATAGCTCAGTTGGTAGAGCACGACCTTGCCAAGGTCGGGGTCGCGAGTTCGAGTCTCGTTTCCCGCTCCAATTTTTACCCTTCTAAATTTCTAAAATCTTTCATCGTCCTTGATGAAGGTTTATTTAATGCAATCCCATAGTGCTTAAGCGTGCATTTTCATAAGAAAATGGTTCGTTGGATTCTTTCGCATCATGGCGTAAATCATCTAACAGCTGAAAAACACGTATTTCTTCGTCTGGCATATAATGCAAACAGTCCCCTCCAAAAAACCATAACAAATCTCGTGACACAATCGGCATAAGGTGAGGATAGGCTGCTACAATTCTGCAAAATAGACTTTGCCCTTGAATTAAAAACTCACTACCCCCAACTTCGGGCAATTGGTTTAATTCAATCAAAAAGTTTTTATCATCTTGATCGCAATCTTCGTAGCAAAATGGTGGTTGTTCTTTTGCTTCGGCGATAAATGCATTTAATAGCTTTATGTGAAAATCAAAATAGGCTTTATCTACATCAATTGTCATAGATTTTAAATCTCGTTTATCCATTAATTTTGTTGTGAAAAATAGAGGCGCTATGTCTGCAGCACTTTCCATTCGTAATCTCACGAAAGTTTACAATAATAAATTGGAAGCTTTAAAAGGCATTTCGCTCGACGTTATGCCCGGTGATTTTTTTGCGGTGCTAGGCCCAAATGGCGCTGGCAAGTCTACCACAATTGGTATTATCAGCTCGCTAGTGCGTAAAACGGCTGGGGATGTAAAAATTTTTGGTGTAGATATAGATACCAATTTTTCTGAAGCTAAAAAATTTTTGGGTGTGGTTCCACAAGAATTTAATTTCAGCATGTTTGAAAAAGTGGAAGACATAGTGTTACAGCAAGCGGGTTATTACGGTTTGCCGCGCGAATATGCAAAAACCCAGACAGAAAAATATTTAAAAAAACTCAATCTCTGGGATAAACGAAATACGCCAGCTCGTATGCTTTCGGGCGGAATGAAGCGTCGTCTCATGATCGCTCGCGCATTGGTGCACGAACCGAAATTATTAATTCTGGATGAGCCTACTGCTGGTGTTGATATAGAGCTACGCCGCTCCATGTGGGATTTTCTTCGTGAAATTAATGAGGCAGGCACCACCATTATTCTCACAACCCATTATCTAGAAGAAGCGGAAAGCTTATGCAGAAATGTTGCCATTATTGACAAGGGTTTGCTTGTAAAAAATACCAGTGTGAAAAATCTATTACAGGGTTTAAATAAAGAAGTATTTATTTTTGACACCGCAACAGATCTACCTACAGAGTTTTCAATTGCTGGGTTTGATATCGAAAAAATTGACATGCATTCATTTGAAATTCAAGTTGATAAAGGCCAAACGTTAAATGCAGTATTCTCTGCTTTAACTGAACAAAATATCTCCATCATCAGCATGCGAAATAAAGCCAATCGTTTGGAGGAGATGTTTATTTCCATGATCGCGCAATCGGGAAGCAATCAAGCGGCAAGCAAAAAAGGAGGGCAGTAGTATGGAATACAGTCAACAGTGGATCGCGTTTACTACTATTTTGCGTAAAGAGATAAAACGCTTTGCTCGTATTTGGGTGCAAACACTTTTACCGCCTGTTATCACCATGGCACTTTATTTTGTTATTTTCGGAAAATTAATTGGTGGACGAATTGGCGACATGGGTGGGTTTAGTTACATCCAGTTTGTTGCACCAGGTCTAATCATGATGGCAGTGTTAACTAATTCCTATGCAAATGTAGTGTCTTCATTTTTTAGCGCGAAATTTCAGCGTAGTATTGAAGAGGTATTAGTTTCACCGACACCCAATTACGTAATACTCCTCGGTTACACTATGGGCGGCGTGGCGAGAGGTTTGTGCGTTGGGTTTTTAGTGACACTCATGTCGTTGATATTTACGCATCTGCATATTCATAGTTGGTTAATTACCATAACTATTGTGTTCTTAACATCAATGTTATTTTCGTTGGCCGGTTTTATTAATGCGGTCTATGCAAATACATTCGATGATGTTTCTATAGTGCCAACATTTATCCTTACGCCTTTGACTTATTTTGGCGGCGTGTTTTATTCAATCAGTATGCTCCCTGAAATTTGGCAGCATATTTCACGTTTGAATCCTATCCTTCACATGGTAAATGCATTTCGCTATGGAATATTAGGCGTGAGCGATATTAATATTGTGCACGCAATTTTGGGATTATCCTTAGGTGTGGTTATATTGTTTGCTATTAGTTTGCACTTATTAAAAACTGGTAAGCGTTTGCGCGCTTGATGAGATGTTGAATGGCACATTCTGTTGATTTTAGTCCTTTAGGACAAAAAACTGCTTATATTTCCGAATACGATGCAAGTTTGTTGTTTCCAATTCCCAGAAGCGAATCACGTAAAGCACTTTACGTTACTGAAGAATTACCCTTTTATGGTGTAGATATTTGGACTGGATATGAGTTGTCCTGGCTAAATTCAAAAGGTAAGCCGGAAGTCGCTGTCGCAGAATTTTCAATCCCTATTGATAGTCCGTTTATCGTCGAATCAAAATCTTTCAAACTTTATTTGAATTCATTTAACCAGACAAAATTTTCAGGCTTGGAAGATGTGAAAGCTGCACTTGTTAAAGATTTATCAGCAGCAGCAGGGGCAACTATTGTTATCGATTTGCGTTACTTGAACGACGCAAAATTATTGATTCATTCAAATTTAAATGCGATCTGTTTAGATGGTTTGGATGTTGCTGTTGAAAGCTATCATCCGCGACCAGAGTTATTGGCTATCGATCAATCGTTAACGGTAACTGAAAGTTTGTGCAGTCATTTGCTGAAAAGTAATTGCCCGGTGACCGGTCAACCGGATTGGGCAAGTCTTTTTGTTGAATATTCTGGCGCTAAAATCGATCACGAATCTTTGCTGAAATATGTTATTTCATTTCGCGAGCATCAGGATTTTCACGAGCACTGTGTTGAGCGTATTTTTCTAGATCTGCAAACTTATTGTAAGCCTGAATCGCTTTCAGTTTATGCACGCTACACGCGTCGCGGTGGGCTCGATATAAATCCTTTTAGAAGTTCTCACGAAGATGCAGTTCCAAAAGTAGGGCGCTTATTGCGGCAGTGACGGTGGCGATTGTAGTGATGTTAACTAGTGCCGCGCGATAATGTTTAAATAATAACTTTATCGCGTAATCTCTCGGCAGCTTTTTCTAATGACTCGATAACTTTTTCTTTGTCATAGTTACGAACTTTATCCATATCCAAATACATCGAAAAACCTTCTGCGCGGTCTTCAAAATAGCTTTGGTTTTTGCCGAGGTCTTTGCGCAAATCGGCAACTTGATAAACCTTCACGGGCAATGCAAATCCCTTCACCTGAATCTCGCCTTTATCTCTACACATAACCGTATCTTTGCAGAGCGACCAAGTTTCGTGGGAGATTAAAATTTCATCGGGTTCTGCTGCAGATTCTAAACGGCTCGCCAAGTTTACCTGCGTTCCCAATACGGTATAGTCGAGATGGCTAGATGTACCGAATGTGCCGACCGTGCAATAGCCGGTATTTATTCCCATGCGAATTTGTAGAGGCTTCTTGATTCCCTGATTAAACCATTCTAGCTGCAGCGAACGCATTTTCTTTTTCATGGCAACCGCCATCGAAACGCAACGAACACAATCTGCTTTTACACCTTGGCTGTTGCTATCCCCGAATAAAACCATGATGGCATCGCCCATAAATTTATCGATGGTGCCGCCATGTTGCGTCACTATTTTAGACATCTCAGTTAAATAGTGATTGAGTAATTCATTAAGCGCTTCGGCTTCAATTTCTTCTGCAAGTTGACTGAAGTCTTTAATGTCCGAAAAGAAAATGCTGATTTTTTTGCGCTCGGCTTGCAAGGTTTCATCTTTACCTTGGTTGATTGCTTTCCATACTGTCGGCGGTAAATATCGCGATAATTTGTAAGCGCGGATCTTGTGCCACTTCTGTTCATTTTCCAGCAATTTTTGCGAGAGCGATAACTTATGAAAGCGTTTGTGCATGTATACGGCATAGACTAAAAAGTAAGTTGCTATGCCGATTAAGCTGGAAACACTTATTTCTACATTGGTCGACAACACAAAGCTCGGTGCGTGAAAAATAAAACTAACTAGAACGCCTACTGCAAATGCCGAGTTATCTTCCATTAATTTTCTAACGCCACCGCTAATAAGTGCGTTGAACTGAATCATGGTCAAAAATAATACGCAGGGTAAAACGCTGAAATTAGTGAATCCTAAAACAAGTCCTATAAGGCCTGCATCTACATAGGATAACCAACGTGTAGATTTTTCTAGAGTCTCGGAATCTTGCTTGTGAGTAAAGTGATAAGTGCCATAGGCGTACAGTAATAAGCCAATGATGGTGAACGCGTAGAGGTAACTAATATTTGACCAGTTTACGTAAGCGGCTAAGGTTCCGGACGCAGCAAAGCAGATCAGCGTGCGAAAATAATATTGTTGCTGCGGTGATTCTGCGATAAGTTGAAACGGTTCTGGTTTGTTGGTCATTTTATATGCCTGGTCTGAAGCGCTGTTATTTTACTAAATCGCTTGCAAGTACTTATCAAGGCAGATATTAAACGTGCTTTTGAATTAAATGTCCATTGGTCTGCTAAGTTTAAAAAGTACTGCTTTTTTCTGATAAGGCCTTTTCAAGTTATTAAAATGCCGAAAATTAATTGCCCAGTTTTAAATCCAGATATTTTTCTTCAAGCTCAGCATATTGGTTTTTGATATCGTTAAGTTCGGCTTGCAATTTTTTAAGTTCAGCTAAGTTGTCATTGACTGCATTTTCTGTGGCATTTGCTAGATTTGCATTTTGTTTCAGCGAATCATTCTCTTCTTCAAGTTCGTTGATACTGCTTAATAGGTCTTTACTTTCCAGTGTGAAATTATGCAGCGTACTTCTGATCTGTTTATTTTCTTCGCTTAATAATTGTGTTGCATCCAATGTTTGTTCATTAAGCGATAAGGCTTCGTGTGCTTTAGCTAATTCATCTTCAAGTAGTTGAATGCAGGTTTCAGATTCCTGTACGAAACGAATTTGCCTCTGAAGCTGTTGCTGCAATTCCTGAATTACAACTTCTTTTTCTTCGCTAGTATTGGCGCTTGAAAGCTTTCTTTGCAGGTCATTTATGATGCGATGTTGATCTGCGGCTACGTTACGAAGCTTAACGATCTCTTCTGCTGCACGTGGATCCTGGCGCGTGATGTTAATTACTTTATTGTGGCCAAATGAATCCGGATTTTGAATTACCTGCGTGATATTTTGTTGAATGCTGTCGTATACGCCGTGATAATTTTCCAACACTTTATTAAATGCAGGTCTATCACTAACACCCTCGGACATCGCCAATAATTGTTCATAATAACTCTGCGCATTTTCCTGCGCTTGCGCCCATTGTTTTTCCATATCAAAAAATAGGCGCTTGAATTTTTCGAGATTTTCTATTCGTTTTTTAGCAGTCTCCAGCTCTGCAGCGAGTTCAAGATTAGGATCAACCAGAGTAGGGGGCGCCGCTAGCAAAGGTGTTAATGCCTCCTGAAAAATGCTCCAGTAGTCAGGTGTTCCTGTGTCCTCAGTTGTGCCTAATTCCTCTGCGCGCAAAAACGCATAACGTAATGCAAGGATACGTTGAAGAATAGGGCTATCGGAAGGTAATTCGAGAGCAATATCCTGCCCGGGGGACTCTTTGTTGAAGCGTTCAGATGTCGCATCAAGCTCTTTGTTCAAGAAGGTTTTATAGCTTTGCGGCGCGGTTGTAGGTTGTGCTGAAGAATCTTTTTGGATTTCAGCTTGCGCGAATGAATAAAAAAAATCACCGCACATACGAGCAGTACTATGTTAATTTCTGCCGCGACCACAATAATGGCATTAGGTACTTGCATGAACTGGGCTCGTCACTGGTTATTAGCTGTTTTGGAGGCGCTTAATTCTACATACCATTCATGATGGTACAGGGTTTATTATGGTACAGGTTCCCGTGATATACGAATTTAGGTGGTTATAAATCGCTACATATTGAGAAAACAATGAGGTGAAGTGTGGATGCATTAGAGGTTTTACAGAAAAGAGTTTCTTTAACCAAGTTGATTGAGCCAACCCCTGGTAAATCTCAACTAACTGACGTTTTTAAAGCGGCTTCTCGGGCTGCGGATCACGGCAAGCTGCGGCCATGGAGATTTCTAACTATTGAGGGTGATGGGCTAAGCAAATTAAGTGATTTGCTGGTATCCGCATTAACCAAGTCAAATCCCGGTGTATCGCCCTCAGTTGTTGAAAAGACCAAAAACATGCCGTTTAGAGCGCCCATGATCATTGTCGCCATTGCCAAGTGTCAGGAGCACCCATCAATTCCTAAGCTCGAACAGTTGCTTGCCTGTGGGGCGGCAACCCAAAACATCTTAAACGCCTTATTCGCCCTTAACTTCGGTGCAGTCTGGCGCACTGGTGATTTGGCCTACAACGATCACGTAAAACAAGCGCTGGGGCTGCAAGCGTTAGAGGAAATAGTGGGTTTCATTTATGTAGGTACGCCTGCGCAAGATATTCCCGCTCCGCCAGAGGTGGATATAGAGAATATTTTTAGTGAATGGCCTGCCAAATAATATTGCCTTTTACTGACCGCTTGTGTACATTTGCGCCCCCTTGCACTGGGTCTAAAAATTCGCGGTGCAAATTACGGTGAGGTGTCCGAGTGGCCGAAGGAGCACGCCTGGAAAGTGTGTATATCGCAAGGTATCAAGGGTTCGACTCCCTTTCTCACCGCCATCTTTAAAACAAAGCCCATGAGTTCATGGGCTTTTTTTATGCTTACAGATTTTATGAGTGGTTAAATGACTCTGTACCCGTTAGGTTTAATTAACTGCAATCAAATAATTACATAAAAAATAAGTAAACAAATCAGTCAGACATTTTTAAATATCCGTAATATCTACAAATTAGAAAATATGAATTTCTAATTGCTGCACATTCTATTTGTACTGCGCTTTCCATCTATGGAGAGATCTTTCTATCCGTTAATGCTTCATTTGCCTTTTTAGACGCTTCGTCACCTGAAAGAGCCAGAATTCGTTTTTGCTTTTCACAGGGTGAAAGATTACTTGGAAGCTTGTTGATTTCAGCGAGTTCCGCTTTAGATGCGTCAACATTTTGTTTTGCGTCAATCGAAGCTTGTAATGCAGTTTTAAATGCATTAATTCTACTTTCGCATACCTGCTGAGAGTCTTTTGCAACAGGTGTGTCAGCGTAGGCTATTGAAACAGGTAGTAGAAAAACAATTGGTAAGACAGTTTTCAATTTCATATAGATGACCTCTTCTAAAATCAATATAAGACATTCTTAACTTGGCATACATTTTTGTTGCGTAAGCTAATTCGTATTTAGGCGCAATCTGTTATGCATTGCATATTTAGGACATAATTCGTTAGTAATTATACGCATCGTCAATTAGCTCACTGTGCTTAAGCGAACATTGAAGCATAGTAATGATGGATCTCACCAAGCAATGAAAAAACGCTTGCTCGGTAGTGGCTAAGCGAATCACTATATTGATTAAGAAGACGAATTCGTTATGTCGATGAGCTTCGAGAGGCTATCGAATTTATAAATATCTAGCTATTCAAATTTTTTAAATGAGGCAATTTCAGTAAAAAATTTATGCTTTATTTTAACGTGTTTATGCTACTACTTGCGGTCACCGCGCTCTGTCGCGGCCCTGTATCTAGCGGTGCGTCAGTGCTATGGTTTTTTATCAGTTGGTTGCCTGGAGAGTTGCCATGGCTATTCGCCACTATACAAATTGCGGGAACATTCTTGTTCTTTTTATCCAGCGAAAGCATCAGTGTAAAGGATATGTGTTCCCTTGTGATTGTTGTAGCAGCAATAGCCATATGGTTCCATCTTCATGTTAAAGCTCGGCTTGCAGGGCAGGTGTTGCAAGATGCACTGCGCGATGCGCTTGGCAAAAATTTTGAAGCAAGGTTGCCACTGAGTATTGGCGTTGCGTCTCCCTCCGTAATTCACCAACGCGATTGGCTGAATCCATTTCGATATGCACATAAAGGTATCGAGTGCTTACAGGACATTTCCTATGGCGATGCAAAACGAAACAAATTAGATATTTATCGAGGAGTTGATGCTTCTCAAAATGATGTATCCCGCCCGGTTTTATTACATATTCATGGTGGTGCCTGGGTGATAGGAAATAAAAATCAACAAGCAAAGCCACTGATAAGTTATTTGGCGCAAAACGGATGGATTTGCGTAGACATTAACTATCGTCTTGCGCCACGTAACCGCTATCCAGACTGCTTGATAGATGTTAAAAAAGCCATTGTATGGATCAAAGAAAATATTCAAAACTATGGCGGTGATCCGAAATTTATTGCAATCACCGGTGAGTCAGCAGGCGGGCACTTATGCGCACTTGCAGCCTTAACTGCGAATAACCCGGAGTTTCAACCAGGCTTTGAGGCGCGAGATACAAGAGTGCAGTCGGTAGTTTCAGTTTATGGCGTTTACGATTTTACAAATCAGCGTGATGGTTCGATGCGTTCATTTTTAGAAAAGTACGTGATGCCGAAAACGTCTTTAGAAAATCCGGATAGTTTTAGAAGCTCTTCACCATTATTTCGAATTAACGGTTTGCACTTGCCTATGTTTGTTATTCATGGCGATAAGGATTGCGTGGTACCCGTTCAACAGGCCCGTAATTTTGTGCACGCATTGAAACAAAAAAATAGTGCACCAGTGATTTATGCCGAACTGCCAGGAGCCCAACACGGCTTTGACATTTTTCACTCGGTACGAACAGAGTTTCACATCGAATCCGTAGGAAAATTTTTGCATCACTGTTATGCGGATCACCGCAGTAACACGACAACATAATTTTTGCGAAGATTTACGACTTTAAAAATACGATCTTGTTAGATTCAATTCTGCGTTATTCAATTCTAATTTATTGCTTCAGATATCACTCACTCCACTCTGGATTAAAAAGAATTTTGACGACTGATTATTTTCCTTCATAAATTAGCCGTGAGGTGCCGCACAGACGTTTGACTTTGCGTGGAGTCAACTAGTGCGGTTTGAATATTGCCTGACTTTTTTTAAATTGGAGCTGATCATGCGTAAAATCCTAATGTTGATACTGAGTATTTCTGTCCTTAGCTTGAGCGGTTGCGGCTACAACAATTTGCAATCCAGCGACGAGCAAGTGAAGGCAAGTTGGGCAGAGGTGGTGAATCAATATCAACGCCGCGCAGACTTGGTTCCAAATTTGGTTAACACGGTTAAAGGTTATGCCGAGCATGAAAAAGAGGTACTGACCAAAGTCACTCAAGCACGTGCTCAAGTGGGGTCAATGACCGTTACTCCAGAGACGCTTAACGATCCGGCGACTCTCTCCAAATTTCAGGCGGCGCAGGGCGAATTATCCAGCGCCTTATCGCGCTTGTTGGTAGTGAGTGAAAACTATCCGCAGCTAAAAGCCGATGCTGGTTTTCGTGACCTGCAGGCTCAATTGGAAGGTACCGAGAATCGCATAACGGTAGCGCGTAATCGTTACATTCAATCGGTGCAAAATTACAATGTTTCTGTTCGTTCTTTTCCCGCTAATCTCACCGCAAAAATGTTTGGGTACGACGTAAAACCCAACTTCACAGTCGAGAATGAAAAAGCTATTTCTACTGCGCCAGAAGTGAATTTTGGCAATGACTCCAAACCTGCAAAGTGAGTTGCTAATGCAAAAGTTGCGCGCACTTCTTTTAGTCCTATTCGCTTTTAATAGTTTCGCGTTTGCGGATCCCGTTGCAGTTCCTCCGCTAACTAAACATGCAATGGATTTAACGGGAACTTTGACAGCGGAGCAACTGGCGGATCTTGATGATTCGCTGCGTGCTTTTGAGGATCTGAAAGGCAGCCAGATAGCGGTTTTATTGGTTCCCACCACTGAGCCCGAAGCTATTGAAGAATACAGCTTGAGGGTTGCGGAAAAATGGAAGTTGGGTCGAAAAAAAATTGATGACGGCGCCATTCTTATTATTGCCAAAAACGACCGAACTCTGCGTATTGAAGTTGGCTACGGTCTAGAGGGTGCACTTAATGACGCCACGGCGAAACGCATCATCGAAGAAACTATTACGCCACGATTTAGACAAGATGATATGTATGGCGGCATTCGTGCCGGAGTGGATCAGATTATTAAAGTCGTTGATGGCGAACCTTTACCACCGCCCACTCGAGGAAAGGGCGCGACTGGCGATCTAGACTCAGGTAATGCGCGTTCCATGAATTTGCAACAAATCCTCCCTGCAGTATTAATTGGAGCCATTGTTTTGGGCGGTATATTACGAGCAATACTCGGCAGGATTTTAGGCGCACTTGTGACCGGTGGTGTTATAGGAGTGGTTGCATGGATGATTGCCGGCTTGCTGTTTGGAGCTTTGGTCGCAGGGGTCATAGCGTTTCTTTTTACGCTCGTTAGCGGCGTCCGCGGATTCTTCGGTGGTGGCGGATTCGGCGGAGGAGGAGGTTTTGGTGGCGGCGGATTTGGCGGAGGTGGTTTCGGCGGTGGAGGAGGTGGATTTGGTGGCGGTGGAGCGTCGGGACGCTGGTAATTGGGTTTCGGATTTTATTTTCAATCGCCCATTCTAAACACTCTGAACTCAAGTGAGGTCAATATGAATTTCAAACGATTTGCAAAGCATTTATTCACCACAGAAGCTGCAGTGAAGCGATATTTTTCGAATGAGAGTTTCGCAAAGATCACTTCTGCGATAGCAGTGGCGGAGCGTCAACATCGCGGTGAAATTCGCTTTGCAATCGAGGCATCGCTCGAACCCAGTCAGTTGATAAAAAACGTCACGCCTCGCGAACGCGCGTTAGAAATATTTTCTCAGCTAAGGGTTTGGGATACGGAATTAAACAGCGGCGTTCTGATTTATGTTCTATTCGCTGATCGCGCAGTAGAAGTAGTAGCTGACCGCGGTATATACGATAAGACCGCAAATAATCATTGCTGGGAGACAATAGTTAAGGGAATGGAAGATGCTTTTGTAGCAGGTAATTTTGAGGCGGGTGCAATTGACGGTGTTAAAGCAGTTGCCAAAGAATTAATCCAATATTTTCCAGCGGGTGAGCTTAATCCTGATGAGCTTCCTAACGATGTGATACTGGTTTAGTAGTTCTAAATTTTAGTTCACAAAAATGATGGCAGTGTTCAAACAATAAAAAGGAAAATCACTTAAATAGCTTGGACATAATTTTTTTATAAATTGGTGATTACATTTAAATAATATCACTAAAAGGCTACCAATGGGCTGTAAACACAATGTGTAGCTTTTCGACCGCAAGTTGAATGGCAGGAATTATAGTATTTCCACTTTTCGCTAAAATAATATTTTCTGCGCCACAGATTTAACCGTAGCAATTTTTTAATGTGTAAATGATTGTGACCATATTGGTATCTACAAGATTAGCCACTCCACAATGACCTTATCTTTGGTAATCATCATTCTTACTTTCATACAATCTTCAATGCGTTTTTGCTTATAGCATTGATCGATTGCCTAGTTGTAATCCAAAAGGCTGGGCTAGCACTACGTCGTTAAGGTCGCGTGTAATCTTAATGCTTAAAAATTACATACAAAGCATGAATTATTCCTGGAATAAACCCACATAACGTCAATAAAATATTTATCCAAAAGTGCTTGGTTAGTCCAACTTCTAAAAATACACCTAATGGTGGAAATATAATCGCAAAGATTATTTTGATAGGGTCGGTTGCTGTGAGTGCCATACGAATATCCTCATAGATTATTTGAGAGGCAAGAATATTCAAGTCGGTTTTGCAGGTCTGTACGCATGCGCACGTTGATTTGGGATGGCTTGATCTTGAGAAAAATCACCAGCGGTATCTTGTTACTACGCTTGATTCACAAATTTTACTCAGTTAAACCGTTATCAGCGTGTTTATAAAAACATTGGCTACGCGCGTTTCAGTATTTATGGAGTTTATCGAAAAAGTTGGTGGGAGATCTTGGATAAGTTTAAAGCCTAATTAATTAAAACTCACAGTTAGATATTTAGACCAAAAAAAATTGTAACCACGTATTCCATTTTATTTATCGAAAATCTAATTAAAAAAGCCCATGAGTCCATGGGCTTTTTAATATAATTCACATTATAAAAATTAACTTCATCACCAAATAATTACTCGTTCCTGCGGTGCTAAATACATTTTGTCCTCTGGTTTCAAATCAAAAGCTTTGTAAAAACCAGGCTGGTTTTTCAAGGTACCCAAAACTCTGAATTGTGTTGGTGAATGTGGGTCGGTTTTGATACGTGAGATGGCTTCTTCATCGCGCATTTTGCCGCGCCATACTTGTGTGAAGCCTATATAGAATCGTTGTTCTCCGGTTAAGCCATCAATAATTGGTGCGGGTTTACCATTGAGTGATAATAGATAGGCTTTGTAAGCAATCGCTAAACCGGAATTGTCAGCGATATTTTCGCCCAAGGTAAGTTCGCCGTTAACGTTGTAGCCGGGCACAGGGCTGAATGCGTTGTATTGTTTAATGAGTGTAGAAGTTTTTGCTTCAAACTTTTCATGATCTTCCTTCGTCCACCAATCGCGCAAATTACCCAGGCCATCGTATTGAGCTCCTTGATCATCAAAGCCATGGCTAATTTCATGTCCGATAACAGCACCTATCGCGCCGTAATTCACAGCATCGTCGGCTTTGATATTAAAGAAGGGCGGTTGCATGATCGCTGCAGGGAACACAATTTCATTCAACTCTGGGTTGTAATAGGCGTTAACAGTCTGCGGTGTCATACCCCATTCGTCGCGATCAATCGGCTTGCCTAATTTATCGAGGTTACGATTGTATTCAAATATAGTAGCTCTGTTTAAATTGCCAATTAAATCATCGCTTTTGATGAGCAGACTTGAATAATCAATCCATTTATTGGGATAACCAATTTTAGGATTAAAAGTGGCGAGTTTTGCTTGGGCTTCCTGTTTGGTTGCCGGGCTCATCCAATCCAATGTATTTATACTTTCTTTATATGCAGCTAAAAGATTTCCAACTAATTTTTCCATACGAGCTTTATGGTCAGGGGGAAAATATTCTGCAACATATAATTTACCCAGTAACTCCCCAACACTAGATTCGGTGAGTTTTACGCCGCGTTTCCAGCGTGGCTCTTGCTCGGGTACGCCGCGTAAGACGGTACCGTAAAACGAGAAATTTTCGTCCGCGTAAGGTTTGGAAAGGTAGGCTGAGTAATGGCTTAACAAATGCCAGCGAAAATAAGCTCGCCACACCGCTATATCAGTCGCTTTTAAAATACGATTGAATTCAGTAATAAAAGAGGGTTGGCTGACAACAACATAATCAACTTTGCCTTTTATGTTGCTTGAAGTGAGGTATGCATTCCAATCGTAACCCGGCGCCAGGGTTTCAAGTTTGTTTAACTCAACGCGATTGTATGTTTTAACTGGATCGCGATTTTCCACCTTAGTCCACTGGGCTTTTGCTAAAGCGGTTTCAAGTGCAAGAATATTTTTGGCATTTTGTTTGAAGTTTTTATCGCCACTTAAAGTGAGTATTTTTTCGATATGCGCAAGGTATTTGGTGCGCACATCTTTTAATTTTTTATCATCATCTTTTAAGTAGTAATCACGGTCAGGCAAACCTAAACCGCTTTGAGATAAATCAACTACATAACGTGTTGAATCTTTTGCATCTTGATGCACGTAAAATTCATAAGGCGTAGTCACGCCAATACGATTAAGCTCAGCAATTAATTTTGCTATTTCGCTCTTATTTTTTAACGCCGCAATTTTATCAAGGTCTTGCTGTAAGGGTTTGATTCCAGCAGCTTCCAATGTCGGCTCATCTATATAGCTGTAAAACAGATCAGCAATTTTTTTAGATTCAGCATTTGTGGCGGAATTTAAGGATGCTCTTTCAATAATGCCTTGAAGTTGAGGCAGTGTTTGCTCGCGCAATTCCAGGAATGCGCCCCAGCTGGATTTATCCGCAGGTATTACCGCTGTTTTAAGCCAGCCACCGTTTATTGCCAAATTCGCGTCATCCTGAATGCGCACTTCAGGATCAAAATATTGGCGATCTATACCCGATGTTAAAAGAGGTGCTTTATCAACCGCTGATTCAGGTGCTTTTGGCGACTGTGTGCATGCAGTAACGAGGAGAAGTGCCCCCAAGCCGAGAAAACTTTTTTTCATAGGTGTATCTCTAGGTTAAGAGTTAAATAATCACGGTAGGAATAAGTTAGATGCTGATGCGGCATGTTGATCCGCAACAATTACGCGAATATGAGTTATATCAAATTCCAATGAAATGCGTCTAGCCAAATATTTCTGATTATTGTAAATCTGCTTCTAATTGGCAGGCCTGCACCAACTTTGAATGTCGTAGTCAAAAATGGCACTTTAAGTAGTTACGGAATACTCACCAAGCTTTGAGAGTGTTTAATTTCAGACATTCGTATTTCCATTTATCCTTAAGGTTTAGCGCTCTAATAAAGCCAACTGAGAGAGGCATCAGGTATCAGGCCACTATTTTTTTCGATATCAGTCCTTATGTGCCTTAAGCAACGTAACCGGCGATAAATCGGCTTTAACATCACCGCGTTTAATATTTACTGAATAGGCGAGAAGTTGGCACGCCTTTATCGATGTAATTTTGGAGGATTTGAGTTATGAGCTTCGTAAAAGAATTTAAAGAGTTTGCAGTGAAAGGAAACGTAGTGGATCTGGCTGTCGGTATTATCATTGGTACCGCATTTGGAAAAATTGTTTCATCCGTTGTTGCCGATATTGTAATGCCACCGATTGGATTGTTAATTAATGGTGTGAATTTTAGTGATCTTGTTATCACCCTAAAGGCAGCAGTAGGCAATAATCCGGCTGTGGTTATTGCTTATGGAAAGTTTATCCAGACGATTTTAGATTTTATTATTATCTCACTCGCTATTTTCAGTTTAGTTAAAATATTAAACAAGTTGCGACCTAAAGAGGCTCATGAGGCCGCGCTTACCAAACAAGAGGCTTTGTTGACAGAAATTCGAGATTTGTTGAAAGATATTAAGAGGTAGATGAATTTAGTTATCGATAATGAAATTTGAATTTTTCATTATCGATAATTATGTGAAAGTTTATTATGAATATCTGTAGCAGCAATTGCGGCGTTGCCAGTAGCAACGCTCACTTGATGCAATGAATTCACAAGATCCCCAGCAGCATATAAACCGTCAACAGAAGTTTGCTGATGTTCATTAAGCATTAATTGACCAGTAGGCTTAAAAAGTGCGCCGAGTTGGGTCGTTAAAGAATTCCCTTTTGTTTCACCAAGCATTACGTACAAAGTATCAAAAATATATTCTTTTCCGCTTTTAGATTTTATCGTGGGTTTTTCAGTTACCAAAATATTCTCTATAACCTCATCCGAAACTATTACATCAACTACGCCAAGCTGATGTCTAGCTTCGTCTGTCAATTCAGTTGCTGATGGAGAGCAAAACAAAGTGATATTTTTGGAGAATGTTCGCAGAAAGCGCGAATGCCCTAAGCTTGAGCTGGATTTGGAAATAAGACCTATACGTTGATCAGTGACATCGTAACCATCGCAAATAGGGCACAAGCGCACCGTGCCTTTGGAAACGGCATCACTCCAATTTTTTATATCGGGATGATCGTCTTGAACGCCAGTTGCTAATAATACTTTTTTTGAAAAAATAAGTTCTTTATTGAGTGTGCCAATAAATAAATCGTGCTGCATTTCGAGATGAGTAACAGAGCCAGATATTATTTTTACGCCGTATTTAATTGCTTGCTCACGCAACCGTGACAATAAATCTTTGCCGCTAATTCCGTCTGGAAAGCCAGGGTAATTGTGGCTCACCGGAATTAATGCGGTGCGGCTCTGGCCTCCATCTGCAACTATTACGTTACGACGAAAACGTGCTAAATAAATTGCCGCTGTCAAACCAGCCGGGCCCGCACCAACAATTAAGCAATCAACACTTTGCACAATAAATTTCCGAGGTAAGTTTTGGCTTCATGGGCTCACAAATACTGAGCTGATTTTTGCTTCGTAATTGTAAGTCAAATCGGTAGAGCATCTGTTCGCTATCAAACTCTCTGTAGGTATCAATTGTCACCTGACTTTTGTCAATAATCCCTTATTAAATTGCTTAAGCGGTTTAACACACGGATGCGTGAGGTAATGATTGCTATAAACATTTTTCAACTATCTAAATAACCAATCAATATCAATATCAATATGAGGTGTTGTATGAGTAATGATGAAGTTATTCGCAAATTAGCCTATGAAATGTGGGAGTCCGATGGCAGACCTGATGGACAATCTCATAAGCATTGGGAGTCGGCAAGTATTTTGGCCGCTGGGCAAACCCATAAAGAAGATTCGGATAATAAAGAAAATCCACTGGATGCTTATGAATTACAAGAACCAGAAGAACCGCCGCAACCAGATCAAACCTGATTTTTAGAAACAGTTTTATTGACTTAAGAGAGGCTATCGCTTTTCAATTTTTTAATTTCTCAACATATATATGTTGTCAATTACGCAGGAAAAAATTATGACAAAGCCTCAATCCGAAAACTTAATTGAAGTAACACCTATCACTGAAGGCCGTCCATTTCCATTGGGCGCAACATGGGACGGCGAGGGCGTTAACTTCGCATTATTTTCAGCGCATGCTTCGAAAGTTGAGCTGTGTCTTTTTGATGAAACCGGTGAAACGGAATTAGAGCGCATCGTATTACCAGAATATACCGACGAAATTTGGCACGGATATTTACCGAAAGCAGCTCCCGGCCAAGTATACGGTTATCGCGTTTATGGCCCTTATGATCCGCATGCAGGACATCGCTTTAATCACAATAAGTTATTGATCGACCCCTACGCGAAACAATTGGTGGGTACGCTCGAATGGAATGACGCGCTTTTCGGTTACACCATTGGTTCACCAGATTTAGATTTAAGTTTTGATGAACGTGACAGTGCGCCCTATGTACCTAAATCAAAAGTGGTTGATTCAACGTTTGATTGGGGCGATAAAAAAGAATATCGCGTTCCTTTGGATGATACGGTTATTTACGAAACTCACATTCGCGGAATTAGTAAGCTTCATCCACAAGTGCCCGAAAAAGTGCAGGGCACCTTCGCAGGTTTAGCCACCAAAGAACTGTTGGATTATATTAAAAAATTGGGCATGACCAGTATCGAACTCTTGCCCGTTCATGCCTTTGTTCACGACAATCATTTGTTAGAAAAAGGGCTGAGTAACTATTGGGGTTACAACAGCATTGCGTTTTTTACGCCGCATCCGGAATATCTTGCGAGTGGTCATCACAGCGAATTTAAAAAAATGGCGAGTGACATTCACGCCGCTGGGTTGGAATTAATTTTAGATGTGGTTTACAACCACACCGCAGAAGGAAGCGAGTTAGGCCCGACTTTATCAATGCGTGGTATCGACAACGCTACTTACTATCGTCTAATGCCCGGTGATAAGCGGTATTACATGAATGATTCTGGTACCGGAAATACTTTGGATTTAACTCACCCCTGCGTGTTGCGCTTAGTGACTGATTCGCTACGCTACTGGGTTACTGAAATGGGTGTCGACGGTTTCCGTTTCGATCTTGGAACTATTCTCGCGCGCGAGGAAACCGGCTTTAACGAGCGTCATGGATTTAATTTGGCGTGCCGACAAGATCCCTTACTCAGCCAGGTGAAATTGATTGCTGAACCTTGGGACTGTGGTATTGGCGGTTATCAGGTTGGTGCATTTCCACCGGGTTGGCTTGAATGGAATGACCGCTTTCGTGACACTGCGCGCGCGTTTTGGCGTGGCGATAAAGGCCAAGTGCCAGAACTTGCAAATCGTATCACGGCTTCTGCGGATTTATTTAATCAGCGTGGCAGACGTCCCGCTTCCACAGTGAATTTCATAACAGCTCACGATGGTTTTACCTTAAATGATTTGGTGAGCTACAACGAAAAACACAACGAAGCCAATGGCGACGAGAATCGTGATGGAAACGACAATAATCTTTCCAGCAATTATGGCGTCGAAGGTCCAACGACTGATGAACACATCAATAAATTTCGCAAACGTCAAATCAGAAATTTTTTGAGTACATTATTCTTATCACAGGGCACGCCCATGTTGGTGGCAGGCGATGAATTCGCGCATAGCTATCAAGGTAATAATAATGTGTACTGTCAGGACAACAATATTAGTTGGCTAAATTGGGATCGTGAAAAAGAAAATAGAGATCTGGTTTTGTTTACCCAACAATTATTGAAAATTCGACACTCACACCCAATTTTGCGACGCGGTCGTTTTCTCGTTGGAGCTTTTAATGAAGAGCTTGGCGTAAAAGATGTTACCTGGCTTTCTACTAGCGGCGAAGAAATGACACAGGAAAATTGGGACAATGCGGATAACGCGTTTCTTGCGATGTTAATGGACGGCCGTGCGCAACCTTCTGGTGTGCGACGCAAGGGCGACGATGCAACTTTATTGTTGGTTGTTAACGCGCATTCTGAACCGGTAACGTTCACATTGCCCTCATCACCGGAAGCATGTTCGTGGACGCGTTTAGTTGATACGAACGATGAACATTTTTTTGAATCCGATGCAACTAATCATCAGTTCTGTGATGAATATATTGTTACTGATCACTCTACGTTGTTATTTAAACTTGAACGGAAAAATGAATAAAGTCTGTTAAAAAAATAAGGCCCTGTTAATTTAACGGGGCCTTATTTTTATCGCTTCGAAAAGTATTTGCTTGCCACGTAGGTAAAATACGGTAAGCAAATATTTATTCAGCAGGTTTACCATCCCAAGGCTTACCATCTAAAGGTTTAGCTCTGCCAAGTTCAGCTTCATCCAAACCATAACCGCCGCCAATTTCCTCTTCATCAACAATAGTTAGGTCCTGATCTATAGGTCGTTCGCCACCGGGTTCATGGGGAGAGCGAGAGCCGTCTTCATTAATTAATGTTTCCGGCGATAAGTCATCGTCTGTGGGATCATCCCCCGGCATAACTGGGTCATTCTCCTCATCACCTACTGATTCGTCGCCGATACTTTCTGTTTCTGGCGTTAAGTCGGCAAAATCAGGACGCGATTCATCATCTTCGAAATTTAATGTGTCCAATTCAGCGGGACGATCAATATCTGATTCAAAAGGCGCATCGTCGCGAACGTTATCTTGATTACTCATTTTTTTCTCCTGCAAGTATAAAAGAGTAAATTGAGAAGAAACATTGATAACTTTTCTGGCTATCAATGTAATTATTAAGCTATTTCAGCCAATAGTTCTTCTTTACGTTGAGTTAATTTCGCACCCAAATCTATCAGGTCGAGTTTGGTTGCGGCTTTAGCTTTTGGGAATATTTCGTTCTGTTCTTCTTTAACGTGGTGCTTCACGTATTCAGAGAGCACTTTCACTTTAGCGTCATAGATTTCACCATCAGGTTCTATACCTTCTATCTGCGAAATTAAACTTTTTAAAGTTGCATGTTCAACGGTAGCTTCTGGAATAAGTTCTTTATCCTTAAGTGCTAGCTTAACAGCAGGGTAAAATATTTCTTCTTCAATTTGCGCATGCACGGTAAGCGCTTTGCACACTTCAGCCACAATTGATTTCTTTTTTGCGTTTGATTTTGTTTTTTCATATTCGTCGAATAAATTGCTAACTTCTTTATGGTCAGCGCGTAAAAGGGCGGTTGCGTCCTGTGCCTTTGGAGCTGGAGTGCGAGTTACTTTTTTAGCGATAGTTGCCATGATTAATTTTCCTGATGTAATTGTGTAGGGGTTATTTGCTTGAAATAAAAATGTATCCACAATTATTCATTGGGAGTGGCCTAACCTTAGTAGCCCCAATAAGCTAACACCGTGCGTTAGAGCACCCTAATACACAGGAGAAATTATTAGGGTTTTGTTGGCTGCCTATTTAATTGAAAGGAATTTTTAATGTAACTTTTTTGATTTTAAAAATGCGTGACGTGTAAATTTGTATATTTATAAAAATATAATTTTCAAAATAAAGTGTAATAACGAACGGAGCATGAATTTTTTTTGCGCGATGCTGCGCACTAACTTGAATAAATCTAATTCATAGATATTGAACATGCAGCGCAGGAGTCCGCTTATGTTAGCTTCGAAAATCGTAAATGATCCATTCAACTTTCATTCCGCGCTCGCTAAATTTAACGTTAATCGATTAGCGGTTGCAGCTCCTTCGCTTTTATGGGAGGAAAAGCTCCAGGACGAGATGAAATACAGAATTATTGAAGGTCGTTTTCTGGAGCAGTTACGCGCATTAGTGATTCCATTAACCCGAGGCTCGTTGGGCACTGTAGATCATTTTGTTAGTTGGTTTGAATCACTAGCGGAGTGGGGCCCAGGCCAACACCACGCTTTATTTGATTGGTTGGCAGAGCACGCGACCCTGGAAGAGATGCGTTGGTTTCTAACTCAGGAAGCTGCAGGAGAAGCGGGCTTCGAAGATCTGGTTGCTTATACCCAAGTCAAACTTCCGCAACAGGCGAAGCTGGAATGTGCGAGAAATTATTGGGATGAGATGGGCCGAGGCAAACCGAAAGCTATGCACGGGCCGCTACTTGAATCCATGGTGCATGGTCTCGAATTAAATCCTTCAATAGATTCCACGGTATGGGAGTCGCTCGCATTGGGTAACGTTATGGTTGGCCTTGCCACTTCAAGGCGCTACACCTATCACTCGTTGGGTGCACTGGGGGTTATCGAACTAACCGCGCCATTACGTGCCGCTAAAGTATCGCGTGGTATGGAACGTTTGGGAATGCCTCGTAAAATGCGTGCTTATTTTGATTTGCATGCGGCACTGGATATTTTGCATTCACGTGAATGGATTCAAGAAGTTATTCGACCCCTCGTTACCGATAACCCTGAATGCGCACAATTTATCGCTGA
This sequence comes from Gammaproteobacteria bacterium, assembly GCA_004172865.1. Lineage (GTDB taxonomy): Bacteria > Pseudomonadota > Gammaproteobacteria > Pseudomonadales > Cellvibrionaceae > Cellvibrio. The sequence continues at coordinate 33,303 of SEBV01000015.1, read as the reverse complement.
AGGCGCCTTGATGCGTTTGAAGTGTGGTCAACAATGTTTTGATCGTTACAGTCAGGAATTTGGCATCAATATAGCGCAGTCCAAACCTATTGAACGCAGGCGTGAAAAAAGAAATACCTTGGAGATAGTAAATTGTTAGTGGTTACACAAAAGCCAGACGCTGTTAGTGAAATTTTAGAGTCGTCACATAAACTTGAGAATCAAGATGTTCTTATAGATTTGCTTAAGTATGTAAAATCGAAAAACTACAAATTTATCACCACCACACCACGTACCCATGCGCATTTTCTTTTACAGGTTAATGCGCGCGGAAATAGTTTGCGTAACATTTTCGGGTGGAATACTTCCTTCTCAATTGACGCTATAGATTCTGAACTTAAAACCTTAATGGTCGATGCTGACGTGATCCAGGTAAATAATAACTTGGCTCGAAGCAAACTTCGTATTTCGTCATTGGGTAGCGATCTCTTTTTTCATTCTGCATTTCCCACCACGGAAGCCGACGCAATTTTTTTTGGCCCTGATACGTACAGGTTTGCGCGTTTTATTCGCCAATCACTTGAAAAAATTTATTATTTATCTTCAAGGATTAATTCAGAACCGGTGAAGAAAGTTCGCATATTGGATATAGGTTGCGGTACTGGAGCTGGTGGTATAACGGCTGTGCGATCCCTGCCAGAATCTTATTCTTACGAAGTCACCATGAATGACCTCAATCAAAAAGCGCTAGATGCAACGCTTGTTAATTCACAGGTTGCGAATGTTGCGGTCAACATCTTGGCTGGCGATATATTTGAAGTTTTGAACGGTGAGTTTGATTTAATTATTTCAAATCCTCCCTACATGAAAGATGAATCGGGCCGCGCCTATCGTGATGGCGGCGAACAGCTCGGGCTTGATTTGAGCATACGCATTTTTGAAACGGCGGTTAAGCACTTAGCTTCAGGCGGTACTCTATTGCTCTATACCGGCGTGGCTATGACTTCTGATGTAGATCCGTTTCTGGCTACCATAACACCGCTGTTGGATCACATTGATTGCACATGGTCTTATGAGGAAATTGACCCTGACATTTTCGGCGAAGAATTAGAGCTACCGACTTACGCTCAAGCACATCGTATAGCAGCGGTAGGTTTGGTCGTTACTAAAAGTTAATTTTAAAATAATGGGCGATAAAATCCTTTTTATCGTTCTTAAAATTAAAGCTTTATCTTTATACCTACATAAGCAGAACGCGGTTCGCCGGGATTTAAAATGGCGGCATCTGAGGTGCCTGCATCTACAACACTAAAAAGTCCAATATATTTTTGGTCTGTCAAATTGCGAAGCTCGCCGTATATTTCCCATTCTTGGCGAGCAAAACCAACGCGCAGTCCGAGAAGCGTGTAGGAATCTACGGTGTATTGGTTGCTGAAGTCGGCGTAGCGTTTATCGATGACATCGAAGGTTGGGCCAGCAAAAAAGCCGTTCGAATTGCGATAAATAACTTCACCTTTGATTGCATAACCCGGTGCTGCTGGAAGTTGGTTATTACCGTAGATTGTGTCGTTATGAAATTTAAAATTGTTCACTGTTATGCTAACCAAGGGCTCAATACGACTCGTATCACTGACCTCAAAGCTTGCACCTAGCAGCGCTTCAATACCCGCATGAACAGTATCTTCAATATTGGCAGATAAGCTGGTTCCCGGTGCGGCTGGGTCATCTACTGATAAGATTTCATCGCCCAATTTTGCGTAGTAAATGGCGAGATCCCAGCGCCAATAGTTAGTAGCTTTCGCTAGTTCTTTTTTGCCGCGTGTACCAACTTCCAGTACGGTGCCGTGCATGGCATCAAGCGTTTTATTGTCGGGATTAATATCGTCTTGCAACTCGAAATTAGTGGGAGCTTCATAAAGGCGGCTAATGTTTGCAAAGAGTTCGACATCCTTGGCGGCTTGATAAATAACACCAACTCTTGGGTTGACGCTATCAAAGTCGCCTTTGGGATTGTAGAGATCGCCACTTTCAACGTCGGTGTTTTCCACATCGCGATCCGATGAAATTGCCTGCACGCCATAAACCAAATTCCACTGGGGAGCGATTTGCCAGCAGTCCACTAAAAACGCTTCAAGGCTATTCGCATCGTTATTAACGCGAGTTGTGATTCCATTACGTCGGCCATGGTCGTTGCGATAATTGCCACCTTCCACCGTTGTATTGGAATAATTTAAGCCAGCTAATAAGTCGTGGTCGCCTAGGCGTAAGTTATAACGCAGCGATGTACCTGCAGTATCTTGCTCCGTATTTATTAAAAGGCTAAATACTTCTACCGGTGGGTTAGGGCCGCCGCCATCAAAATCCACCATCACTTTGTCCACTATGGGATGGTAGAGTTTTTGCGACTCGTAAGAAAAGCCGACGGACAGATTGCTGTCTTCATCGATGCCCCATGTGGTTTTATTGGCGGCGCGCCAGGTTTTAACGTTGTATTGAAAGTTGCCACTGAGTGCGCTTGCTTGCGCTTGCTCGGGATCTTCGCGGAATTGTTCGCGGGTTAAAGATCCCGGCAGTTCCTGATCATTATTAATGTAAGTCAGGTACAAGCGCGTCTGAACGTCATCGCTTAACTTCCATCCCGCATTGGCATAAATGCTTTCACGTTCTTGTTGTTGATGATCGCGGTAACCGTCCCAGCGCCTGGTTTCCAGTGTAACCAAACCATCAAAATCATCGGCCACTAAACCTGCAGTGATTCTGCCTTGTGCTTGTCCATTACTGCCGCCGTTCAGGACTATTTCCGATTGAGTGTCGCGTGCCGTTGGCGTAATAAAATCAATGGCGCCGCCAAGCGTGCTTGCGCCATAGGTTAATGCGTTGGCACCGTGGGCGACAATTGCGTAGCGTGCACTTAGCGGGTCCATAATGCGGTTGTGATTATTGCCGTCAGCGGTCGTCACCGGCAGGCCGTCTTGCAGCAATTTAATGCCGTTGCCGTCGTAATTCGTTGCATCAAGATTGGAGCCGCGGCTAGAAAAAAATGATGAGTCGCCGGTTGAACCACTGGCTGCCCAGACGCCCGGAACATAGCGCAGCATATCCTCAAGGTTGGAAACATTCCGTTCTTTCAATTCATCGCCATCCACGAGTGTAACGCTTCCAGGTGTGAGCGCCTGCTCGTGCTCAAGCTCATCTTTAGTTCGTTGACCAACAATTAATACGGTGTCGAACGCAGTCGCGTTAGCGGGCGCTTCTGCAAATGCATTAATTGGTAATCCAAGTGATAGGCAAAGTGGAAGTGTGGAGTATTTGTAAAACTGCATGTCGATATCCTTAGTGAAAACGTTATAGGCGCTGCATTGGCGCGCGCAGCTTACTACAGCGTTAAAATCACTAGAATGTGACAAATTGTCGCAGCTAGCAGATATCTGAATGTGTATAAGTTTTTAAATGACTCATCGCATCTTAATGTGCGTGATTGGTTAGTTTTTTTGAATGGCGGGGATTTAGTATTTGAATGCTGATGCTCGAACGCATCAATCTTGTAGGAAATAACGACGAATGATTTAATGTATTGCTATTGATATTTTTCGTTACGAGTTTCCGCTGCAAATTTTAATGCGGTATCGATAGTTGTAAGAAATTCATCAATCTTGATTGGTTTGGTTAAATAACGAAAAAAGCCTGCGCGCAGACTTTGCTCTATGTCAGTAGGAATAGCATTTGCGCTAAGCGCTATAACGGGAATGTCTTTTGTAAGCGGATCTTCCAGTAGAATTTTTAGCGCAGTCACGCCGTTCATGCCGGGCAGATTAATATCCATTAAAATAATTTGCGGTTGTTCTACACGAGCCAGTTCAATGCCACTAAGACTGTCGGGTGCTGTAATTAAAAAAATATCTTCGCGTCTTGCAACTATATCTTCAACCAACATTAAGTTTGCGGCGTCATCTTCAACATATAACAACGTCTGCAACGCGGTTTGAGAGTCTTTGAGTGACTTTTCCAGAGCATGGACTCCAGGTTTTTTGGTGTTGATTTGTTTGTGGGGCGCAAGATTTATCTCGATCCAAAAATTACTTCCCTCACCGGGATTACTTTCCAGACCGATTTCACCATCCATTAATTCAATCAATCGTTTTGTCATGACAAGGCCGATACCTGTGCCTTGCTCAGATTTGTGTTCCTGTCCCAAGCGATTAAAAGATTGAAACAATTGTGCGACTTGTTCTGGAAGTAAACCTTCGCCACTATCCTCAACGCAAACACGCAGACGTTCTGATGATGTTTGGATACAGCTAACGACAACTGTGCCATTTTTCTTATTGTATTTAATTGCGTTGGACATCAAATTAACAATAACTTGTTTAAGCCGCGTGCCATCCGCGTTCACAAAATAATTTGCTTCAATATCGGTAAACGAAACTTGAATGCGATGTTTTTCTGCCAACGGTTCAATCATGGTTTGGCAATCGCGCAGCACTTTAGAAAGTGATACTGGCTCCAAAGAAATTGATAACTTTCCCGATTCAATTAATGCCAAGTCTAATATTTCATTGATAAGGTCTAGCAGATACCAACCTGCTCGCAGAATCTGATCCACACTTCTTTTTTGTTGTGGTGTTAGCGGTGGATTACCCGTATCAATTAATTGTGCAAAACCCAAAATTGCACTCAAGGGTGTGCGCAATTCGTGACTCATATTAGAGAGGAAATCTGATTTCGCAAGATTAGCTTTTTCTGCAACAGCGCTAGCTTTTTCTGCCAGAGTGGTTGCGTTCGCTAATTCGATATTAGAATTGTGAAGTATGTTATCAAGGCGTTGCTGCTCTTTGCGGTAACGCTCTTCGGATTCTCGCAAGGTATGTTCAACTTGCTTGCGCTCGCTTATATCGGTGATCACCATGCGTATCAGGGTCACATCATCCACATCTTTTACAGCGGTAGCGGCCACATGCACCCAGAGTGGAGCGCCATGAATATCAACAATTCGTATTTCATAAGATTGAGGATCGCGGCACGTGAAAAGTTTTTGACGATTTAAATAATAGACATCCTGATCAACTCTATAGATAAGACTTGAGATAGCTTTATTAACCAGTTCCTTGCGCCCACAACCAAACATTTTCGCTGCCATCAGATTGGCTTCGACAATTAACCCGTGTTCACTCAAAGTGAAATAGCCTACAGGTGCAAGATCATAAAGATCAAAATAACGTATACGCGAAGATTCCAGCTCCCATTGGGCGCGAATCAACTCCTCGTTTTGCATTTCCAGTTCTATTTGGTGAACTTGTAATTGATGGACTATTTTTTGAATAGCTTCAGGGGAATGAGTTTCTATATTAATGGCGGCGAGGGCCTTTCTTCCGCCGCGCATTTCATCTGTCGCGCGGTCTTCTATCCGACGTCGCGGTAATTTTCCGTCGTCGTCAAGCATACTGCCGGTGGTAGTGGTGTCGCCCTTATCCATGCTGTCTCCGGCAATGTGATATTTAATGTGTAGCCTTAAGGCGACTTTGTTTCGTTCGCTTTACGTAGCGCTTCGCGAATGGTAACTACTTCTGTGATATCAACAAACGTAATCACGGCACCTTCAATAACATTATCGAGCGTGCGGTAGGGCAATATACGCATGGTATACCAATTACCTTCGATAGTTTGTACATCTACTTCTTTTGGTATTAAATTTTGTAAAACAGATTTTATATCTCCCACCAAGCTATCGTATTTGATCAAGTTGGACATAATGTGGCCCACAGGCCGACCAATATCGCTGTGAATTAAATTGATGATCAAGGTTGCTGCAGGTGTAAATCGCAAAATGTTTACATTGTGATCGACAAAAATAGTGCCTATACCTGTGCCTGCCAAAAGATTATTCATGTCATTATTTGCGCGCGATAAATCGTGAACTTTAGCTTGTAGCTCGGTATTTACGGTGGCCAGCTCTTCATTGATGGATTGCAATTCTTCTTTAGAGGTTTCCAGCTCTTCGTTGGTAGATTGCAATTCCTCGTTCACCGATTGCATTTCTTCATTTGAAGATTTTAGTTCTTCATTCGACGTTTCAAGCTCTTCATTTGCAGCATGTAAATATTCTTCCTTCGCCATCAGCTCTTCGTTCAACTCAGCAATTTGTGCAATTGCATCATGATTATGGTCAGTGTTAGTAGTAAGAAGAGGAGTTACAGGAAGCGGTTTTTTATGCGTATCCTGTGTTGCAGATTCTTCTAATATCACTAGAAATAAAGGCGAATCCAGTAGGGCTCTTGCACCCAATAACACCGGGCAAATTGTGAGGTTCACCAAGGTGAAATGCCCGTTAGTTTTTACGCGCAAGTTTTCCACACTCACTCGCTCTTTGCTGCTGGCAACTTTGTGTAAGCCAACGGTTAAATCGCGACGCAAACCTTCGCGTGCCATTTTCAAAATATTATTGATACTTGCTTCACCTGGCGCCGGCTCAAGGTACATACCTGTGCGGCCATGCAAATACAAAATATCGCCTTGGCTATTAACGAGCGCACAGGCAATGTTAAGTTGCTGCAGTAAAGTTTGTTCGGTTAACTCACGTAGTGATAATTTTTCTACAGCAGCTTTGTTGCCGTGACCGGGTGTGCCACTTACTGACATATCTTTTTCTCTCACCGTTGGTAAAAATCGATTTAGTGCTGCGCGTTTTGAGCCTTGAAAATCTTCTTTGCGTTGATAAAGCTTTGCTTTACGATCAAGTGTAATAAATAAATTGCCAAGGTCGCCCACAGTTTCAGATGTACCTAAAAATAACATTCCGGCTGAATTAAGTGCGTAATGAAATAAGGTAATAATTTGTTTTTGCAAATCAGAATTCATGTAAATCAAAAGATTGCGGCAACTGATGAAATCCAGTCTTGAAAACGGCGGATCTTTTATCAAATTGTGTTCAGAGAATACCAACATATCGCGAATATTTTTGTGTATGCAATAACTATTTCCACTAGTTTCGGCAGTAAAAAAACGCGCAAGACGTTCGGGTGAAATATCATTCGCAATGCTATGCGGATAAACTCCTGCACGCGCAGCGGCGATGGCGCGGCTGTCTATATCTGTCGCAAATACCTGAACTTTGTAATTCTGTTTGAGCGCTTCTACGTGTTCTTGAAGAAGAATAGCGAGCGAATAGGCTTCTTCACCCGTGGAGCAACCGGTAACCCACGCACGGATGATGCTACCCTGAGGCTTACCTTCAAATAATGTGGGAATTATTTGTTGTTCCAGGATGGTGAACATTTCTGGGTCACGAAAGAAATTAGTCACGCCAATTAGAAAATCTCGAAACAAAGCTTCTACTTCAACAGGCGCTTGTTGAAGATATTTAACGTAGTCTTCGATTCTATTGATTTGATGCACAGCCATGCGTCGCTCAATACGGCGACATATAGTGCTGGGTTTGTATTGGGAAAAATCGTGACCGGTTTGCGTGCGCAGTAGAATATATATTTTTTTAAGCGAACTTTCATTAAGCAAAACAGGCAAGCTGTTAAAACGCGATGAGCGGCCAAATGCGTGTGCAACGTAAGCCATTAATTGTGCAGGCATATCAGCAGGGTTTAATTCCAAATCAACAAGACCCGTTGCAATAGCGCTGCGCGGCATACCATCAAATTCGCTAGTATTCGGCGTTTGCGCTATCACCATACCGCCTTCACTTTTAATGGAGCGAACCCCTTGGGTTCCGTCACTTCCTGTGCCTGATAAAACAATTCCGATGGCACGTTCGTGCTGATCATGTGCCAAAGAATCAAACAAAAAATCAATCGGCAGGCGATGGCCACGCGGGGCAGAAGGTTCTAGCAAGTGTAGGCTGCCATTTAAAAATGCCATATCGCGATTGGGTGGAATGATATAAATGCAATTAATTTGTACTTCCACTCCATCTTCAACCTCAAATACTTTCATGCGGGTATAACGCCGGACTAACTCAGTGAGAAGGCTGTGATGATCCGGCGCAAGATGCTGCACCAGCACAAATGCCATTCCCGGCTCAACATCGGTGGGCATTCCTGAAAAAAAAGCTTCAAACGCAGCTAATCCACCTGCCGATGCTCCTATACCCACAATAGGAAAATTGACCGGGTTATTTGTCGATGATTCGTTAATCGCTTCTGATGGATTCGCATCCTTCCTGGCCGAACCATTAACCAAACTATCTACCGGACTTTGCTTTTCATCATTTTTGGAAAAGGTCATTAAATATCCTGATATCACTATAAGAGACGACGGTTACTGGAAGAGCAGAAGGCTAGTGTAAACGCTTTAGTGACAATTGCGGAAATAACGCTATGGCAGCTTGTTAGGATTCTATTTGATATGGATTGTTTCTTAATCAGACACGTACTTGATACTTAGTGTGTTCATATATTGACGTTAGATCAGTTGCTGGCATTACCAATTATAAGGATGAATCCGCCCCAAAAATAACCCGGATGACCGTGAAAAGTACTAATTTGATTCGCTAATTCTCCACCAGTCAGGCAATAATTTTTTAATATCTTTTTGCGCAAACCGTTCATCCAACAGCCATAAATAGCCTGTATCTTTTTTGGTACGAATAACTCGTCCAGCCGCTTGAATAACTTTTTGTATTCCGGGGAATATGTAGGTGAAATCATAACCTTGTTGAAATTTTTCTTGCATTACAATTCGTAGATGCTCGGTTACGGGGTTCACTTGCGGTAATCCCAATGTCGCTATAAAAACACCTTTTAGCGCGTCGCCGGAAAGATCAATCCCTTCACTGAATGCACCACCAAGCACAGCTAATCCTAATAAGTTATTGTGGTGGCTAAATTGATCAATAAATTCTTGTCGATCTTGCTCACTCATGCGACGTGATTGCACAATAAATTTTACATCCTGCTCGCTCAGCTGTTTGCGAAGTTCGATTTCTACTTTTTGCAAAAAGTCATAACTTGAGAAAAACACCAAAGCATTACCTGGCTCACTATTAATTTGTTCCTGAATAATTTTGCAAATCGGATTAATAGCCGCTGTACGATCTTTAAATCGCGTAGATAGTTTATGCGCGATTTTTACCGTGAGTTGATCCTGACTAAAAGGCGAGGGCACTTTAATGTGCACACTATTGTCGGGCAATCCTAGCAAGGTTTGATAATAATACGGAGGATGCAAAGTGGCCGAGAAAAAACAAGCGCAGTGGGCGAAGTAGAGTCGTTGTGCTAATAGTTGTGCTGGAATTAAATTGCGCAAGGTAAGAATTTCTTCTTTGGAATTCAGATTCTGCATATCTATGCAAAAATCATCATGTAATACATCAATGACTTTTTGGTAATTTAACGCCGCAAAAAAGAATTCCTGCGCGCTGGTGTGCTGAACTGGGTGCTCAGGGTTTTTCTGCAAAAACGCAATATAATCGTTAGTAAATTCAAGCAACGCTAAGGTGAATTTGTCTGGCATTGCATTGATTAAAGCTAAGGGCGCATCAGGCAGTTTTTTTATTAGCTCTAGCCAATATTTATTGATGCGAGTTAAAGATTTTTTTATGCTTGTAGGCGCGTGCTTTTTTGCGCTCAATAAATCTCCGCGATTTAATTCTGCCGAATACATTTGTCTCCCACGATCAATAAGATTATGGCTTTCATCCACCAATAGATAAGGCTTCCAGTTAAATTCGGCGGTCAAACCCAGCAACAAGGGAGTGCCATCAAAATAATAATTAACATCGGCAACTACAATGTCAGTCCAACGGCTCATTTCCATGCTGAGATAGAAGGGGCAAATTTCAAATTGGTATGCGAGCTGTTTAAACACTTGCTTATCTAAAATGGGTTGGTTACAAGCAGCTGCGCGCGCAGCTTCAAGTTTTTTATAGAAATCAAACGCATAAATACAAGAGTCGCCATTACAAAGTTTATCGGGTTGTAAACAGGCTTTTTCTTGCGCGGTTAATTCCAGAGTTCGCAGCGGTGTTTTATCGCTTGCAATTAATGCAATATTTTCCAGTGCTAATTGTTTACCTGTAGTTTTTGCTGTGAGATAGAAAATTTTATTGACCGGCGTATGTGCTATGGATTTTATGGCGGGAAATAAACCTGCCAAGGTTTTACCCGTGCCTGTAGGCGCTTCGGCCAAAACAACTCGGCCGGTTGCGGCTGCTTTATAAACGGCCTCAGCCATTACCCGTTGCGACGCGTGCATGGCGCCGTAGGGAAATTGGAGCTGTTCAATCCAGACGTTAAGCTGGTGCAATCGCGCATCAATTTTTGCTTGCCATCTGCAATATTTTTCTGCCAAGGCTTCGCAATAGCTTTTTAACTCTTCTGCACTCCATGCTTGTTCGAAGCGATATTCTTTTTGATCGCCTAAATGAAAATAAATAATGGCGACATTTACATATTCGCAGCCGGATTTTTCACACAACATCCAGCCATAACATTTCGCCTGCGCCCAATGCAATTCGCGGTGGTTTTCAGGAATTGCATCTACGTCGCCATAAAAGGTTTTAATTTCTTCAATGCAATGTTTGTCTGGTGAGTAACCATCGGCGCGGCCGCGAAAAATTAATCCACCGTATTCAATACTGAAGCTAACTTCAGTTTGATAAGAATCGGGGCGATTTGACGTCACGCGTTTGTGGCCTTCAATACCTTCTTGAGCGGTGGGTGAGGGAGTGAATCGTCTATCTAGACTGCCGGATTTTGCTGCGAACTCAACCAATGTTTTAACGGCAATAGGTCGCGCTGCGTTTTTTTTCAAAGTGCTGCGTATAGATTCACTGCCAGCTGACATACACAACCTCAGCTGGAATTTCATGTTTTAAAAAGAAATCCAGCCAGCGCTTCTGATTATCCTGAATGCGGTCACCGGGGCCTTTTACTTCAATCATGCAATAGCTTTGCGTTTCGGGAAAGAATTGAATCAAGTCTGGCAAACCACTGCGATTATTTTTGATGTCAAATAAAAGCCTTTCAAAGATAAGTTTTAAATGACGCGCTGGGATGCAGGCGAGTGCTAGCTCCAGAGTTTTCTCATCTATAAAACTCCAGTTAACGAAATGGTTAGTGATGCCATTTTTTTGCTGCCAGATATTGCGAATATGTTCACGATGCGAATCATCTTCAAATAATTGCCATAAAATTTTTATTTGCGGGCGATTTGTCATAAAAGTGGAGTCGTACATATCCAGCGGTGTAGCTTGAAAGGGATTTGCAAAGGCGCCTTCACGGCTACGAAACATTTCTGGCCATAACCACAATCCAAATAGACTACTGAGCAATTGATTTTCCACGTAAAAGCAGGGCGAATTTTCAGAATCTATATGTCGTCGAACAATTTCTTCTACATAAAACTGATTTCCATTTTCGTCGGCAATTCTAGGCAGAATCAAATACTTTTCAGTAATTGATGAGCCGCGTTTTTTATCAAAAGCAATGCTCGCTTTTTTGGCGAGACGCGGCGCCATGCGCTCGGCAACTTGTAATTCATGTTCGTTAATAGGATTTGCTAATATTTCACTTAACAGATGCCACGCTTTTGCGTAATCTCTTTGTTTTTCCAGTAATCGCACTTGTCGTTCCCGCGCAGGCGGCAAATGACTTTGTTGATAAAGGCTTACGGCAATGGCGTGCTGATCCCATCGTTCAAATTCATAAGCTAGTTGATTGCATAAGCGCGCACGTCGGTGTTCCAGTGCTGAAGTAGATAAAGATGCAGGTATTTGTTCCGCAATTGCAATCAGCTCCTCAAGCTCGCTTGCATTAGCTAATTGCTCGCGTATTTCAATAAGATGTTGATATTCCTCTAGCTCAGCGCGACTTTTAAAAATTCGGTGCTGACGGTCTATTACATAATTTTCGTAGCGATATAAACCCAGATCTTGCAGTACAAATTCAGTTAGATCCTGATAGGAATTACCAAAAAATAATAATAAAAAATTATCGATGATTTGTTGCGTGCCTAAACGATAAACTTGGCTGAATTGGTTTTGTGTCCAATCTTGCCAAGTCAATTCTTCCTGATATTTTTCACCGAGCAATTGAATAAGAACTTCTTTTCGCTGGCTTTTATGCGCGCTTAATTCTTCGCGGAATAGACCTAACAGCTCCACTTTTGTTAGTAGGCTGGATACTTCTTGAAGCGTTAAAAGCGACTCCATTTCCAATAAATTATTTTTAACCAAATTGTATGCAGCTACTTCTACTGAATCTATTTCTGTATAGCGCAGTTTATCCGCCCGAAATAAATTTCCTTTGCGGCTGGACAAACGCACAAATAAGCATTGGCCGCCATGATTAAGATTATGAAATTGCGTAATAAACTGCAGTTCTTCCGCACTTAATAAATCTTCATAACGTGCAGCAACCCAATTCACTAAACATTGAAAATTAGTGAGGTAGTAATCTGGCGCTATTTCAGGAGTGGTAGGTGTGGAGTCCGGCATTCGTTATGTCCAGCTATATAAATCATCTGTCTATAATACTGGTTATGGATACAGTTTGCGAGTGTGTGCGCTTAATGCATTAAGAATAAAAAAGCCGCACAAGGCGGCTAAGGGGATTGAGGGTATAGCGCTAGCGGGAATTAGTGTTGACGTCTGTTATAGGCGTCGTTGTCATAAAAGTTGTTAATACTGTCCACCCAATTACGGTCAGTCATATCAGGCCAGTCATCTTTGTCAAAACCAGGTGCGTTTTCAAGGCGTTCTTTGCTAACGTCTAAAATAAAACGCTTGTTAGCAGTATCTAATTTCAGGGACGTCCAAGGTACCGCGAAAAGTTTTTCGCCTAATCCTAAAACGCCTCCGAATGAAAGTACTGCGTAAGCTACCTTTCCTGACGCGACATCCAACATAATTTCTTTGATGTCACCAAGATCTTCTTCTGCGGTGTTATAAACATCATTTCCATTCAGTGTGTCAGCCCCCATCAAGCGTGGGCCTGGGCCAGAATGATTTTCGTTTTTGTAAATGCCGTATGTATCTCTAGTTTCGTAGTTCATAATTTTTCACTCCAAAGTACTAGTTAAGTTAAAAATTTAGTTACCGTCTTACAATTTTAATTTACGTAAATTTTTAACCTCTATCTGTACGCAACCGTACAGGATTTTGCAGTACCAACAGCAAGTATCGTTAAGTGTGATAGAACTATTTTCCATAAGTTCAAATTAATTTTCAGAAAATAAAAATATTCTGAACTGATTTTATTTTTAATAATGCGGTAATAAGTGACATCGAATGCAGGTCTTGAACTAGCGCACCTATATGCGTTGTAAATTTTGCGAATTTTTGTAAGTACTACTTTAAATCTCTCAATTAAATTGAACTTTTTTTAAAATTCTTAAGTCACCTACTATGAAGAGCTTATTAATAAGCTCACTTAATCATTGAGGATTTTGAAAATGACTAGTAAAAAAACGAGTAAAAACTTTTCTGAGCAATCTGAACGTGTTTCTGAAGCCGGTAAAAAAGGTAATGGTGCGGTAAGTGGTAATTTGAAAAAAGATGCCGGCCGGGCAGTGGGTGCTGGTCATCGTAGTCATGAGGCACGTCATGGTAGCGGTGAGGAATAAATTTTATAGCCAGCTATGTTGATAAAATATAGCTGGCTATTTAAGAGACAAATTTATGCAGTTATGAGGAACCAGTAATGAAAAGTCAGTCCCAACGCGTACCGATAATTAGTCCATTGGAAAAAAATTATGAACTACTTGAAAATAGAGGTGAGCCTGATTTTACGACAGATGTAAAATCTTCGTTAGCTGATCTTACGCCAGTCGCTACAGATTTTAGTCCGAGAAGTTCTGTTAAATTTGACATGAAATCAACTAATGATGATTTGTCACCTGAATCACTGGTTAATGAGGGAGGTGCTTTGTCACCGTCAGAAAATGGATTAGGCGAGACGTACAATCAACATTTTACTATTGTCAGTGAGCGTGATATTGACCGTGAAGAAGGGCTCGATGCAGCTACGCTAGCTGATCTTAATCCTTTAGATGGTAAACCTGAGATTCAGGCCCGAGATCAACATGATGATAGTCAGCAGACATTGATTTTTTATCCTTTCCCATCTACCTCTGATCAAAAATAAACTACTTAAAATCCCTTGTCAGTGGACTATAAATACCACACAATACTGTATGTATAAACAGTTTTGTGTGGTATTTATGACTGCGTCTGATGATGATTTTGTCTCCCCCGATCCCTGGATAGTCGCACCTAATAAAGCCGTAAAAGGTCGTGGTGCTGTTAGCAATTTAGCTGGGCGCTTTGAAACGCAAATAACGGAAGTGATTGATGATGGCTGGTGGCAGGACGATGAAGAAAAGCCTAATGCCTCAACACAAGTTACTCATGAGATCGCTAAAACTATCCTTACACGCAATCAATCCCCGGATTTACCCTTTAGTGTCTCGCTAAATCCCTATCGTGGCTGTGAACATGGCTGCATATATTGTTTTGCGCGACCTACTCACGCCTATCTTGGTCTGTCTCCCGGGCTGGATTTTGAAACTCGGTTATACGCAAAGGTAAATGCGGCGGAATTGCTGCGCCGTGAGTTCGCGGCTCCTTCTTATATACCAAGTTCTATCGCGCTGGGCGTTAATACAGATGCTTATCAACCCTGCGAACGTAAGCTTATGCTCACGCGACAAGTGTTAGAGGTTTTGCGTGAGTGTAAACATCCGGTTGGTTTGATTACCAAATCCTCACTTATCGAACGCGATATAGATATCCTCGCGGATATGGCAAAGGACCAGCTGGTCGTTGCGGCCGTTACCATCACTACTCTGGATCACAGCATTTCTCGTACATTAGAGCCGCGCGCGGCTTCACCAACCCGTCGCCTTGAAACAATTCGGCGCTTGTCGAACGCAGGTATTCCAGTATCAGTCAGCGTCGCGCCAATTATTCCCTTCGTTACAGATCACGATATGGAGAAAATCATAACGGCTGCGTTCGATGCCGGAGCAACCTGCGCCGGCTATACCATTTTGCGTTTACCTTGGGAGGTTAATCCCTTATTCCAGCAATGGCTCGACACCCACTTTCCAGATCGTGCCGAACGAGTTATGAACCGTATTCGCGATATGCGCGGTGGCAAAGATTACGATGCAAGTTTCGGCTCGCGTATGAAAGGCGAAGGGCTGTGGGCCGATATGATCCGTCAGCGTTTTGAAAAAGCGGTAGGGCGGTTGAACGTTGGTAGAAGCTCGCGTTTTAATTGGCTGGACACGACAAAATTCCGCAAGCCGCTTAGCATTCCTGCCACTAAAAAGCGTGGTGATGAACAATTGGATTTTTTTAGTTGAATCAGATGAGTCCAGATTGAGTTTCTTCCGAGGCGATGTGCTTTCGATGTATTAAGAGTTTTGGATGTATTGGAAGGTTTAAGTTGTTATATGTTGCGCATTAGGTTGTAAATTATTCAGATTGTTTGTTTTCTGTATTCCATTGATTTTCAATGCCTTACAAGCGAATACATTTTGTAGAAATTGAAAATAAACGCTTGACGGTATTGCGGTAGACCAATAGAATGCGCGCCTCGACATTGCACTCATAGCTCAGCTGGATAGAGTACTCGGCTACGAACCGAGCGGTCGGAGGTTCGAATCCTCCTGAGTGCACCATATAGTGAGAAGGGGTTAGCTGAAAAGCTAACCCCTTTTTTATTGCCTTAAATAACTGCTCATCACCTCAGTGTCTAGCGCTTGCTGAAGATATCCAGAAGTCTATGGGTTAATCAGGGTACATTTCTTGACGATAACTTTAGTTAGTATGTCCCTAGGTTTCTATTACTGACTACAAAGGGGTAAATATGACTACGACACAAGCACCCGCTGCAATTAATAAAACTCATGCTGGAATAAACTACTCGATTGTTTTGAAAGCAGATGACTCTAAAATCTATCTAAATATTGATGAATTAGGTCTGCACAATCACGAGGTGCATACGACTTCCGCGCCAAATGCTTGGAGTGATCTGGAAAAAGAGGCTGATCATGCCGCATTTACGATAATTGATTTGCACAATGCAGCACCTAAAGGTCTTTTCTAAGAAGTTAGGGAATATTTCTTCTGTATAAAATTCTTTGAGCTTGGTGAATTAATATCGCGAACCTCTGATTGCTCAAGATTTTTTGGTAATAAATATTTTATCTGCCATTCGCGTATTTTGTTGATCGTAAAAATTTTTCAGTGCGTCCATAGCAAGTTCAGCGTTGTAGTAACGTTTTTTAATACTGGCGTGTGTCATGACTAAAACAATTTTACGAAGCTTGCCAGGAATATGCCGTAGTGCCCAATAATTTTTCCAGTTAAAAATACTGGGTTGTGGGCGAGCACTGCTTAAAAGTTGAAATAGCATTGCTCCGGCAGCGTAAATGTCTGCAGTAATTGACTCAGCTTCATTGTGCGGGCGATACCAGTCGTCAGATTCCGAGTAGCTATGAGCTGGAAATCCAAAGTCAGTTATTTTTATAAAATTATTTTCTGCAAATAAAATATTGCTCGGCCTTAGGTTGCCGTGAACTATTCCGTTTGCATGCGCGCAGGTTAGGGCAGAGCAAATTTGTTGTGCCATTAAAATCCATTGCCCCAAGGTAAATGCTTGTGACAATCTTTCTTGTAAGCTTCCTGCTACTAAATATTCACTCACATTAATAAATACCCGCTTATTTTTTCCCGTTCCAAAAATACGTGCAATGTGTGGGTGCTGGATGTGAGTGAGTTTTGTATTTACTATTTGAGCTTTGCCGAGGTGATCCAGGCGCTGTTTTTTGATCACTAAAAAGCGTTTATGTTTTGGATCTTTCGCTAAATAAGTTGCACCAAATGGATTTTCTTTGAGCACATCTAATAACTGATAATTGGCTGGTATGTCATTTTGCGGTGAATCATTGCTCCATCGATTTGAGCGAAGGTGTTTGCCTTGTGCTATCAATAGTAATTGCTGGCGAATTTCATCTGCGTTTACAGGCCTTTTTTCTGGTGAAGGTTCCAGGCACATATCGATGATGGGCTTTAATTTTTCAGTGAACTCGTTGTTGTTTGAAGATTCATTATCGATAAATTGATGTGGAAGTATGCCTAAGAATAATTGATGCATCACCAAGCCGAGAGAATAGATATCGCTTAAGTGCGTTGCTTTATTTGCTCCTTCAATCTGTTCAGGTGCCATGTAGGCATCTGTCCCCATTATCAGGCTATCGTCTTTAATAAGATTAGGTTTTTCATTGATCGCAAAGTAACCCGCGATGCCGAAATCCACGAGGCGCACATGGCCATCGTAATCCACCAAAATATTGCCGGGCTTTATATCCCGATGAATAACGCCATTGCGATGTGCATAGGCAAGTGCCTTACAAACTTGAATGGCGATATCGATTTTGCGAGTTTCATTAACATCGGAGCGGTTTAAAATGCTATCGAGTGAAATGGATTTTATGTAGGGCATCACAAAATAGGGGTACCCTTGATCACTTACGCCTTGATCGATCACTTGCACAATATTGGGATGATTAAGGCTGGCAATCAGCTTTGATTCTTGGGCAAATTGCGCCTGAATTAATGCGTCCTCAATAAGCGATGCATCCAGAACTTTAATCGCAACTTGCCGATCCAGCGATATTTGTGTGGCGAGATAAACACTCGCCATACCACCCGCGCCGAGTGTTGTTTTTAAATGATAGCCATTGATAGTTTCCACGCCCGGTTCCTGCAAAGACGATAAATTGCTTTGAGTATAGACATGAATATGGCGAAAATTAAAAAACCGTAACAAACGCTTTGGTTGTTACGGTTTATAAGGTGGGAGTAGGTGAGGCTAAAATAATTTGGCGAAAAAGCCTAAGGGATTTTTGCTTTCGGCAACGCTGACAATAAACGCGAAAACAATTAAAGCTAATAACCAAAGTATTTTTCTAACATTTGGCTTTGGATGTTTAAAAGTCAAGACGCCGAGAATTATATAAATCACCAACGCGACTAATTTTACCGCTAACCACGGTTGACTACCGGGACTTAAATGTAAAAACACCGCCAAACTTATTCCGCTTGCAATCAAAAGTAAATTAATAATATGCGGTGCTATAAGAAACGCGCGGTGCCGGCCCGCAGGCGACTCGCGCATCATTAAATAACCGCGTATAAAAAATAATAAAAATGAAAGAGCTAGCGCAGTTAAATGAGTGTGTTTTAATGCTTCGTACATAAAAAATCCTAAGGTTGAAGTGCTTTGGTAACCAGCTTTAACATGTTGGGTGATAGAGGTAATTGTAATGCTGCAGCGTGACCTTTATCTGACATTTTATTCCAGGTTTTTTGAATGATATCAATTAATTTTGGTTCATCGTGTTTGCTCGCAAAGTCCTCAAGATAAAATTCTAAAAACACCAGGCAAACTACGTCTTCTAGCGTTTGCACCTCTTCATCACGTTTTAAACTGCGTTTTAGCAATAAATCTTTCACGCGTTGAATTAGGTTTTCATCGTAGCCATTTGCGAGCAAAATTTCGCCAGCAGTTTCGCCGTGAAATACGGCTAAATCAAGACGCCATTTTTTATAACCTTGACGATCCATCGGATAATCGCTACGTGGGATTTTCCAGCGGCAAATATGCTGACTGCGAGCGGCAAGTTGTAAAGTCTCTGAAGCATCCGGTAAAAACTTCTGAAGGTGTTCGGTCATTCGTTGGCTGTAAATCAGTTCTTTAGGTTGCGGCACGCCATTAACTAATTCGGTGTTGGGATCTTGTGCATTTGCTGAATCAAAAGCGGCTAGTGTTTGTTCAAGTTGATTCATGGTAATTAATAATTCCTTGAATAATTGGTTGTTTTTTCAATCGATTTAGGCGATGAATTTTGTCTGGCATGACAATTAAGATCGTATACGCATTAATAATTGTCGCGGATTGTTGCAGCTTTGGTGTTCAGGGTAAACCCTTGGTGTTTCCTGTTATAAATAGGGCTTTGTGTATCTACGTTGTATCTGCAAATTAGCTGATAGGGCTGTTTGCATGCCTGATACATCTTTCAATGAAATTCGGCTATCCAAGTCGCGATTGAAATTGGTTCTAAATCGCAATGCCTGTAATTAAACCTTTACATACTGTAAGAGGGGGCATATAGTTCCTGCGCTGGCCAAATTGCAGCGTGAATTTTTGCCTTAGGGTTATCTTCACAATTATTTATGTTATGTCACATCCGTTGTTCTAGCAGTAAATCTATTAGTAACTCGATGCTTCTTCATAAGTAACACCGATCTGTCAGCAACACATTTTTATTTATTAAGATCATCGAGGTTTAAAATGGCTAGAAGCACTGGCACAGTAAAATGGTTCAACGAGTCAAAAGGTTTTGGTTTTATCGCTAGCGAAGCTGGCCAAGACGTTTTTGTACACTACAGCGCAATCAGCGGTTCAGGTTTCAAAACCTTAGCTGAAGGTCAACGCGTAGAGTTTGACGTTAAGCCAGGCCAAAAAGGCCCACAAGCTGAAAACGTAACTGGTCTGTAATTCATTACGAATTCAGTTAGAAAAAACCGCACTTGTTGCGGTTTTTTTACGCCTGTAATTTGTTGTTTTAGAATTTAAGACCACAAAAAAAGCCCGCATTTAGCGGGCTTTTTTATACTCAGCTAATTAGCTTAATAAATATAAACTGCACCCGATGCGTCGGAGCCATCTGCGGGTTTGGTGGGATTTGTTCTATCACCATTAATACCAGTAGCCTTACTCGACTCACGATGAGCGCCAATCGCTAGAATGTCTCCCGTAAAATCCAGTGAAAGTGACCGCGCAAATCTGTTCTCAGTATCGCTATTAGGTGCTTTAACATAGCTTTGTTGAGTCCATGTTGAAGCGTCATGTTTGAATACATAGGCGGCACCAGAGCGTGGTGAGGATGTATCGAGCTGATCACCACCGATTCCTTTGGCCAAGCTTGACTCCAAATAACAACCTATCGCCAAAACATCTCCATTACCTGATAAGGAAAGGCTAGAGCCAAATTCGTAACTGGTTTGAGGATTAGATGCTTTTAGATATGCTTCCTGAACCCAGGTGTTTGTCGTATCAGAATATTTATACACATAGGCTGCGCCTGATTTGTAGGAAGACTTTTTGTCCCCCGACGTATTAAGTTTGGGAACAATGTAGTAACCAATAGAGGCGTTATAAGCTATATCAGCCTCATAAGTGAAATTCGTCGGTGAACCATTTGTTCCTACTGCAAGACTCCAGTCGTAAGGTGTGCCTACTGCTAAAGTTTTACCATCGCTTGAAAGTGCGATAGTTGCACCGAAAAGCTGATTCCAGCCTTGATTGGTGGGAACTATTTTTGTACTTTCTTTCCATAAGTCAGCGGTGCGGCTATAAATATATACAGCTCCCGAGTTGAGTCCAAATGGTGATGAATAGTCAGTTCCATCCACATTAACCTTGGGTAGCGCCTTAACAGAACTAGAACTTGAATTGAGTACTAACTCCTCCGCGTCTGTTGCGCCTACAGCCAGAATGTCTCCATTATATGAAAGCGCAATACTTGCACCAAACGCGTCGCCAGGGTAAGCATCAGAAGCTTTTATAGTCCTACTTTCCTGCCATCCAGCCTCACTTAAGGTATATATATAAACGGCGCCTGAGTTGCTTCCACCATAAATAATTGCGCCGCTACTAGAACTTGAAGAACTACTGGAGCTAGATGAGCTGCTAGAGCTGGATGAGCTGCTAATACTTGAAGTAGATGAGCTGCTCTGATTATATTTCAAACATTCAAAACTGGAGCTACTGCTTGATGAGGAGCTAAGAATGTAAGTTGAGTCACCTGGATTCCCCACAGCCAACGTTTTCCCGTCACCTGACAGTTCAAAGTAATAGCCAAAGTTTGTCGTGTAGCCTATGTTGGCAGAAACGGTAGTGGAGAATGGAGAGTCTGCATATACTGCTGCACTTGGCTTTATATATGCGGTTTGAGACCAAACAGCATTGGTTCTATTGAAAATATAAATAGCTCCCGAGTTATTGGGAAATGCGCCGCTGACCACGCTGCTGCTTGAGCTGGAATCAGTAGTGGTGTAACTGATAATTTCATTGTCTTGGTTACAATTAATTCCGTACGAAGGGCTATCTTCGTTGATAGCTGATACCGCTAGGGTATTACCGTCAGCACTGATTGATATGTGGTAACCAAAACGATCATTAGGTAAGGTTAGATTCGAGTTTGTATTTGGTTGTTCAGTATTAGATGCCTTTAGATAAGCTTCCTGAACCCAATTCCCGTTAACTTTTATAAATACATAAACTGCGCCTGATGTCGGGCTGCTGTTGTCTTTATCTTCACCTGTTGCCTCACCATCGACACCGATAGCTTTACTCGCTTCAGCGGGTGCACTAACCGCTAATGTTTTACCATCACCTGCAAGGGCAATACTCCACCCAAACCAATCACCAGCGTCTGCATTTTTAGCTTTGAGGTAGGTAATAGAAGAAAGCATTGCGCTATCGACAGCAATAACTGTTGAATCCGTACAAACATTAGCAGGAGTGCAAGCCTGCACTTTATAACGACTATTTACCCAATCTGTTAGGTGAACACTTACCGAATCGCTAACGGTATTTGCCGTAAAGTCAGAACCTATCTGTACGAAAGTGGCGTTGGCATCAGCTTTCTTAAATAGTTTGTAATAAGTTGCGTTAGGCGCGACAGTCCAATCGAATTTCAACGCTTTGTTGCCGTTGGCAGAGACTTTAATGTCTGGCCACGTTCCACCCAGCGGAGGCGTTACCGCTGTTGAACTAAAGGTGTGGGAGCTTGCGGAGCTACTCGAAGAGCTGGTTTCGCTCTTACTACCACCGCCACCACCGCAGCCGGAAAGCACAAGGCTTGAGCCTAAAAGCGCTAGTAGAAAAGTAGTATGTTTCAGTAAACGCGGGATTCTAACGATATTCATTCAGCCATTTTCCTGATGTTTCAATATAGCCGGCGATTCTGTGTGGCGCGGCGCTTGGTGTCAATCTAAACCCTTCAATATCTTTAATGCTTGCGCAATTGAGGCTAATTAGGACTGCATTAGGACAGTCGAGTTGGATGGAGGTTCACTGCATTATTTGTGCATTTTGCTTTGCATTTTTCTAATTTTGGAGCAACTCCTGTATCAAAAACGAACAACCTATTTTTTCATAACAATTTTTAAAACCAAACCTCTAAATACGATCAGCAAAATTGAAAATTTGCCTATGTCTATTCATGGCTTTCTTGTTGGATTTGGTCGTTCAGCATATTGCATGGCTACTGCTACACTGCATTTATAATGTTTTTGAACACTTCACATTGTAAGTAAATTGTTAACAGGTACGCTCAGCCTAAATGCGTCAAATTGATTTAATAAAGCTTTATAGTCAAATGCGATGTTTGGTGGTTGATGATATGCCAGACGTACGCGTTGCCATTATGGGAATGTTGCGCGTATTCGGTGTACAGCAAATTGATGTGGTCGCTAACGGCGAACAGGCAATGGAAGCTTGTATTAACAATCATTACCACATGGTGTTGTGCGATTACAATTTGGGCCCGGGTCGCGATGGTCAACAAGTATTGGAAGAGCTGCGATATCGTAACCGCCTAAACAACACCAGTATTTTTGTCATGATTACTGCTGAGTCCTCCCGCGAAATGGTGCTGGGCGCGTTGGAATATCAACCCGACGATTATGTCACCAAGCCGATAACCCAAGCTTTACTTCGGCAACGTTTAGATCGCGTCATGCTACGCCACCGCGAGTTGTACAGTATTAAACAGGCAATGGATGAAAAAGATTACGCCGCTGCAGAGCAGCGCTGCGCCGAAAAGTTAACGGCAGATACTTCCTATCGCGGAGCTTGTTTGCAAATCCAGGCTGAAATGAATTTACGCTTATTAAATTTTAAACGCGCAGAAGAAATTTACACTGGTGTATTAAACGAGCGCCCGTTGCTGTGGGCAAAACTTGGCCTCGGTAAAACTCAAGTTGCTAAAAAAGAATTTTCAAAGGCAGAAAAAAATTTAAAAGAAGTTATTCGCGATGATCGACGCGTAGTAGAGGCACACGACTTGCTCGCTGATGCATACAGGGGTAAAGGTGACACCCAGTCTGCGCAGGAAGCCATGCAGGAAGCCGCGCAGGTTTCTCCAAAATCGGTAATTCGACAGCGCCGTTTGGCAGAACTTGCAAAGTTAAATCAGGATGCGCAGGCTTGTCTGGAGGCTAGTCGCCGTGTGATAAAAACTGCACGTAACTCTGTTTACGAATCACCGGATGACTATTTAAATCTCGCACGCGAACTTGCGGATTTAAGCAAAGATGGAAATCCGGGCGCGGATAAATATGTAAAAGAAACGTTTGAAGTTCTGCAAAAATTAGAAAAGCGCCCTTATTTCGATGTAAGCACCGATGTACAAAGCAATTCGCTAAAATCCCGCTCGCTACATAACAATAATAAATTAGATGATGCCGAAAAGTTTCTCGATCAAGCTAAATCACTTTATCAAACAAAAAAAGATGAATTAAAACCTGAAGTGGGATTAGATTTTGCCCAAACATTAATTGCCAGTGGCGATAAATCAGGTGCGGATGATGTGCTTAATGAATTGGTAGAGAAATACCCAACGCATGAAAGCCTGATTGCTAAAGTGGATGGCATGTCGGATACACCAAGAAGTAAAGCCGGGCGTGAAAAAGTAACTAATATGACCAAGTCTGGAATTGATTACTACGAAAAAAAACAATACACCGAAGCTATAAATACGTTTAAAGATGCGATTGGAATATTTCCAAGCCATATCGGATTAAACCTCAATCTTATCCAGGCCGTGATTGCAGATGCGAAAATCAATGGCGAAAAAACTGGCCTTGAAACTCTATGCAGAAACTCTTTGTCACGTGTTTCTTTTATTGATAAAAATGATCCTCAATATACACGCTACAAACATTTATCCAGTGAAGTTGATGAGTTATTCAAATTAGATCTCGATGGGCTCGATCTGGATTTATAAATTAGCAACAGTACACATTTTCATCTCATAAAAATGACTTATATATCCTTAGCTGTCATTATCTTCATAAATTAAAAATAATAAAATTCTCATCTTATCGAATATTCCCACAGCAGCCATTTTATCAGTGAAAACTATGAATAAACTTATTGTAAAATTAATATCTGCTTATAGTAGCGTCTTACTAATGTTGTCTTTTGGAGCTAATGCATCTGCAGAGGTGCAGAAACTCATTCTTAAAAATGATCATATACAAGCGGAAATAACGCCGGATATCGGCGGGCGTTTACTATCTATCGGTTTGGTAGGCAAACCCAATTTTTTGCGCGTTGGCGAGCCAGTTATTAGCAATCCAAATCCCGTAGTAAATGCGAACGCTGAAAATATTGGCTACCTTGGTCACGAGATTTGGGTTGGCCCACAGAGTGAGTGGTGGGTTCATCAAAATATCAACCAAAAACGTGCTACTGAAAAAGCGGTGTGGCCACCAGATCCTTATTTGATTTTGGCTAAAAATAAAGTGCTTGAGCAATCGCGCAAAAAAGTATCCTTATTAAGCGCTGCCAGCCCAATTTCAGGTGTGGAATTACTGAAAACTTATTCCCTCGTAAAAAATAAAAGGAATTCATTGCAATTAAGTGTAAACGCCAAAAACAGTCGTACTGAAAATATCGCATGGGATATTTGGTTCAACACAAGAGTTTATCCCGATACACAAGTCTACGTACCTGTGGCAGACGCGAAAGATATTCAAGTAAAAAATCTGGAAGATGAAACTTACGGCAGCATTGAGTACAGCTTAAATAAAGGAATTTTTACCTTAGAAATTCAGCCCACACGCTCAGCTAATTTCGTAAAACAAAAGCCTGCTCGCAAAGGAAAAATCATGATTCAACCTTCACACGGTTGGATGGCGGGTTTTCGCGGTGACCAAGTTTTTATTATTCAATTTGATCACCAGGAAAAATCTAAAATTCATCCTGAACAGGGACAAATAGAGCTCTACACCGAATATTTTTTCAATGATCTTAACAATGGTCTTTTGGAAATGGAAGTACATGCACCTTACAAAACTCTGGGTGCTGGAGAAACCATGAGTGCAAAAGAAAGTTGGACACTCCTTGAATACAATGGTGATAAAAGTCGGGATGCACAAGTAGAATTTTTACGTAACAATGCCAAAAGGATCGGGCTGTTATTTTAGCTATTAAAAAAGCCACCGTTCGAGGTGGCCTTTTATAGAAATTAAATTCAAATCAGAGAAAATTATTTTTCGCTAATTTCAACCCATGCACTTCGAGTTTCTCCCGCATTTAAATTCCATTTCTCTCCAAGCACCGCGCCGCGCTCAACGCAAATATAACCTTGCTCGTTACCTGCGCCTATGTCGGCAATTTTTGCAGCGTTTGTGGCTCCGGGATTCCACACCACAACACTTGGGCAATTGTAGTGAGAAATATGAATACGAGGATCACCTGAAACTTCAATATCATTTTCAACGCCGGGATAAACACGGTCAACTTCCGCGGGGAAATTAACATCGCCATCTTGAGTTTTAGCGGCGTGATTTTCTAAATTATCCAGATACGTTTTGCCGGCCAAACCTGTCACGCGCACATCAGTCAATGAACTTACCGGATGATAGCTATGCAATACCCAGCTACAGTCAAAAGGTATGGTATCGGTGTTACTAATTTTTATCTCCAGTCTGATGCTTGTACCCAAAGTCATTACTAGCTGCGCTGTAAAATCGAATTCAAATAATTCATTTGCGCTGCTTACAAAATCAAAAACTAATTCCGCCATGCCATTGGACAAACAGGTCGCAGCCGTTAAGCGCCAGTCGCGATTGCGTGCGAAACCGTGTTTAGGTTTTTTAGGATCTGCATTCGGCCCAAACCATGGAAGACACACTGGCACTCCACCGCGCAAGGCCACACCGGGCGTGAAATCGCAATTTGGGCTAACCCATAACAGCGGCTCACCCGTGATGGTCTTGAAGTTCAATAAATGAGCGCCCTGGAGAGCAATCAAGGCGGAGCAGGTTGGGGTTTTCACGCTGATTATCGGTAAACCAGTACCTTTGCTGCCAGGAAATGCTTCATCGTTAGATGTAAGCGTTAAAAAATCCGAGCTATCGAGTAGATTTTGTAATTCGGAAGAAATTGCTTCAGTAGTGTGCATAAAATTATTCGTTCCCAGCTTTTAAGATGTAAGGATTCTAACCAAATAGCTTGTCATAATCATCCGATAAATGATGATATTTTTTTGGTTTTGAGAGGTTAAAAACAGTATCATGCACGCCCATTTTCGAATGACCGAATTTTTAATCTATAGGTGTGTTGAGTGAGTAAATCGCAAGTTAGTCAGCAAAGTTTTACGATTGGTCAACGTTGGATCAGTGAAGCGGAAGCCGAGTTGGGCTTGGGTATTGTGCTGGATATTGCCAATCGTCGCCTAACCTTAAGTTTTCCTGCAGCGGGCGAGCGTCGTACTTATGCGATGGATAATGCGCCAGTGAGCCGCGTATTTTATCAAGTCGGTGAAAAGGTGCGTCATCAAGATGGCACGGTTATGAAAGTCACTCGTGTGATAGAACAGCAAGGTTGTTTGCTATATCACGGTCTGGTTTTCGATAAAGATAAAAATCTCACTAAAGAAGAATTGGCTATTCCAGAATTTGAGTTGGATAGTTTTGTCCAATTCAGCACGCCACGCGACCGATTATTTGCGGGTCAAATTGATAAGCACACCCACTTTACCTTGCGTTATAAAACCCTGAATTATTTAAACCAACATCGTCAATCGAAAATTTTTGGGTTGGCTGGCCCTCGCGTGCAATTACTGCCGCATCAACTTTATATTGCTAACGAAGTCGCGCAGCGTCATGCACCGCGCGTTTTATTGGCCGACGAAGTAGGTTTAGGTAAAACGATTGAGGCTGGTTTAATTTTGCATCAGCAATTAATTAGCGGCCGTGTTAATCGTGCATTGATTGTTGTGCCCACTAGTTTGCAGTATCAATGGTTAGTAGAAATGCTACGACGTTTTAATTTGGCATTTACTTTATTGGATGAGCAGCGCTGCCTAGCTCTGGAAGGTTTGGATGGCGTTGAAGAAATTGTTGATTTCTCAAATGACGCTGAGGACGATTTTGAACTGGATTCAGTCAGCGACAATCCGTTTGAATCAGCACAATTAATTTTATGCTCACTAGATTTTTTAACAAAAAATCCCGAACGGTATGCGCAAGCACTTAGGGCGAGTTGGGATTTATTATTGGTGGATGAGGCGCATCATTTACAGTGGAGCGAAAACAACGTCAGCATCGCTTATGAATGTATTGAAGGTTTGGCAAAAGTCGCTAAAGGTTTGTTACTGTTAACGGCAACTCCAGAACAGTTGGGATTGGAAAGTCACTTCGCGCGTTTGCGCTTGCTTGATCCAGATCGTTATTACGATTTAGAAAAATTTGTCGTCGAACAAAAATCTTATCAACCACTGAATGATTTAGTGCAAGCACTTTTAGCAGCTCACAGTGAAGACGCTAAAGCAATTCCAGCGAATTTAATAAAACAGCTTGCAGAATATCTGCCGAAAGAAACTATTGGCGAATTGAATGAATTTGCGACGCAAACTAGCTTAGGGCAATCTGTAGACAAAGCGATCAGCTATTTATTAGATAGGCATGGCACAGGGCGGGTTTTATTTCGTAACACGCGCAATTCTGTGGCAGGCTTTCCTGAGCGAAAATTGCATCAGTATCCTTTGGAAATTGCTGCGGATCACCTCGTACAAATTCGTTCGCTGCCACTAGAAAAACAACTTCGTACAGAATCTTATTGGCAAAGCGAAGAGCGTGAGTGGTGGTTGAGTGATCCACGCGTCGTGTGGTTGGCCGATTGGCTAAAACAAAACCGTCGTAAAAAAGTATTGGTAATTTGTGCAAGTGCAGACACAGCACAAACTCTCGAAGACTATTTGCGTCTTCGTAAAGGATTATTAACCACCGTATTTCACGAAGGTCTTAGTCTCATTGAACGTGATAGAGCGGCAGCTTATTTCGCGGATATGGAAGAAGGCGCACAGGTTTTAATTTGCTCCGAAATTGGTAGTGAAGGTCGCAACTTCCAATTCGCTCAGGACTTAGTGTTGTTTGATTTGCCGCTCAACCCTGATTTGCTAGAGCAACGCATAGGCCGTCTGGATCGTATTGGTCAAACCGACACTGTTAATATCCACACTCCGTTTTATGCAGGAAGTGCTCAGGAAAAATTAATTAGTTGGTATCATCAGGGTCTGAATGCATTTGAAAAAACCTGTGCTATCGGTCAGAACGTTTATGTTAAATACGTTGATATTTTATTTGCTACCTTAATTGGTGACGATGAAAAAGCGTTTGCAAAGTTGTTAAATGACACTAAATCATACGCAGAGGATTTGGTTGCGCAATTGCAGAAAGGCCGTGACCGTTTATTGGAATTAAATTCCTGCAAGCCGGCGCAAGCAGCAGAGTTAGTTAATGCACTTGCAGAAAAAGATGAAGATAAAAACTTATCTAATTATTTAGATGCGGTATTTGATGCATTTGGGATCGATTCAGAAAAACATAGTGAACATAGCTTGGTTGTGCACCCAAGTGATCACATGCGCATTGAACAATTTCCGGGTTTGCCGGAATCTGGTTTAACAATTACCTATCAACGTCAGCAAGCGTTGTCTCGTGAAGATATGCAATTTATTACGTGGGAGCATCCACTAGTGCGTGGTGCTCAGGAGCTCATTGCATTGACGGAATTCGGTAACACTGCATTTTGTACTTTGAAATTGCCGCCGTTAAAGCCAGGCAATTTAATGTTGGAAGCCTTATATGTGTTGCATTGTCCTGCGCCCGCGGAACTGCAATTATTCCGTCACATGCCGCAATCATTATTGCGTGTGTTACTTGATAACAATGGTAAGGACTTAAATGCGGTGCTTAGCATTGATCAACTCAGCAAACTATTACAAAAAATTCCACGTAACAATGCGCAAGAGCTGGTTCGTCATGCGCGCCCAACATTAATGGAAATGCTACAAAAAGCTGAAGATAAAGCTAAACCACAACAAACTGAATTGATCGCAGCAGCACAGCAAAAAGTAAGCGAAGAAATTAATGCTGAGTTGGATCGCATGCAAGCATTGGCAAAAGTTAATCCAAACGTACGCCAATCAGAAATCGAATATTTGCGGGATCGTTTGGCTTCCAGTCAACATTATTTATCACAGGCTAAGTTACGTTTAGATTCCTTACGCGTAATAATGACTATTTAAGCAGGCAAAATGTATCTGGCTTTTCTTAAGCCAGATATAAATTAAAACTTATTGAGATTTCACTATGTACATTTTTTCGGTAAATGGAAAAGCAAAAAAAGACCGCGATGGCGTAAAAGAAGGCCAAATTGTTCCTTTTATTGTCTACATTAATTTTATCGATTTATTCGGTGCAGAGCAGTTGTGCAAGGTTTACCTAATTCGCGCTGGCTTCACCGAAATAGAAATTGAAAAACGAAAACTGGTTCCAAGCAATTTAACAGGAGATGCTCGTGTCGTAGCCGCTGATAAGGCTATGGCTGAGGCTATTAAAAGCGGGTATATGATTCAGATGTTTGATGAGTAAACTTTACTCTTCATTCCTATATTGATATGTTCAAAGTAGGAGTGAGGAGTTATAGATAATTATTTAGTAAAAATTTTTGACCTGCGAAGACCAATAGTTGCAAGCCCGCCTAATAATAAGAAGAGCAGTTCAGGTTCAGGCACTTCGTGCACATTAAGTTTCCATGAAGAATTCAAAAAACTACTGTGATCAAAACCGTATGAATATCCACCGTTATCATTACTTGCCTGCCGTTGGGTTGTATCGCCAAAGTTGGTTATGTAGAAATAATTTGTATATGAGCCGCTGCTAGCATAGGCAGAGTCCACAAATATAAAATTGTTTAAGTTTACGTCAAAAGAAATCTGTCCTTCTGAAGAAGTATCCCAAGGGGTTCCACTGGTAGGTGAATAAAGTATTGATGTAAGAGGGTTAGAAAAATCTCTACCTTGTATAGTTACTTTAATGTCCGATAAGTTCTTCACATATAATCCATCGGCTTCACCAATAAATGAACCTTGGACTAACGTTGGTTCTACGCCACGGTTGTCGCCATAACCACTTTGAAACGTATAAGAAAAATCAAATAAGGTAGCTTGTGCTAGTAGAGGGGTTAAGGCGAGAGACAAAATTGCGCACTTTAGTTTTAACATCATGTTGTATTCCTTGTTAATAAAATATAGCCATCAAATCGTATTTGCAGACAATGCTGCATTCGTATAATCCCATATTTTCCTAATACTTACTAATCTTAGTGGTTGTTTTATCGGGCTTTATAGATTGATAAATAATTAAAATTTCGAAAGTCTCCGTTGAAAATCAACAACAGCTTTTAATCGCATTAGTTCCTTGTGTTTAACAATAAATCTAATTTGAACTTTTATTGAGGCTTCCCGTCTAGGTCATATCGATAAACACATTGGATTTGATCGCATGGAGTCTTTCTGTTTTCAGGAGCGTTTTGATTCTTTAATAAGAATACATATTAGATCCTCTTCTAAATCGCCATTGCAGCGTAATTCGCCCAAAGTGTTGATTGTCATCATTTTGGCTCATGTGTTTTTAATTTTTATCATCCTGAATACTAAAAGCAAACAGTTGAAAGATCTTCCTTCTGAAACTGTTATGCAGATAAGTGAAGTAAAAATTCAAAATAACTTTTCTGCTTTTGTGCCAGAAATACCTGACTTAAATACGGGTATAAAATCATTTGATCTAAGTTTACCTGATATTAAATTTAATGAGGCTCCACGTGGCCCACTGGATTTAAGTCTTCCCAAGATCAGTGACTCGTATGAACTTCCTGATGCAACCTCCGAACTTTATAAAGATGTTTTTGACCCAAAGTTACGAAAGAAACTACAAGAAGCTCATGCTAACCGTAAGCCTAAAAAGCAAAATACGATAAACACGTGGGAGACTTCAGGTGGCACAACTTTGGTGGATATGGGCGATGGCGAATGTATAGCGTCTATGCCGAAAGTAGATTCTCGTCAGCGAGGGACGAACTGGTCAATGTTGAGAGTTAAGTGCGGAAAAACCGATAGCGAAAAAATGATGGATAACGTCACTGCAGATTTAGAAGCGCGAAAGCATCCGCTTAAGAAAAGTGAATAAAAAAATGGCCAGCTAATGCTGGCCATTTTTTTGTCTAATTAAACGTAAATATTAATCAGATTTTTTTGGGCGAAAGCTTTTGCTTTCTTTCGCTTTATCGCTAAAACCTAATTTACCGCGCGGTGCGCCATCACGTGGTTTGTCAGAAAAACTGCGTGGTGCTCCATCGCGTGGCTTATCTGCAAAACTACGTGGTTTATCTGAAAAGTCACGTGGTTTATCGCTGCGTGGACGATCAGATGATTCACGTGGCTTATCGTCGCGTGAAAAGCTTTTAGGGCCGCGATCACCAAAGTCACGATCTTTACTGCCGCCGCCAGCGCCACCTTGATCAACACTGATTTCTAATGGGCGATTACGAACGCGCACTTTTTTCAATTGGCTCAATACATCGCCAGATAAACCTTTTGGTAAATCTACAGTTGAGAATTCGTCGTGCAATTTAATGTGGCCGATATTACTACTGGAAATTCCTGCTTCGTTTGCGATTGCGCCAACGATGTCACCCGGGCGAGCTTCGTGATTGCGACCTACTTCAATGCGGTAGCGAACCATGTTTTCGTCATTGTGTTCACGACGTGGACGATCTTCGCGCGGGCCGCGATCTTCACGTGGACGATCGCTACGACCGCGATCGCCACCATCGCGTGAACCGCGATCATTACGATCACGGCTGCCACGATCTTCGCGTGGGCCGCGGTCGCGTTCACTGCTGCTGCGCTCGCGCTCTGGTTTTACATCGGTAAATTTAACTTGTAATGGACGTTCTTTTTGCAGCAGGAATGCAAGTGCAGAAGCAATTTCTTCTGGTGATACTTCATTCTTATTGCTGAACTCGGCTAACAAATCGTTAAAGAACGTTAGATCTGGTTGCTCGGCCAAGGTGGTAGAAATTTGCGACGTAAATTGATCAATACGATGTTGAGTAACTGTCGCACCGCTTGGCAATTCCATTAAAGTAATTGGTTTTTTAGTGGCTTTTTCGATGGTGTAAAGCAAACGTTTTTCGCGTGGTGCAACGAACAAAATTGCTTTACCGCTACGACCAGCACGGCCGGTACGGCCAATACGGTGAACATAGGCTTCGGAGTCGTAAGGAATATCGTAGTTAACAACGTGGCTTACACGTTCAACGTCAATACCGCGTGCGGCGACATCAGTTGCAATTACGATATCGAGCTTGTTAGTTTTCAAACGCTCAATAGTGCGCTCACGCAATTGTTGGTTCATATCGCCATTCAAAGCAGAAGCAGAGTAACCACGCGCTTCTAATTTCTCCGCGAGTTCAACGGTTGCAGTTTTTGTGCGCACGAAAATAATCATGCCGTCGAAAGGTTCAACTTCAAGAATACGTGTGAGCGCATCTAATTTATTAGTGCCGCTTACCATCCAATAAACTTGTTCGATATTTGCATCAGTTGATTGGCTGCTTTCGATTTTGATTTCTTTAGCATCGTTTAAATAGTTGTTACATACGTGGCGAATTTCGCGCGGCATAGTCGCGGAGAACAATGCAGTTTGGCGAGTTTTTGGAGTGTGTTCCAAAATCCACTCAACGTCGTCGATAAAGCCCATGCGTAACATTTCATCGGCTTCGTCGAGCACCAATGCTTTTAACGTATTCAAATTTAAACTGCCGCGACGCAAGTGATCCATCACACGACCTGGCGTACCAACAACAACGTGGGCACCGCGTTTTAGTGAACGCAATTGGGTGGACATATCCTGGCCGCCGTAAATTGGCAACACATGAAAGCCGGGGATTTCACTCGCGTATTTTTGGAAAGCTTCGGCAACTTGAATTGCCAGTTCGCGCGTTGGTGCGAGAACTAAAATTTGTGGGTCTTGTTGTTTCATGTCGATGCGTGAAAGCAACGGAAGTGCGAAAGCTGCTGTTTTACCGGTACCGGTTTGAGCCATACCCAAAATATCGCCACCAGCCAGCAAAATTGGAATTGCAGCGGCCTGAATGGGAGAGGGGACTTCATAGCCAACTTTTAACACAGCTTTCATTACTGGTTCGGAGAGGGCTAAGTCGG
>SEBV01000170.1 GCA_004172865.1 Gammaproteobacteria bacterium | reverse complement strand
CATTGGATTGGCAAAAGCCTTGTGTTGCCAGATAAAGATGCCATTGAAATATTCAAAAAAGAAGAGAACGTCGATCCTGTTAAAAAAGCGAAGAAGTTTGACTTGTATGATGAAGCAGGGCTGGAAGGAATGCAACTGTTGTACGGCAACAAATATGATTTCCGGGTAAGGCTTGCCGATGTGAGTGGTGGTGGTCCTGAACTAATTGACAACCGGAAATACGCGGCGCCTTCACCGGAAGGGTTCTGCGATTTCAGAAGAACAGTACAACCGCAGGCTGTTAGATTATTAAACGAACTCCCTGAAAAAGACGATGAATATTTTACGGAGGATACGTTAACCATGAAGCGTCCCTTGCTTGGTTATCCCTCTGTGTTATTTACCGGCGATTACCCGAATGCCATTGCTGATTTAATTGCGGATACAGCAAACGCAATCATGGAGAAACGTCCGGTGGGATTACCTGATCCGAATGTGGAAATGGTGGAAGTGCTGGTAGAAGTAAAGGCGCTGGAGATGGATATGCTGCTTCGTTATGACACGGATAGTCATGAAAGCTATGCGAAGCTATACATCACCAAACGGCCGTTTCCGCCTGGTGATTTCAACGGCGATTGCGTGATACCAATAACCTATGTTGATGCACCGGGGTTAAGTTTTACCGACTCGCAGGACCTCGGCACATTAGGCTTGGTAGAAGGCGGAGATAACATTGATGATCATGCAGACATTGTCCTGCCTACATCGAGAGATATACGAATAACGTTGCGGCCTGTTGTTGGCAATAAAGCGGAGTATTATGCAAAGAATTCGAATCTGCCGCGCAAAGGCAAACCCATTTCTTTCCGAACAAGAAAAGCAAGTACGGATGAAACAAAATTGTTGAAAGAGTTGCCGGATGTGGATAGCATAAGAGGGATTTGGCTTCAGCCTGATACGGATACATACCTGAAAGCAACATTGACAGAAATTTTTGTAGAGAACAACAGCCCTGTGCATACCAGCAGCATGATGGAACGTTTGGCAGATGCCATTGACAAGACGATTGAAGTAGAAGCAAAAGGGATGAGTTTGGTAGGCAAGCAGGGTTGTCGCAT
>SEBV01000169.1 GCA_004172865.1 Gammaproteobacteria bacterium | reverse complement strand
TTGGCCACCATCTCGTTGGTAATGCCGGTAAAGGCCTGAATGTAGCGGGGAATGGTTTTGCCAGGGTTGATTAAGGTCTCAAACTTTTCAACGACTTTCTCTCCATCAAAAACGTGGATGGAGATCTCTGTAATTCCATTTGCTGCTGCGTAGCCGCCCGTCGTTTCAATATCTACAATGGCATACATCACCGAAAACCGTTTAATATTTGATGTTTAAGATTTAATGTTCATTGTGTGCCTGTTTCGTAAATTAAACAGCAGCTTTCGGCACTACTTTCAACATTAAACATTCAACTTTGAACAATCCTGAAGGGTGTCGAAGTTCCTAAATTTTTTGGCAATGGCGCAATCGTTTGACAAATTTTTATCGTTTCAGAACCGGCTGGAAAAAGTTTACCGGCACATCAGCAAACAGGCCCGCAAGCAGGGCATTGGTTGTTACCGTATTTACGACCACGATCTGCCGGAAGCACCTTTTATTATCGAGGCCTATGAAGACAAGCTTTATGTATCGGAATACAAACGCCGCCATCATTTAAGCGAGGAGGAATACGAACAATGGCTGGAGGCTTGCCTTGACATTATGAGCAAGGTTACGGGAGTTGATAAGGAGAACATTTTTGTAAAGCTGCGCCAGCGAAAAGAGGGAAGGGGCGGGCAATACCAGAAAGTAGCGGAGGAACGCAATGAATTTGTGGTAGAAGAAGCCGGGCTAAAGTTTTTGGTGAACCTGAGCGATTATCTTGATACTGGTTTGTTTTTGGATCACCGGCTGACACGGCAAATGGTAAGGGAGCAATGCAAGGATAAGAAAGTGCTGAACCTGTTCTGCTACACGGGTTCGTTTTCTGTTTATGCTATTGCCGGCGATGCCAGTGAAGTGGTATCGGTTGATCTTTCCAAAACTTACCTGTCGTGGGTTGAAAAAAATAGGCAGCTCAATTTCCCGGAATATGCGCATCACAGCATCGTTCACGCCGATGTGCTGAAATATTTAAAGGACCTCGCTGCCGCCAGTTTTGATTTGATTGTAATGGACCCGCCAACGTTCAGTAACAGCAAACGCATGCAGGACATTCTGGACATTCAGCGTGATCATGT
>SEBV01000168.1 GCA_004172865.1 Gammaproteobacteria bacterium | reverse complement strand
AAGTGGCCACGTGTGGAATTTTGGTGTAGGCCTGCAGGTGATTCTTCCAACCAGCAAAAAATCAACTAATCATTAAACCGCTTTTATGAAAAAGATCGTTTGCGTTATCGTTCTTCTGGGTAGTTTTTAGCAATACCTGTTTGTGGTCGCAAAGAGTGAACGATACCCGCGTTCAAAGTTGATTAGCCAGGAATCAGGCGAATGCCTTCTGGCGAAAGCAAAAAGACAAAAAACGACGTGTCTCGTTATGGTAACAGGTGGATTGCTCTTTGTTATGACTGGCGGTGCCATCGCTATGAATGAGTTCAGTTTTGGCTTGGATTTCAGTGGCAATTCAGGTAGAAGTGTAAAGAGTGATTTTGATGCAGCCGAAATACTTTGCGGCGTTGGCGCAATAGCAACAATCGCAAGCATACCGGTTTTAATTTCCTCTTCTGTTAATAAGAAAAGGGCCAAACTGGCACTGAGCAACCAAACCACCTACATAACGCAAAGCTTTCAATTAAAGCAAACCGGTGTAACGCTTGCCATACCGTTGGGCAGGTAATCCCTTTATTCTCCGGCCAGTCAGTACATTTGCAGCACTTTGAAACAACGTGCAAATGCAAACTCAACATTTATCTGAACAGGAAATTATTCGGAGGGAAAAATTAGCGCAACTGCAGGCATTGGGTATTGATCCCTATCCTGCGCCCTTATACCCGGTTTCTCATCATTCCATTGATATAAAAAATACGTTTACCGACGAAAACAAAGACGCTTACGCAGATGTATGCCTGGCCGGCCGCATCATGAGTGTTCGCGACATGGGCAAGGCATCTTTTGCAGAGCTGCAGGATGCGCAAGGCCGCATACAGATCTATGTACGTAAAGACGACCTCGCGAAAGATGGCGACACAACCCTGTACGACCAGGTTTGGAAAAAACTGCTTGACCTTGGCGATTTTGTTGGTGTGAAAGGCTTTGTGTTTCGTACCAAGCTGGGTGAGATTTCGGTGCATGTAAAAGAGTTGACTTTCCTGGCAAAATCGCTTCGTCCGCTGCCGATTGTAAAAGAAGTAGATGGACATGCTTACGATGCAGTAACTGATCCGGAATTCAAATA
>SEBV01000167.1 GCA_004172865.1 Gammaproteobacteria bacterium | reverse complement strand
CATCGAATCGGTCGAACAGGCCGTGCCGACAGAAAAGGGCATGCCATCAGTTTCATCACTGAAAAAGAACAGCCGATAAGAGAAGCGATTGAAGCGTTCATGAATCGCCAGATTCCTACCACTCCTTTACCTCCGCACTTAGCGATATCAACGCGACTGACAGAAGACGAAATGCCGAAAGTGTACATGAAGGAGATATCTGTAAAACTTCCGAAGAAAGAGGAGCGTGGCGCTGCCTTTCATCCAAAATCAGCCAAGAACAGCAAGGTTAACAAAAGCGTAAGTAGAAAAGAGGAGATGAAAAAAAAGTATGGTAAACCAATCAAAAAAACTAGCAAAAAATAAAGGTATCAGATGGCATCAAATGACCCGCTACACGGCAAAACGCTAGAAACTATCCTAACTCAGCTAGTCGATCATTTTGGATGGAAAGAATTGGGGAACCGGATTAATATCAATTGCTTCAACAGCAATCCGAGTATGAAATCAAGCCTAACGTTTTTGCGTAAAACGCCGTGGGCTAGAAAGAAAGTAGAAGAACTCTACATTAGTATTTTATAGTCCAATATTCGTTTTTCGGGCCGATGATGAAATGAGTGAATGATTTCAGACCTATCATGTGAATTAACGTTTCCAGCTTTTTTATTCAGGGAAAGCATTGACAATTCCTGTCATTCCCTTTTGCCAATCATAGTGCGCTATAAGCCGAATAAATGTGTTATTCGGCTCAACATAGGACAAATATTTAAGTCGAATAATTCGCCTAATTGGCTCAACAACCAATAGGGCATCTGTCGATTCATTGACTGCTAGCTTTAGGTGTTTTGAATAACTCTGAAATTTTGCCAGCTTTCTGCATGATTTATCTTCCTTTCTATAACCCGATTATAAAACCATAATTCCTGAAACGAAGATTGGTTATGGAAGAAAGCGCAATGCCTTAAAAGACGTGGTGCTTTGTTTGGATCAAAGCTGGTCCATGGGAACGTCGGTAGTTTACTCCGGAATCTTCGGTTTAGCCATGGCTTCCATTCTTGCTATTAAACCAAAAATGGTGGTTTTCGATGAAGCCTTCGCTGATCTGACAGAAGAACTTAACGATCCGGTAG
>SEBV01000166.1 GCA_004172865.1 Gammaproteobacteria bacterium | reverse complement strand
TACGGATTGGTTCAATTTACACAGACCTATTTGCTGGAGCCATTGGTTGTTGGCAAAGAAATCAGCATCAATCCGGTGTTCACCATTGCTGGCATTGTTGGCGGCGAACTGCTTTGGGGTATTGGCGGAATGATCCTGGCGCTTCCGCTATTAGGCATCTTTAAAATCATTTGTGACCATGTTGAACCGTTAAAGCCGTTTGGCTTTCTTATTGGTGACACGCAAAAAAAAGAATCGTCAACCATGGGAAAGATCAAGAAAATGTTTAGCTGACCTTTTGCCGCCCTTACATTTGTGGCATGACGATGGGAAACCTCTACTCCATTTATTTACAGCATCCCTCCGTGCAAACAGACACCCGTAAACTGCAAAAGGGCGATTTATATTTTGCGCTGAAAGGCCCTAATTTCAACGGCAACAGCTTTGCGCAGAAAGCCATTGAACAAGGCGCCGCTTATGCCATCATCGACGAAGCGGACCATGCCATTGAGGGCAAAACTATTTTGGTGGAAGATGTGTTAACCACGCTGCAGCAACTGGCACGGCACCATCGCCGGCAATTCAATATTCCGTTTTTAGCAATTACCGGCAGCAATGGAAAGACAACAACCAAAGAACTCATTCACGCTGTTTTATCAACCACATTTCAAACATACACTACCGAAGGAAACCTGAACAACCATATTGGTGTTCCGCTCACTATTTTAAAGATCAAAAGCGATGCGGAAATGGCGGTGATAGAAATGGGCGCCAATCATCAAAAAGAGATTGCATCTTACTGCGTGATTGCACTACCGACGCATGGACTGATCACGAACGTGGGCAAAGCGCACCTGGAAGGCTTTGGCGGCGAAGAAGGTGTTCGTAAAGGCAAGGGTGAATTGTTTGATTTTATTCGTGACAATAGCGGAACCATCTTCCGCATGGCAGATTACGATTACTTGGCCGAAATGAGCCAGGGAATTACCAACGTCTTTACTTACGGAACAAGAAAAGGTGATGTGATTGGAACCGTCGTTCAAAGCGATCCGTTCTTAAACGTTGATTTTACAAAAGGCATCAGTGGAGAGGTCAATACATCACTTGTTGGCGCTTACAATTTACCCAACATG
>SEBV01000165.1 GCA_004172865.1 Gammaproteobacteria bacterium | reverse complement strand
TTAAAAGGTTTGCGGGTAGCCATCATCGGCGATATTATGCATAGCCGGGTGGCCCAAAGCAACATACATCTTTTAAAGAAAATGGGAGCGGAAGTAGTGGTATGTGGACCGCCTACATTAATTCCGAAGCACATGGAAGAAGCGTTCCAGGTGAGAGTTGAGTACAATGTTGAAAAAGCATTGCGTTGGTGCGACGTCGCCAATGTATTACGCATACAATTAGAACGACAGAACCAGGTGCTTTTTTCTTCCTTGCGGGAATACAGCTTGATTTACGGAATCAACAGGGAGCGGCTTGACAAAATAGGGAAGAAGATCACGATCATGCACCCGGGCCCGATTAACCGGGGCGTTGAACTTGACAGTGATGTAGCCGACGGTGAAAACTCCATTATTTTGCGGCAGGTAGAGAACGGTGTAGCGGTACGAATGGCTGCCCTGTATCTGCTCTCCGGTAACAACAGCACTTTTCCCCGGCACTTTCGATCCGGTAACCTTTGGACATCTTGATATCATTGAAAGGGCACTTCCGTTATTTGATAAACTTTATGTTGGTATTGGTATCAATTCCAACAAGCAACCCATGTTCTCGGCAGACATAAGAGTGCAATGGTTAAACGAAATTTTTAAGAACGAAAAGCGAGTAGAAGCTGTCATTTACGAAGGCCTCACGGTTGAATGCTGCAAAAAGGTTGGCGCAAACTATATCATCCGTGGGATCCGGTATGTGAACGATTTTGAATATGAAAAAGCGATTGCCGATATGAACCGCAGCCTGGATGAGCAAATCGAAACCATTTGCGTGCATATTAGCAATGTATTTGTCGGTTTCGCTGATGGCGACCCAGTTACATTCTTCGATATCTTCTTCTGCCTGCGCTTTTAAAGGCATTTTTTTCGGTATGCTGAGCAAAAACCAATGCGATTCTTTCAGAATGTGTTTTTCTTTTTCATAATACGTGTGGTAGGTAACGGTTAGCGGTTTCTTCAAAGTAAGACCTGCAGCACCGGTTTCTTCTTCAATTTCCCTCATAGCACAATCCTCCAGCGTCTCGCCATCATCCAACTTTCCCTTCGGCAGGTCCCATTTTCCCTTCCTAAAGATCAGCAATAGCTCCTGGACTGGCGTATAAACCAGTCCACCTGCTGCTTGTATTACTACCAATTCGGCTTTAAAAGCGTTTACCAGTTCTTCCAGCTCGTGGTGCAGGAAAACGCCTGCATAAACAGCATCATTTTCCATTTCCTGCAGCATGGTTCTGACTGCAGCGGGGTTTAATTCGTCTATAAAAATCGTTTCCTGTCTGTGCAGGTAGTCCTGTATTTCAGCAGTTACCTCGTTGATCAGGTAAAGTGGTTTGTTTCTTACATAAATTGTTACCATAGTAAATCCATTGTAACGAATATAGCAGCAAAACGGCTTTGGTTTACCTTCGCCGCATGACAGACGCAAGCATGACAGCTGAAAAATTGTTACAGGCGGGAGCAGTAAAACTAAGCGCCACCGAACCCTTTACCTGGGCGAGTGGTTGGAAAAGTCCAATCTATTGCGATAACCGCAAGCTTCTTTCACTTCCATTTACCCGCGACTACATAAAGAGCGAACTGGCGAACTTAATTTTCGAGAAGTTTCCCGATGCTGAAGTCATTGCCGGCGTTGCCACAGCCGGAATAGCATGGGGCGCTATGGTGGCAGATCAATTAAAGCTTCCGTTTATTTATGTGAGACCGAAGCCGAAAGAACATGGCCTGGGAAACCAAATTGAAGGGGCGTATTCGCAAGGTCAAAAGGTTGTTGTAATCGAGGACTTGGTTTCAACCGGGAAAAGCAGCTTACAAGTAGTAGAGGTTTTGCGGAAAAGCGGCGTTACCGTAACCGGTATGGCTTCCATCTTCAACTATTCATTTTCAG
>SEBV01000164.1 GCA_004172865.1 Gammaproteobacteria bacterium | reverse complement strand
GCATACACGCCAATGTGCTCGTAATACGTGATAGGAATGGCCTTGTTTCTTGGATAAGGAATAACGCTGCGGCTGAAGAAAAGCGCATTCATCTTTTTGTCCACGCAAACTTTTACATAATTTAGATCGGCAATCAATTCCTCATCTTCCAACACCTGCATTAACGAGCCTACCTGCACGGTATCACCTTCAAACTGCTGCAGGAGTTTTTCCAGCGGCTCACGTTTTACAAACGGCTCGTCTCCCTGCACATTCACGATGATGTCAACTTCCATTTCGGCAACGGCTTCCGCAATGCGGTCGGTGCCGC
The DNA here is from genome assembly GCA_004172865.1 of Gammaproteobacteria bacterium. Classification (GTDB taxonomy): domain Bacteria; phylum Pseudomonadota; class Gammaproteobacteria; order Pseudomonadales; family Cellvibrionaceae; genus Cellvibrio. The sequence continues at coordinate 1,235 of SEBV01000164.1, read as the reverse complement.
TTTCATGTGTGCGTTTGCTCATGACAGCCTTCCCGCCATTGGATGCAATTTCCTGGTAAATGATGTCGCTGTCTGTCACCACCCACACTTCATCAAATAAACCCGTTGCTACGGTGTTATCATACGTATGGCGGATGACCGGTTTGTCGCCAAGAATTTGCATCAGCTTTGCAGGAAAACGGGTGGCTGCATAACGAGCCGGAATAAAGGCAGCTTTCTTCATGTTTGCACTGTTGCGCCAAAACTAACAACCTCAAGGCTTCTGTCGAAATATTTTAAAGCCGTTATCATATCGGTTGGTGAGAAGTTTAATCTCTTAATCTACTGAACGGCTTCTTCAGCAGCATCCAAAAATTCTCATCGTGTTCGTTTGGATAATACCGGTCGAGCCCATACCTGATTTGTGAAGGTTCCAGTTCGCGGTAAGTACCAAACAACCGATCCCAGATGGAAAATACTGCACCGTAGTTGCTATCGGTATAGGGCTGCTGCCAGTGGTGATGCACTTTGTGCATGTTGGGAGAAATGAACAAATAGCTCATTGCATGATCTATCTTTTTAGGCAGGCCGATGTTGGCATGCGTGAATGCTGTAAAGAACACAAGAAAAGTCTCAATAGGGTGATGACGCAGTCCGGTGGTAGCATCTACGTTGTTATCGGCATGGTGAACAATGTGAAAGCGCCATAACACAAATGTTTTGTGCTCGACAAAATGCACCAGCCAGCCAATGAAAAAATCAAAAACAAAAAACGAGAGCAGAATAATGCCCAGTACATTCAGGTTCAACCAGTGCACTAAACCAAAATTGGCTTGCTGACACCAATCAGCAAGGAGCACTACCAAAATGGCTAGGCCTGTATGAATGAGAAGATGCATTACTGTAAACGAAAAATTCACGGCTGCATGTTTGCCTTTGCTCTTTTTGTATTGCGATTGAAAGAGCGGAATAGCGCCTTCCAGTATCCAAAAGAACAGTAAACCACCCACTAAAAAGGCCATCCGCTCTACCGGACGCTGTTCAAGGGTTTTGAAATAGTTGAGTATCGCTTCCCACATCGAATTAATTGGCAAATGTGCCAATGTGAAAATAAGAAAATGGCCCGGCAATAAAAGTTTTGTTCAGTAGAATTAACGAACGCTGAAGAGTGCGACGCAACAAAAGATCATCGTAGAATTTCAGCTAAGTACACAAAACGAAAAACGCAACCAAATGAACGGTTGCGTTTAAACTGT
>SEBV01000038.1 GCA_004172865.1 Gammaproteobacteria bacterium | reverse complement strand
GATGTGCCAATGAAATGGTGCTGACCTGGGAATTGGGTTCTTGGCCAAACTGTGTGGTATCACTACAAAATAGTTTTGTTTTTGTCAGGAGTTGTGCATGAACTTCTAAGCCAATCACGGTTTCATATGCCTGTGAATTCATGCGATAAAGGTAGGAGAAGGAAAAATGATTGTTTTTTTGAAGCCGTGCAGCGTTTTCTGCTATATATAGGACTAAGATTATAATTGTTAACGATTTTTAACACTCGCCTTGAAAAATGCCTTATTCACCGATTTAATTGATAAAAAAAATTTTTCACAACTTAGATTCGGCTAATAGGAAAGCACTGCTATTATTCACTTTTTAATTTTAAGTATTGCAATGAGAAAATTTTTACTGCTCATGCTGGGGATTCTGGCATTAAGTACACATCTTTTGGCCCAGTCAAGAACCATTTCAGGACGAATTACCGATCCGCAGGGAAACCCTGTATCAAACGCCTCTGTTGTAGTAAAAGGAACGACACAAGGCACCACATCTGATGCTTCAGGAAATTTCAGAATTACCGTTCCGGCAAGCGCCGAAAGTTTAATTATTTCGGCTATTGGGTTTGCCGATCAGGAAATTTCTATGCGAAACCGGATAAATTTTTCAATAGCGTTAGCCAGTAACCAACAAGCTATGAACGAAGTGGTAGTAGTAGCGTATGGCACGCAAAGAAGAGGAGCGACTACAGGATCAATTGCACAGGTTAATGCAAAGCAGCTTGAAAACAGGCCAATTACCAATGCATTGAATGCCCTTGTTGGTGCGGCTCCTGGTATTCAAACCTCAACTCCAAGCGGCGCACCCGGTTCCAGCCCTGGCATCATTGTCAGAGGATTTGGCTCATTTTCTTTGAGTAGTGCTCCATTATATGTAGTTGATGGGGTGATTTATGATGGTGGATTTTCCAACCTAAATCCCGACGACATTGAAACAATCACCGTTTTAAAGGATGCTTCTACTACAGCGCTCTACGGTGCGAAAGGTGCCAATGGAGTTGTTATGATAACAACCAAGAGAGCAAAAAAGGGTAAACAGAATGTGCAGTTTAAGGTACAGATGGGTGTTTCAAATCCGGCTATTCCTGAGTATCCCACGGTCGATGCATTTCAGTTTTATCCTTTGGCCTGGGAAGCGTACAGAAACGGTTTAGTGTATGGTACGGGCCTTACCACGCCTACTACCTTAGACAGCGCAGGATTGATTGCAAGCGGTCTTTTGCCAAGATATACAAGTGGTGCAAACGTAGGTAATCAGATTTTTAGAGGCGGAAGCTTCCAGGATATCTACCAGATTCTTGGAAAATATAATCCTTTTAATGTTGGTAATACGGCTATTGTTCTGCCGAATGGCCAGTTGAATCCAAATGCAAGCTTGCGTTATGGTGATGATCTCGATTGGCTCGATCAATCGACACGTAGAGGGACCAGAAACGAGTACGGACTTCAATTTTCTTCTGCCACCGATAAATTCGACTTGTTTAGTTCTTTCAGCTATTTAAAAGAAGGTGGCTGGGGTTTACGTTCCGACCTTTCCCGGTTCTCTGCCCGCGTCAATGCAAATGCGAGGGTTACCGACTGGTTTAGATCAGGATTTAACTTAGCCGGGAATCGTACTAAATTCAATAACGCTGCCACCGGCGGTATTGTAAACGCATTTTATTTTTCCCGCTACATAGCACCCATTTACCCGGTTTACTTACATGATCCGGTGACAGGCGGAATTGTTATGGATGCCACAGGTAACCCCCGATATGATTTTGGAAACGAAAATGGTTATGGCCGTCCATATAACAGCGGAAGGCATACGATTGCCGAACACCTTTGGAATCTTGACAATGATGTAAGGGATGTAATTTCTGCCCGTGGATTTGGTGAAATCACCTTCGCTCCCTGGTTAACCCTCACAACGAATATCAGTACGGATATAACCAACAATGAAAATGAAGGGTATGAAAATCCAATTGTCGGTGACGGTTATCCTTCAGGCAGATACAGCAGGGGTACCAGCCGTGTAACCAGTTATACGTTCAACCAATTGTTGAATTTTAATAAGCGATTTGCTGCTGTACATAATGTGGATGTATTATTAGGCCATGAAAATTATGACTATAAAACAACCGGCATCTCAGGTTTGCGGATTGGCCAGGCATTTGAAAATATATACCAGTTTTCAAATTTTGGTACCATCAATTCTTTAGGTTCTTCTTACTCTGCATCAAGGTCTGAAGGGTTTTTCTCTCGCCTCAATTATGATTACAATGGCAAATACCTGTTATCTGCATCTTTTAGAAGAGATGGAAATTCTAAATTCCCCACAGATCTTCGATGGGCTAATTTCTGGTCTGTTGGACTTGGTTGGAGCATCGAAAAAGAAAGCTTCCTTTCTACTGTTTCTTGGATAAATCAATTAAAGCTTAGGGCATCGTATGGTGTTACCGGCAACTCTAATACAGGTAATTATCCCTACCAGGCAGGTTATGATATTGGCTGGGATGATGATACAAGACCTGGAATCATTGTATCATCTTTAGGTAGCCCTCAACTAACCTGGGAAACGCAAAAGCCCTTAGACATCGGATTGGATTTTGGACTTTTCAAAAACAGGTTGTATGGTACCCTAGGTTATTTTTATAGAAATAGCTCAGGGCTAATCTTCAGCGTTCCTCAGCCTTTACAGAACGGTGGAACTCCATCGGGTTCATTTACTGTTTCACAAAACATTGGTGAAATGGTTAACAAAGGCATGGAAGCCCAAATATCTGGTGTGCCTGTTAGAAGCAGAAATCTGAATTGGACAGTTACCGTGAATGCGACGCATTATACTAATGAACTTACCAAAATGCCGGAAGCCACTCCTGCATTAACAAGCAGTCCTTTTAAAAGAGAAGTTGGAAAATCAATTTATGAATTTTATACCCGAGACTTTTATGGCGTTGATCCCCAAACCGGGTCGGCTTTGTACAAAGGGGTGTTGAATTTTAATCCAGCCAATTCTCAGATTATCTCCAAAAACGGTGGCTTTGACACGGTTACGATAGACCATAATAATGCACGCCAGGACTATGTAAATAAAACATCGCTCCCAGATGTGTACGGAAGCTTTACCAATAGTCTTTCCTATAAAAATTTTGAGCTTGGTTTTGTCATCACCTATCAAATTGGAGGTTATGTATATGATGGAGTGTATGCCGCTTTAATGTCTACAGCAACAAACGGTGGAACTTATCATACCGATATTTTGAAGCGTTGGCAAAAGCCAGGTGATATAACCGATGTTCCAAGGTTGGATAATACACGAAGTGCGCAGTTTGGCGCTACCTCTGACAGGTTTTTAACCAGTGCCACTTACTTTAGCATTAACAACGTTAGTTTGTCTTACCAATTGCCTAAATCATTCTTATCAGCTATCAAGGCTACATCAGCAAGATTTTTCATTAGCGGTGAAAATCTTCATTTCTTCACCAAAAGAAAAGGAATGAACGTTAATGGAAACTTCTCAGGGCAAACCAGTGACTCGTATGATGCGGCCCGTATAATTAATGCCGGGCTTAGTGTAAACTTTTAATCATTGAAAAAATTGATGAAAATGAAAAATTTGAAATTGATATATGTCGCCTGGTTATGTGCAATAATTGCAGGGACCGGCTGTAAAAAGGAATACCTCCAGCTCGACCCACCCGAGACTTTGACACCTGCCAGTGTTTTTTCTACAACAAAAAACGCTTATGCGGCAATTAATGGCATCCATCGAATGATGTACGTACAATGGTATGGTAACCAGGCAACAGGAGGGCACAGCGGAAACATGCTTTATATGGATGTGCTGGGAGAAGATTTTGTGATGACAGCAAATGCCAACGGCTGGTTTGTTTCAGAATATCGCTGGTTAGGCCATCGTAACGATGCCAGTTCCATTAGTCGTTTCAGTTATGGCTTCTACTATACAATCATCGCCAATGCAAACGTAATTATTGCGAACATTGATAATGCAGTAGGTCCGGACACTGATAAAAAAGCAATAAAAGGACAAGCTTACGCCTATCGTGCCTGGTCATATTTCAATATGGTACAGTTATTCGGGGTAAGGTTTGATAAGAGTGGTGCGAACAATGGATTGGGTATGTCATTGGTTCTAGAACCCGTCACTGGCGCCAAACCCAGAAGTACAGTGGCAGAAACATACAATCAAATCAATAGCGACATCGATCAGGCTATTGCCTTATTGAACGGCCTTCCAGCACGGCCTTCAAAATCACATTTAAATGTGAACGTTGCAAAGGGTATTAAGGCTAGGATTGCATTAACGCAACAAAATTGGGCATTAGCTGCTCAAATGGCTTCAGAGGCACGCCAAGGTTTTCCTTTAATGAGCAATGCGCAATATTTGCAAGGCTTCTCCAATACCAGTAATCCTGAATGGATTTGGGGTATCGATCACAGGGATGACCATCCTACCTACTTCTATTCATTTTATGCTTATTTAGGAAACTTCTCGTCAACGAATACCAGGGGCAATCCAAAAGCTATTTTTTCGCCTCTTTACAACCAGATTTCTAACACAGATGTGAGAAAACAATTGTGGGATCCAACCGGTACGAATGCAGCATTTCCGGTTGTTGCCGGGGGTACGAGATACCCTTATATGACAAGAAAGTTTTTGTTGGATAATCCTGGTAACAGTAATGGAGATTTAGTGTTTATGAGATCTGCAGAAATGTACCTGATAGAAGCTGAAGCTTTAGCCAGACAAGGAGGTCAGGATGTTGCTGCCCGACAGGCTCTTTTTACTTTAGCTAAACAAAGAGATCCAAATTATGTTCTTTCTACTAATTCCGGCCAGGCATTAATTGATGAAATTATGATTCAACGACGCGTTGAATTGTGGGGTGAAGGCTTTAGATTTTATGATTTGAAGCGCACAAATTCGCCTTTGGACAGAACAGGAGGAAATCATAACAATACGCTGGCTCAAAAAATGGTTGAACCGGCAGGTACTTTGAACTGGCAGTTTTTAATACCCAAAGCGGAAATTGAATACACTTTGGGTGTGGTTGCACAAAATCCACTTTAAGTTTTTTCATTGGGTACTATAGTAAAAGGCTGCCCTTGGCAGCCTTTTACTATAGTACCCAACACTTATACGGCTATTTCTACCCCGCTGTTGTGTTGTAGCATAATGAACGACAATTACCAATGCAACGTGCTTTTTGTTATGTCTATCACAATGCTGTTAAGTGCTCAACTATCACTTCTTCTACTACTCACAAATAACCTTCAATGATTTTTACAAAATGACTGATGATAAATGCTTATTGTAAGATGCAATAAATAAGTTATTCATCTCAAAGTTCCTCTCACAATCTCAATACCCATTGCTCACAAAAAGCCCCGCTTATAAAAGCAGGGCCGTTGAAAGACTGCACAATGAAACTTTTTTATACGGAGAA
>SEBV01000037.1 GCA_004172865.1 Gammaproteobacteria bacterium | reverse complement strand
GCACCACGGTCATCAGGTCTTGCCCGAAGGAGGTGCCGAAGGCGAGCATGTTCTCCACGTTGGCGCCCTGGAAGCGGTAGATCGACTGGTCGTCGTCGCCCACCACGAACACGTTGGGCTGGTCCCAGTAGTTGATCAGTAGTTCTACAATGCGGTTCTGCGAGCCCGAGGTATCCTGGTATTCGTCCACGAGGATGTACTGGTATTTCTCCTGGTACTGGCGCAGCAGGTCGGCATTGTCCTGGAAGGCGCCAATGACCCAGTTGATCATGTCGTCGAAGTCGTAGCGGCTGCGGCGGCGCATCAGCTCCTGGAACTTCGTGAACTCGCCGCAGGCGGCAATGAGCTTCTGCATGCGCTCTTCCTGCTCAGCGATCTTGTCGGTGCGCACGTCGCCCTTCTTGAAATCCTTGGTGGCGCGCTTGCAGATGTATTCGTCGCGGTTGGGGAGGTCTTTGATGTATTCGCTCACCTTCTGGCAGATGTAGTCGGGCGTCCAGCCTTCGCGCTTCATGAGGGAGAAGAGCTGCTGGAGGTTGTGCATCTCGAAGTACACGTCGCCGCGGTAGCGCTTGAGGGGGTGGTCTTTGCCGAAGCCGTCGATCAGCTCCTTGAGCAGCTCGATGCGCTCGAGGTCGGAGATGGGATCGAGGGCGGTCTTCTCAAAGAGGCCCAGGTTGTCCTGGATCACCTCGTTGCAGAAGGCATGGAAGGTATGCAGGGCCACGCGGTAGGCGTCGGGCCCGATGAAACCCGAAAGGCGGCGGCGCATGGCCACCACGCCGGCGTCGGTGTAGGTGAGGCAAAGGATATTATCGGGCTCCACCTGCGCGTCGGAGAGCAGGATCTTGCCGATGCGGGCCGACAGGATCTGCGTCTTGCCCGTACCCGGCCCGGCGATCACCATCACGGGCCCTTCGATCTGGTCCACGGCGGCTTTCTGCTGCTCGTTTAATCGCGCATATTCAGTCTCAAATTTTTCACGGAGTTCGGAGCGGTAAGCCATAGGGCAGTTTGGTGTTTGGAGTTTGGGGTTTGTGGTTCGGCTGCGCTCACCATGACAGTGCTGTCATCCTGAGCCCGTCCGACCGTCCGGGCGGACGTAGCCGAAGGATGGCTGGCGTCTACCAAGGCTTTCTGACTACAGACCGGGCGGAACGCCAATGCTTAAGCGGACTCCGCCCGCCATAGCTTCAGCGAAGGCGGGAGGGTAAAGGTAGGAGGATTTGCTAGGATTCTTAGCAAGGATTATCGGGTGTTCTGGCAGCCATCATGTAGCAAATGTCTTTCATCTTACAACGCATAAGGAATTTTTAATAATTTGTGTTTCCCTGATAACTTTAAAGTTTGAGGAAAAATTTTCTTCAATTATTTGTTGCCTAAACCTTTCATAATGCATAGCCCAATATTTGCCTTCGCTGATGAGTATGGAAATAACTCCTTTGACTTTGAAAAACAAGGCACCCATTTTATAGTAGCAAGTGTTATTATTAATGGAGCTGAAAAAGAATTAATTGAAAATCAACTGGAAGCACTAAGACTTAAATACTTCCAAACAGGTGAAATACGATCAAAAAAAGTTGCTGACAATCATAAAAGGCGCCTTCTTATACTGCGTGAGATTGCAAAAATAAACTTCAATATTTATGCTGTTGTAACGAACAAAAAGAAGTTATACAGTGAAGGATTCAAGTATAAAGAACCTTTTTATAAGTATTTGAATGGGCTATTATATAATGAGCTTTATAAAGCCTATCCGAAATTAAAGCTTTATGTGGATGAGCATGGTGGAAATGACTTTCTTAAAAGTTTTAAAAAATATGTGTATAAGAATCACATAAGAGATCTTTTCTCTGGATCCGAATTTGAAACAGGAGACAGTCAAACGAGCATCATTATTCAGCTTGCTGATTTTATTGCTGGATCACTTGGGAGATGCTATGATGAAAGTAAAGACTTGAGTTATCGCGAAGACATCTTAGAAATATTAAAACCTCGACTATCGGGTATTAGATTTTTTCCCAAAGAACCCATTGAGTATAGGCAAACAGATGGTGTTCAAACAGAATTTGATGCGAAAATCAACAAGTATTCTATTGATTTAGCGATTGATTTTCTAGAAAAAAAGTCCGTGAAAACTCAAGAGGACACCGACCAAATAAACTGCGTAAGGCTGCTACTGCTGCACCACGACGCCTTTGGCTCTAAAAAGTACTTATCAGCAAAAGAACTTATGATTCACCTAAATCTTGGACGAGCCAAACCATTAAAAGATCAACAATTCAGATCCTCAGTCATCGGGAAGTTAAGAGACCATGGTTTGCTTATAGCTAGTAGCAGTAAAGGAGATAAAAAAGGGTATAGATTACCAAACAACGCGAACGATCTTTTGAAGTTTTTTGATCACGGCAATTCACTCGTATTGCCGATATTAAATCGAATTAAGACCTGTAGAGAAAAAGTAAAACTTGCCACCAATAATGAATTAGATATTTTGGACAAACCGGAATTTATTAGATTAACACAAATGCTTGATAAGCTTAATTGAACATTATTGTCGCCAACCATTAAGAAATATTGGAAAGTGTTTTTTTTAAAAGAACCTAAATGAGATCAAGAGAATTGTGCGAATTCGAGAAAAGAATTTCAGAAATAAATAATAGACTATCCCACTTTAACTTCATTTCAAAGCAATTTTTATTAGATAATGAAAAAAGGCTTCAGAACAATCTAAAGAAGGATGTACCAGAAGTCTATTTAGAGAACCCATGTGCTTCTCAGTTTAATATAAACATAGGAGAGGTAGAAGATAAAGCAATTGAGACAACAAATTATTTATTAGATACAGTCTTCGTATTTGCAAATACACAGTTTGAAGTTTACCTTCTTGACGTGTACAACTTCGTCCGAAACAATTTTGACAATAGCCTACCTGAGCCCCCTGATTCAAAAATCTATCAAACTATTCTTGAAGGGCTTAATGTTGATATTGAAAATGATATTGAAAATCTATTCAGCAGTTCGTATGAATATTTCAAACTCAGAAGAAATGCGATAATGCATCGAAAAACTGAAAAGAGATTTCAAGGCGCACTTGAGCTTCTCGTTACTGGTCAATTCCGAAACGATCCCGATAAACTTAAACTTTTTCGCAAGAGCCAACTTAATGGACAAGAATTAAATAGAGAATGGAAGAGTTACACAAAGTCTATTGATGATAAAAACATACGAAGCTATACGATTAGAAATCTCAGTTTTACGAACAGGGAATTATCCCATTTTACCTTTAGTGAATTAACCGACTTCCTAAACTTTTTAAGATTGTATGCAAAGATGATTGACTTTGCAATCTTATCTAAGATCGAACGAAAAAAGCTTGTTGAGTATTGTTTAGGCAAATACGATTCATATTACCTACGTGACCACACGAAAGACTCAGCCGAAAAATTTCGATCAAGTTTTACGAGAATCTCTAGGATTGAGCTTAATTTGCAATTAACTGAGGAAGAAATTCTTAGTCATCAAAAAGGTGTATAGCTCAGTGGTAGAGCCCCTCCCTTGGTATTTAAGAAACAGTTTAGACACCAAGGAGACGGTCATTGGTTCAAATCCAATTACACCTACAAGAAAGCCGCTGTTCCCACAGCGGCTTTCTTTTTTTCTACAACCTTCAAAACCTTAAGAACCCACAGAACCTTCCGCACTCTTCTTCGCTTCCTTCCTCCCCTGCCGTTGCGCCACGATCGTCCGATACGTATCCGTCAGCACCTCCACCTTCTTCACCAAACTTCCCAGGGCTCCGCCCCTTCCGCCGTATGATAAAAGCCATACAGCTTGTTCAATAAATTCTCATACGCTTCCTTCATCTGGTCGCGCGTTTCGATCATGGTGAAGGGCAGGTCGGTCTGGCATCGACGGCGTTGCGCTGAAGGAGGAGCCAATGACAACCTGCTGCGCTCCACTTATCCGAGGTTTTCCCGGTTTCGGCCCGGAGGGCCGGTATATCGGTAGCCGGCTGGCGAAGCCTGCCGGAATCGAACGCGCGCAACAAAGCAGCCCCGCGAAGCGGGGCCATCTGGATTACGTCCGGCGCAGCCGGGCGGCCGGATGATGCATCCGGGGCCCTTTCATCAACCCCTTTCCCGCCGCCGGCATTTCCCCCGAGCCCTTCGGCCCGAAGCCTTGTCCCCGGAATATATAGCGCCCCTTCAGGGCGCATCGACGTACCTCCCTCTTTTACCGGGGGGCTGCGCCCCCCGGCTACCGATATGGCACCGCTTCGCGGCGCTAGCTAATGGCATCATTCGCGTCCGGCAGGCTGCGCCCCCAAGCTTGCCCCGCCCAGGCGGGGCTACCGATATGGCGCCCCCCGCCTGGGCGGGGCAGGCTCTTCGGGGCGCGGCTCCATCCCTGCGCCTCTTCTTCCGGCAGGCTGCGCCAGCCGGCTGCCAGGATAGCACCGCTTCGCGGCGCCCCGTTTGCCTGCGCAAGCATTTCCCCGGGCCTATATCGGATCATGAAACAAATATTTCGGATCAAACGGGATATCCCGCTCCGTCAGCATCTCGATGATTTCCTCCCGGAACTTTTTCTTGCGGTGATGTTCCTCCTGGTTGCGGATGTACGCGATCACCGCCGGCACGATGTCAGCCGTGCAGCCGAAAGCTGCATAGCCGTCCTGCCAGTGAAAGGGTACTTCGGTGAACCTACGCTTGTTGATCCATTCGGAGGTATCGCTTTCCAGGTCGCGCATCAGGTCCGATTCGGCGGCCGTAGGGCGCTTGCCGATCAGAATGTGCAGGTGATCGGGCATTGCGTTGATGGCCAGCACCTTGTGGCCCTTGTTCCGGAGGTGACCGGTCTGGTACCGTAGCATTTCGTCGCGCCAGGGCGGGAGAATGAGCGCCCCGCGGTACTTCACCGCCGTGATCAGGTGCACGTGTAATTGGGTATAAGAAGACATAGCCCGAAAGTCCCTACCCGATCCTGGACCACCCGGTGTTTTTCACCGCTGCAGTTTGCTTTTTTCCTGCCGGGAAACGGCTGTTTTTCCCAACAACTACCCGCAGCGATCCCGATTACGGTGCGCATGCCGCTAAGCAGGCGCCTGAACGCTCCGTAGTGCCCGTACGCACGATAGGGAGCGCGTGCCCGCACGATACAAATAGGTCATACGCACGTAGCAGATTGCCGACCCACGCATTACATAAAGGACACCCGCACGTTGCGGAAAGGCACCCGCACGCACCTGAATGGCCACCCGCACGTTACCTAAAGCCCACCCACGTGTTGCAAATAGGCCACCCGCACGTTACCTAAAGCCCACCCACGCGTTGCATATAGGTCACCCACGCGATACATAAAGACCACCCGCGCGTTCCATAAAGGTCATATGCACGTTACTGAATGCCCGTACGCGCGTTACTGAATGACCATACGCACGTACCATAATGGTCATACGCACGTAGCATAATG
>SEBV01000163.1 GCA_004172865.1 Gammaproteobacteria bacterium | reverse complement strand
ATGCAAGTCGTTGATAAAAAAACCAAGCCTGCTTCTCGCTTGCATCCATTGTAGTTGCGTAACCAATTCAGCATCGGTAAAATGGTGGCAGAACAAAGAGGAAAAAATAATATCGGGTTTTATTTCCGATTGCATCAGCCGGTAATCTGAATGAACAAACTGAATACCACTGTTTCTTTCCTGGTCTTTTGCGTAAGCAATGCACTCTTCATTGATATCAATGCCCAACAAGGCTACAGGAAGCTTGATATGAGCCGCCCATTGTTTTATGGCTCTCAGATTATCACCGCCGCCGCAGCCAATTTCTACAATGGTTAGTTCCCGGTTTAACACGTGTGATGCCTGGATGATCGCAACAATGCCGTCGAGGGTAATCTCATGTCCGCCAAGTTTGCGGTTAATAAAATCCAACTCCTGCATGTTGCATTTGATATCCGCAAAAGGAAGATCATCGCGGTCAAGCAATTCTTTTTGACAGGAACGTTGTTTGAATGATGGCATCAGCTATGTGCAGTGAATGTTTCTACCGTTAGTCCGGGTCCAAATGCTGCTCCAAAGATGCGCTGGTTTGCTGTTTTTTTCTCCAGCACTTTCTTTAGAACAAACAGGATGGAAGCAGAGGAAAGATTGCCGAATTCACGCAATACATCATAAGAACATTGCAGTTCTCCGTTGCCTAGTGCAAGGCTTTTTTGAATGGCTTGCAGAATTTTTTTACCACCGGGATGAATGCACCAGTGCGAGACTTCTTTCATGTCCGCCTTTGCCATGGCTCTCTCAACAATGGCCGCAAAATCTTCTTCAATCAGGTCAGGAACATAGCCACTCAGCGTCATTAAAAACCCAGAAGAGGAAAGCTCCCACGCCATGTCTCGTTTGCCTTTCGGATTGATCTCGCTGTAAAACGAGTCAATGATAACGCCTTCGTGCTTTGCCTCGTCGCTCATCAGCAAAACGGCCGATGATCCATCGCCAAAAAGAAGCGATGAAGCCATGTTGTCCATGGTTGCTTCTTTTTGAAAATGCAGGGTGCACAATTCGGTGCAGACGATCAGTACCTGCGCATCTTTATCGGCTTTGCAAATGGCATCGCCAAGTTTTAATGCGTGAAGGGCGGCATAGCAGCC
>SEBV01000162.1 GCA_004172865.1 Gammaproteobacteria bacterium | reverse complement strand
TCGAATAGCGTTCATCAACGGGATAGGGTATCTGGTACGAAGAAAAATTCATCACGTTTCAATTTTAAGTTGGGCAAAGTAATCATTTTTGAGAATGTGTAGAAATCACACAGTTTGACTGCCGTTATTTTCTTTTCGGCTTGATAGAATTGGGTTTCACCGATTGCGCCTTCTTTTTGGTGAATGTTCCGGTGAGCGGACAATCCAAACCGCGGTAATTACCACAGCCTTTTTCTTCATTCATGGAAACATTTGCTCCTTTGAATGTTAGTGTCAGTACGCAAGGGTCGCCACCCTGGCGGTAAGTAGCGGTGGTGGATGATGTCATTAAGAATTCACCCCGCAGTTCCCCTTTACAATCGCCATCTGCATTTTCCGTGTGGATGTACACCATCAATTGATTGTTGTATCGGCCATCACGAATGGAAACCAGGTTTTTCTTGTTCATCCAGTAGTCACCGGCAAGTTTGTTTGTTTTCGGAAACGTATCAATGGGACTTACGGCTTCACTTGTTGTTTCGTTCAATGGATCTAACAGGATGAGGCTGAATTTTTTTTCTGCCGCGTCATACGCCACCACTTCTTTTCCTTCGGCAGAAGCATCGGCACCATTGCGTTGTGTGATTGATTTTGTGACAGTGAAGTTCTTGTCAATTGCACTGGTTTGCGACGTGTTGGGGTCTGCATCTGGTAATAAAAAAGGATAGCTCGCAAGTAAACGGTTATCCTGATCGGAAATAGCGAGAAACGCGGCTTTCTTTGCGCCGCTGCTTGCCTTAATCACATAATAATTTTCTTTCTTCTGCGAAAATTGAATGAGCGGCGTGTATTTGATTTTTGCCTGCTTGCCGAAAAAGCCATTTTTAATGCTGTCCGGAATCAGGTTTGTAACCATAGCCGAGGAAAGCGATGTAGTATCAGTGTTCTTTTGCAATCCTGTATCCGAAAGCTGGTAAGGGAGTTCACCCAATTTAAACCTGCTGGTTTCCTGCGAGGTGTTCTTCTCTTCTTTTTCCTTGTCATTGTTTTTGCATGCTGCAAAGGCGCAAAGCAACGCAAAAACCAATACCTGTCTAAACATCGTTGGTTATTTGCGGCTAAATAACACAAAAAATCAGACTATATAAAGA
>SEBV01000161.1 GCA_004172865.1 Gammaproteobacteria bacterium | reverse complement strand
CCGGATAATGATGGGAGAGACGACGTGGCAACGATCAGTTACCAGGTAGAAGAAGCGGGCTATGTGGCGAACGTTATCATCTTTGACGCAAGTGGAAGAACCGTACGCCACCTGGTGAAAAACGATTTGTTGAGCCGGAAAGGCCAATGGAATTGGGATGGATTGGGAGAAAAACAAGCCAAACTTCCGGTGGGTACTTATATCATCTTCACGGAGATTTTTAACCTGCAAGGAGAAAAGAAAAGCTTTAAGCAGACCATCGTGCTGGCAAGACAACTGTCAGAACCATGATGTCTGAACTGGGATTGATAGGATGAAAAGGATTGGTAGATAATAAAAGAGTCATTCATTGCTGAATGACTCTTAGTTTATAAAGATTGTTATCATTTCTTCCTAATCCTCAAAATCCACCAAATCATGGTTCCTACGATCAGACAAGCTCAATATCAAAATTCACCAACTCCTGGAACTGCATCAGTCGCTTATCAATATCTTCTTTAGTTATTTCTTTCATTCGCTCCGGGCCAAATTTCTCCACGCAAAAAGAAGCCATCGCTGAACCAACAATAATGGCTGTCTTCATGTTGTCAAAGGAAATATCTTTTGTGCGGGCCAAATGGCCAATGAAGCCTCCAGCAAACGTATCGCCGGCACCGGTAGGGTCAAACACATCTTCCAGCGGAAGAGCCGGCGCATAAAACACTTGCTCGTTATGAAAAAGCAAAGCGCCATGCTCGCCTTTTTTGATGATCAGGTATTTTGGTCCCATCGACAGAATTTTCTTGGCTGCCTTTACCAATGAAAACTCATGGCTTAATTCTCTCGCCTCCGCATCGTTCACCATCAGCACATCCACCATCTGCAACACTTCTTTCAGGTCGTCCAGCGCTGTTTCCATCCAAAAGTTCATGGTATCAAGCACAATCAGCTTCGGACGTTCCTTTAATTGCTCGATCACGCTTTTCTGCAGCTTCGGCATCAGGTTGCCCAGCATCAAAAACTCGGCTCCCTGGTAGCTATCGGGAATCTGCGGATTAAAATCGGCCAGCACATTCAAATCAGTGATCAGGGTATCACGGGAATTCATGTCCATGTGATAACGGCCGCTCCAGAAAAAAGATTTTTTATCCTT
>SEBV01000160.1 GCA_004172865.1 Gammaproteobacteria bacterium | reverse complement strand
ATGCCGATCAGCTCATTAAAATTGGCTCCAAGCGGATGCGCCAATGGTTGGTTGTAATTGGTGTAATTGGCAACCGAATCATCGTGCGAATAAGTAAACGGACGAACCCTGTTCCATTCAGCCTGCAAATCAAGGTTGCTGATGCCAAAAGCATCGATGTATTTTGCGCCAAGCTGGTAGCCAAACTTGTTTCCCCACCATTTCCGTTTCAATTCATCAAGTTTGAATTCATCTAAAAGAAGTTGGCCATAAAACTGGAAGTGCTTTGCCACGTTTGCTTTGGCATCCAACCCCGCAACAGCGTTATCAGGACTGCCATTTTGCTGCTCGGCAGAACGGTAGAAAATTATCGGGTTCAGGTAACCAAATTCAAAATGGTTACGCTGTCCAAAAACAACCCCTTCAAACAAGCCCACGTTCAGCCATTTGGTAACATTGACATCTAAATGGTGCATGGCTGCATATTTCTTGCCTAAAAGCTGATCAGCGCCGCGTTGGTAGGCACTCACCAATTCCATGAAAATATTTTGGTAGTTGAATTTCCATATCCGGGTATTCAATTTCAGGAACAGCACATTCGTTGAAAAATCACTGAGGTAAAGACTGCGATAGCCGTTCCCAATGAAGTTGCGATCGTAACCAAACGTCACATCAATGTACTTCGCAGCTTTGAAGTTTATGTAACCTCTCGCATCAAAATAATCATAACCCGTTCCCTTGAAATTTTTGAAATATCCTTGCCCGGGAACCGCCTGGTATTGACCAACCCATTGTCTTACATACAAAGGATCTCTTTCCTGGTTTTCGGAAATGTAAGCGGCAAAACTCACTTTGTTGGCTAATGAGCCTCGTAAGCTAAGACCTCTTGTATTCAGGAAAAGCAGTTCATTGCTGTTACTTTCTTTTCCTGCGGTATATTGAAAAACCGGGTTTACAATGAGTGAGAAATCCGGAACATTTACTTCATAAAAATTGGCAGGCGTTTGATAGAAGCGCTTTAAAAAGATTTTCTTGCTTCGCAGCGAATCGCGGTTTGTGGCAAACTCAATGTTGTTAGTCTGCGTTCGATACAGGTTATAAGCATCCTGCCTGGAAAGTGATAATGAAGAAGCGACTTTTTGCAACGCCGGAATCCAAGCGGCAAATAAGTGGTTTGCGAAAAGGCTATGAATGGAATGAGAAACGAGAGAAAGAAGAAAGTTTTCAAAAGCGCTTTAAGAGGTTTGGGGCGTCTTTGTTTATATTGCATAGGATGCTTGTCTGTTAATTTTGAGCGATGCAAAAATACCTGATTAAGAATATCAATATCGTCAACGAAAATAAGATTGTAAACGTCGATGTTTTGATTGATGGCGAAAGAATTAAAAAAATTGCGCCACAAATTTCTCTCAGCGATTCAAATTACACCGAAATAAATGGCGCAGGCAAATATCTTTTGCCCGGCGTTATCGACGACCAGGTGCATTTTCGCGAGCCGGGTCTGACGCACAAAGCAAACATCTACACAGAATCGAGAGCAGCAGTGGCAGGCGGTGTGACATCGTTCATGGAAATGCCCAATACAGTTCCAGCAGCGCTCACTCAGGAATTGCTTGAAGACAAATACCAGATAGCTGCGCAAACCTCACTGGCCAACTATTCGTTTTTCATGGGTACTTCCAACGACAATGCCGATGAAGTGCTGAAAACAAACGACCGCAAAAACGACATCTGTGGCGTCAAGATTTTCATGGGTGCTTCTACCGGAAACTTGCTGGTTGATAACTATCTCGCCATTGATAAAATTTTCCGCGAAAGTGAAGTGCTGATTGCCACCCATTGCGAAGAAGAAAGCATCATCAAAGAAAATTACCAGCGGCTAAAAGCAGCAAAACCAGATTTGCAGCCTTCCGATCATCCGC
>SEBV01000159.1 GCA_004172865.1 Gammaproteobacteria bacterium | reverse complement strand
CATTGTTGATGGCGATTCCATTTCGTTGTTCCTGGATGGCCGCATGCTGTTCACGCACATCAAACTTTCCGCTACGCCTTACACCGTAAAACTTTCGGTAAATGATCTTAAAGAGGAAAGCGAACTCACCATGGTCGCAGAAAACCTTGGCGCTATTCCGCCCAACACTTCCTACATGGTGGCATTGGTGGGTGAAAAACGCTTTGCTGCCAATCTTTCCAGCACAGAAGACAGCAGCGCGGTGATACGGTTGAAAAAGCAAGTCAAAATGCAAAAGTAAAAAGTCAAAAAGGTTGACTCATGTTAGAACGGCATTTTGCATTTTGACTTTTTACTTTTGCCTTATGCTAAAACCACCGGCAACCATCGAGGACATGAAAGTGTTGTACTATGCCGATGTTCGCCCTTTTCGTGATCATTTGAAAAAGTACATGCAGAATATTCCTGACTTGTTTGTGGTAATCTTCTGGCCAACCGACAACAGCTATTGCCTGTTGGGAACCGATGCTGCCTTCAATAACTGGGAAGCATACACCAATTACAGTTTCCGTGATGTAAAGCCCGCACTTGAATTACCCGATACCATCTTTCGCATTCCCGATGCATTTCAATGGATCAAAGTCTCAGCGGGTTGATTTTGTCAACAATCACCTGAATTGGTTCATCGGTGGGAACAGCGTTAAAATCACCGGTAACGATCGCTCTTGTTTGGCCGGCGATATCTACTACTTTTTGCAACAGCAATTTGGCGCTTTCACGTCTTGCTTCTTTACCCATGTGATCAAAATGCGTGTTGAAGAAAAAGAATGTTTTACCGCTTTTGCGATCCTTGAATTTTGCCCAGGTAACAATGCGGGCAAAAGCCGCATCCCAGCCTTTGCTGCCAACGACATTTGGCGTTTGCGACAGCCAGAAGGTTTCAGAAGCAAGTGCTAGCAAACGGGTTGTATCGTAAAAAATGGCGGAGTATTCGCTTTTCTCACCGCCGCCTCTTCCCACCCCAAGCGATTTGAATTTTGGAAGGCGGCTGCCCAGCTCCTGCATTTGAAGATGTAGGGCTTCCTGCACACCAAGCAGGTGCACATCGTGAAAAAGAATTTGCGAGGCGACTTTGTCTTTGCGGTACGGCCATGCATTTAAGCTGTCACCCACGTTGTTGTAGCGGATATTAAAGGTCATGACGTTCAGATCCTGCGCAAAAAGAAGGACCGTCAGCAGGCAGGAACAAAGAAGAAACAATGTCTTTTTCATGTTAACAAGATTACAGAAAATGTGCTGAAGGGGCTTTGTTTTTATGAACCAGAGGCTAGTGCTGCCATGAAGCGTCTCTTGCGTCGCACTCTTGTACGGTTTGGAATTCTATTCAACTTTTTGGATGATAAAGGGCACGAAAGCAGAAGGCATGTTCTTCGTATCCTTTGTAATCCTTCATCGTAAACCCACCCCTGAGCCGCCTACAGTACAGTCAAACGTTAGGTGCTCCCCTCCAGGGAGGGGATGTGTTCATTAAATCAACCATTGTGATAAAACGACCATCCCCTCCTTGGCGGGGCGAGTTTAGAAAATGATTTTACTATAAATAACTGGGGTGGGTCTGCGGCGTACTAACAATAGCAAAAAAGGCTCAATCAACCGATTGAACCTTTGCGAATAAAATTATTCAGAAACTATACCACCACGTTCACCATTTTCCCTTTCACAAAAATGAATTTCTTCAACGGCTTGTCTTCCATCCATTTTTTTACCACGTCGTTCTGCAA
>SEBV01000158.1 GCA_004172865.1 Gammaproteobacteria bacterium | reverse complement strand
TGGTAAAACCATTGCGGTCTGTGACAGAAAGAATGTTGTTATTCTTATCGTAAGCATACATCGTTCTGTTGCCAAGCGGGTCGGTTAGCTCTTTTACCCGGTTCAGGCTATCATACAAAACAGATGTTACCGCACCGGTGCCGTTTTTATAACTCGTAACGTTTCCGTTGGCATCGTACGTAAAGGCAGCTATGTCGCCGGTTCCATCGGAAACTTTTAGAGGCTGGTTTAGCTTATCATATGTATAGTTTATTGTGCGGCCGGTGGGAAAGCTGATGGAAGTGAGATTACCGTTGGCGTCATAATTTAAAGTACCGGAGTTTCCTAAGGCGTCTGTTACAGATTTTAAGCGGTTGCGGGTATCGTAAGAAAAGGCGGTTTTCTGTGACAGCGGATTTTTTATGCTGGTCATTTTATCCATTTCATTGTAATCAATTTCCATGGTGCTTCCGGTTGGCCCTGTCATCTTTACCATGCGGTTCGACGCATCGTAACTCAACCAGGTGGTTTCGTTGTTTTGGTTTTGAAGCGAAACCATATTGCCATTGGCGTCGTAGCTGTATTGCAACAAATGATTCACCGGATCCGTAATTTTCTTCAGCCGGTTGAGGATGTCGTATTCTGCAACCTGCGCATTGCCGGTGGCATCTACATACGACAATAAATTACCTCTCGCATCAAAGGAAAGTGTGGCCTGATAGCCGTTTGGCCCGGTTACATGCGTTGGGTTTCCGTAGGCATCATAGTTATAAGAAAAGACATTTCCTTTTGGATCGGTGCTGCTGATAATATCGCCGTTGGCATTGTAGGAGGCCGTATAAATCACGTTTCCAGGCGCGGTTAATTTAACCATGTTCCCGTTGCCGTCGTAGCCAATGGTATAGAGGTTTCCTCCAGGATCTTTAAAGCTGGTGATCTTGTTGAAAACAGTTGAATAGGTATAGACAAACTTTCCTCCAAGCGGATCGGTAGC
The DNA here is from genome assembly GCA_004172865.1 of Gammaproteobacteria bacterium. Lineage (GTDB taxonomy): Bacteria > Pseudomonadota > Gammaproteobacteria > Pseudomonadales > Cellvibrionaceae > Cellvibrio. The sequence goes on along the minus strand of SEBV01000158.1, from coordinate 165 downwards.
TGTCAGCATGTTGCCATTAGCATCGTATGAGTACATGTACACATTACCGTTGGCGTCGGTTTCCCGGATTTTATTTCCCTGTTCATCATAGTCATAGGTCACGTTAAAGCCGCAGCAGTTACCCTTCATGGAGGTTACCCATGAAAGATTTTCATGACGTTCATA
>SEBV01000157.1 GCA_004172865.1 Gammaproteobacteria bacterium | reverse complement strand
GAAAAATTCCTGGCGGAATACCCCAAAGCGTTGAAAGAATTTGAAAACCTGTTTGTACGCAACCGCATTTTCATGGAGCGTACCATTGGCGCAGGTCCTATCAGTGCCGAAAGAGCCCTGAACTACGGCTTCACCGGGCCAAACCTTCGGGCGGCAGGTGTAGATTATGATGTTCGGGTGCATACGCCTTATTGCAGCTACCAGGATTTTGACTTCAGTATTCCAACTGGTAAAACCGGCGATTGTTACGACCGCTTTTTGGTGCGTGAGGAAGAAATGTGGGAGTCGCTGAAAATTATTGAGCAGGCTTACCGCAAAGTGCAGGATTTTAAAGGGGCCGAAGCAGAAGTTTTCCATGCGGATGTTCCTGAATATTATTTGCCCGAAAAGAAAGATGTGTACACAAAGATGGAAGCGCTGATCTATCACTTTAAAATTGTGATGGGAGAAGTAGATATGCCACCGGGAGAAGTGTATCATTCGGTAGAAGGTGCCAACGGCGAATTGGGTTTTTACCTGATCAGCGATGGTGGCAGAAGCCCTTACAGAATGCATCTTCGCAGGCCTTGCTTTATTTATTACCAGGCTTACGAAGAGCTGGTAAAAGGCAGCATGTTGAGTGATGCGATTATTGTAATGTCGTCGCTGAACCTGATTGCCGGGGAGATGGACGGATAAACAATTAGCCAATTCGACAATTTGCCAAAACGCAAATGAAATTGTCGAATTGTCGAATTATCAAATTGTCGAATTATTAATAATGAAGTTTTCAGACCAAAAACTACAAAAGGTTCAGGAAATCATTGCACAGTATCCGCAAGGAAAACAAAAGAGTGCATTGATTCCCCTATTGCATCTTGCGCAGGAAGAAAACAGTGGCTGGCTGAGCCCTGAGGCAATGGATTATGTAGCAGAGTTGTTGCAGTTAAAGCCAATTGAGGTGTATGAAGTAGCTACCTTTTACAGCATGTACAACCTGAAGCCGATTGGCAAATACCTTTTTGAAGTTTGCCAGACCGGCCCTTGCATGGTGAAAGGAAGCGATCAGATCATTGACTATATAAAAGAAAAGTTGGGAATCGGTGTTGGCGAAACCACGCCGGACGGCATGTTTACACTAAAAACGGTGGAGTGCCTCGG
>SEBV01000156.1 GCA_004172865.1 Gammaproteobacteria bacterium | reverse complement strand
TTTTGTTATTGTTTGATCTCTATCTGCATTTCATTCGAAAGAATAGCATCGGGTAACACACCGTTATGGATACCAATGAAGGCTGAGTAGCTTTTCGGTTCAAGGTCTTTGACCGAAACTTTTAATTTCTTTGTGATACTGTCATGCGGAGCAACAACCTCCGTCAAATTTTGTAGAATAAATGTTTGTATAACATTCCGTTCTTGCTCAAACGAGATCATTAAAGCAATTGGTTCACCATTCAATCCTTTTTCAAACTTGAGTGGTGCTGAACGATGGTTGGTGATCTCAACGTTTGCTTCAATGGAATCTGCGGCCGCTTGTTTAATGGCAGCAGTAATGGAAACACCGGTGTAATAAGAAGTGAACGATGGCAAAACCGCATACTGAAGGTTTTGCTGCAAATTGTTTGGCAACGGTTTGCTTCCGTTAAATGGGTACTTTGTTACAAACATCACTTCTTTGCCCTGCAAACTGTCTTCATATCCCCACAATTCATACTGCGATTTTTTTTCGGGACGATTGTAAAGTGTAACGCCTTTTCCATCGGCATAAAACGAATAAAGCGATGCTTCCCGCAAATTGTTGGGCATAAATACATAACGACCGTCTGCAACAGCGGCAATGTCTTTCGCCCATTGTTTTCGACCATGATAATAATCTTCACCAACATGCATTGCCGGAATGATGGGGAACATCAACAGTATTCTGACAACTAAAAACAAACCCACAAACGGCAGGATGATCCAGTTGAATAACCTTTGCTTTTCTGGTTGGTTGTAATAAAAAGCAGCAAAGTAGAGTAAGGGAAAAAGAGCAATAGACGTCCAGTGAAAATGAACGAATGTTTTAAAAGAACTAAGCAGAAAAAACGCAAATGTTCCGATGATGATGGCTTTTAGTGTGCGTTCAAATACATCTTTTGTTCGAATGATGAAGGGAAGGAAAATTAACCCGGGTCCGATAGCAAATATTTGTTGCGAAATGTATTCGCCAACATGTCGAAAAGACAAGCTGCCCGTTCGGCCCGACAGGTGATATTTCAGCGTAGGAAAATCATGATTGAACTGCCACAGGAGATGCGGAAGAAAAAATAACGCTGCAACCAATAAAGCCAAATAAAAATAGCCTGAACGCAACAGCT
>SEBV01000155.1 GCA_004172865.1 Gammaproteobacteria bacterium | reverse complement strand
CAATTAAAATTGCATTAGAATCCGGCACTCCAGCGGATGCATTGCGTGTTTTCCCTCAATTTTACAAGTCTTAGATAATTGCCACAAATGGAGTCAGAAGTTCATTTTTTATACAAAGGTGGGATGGCATATTTCAGGCTGTCAAAAGAAGCGTCCGGAATATATTTTGCGCATTTGACTAACTACGACGGTGCTACGGAAAACAGCCCGCCGAAAGAAATTACCATTATCAAAGGCATCCGCTGCTGGAAAGGAAGTGCGGAAGACGAGATGCTGTTGAATCAACTTGGCTCCTTTATCGAAAATCCCTCGCAATCCACGTCCACAACATAACGGAACGAAGGCAAATGGAGAGAAGATGTACTGTTCGTTGGCTTAAAGTAGCCGTGAAACCGGTACGATTTCTAACAGTTTTCATCTGCATACGTTACTAACCATTTAGGGAAAAAAGAAAAAGGCTGTCGATACCGACAGCCTTTTTTATTAGATAAGATAGTTTATCGAGTGACAATAATCTGCTTTTGCAAACGCACCACACCATTAATCTGCAATTGATAAACGCCGGGTTTGAGGTCAAGCGCAGAAAGATTTTCGGTAGCGCTTCCACCAGCATGGTTAATGATGCGGGTACTCGTACTCACTTGCTGACCATTGGAAGCATGCAGCATCAGCATGTATTTGCCTGCAGGCAAGTTGCTTAATTGAACAGTGAACTCGTTGCCGCGAACCGGGTTCGGATACACGTTCAATCCTGCACCTTTTTTCGCCAGATTAATTCGAACCACAGCGCTGTACACAACTTTGCCGGTATTTTCTACAGCCTTAATACGGTAGAAATTATCGCCGCTATTTGGTGTTACATCCACAAAACTGTAATCTGCCCTGTTGTTGTTATTCAAACGAGCAGTTACAGTGCCAACCTGGTTGAAGCTACGACCGTCGGCAGAGCCTTCTACTGTGTAATGAATCACATTTTCTTCTGCCGCGTTGGTCCAAGTTAATTCTATTCCAGAACCTTTCTGAACAGCTTTCAATGTCGTGAAGCGAACAGGTAAAGTTGGACTATAAGCTGTGTAAGAAATGTCGTCGATATTTAATCGTCCGCCAGCAGCATCTGTTTTAATAATCCGGAGTCTTACAGGACTATTTGTTTTCACTAAAAACGTTTCGGCTGTGAGAGTTGTTGACGAGGTGACATCCGGGCCTACAAAAGCCGTCCAGGAAGTGCCGCCGTCAGTCGATGCTTCCAAATGCCATGTAGAAGCAGCATCCGTGCCGTAAGAAGCGTGGTTAACGGTTACATAGCCAACACCGGTCGGAATGTCAAAGTTCATTGCGATCACACCGTCGGTGCGAAGGCGTGCAGCCTGATTCCCGTTTTTGGTATCAGAAGCACTATTGCCAATTAACGCTTCAGAAAAGCTCCAGCTACCTGAAGCTAGTGTAACATTGCCAATAGCGTAGCCTGCTTTTGAGCCTACTTCGAATTCCTCCCATAGGCCAACTGTGGTAGCACAGGAAGTTTGGGGAATTGTTCCGTCAGTTTTGTAATTAACGTTAGTCCCACTGTTAGTATAAGGGTAGATCTTAAAGTAATAGGTTGTGTTTTGCGTAAGGCCGGCAATGGTAACAGTTTGCGCACCTGCTGCCACATTTAAATTGCCGCTGCTGTTTGTGACAAACGTACCATCTGTTGGATCAGTGATCGATGCGAAATCAACACTGCTCCATCTTATCAGGTATCCATCAGGTGTTGTTGCACCAGTAGCGTCTGTCC
>SEBV01000154.1 GCA_004172865.1 Gammaproteobacteria bacterium | reverse complement strand
GAGAAAAATTCTTCGAATGAGCACCTGGCGCTGATGAAAGGAACCTGGACGCCTGACGAGTCAGTGATGGTTCGGGTGCACTCCTCGTGCTTTACCGGCGATATTTTAGGTTCGCTCCGCTGCGACTGCGGAGAACAACTACACCGGGCCATGCAAATGGTAGAAAAGGAAGGCAAAGGTGTTATCCTATATATGAACCAGGAAGGCCGGGGAATTGGGTTAGTAAATAAATTAAAAGCCTACCGGTTGCAGGAACAAGGAATGGATACCGTGGAAGCCAATCTTCACCTTGGTTTTCAGACTGATCAGCGGGACTATGGCGTAGGTGCGCAAATTCTGCGGCATCTGGGAGTTACCAAGCTTCGCCTGATTTCCAATAATCCCAAAAAAAGGGTTGGATTGATTGGCTATGGACTGGAGATTGTCGAAAATATCCCGTTGAAAGTGGAATCGAATCCTCACAACGAACGATATCTGCAAACCAAGCGGGATAAACTCGGGCACGAGTTCCAATAAATTTATTGATTGCTGCTTGACGTTGTTGGTGCTGATGGTGCCTTTTGCGTACTGTCAGTTGCCGGTTTGGCGGCTTCCTTTTTCTTTTTCCCAAGCAGAAGTTCACTGAAGGAATCAAACTCTCGGTTATACGAAAGCGAAGCGCCGTAGCGGCTTGGCTGGTTGCTGCCGCCCGTGTTGAACCCGTTCAGGTAATCGACATTTTTCCGGTAGAACAAAGTCAGCCGAAGGCTTCCCGTCGTATTGAGCAGAACTTCTAGCTGCACATCCGGAAGGATTTGGAAAGTCTGTTGAATGTTGGCCTCTAAGGGAATGTCAAAACTACCCCCAACAGTAAGGATAGCTCGCCCGTTAAACAAAGGTGCACCAACGCTTAGCGTAGAACTTGCCTGGTTAAACAAGCGGATTCCTCTGGAGGAAGCATCAAATAAGTTTCGGTTATAAAGCGAACCCGAAAAGTTCAACGTGAAATTATTGTTTCCCAGCACTCTTGAAAATATCTGGTTGAGTTGCTTGTTAATCTCATTGTACAACACTCCCGAGATAGTATTATATGCTAATTCTTCAATCTGGTATTGAATGGACTGTCCCGCTTCGTACGGCGCAAAGGAATTACTCACCACAAGAAA
>SEBV01000153.1 GCA_004172865.1 Gammaproteobacteria bacterium | reverse complement strand
TTGGGTTGCGGTATTCTATTTTACAAAGGACCAAAGGCGATAGAAGTGCAGGCCTTCTGCTTTTTTCTAAATGGTTTGCTGTTTTCTTTTCTTGCTCATGGCAAACTCGCCGGAGCCTCCCCGGTCAGACGATCGTTCCTTGTGTTACCCGCAGCAATTGTGGCAACGCTGGTTTTTGCAGCCTTTAGCTATGTGTATTTGAGGCAACCGTTGTTATCTGTAGTAAGTGCCGCATCAGTTTTTTTAATGCCAGTGGTTGTACATCTGAGCTGGTATTTTTTTAATTCTATTCCAACGGTGCTTCCGGAACTTTGGTACTATCGTCCTGACTTACCAGCAGCGCCCAACCTGGTTTTTTTTGAAAATATACCGCTTAAAATAAAGCTGACTGATGCCAATGGTAATCTGGTGAAACTTAGAAACACCCTTCCTGCACAAACACAGCTTGGTTTAGCTTTTTATCACCTGGTGACTGAAAAAAATAATAGTGGAAGAACAAAAATTGATTGGGTAGATGAAATTGGTGCCCCAGTAGGATGGGCATTTTATAAAAAGACATTTGGCTTCTTTAAATCACCTTTGCATCCCGAGGCGACAGTATATGAGAATGAACTGCGTCCGAAAACTGTTGTGATTGTGGAAGGACACCGCCCCGTTACAAATTTGTTGAAATAAAACGTATGGATATGGTTACTGGTTCTACTGCGGCACGTACAAAAGCCCGTTTACAGTTTTTTGCGCTTTACCTGTTTAGCGCACTATTGATTTTTGTTGCGGTAGCCACCGTCTTGAAAAACAGATGGAGTGCGCCGGTTGTGCAAACGGCTGACGAAAACACACAACCGCAAAGCCAGGCCGTCAACGCAAATGTGATAGCAGAAATTGAACAGTACAAAGAAGCAATCAATGTACGCAACCATGTGATTGACTCCCTGAATGCTCAAATAAGCACGCAGTCTGCCAATCAAACAACACCAGTGCAGCAGCCACAAGTCGTTTCTAATGACGGTGAATGGAAACAAAAATATGCCGCGTTAAAAAGCTCGTACGACAAGGCGATTGAAAGAGAGAACACCCTGAAATCGTCTTATAAAACAGTTGTGGACGACAACAAGCGCCTCCTGCAGCAAATTCAAAACCTGAAAAAAGATTAAATTTTCTCGCTCTGCTTATTTTTTAATGATGATTCGCGGATAACCAGAGAGGTTTCTAATGTTTTCAGCTCAAACGTGGTCACGGGGCGTTTGCTTTCAATAATCTGAATCAGCAGTTCAATTGCATTTTGCCCGATCTCAAACGCCGGCTGGCGAACAACCGTTAGCGATGGCGAAAACAAGTCGCCCACCTGCGTATTGCTAAACCCGGTAAACCCCAATTCTTTTTTCTGTTTCATTCGTTTCAAAATGCCATAGCAAACAATGGTAAGACGGTCGCCGGCTGTAAAAATAGCGTCAGGCTTCAATTTGCCTTTGTGTAGTTCGGCCAATGCCACTTCAATTTCATCGGCTATCATACCCCCATGATTGCAATACTTCACCAACGACTCATTGAAAGGAAGATTGTGTTTTTCCAGTGCGGCTTTGTAACCTTCCAGCCGCTCTTTTGTGATCGATAAAAAAGGAGAGGAGGTAATATGAGCAATCTTCTTATAGCCTTCGTAAATCAAATGTTCCGTTGCGTGAAAGGCCCCAAGGTAGTTGTTGGCAATGACTTTATGCGTTTCAATTTCATCGGTAATGCGGTCAAAAAAAACAATCGGCATTCCCTTTTCATGAAGCTCTTTGAGGTAATCCAGGTCAGTGGTTTCAGAAG
>SEBV01000152.1 GCA_004172865.1 Gammaproteobacteria bacterium | reverse complement strand
CCGGCCCTTGTTGTGGTAACCGGAGCAGTGGTAGCAATTTTTGGAATGATCTTGTTCTGTTCGAAATAAAACTTCAGGTTGATGCGGTTGTTCAGTACATAGTCAATGCTCGGTGCAATACGAATAACTTTTTGTCCCGAAGTACCAAACGCCGTGTTCTGATCGAGCTTGCTGTTGGCCGTAGCATCGTCACGCAGGCTAAAATCCAATCGCATGGTAACATCGTTATCCAGCGGCTTCGCATTTTTGCCAATCTTCACTTTGCGCAGGAATGGGAAACCTTTTTTGCGCCAGTCCATTCCGACAGTTACTTCAGTAGAACGGTTTTCCGCCAATTGGTAATCCACCAAACTCAAACTCAGGGTTCTTGTTTTGCGGTATTCAAAACGGGCTGATAACTGGTTGGTGAACGTCATGTCAGCGGCAATCAACGGACTGAATTGTTCACTGATGGTTACGTTTGGCACCAGGAAGTAAGGAATAAAGTTCTTGTTGGTATCAATGAAAGATGGATAACCAACGCGGAACGGATCCTGGAACAACAGCGCTGTGGTGAAGCTGTTCATGCTCAACGTGCTGCTGTAACCATGACGCAGCGTAAAGTTGGTAAAGATCTTATCCAATCCCGGCAAACGGGTCAAACCATTGTACGTAATGTTCCAGTTTGGCTTCGGCAAAATCCGCGAGAACGGATTTGACTTCAGATTGGGATTCGAGTTCTTGATCAACACAACCGATGTCGGGTCTTTCTTGGTGTAGGCCGCAATAAAAGCCGGAATCAACACATCCTGCGCATAACGGTTATAGCCCACCACGTAGCCGCCCGGCAAGGTGCTGTTTGGATTGGCATAAATATTTTCCTTTCCTAAGCGTTGCGAAAGCGTAGCACGGTTGGCTTCAAACTGCTTGAAGATCTCCGACACTTCGTTCGGATCAAACTTGGTGAACAAGGTTTGATAAGAAATATACGAAACGCTGAAGCTACCTGTTGCATAAGGATTATAACGCCTGATTCCCACGTTCGCACCCGTGTCTTTCTGCAGTTCAGAATAATCCTTGGTGAAGGTTTTGTTCAGCGTAATGTCAATGTTCAGGTCACGAATCGGCGAAACCTGCGCGGTCATACTTAAAGTTTGACTATAACGCTGTTGAATGAG
>SEBV01000151.1 GCA_004172865.1 Gammaproteobacteria bacterium | reverse complement strand
ATTGGTTCCAAACCGTTTATTTTAATTGGCAGTGACTGTGTGCTGCGGGTAATGATTCCCAATCCTTCCCACTCAAAGCCAGGACCATTGATTTTTTCCTGAAGCTTGTTGCCAAAGAATTTAAGATCCTGAAGCAAGACCTCGTTCTTTCTGTTTAAGGCGCCATTTAAAAAATGCAACTGATGTGCAGACACTTCTTCCTGCTTTTTCAATTCAATTGAATAAGAAGGCGGAAGAATGATTTTATCAGCCACGCTTAACTGCGGCGGCTGTTGAACAACCTGAAAGGTTCCGACATTGGGAATACTAACCGTCTTGTATAACAATAAATATTTAGTGAGCAGTTCCAGCACGTTACTTACTTTGAGCGAACGAAAATACAACACCCGCAAGGAAGTTGAAGCCATAAACCGGATATTGGTTCCAGCGCTGGTATTCTTTGTTCAGTAAGTTGTTGAACTGTCCCCAAACCTTGATATTCTTGTAAACTTTAAATTCCAGGCCCGCACTCAAATCCATGGCACTGCCAAGATTGCCATCTTTCCCGCCCTTTAACTGGTAACGGGGACCATCAAAGGCATATAGATCACTATTCACATACAAGTCTTTCAACACCTGCAAACGCATGGTTGTTTTCCACTCAATCGGCAACAAGCCCCAGGCTTCTTCAGCAACTTTTGTATGAAACTGGTTGAACTGGAAATTTGACACAAGCGAGAAGCGTTCGCCAACAGTATAGCCAAGCTCGCCACCTAGATTCAGCACGTTCAACCGTGGCTCATTAATCACAACAAACGATTTTCCACCGTAGACAGTATCATTGGTAAAAAGCGGCTGGTTATGAATGGTATTAAAGGAGACTTTGGCGCTGTAGCTAAAATGATCGCCTGCCGAACCTTTGAAACCGCCATAACGCTCCTCCACTTGCGAATTGAACACAGTTGTTGGCGCCCAAACCCATGGGTTAATGCGTGTCTGGTATTGAAAGCCGGCATTGCGGAGATAACCAACCCAACCGGCCTGGAAAGAAAAACGTTGGTCAGTTGATGCCACTTCAGCAATAATATTCGGGAACAGTTTGAATTGGCTGTTGTCCCAAGCCGGACGAATACCTGCCTGTACATTAATGTTGGCGGTTTTGTACAATAAAGAAGGCGAAATAGC
>SEBV01000150.1 GCA_004172865.1 Gammaproteobacteria bacterium | reverse complement strand
AAAGAGATTGTTGTCTATCGGCTTACGCGGTCGTTTAATCTGCCGAAGGCGGCAATCATTTGGGGTACCCTTTTTTCCTGGTATTTTGGAATTGTGTATTTCAACGGCGATATGGCTTTTACACTGCTCAACGTCGTCAGTCACGGCATTCCTTACATGGCATTAGTTTGGTTGTATGGAAAAAAGGCATATTCCAGTCCCGATAAAGGAAACCGGTTTTTAAAGCTCGTTTTTAGTTCATACGGTGTGCTGATTTTTATCGGGCTGATTTTCCTGTTCGCTTTTGTGGAAGAAGGGTTGTGGGATCTTACTGTTTGGAAGGAACACAAATCAGTGTTTTGCACCGGGCACTGGTTCAACATTAGTTTGAATGAACAGTTGCTCAGTTTTATTGTGCCTCTGCTGGCTGTACCGCAAATCACGCATTACATTCTCGATGGTTTTATCTGGAAGATCCGGAATGAAGAATTCAAATGGAGCAGCGAGGTGAAAAACAACTTGTAATTTGCTTCAACTTTTTTCCCATGCGCTATTTCTTTTTTCTTGTTGTCATACTGTCCTGCCAGCGAAAAATTTTTATTTCGATTCCCGCTTCGCAGGATCGTCATTTAACCGGTAATGCCTTTTATCAGCAGGCAGCAGGCTATAAATGGAGGCAACGTGATTCACTTGCTGTTGATGAGGCGTTAAAAGGAAACATCCCTGCGTTTCAAAAGTCTTTAGTTCCTGTGTCGGCGCTTCTAACTGACTCAAACGGAAGGGTGAACCAAATCATCTTTTATGTAACACTTGATTATTTTAGCATTGGCACTGACGATGATTGGGCCCGGGTTCCTATCACGCCTATGGCTGCCCAACGAATCGCCGACAGCTTTCACTGCTTTTTGCCTACCAGAAAAATGGTGGACGATATTTATCGTTGTGCAAAGGTGAAATTAGAGCCCGTGCCGATGTATGCCTTTCGTGATAGTTCGCCAACAATGTATCAGCACCATTTGATCATTGAAGGACAGCGAAAGGCAAGAAGCGGACTGATTGCCGGCATCAAAAAAGATGTAGTGATCAGTGGAAAGGTTTCAAGAGACACAAAGCCAAACCGTGTGGCCATTTACGGTTGGCATAAACTGGATGGGACACCGATACAACCTTTGTACACTGGTCATGTGAATTGGTATGT
>SEBV01000149.1 GCA_004172865.1 Gammaproteobacteria bacterium | reverse complement strand
CACAAAGACATTGAAAGCTATTTCAAACGCATTTCGGTGCCACCGGTTCACTCCTACTTCAAACCCCTTTCCAATAAAAAAGTAATTCAGCACTTGCTGGAAGAAACATCGAAATGTTTTGATAACGAGAAGGATGGTTACAAGAAAGATGAACTGAACCAGTTGGCGGACCTGATCGATTGAATTGGCAAAAACAGATATTCCATATCTTGCCGAAATGGAATATATCAATAGCATTACCTGGGCAGATTTTGAAAAAATTGATATACGAGTAGGTACCATCATCGAAGCAAAAGAGTTTCCCAAAGCAAAGAAGCCTGCATTCCAGCTAAACATTGATTTTGGCCCGGAATTAGGCATCAAACGATCGTCGGCGCAAATCACGAAATTTTACAGCATCGAAGACCTGCACGGACAGCAGGTTGTTGCCGTTGTCAATTTTCCACCGAAAAACATTGCTGGTTTTATCAGCGAATGCCTGGTGCTTGGCGTGTACGATGAAAACAAAGACGTAGTTTTATTGTCGCCAAAATCGCCGGTAACGGCCGGCATGAAAATCGGATGAGAACTTATACTTCTTACTACTCTTCTCCACTCGGAAGTTTACAAATTCGGTGTTCCGATGAACATGTGCAGGTGGTTGAGTTTATGGATGATGAGGTGAGAGAAGAAGCCTGCGAACATGCCCTTCTGCAAACCTGTTCGCAACAACTTTCTGATTATTTTTCAGGAAGGCTTAAAGAATTTGATCTTCCGCTGCAGCAAACCGGAACGCCTTTTCAGCAAAAAGTTTGGGATTTGCTTTTGCAGATTCCATTTGGGAAAACCATCAGCTACAACACGCTTTCCAGGCAATATGGCGACCTCAAAGCCATTCGTGCCGTTGCTTCTGCCAACGGCAAAAACAACCTTGCCATCATTGTGCCTTGTCACCGCGTTATCGGTTCTAACCGATCGTTAACCGGTTATGCAGGAGGTTTGTGGCGAAAAAAATGGTTGCTTGAACATGAAGCGAAACATCATTCCGGAGTGATGACTTTATTCTAGTGCTTATTTCAACAGTTTATTTGGCTGCAACTGGCTTCATTCCCGGCCGCTGCGCATTCATATACCAGGCGCCATCAATTTCTCTTACAATGGCTTCGATTTGCCGGTCAGTCGCATCGTTCTGGTAATCGTAAGGCTGCTTTAGGCTGGA
>SEBV01000148.1 GCA_004172865.1 Gammaproteobacteria bacterium | reverse complement strand
GACCTGCCAAGAAAAGAGATAGCATTAAAAGCATTGTCGAACAGCAAAGCCATTGTGTTGGAGAACCTGGAGGATGCGATTAAAATGGTAAACGAATATGCGGCAGAACATTTAATTATCTGTCACAGTGATGCTGATGCCATTGCAGAAAAGATTGTGAATGCGGGTTCCATTTTCATTGGTAATTATTCGCCGGAAAGCGTGGGTGATTATGCCAGTGGAACAAATCATACGTTGCCGACGAACGGTTTTGCAAGAGCTTACAGCGGTGTGAGTGTTGATAGTTTCGTGAAGAAGATTACGTATCAGAAATTAGACAAAGAAGGCTTAAAGAATATTGCGAGCACAGTTGTAGAAATGGCGGAAGCAGAAGGTTTGGATGCACATGCGAATGCGGTAAGAGTACGACTTGGATAGATATTCCATATCTCCCAGATATGGAATGTTTCCTGGTTGCAAAATGGTAGTCATACAACTAAGTACATCAACATGAGTTTCGATTTAAATAACCTGGTCAGGGAAAATATTAAGAAGCTGAAGCCTTACTCGTCTGCACGCAGCGAGTTTAGCGGAGACGCAAAGATTTTTCTGGATGCGAACGAAAATAGCTTTGGTTCGCCGTTGACAAAATGGTACAACCGTTATCCCGATCCGCTTCAATGGGACGTGAAGAAGAAAATTGCAGCCATCAAAAAAGTGGAAGCTGAAAATATGTTGTTGGGAAACGGAAGCGACGAGTGCATTGATCTCCTGATCCGTGCTTTTTGCAATCCGCAACAGGATAACATCATTATTTGTCCGCCCACTTACGGCATGTACGAAGTGTATGCCGCCATCAATGACGTGCCGGTAAAAGAAGTACCGCTCACAACAGCCTACCAGTTAAATCTGGAGGCGTTGGAGGAAGCAGTGGACGCCGCAACAAAAATCATTTTCTTCTGTTCGCCCAACAATCCAACCGGAAACAGTTTAGACCGTGAAGCCATTGAAATGGTGCTGAATAATTTTGACGGATTGGTGGTGGTTGATGAGGCGTACATCAATTACAGTCGTCAGCGATCGTTTGTAACGGAGTTAAAAGATTATCCAAACCTCGTGGTGATGCAAACGTTTTCAAAGGCATGGGGACTGGCGGCGCTGCGGCTTGGAATGATCTTCGCATCAAAAGAAATTGTTGACGTGCTGAATACGATCAAGCCGCCTTACAACATTAATGG
>SEBV01000147.1 GCA_004172865.1 Gammaproteobacteria bacterium | reverse complement strand
CAATCATTTTATCCAATAAATGCTTTTGTGTTTTTTCTTTGTTTACCGCCGGTTGGTAAATGTGCGTACGCATGCTTTCATCGCGTTTTACCAGGCCCTTGTCATGCATAATCTGCATGAGTTTCAAGGTTGTTGTGTACCCTACGTCTTTTGTTTTCGCTAATTCTTCGTGTACGTCACGAACTGTTGCCGTACCGTTTTGCCAAAGGATCTGCAGAATTTCCAGCTCACTCTCCGTTGGTTTTATATATTTCTGAGCCATGGTTAAAAATGATTTGGAAGCTAATTTACGACCATTTTCGTATTAACGGAATTGATTTGAAACATTTGGTATCAATTGTGGATTTGAGAAGATGAATGGTAGAAAATGTCGATGGAAGTATTAAATGGAAGATGAGTGGTGTCGGAATTTTACAGGTTGATGTTGCTCAAGACGCATTTCCTTCACAGTTTTACTGCTTCCGTCATGGCTCCAGCCCGGAGGTTTTAGAAAATAACAGATGCTGTTCTTTAGTGAACCCGCAGCTTTTGCCCGTTTGAAAAGCTCCCCCCAGGTAATCAAAGCAATTTTTACCGGATTGAAGGATTCAATGTTTTTCGTTAGACCATAAGTCGGCTGTTCTTCTTCCGGCTGAAATGTACCGAAAAGGCGGTCCCAGACAATCAATATGCCGCCATGGTTTTTGTCAAGATATTTTACATCGCTACCATGGTGAACGCGGTGATGAGAAGGTGTATTTAGCACAAATTCCAAAGCCTTGGGAAGACGGCGAATTGTTTCGGTATGAATCCAAAACTGGTAAATCAGACTGATTTGCTGCATAAACAAAATCCAGATCGGATGAAAGCCAACCAAAGGCATCCAGGCCCAGAAGAAAAATGACCCGGTTAAGTTTCCCGTCCAGGTTTGTCGCAAGGCAGCCGCCAAATTATAATGCTGTGAGGAATGATGCACTACATGCGAAGCCCAGAACCAACCAGTGTTGTGTGCTGTCCGATGAAACCAGTAGTAGGAAAAATCATCGGCAAAGAAAAGCAGCACCCAAAACCACCATTTGCCTGCATCCAGGTCAAAAAGACGATACTTATATAATAGTGTAAAAAGACCGAAGATGGCAGCCTTTGTCACAAACCCAACAATCACATTCCCAATGCCCAAACCCAAGCTGGCAAACGTGTCTTTTTTCTCATAAAAGACCGAAGATGGCAGCCTTTGTCACAAACCCAACAATCACATTCCCAATGCCCAAACCCAAGCTGGCAAACGTGTCTTTTTTCTCATATAAATGTTTGTTCTCCTTGTATGAGAAAAAAGCTTCAATGGAAAGGAGCAACACAAAACCCGGGATGGCATAATAAAGAATAGCAGGAGGCATGCTTAAAATTAGCGAAAAGGCTTGAAGCTCAAAACGCTTGGCTCACGGCTTCTCCAAAATAAAAGTCCCCGCCAAGCAGTAGGCAGGGAGCTTTTTTGTCTCTCACAAAGCAGAACTATCGTAATTGAACCGTGTTCGGGTTCGTTGGATTTTGCTGATTTACTGATATAGACCGCTCAGTTTCTTGTTTCGCTGCACGATCATCAGAAATATTTTTTGATTGATGGATGCTCGCCAAAGTTGGGGCGATCACCAGGGAAACAATCGACATTAACTTGATCAGGATGTTCATAGACGGACCGGAGGTATCTTTAAAAGGATCACCCACTGTATCGCCTGTGACAGATGCCTTGTGGGGTTCGGAGCCTTTAAAATATTTCTGGCCATTGATATCCACGCCTTTTTCAAAGCTTTTCTTCGCATTATCCCATGCGCCACCCGCATTGTTCTGGAACATTCCCATCAACACACCACTAACAGTTGCACCAGCCAGAAATCCACCCAACGCTTCAGGTCCCAAAAGGAAACCGATAATCAGGGGAGCAACAATCGCTATCGCCCCAGGCAACATCATTTTTTTAATGGAGGCTTCGGTAGAGATCGCTACGCATTTATCGTA
>SEBV01000146.1 GCA_004172865.1 Gammaproteobacteria bacterium | reverse complement strand
GCATTTTTTATTGCTAAAAGTGGCAGACCGGGCCCAGTGTTGATTGACATAACCAAAAACGCACAGATACAAAAGTTTGATTACAAAGGTTACGAGCGGTGCGATTTCATTCGCAGCTATCGTCCAAAACCGATTGTACGCAAAGCATACATTGAACAGGCAGCCGAGTTAATTAATGCGGCGGAAAAACCGTTCGTGGTTTTTGGACAGGGTGTTATTCTCGGCAAAGCAGAAAATGAATTCAAGGCTTTTATTGAGAAAGCCGGCATCCCTGCAGCCTGGACCATCATGGGTTTAAGTGCGCTGCCAACTGATCACCCGTTGAACGTAGGCATGTTGGGTATGCACGGAAATTATGCGCCAAATGTGCTGACGAATGAATGCGATGTATTGATTGCCGTAGGCATGCGTTTCGATGACCGTGTAACAGGACGATTGGATAAATATGCCAAGCAGGCAAAGGTTGTTCACCTTGATATTGATCCTGCGGAAATTGATAAGAATGTAAAAACAACAGTTCCGGTTTGGGGCGATTGTAAAGAAACATTGCCTTTGTTAACGCAGCTGCTCGAACAAAAATGCTACCCGCAATGGCTGCAGCGTTTCAAGCTCCTGGAACAAGAAGAGATTGATGCCTGCATTTACAAAGAACTAAACCCTTCGACCGAACAAATGACAATGGGCGAGGTGGTAAAAACGCTGAATGAGCTCACCAATGGTGATGCAATCATTGTTACTGATGTTGGTCAGCACCAGATGGTAGCCTGCCGTTATGCGAAGTTTCAAAAATCAAAAAGCAATGTAACGTCTGGCGGTTTGGGTACCATGGGATTTGCCTTGCCCGCAGCTATCGGCGCCAAGTTCGGCGCACAGGAAAGAACGGTGGTTGCCATCATTGGCGACGGCGGTTTTCAAATGACGCTGCAGGAGTTAGGAACCATCATGCAAACAGGCATTGATGTAAAAATTCTTATTCTCAACAACCAGTTCCTTGGTATGGTGCGCCAGTGGCAGGAGCTATTCCACGGCAAGCGCTACTCCTTTGTTGACATTGAAAGTCCTGATTTTGTGCAGGTGGCAAAAGGGTTTCGCATTGAAGGAAAAAGCATTTCTCAACGAGCCAATCTTAAAACCGCACTGACGGAAATGCTTGCACACAAAGGATCTTATTTGCTGGAAATAATGGTGGCGAAAGAAAACAATGTGTTCCCCATGGTAGA
>SEBV01000145.1 GCA_004172865.1 Gammaproteobacteria bacterium | reverse complement strand
AGCTGGCATCAAAAGATCATCAAACGCCGCATGCAATTCCGCACCTACGGTTGTTGTTTGAAAATAAATTGACGGAGAAACTTCATCTCGACTATAACATTGGCGCTGATTGGGATGGCGAGCAAACCGCACCGCAATGGCTTTACACCATTGCACCTGAATTTGAGATTGGCGAGAAATGGGAGGTGTTTGTAGAGGAATTTGCTTATTTCCAAAAGGGCCAGGCTTCGTTGCACCATATCGATGGCGGCATTGCCTACTTTCCAATCCCCAATGTGAAGCTGGACGTTTACGGTGGCAAAGGCATATCGAAAGAAGCACCGGATTATTTTATTTCAGCCGGTATATCCTTCCGTTTGAAATAAGGGCGGAGATTACCGCGGAAAGCGACAAGCAATCTTAATCCAACGAGTTTACGTACGGTTTAAACCCAATTGAAATTGGTTTTAAGGCGCAATTGCTGGAAGCTAAAGGGGTTTTACCACAAACAAGTCTTTACACGCAGGTTGGTATTCCAAAGCTGGCATCAAAAGATCATCAAACGCCGCATGCAATTCCGCACCTACGGTTGCTGTTTGAAAATAAATTGACGGAGAAACTTCATCTCGACTATAACATTGGCGCTGATTGGGATGGCGAGCAAACCGCACCGCAATGGCTTTACACCATTGCACCTGAACTTGAGATTGGCGAGAAATGGGAGGTGTTTGTAGAGGAATTTGCTTATTTCCAAAAGGGCCAGGCTTCGTTGCACCATTTCGATGGCGGCATTGCCTACTTTCCTATCCCCAATGTGAAGCTGGACGTTTACGGTGGCAAAGGCATATCGAAAGAAGCACCGGATTATTTTATTTCAGCCGGTATATCCTTCCGTTTGAAATAAGTGAACTCTTTCATCGTCAGTCGGCCGTATAGCGGTTTTCTTCCTGCGTTCTGAATTGACTAATCTCCGCGGTTAAAGAGTCAACTAATTCTTTGTGGTCTTCAAGATCAGAAATCCAGATTTTCCCTTTTTTGCGAATAACCATTTTTTCGGGGATATAAGTATCGCCACTATTCTCCTGCTGTTGATGCAGACGCAGTTGGTAAACATCTTCTTCCTGTCGTGTTACATCGTAAATTACAGGCAGGTCTTTGTATTGAACCATTACTTTCAGTGCCATTGTTATTGTTTTAATGATGTGCGGGGAAGCTTACGCCGGTAAACTTCCGCGTATTAATGTCAA
>SEBV01000036.1 GCA_004172865.1 Gammaproteobacteria bacterium | reverse complement strand
CCTACGGCCCGAACTATTTGGCTGCTTTAGATATAGCAAGATGCTGTTGTAAGGACGGACCTGAGTCGCAGACTCAGGCCAGCGAGCTTTAGGTTTGAGGAACACTACGGATAGCAGGGAAGGCCTTTGCACAGTGAGCAAGGGTTGTTGCGCAGCAAGAGTGGGCCTTTGCAGAGTAAGCGGGATGCTTTGCAAACAAGGAGTGTACCCTGCACAACGTGCAGACACCCTCGCGTAGAAGGAGTGAGGCTTTGCATAGAAGGAGAGAGGCTTTTCATTGAAGGTTTTTTGCGTGGATAGACCTAAGTCGCAAAGCAAGCCAGCCATCCTATAATTTAAAGAACACTACGGATGCCCGGGAGCAAATGAATAGTTGCAACGAAGAAATTAATTTCTATGAAAGAATAATCTTTCGTATTTATGCCATAACCAAACTAACACCTTTTATGGGACTATTCAGTGCCTTAATGGGCCATGCATCCGAAGTGTCGATTGATAAAATCTCGCAGGAATTCCAACCTATTTTAGTGGATGGTGAAAAAATTGAAATTGCTTTTAAGCTAATTCGTGACATGTTTGTTTTTACCAACAAACGACTGATCCTTGTTGATAAGCAAGGACTGACAGCCTCCAAAGTAGAATACCAAACGATTCCGTACAGCAGCATTAAGAAGTTTTCAAAGGAAAGCGCCGGCATGCTTGACCTGGATGCCGAATTGAAAATCTGGATTACGGGAGAACAGGTTCCTATCAAAAAAGAATTTAAGAAAGATCAGAACATCAATGAGGTGTACCGCATTTTAAGCCATTACACACTGAATAAGCAATACTAATCTTTTACCGCTTGCCAGGCTGTGGCCTTTAAACACAGTAAAGAGAAAGTGTCATTACAAACAATTGAACAATGAATACACTTGGAAACATACTTTGGCTTCTTTTCGGCGGGTTGCTTACAGCATTCGGTTACCTGGTAGGTGGTTTTGTTCTTTGCTGCACGATCATTGGTATCCCGTTTGGGCTGCAGTGTTTTAAGCTGGCCGGCTTTATACTCTGGCCTTTTGGACGCATGGCAGTTAGTACCCCTGCGAGCGGCGGATGCCTTGCGGTCTTACTGAACATTGTGTGGATCTTTTGCGGCGGGTTATGGATTGCCATCGGGCACATTGTATTTGGGCTCTTCCTTTTTATCACCATCATTGGGATTCCCTTTGCACGACAGCATTTTAAACTGGTAGAAATCTCTCTTGTGCCGTTTGGAAAGAAGATCGTAGATAAGTAAGAAGAATAGGTGGATGTAGGTAGACGTGAGTTAGATACTCAGGCCAACAAGCATACAGTTTGAGGAATACTACGGATAGCATGGACATAGTAATCTTAAGGCGTGATGAATTTTATAGGTCGGTGGTCAACAAAATTTCAACTAAATGCAAAGTTTGAATTTTTAGTATTAGAAAATATATAGCTGAAAATTTGGCTGATAATTGTCTAGCTTAAGTTCTGACTTAATTTATAACTAATAAAAAATTAATCTTTTCCATGGGCAATCAGGGAAATGCAAGCGTGGTTTATCAATTTGATAGCATAATAAAAGAGTTTCTAGCAAAGATTGAGTCTTTGAAAGAGACTATGCCGCTTGTGATGATTTTTATGTCTATAAATAGTTCAGATGCCCATAGGAAGTTTGCTGACTTTATTGACCAACATGGTATTGTTGAGAAAAATGACGAAGATGGAGAAGAAAATGTTTCTTTTAGCCCTGATGATAGCCACAACTATAAGACTCTCGAAAAGCGTACTTCAATAGCATCAAACTCTCTTGAAATTTTGCCCAAAAGTCTATTCGTTACATTAATTAGTGAGTTCGATTCGTTTCTGGGCAAACTCATAAGAGAGATTTTCAATGTTAAGCCAGAGATTTTAAACGCTAGCGAGAAAAACTTGACATTCGCAAGATTGTTAGAGCTTAATAGTATTGAAGAAGCAAAGGAATTTATTATTGAAAAAGAGGTAGAAGCAGTACTTCGGGAAAGTCACTCAGAGCATTTCAATTGGTTAGAGAGTAAACTAGGTATTACACTAAGGAAAGATTTACCTGTTTGGGAAAAATTCATTGAAATAACTGAAAGAAGGAATTTGTTTGTCCATTGCGATGGAGTTATATCAAGTCAATACCTAAGTACCTGCAGGATGAACAAAGTGAAATTTGAAAAGGATTATCAGGTAGGTGAAAAACTAGTTGTATCACAAGACTATTTTGACTTAACATATAAAACTTTGTACGAAATATCTGTTAAGTTAACTCAAGTCGTTTGGCGAAAATTGTTGCCATATGATTTAGAACATGCAGACGGCAGCTTAAATGATATATGCTTTGAACTGCTCAAGAATAAACATTATGATTTGTCGGACATACTTCTTGATTTTGCTACAACAATTCTTAGAAAGCACTACAACGAAGAGACTAAGAATGTTTTTATTGTAAACAAAGCCTTGTCTCTTAAGCTTGGTGGAAATGAAGAAAAGTGTAAGGAAATAGTTTTGGCTAAAGATTGGAGTGCTTGTAGCGATAAATTCAAAATCGCTAAAGAAGCTCTACTGAATAATTTTGATGAAGTTCAAAGGCTTATGAAAAAGATCGGGCCCGACGGAGAAGTGAACAAAGCCAGTTATAAAATTTGGCCACTTTTTGAAGGGTTCAGAAAAATACCGGAATTCCCAGTATGGTATAAAGAGGTTTTTGAGGAAGAATATAAAGCTATTGAGACTCCTAAGAAATTCTTGGATGAGTTAATATCGAAAGCTGACCAAAACGATAAAGAAAAGGATGAATATGAAAAAGAGTTTAATGAACAAGTAGATGAAGTGGGGAAATAGCAAAAGCTAATAAATAAATTCTGGTCGATTGATTCAGTCCCCAATTATATGAGTTTATTCTCAAAGGTTATCTACTAACCGCAGATAGTCAAGTCTTTACTTCTATATTCTGTCTTATAAACATTCTGAACTTACAAGGGTGCGACGCAACAGACGATCAATAGTAGCACTGCTGCTGGTTCAATAAAAAGACTACTTCACTACTTGATCTGCTTCTTCACCAGATCCCCGTACTTCTTGCTATTTACAGGCTGGTTAGCTGTTGCAGGAAAAGACGGGCCTTAGTCGCAGACTCAGGCCAGCCATCTTATAATTTTTATTTGCTTTATTGGTTGCGAGAGGTGAGGAACACTACTGACTGCAGGGGTGTAGTTAAATTATCTCACCCAAAGTGGGTATTTTTTAAAATAATTTGTAAAAAATTTGAATTTAATCTTTTGCTAATCGATATTCGAAAATCATTTCCTCTCCCTGACAAACTAACTGCGTTGCTAACAACTGTCAAAACTTAATGAGTAGCATAAGAATGGTCTACAACAGATCAGGGTTATAAGTTTTTATTTATTATTTAATTTCTACTAGAGCATCCTAGTAATAGCGTTCAGCCAGATAAGCAAAAAGTAGAAACCAAAGTTAATAGCCTCCATGTTTCTCTGAATGAAATCAAACAGCCCTCAAAAGACCGAATGCTGATGTATGTATTGCCCTCTGTTAAATTGATTGTGGCATTGCCTTCAAACAGAATACAGATATCCTTGCCAGCTATTAGAAAAAAGTGGTCCTGCAGATTTTTAATGTTTCGTGGAACTGCAGGAGATCTGAATAATTTTTACATCACAATTTTTTAATCAAAAAAATTATACGATGAGACTAAGGATGATTATGTTGACAGTAATTTTTGTAACAACTTTTAAAAATTATGTTGCTGCTCAATCTGAAATTGAGATTGACCCACGACAATACGTTACAGTAACATACAAAAAAGTACCAACGGGTGGTTTAATTGATACGGTTTGGAATTGGGATAAGCGAAAGAATGTTACAAATCAGAAGTTTTACTTTTTAGATGTGGATGGTGCTATAAAAATAGTTTTTGATAGGGCTAATCTATCTAGTAACAAAGAGTTTGAAGGCACTTTTTCATTAGAAGCAGAAATATCGGGCTCAAATGGTACTAGGAGAATTGAGGTCAACCCCTATTCAGAAATTGGAGTTCAGCGTCAACCGATAGGCATAAATTCCGAACCTCCGTTTGAGATTGCAACAAAACTCCTAAACATGATAACTGAACTTGCTGAGGCAGATACAATTTTAAAAGATATAAGATATCCTTTTTATACAAAGGACGTAAGACGGAAAGAATTATTGTATAAAAAGGGGATAGACGAATTGAGAAAAGCAGTCAGTACTGCTGAAGGTGATTTCAATAGCTTATTGGATGATGCAATCTCTCTTCAAACAAGTATATACAATGATAGGGACGTTATCAGCAGCTATGCAAAAACGCAAGACTTTTTTGTTGGTTTGACAAATAAAAAGCAACTAACTGCAGCGCTAAATCAACTTGAAAACTTTTTGAATGATGAATTAAGTTTTAAAAAAGAATCCTTCCGTAGAGATTTTAAGAGGGCCTTTAATTATGCTTCTGCAAAAACCGAGATTGTTATTGGCTATTTCAATTCATTCGAAAATGCAGGCTCGGAAGCAAGAAAAGCATTTCTGTCTTTAATTAATAAGGACATCGTAAACTATGAATCACTAAAAAATGATTTGAGCAGCCAGCAATCCATGTTGTCATTGTTGAAGAAGTCAGATATCAACAATGATGATAAAATTGACCAAATACTGTTAGACAATACTGAGTTGATTTCTAATGCCATTAGAAATCTTTACGAACTATCGAAATTTAAAAACTCAAAGCTCGAGAATATTATTATTACAGTGGGAAGGAATAACAAGAGAGATCTTACCTTTTTAGGTTCCAGGTCGCAAGAGGAGTTTAATACGCTTGTGCGAAAAGAACTGATTTCTATTGTTGAAAGTTATAGGGACTCCATTGCTTATTATACCTCTATCGAAGCTGCAAAAATGATTTATAAAAAGCTCGTTTATGCAACAATTGATTTAGGTAAAAGCGGTGCAAAAGACGGAGAGGTCTTAAATATCTATGTTACCTGGATGTTGGATCGAAAACGAGATAGCTTGTCAAATGCCCCCCGTCTCCCCATCGGTAAATATTACTTGCGGGAAACCGGATGGGGCTTTAATGTTACTGACATGTTTGCATTAGTAAAGCGTATTGGTGAAGACAAGGTTGATCAGTCAAAGGTTTCCCCCTCCAATTTTAAGGGTTCAGGAGGTGCTGTATTGATGTGGACTTACAGAAGCGAAGACCGGGGATTAACAATAAAACCAAAGCGTATTGTCGGAACCGATACTACGTATTCTGTTGAACGCAAACGAAGCTTCATAAATTTTTTGCAACCGTCAATAGGGTTGAATGTCTCTTATCTTGATTTCAGCATAGAAAAGGATGTTGAAATTGGAACAGGTATACAGATTGGGCTTTTCAGAAACAAGCTGTTTTTTGGATACGGGTATAACTTGCATATGATCAGTCCCAGGAATCAGTCACCAACCTATTTCTATCTGGGTTTTAGTTTTGCCAAACTTGATGACCTTTTCAAAGGCGGCGGAAGCGTAAAAGCTACGCTTCAATAAAGTACGTAGCGTACGACCGCCTGCTTTTTCACCCGGTTGCCCGGCAGTTGAAGACCGAGGCATACAAGCAAGGTGCCCCTGCACAAAAATGAAAAATGTAATATCTAAAATGCGAAATGTAAAAGGTTAGCGTGTTGCACTAACCAACTCTAAACTCCAAACGCCAAATTCATTTCAACTGCTTCTTCACCAAATCGCCCAGCAGTTTGAGGCCCCAGTCCATATCGTCGTTCCAGGGTTTGCCAAAGGAGATGCGCAGGCAGTGCGAGAAATTGCAGGAAGCCGAAAAGATTTTGCCGGGCACAATGGCTATGTGCTGTGCCATGGCGTCGGCCCTTAGCCGGAACACATCCACCTTCGGGTTCAGCTCCACCCAGAGCACAAAGCCGCCCTCGGGACGGGAAATTTTGGTATCGGCCGGGAAATGCTGAATGAGGCTCTGGCTGTATCGCAGGCACTGGGTATGCAGCGCCTTGCGCAGGGCTTTGAGGTGAAAATCGTAACGGCCATTTTGTAAAAAATGCGCCATAGCTGCCTGCGTTAGCGTAGGGCTGCTGATGCTCTGGATGCGTTTGAGCTGCCGCACCTCGGCACCAAAGCGGCCGGGCAAGATCCAGCCAATGCGGTAGCCCGGCGCCAGCGATTTTGAGAGCGAAGAACAGTGCATCACCAGGCCTTCCTTGTCGTAATATTTGCAGGGCCTGGGACGGGCTTTTCCAAAATAAAGCTCGCCGTAAATATCGTCTTCAATCAGCGGGATGTTGTGCGCCGTAACGAGTGCTACCAGCGCTTTTTTAGCCGCCTCGGGCATGCAGCTTCCCTGCGGGTTGCTGAAGTTGGGCACGCAAAGCACCGCCTTGATGGTAAACTTTTTAACCACTCCTTCGAGGCTGGCCAGGTGAAGACCGGTAACGGGATCGGAAGGGATTTCGACCACCTTGAGGCCGAGGCTTTCAATGGCCTGGTACACACCAAAATAGGCGGGGCATTCCACGGCCACCGTGTCGCCGGGCTGCGTAACGGCTTTGAGGCAGAGGGTGATGGCTTCGAGGCAGCCATTGGTCACAATCACTTCGTCGGGCCGCACGGTGCCGCCCCAGGCCAG
>SEBV01000144.1 GCA_004172865.1 Gammaproteobacteria bacterium | reverse complement strand
CAAAGGAGGTGAAAGAAATGAACAAGAAAACAAGGCAGTATTTAAGGCGATACATAGTAGTAATAAGCAACGATTGATGGATAGTTTGAAAGAATGCCGTTGAAATTTCCTTTCCGCATATACTCCTCTACGTTTTCCGCTACGTCAAGCGTCCAGGTAAATACGCGGCGGCCCTCGCTTGCCATGAGGCTTGTTTCCTGGTCTTGTAAACCGAGTGTCCATTGCGGAGCCCACACTTTTGCGTTGATGTCGCGAACATCCTGCGCCTTCAATTCAACCAGCGATGGGATGGTTTGATAATTTGCCAACAGCTTAAAGTTTTTCAGCACTTCTTCGTCAGGAATACCAATGACGATCTCCACATTTCGATTGATGGCGGCCGCCTTTGCGAGATACTCCGCCTGGATGTTTCGAAGAAATTCCAGCGATCCGTGAACCTTTGTATCCATCCACACAAATTGCAAAGGCGTATTGTAAACAACAGTTTGAAGCGCTTGCTGCAGGGTGGGAATGCGTTCGCCGTTTGGTAAGCGTACCAAGGTTGAAAGCTGCGCATAAGTGTAGTTTTCAATTGGACCAAGTAAACCGTTTTGCTGACTGACCCGCTCATTTAATGTTGCATCGTGAAATAAAATTGGCACGCCGTCTTTGGTGAGACGTACATCAATTTCAATTCCCGTTGCGCCAAACTGTGAAGCCAGCCTGATCATCTCTACCGAGTTTTCCGAAGCCGGTAACAGATCAGCAGATCGTCCGCCACCGCGGTGAGCAAGGATTTGAAATGGCTTTGCTTTATTGAGTGGTTTTGTATAACGCAACTGAATCGGTAGGTCGGGGTTGTTATCACCATTACTATAAACCCCGGTTATTACAATACTGTCGGTAAGCGGGTTGAACGGTGAGGTAGAAAGCAACTGCTTGCCTCCAGACCCTTTTGCAATCGTTAGCCGCACTTTTCCGGTTTCGGTTGTCGTCATTCGGCGCCAGTAACCGTTTAATAGAATGGCACTGTCCAACTGCCTGCCCTCGCAAATGAAGTAGGCGGATGCTCTTTCCAAAAAGAAGGACAGGTGATAAACTGTATCGAGCCCGTTTGCCGTATAACTCCATTTAGCCGCTGTTGAAGGACCAAAATCCTGACCACCGGCTTCCAATGTATAAACACCTTCCATTTTTGAACGGGTGAAGCCTGAGAAAGGTTTTGCTGAAGCTGAATTGAAGATGTCCCAATT
>SEBV01000143.1 GCA_004172865.1 Gammaproteobacteria bacterium | reverse complement strand
AAGCCACAGGGCTTGAAAGCACAACATACGCCTGACTATTTATTGAAAGCTGCCTGCAAAGCATGGGATGCTGCCGTAGAAATGGGTGAGAAGTTTGGTTACAGAAACGCACAGGCAACAGTAATTGCTCCAACAGGAACTATTGGGTTGGTAATGGATTGCGACACGACAGGTGTGGAACCTGATTTTGCGCTGGTGAAATTCAAAAAATTATCCGGTGGCGGTTACATGAAGATCGTTAACCAGTCGGTGCCGGTGGCCTTAACCAACTTAGGTTACAGCGAGAAAGAAAAAGATTCCATTATTAAATATGCGGTGGGTGCCGGAACCTTTGCCGGTGCGCCTCACATTAACCACCAGACATTAAGCGAAAAAGGTTTCATTGCTTCTGAAATTGAAAAGCTGGATAAAGCGGTAAAGAGTGCTTTTGAAATCGGTTTTGTTTTCAACGTCTATAATTTAGGAGAAGAGTGCCTGAAGCGTTTGGGCTTTACTCCCGAACAATACTACAACTTCGAATGGAGCCTGCTGGAAGCATTAGGTTTCAGCGACGAGCAAATTGAAGCCGCCAACGACTATGTGTGCGGAACAATGACAGTAGAAGGCGCTCCTTACCTGAAGCCGGAACATCTTCCTGTATTTGATTGCGCCAACAAATGTGGCAAGAAAGGACAGCGTTACATTCATGCGCATGGTCACATTCGCATGATGGCTGCTGCGCAACCATTCATTTCTGGCGCTATTTCCAAAACCATCAACCTGCCCCACGAAGCGCAGATTGAAGAAATTGCCGATTCGTATTTACTGAGCTGGCAGTTAGGCTTGAAAGCTTGCGCTTTGTACCGCGATGGTTCTAAATTGTCGCAGCCTTTGTCAAATAAATCAGACAAGAAGAAAAAAGCTGACGAAACAGAAAGCGCAACCACAAACCAACAACCACAAACCACAAACGATTCGACAATCGTTGACATGGGCAAACTCACCATCGACGAGTTGCTGGAAGAAGTGACCAAACGAGTACAGGCTTCACCCGATACACAGTTGAAACGCAAACTTGCCAGCATTGTTGAGCGTCGCTCATTGCCAGCCAAGCGCCGTGGGTTTACGCAAAAAGCAAAGATCAACGGGCAAACCATTTTCTTACGCACCGGCGAATACGGTGATGGTACAGTAGGAGAGATCTTTATTGACATGGCGAAGGAAGGAGCTACCATGCGCAGCATGCTGAACTGCTT
>SEBV01000142.1 GCA_004172865.1 Gammaproteobacteria bacterium | reverse complement strand
ATTGGTTGGATTTACGTCCGAAAAGTAATACGGGAATGTGAGATTTAAAAGCGGCTGCTGTGTATTCAGGATTATCTGTAATACGGTTATGACCTTGATTGTTCAACTACCAACATTTTAAAAAACTTGTAACCTTTTTCTACTTCTTTACTCTATTGGTTAAAAAGCCATATGCTCTATTTAACCATTTGTCTGTTTGCCGTTGCCGCCGTTATCGGCCTGCTTATTTTAAAAAACTGGCTCACGTCGGCCAATACTCCACGAAGCGTAGTTTATGCCCACGGAATTTTTGCAGCAGTTGCCTTGGTACTGTTGCTGGTACAAGTGCTTCGCAATCCGGAACGGAATCTGAAAATCAGTCTCGTACTTTTTGTTCTTGCTGCTCTCGGCGGCTTTTACATGTTTTTCCGCGATCTGAAAGGCAAGTTTAGTCCAACCTGGCTGGCTGTTGGTCACGCACTGATCGCGGTAGCCGGCTTTGTTTTTCTTGTCTTATTGGTCATCTAAAAACCTGTCATGAAACTGTTTGGTCATCCGGTTCACCCATTGCTTATTCACTTTCCCACGGCCTTGTTGCCAATGGACCTCGGATTGTCTGTACTTTATTACACAACGGACAATGCGTCTTTCTACCAGGCTGGCGCTTACTGCCTTTGGGCAGGAGCGGCGTTGGGATTAGTGGCTGCAGTCACAGGACTTATCGATTTTATTGCTATCCCCCGTACTGATAAAACCGCCGTGGCCCTTGCGCTGTATCATGGTTTTTTAAATGGATCGCTTATTTTAATCTTTGCCGTCATCGCTTACAAGTCCTGGCAATCGTTTCCTTTGCCCTTTTTGCCAGGAATAAAAGGACTGGTTATCAAAAGCGTATTGGTTGTTGCACTTTTTGTGGGAAATTATCTTGGCGGACGACTAATTTATACGCACCATATTGGCATCGACTTTAAAACGAAAACAAATGGAAGCCCTTCAGCATAAAATCAGTTATGCTTCTGACGAAGAAATCATCGAAAAAATTATTCGCGGAGAGACGATGCTTTATGAAGTGTTGATCCGTCGCTATAATCCATTGCTTTATAAAATTGCCCGTTCCTATGGCTTTGCTCATCAGGATGCCGAAGATCTGATGCAGGAAACACACATTGCCGCGTTCCGCTACCTGGCCTCTTTCCGAAACGATGCTTCGTATAAAACATGGCTAACGAAGATTCACCTCAATCATTGTTACCACAAATTGCACGA
>SEBV01000141.1 GCA_004172865.1 Gammaproteobacteria bacterium | reverse complement strand
TTTTTTGTCAATCCTGGCAATCCCTTTTGGTTTATTATATTTCCTGCAAAGGCTCTCGAACCTTTTAGCAAAATTTATTTGTTCCAAGGCAATTTTCGCGGTGGGGTGAAAGCTCATTTGATGTCCAAATTTCTCTATTATAAAACAAAACGCAGCCAATGAATTGACTGCGTTAAATTATAGGAAAAGCGATTGGGCCTGTAAAGAAATATTCTTCTTTGCCCTTACTCCACTTTCGTAATCTTGATCACATTCGTTGGCAAATGCAGATGTACCGGCGTGCTTCCGGTATTTACAACAATGCTTCCCGGCTTTAAAAATCCACGTTCCTTCAGAATATCGATCTGGTCAAAGATGATGTTGTCAAGACCCTCTTCTTCAGCATAATAAAAAGCTCTCACGCCCCAGCTTAAACTTAGTTGGTTTACCAGCGAACGTTCTTTTGTAAAGATGAACAGCGGTGCTTTCGGCCGGTAACTGCTCAGCATAAAGGCTGTATAACCGCTCTCTGTCATACCGATCAACGCATCCGCCTGCACATCGTTTGCCAGTTTACAGGCATTGATACAGGTTGCATCACTTAACAGGGAAGGAGAGTGTGGCTGAGGCGTCAACACTTCTTCAATATTATAATTGTATTCCGTGCGCTCAACTTCGATGATGATCTTACGCATGGTTTCCACCACCAAACGTGGATTTTGCCCTGTGGCCGTTTCGCCACTCAACATCACGGCGTCGGTTCCTTCCAGTACGGCATTGGCAACGTCGGTAATCTCGCTACGGTTTGGCTTGTTCCGGTCAATCATGCTCTCCATCATCTGCGTTGCCACAATAACCGGCTTGGCACGGTGAAGACATTTGCGAATGATGTTTCGCTGGATCAACGGAATTTGTTCTACCGGCAGCTCTACACCAAGATCGCCGCGGGCAATCATGATGCCATCGCTTTCTACAATGATGTCGCGGATGTTAGTAAGCGCCTCCGGTTTTTCAATTTTAGCAATGATCTTTGTTTTACTTTTTTTCTCCTGCAATTTGTTTCGCAGAATGATAATGTCTTTTACACTTCTTACGAAGGAAAGGGCCACCCAGTCCAAGCCCTGCTCGATGATAAATTCAAGATCAACAAGGTCTTTTTCTGTCAGTGCCGGCAGTGAAATTTTTGTATCGGGCAGGTTGATGCCTTTTTTGGAGGAAAGCCTTCCGCCCAATAGTACCTGTACCTGAACATCATTATTCTTCAGAAT
>SEBV01000140.1 GCA_004172865.1 Gammaproteobacteria bacterium | reverse complement strand
CTTTCCCTCACGGTACTGGTTCACTATCGGTCTCTCAGGAGTATTTAGCCTTAGCGGATGGTCCCGCCAGATTCAGACAGGGTTTCACGTGCCCCGCCCTACTCAGGATACCACTATCCATTACACTCGTTACCCATACGGGGCTATCACCCTCTCTGGCAGACCTTTCCAGGTCCTTCCGGTTCCTTGTGCATGAAATATCGTGGTCCTACAACCCCAAATATGCCGTAACATAGTTGGTTTGGGCTAATCCGCGTTCGCTCGCCACTACTTACGGAATCACTTTTGTTTTCTTCTCCTCCGCCTACTTAGATGTTTCAGTTCAGCGGGTTTGCCCATCTATCGATGTACCATGTCTTCAACATGGTGGGTTGCCCCATTCGGATATCTTCGGATTAACGGTTGTGTGCACCTCCCCGAAGCTTTTCGCAGCTTATCACGTCCTTCTTCGCCTCTGAGAGCCTAGGCATCCCCCATACGCCCTTACTTTGCTTATTGTACTTTAGCTAACAGCTATCAGCTTACAGCCGACAGCTTTCACTGTGTTCTTTCTACTTTTTGTATTTTCTTATCCCAATATGTCAATGAACGGTTTCAAAACGATCGCTTTTCGGAGTGCCCTTGCAGGGCCAACCTCAAACTTCCATTTTGAGAAACCTTTAAAGATCCCTCCCTCGTCAGAAAAAATTCAAGTGAACTTGATCTTTTCTTTCTCAGTCCGGAATCACCTTTTAAAGGTTTCATCTGTGGAGAATATCGGAGTCGAACCGATGACCTCCTGCGTGCAAGGCAGGCGCTCTAGCCAGCTGAGCTAATCCCCCGTCGTTGGAGCTGTAAGCCATCAGCTTTCAGCTTTTAGCTTTTTAGCCAGACGGTATTAACCAACCTCCAGAATTTCCTTAAGCATCCAAACATCTCTTTTTCTGACAGCTGACAGCTGATCGCTGATCGCTTTTTCAAAAAAAGTAGTCCCGGGCAGACTCGAACTGCCGACCCCTACATTATCAGTGTAGTACTCTAACCAGCTGAGCTACGAGACTCTGTTTCTTAGTGCTTTATAATGTTGAACCAACAGCGAGAGTAAGTAAAATCGAAAAAAACCAAATTAGACCTTGCGGACTTTACGCCATTTCTCTAGAAAGGAGGTGTTCCAGCCGCACCTTCCGGTACGGCTACCTTGTTACGACTTAGCCCTAGTTACCAGTTTTACCCTAGGCAGCTCCTTGCGGTCACCGACTTCAGGCACCC
>SEBV01000139.1 GCA_004172865.1 Gammaproteobacteria bacterium | reverse complement strand
GACGAAGCTTATCATAATGTGATGATTGCGCAGGCTTTAAAACCTGGCTTTGGCGATATCCAAACCAAAATAGAAAAGCAGTGGAATTATTACTGGGGCAACGATGAATTTTCCAAAGGTGCATATGCCTTGTATGGTCCCGGACAATGGTTTACGCTGCGGCCAGTTTTAGCCAGACCTTTTCTCAACACTCATTTTGCGGGTGAACATTTGGCAGACTGGCAGGGCTTTATGGAAGGAGCCATTAACACAGGAGAAGAGGCGGCAGCTATGATTGCGGGTTAACATCTTTGTCTTTATGGTGAAAAATAGTATAGAAGCAACGCAAAGTCTTTAGTAAGCTTCGAGAAAATCGTCATTCACTTTTCGGCTGCATCAATCTACAAAACGCACACCGTAAACATAAGATGTAACGTAGCCTGGTTTTAACTTTGCTTCTGAAATAGCCAGTGGAATACCGGTAGGCGGATCTACTTTTAAAATGTTGATCTTGTCGTTACCCTGCATAATGTTTCCAAAATTGCCGGCAAAGCGGCTAACGATGTAAAGATCATTTTTGAACAGCGAAAAATCGTAGAGTTCAAGTTTTGTGCAGGCTATCGGCGCTGCGCTGTTCCATTGCCACATTTGTGTTCCCATCTGCATGTCCACACAATTAAAAATTAATGCGTCGCATCCTCCTGCATAGCTCCATCCAAAAAGCAAGTTGGGCTCGGCCGTAAAATGTTTGCAGCGATAATTCATATTGCTGTTTGCGGAAAGTCCTCCTACCCAGTCTGGCTGATCTTCTACAAAAAGCATAGCGTTTTGGTTTGACCAGAAAACGATGGTGCTATCATTCACATAGGTGTCGTAAGGCACAATAAACTGAGAAGGGCCTGGTGCCACAAGGCCGTTTGAATACGGTAATCTGGTTGTTGGCAAGCCGGTGTTAATATCAAGGCGCTCTATGCCGAGATTTTGACTAAAGGGGAAAACGTATTTGTTTGTAACCATTAATTCTTCCTCAGGAGGATTTGTATCTCCCTTTTTCGACCACAGCTTGTTACCGGTGCTCATCTCGTAAGCTTCTATGTTTTTGCCGGCAGTATAACAAATCAGTTTACCACCACCGGAATAGAGCGTGGCCACTTTCACAAACGAGAGTGAAACATTGTCGTGGACCAAAGGCTGGTAGCCGCTTTTTTTCCAGACAATACTGCCACTCAGATCAACACAGTACAAAAAGCCATTGTTGGCGCCGAAATA
>SEBV01000138.1 GCA_004172865.1 Gammaproteobacteria bacterium | reverse complement strand
AAAGTCGAATACATGGTCTTTCCTCGTATGAGTGCTTTAGCTGAAGTGTTATGGACGCAAAAGGATAAAAGGAACTGGAATGATTTTGAAAAGCGATTGCAAACGCAATTCAAAAGATACGACTTGTGGAAGGCCAACTATAGCAAAGCCTCATTTGAATTAAAGGCATCAATTCTTCCCGCACCAAATAACCAAGGACTGGTTTGGAAAATAGAAAGTAAGAATAAAGGTGATAGTCTGATGTTCCACAATTTTCCAAAGGATGCCGCTTGCATTGATTTTACAGACGGAAAGAAAAAGAGCAAGTTAGAAAAGATCGGTTACTATGCAGCTCCGTACTCGAAGCTTCTTAAGTGTTCTGGAAGCTACGGCTACAAACTGGTTAAAAGAGCAATGGAATTTCCGCTGCTAATGCAAGACTTTTTCTTCAATAAAGCCACCGGCAAAAAAGTATCCATGACTGCGACGCCAAACGAAAAATATCCTGGTCAGGGTGGGGCTTTCAGTTTAGTGAACGGGGTCTACTCAAGGAAAGGTTTGAGCAACCCGGATTGGCTAGGATTTATTGGTGCTGATCTGGAAGCAACGATTGATTTAGGCAAGTCCTCTCCCATCGATTCTGTTCGCATGCACACCATCAACCAAAACGGAAGCTGGGTTTATTTACCACAATACGTGGAAATATTCACGTCTTCTGACGGAAAGACGTTTACATCAGCCGGCATTGCATCCGAGTTTGTTTCTGACACATTAACGATGGGATGGATCACTGTTCCAATGAATAAAAAGCCAGCTCGGTTCATTAAACTCGTGGCAAAAAACTACGGACTTATTCCTGATGGCCAGCCTGGTGCAGGAACCAAGGCCTGGTTGTTTGCGGATGAAATTCAGGTTTATTGATTGCCGGAGGTAAGCACATCGGCAATATGCATCGTCTTCAGGTCGTAACCTTTATTGTCGATATAACCTTGCAAATGCATCAAACAGGAAAGGTCAGTTGAAATGAGGTATTGTGCGCCGGTTGCCAGGGCATGTTCTACTTTCTGCTCGCCCATCGCAATGGAAATTGGTTCAAATTTTACTGCGAAAGTTCCACCAAAGCCGCAGCAGGTTTCCACGTCTTCCATTTCCACTAACTCAAGGCCTTTTACATTTTGCAGCAGTTTTCTTGGCTCATTTTTGATCTTGCATTCCCGCAGTCCTGCACAAGAATCATGATAGGTTGCTTTTCCATTCAGTTCAGCACCAAATTT
>SEBV01000137.1 GCA_004172865.1 Gammaproteobacteria bacterium | reverse complement strand
ATGATTCCTTGTTAGAACTTATTTCGGTATCATCCTCCTCCTCGCCTTTCTTGTTTTTCTTGTCAACAGCAGGGTTACACGCAGAAAATGCAAGCGATGAAAGAAGCAGCCACGCTGCTGCGGATTGAAGGGTTGTCTTCATGGTTGGAAAATGAGGCACAAGAATAGAAAAGAAAACGCGGAGAAGGAATAGCAACAATTGCTAATACAACCAGGCGCCTTTGATGGTCTCGCCTTCGGTTTCCACCGCAATGTGTTCCTGTAAGGTCGTCGCAATCGAAAGCCCTGTATAATCGGTTTGAATAGGAAATAGTTTATGGCTTCTTTCCAACAAAGCGAGTGTCTGGATTTTTTTTGGCGAGGTTGCCAGAAAAGGTTTTAGTGCGAAAAACAAGGTTTTGCCGGTATTGGCAACATCGTCCACTATCAAAATGTTTTTGTCGCGAAGGTCAATAGACGGTTGCAGCGAGACATCGTTTGGCTCTCTTTTGTTCAACTGAATGGTCACTACCTGCACCAACATCTGCGACAGGTTCTGAAGTTCTTTCGCCACGCCACGAGCCACCGTTTCACCATTGCCAAGCTTCGTCCAAAATAGCGTTTCGTGTTTGTGCTGAACTCATTTGACCTATTTTTACGGGGCTTAAATTAGTCTATGCAGATTGTGCAACAAATTTTATTTGTCCTCTTAACCATTGCAGCCGTTTGGATTTTTACCCGTAAAGCAGGCTTTATTCGCAGGAATATCAGTCTTGGAAGAGATGAAAGGTTTGATCCAAGTCCCGATCGATGGCGCAATGTGTTGCTGATGGCATTTGGACAAAAACGCATGTTCGACAAACCATTGGTGGCTTTTTTGCACTTTGCTGTTTATGCCGGTTTCGTCATTATTAATATTGAAATTTTAGAGATTATTCTCGATGGAATTTTCGGTACGCATCGGCTGTTTGCGCCAACGTTAGGAAGCTTCTATTCATTTGTGATCAACTTCTTTGAAATCCTCGCCTTTCTTGTTTTGGTTTCCGTGATTGTGTTTCTTCTTCGGCGCAATGTTGCAAAGGTGCCGCGACTAAACCGCCAGGAACTAAGCGGCGGCTGGCCCAGGAAAGATGCGAATTACATCCTGATTTTTGAAATTGTATTGATGACGCTTTTTCTTATGATGAATGCAGCCGACAAAGCATTGCAACTAAAAGGCTATGGTCATTATGCAGAAGTGAACACCAATTTTCTTCTTTCGGGTTTCATCACGCCATTGTTTGCCAACATGGATGCTTCGACATTGGCAGGACTTGAACGCACCGCATGGTGGCTGCACATCTTCGGCATTTTTGTTTTCCTGAACTACCTGCCCTACTCGAAACATTTGCACATCATTCTTGCTTTTCCTAATACCTATTTTGCCCGGTTAAAGCCGCAGGCCAAAATGGTGAACATGCCCGAGATTCAAAAAGAAGTATTGTATGCGATGCAGCCGGAGACGATTCCAACTGACGCCGGACAGGAAGAGCACAAACGCTTCGGTGCAAAAGACGTGACGGACCTGTCATGGAAGAATTTGCTGGACGCTTATACCTGCACCGAGTGCGGTCGCTGTACGCAGCAATGCCCTGCCAACCAAACAGGAAAGCTTCTTTCGCCAAGAAAGATCATGATGGACACGAGAGACCGGATGGAGGAAATTGGTGCGAATCGTGACAAGAACAACGGCACGTTCCAGGACGATGGAAAGACGCTGTTGCACGATTACATTACCACGGAAGAACTCTGGGCTTGCACCTCGTGCCAGGCTTGCGTTCAGGCCTGCCCGGTTTTGATCGATCCTTTGCACATCATCAAC
>SEBV01000136.1 GCA_004172865.1 Gammaproteobacteria bacterium | reverse complement strand
CCCAACATGAACTGTGTAAAAAACCAAATAAAAAAGCTAGTTTTTTAAGGTTTTACTGAACAGTAATTTGGTTGATATAGACTACTGTTTTTTACCACTGCAAATACCTGTTTTAAAAGCCGTTCATTACTGCTACCAAGGCCTGTTTTCCTGTTTTCCCATTGGCCCTTAATCTTTCATAAAGTGCTTTGCAGGTATTGTTGGTTTTCATGGCGTTCATGCTGCACATATATAATACATCCCGCAGGTTTTTACCCCCTCGTTTGTATATCCTGGGTTTGCCCTGTATGCTGCTTCCGCTACTGTATTGCGTGGGTGCAAGGCCTGCAAAACTAATGAGCTGCCGGTGGTTTTCGGTGTGCCTGAAACCCTGGGTGAATACAATAAGCATAGCTGCAGCTCTTTTACCAATACCTTTTACACTGCTTACACTTTTTAATTGGTCCGGCTGCCATTGCTCCAGCAGTTGCTGTAGTTTTTGCTCCAGTAATTTTATTTCTTTTTGCAGGCATGTAATTATTTTTTCCAAAGATTTTATGATGTCTTTACTGGGCACGGGTAACAGCCGAAGGCTATGCAACTGGTTGTTGATGCGTTTAATCTGTTCTGTATATTCCCGGATGGTATTGTATAACTGTTTGCTCTCAAAGTAAGCATCGTCGGGCATTTGCCAAAACGACGGCTTTTGATCAATAGCATAACGGCAGATCCATTGAGCATCTTTTTTATCTGTCTTGTTGCGCTCAAGGTGCATTTGAATATAGCGTTTAATGGCCATCGCATTTACCACACTTAGCTGGCAACCTTTGCTGTGTAAATAAAATGCCAGGCGGATATAATATACACCCGTGGCTTCCATTACAAAGTGATAATCCTGACCGGTGTGTTCCATGATTTTCTGGTAACCACCATTGTTGTTACCTACTTTTAAATGAAACAACTGGCCCTGATTGTTTTGGTAGCATACATCCAAACTAGTGTGAGAAACATCAATACCGCAACATAATTTTTTTGTTTCCATAACCTTTGTTTTTTTTGATGATAACTGTAACTTTAAAAAAGGAAAAAACAAACGGAAGAACACTCTTACACTGTACTATCTATCCTAATGCAGGCTTTAATATTAAGCTTGTTGAACTGTTCAGTATCGGGTAAGAAAAGGGGTGGTGACTATCATGTTGTAAAGGCTATAAGCCTATTGGGTTTTACGGTCTTAATCCGCCCTTTGTTCTTTCGAATATTTTAATAGTAAATTTATTGAAT
>SEBV01000135.1 GCA_004172865.1 Gammaproteobacteria bacterium | reverse complement strand
AAATAACTCTCGCCTTTGGCAATATTGTCCGACACGTTGATGTTGGATAACAAGCCATCAAACAAGGTTAACCGCATGTTTTTGGCCGGAACACCCATGCCAATATGCGCCAGGAAAACCGCCGAACCAACGGCTTTGATCATGGTGCTTTTGCCGGCCATGTTAGCCCCGGTAAGGAAAAGGAAGTTTTCATTGGGTTGTAAAACAAGATCGTAGGGCACGGGTTGTTGCAAAAGAACATGATACAAGCCTTCTGCGTTGAAATAGGGCTCTTCTTGTTCAATGAAGTCAGGGAAATGAAGGTCAAATGTTCTTACAGCTTTGGCCATGGAATACCAGGCCTCTAAGCGACTAAATATATCGATGAGCTCCAGCAAATCTGTTTTGTACTGGAAACGGAAATAGTGACCGAAATAAAGATTTTGCTGAACCGTCATTTCCTGGTTGCCATTGTAGGTTGCTAACTCCATCAATGGTTTTTCCTGCAGAATTTTTTTGATTCGTTCGATGTAGAAATTCAAGTTGGTTGAAAGATCAAGATCCCTGAAAAGGTAAACCAGCTTGGCCATGCCACGCAGAAAATCGCCAAAGTGTTTTACCGAGTATTTCACCATTGAATAATCGGCGCTGTGAAGCAGTTTATAGCTGTAACTGTTAACGGCACCGGGATTTTCGGGAATAGGATCGAGGTTGTAGTCAAGAAACTTATCCATCATGATAATAGTGCCGTTGGTTATTTCTGCCGGCCAGTCATCTAAATGGGTTAACAGGGTTTTGATGACATTTTGCGTTCCGATGATTCGTTTCAGATCATGGTGAGGTTCGGTAAAAAAACGGCGAAGCCATTCTTTACCGCCTACTGTTTTTGTAAAATTGAGTTTGTGAAAAATGGAAGCTTCTTCTTCCTGGTGAAAAATGGAAATATCGTTGAACGTAATTTTATCTATCTGCATAATGGCGGATTGCTGGGATTTGAAATGGATTGTTCGGATTACCTGTTGAATAACAAACGTTGTCCTCTATGAGACTCAAGAACCCTTCCATTTTCATAAACCAGCTTGCCATTGACAAACGTATGCGTAATGGCGGCGGGAAAATTCACTCCTTCCAGTGGGCTCCACCCGCATTTGTATAGGATATTCTCTATGCCGACTTTTGTTTCCGCCCGTAAATCCACAATTACTAAATCAGCAAAATAATCTTCGCGGATATAACCTCTTTCCGCAATCTGAAAGCAGTCTGCCACGGCATGACTCATTTTCTCC
>SEBV01000134.1 GCA_004172865.1 Gammaproteobacteria bacterium | reverse complement strand
TTCAAATGGGTGAATGGAAAATGGCAGCATGTGGACAAGGTATACACGGAAAAGATTGACATGAAAGGTGTTGACCCTTACTTGGGAAATGCGCCTGCAGAAGCAACGCTTCTCGATAAAGACGGCAACCACAACACGCAAAAGTTAGAGGAGCAGAACAAGAAGAACATGGGCAAGAAAGACGAGAAGAAGCCAGCGCCGGTAAAGCCGATAAAGAAAGGCTAACAACTTTGTTTCATTGTTGGTTATCTTAGGCCCGTTTAACAAGCAATGAAGACAACAAGAACGGTTATTGAGCCTCCCAAAGGTTTCTCTTTTCACTTTTCTGAACTCTGGCAGTATCGTGAGCTGTTCTATTTCTTTTCTTGGCGCGACATCAAGGTAAAATACAAGCAAACTTACCTGGGAATTCTATGGGCGTTGATTCAGCCGCTGGCATTGATGCTTTTGTTCACACTTGTTTTTGCCAGGCACTTTTCTTCTACTACCGGCAGCATCAATTACAATGTTTTTGTATTGTCGGGACTAATTCTCTGGACACTGTTTTATAATGCCACCTCACACGCAGCAGAAAGCATTGTGCAGCAAGCTGGCATGATCAAAAAAATCTACTTTCCAAGGCTGATCATAATAGGCTCGGCAATGCTGACTGCTTTCTTTGATTTCCTGATTGCCTTTGTGTTGTTTCTTGTTTTTTGCCTCGCTGTCAATCAAACCATAAGCTGGAAAGCCATCTTTTATTTCCCTGCAGGTGTCGTTGTCGTAATGCTTTCTTCATTTGGTATTGGCACCTTGCTTTCGTCATTGAATGTAAAGTTTCGCGACTTTCGATATGCACTTCCTTTCCTGCTGCAATTTCTTTTTTTTGCCTCGCAGGTCGTGTACAACATCAGCAGTTTGAAACAGGGCTGGGCAAAGCCTTTGTTGAGTTTAAATCCCGTGAATAGTGCCATTGAATTGTTCCGTATGGGCCTGACAAATAAAGGAGATTCTACCGTCATCATAGTTGGCGTTTTGTCTGCAGTGCTTCTGTCAATTCTGGGAATATTTTATTTTCGAAAAACCGAAGCCTACTTCGCCGACCTAGCATAATGGAACCTGCCATCACCGTTGAACATCTAAGTAAACAATACAAAAAAGGATCAGCGGGCGCCTCTTATGTTGCCCTGCGTGACGTGTTGACGCAGGCATTGCGTCGTAGGGAGAAGCGAAATGCCGAACGGACTTTCTGGGCGCTGAACGATATCAATTTACAAATTGAACAGGGTG
>SEBV01000002.1 GCA_004172865.1 Gammaproteobacteria bacterium | reverse complement strand
AGACTCATCACGTTACACTGCACTGATTCAAAAATTGGGTCTGCGCCGTTAATTTGATCCATGCCCGCTTCGGCGGGCATTCTTGTTTTTGATGAGCTGAAAAATTACGGAGTTGTGCGCCAACGAGAGTAGAACGGCGCAATGGCAGGACGCGATT
This sequence comes from Gammaproteobacteria bacterium, assembly GCA_004172865.1. Lineage (GTDB taxonomy): Bacteria > Pseudomonadota > Gammaproteobacteria > Pseudomonadales > Cellvibrionaceae > Cellvibrio. Next base: position 309,905 of record SEBV01000002.1, on the reverse strand, counting down.
TTATTAAAACTTGAACGAAAAAATTTATAGCGCGTAAAAATTAACAGATGTTTCGTACGAAGAATTAGCTGAATTTGAAAGTGGCATTGTCTGTCACCCTTCGTGAGAAAATATCTAAGCAACCAAAGGATAAAAGAGTGAATCCGATTATTAAAAAATTCCAATACGGCAACCAAACCGTAACCCTCGAAACTGGCCGTATCGCCCGTCAGGCAACTGGTGCAGTTTTGGTAACTGTCGATGAAGTAACTGTACTGTGTACGGTTGTTGGCTCAAAAGAAGCCAAAGCCGGACAAGATTTCTTCCCATTGTCTGTGCATTATCAAGAGAAAAGCTATGCCGCTGGCCGTATTCCCGGTGGCTATTTGAAGCGTGAAGGACGTCCTTCCGAGAAAGAAACCTTAACATCACGTTTGATCGACCGTCCTATTCGTCCACTGTTTCCAGAAGGCTTCCTGAACGAAGTACAAGTGGTATGTACCGTTGTATCAACCAACAAGCAACATGATCCAGATATCGCAGCTTTAATCGGCACCTCAGCAGCACTCGCTATTTCTGGTATCCCATTCAATGGCCCAGTTGGCGCAGCTCGCGTTGCTTACACCCAAGCTGAAGGCTATATCCTCAACCCAAGCTTTGCTCAACTTGCAACCTCTGAGTTGGACATGGTGGTTGCTGGTACCAAAGATGCAGTATTGATGGTTGAATCCGAAGCCAAAGAATTGCCAGAAGATACTATGTTGGGCGCTGTACTTTACGCTCACCAGGAAATGCAAGCCGTCATACAAGCCGTTGCTGAGTTAGCGCGCGATGCTGGTAAAGCACGTTGGGAGTGGTCTGCTCCAGTAGAAAACGTTGCATTGAAAGATGCCTTGGCGAAAGATTTTGGCGATTCAATCAGCATGGCTTACCGCATTACTGACAAAGCCAAGCGTTATGATCGTTTAGGCGAGTTGCGCAGCCAGGCTGTTGCTGAATTGGCGACCGAAACTTCTGGCTTCTCTGCTGACGATATCAAAGCGGCCTTCGGCACTTTGGAATACCGTTTGGTGCGTGCAAACATCGTTGCCGGTCAACCACGTATCGATGGTCGCGACAACAAAACTGTACGTCCAATTCAAGTTGAAGTTGGCGTATTGGGCAAAGCCCACGGTTCTGCTTTGTTCACTCGCGGTGAAACTCAAGCGCTCGTAGTAGCGACTTTGGGCAACGCACGCGATGCACAAATCATCGACTTCCTTGAAGGTTCCAAAAAAGATGCATTCATGCTGCACTACAACTTCCCTCCCTACTCAGTAGGTGAAGCGGGTCGTATGGGCGCAACAGGTCGTCGCGAAATCGGTCACGGTCGTTTGGCGCGTCGCGGTGTTGCCGCAGTTCTTCCTGCTGAGTCAGATTTCCCGTACACCTTGCGTGTAGTGAGCGAAATTACTGAATCTAACGGTTCAAGCTCAATGGCATCTGTGTGTGGTGCGAGCTTGGCATTGATGGATGCAGGCGTTCCGCTGAAAGCTCCAGTTGCTGGTATCGCAATGGGCTTGGTGAAAGAAGCTGATGGCTTTGCAGTTCTTACCGACATCCTTGGCGACGAAGATCACCTCGGCGACATGGACTTCAAAGTAGCGGGTACCACTAGCGGTGTAACTGCACTGCAAATGGATATCAAAATCGAAGGCATCACCGAAGAAATTATGGAAATCGCGCTTGAGCAAGCTCTGGCTGCGCGTTTGCACATTCTCGGCGAGATGAACAAAGTATTGGCGACCTCACGCAAAGTTGTTAGCGAGAACGCACCACGCTTTGAAACCATCAAGATTCATCCCGACAAGATCCGCGACATCATCGGTAAAGGCGGCGCAACTATCCGTTCTATCACCGAAGAAACCGGCTCTTCTATCGATATCGATGATGACGGTACCGTTAAGATTTACGCTGACAACAACGAAGCTTTGCAAGCGGCAATTTTCCGCGTCCAAGGCATTGTTGCAGAAGCTGAAATCGGCGCAATTTATGAAGGTACTGTGGTACGCATCGTAGATTTCGGCGCATTCGTAAACTTCCTGCCCGGTAAAGACGGCTTGGTACACATTTCCCAAATCGCCGACGAGCGCGTAAACAGCGTTGCTGATTACCTGAAAGAAGGTCAAGTTGTGAAAGTTAAGTGCCTGGACGTAGACCAACGTGGCCGCATCAAGCTTTCTATCAAAGAAGCTTTGGCTGATGAAGCTGGTAGCGCTAAACCTGCTGCTCCAGCATCAATCACTACTGATGAGTCGACTCTTGATTAATCGAGGATAGATTAATTAAGAAGGGATTATTCTGAAAAGAATGCCCACAAAAAAGCCCCGACTAGCTCGGGGCTTTTTTGTGTTCATTATTTACACTTTTTAACGATCTAGATTCATTACCTTGGCGTAAAAATCAACATATATTCGCCCGCGGTCAATAACTGCGATCTGCTTTTCCTAAACCTTTTGGTACCAATCCGCATGTTTTTTCAAAACCGCAAGACGTTAAAGGCACTAACTGAATCCCAAACTTCCTCCGCACTCTTATCCGCCTTAATCAATTCCATCGAGAGAAATGTCGCTACTATCTCGTTTAGCCCAGACGGAAATATCATATCTGCCAATCAGGCATTTTTGTCGTTTATGGGATATGAATCGGATGAAATTACGAATAAGTCGCATCGGATTTTCTGTGATGTTAACTATGCAGCCTCAACTGAATATCAGGATTTTTGGCGCTCACTAAAAAATCGGCAAACTCACAAAGGCATATTTTTACGCAAGAAGAAAAGCGGTGAAGTCGTTTGGTTGGAAGGGACTTATTTTCCCGTTATTAATGAGCATAATGAATTAACTCACATCTATAAAATTGCTTACGATGTCACTGAGGCGCAAGAAAAATTTAACGCGCTACATAATATAAGCCAGGCGCTGGATCGTTCCATGGCGACAATTGAATTTACACCGAGCGGTGAGATTCTTACCGCAAATAAAAATTTTCTGGATGTGGTGGGTTATCGCCTTGCGGACGTTCAAGGTAAGCATCACCGAATTTTTTGTACGGATCTTTTTAACAAAGAGAATCCAGATTTTTGGCAGCAACTCGCGCGTGGCAGATTTAGTTCAGGTCAGTTTGAGCGCAAGACTGCAAGTGGTAAAAGTGTTTGGCTTGAAGCGTCCTATAATCCGATTATGGATAGCTCGGGAAAAGTAATTAAAGTGATTAAATTTGCCAGCGATATTACTGAGCGCATGCAACGCAATCACGCGGTTAACCAAGCGGCAGAAATGTCTTTCTCGACCGCTGAAGAGACGGTGCAAATCGCACAGACTGGTGCCGAGTTATTGCAAAAAACCGTAGTAGTTTCCAACACTATTGTTGATCAGGTTGCGCAGACTAATGAGCTGCTTTCGCGGCTGAATGAACAATCAAAAAATATTTCATCCATCGTTTCAACCATTCGCGGCATTGCAGACCAAACAAATTTGCTGGCCTTAAATGCTGCTATTGAAGCGGCGCGCGCTGGCGATCAAGGACGTGGTTTTGCCGTGGTTGCCGATGAAGTGCGCCAACTCGCTGGCAGAACCAGCAAATCCACGATTGAAATTGAGCAAGTCGTAAAAGCTAATGAAAATTTAACCGTAACGGTTACCGAGCATATGAACATAGTGAAAACCAGCGCTGAATTAAGCAATCGTCAAATTACGCAGGTGTCTTCCGTTATTTCGGAAATACATGACGGAGCTTTAAATGTTTCCAAAACGGTATCGTCATTACTCTAAGTATCTTTTTCAAAAGGTATGAAAAAGCCAGCGTTTTTTAGTCGCTGGCTTAAACAAAAATTATTGCAGATTTATGTGAATTAAAAGCTCACATCTTTTTCAACATCCTGCAACTTGCGGCGAGCTAAAGCAAGATTCGCTTTAGATTTATCCAATACGAAATAAATAAATACGCCTTCTTTGCGAGATAGCGGACGAATCAAATGATATTGTTTGCCGAGTGTAATCAAAATATCTTCGATAACATCATTTAATCCCAAAGAGCGCATGGTTTTCAGTTTCGATCTTACTACTTCGGTATTACCTGCCGCGGCAACTTCAAGATCAACACCGGTACCAGCACTACCAAGCATCATACCGCTTGATGAATCCACAATCGCAGCACACTGAGCACCATCCAATACCAAAAGCTCATCCAAACTCTGTTTAATTGTTGCCATAAAATTACACCTTTAATTTAATAAAAAATAACTATCTACATTGTAAATTGTAAAATAACGTCTTTTTCTATTGAGAATCATCAATCAATTCTCGTAGCGGTTGAATGACTTTTGGCCATGCTTTCCAATCCATTTTCTTTAACTTGGCAAGTGTGATCAAAATTGTTTTTTCACCACAGGGTTGTATGGTTAGAAGTCCCTTTGAATGTTGGATCAAAATGCTATTCAGCGTACCCATTTCATCAAATATATTTCCGTTTTTATTATGCAGTGACCAATAGTCACGTGCACCTTCAGCGATAACTTCAAACTTAATACTTTTTGAAGTTGATAAATAAATCATGCCGGTATCGGCCTCAACCAATGCACAAGCAATAACCCCGGATGTTTTTGCAACCAGATCCAGCTCTTCTTTAACAAGTTGAAAATTCAAAGTACTTTCAACCTTTTTCTGATCTCACTGCAGTTGTAAATAATTTGCGCGAGAATCGCCGAACTATTTGCAATGATATTTAAAATATAGGTCACACCTTGAAGCTCTATGTACGCGATGTAAACCACACCATCTTCAGTATTCACTGTGACACTTTTGCTGATACCTAATTGCGTTTCTTGCGATACCACAGAACCAATTGCTGCAATTGAACTCGCCATAGCTGCAATCCTCGCAGGGTCTAAAGACTTTGTAACGGCGCTTGCAACATCAAAACCATCGGCACTCGAAATTACCGCTGCGAGCGCACCTGTTTGTTCTGCCAAAAAATTATCACATTCCTGTTGTGCAGCATTTTTTACATAATCCGGGATAGTCATAAATTATTTCAAATCACTTTCAGCTTGGGCCATTAACACGTCTATAAGCATTATCACATCATCTGCTAGACGTACATCGACCGGTAAAATTGGTAAGGTTAATTGGTACTCACATAATTTGTCGGAAAAATCATCCAGAGACGGAGTTGGGTGAGATTCACTACGGCCAATACCAATCACACAAGGTGTTGTATAAATTTCTTCCGAAAAGCCTTTGAGATACAAGTCTAGGTCAGCTAACGGATCTGGCCTGGAATTATCAATAAGAATTATTAATCCAAACGCATCTTTGACAAGAATCTTCCACATGAAATCAAAACGCGATTGGCCTGGCGTGCCGAATAAGCGCAACCGGTCGCCATTTGCCAGCGTGATTTGTCCAAAGTCCAATCCCACGGTGGTGTGGGATTTTTGAAATCCTGTATCTGAGTTAGCAACATCAGTACTGATAGGAGCCGTCTCACTAATAGCGCTAATCGCGGTGGTTTTTCCTGCACCAGTTGTTCCGGTAAAAACGAGTTTATATTCAATCATAGAATCACTTTATTATTGTTAGAGTAGACCAAGCCGTTTGCGGAGCATGGAGAAAAAGTTTTGTTTTTGTTCTTTAGCGACATTACTCGTAGTCTGAACATCGATGCGATTAAAATTTATTTCCAGTAAATCTTTTGATTTAAGAAAATTCAAAAAATGATCGCAATATATTTCCGGGCGTCCAGAAAGTTTAATTAAATCCTGTAATGTTTTTGCGCTTCTACTTAAATGCACGGCGAGTAACATATAATGTTTATCCTGCTGCAGTAGGTCTGCGGAGGGCCACTTTTTTAATTTGTAAGTGACTTGTGGTTCTTCACTTTGTGCAACTGGTGGTGCAATTTCATCAGAACTAGAGGCGATAGCAATCAAAGTATCGATAAGTTCATCAGCTCTGAATGGCTTAAAAAAAACATAACCGGACGCTGACTCACCGCGTCTTTTAATATGAATTAGCTTAGTGGTTGGTTTGAGTTGGAAGGGTTCGTAATTTTTGTCAGGGTTATAAATTAAAATAGCATCGCATTCGCCGCTCTCAACAAGTGCCCAATTGTCATCGAGCCTGCTGCTCATTCGTAATATGGTGCGAATAAGGTCTACTTCCGGCTTAATTAAGCCTAAACATCCCAGGCTTAGTTTTGTTGCCTTTGCCATACGTCCGAGTCTCGTTAAATTCAAGTAAAACGAGTATAGCAGTGAAATTAAAAAATTCTTGCGAGGTGCAATTAACCGAAAATGCGAATATAAATACCGCAAGGGAATTTGTATTTTTTATTCCAAAACTTACAGAAAGTAAAAAGAGTTAGAAGCGAATGCAGGTTAAAAGATTGGTAGAGGCGACATCCAGTGGACTTATCAAGATTGTTAATTTTTGTAAGCCCTTGCATCTTGTGACAAATATCATTTTTATAGGGTTTCGATTTTTTATTTAATAGAATTCGATAATCACAAATATCGAGGTCGTATGATTTAGCTTTTTCTCGAATGATTACTTTTTCGCGTCAGGATCTAAATCAGGAAATTGCTCAATCAACGCGCGAGTAACGCCGTTGGTCCAACCGAAGCCATCTTGCAATGGATATTCGCCACCGCCACCAGGGCGGCGTTCTTCAACATCATATTTTTCTAAAAGCTTTCCGGTTTCGCGATAGGTTTCGTTAACCGTTTGCAACCAACGCGTTGCTATATCTTTTGCTGCTTTTTGTTTGCCGTATTGCGTCAAGCCACTAACCGCAACCCATTGCAATGGCGCCCAACCATTGGGACTGTCCCATTGTTGGCCGGTAGTAAGTTGTGTCGTGCGCAATCCACCGCTGGCGATAAGCGATCGTTGTGTTGTCTCGGCAACAGCATTCGCTTCGTTTTTATTAGCGAGCCCAACAAATAAGGGATACAAAGTTGCGGCGGATAGAATGTTGGTGGGTTTTTTATTGAGAAAATCGTAATCTCCAAAACGCTTCTCTTTTGCGATCCATAAATAGTTACGAATTGCTTTCGCGCGTTTTATTGCCTGGCGATTAAAATCATTGGTGCAGGATTTATCGTTTAGCAATTTACATAAACGTGAAATTTCCTTTTCCTGTGCCCATAGCAAGCTATTTAAATCGACGGGCACTATATCCGTCGTGTGAATGGTTTGAATTTGATTTGGGTTAGTTAACCAGCGCGAACTAAAATCCCAACCGCTTTCTGCGCCTGCACGTAAATGTCGGAAAGTTTCAGTAATTGGACGATTGGATAATTTTGCAGTAGCAACATCTTCTGCATAAGATTCATCGCGTGGTGTATTGCGATCATCCCAGTAACGATTTAAAAAACTTCCATCATTCATTTTAACAACACGTTCGCACGCAATAACCATTGCGCTAATGCAATTCTTTCCCTTCATCCAATAATCGTGTTCAGTTTTCAGCGCGATTAAATACTTTTTCTGTACCGCTTTATCTGTAGTTTTTGAAAGCTGGATCATCAATGCAAAAAAGGGCGGTTGTGAACGGCTTAAATAATAACTTCGTGTGCCGTTAGGAATATGCCCGTAGCGCGTAATTAAACTTTCAAAATTAGCGAGCATGGAATCTACAACATCATCTCTGCCATCTGCGGTTAAGCCCAGCATGGTGAAATAAGTATCCCAATAATAGACTTCACGAAAACGTCCGCCAGGAACAATAAATGATTCAGGCAAACCTAAAGCCGACGACCCGGGAATTTCATTAAGGGCAGGGCGCTGAAGTTGCGACCACAGTTGATTAATATGCTCGCGTAACGACGGGCGAGTAGAATTGATGGCATCAGCAAACGCACTCCCCGGCACTTCAAAATTAGCAGCAACAAAACGACGCAAAGCATCAGGCGTATCAGGGTTTTCGCGAGTGAAATCAGCCATAATTTCTTGCGTGCTGCGTTTTGGAATAGCATCTACAAATGTTTTGCCATCGCTAAATACTTTTTGCAATTGCACTCGCTCAAACAGCGTTCCATAAATATCTGCAGGCGATTGCGGTGGCGTGAGCGCAACACATTGTTGCGTTGCGATAGAAACCAGTAATAGCAGAAAAATAATGGCTCGATTCATAGCGATGCTCTTTATTTGCACGAATAGTAGACCTGGTGTCGACGTAGAATATTTTTAAGCGTAAAGCGCCTGCGAATAGTTTCCTTTAAACGCAGGCACTAGGCTATTCGCCTTGCCAGAAATCTTTGAAAGTAGCTTCTCGGTATTTTATATCAGAAAAGGTGGCAGTAAATTTTTCACCTATAGGTGATTGTGAACTGAAACCGATTTTAATGGGCGTCGCACTTTTTAAACCAAAGTGTCTTGCGTAGTTCCACTTAACACCATCTGCAGAGGTATAAAACACATACATATCTTTTGTGTGAGCAATTTTTAAGTAAACGCTCTTATTTTTTTCAACACCGTGCGATGAATTATCACTTTCAGGTCTTGCAACGGTAGAGGTTACTTTAAACTCACCAATTTTTTCAGTCTCAAATAAAAATTTTGCCCAATGTGATGGATCGCTATAAATCACCAAAGCGCCGCCATCATAAAGATCTTTAAAGTCTGCGTTAACTTTTGCAGAAAAAATAAAATCGCCTTTAGGTTGAAACAAAACTCTCAGCGCGGTATCCGCAAGCTTGGTCGCATCAGTTCCTACAAATAAATCAGAACCTTTAAATGCAGTAAGGCTGAGCATGTTATTAATAATTTTTGCTTCACCAGCTTGAGCGCCTGTTTCCAGCGTGTAAGGAATCGAATCTACTTTCAGATTTTTCCCTTCTGCGGCATGTGTGGTCATTGCGCATAGGCTGGATATTGCTAACGTGCAAGACACAAGCGTAGCGTATTTAAATTTTTGTAATTTAGACATAAAAGCTCCTTTAGTGATGAATGGCCGATAAGAAAGTATTTTCACGTCAATGTGATAATGAATGCTATTCCCATAAGTCCCTTATGTCAGGCATATAATTTATATTTTTGTACTTAAGGTCGAATTTCAATATTGGTTGGCGTTTTGATTTTATTCCAGAATGAATCCATATCTTCATTAGTCAATGCGATACAGCCAATAGTCCAATTAAATTTTTGAGTTTGAGTCTGAAGCGCTTCAAAAGCATTTTTCTGGCCGTGAATCATAATATCACCACCGGCAGATTTCCCTTTTGATTTTGCTCGCGCAACATCTTGCGCATTTGGGTAGGAAATATGAATGGCTTTGTAGTAGGCGCTATTTGGCTTTTTAAAATCCAAAACATATTTTCATTCAGGTGTACGTTGATCGCCTTCCTGCTCTTTATGCCCTACAGGATTACCGCCAAAAACCACGTGGTAATTCGCAATTTCTTTTCCCTTTTTAAATAGGGTCATTTTATTTTTGGATTTTTCAATCAATACCTTATCAGCCAAATCATCTGCATTGGTATTAAAACTAAATAACGTCATAAGAACTACTAGGCATTTTACCAAATTTTCGCGAATAAAATTCTTCATATTAATTTTCGCAATTAAACGATGAGCTTACCGCGGAAACCTCTGGCGGCATAATAAGATTCAGCGCCGTTGTGATAAACGAAAACCTGATTATAACGGCGATCACAAAACAATGCGCCGCCAAGATCTCTTACATTGTCTGGTGTTTTTATCCAGCTGGATGTTTTCTTATCAAATTCACCAAGCTCTTGCAGCTCACGATATTCTTGTTCAGTGAGCAATTCAATTCCAATAGCTGTGGCCATTTCAATCGCATTGCCGCCAGGCTTATTTTCTTTGCGAGAGTCAAGTGCTTTGCGGTCGTAACAAATACTGCGGCGGCCAGCGGGGCTTTCGGCTGAGCAATCAACGAAAATAAATTCATTGGTCTTTTTGTCATAACCGATAACGTCGGGTTCACCCTTGGTGTTTTCCATTTCATTAAGAGCTTGGAGTTTTTTGGGCGAAGCTAATAATTTTTGTTCGACCTTTTCCCAGTTGATCCCTTTGTGGCGTTGCATATTTTTTGTAAAGCGATCTTTTAGCATTTTAATTAATTCGTCATATTCTGCTTTTTTCATTTTATCTTCTCCTTTTACTTTTTAGAAATTATAGATAGGCTCAAAGTTAACTATTAGGTGTTATGTTAAGGCTGCTTTATTTGGATATGCGTCATAGTTATATTGTTTAGCAAAGTACTTTTTTTGCCTTTAAAAAATCGATTATTAACGCTATCGAAGCATCAATACTAAGTTTACCCGTATCAATTTCCAGCGTTGGATTTACAGGTTCCTGATATGGATCATCTAATCCTACAAAGTGCTTTAATTCTCCGGTTCTCGCTTTTTTGTAGAGACCTTTTACATCGCGGGATTCGCAAATTTCAAATGAACATTTGCAATAAATTTCGATAAATCTATCTGCACCAACTAACTCTTTTACAAGCTCACGGTCTTTTTCCATGGGCGACATGAATGCAGCCAAAGTTACAACACCGGCATCCAAAAATAATTTGGAGACTTCGCCAGCGCGGCGAATATTTTCGGCGCGATCTGCTTGCGAAAACTGAAGGTCTTTACATAGGCCTTTACGTAGAATATCGCCATCAAGCAGCATCGTATGAATTCCATCAAGGCGTAATTGCTCATTTACTGAATTGGATAAAGTGGATTTGCCTGCGCCTGATAATCCCGTAAACCATAAAAGAATTGCTTTGTTTGTCATGACTTTCCCGCTAATAAAAAAGTGAGCTGAGCTTGCTGTCATCAGCTTTTAACGAGTTTAGCCGATGTCTCCGGCACTGGCAGTCATATTTTTTCAGTTAAGCATTTGCAAAATGGCTTGCTGTGTATTAGTGTAGTAATACACATATGGTTGATATCAGGGTTTATATTTAAGGAGTTTACATGGGTATTATTGCTCGTCTTTCTTTTGTGTTTTGTATTTTGGCGTTTAGTAATGATTTATTTGCAGCGTCTACTGTCTATGAAATCAGTAAAGGTAAAAATAAAATATTCCTTGCTGGTACTGTACATCTATTACGAAGCCAGGATTTTCCGCCACCCGCTGAATTTGATGCGGCTTATAAGCAATCGCAAAAAATCTATTTCGAAACCGACATCCAAAAAAGTAAAACTCCAGAGTTTAGTCAACGTTTTGCACAGGCCATGATGTTGCCCAATAACGCCACGTTAAAAGATGTATTGGATGCGGATACCTGGGCCGCGCTGCAAGTTTTTTCCGTTAAAAACCAATATCCGTTAAGCCAAACTATGATGTTCAATCCAGCAATGGTTAGCATCCTAATCACTATTGCTGAAACAAAAAAAATGGGAGTGGGCGATGGCATAGATGCTTACTACGATCAAATCGCACGCACCGATAATAAAATTCTCGGCGAGCTGGAATCGAGTGATGATGTTATTGGCTATATGAAAAGTTTCTCAGCGGAAGACCCCAATAAAATTATCACTAGCACTATTAGTGACGCAGAGCATATCGGCGACGATCTGGAAAAAATGATCGCGGCCTGGAAAGCCGGTGATCTCGATACGCTTGATAAAGATCTAGGTGAAAAAATGCGTAAAGAAACTCCCGGTGCTTATCAATCGTTAGTGATTGATCGCAACCAAAAATGGTTTCCAAAAATTGAAGCTATGTTCAAAACACCGGAAGTGGAAATGGTATTAGTGGGAAGTTTACATTTGTCGGGTAACGATGGATTACTGGCGCAATTGAAAGCATCGGGCTACAAAGTAAAACCTTATCAAATAGCAAAATAAACTGAAAAGAAAGGAGTCGAAGTCGTGGAAAATACTATTATCAATATAAATAATCTTCAGCGTCAAATTGACGGAAATAAGATTATAAAAAATATCACTGCGCAAGTTAAATCGGGCGATGTTGTTGCTTTGCTAGGAAAAAATGGTGCAGGTAAAACTACGCTTATCGAAACGCTTTTGGGTTTCAGTTATCCCACTCACGGCGAAGTGACGCTATGGGGAAAGAGCGCCACAAAAATCGATGCCGAAATTAAAGCAAATATTGGCTTTGTTCCGCAGCAATCAGAACTGATAAACCATATTAGTGTTGGAGATCAAATTCAATTGTTTCAGCGCTTTCGCCAGAATTGGAATCAGCAATTGGTAGATAAATTTATAGAAGAGTGGCAAATTCCTTTAAAGCAAACCGTTGCCAAATTGAGCGTTGGTCAGCAACAAAAATTGTCAATTTTATTGGCTATAGCTCATCAGCCACAGTTATTGATACTGGATGAACCAGTTGCCAGCCTAGACCCAATCGCTCGTCGTCAATTTTTACAACAATTGATTGAGTTAGCTTCCGATGCGGAGCGTGCAATTATTTTTTCAACACATATTATTTCTGATGTGGAACGTATAGCCAATAAAGTATGGATGCTGCGTGATGGCATATTGGCTTATCAGGGTGATCTTGATGAGTTAAAAGAATCGGTAGCACGCATAACTATTCGTGCAAATAAGCCGCTGCCAGGTAGTTTTAATTTGCCTAATATTATTCGTCAGCGTGTTCAAGGTAATCAAGCTGTCGTTGCATTTTCGCAATGGACAAATGAAATGGGCTCGCAAATAGAAAATGCCTACCAAGCGGAGATCCAGGTTGAATATTTATCTCTAGAAGACATTTTTCTGGAGATGAATAATGCGTAATAAATTACTGCGTTTGGGTTTCCTAGCGAAACTATTTTTTTTCTCGCTATGGGCATTGCGATTGATTTTATTTGTAGGAATTCCTGGTGCAGTAATCGCTATTGCAGGCAAGATAGTTGACTACGGAAGCTGGGAGCCATTTCTTGTTGTAGGGGGCATTACGCTTGCAGCGGGTTCCGTTTGTATTTACGTGGGTGTTGTACTTTTGATGTTTCCCGCGCAGTTAATTTCATTTATATCCAGTCGCCAATACGGGTTATTGCCATATATTCGCCATTATCTGGCAGTGCTTTTTGTTTGCATACTTTCAATTTTGCAGGTAGTTGCTTGCTGCATATTAGTGTTCGGCATCAAACGCGAACATGCAATGCATCCCTCTCTTATTGTGGCAATTATGTTGATCGCCAGCTTTATGGTGATTCTTTTTTTTGTGCGTTTGGGTTCAATGCAGTTTTTCTATTTTTTTGTATTACCCGCTTTAGGCTGGTATTTGGTACCACAATTAAAGTTGATGTCTAGTAGTGTATTAGCTGTAATATTGGTTTGCTTATGGGCTACATTTTTAGGATGGTGGTTTAGTTGGCATCCCAAAAAATATCATAAAAATTTAATTGTCATGAATCCCAGTGAATTAAATAAGCAGAATTTGTCGTTTTGTTGGGGACTTTATTCTCGCGGAGCAGTTCCGCAAAATCTGGAATCAGGTATCTTATTTGGACAATTTGGTAATAGTTTTTATCAGGTCAGAATGTTCCTAATAACTCTCGTTGTCACAGGATCCGTTTTTGCGCTTATGTTTATGTTGTCTCCCCATGATTTTAGTACTGGATTGATGATTGGTGTAAAAATAGGAATCGGCATCCAGGTTATTCAAGTGGGCTACAACTATTCGCTTGCTGTTTTCAAAAATATCAATAAATATTGGTTGTATTTTTCGCTCGAAAGAATGCAGCTTTTCAATGCCGTTGAGCGCAAAGTCGCTGTGTTCTACTTAAAAAATCTCATAGCTATCACATCTATAATTTTGGTAATTTCATTTTTTATTCCTAACTACCTGCCGTTGGAAAATATTGTGTTCTACGTGCTAGTGTCCTTGTTTATTACTCCTTTTACTTTGTATATGGCATTTATTATTTATGCAAAGTGGCGTGGGAATAGCAAAGTCTTTAATTGGATTAATGGAATAGCAATGATGCTGATTTTGGGCGCGTGTTTTTTAGGTTTGAATTTTTTTGGTCATATTTCAGATTACCTTATCTACATCTTAATAATTATATTGGCATCTCTAGCTGTGATATTGGTTATGCGCCAATATGCAAAACGCTTATGGCAACAAGTTGATCTTGTTAGGGTGGCAATCTAATGTTTATATTGAACCCCCAATCCGGTATTCCCATATACCGCCAGCTTGTTGATCAGGTGCGTCGAATGATTGCTGGAGGGCAATTAAAAACAGGTGATGAGCTGCCATCTGTGCGCGAGCTTGCGCATGCACATGCGGTTAATCCAATGACAATTTCCAAAGCTTATTCCATGTTGGAAACTGAAGGGCTTTTGGTGCGGCAGCGCGGCAAACCCATGCAGGTTGCGGCGGAAAATTTACAGTCTAAAACTAAAGAGTCGCGGTTGACGCATTTGCGGCCACAGTTTGAAGGTCTCGCTATGGCAGCTCGTCAGTTAGAAATTTCAGATGATTTGTTGATAAAAGAACTTAAAAAATTTCTGGCAGACCAATAAATTTATAGAGTTTAAAAATAATGCAGAGTACGGAGTGTCAAATGCGCCTATATAAAATTGCCATTATTTTTATTGTGGTCACCTTGGCGGGGTGCAATCGAACCCATAACGATCAGGGTAAAAATATCGCGTGGCTAAATAAATGCCCGGATTTTTCTAAAACAGGTAAAGCACCTGTTGAGCAAAATGCACAATGTGGAAAATTTGAAGTTAAAGAAAATCCGCAAGATCCAGGTAGCGCGATGATTGCTTTAAATATACTGCGCATTCCCGCTGTTAATCCTGCTCCAGAGAAAGATCCACTTTTTATTGTTGCAGGCGGGCCAGGTCAATCCGCGGTGGTGGTAGCAGAATCTATCCACAGTATTTTTAATGATGTGCGTAAAAATCGCGATATTGTTTTTGTTGATCAGCGCGGTACAGGAAAATCCAATCCGTTGGATTGCGATCTCGAAGATGAACCTGAAGCACCTTTGTCGGAAGCTGAGCAAAAAGAGCGCGGGCGAGAAGCGGTAAAAAAATGTATTGAAAAAATTAAAGATCACGCAGCTTTTTATACGACTAATTATGCGGTTACTGATTTGGATTTGGTACGCGCCGAGCTGGGCTATGAGAAAATTAATTTATGGGGCGGCTCCTACGGTTCGCGCGTGGTGTTGGAATATTTGCGTCGCTACCCGGCGCATACACGTACAAGTGTGTTGGACGGTGTTGCTCCCGTGGCCATAGCGTTGCCATGGTCTATGGAGGCCGATGGATTCGCGGCCTTGCAAGCAATCAATAAACAATGTGCTGAAACGCCTGCTTGTGTTTCGCATTACGGCGACGTAGTGCAAAAGGCGCAAAAGATTTCGAATAAATTATTACAAAAATCTGAGGTAATAAAAATTCCACATCCGCGTACTCAGGAAAAAGTTACTGTAAATTTGGCGGCGCAGGATTTTTCTGCGGTAGTACGTTTAGCGCTTTATAGTCGCGACGTATCTTCTTTGCTTCCGCAAGTAATTAGTGAAGCTGAGGCGGGCAACTATGAATTATTTGCATCGCTTATTTATTTGGCAAAGCAAAAAAGCGATATGGCAGGAATAAGTTATGGTATGCACTATGCCATAGCCTGTAATGAAGATTACCCGATTTATAAGGATAAAAATCCAGCGGATTCCAATACATTTTTAAATTCAAAAATGGTGCAGCAATATTCAGAAATTTGTGAGCAGTTTCCGCACGCAAAATTGCCTAAGGACTATTGGGAGCCTGTAAAAAGCGATTTGCCCGTACTTATGCTGTCCGGCGCTATCGATCCTGTTACTCCGCCACATTGGAGCGATTCGGTCGCTAAAAATTTACCGAATGCCACACAAGTCACTGCACCTGGTGGACATCATATTATTACGACTGAAGGCTGCATTTCCCAATTAATTGCAGCGTTTATTGCAAAAGGCGACGGCAAAACTCTGGACACGAAGTGCGCGAGCAATATTCAACCTTTAGCCATTCACATTCCTCCCTCGGCGATTGATAAAACAAAAATTGATGATGAATCAAAAAATGCTGATTCGAAAAATGGCGAAGAAGGAGTAGCTCATGATTCGCATTGAAAATATCAGTAAAACTTTCGGGAATAAAAAAACCGGCGTAATAAACGCGCTAAAAAATATTTCATTTGAGTTGCGCGATGGTGAAATTACTGGATTGCTTGGTGTTAATGGCGCTGGTAAATCTACACTCTTGCGCTTGATTTACGGTTTACAAGTTCCCACTTCCGGCAGTATTTCGATTAATGGTATTGATGTACAAAAAAATCCCGATATTGCGCGAAGGCAATTAGGCGTATTGCCAGATGACACGGGTTTGTATAAGCGATTAACTGCACTTGAAAATATTCATTATTACGGCGAGTTGCAGGGATTGTCATCGTCTGAACTTACAAAAAATTCAAATGATTTAATTAGCTTGTTAAAAATGGAAAATATTTCCCATCGACGTGCGGAAGGTTTTTCGCTGGGTGAGCGAATGAAGACTGCGTTGGCGCGGGCTATTATTCATCAGCCACAACATATTTTATTGGATGAACCAACCAATGGTTTGGATGTAGTAACAACGCGCGCTGTGCGTAATATGCTATTGAGTTTGCGTGACCAAGGCCGCTGTGTTTTATTTTCGAGCCACTTGATGAACGAGGTTGGTGGCTTATGTGATCGTATATTAATTATTTCAGGTGGTGAAATTGTAGCTGATGGCAGTGTGGCGGATATTATTTCGCTAGCAGGTACGCTCACGCTAGAGGATGCATTTATAAATCTCTCGCAATATGTTGAAGAGGGCGCTAGCGATGTTCAATAAAAATACCTTTAAAATTTCGCTTGCGATTTTTCGTAAAGAATTAAAAGACGCTTTTCGCGATAGACGCACCTTACGCTTGGCTTTTCTGCCGCCAGTTTACTTTGTTGCTATTTTTGTTGGCCTGGTTTTCTTTTCTATTAGCATGGTGAACGATAAAAAAGTCGCCGGTGTGAGTTCCATTCCTGTGTACGTGGAGGGTGAACAAAATTTACCGGAGTTAGTCGCCTGGTTGCGTGAGCAGGGCGCCGTTATTAAAACGATTGAATCGGGTGCCTATCAACAAATAAAAGATAAAAAAATTGATTTTGCACTGATAATCCCCGATGAAGCCAAAGAAAAGCGCAGCAAAGGCGAATCCGCTCCTGTGTGGTTGATTTACGATGGAGCTAATCAAAAATTATCGTCCAGCATCGGGTTTGTGCGTTCGCAATTTTATATGTGGAGCAGTCGCGTTGGTGCAGTTAACTTAATGGCGCGAGGTGTAGCACCGGATGTAGGCAGCCCAATAACGCTTCGCGAAGATAATATTGCTGATGAACAAAAGATGAGTGTGTATTTATTGGCGAGTGTGCCACTAACATTATTAATGGCAGCTTTTATTGGTAGCGTTGGATTTTCGGCGGATA
This sequence comes from Gammaproteobacteria bacterium, assembly GCA_004172865.1. Lineage (GTDB taxonomy): Bacteria > Pseudomonadota > Gammaproteobacteria > Pseudomonadales > Cellvibrionaceae > Cellvibrio. The sequence continues at coordinate 292,463 of SEBV01000002.1, read as the reverse complement.
TGACTGCCGGTGAGCGCGAGCGCCGCTCGCTTGAATCACTTTTAATTACGCCGGCATCCACCTTTGCCATTTTTTCAGGTAAGTGGCTGACGTCAGTTTTATTAACAGTTGCCATCTTAATCATGCAGCTTGTCCTGCTCGCTATAGCGTTTCGATTCTTGCCTTTTAACCAATTGGGTTTGCGTGTAGATGTAAACTACGTCGATTTATTTAATATATTTTGCGCGTTGTTACCGGTAGTTTTCTTTGCTGTTGGTTTGCAATTAAGTTTATCGATTTTTGCAAAATCATTTAAAGGAACGCTGGTCGGTTTGACGTTGATAAAGTTTTGGTTGGTGGCGATTGGCATAACCTTCTTCACGTTCTGGTTGGGTATTAAGCAATTGCGTCGCCCAAAAATTGTTTATGGCCAATAATTTTTCAGGAAGGAGACGGCATGAAGTTAAAATGGATAATTATACTTTTGGTGGCTGTATTCATTATTGCAGCTGCACATTATTTCACATCTGCTGAAAAGGTAGCCGTTAGTTTTGTAGCGCCTAGATCTACAGCCTCCTCGTCTATTAATAATCAATTGATGGCTAACGAACCAGGCTCATCATTACTAGCAAGTGTCGCTAGTTCATCTGACAATGTGTCGTCGTCTTCATTTGCATCTTCAGCATTAAGCAAAATTAGCTTATCGGGTGCACGTGTTGAAGCCTTGCCGGAAATTGTTAATTTTTTAAATCAGTTGGATAATGCAATTATCCCCAAGATTTATTTGCCAGATCCAAAACGAGATTCCAGCTTCGATTATCGAAAAGGTTCGGTCGCAGCTTTTAAAGCTAAAGCCTTGGATGGCGATCCTTATGCAGCTTATATCTATGCAGAACATGTGGTCAAAAATAAAGTGCGTTCAATTACGGATGCGGGCACATATTCTTATGAGCAAAATTTCAACAAGCGAGTTGCCGGTATGGATGAAGCCCGGGAATTTTATATACGTGCATTTAAAGGTGGCCTCAAGTTAGCAGCCAATGATTTGAGCCAGTTATTTGCAAACTCACGAAACGAAGGTGATCGTATCGAGTCGTTGGCGTGGCGAAAAATTTCATTTGCCGTCGGTGAAGGTGAGCGTTTCGATTGTTTAAGAAATTCTACGCTCTGTGTAGTTAAAGATTTTAATAATTTAAATCGCTTGGAATATTTTTATCCATGTCTATCTAGTGCAGGAGATAGCTGCACACAAAACGAATACGATACCGCCATGACGTTAGCATTGCAGTATGCAGACTCTTTAGACTTTGCGATTAGTAATAAGGTGATTCGACAAACCCGCTGATAAGCGGGTTTTTTGGAGAGATTTAAATAGATCGATAATTTTAATGAGTTTTGAATGCTTGTCTTGCCAGCAAATTCCATTGGCCATTTTGCTTTTGCCAAATTAACAACACACCAATATCAACATTACCAGGCTTGCCTTGGTCGTTAGTAGTGGCGATCAATGTATGGCGAACAATTGCGGTGTCTTTAACAATTTGTATCTTCTGGTCCTTGAGTTCAATGGTGACAAAATCGGATTTTCCGCTCACAATTTTTTCAATAAATTCTGCCTGGTTTTCAACATGACCGCCTGAGTGACCATAATTGAGTTCGGTTGCGGTAACTTCTTTTAGCTTTTTTGCATCAGCATCAATCATGGCGGTGCGTAATTGCTCAACGCGGGCTTCAATTTTTTGGATTGTTTTGGAATCATTTTCAGCCATAGCCGACGTGGCGAAACCGAGAGTTAACATCCAAAGAGAAAGGAAAATCGTTTTTTTCATGGTAATGGCTCTGTGTTATTGGGTCTAATTTTTATTGAACGATAACCTTGCCGAGGCTGCATCCATCTTGTTCTTTAGCATGCACATCTTGTGTGCGTGGCATAGCGAATAACAAAAACTATGCTTAATGGATTGCGCACCGAAATATACCATAGGTTCTCAAAATATTTTAGCGTGCCTCATTTTAGTTCTGATAAAACGATCATTTTTAATGATTACAGTTAGATATGATTTACTGCTCTTTCAGAATCCTTTCATATTCCAACTCGGTTTTTGACAAAGTTAAGTACACCGACAAGACTATCTCTACGATTTGAATAAGTTAAAATCTTTTAGTTATTTTGATGCCAAGGAGAAGTTATGCTAGATACCATCCGTAATTTGAATGCTGATTTTGATGCAATATTCGATGAAGCTGTGCAATCGCCCAAAGAGGATGTGCGCGGTTCACGCTCAGCCCTGCCGCTTGATGTTTATTATTATCTCAGCGAAGTTCAGCGTATTGCTTTGAACAGTTTGGAGAATTTGGGTGGGAATTGGCATTTATTCGTCGTCCTTTATTTGTGCCACCAGTGGTGGTTGTTAAAAATTCTGCGCAAGCCAAATTTGCTATTTTGGAAGAAGATGGCAGCATGAATTTATCGCCCTCTGCGAAATGGCGTCATTAGATATTTTTTTGGGATTATGCGTCACAGGGAGTGTAAGGATATTTTTCTTTCCACCGCTTAGTAGATGTGTCGCTAATGGCAAGTTAGTGTACGGACAATGTTAACGTTTTTCTGACCCCTGCTCAGCGGATGAGGAGGGGTTTTTTTTGAGTGTAATTTAATTTTTACGTAGCAGTTATGTTCAGTTCTAATTCATTGTAAAAAATCTAGCATAAAGCCGTTAGACCTTAAGGAGGTTTGCGGTGAACAATAAATATTTTGTGTTGCTCGTCTGCTTTTTATTAACAGCTTGCGGTGGTGAAGAAGCTGATCATTCCTTTAATCCTGCTCCCAGTTTAGTGCGTTTTGATGTTGTTGATAGTTATGGTGTAGATACCGCAACGTCCAATCAGCCATTAACAATTGATCCCTATATTTATAATGGTTTGTTCGATGTGTTTTGGCGAGTAAACAGTTTGGAAGATTACCGCGTAAATATTCGCATTAACTCAACCGCGAATGTTAATAATTCAATTTTAGTGTATTCCGATGTGTGTGGAATTGGTCTTGCTTGCGATCAGGGCGGGAATTCAATTTGCGAATATACGTCGGATTTTTATTTATCGTGCAGCAACGCTCGGCACCCAACGGATATCGCCGAATTGATTAAGCGCGTGCCGCAGGATTTATATTTAATTCTTGAGGTCTGTGATTTGGATTCACCTTATTGTGGCTATTTATATCATCGTGTTTCTATGCAGTAGCCGTTCATCCTCTCAGCGGGCATAATGTCACCTGAATTCATTTGTGTTCATGCATTTATGCCCTTATCTTTTTTAAAAAATTCGATACCGTCGTTGCCTTTCGCATTTGAGTTGGTGCGCTCGGCACGTCGACGCAGTATCAGTATCGAAATTGCGAAAGCTCAAGTTGTTGTGCGTGCGCCTTATTTTGTTGCCAAAACGGATATTGAAAAATTTGTGCGCGAAAAATCGCTCTGGGTTCAACAAAAATTAGCGCAGCAGGAACAACAAATATTTGAGCTACCGCAATACACGTTTGCGGATCGCAGCAGTATTCCTTATCTCGGCGAGCCGCTGACGTTGATCGTTCACAAGCAACCGACAGCAGATGTGGTTCGCTACGGTAATAAGCTGTTGGTCATATTGTCATCGCGCGGGCGAGCAGCACCGGAAGTACAAACTAAACGTTTAGTGAGTCAGTGGTATCAGGAGCAGGCGCTCGCATTGTTACAATCCAAAACGGATATAGCGGCGGCGCAATTGGGTGTTAGGCATACCGGTATTACGCTCAAGGCTACCCGTTCAAAATGGGGTCATTGCACCGCGCACGGCGCAATCCAATATAACTGGCAGATTATGCTAGCCCCTGAGCCTGTAGTCGATTATCTTGTCGCCCACGAAGTTAGTCACCTGATGCATCACAACCACAGTCCTGCGTTTTGGTCGGTGGTTGCGCGGCTTTGTCCTGATTACAAAAAACATCGCAGCTGGCTCAAGACGCACGGTATGCAGCTGATGTTTTAAATTTTACCCCTCTTTATGTTTTACCTATTTATGTTTTGCCACTGGAGATACCCTCATGACTGAACCATTAAGTGAAAGTGATTCTGAAAACTTCGACCGTTTTGTTGTTGAAGCTCTTGAGAGCGGTTGCGTGTGGAGTTTGGAAGGGCCAGATGGATGGGCATTGTGCGGCTCCGAACAATATGAAAATACCGATGTCATGCCTTTTTGGTCGCAAGAGGAATTTGCGCAAGTTCACTGTAAAGATGACTGGAAAGACTACAAAGCCGTCGCTATTGAGCTGGAAGAGTTTCTGGACGATTGGCTAACGGGCATGCATGAAGATGTGGTCTTGGTTGGGATCAATTGGAATGCAGATTTGGATGGTACAGAGATTGAGCCGATAGATTTGCTTGAGGAATTTGATCAGGAATTAAAGGACTAACGTAAGTCGTTTTGGTTGATATCGCCAAAAATGTGGTCATGCAGAATATCGATATGGTTCTTTTTGGCAAATATCTCCAAATCCATCATGGTGTCGCACCAGGGCGAAAAGACTAGGCCGGTGTTGCGATAATCCTGATTGGACAACAAAAACGCGGTGCTGGTAGGCAAGAAGCGTTTTGAGATATGGCTGAACGAGCGGCGCTGTACTTGCAGTACAACCAATTCAAAATCCATACATAAGCGCATCAACTGCGGATGTATAGAATCTTTGCGATTCGTGAAGCTAATTTCCCTGCTGCCGAATATGTCGTCTGATTTTAGTTTGGGGTACGGCATAGTTAATTCATCGTAGTCGGGTGATCCATTGCGTTAACCCGCTTCCCTGCACTTATCAGGGCGCGGATTACACCACAGGGAGGGCTGCGGAGCGAGAGCTTAGGTCACATTTCTTATTATTAAAGTCGCACGGGTAATCTATGAACAAGCTTATTAAAATATGTAGTCTGGGTCTGTGCCTCATACTTATGGTCGGTTGCGGCGCCCTCAATCCAAACTTGAAAAAGCCCGATGTAAAGCTCGCCGGATTGCGTATGCTCCCCAACCAAAGCATTTTACAGCGCCATATCGCTATCGACCTAAATATTTTTAATCCCAACCGCCAGGACTTAAGCGTGCGCAGTATTAATTACACGGTCGATATCGAAAAAATTAAGCTATTGACCGGCGCCAGCGATCAGGTTCCCGTGCTCAAAGGCATGCAGGATACGCCAGTAACGCTGGAAGTCTCGGTAGATATTATCCAGGCCGTGCGCCTCATCGAGCATTTCAGTCGCAATGGCGTTGGCGAAAAAGTGAATTATAATTTCGGTGCCGTTATAGATTTCAGCGCCTGGTTGCCGTCCATGCATGTGGATAAAACCGGCGCACTGCCGCTGGGCGGCCTCTCTAACCTGAAAGCGCCATAACGTGAAACGCCATAATTAATAATCTACTTTCCAGTAACTTTTGTTTAGTAACTATCAGGATATTCAATGAGTGATTTGATCACCCTTCCCGATGCTGACGAACGCATCGCGTTAAAAGATTTCAGCGAAAAAGCCTATCTCGACTACTCCATGTACGTGATTTTGGATCGCGCCTTGCCACATATCGGCGACGGTTTAAAACCGGTTCAGCGCCGCATTGTCTATGCAATGAGCGAGTTAGGTTTAAAGTCCACCGCCAAATTTAAAAAATCTGCGCGTACTGTCGGTGATGTTATTGGTAAATTTCACCCGCACGGCGACTCGGCTTCTTACGAAGCCATGGTGTTAATGGCGCAGCCATTTTCTTATCGCTACACACTTGTGGATGGCCAGGGAAACTGGGGTTCGCCGGATGATCCAAAATCATTTGCGGCCATGCGTTACACCGAATCGCGTTTAACAAAATACAGCGAAGTCTTGTTGGAGGAATTGGGCCAGGGCACTGTGGATTGGCAACCAAACTTCGACGGTACGTTAGAAGAGCCAGCTGTTTTACCTGCACGTGTTCCCAACGTATTGTTAAACGGAACCACGGGCATTGCAGTAGGTATGGCGACCGATATTCCGCCGCACAATTTACGTGAAGTGGTCAATGCGCTTTTGCATTTAATTGATAACCCGCAAGCCAGCGTCAGCGATTTATGCCAACACATTCTCGGCCCAGACATGCCGACCGAAGCGGAAATTATTTCGTCGCGCGAAGACTTAATTAAAATGTACGAAACCGGACGCGGCAGTGTGCGCATGCGTGCGGTCTGGCAAAAAGATGAAGAGTCCGGCGATATTATTGTTACCGCATTGCCGCATCAGGTTAGCGGTGCAAAAATCATGGAGCAAATTGCCGCGCAAATGCAGGCAAAAAAATTGCCGATGGTTGCGGATTTGCGCGATGAATCTGATCACGAAAATCCAACGCGTCTAATTATTATTCCGCGCTCAAATCGTGTTGATCTTGAGCAAGTGATGCAGCATTTATTTGCAACCACTGAATTGGAACGCACTTACCGCGTCAACATGAACATGATCGGTATTGACGGTCGCCCGGCGGTAAAATCACTCGTTAAAATTTTGAGCGAGTGGCTGAACTTCCGTACTGTGACTACACGTCGCCGTTTGCAATATCGTTTGGAAAAAGTAGAAGAGCGCTTGCTACGTTTAGCGGCCTTGATGGTAGTGTTTTTAAATGTGGATGAAGTGATTCGTATCATTCGCGAAGAAGAGCACCCAAAACCTGTATTAATGGAGCGTTTCAATTTAGTTGAAATGCAAGCGGAATATATTCTGGAAACCAAATTGCGCCAATTAGCGCGTTTGGAAGAAATGAAAATTCTGGAAGAAAAAACCGCGTTGGAAAAAGAGCGCGATGGTCTGCAAAAAATTCTTGAGTCAGCCGTGAAATTAAAAAATCTGGTGCGCAAAGAATTAGTACAAGTTGCTGAGCAATTTGGCGATGATCGCCGCTCGCCGATTGTCGCTCGTTTGGAGGCACAAGCTTTTAGCGAAACCGAATTGTTGAGCGTTGACCCTGTTACTGTAGTGATTTCCGATAAAGGTTGGATTCGCGCTGCAAAAGGTCACGATATTGATGCTGCAGGTTTAAGTTACAAAGCGGGCGACAGTTTGAAATTTGCGTTGCATGGCAAAAGTAATCAACAAGTTATTTTGATCGACTCAACGGGTCGTAGCTATTCATTGCCTGCACATAATTTGCCGTCTGCACGTGGTCAAGGCGAACCATTAACCGGAAAAATAAATCCACCCAGCGGCGCAACTTTTGAAGGCGCTTTGATGGGCGCGGATGATCAGCGCGTGTTGTTAGCGTCGGATGCCGGTTATGGTTTCGTAGCTAAACTGGACGATCTCGCAAGTAAAAATAAGGCGGGTAAAGCGCTGCTCACTTTGCCAGAAAATGCCAAAGTATTACCGCCACAATTTGTGACTAATCCTGAACATGCGTTGTTGGCAGCAGTAAGTAACGATGGCCGTTTATTGGTATTCCCGGTTACGGAGCTGCCAGAATTGGCGCGCGGTAAGGGTAATAAAATTATGAATATTCCATCGGCACGCGCGCAAACCCATGAAGAGTTTGTGGTGTCGGTGAGTGTAATTAACCCAACGCAAATGCTTACGCTTTATTCCGGTAAACGCCATATTACATTGAAGATGTCTGACCTCGAACATTACAAAGGTGAACGTGGTCGCCGTGGTAATAAGTTGCCGCGTGGTTTCCAAAAAGTAGATTCGGTAGAAGTTACTGATAAATAAAAAACGATGGCCCTCGGCCGCGGTTTTTGCCTCGTTCCCTAGCCGGGCGCTCCAAGCCAGAGCTTGCGCGTCCAGCTGGGGAACGAGAAGCGAGAAAATAATAAATTTTTAAAATTACTTATAAAGGAATCACCATGAGTTCAAATGATAAACGTCGCCATATTCGCACGGCTCTGGCTTGTCGAATTAAAATCAGCAATGCAAGTTTGGGCGAGATTATCGTAAAAACCCGCGATATTTCTGATGGCGGTGTATTTGTTGTGTTGGATGCGGATCTAGTGCCGCCCATAGGAACTCATGTTACCGGGCAAGTACAAGGGTTGATGGACGACGCTCCAATTTTGGAAATGGAAGTCGTACGTGTTGAGCCTTCAGGTGTGGGTTTACGTTTTGTAAATTTGGATGATTAAGATTTTGAATTCAACAAGGATGAGAAATTTACTAACGTTTATTGGTCTTTTTTTTTGTTGCGCCTTACCCGCACGAGCCGCAACCGTATTAATTTATCATCATGTTAGTAACACTATGCCCGCATCGACCAGCATTAGTCCTGAACGATTTGTGGCGCACATGGATTATCTCGCTAAAAATAATTATAAAATTGTTCCGCTCATTGAGCTGACTGAAAAAGTAAAGCGCGGTGAATCACTTCCCGATAAAACTATTGCCATTACTTTTGATGATTCCTACGCTGATGTTTACACATCTGCTTACCCGATTCTAAAAAAACAGGGCTGGCCGTTTACTTTTTTTGTGAATACCAAAGCAGTTGGCTCGGGCAAATTATTTGTCAGCTGGGATCAATTGCGTGAGATGTCTAAAAATGGTGTGACCATTGCGAATCATACGACTGAACATAATCATGTAGTGCGTTTAAATAAAAACGAAACCCTGTCGCAATGGCGTACTCGCATTGCCGATGAAATTACAGCGGCGCAAGAAAAAATCGAAAAAGAAATTGGCAGTGCGCCGAAAATATTTGCCTATCCCTTTGGTGAATACAATGCTGAAGTAAAACAGATTCTGAAAAAGATGGACTACATTGCATTTACTCAGCAAGCTGGCGTGCTGGATACGGAAACAGATCTGCAAATTCTACCGCGCTTTCCTTTCGGTGGCAATTACACCGAGCTCAATGATTTTATTGAAAAAATAAATACCTTACCCATGCCAGTTAAACGCGTGGAGTTTTACGCAGATAAACAACACAAGTTGGACGATATAGTAGTAAGCGCAGGTGCTAAACCTTATTTGGTATTAACCCTTGGCGATAATTCATTGCTTAACAAAGTGAATTGTTTTTCGTCCAATGAAGGTGCGAGTAATACGGAAGTAATTGATGGGAAATTGTGGGTGCAGTCTAAACAGGTTTTTCCGCAAGGCCGCACTAAATTTAATTGTACAGCCGCTAGCAAACAGCCCGGGCGCTTTTATTGGTACACACAACTGTGGTTAGTGACAGATAAGAATGGCAATTGGACCTATCAGGATTAAACCTAAAAATTAATGCCAGCGCCTATGGTGTAACTGTGGTCGTTTTCGGGGCCGACAATTGTTTTGGTTTCATCAATATCATATTTTGCAGAAACATAGATTCTTCGAGTTAATAAATAACGCAAGCCAATGGTTGAATTGGAAATATAATCAACAGCGCTCCAGCTAGGATAGAGGATTCGAAAGTTCGCATAGGTTTCGAGTTTTTCGTTAAACCAAAACTGGGAATAATCTATGCCTAATGCCCATGCATCTAATTGCAGGTTGATATTTTTATTATTCAGCCACAAACGCGTGTAGGAAGTAATGAAATCCAGTTTATCTTTTTCTTCGCCCCACAATCGGTAACCTGGGCCGAGCTGAATGTATTTATATTTACTTTGGTCATTGAGTTTATCTTCATGATAAAAATTCTCGTTGCGTACTAACCAATGCGTGTTAATGAAATAATCAAGCGCATAGGTGATTTCAGCATTGTCTTCAGTTTTCTTTGAGTCTTCTTCCTCGTGTTTTATCTCGCTTTTTACATTGTGTCGCCAGGTTTTTGACTCGAATGTTATATCAGTATTCAAGTGTAACTTTTCAGTGCTTTTGTCATCGTCATCCACGTCGAGCGATGTATCTAAATGGCCGGTTATTTGCCACTCCGGTTTGACTGTTATTGTGGGAAAGGTAAGTTCGGCGATAGAAAGAGTTTCACCGTTTACGATGATGGTTTTTGGTGTGTTGGAAAATTCTGCTTTAGCGATTTGGTTTTCGGGTGTTGAATTTTTAGATAGTAAATCTTTTGCGTTTCGTTTCCATACTCTGTTTAACTCCGTGGAAAAACTTTTGACGGCGCTTTTATCAATAACAATTACGGCAGAATAACTAGGTTTAATGGTTAGCGTTTCAGTGTTGAGTTCCTGGATATCGCCGGTAATCGTGTCGCCATTTATGAGTAATACTGTATCTGCAAATACGACACCACTCATTAAGTATAAGCTTGCAAACATAGTAGTTTTAATTGGCCCGAGACCTTTACTATCTTTCATATAAATTGCATTCGCCAAAATGGTGTCTGTGAAAATCCAAAATTATCCTGCAGACAATTGTTTCAGATGGCAAGGCTTTTTTGCAAGATCGTAATTAGATTCGTTAATTGCGTGCGCAAGCTTACCAGCAATTTCCCGACATCTTTCTGCTGCTGCAAGTCTAATTCAATTTGCAGTGCCAGCTCTTGCAAACCCTCAGCGCCTATAGTACCCGCAAGGGATTTAAAAGAGTGTGCGTGATTCAACGCTACATTAATATGGTTGTTTGCAATTGCTGTTTCAATTACATCCACAATATCGCTTCTTTCGTTGATGAAACGCTTAATTAATTTCAAATAAAGTGTTTCGTTATTCAGCAATCGTTCCAGCGCGCTGGTTACGGATAGTTCAGAAATTCCGTGAATTTTTTCTAGTTCATTTGTCATTTCTTCTTGCGTATTTTGTGCAGCAATTGCTGTAGTGTGTTCCTGAAATTTGGCCTGAGATATTTCTTGGGAATGTCCCTTTTTTTGTTCTTTTATGTGTTCTGAAAATTCAAGTTTGGTTGTCAACTCAGCGATATTTTTTTCCGCTGTTTCTTGATCGTGAATTTGCACCGATAAACGACGGGTATGCCAGCGCAGCAAAATCCTGTACAAGATATCTGGGGCTATAGGTTTGGAAATATAATCATTCATTCCCGCCGCAAGGCAGCGTTCGCGGTCACCGGAAAGCGCGCTTGCGGTGAGGGCAATTACCGGTAAATGTTCAAAGCGGCTTTGGCTGCGCAGTCGACGCGTTGCTTCTATGCCATCCATTATTGGCATTTGCACATCCATAAGCACAACATCAAATGTGTATTGGTCGAGCAGTGTTAATGCTTCTTGTCCGTTGGTTGCGGTGACGACTTCGATACCGATCAGGCTTAATAATTCCTGTACAACATCTTGATTAATATCGTTGTCATCCACTAATAAAATTTTGCTGCCCGCGAGAATTTCATAGGCCGTTAAATCCAGCGGAATGTTGTGGGTGTTGCGCACCGAGCTTTTTTTAATCAACGCACTAATTGTATCGTGTAGTGTGGACGCTAAAACTGGCTTGCTGATAATGGCTGAAAATAAATGCTCAGCATTTGTGCCTATGCCGTGTTTGCTGTGCGCGCACAGCAACACTAATTTCGGTTGAACCTTAATATTTAATGCGCGAATGTGCTCAGCAGTTTTAATGCCAGAGATTCCCGGCATTTTCCAATCGATAAAAACAATATCAAAATTTTCAATTTGTTTTTCGTCTGGAGTGATGCGCGTTAAAGCTGCTTCGCCGGAATCACTACAGCTTACGTCGAAGCCTAAACGCTCCAACATATTGCTTAATATCGCGCATGTTTTTGCGTTGTCATCCACAATTAAGGCGCGTTTCTTTTCGAGTTTTAATACGGAAAGTAAAGCTGATTCTTTTGAGGGGTTTTGGGTGAGTTGTAATTCCAGTTCCATGGCAAACAAGCTACCGCTACCGTGTTCGCTACGCATATCCAGCGTGCCGCCCATCAACTCAATTAAATTTTTAGAAATGGTGAGGCCAAGACCTGTGCCTTCAAAGCGTCGTGTGGATGAGGTATCGAGTTGATGAAAGGGTTGAAATAATTGATTGAATTGTTCGGTGGGAATTCCTATTCCAGTGTCTTCAACTTCGAAGCGAACTTTCACCGTTTGTGAGTTTTCTGCAATTTTGCAGACGCGAACTATAACGTGACCGGTTTCGGTAAATTTAACGGCGTTGTTAGTGAAGTTGATAAGAATCTGGCCGATGCGCAAGGCGTCGCCTTTGAGATTATCGGGTAGCTCCGCATCAATATCGAGAAGTAATTCCAGGCCTTTGGCATCGGCTTTTTCCCATTGCAAACCCAACACATTATCGAGCATGTCTTCGAGCGAAAAATCGATACTGTCGATAGCCATTTTGCCAGCTTCGATTTTGGAAAAATCCAGAATGTCATTAATGATGGATAAGAGGTGCGCGCTCGATTGATGAATGCGCTGCAAATAACTTCTGAGTTTGGGGTCGTCGGAAACCAAAGTGGCTAGATGTGAGAGACCAATAATTGCATTCATCGGCGTGCGAATTTCATGGCTCATATTCGCCAGGAAATTGGATTTCGCCTGCGCGGCCTGTTCGGCATCTTGCTTGGCGGTTTCAAGTTGCGCCGTGCGCTGCACTACCATGGCTTCAAGGTTAATTCGAATCGCATCCAGCTCTTGCGCGTTGCGGGTTTGCTCGGTGATATCCATAAGAATATTGCCAACCGCATTAATCTCGTTGGTTTCCGGGTCAAATACCGGGAAGCGGATGGTTTTGATCCACTGAACATTGCGAAATTCGAGTCCGCTCAAATCCCGAACGGTTTCCACAACCTCACCAGTGCTCAGTACTTCCTCGTGATCTTTCGCTAGCTGATTCAGATGTTTCTGCGGTAAGTCGAGCGCATTGGCGGAGCGCCCGATGAGGTGATCTCGTGATATGTGCAAGAACTCACCCATCTGCCGATTCGCAACAAGGAAGTTTCCGGCTTTGTCGCACATATGGGCTAGGCCAGGAAAGTTGTCGAGAAACGCGCGCATGCTTTGTTCCCGCTTGGCAAGAGAACGGCGACCGCGAATCAGTACGGCCACCAGAATATTGATCAGGATAATCGCAATCACCGTGAGGCCAATAATGGCGTTGCGTGAAAATTGGAAGGGCGCGTACACCTCGCCAATATCCTGCTCAACCACAATGCCAATGCCCATTTCAGGCAGCCATTTTGCTGCGCCTACCACGTAGTTTCCGCGATAGTCGGCGTAGCCATCGATAAAATCACTTTTGCCATTTTGCATGGCAAGTGCAACAGATTGGGTTAATGGGCTGGTAGCGTTGGCCTGCAAGAGTCCGGTTTTGGTTTTGCTGGGCACGCGCGCTTGTAGACCTTTTATAAACGATGACGTATTAGTTGCTGGTTTATTGGTTACTAATGTTTGTCCGAAGCGAGTGGGAGAGATAATCATGCCACTGCGATCCACAGCATAAGCTTCTCCTGAAGTCCCCGAAAAGCCGTTGCTGAGCATCGCAAAGAAATGGTGATCAGGATTTTGGCGCAGGCAGAGCACGGCGATGGGTTTACCCTTGCTTGAGATACGCGCGCAACCCAATTGAAAAAGGGTGCCGGGCTGGGCAACTTTATCAAAGGCGCTGATTTGGTAGGCTGATTCTATGGGGCGACTGATTGCGCTGCCGCCGCCGAGTGCGCGGCCCAGAGCCTCTTTGGTGATAGGTGAGGTGACCGGTTTGCCGGTGTAAGCCGGGCTGCTCGATAGGAGGATTTGATAGTCCAGCGAAATAATGGAGTGACCTTCGTAGCCGCGGCCGAGGTAGATGGGCCGTAACCACTGGTCTAGTGTGTCGCTGGCCTCGTCGAGCGTAATAGTTTTATCGGTGAGTTTTTCGGTCAGTGCGACAAGGCTTGGGTCTTCGGCCAGCGCTTGCACTCCTGAGAGGTAATCATGCTCCCAAAAGCTTATCAAGCCATCAGTTGCCTGCAGGCGAGTAAGTATGTGGTGGGAAATATTGCTGCGGTCGTAGGCGTAGATCAGGCGGATAGATACAAAGCCCACAGCGATCAAAATGCAGCTGATGGATAGGGCGAGCAGCAAGGGGCCATACTTTCTTAATTTCATCGCTGACCTGATCATAGCCGTGCCTCTAATTATTATTGAATGGCGAGTCGGGTTGTGTAATCGCTAGGTCTGGCCTCGACACAGCGAGGCCAGATTTGCTGCGTTGTCGTTTAGCCAAGGCAATAAATCGCATGCGGGCATAGGTTTAGCAAATAGGTAACCTTGAATCAAGTCGCATCCCATATCGCGCAAGATAGCGAGTTCACCGATGGTTTCAACGCCCTCTGCCACTGTGGTTAACCCGAGACGCTTACCAATATCCAATATGGAATGAACGATATTTTCCATATGCTTGCTGTCGTTGATTCGGCAGATAAACGAGCGGTCGATTTTTAGCTCACTAAAGGCAATCCGCGCTAGCTGTTGCATGGATGAAAAACCGGTACCGTAATCATCAATGGAGAATCCGAAACCGTTTAATTTCAAACGTGCGATGGAACCCAAAGCCGCTGCCTGATTATTCATTAAAGCACTTTCTGTGATCTCCAGGAGTATTTTTGTAGCGGCAATATCCGCGTGTTTTACGCGGCGAATAATGTGGTTCGCGAATTGGGGGTCTTCGAGCAAGTTGACGGCGAGGTTGATCGAAATAATCGGGAAAATATCCAGGCTATTCCAGGCTTTCATGTCCGCCAACACCGCGTCCAACAAGCTCAGCGTCAGCTCTTTGAGCAGGCCGTGATCGTTAGCGATTTCGATAAATTCAACGGGCAGGATGATCTCGTCGCGCTCAGGATCGCACCAGCGAGCAAGCGCCTCAAAACCAATCACTTGTGCTTTTTTAAGCGATACTTTGGGCTGGTAAAAAGGTTTGATGTGGCCGAGCCGAATCGCGCTTTTAATCTCCAGCGCCGAATAGCTGGCTTGTTTGCCAAATTCCTGTGCAGCTTGGGGTTTAAACTTTTGCAGATGCTGCAATAAAGCTTGTCCATTGAGTGGTTTTGGCAGCGATCCGAGCATCTGCATATTGCAGGCCTCCACTAAGCTCGCGATAGTATCAAGCAAAGCAGATTCCGCGCTGCTGACCACAACTACTGCGGTAGATAAATTGAGCTTTGCCGTAGCTTGAATGAACTCTATGCCATCCATGCGCGGCATATGTAAATCCACCAGAATCACGGCGGGCTTGAGATTTTCATCGCGCAAAAGTTGCAGCGCTTCCAGCCCATTGCTCGCTTCAAAAATAAGATCCACACCCATACTGCGTAAAATCTCGGTGGAGATTAAACGTTGCAATTCGTTGTCGTCGACGATCAACACACCTTTGCTAAAAATGGCGCTGTGCAATACCGGTAAGTGGCTAAGCGAATGCTCTTTACTCACGGGCGATACCTTGCCCGCGTAACGCTGGTATTGGCGATAAACTCAAACGGCAAATGTCGTTTCATGATGGCGAGAGAAATACTCCGGTGTAGTGAATCGCTGAAGATCAGGCTCAGATATAGGTTTAAGTGCGACGATAAATGGAAGGGCGCACCAGTTTGAGTGGCAAATCCAATCCGTTTAGCGATTCGGAATGACTGGTGACCAGCCAACCGCCTGGACGAAGCTGCGCGTAAAGATTTTGCAGCACCTGATTTTTGACGTCGCTATCAAAATAAATAAGAACATTGCGTACAAAAATAATATCGAATTGGCCCAAATTAGCCGCGCTTTCCAACAAGTTGTGATGCACAAAATTCACTTGTTTACGCAATTCAGGCGCAACCATAAACATGCCTTCGTAAGGCCCAACACCTTTGCGGCAATATTTTTTAAGGTATTCCGGCGGCATAAATTCCAGGCGTTGCATGCGGTACAAACCCTGTTCTGCGGTTTCGAGCATGCGCACGGAAATATCGCTGGCCGTTAATTCCCAGCCGGTCGACCCGAGTTTGTCGTGCAGCGCCATCGCCAAACTGTAAGGCTCTTCGCCGCTGGATGCCGCCGCACACCAAACTCGCAGCGGACGGTGATTAACGCTGGGAACTATGGTGTTCGCCAAATAGGTAAAATGATTGGGTTCGCGAAAAAAATAGGTTTCGTTGGTGGTAAGTAAATCCACCACATGGGCGCGCTCGTCGCGATTAGCTTTGTTGATCAGGTAAGTGGAGTAGCTATCGAATTCTTTGAATCCCAGCGCCAACATGTGGCTGCGCAAACGGGCAATAACGAGTTGTTGTTTATGCTCGGAGATAAAAATTCCGCTCTGCTGCTGAAAGAATGTTTGGATCTTTTTGAAGGCGGCCTTGCTTAAACTGCTGGCGTTCAGTGATGCATCAAACACGCTGGTGTTAATCATGTTGATTCCGGGATTGATGGGTTTCACCGCTTGCAGCTGCATAGGACTACCTTTTCATACCTAAATCAAACAAGTCAGTGGCGTTTGGTAAGCAGCTCAGTTGAGTGCAAATCCGATGTGGCACATTGTGGGCGAAAGCGAAAATCGGCGTGAGAGTAGAACTACTCAATAGCGAAGAGGGTTAGTACGTAAGAAACGTAAAGGTGGCGTGTAATGCAAAAATGCAAAGTGGTTGATGAGGGGAGCGGCGAAAGTCTACTGCGCTAGATGAAAAGTTTAACTAGCTCCACAGCTGACGTAATGTGTAACTTTTCCATAATGCGTGCGCGATGGTTTTCAACGGTGCGCACGCTAATATCCAACTCGGTGGCAATCTCGCGGCTGGATTGGCCTTGAATCACGAAATCCACAACCGCACGTTCTTTGGGTGTTAGCAGATCAATGCGCGCCTGTTTGCTTGATTGGCGCAAACGTTCGCGATGCAACGTTCGGCTGTGAATGAGCGCCGCTTGAACTTTTTCCAGTAGCACATGACCATTTACCGGTTTCTCCACAAAATCAAACGCGCCCGCTTTCATCGCCTCAACGGCAGCGCTAATTTCTGAATGACTGGTAATAAAAATAATCGGTGGGGGTGCTCCGGTGCTCATCAACAAACGCTGTATTTGCAAGCCGCTAATTTCTGGCATGCGCACATCTGAAATAACGCATTCGCAGGGCGAAGGAGAATAAAACGCGAGGAATTCTTTTGCAGAGGTAAAGGTATACACGCGGGCGCCAATGGATTGCACCAGCTCTTTTAAGGTCCAAAGAATAATATCGTCGTCGTCGACAATATAGACCACGGAAGCTGCCATAGTATTAACGCTTGTTAATGTAGACATAGGCCATCTTTTCCCTAGGTTTTATCCATAACGCAAACTGCTTTATACGCCTGAAAGCTGCAAACGTCATGCTTTCGAAGCTACTATGAGCTTAGCAAAAATCCCTCAAAAATCGACTTAAATGCGCCATTTTGTGATGGCTGGAGCTTTTCCGGTGGCGGGTGTTACTTTATTGCCTGCCTGGAGCTGCCGTTTTCACTGAACGACATTGTTGGATGGGGTTCGATAATGAAACGGCGCAGATAGTATTTTTCTAATTATTCTAACTTTGTAGACTTAATCATCGAGCGAACTTCGGTGATGTAGATATCGCCACGGCCACAATATTTGCCAAATCCTGCAACTAAAGCGCGGCCAGTGAATTTGTCTTTATCGTTGCGGATTTTAGTACGTAAGTCGCGCAAGCTGCGATAGGCATTATTAGTATTTATATTGCGATAGTAGGAGTTAATTGAATCTTCAATGCTATCAAATCTTCTCACTTCATGAGTTGCAGATGCAGCGCGACGACTGGGCACAATTCCGCAACCTTTTTTGAAACACCATTCACCGAATAAATTATTGCCTTCTTGCGCGAACAGCGAAGTGCCCCAACCGGATTCAATCGCGGCCTGCGCGATTACCATTGCCGGTGGAATAATATCGACGCGCGATAATAAAACATCTATAGCTTGTTTATCGCTAGGATAATCCTCAAGCGTCACGGCAAAATCTTCACGCAAACGATTGAGTTGTTCTCGGTCAACAAAACCCAACTCGTGTTTTTGATCTACTTCATTTTTAATTTGCAGCAAGCGATCACGCGTGCTTAATAGCAATTCGTTTTTTTGTTCAATCAAAGGCTTCATGATGTCAATAAACAATTGCACTCGTTCCATCGGTTGGTTGATGGCTGTTAAATCAGGCAGCAAAGTATTACTTGTCAGTACATCGCTATCAATTTTTCCGCTTAACGGATTCAGGGAAAGTATAAATACTAAAGCCAAACAACCAATCGCATAACCAATCAGAGCTAAACCTAAAAACCATTGTGAAAAACTTTTTTGCATGAGCTTACCTGATTGAAATGATTTAATTTATTCAATAGCTATGGATCAAGCAGCATCATCCCTATGCTTGCCTGAACTAAAGCTTAACTTTAAATTGATGCTGCTTGATGGCGGAATTTACAATTCCAAATGTTTGCGTAATTCTTCCAGTCGCTTTTGGTTTTCTTCCTTACTCAGCGGAGTTTCGATAATTTGCGGCAGAGCAATAATGTTGGGCGCAGGTAATTCTTCACCATTCATTACGCGCTCACATAATTTTAAATAATGACGCTCAAAAATAGGGAATGCAGTTTTCTCGGCATTGCTTGAAAGAAAGAACCAATCACTCGCGCAGCCTGCGTGATAAATCGCAGCGTGGCTCCAGTGATAAGCCGCTTTCGGGCTGGGGGCGCGGCAGGCTTCTACATAAGCACGGTGCGCATCGATTAAGCCAAATTTTTCAGGATCGCCCTGACATGCGCGCATCATGCGATTAAGTGTTGGAAGATATTCTGATTCTTCAATAACTTTCCGTGCGCCGCGCAAAATAGTTTCAGGTGCAAACTGACTCAAACTTTCCAACCACAATTTTTTAATTTGCGATAGAACACCATCATCGCTGTAAGCTTTGTAATATTGGTTGTGATAATTAATGCGAAAGAGCGCAAAAATTTCATTCAACGCATCAATATGTGCATCGCTAATCACACGCTCACGGCGAAAATTTTGCTTGCCAGTATTATTGTGAGAATCACTGCGCCCAGCTGCGGTCGGTGAGGTCTTCTGCGAGGCTTCTATCTCTTGTGCTACGCGTTGGATTAATGTTTTGCTGTCCTGCATGGTGATTACCCTGCTGTGTTATTGGGGCCAATGCATGCTGTTTAGCCCAGTGATATTTTACGTGTTGCAAAAATTTTGTATTCCACGATGCGTAGAGCTGATTGCTCTCGCGCCAAAATAAAACGAATTCAGCAACTTGTCGCTGCGCGAAATCCATTTTAATTTCAGCGAGGCGCAACACATCAAAAACTTCATTGCTTGGTTGCCAATTTTCAGGAATACGTTTTGGTTCAGTATCATTTTCAAGTGCCGACGAATAGCGCACCCATTGGCGTTTCACGTGCTGAATAAATTTGCTGTTCCAGATGCGGCCCACTTCGCCGCGCTCCTGCCAATACAACACAAATTCAGGAATCGCGTCTTCCACAAATGCATAACTAATATTGGCGTGCTTCACTAAAACTTCAAGCGCATCATTGCTTGGTCGCCAACTCATATGCATCGCGATATCTTTTTCGCGATTCAAAAACTCTTCATTATTTTCACGCGCTTGTCGCGCCATTTGTGTTTGATGATTGCGCCATTTGTGCAGTACATCTTTTAAAAATTTTGCGCCCCAGGAATGACTGGTTTCACCGCGCTCGCGCCAGTAAGTAATAAATTCTGGCACCTGCAAACGAATGAAATCATCGGGAATATTATGTTGCGCAATCTGCCGCAATAGCTCCTGATCTGGCTGCCAGTTGGCGGCAATTAAATTCGCGCCGCCGCCCATATTGATAATCGGCAAAGGCTTATGCGCTTCAGCGGGCTTAGCCGCGCGCCCACCTTCATTAAACGCAATCGTCAGCTTGCGGCTTTCCACAAAAGGTGCGGACGCCAACAAAATAATGCCTTTATCGCGCAGGTTTTTGCTGATGCGCTGAATATCCTGCTCGCTCCAGAACGGCATAGTGTTCAACACCAATTCCTCATCCAAATCCAGCCACTGCCGACCCTGCTGATTTAACAGCGGGCGATGCGCCGCTATATCGCTCAGCAGCGACAACATACACGCTTCTTCAAGCCCGATAGTGGCCGCCAACGAAGGCGAAACCAGCAGCGGGCGCTCGGGAATTAGGGATGAACTCATGGGTATTTATGCGTCAGATAACAAAGGTGGAATTGTAGGGGGATTGGTGAGCTGATGCTAGCAGAACAGATTTTAGGCGCGGCAATCACCGCGCCCAAGGTATTTCGCGAAATGTATTAGACCTCAACCGGAGTCGTCGGGTGATTACCCCATTCGGCCCATGAGCCGTGATAGGCGCGAATATTAAATCCCAATGCTTTGCCAACTAAATAGGTGAAGCCTGAGCGGTGGTGGCTTTGGCAGTGGGTGATGATGCGTTTGTCACCGGTTAATCCTAAAGACGCTAAATATTCTTTCGCATCTTTGCGAATTCGCAAACTATTGCTGCGATCCATCAGTGATGTCCATTCCGCATTTATTGCGCCGGGAATATGGCCATTTTTGGCAGCGGTGACTCGATCACCGGAATATTCTGCAGGGCTGCGTGCATCCCACACGACGAAATCACCTTTATCTAATTCGCCGATAATATCGGGAATTTCAATCACAACTTTTGGATCAAGTTTAATATTTACTTTGCTTGGTGTAAGCGTAGGGATTTCTTGCGTTACGGATTGGCCAGAGCCAATCCAAGCGTGTAGGCCGCCGTTTAAATAGGAGTAATTTTTGTGGCCGATTGCATCGAGAGTCCAGATCATTCTGCCCGCCCAACCGCCGCCTTCATCGTCATAAACCACTACATGCGTTTCGGGTGTTAAACCTAAAAAAGAAAACACGCGATTAAGTTGTTCGACAGGTGCAATTTTGCCTGGAACGGGCGGCTGGCCTATTAGAATTTTTTGTGGCGGAACATTAATGGCGCCATCGATATGGCCCTGCAAATAGGTGTGCTCTGCACACATATCAACAATTAATAATTTGCTCGTTGGTTGGCCTAAAAGTGCAGCGAGTTGCGTCGGTTCGATTACAAAAGGAAGAGCCATTTTCGTACGCCTTTTTAAATTAAAATCCGTAATTTTTGTTCAGGATAAAACGCAAACAATTAACTTTCATTAATGGTTCGTAAAATATAACGATAAGAATCCATGCGCGTTGCGCTAATTTTTCCGCTTTCCAGTGCAGACAATATCGCGCAGCCCGGTTCGTGGCGATGCGAGCAGTCGCGAAATTTACAGTGACCGAGAAATGGACGGAACTCAATAAAACCTTCCAGCACATCATCTTCTGCCATATGCCACAACCCGAATTCACGTATACCGGGAGAATCAATTAAATGACCGCCGCCGGGGAAATGCAATAAAGTCGCGCTGGTGGTTGTGTGCGTGCCTTGTTGCCGATCCGATAAATCACCTACGCGCAAATTGCTCTCTGGCAAAAGCGCATTCACGAGTGATGATTTACCTACGCCGGATTGCCCCACAAATACGCTGGTATAATGGGTTAAGTATTCGCGAAATTCTTCAAGGCCAGTTCCATTTTTAGTGGACACCATCAAAACTTCGTAACCTAAATCGCGATAGGTTTTTTCCAAATAATTAATTTTTTCGCGCGTAGTATCGTCGATGCGATCCGTTTTATTAATTAATAAAACCGGTTCAATATCAATTGCATTTGCCGCAACTAAATAGCGATCAATTAAATTTGCATGAGGTTCAGGGTAGGGAGCGACAACGATAATAATGCGGTCAATATTGGCGGCGACAGTTTTCATATCGCCGTGCGGATCAGGGCGTTGTAGTGCCGATTCGCGAGGTAATACCGCGACCACCACTCCAAGCGGATTGCCTGCGCGCCAGACCACTTTATCACCAGTTACCAATGAGCCGAGGTTGCTGCGAAAATGGCAGCGTTGTTGTAGACCTTTGGATTCGCCTTCCGTTGCCTCTACAACTACTTGCATACCGTAATGGGTGATGATCAGGCCGTGTTGTTCCGGACCTAAATCGCTCTCGCTCAGCGTGTCTTCTGCTTGTTGATCGCGTTTGGTGGCGCGTACGGTGCGCTCACCTTGAATCTTTTCGATGCGCCATTGCTGGCGGCGAGTGAGTTTGCGTTTGGTCATGCGCTCTGGGTGTGCTCGATTGGCGAGAAAGCCGAAATTGGTTTAGTCTGAGAGGCAATTGTGCCCTATTTGCTAAGGAAAAACCTATGTCTGTTAAAGAGTCTAATGAAAACAACCTGATTTGGATCGACCTGGAAATGACCGGTCTAAACCCGGACACCGACGTCATTATCGAAATCGCCACGATTGTGACCGATGCCAACCTCAATGTGCTCGCCGACGGCCCTGTGTTCGCCATCCATCAGCCTGACAGCATTATGTTAACCATGGATGACTGGAATACTAACCAACATGGTAAATCCGGTCTCACGCGACGCGTGCGTGAAAGTAAAGTCGGTATCGCGCAGGCAGAAGCAGAAACGATTAAATTTTTAGAGAATTGGGTGCCTGCCGGTAAATCGCCAATTTGCGGAAATTCTATTTGTCAGGATCGACGCTTTTTAGTTCGCGGCATGCCATTGCTGGAAGATTATTTTCACTATCGCAATTTAGATGTGAGCACCGTAAAAGAATTAGCGCGCCGCTGGCGCCCGGATGTTATCGCCGGAGTAAAAAAATCCGGTGCACATTTAGCGCTGGATGATATTAAAGATTCCATTGCAGAGTTGCAGCATTATCGCGCTACGTTTTTTAAGATGGATGCGTGATAAAAATTTTGAAATAAAAAAGGCATCCACATGGATGCCTTTTTTTTATTGCCGATTTTCTGTTTTTAATTTCTATGGAGCCGTAGCTTGAATCACGCCTGCAATAACTTTCGGTGAACCGGTAACGCTTGGCATTGCGCCTATATCACTTGCGTGACTTGTGGTTGCAGTTGGAACGGGTTTGAGTGGTGCTGACAATTGCAAATTAGTACATTGTCCTGCGGTTGACTTCATGGTGCCTTCAATTTCCTGCGCCTTAATTACATATTTATTTTCTGGCCCCAACAAGGTTCCATCGGCAATTGTAAATAATGCGTTGTAACGTCCTTCGCTATCTTGCGCGGATGGAATACCGCCTAATTGACCATTTCCGCCGTAACTTAATAACGTGACTTTGCCGTTATAAATTCCCGCGTTGCCACTGCGATCATTTGCATTGGTGTGCGTGTAAGTAAATTGAATTGGCTTGTCAAATGTTTGGATAACGCCATTGGTATCTTTCACGGTGACCATTTGGTTAAACGAATTTAATCCGGTTTCCCATTCATAAAATACGGTCACTTTGGTTGGGTTATAAATATCCCAAGGCGAAGTTAAGCTTGCCAACACATCTGCAGTAACTAAGGCGCCCGAACGAATTCCCCAGCTATAAGGTGAATTATTCGCGCTCAAACCTTCAGCGGTTAATCCACCTGCGTAGCGAATCGGTTCGCTGTTAGATTGACGCACTAAAGTTAACGGATTTACACCGCTAGTACTAAACGTAAATACCTTTGCATTATCCAACGTTTGAATTGGGTCGCTGTAAGGAGTATTCCAGGTAGCTAATTGTGCAGAACCTAAGGTACCCACAGGGCAGCGATCCACACAGTAAAGTGTAAGGCCACCGCTCGCTAACAATTGACCGGTACCAGTTTCGCTACCGTTAATAAATTCTTGCTTCGCAAATGTAATAAAACTATCGCCGCTTTGATATTTAACTGGGCCACCTAATTGCTCTGAATTCATATTCAGAGTTTCGTGATAGCCTAATGTAATTGCGATGGGTTGTTGCGGCGTTGTCACTGAAGGGCCGCCATCATTATAACTGCTGCCAGCAACTTTATAAAAACCGTTGCTGGAAACACCGTCATGCGCAACGGTAAGGTATTGCACTAACCAACTTTGAAAATTGGATTGCATCGCATCGGGGCTAAAATAATTAAATTGAATACCTCGAATATTTGAGACCGCTACTTGTTCGACGGTATTTTTAATCAAACGACCTGGCGCTTTTGAAATGGTATAGCTTGCACTGGGCAGATTATTGTTATCGGGATTTTGCGCAACAATTGTTGCGCCATCACTTAAGTTATCGCCGTGTTCAGTCCACATTCCCCAATAGCTAATTTGGCCATAGCTGTCGGGAACATTGTCATTGTTGCTATCGTACTTAAATGAAATTCCTGAATTAAGTTTTACGCTTGCGCCTGAGCCTGCATCAAATAAATTGTAGCGCCATACCGATTCATCAAAACTTGTTCTGCTTAAACAAGCTTCGGTGCCAGTGTTTGCATCTTGAGAGTTAAATGGTAAGCGCGCATAGGTATCGGCTTTTTGTGTTAACACATTGTTGCCATTAAATGCCAAACCGTAATAATCGCCTTGGTTTTGCTGTCCATCAGTTTGATGATTAAAGGTAAAAGCAATGCCGGTGCTGCGATCACTGCTCATCACAACACTTGCGCCTTTTTCCGAAACTCTATTTTGATCTTCAGATTCTTTTTCGTAAAAAGTAAAACCAATTTTTCCAGGAATCTCGATGGTTTTAATTTCGCCGCCGCCGAGTGCGATATTGCTATCTATGGTTTCATAAAAATTATAATTAAAAGTGAAGCTGCCAAATGGGTTTTCTGCGCTGGCGCCTTTACTGATAAAAGACTTGAATTTAATAGATTGTACGTCGTCACCTTGCCCCATGGCAGGAATCCATACTTTCACCAGCAGCGGATCATCTACTGATTCGCGAGTCGCATTCACAATAATTTTTGTATAAGAGGGTGTATTGCTTGCGCCAGAAGATTGAGCAGATTCTGAATTGCTATTGTCTTCTTTAAAGCAGGCCGCTTCATCTGCCAATACCAAATAGGGGCCTTTGTTAATAAATTCGCTGGCCTTTAATTGCCCGGTAAAGCACAAAATATTATTCACCAAATCAACGGGTTTTAACGATTCATTCCACACATGATAATTTTGTGGCGCAAGTGAAAATTCTGTTCCTGTACTATTGAATGCTGCAAATGAATAAGTGCTGCTAGTTGCAATTACGGCGGCGAGAATATTTTTCGTGTACATGTTTTTAGTGAGCTGCTTCATTGGTCACAACCTCCAGGCTTGATGGAAGAACTAATGTTTTATCTTCTACAACCGCTACTGCAGCAGATGATGCGGTAGAAGAAACTGCAACACTGGTCGTGGATGAGGCTGTTGACGATAACGCCGCCATGGAAGATGCTACGGCCACTGAAGATGATTTCGCTGCCGAGGATGAACTAGCTTTGCTCGAATTACTGCTGCCGCCGCAGCCAGTCAATATGATGGCGAAGCTCGCTGCCAAACAATATTTCAAAGTAGAATTGAGTTGCATAAATTTTTCCTAAAAGGCTAAGTAAATTTGTTAGCGCACCTCCTGAGCGAGCAGAGGTTTGTAACAGAAGAATAGCCAGCACATTTCACTGCACAAGTTTTTTAAGAAATGTTAAGTTGGCTTTTAAGGTAATGTGTAAAAATATTTTTTTGCAAATAGATTTTTGTATCATTCCGCTATGTCAAAAACCGAAAATAAAAAAACAGCTATAAAAATTCTATTCTTTTATCTGGAAAGCGAAGCAATAAAAAACAAAGTTGTTTTTTTGGTTATATATCTATTTTGGTGCGTGTGCGATTTTAAGACTAAAAGAAGTATCGTTTTTATAATTATCAGTAAAAGAGAATAACTGGGAAAGAATTAATATCACTTTTGCAAAAATCACCAGTCCTCAGTTTCTCAATAATTTATATGTAACCGGATATTATTTTTATTAATGACTTGCGCGTCATTTTTTGCGCTAGACTCCAATAGATAATGGTCAGCGCAGGTTGGTTTTAGTGTCACCTTGCAGACTGGATGAGTCTACACCGATGCCTGGAAACGAAAACCATGATGATTGGTTTTGTGCGAAAGCTTATAGTGATTTTTACATTAACCTTTGCGTCAACTTATGCGAATGCAATTGAGGTGGTTAAATACATCGCCAATAATTCAGGTGTTGCAGAAGATTATTATCTGGAGGTTTTGGAAACGGCTCTCAAAATTACTGAGCCTAAATATGGTGCTTATAGAATTGATTTCACTCACGAGCAATTATCTTCTGAACGAAAACACGATTTATTAATTGCTGGTGAGCGCCTGAACATTGATCGCATTGTGAGTTTTCACCAGCCCACCGGACGACGTAGCGCATTGCTGTATATCAACGTACCTTTATTGCGTGGCTTTATGGGTTATCGCATTGCGCTTATTCGCAGCCAAAGTCAGGCACGTTTTGATCAAGTTAATAATCTGAATGATTTAAAAAAAATATCACTAGGTTTAGGTAAAGGGTGGGAGGGATACATCTACAAGGAAAATGGCTTTACCGTAAATGAGCCACTTACTTTTGATTCATTATTAAAAATGCTTGCGGGCAAGCGCTATGATTTCGTTCCGCTAAGTGTTATCGAGATTGAGGATACTTATGACATTGATCCCGAACCAATCGATAAGTTAGTGCCCGAGCAGCATTTATTAATTCACACCGAGCTGCCCAATTATTTTTATGTTAGCCCACAAGTTCCAATATTGGCTGAGCGTTTAACCTTGGGCTTAAAAACCATGCAGGAAAACGGCAGCCTCAATAAAATATTTGAAAAGCACTTTTCGGCGCGATTAAAAAGACTGGATTTAAAACATCGAAAAATTATTGAAGTTCCGAATTCACAAGATGATGGCAGTTTAAAATTTCTGGAATTTAATGCGCTGGAAAAATATTAAGCTTTTAAAACAATAAAGGCGCAGTTGCGCCTTTATTGTTTAGGTTTTAAAAACTATTTCTAACTACTTCTTTTTATCAAGATCAGCAATTTGCTTTTGCAAACCTTTCAATGAAGCCTCAACGCTTTGCATAGGTGTCAAACCGGCTGGATAAACTTCTTGCTCTACGGTTAACCATAGGGTGCCACCAATGGTGCGGTTAGCAACAATCAACGTTTTCCAATCAGTAGTATCTTTACCAATGATGGGGTCTTCTTTATTGCCTTCATCTGGCGCAGCTGCTTTGTAGTGAGTGGTAATCGTGCGGCCGGGATAATGTTTAATGATGTCCACCGGATCTTTACCTGCAACTTCAGTCCAGCCCACATCTTGTTGTAGGACTACGGATGCTGGAGTGTTTTTAGCAATCACATCCCACGGCGTTGTATCACCAGTGTTAAGCATTTCTTGTTTGTGGTTGTGGTAGCCAGTGTGGATACCAAGCGGCGCCAGTTTAGCTTCAATAGCGCTCAATTCTTTAGCGATTTCTAATGCGCCTTCAGCGGTATTTGCGCGCTTATCAAAAGGAATGATCAACATATTGCAGTCGATGGCTTTATAAAATGCCACCGTCTTATCAAAATTTTCTGGCGAAAGTTTGTCAAAAGGAACGTGCGCTGCCGATGCTTTCAAACCGGTTTTGTCGAGGAAAGCTTTAAGACCTTTTGCATCATCGGCATATTTGCCAAAGCTGCCAGCGAACTCCACACCTTGAAAACCATAAGCTTTTAATTGCTTTAAAGTGCCTTCAAAATCTTTATTAACGTCATCTTTAATCGACCAAAGTTGAACGCTTAATTTTGGTTGAGTTGGTGCTGCGGCTTGAGTGTAGCTCGCCAAAATTGCAGCACTGGAAACCAATGCAATTGCCAGAGATTTTTTTAATTTCATAATCAATTCCTAATGAAGTTATTCGTGGTTAACCCGGTTGTTTTTCCTCTCGATTTCCTTCTCCTCGTTGGAGATGGTTAGGGTGAGGGCGTTATACTTTTCCAAGCTTTAATTGTTTTACAGCATAGTCGCAAGCGCGTGCGGTGATAGCCATATAAGTTAAGGACGGATTTTGCCAGGCAGAAGAGGCCATGCAAGCGCCATCAGTAACAAATAAGTTAGGCACATCGTGCGCTTGATTATAGCCATTGAGCACAGATGTTTTTGGATCTTTGCCCATGCGCGCAGTTCCCATCTCGTGAATGGATAAACCTATAGGCCACTCAGATGGCGATGCATTGTGTTTAACAATATCTTTAGCGCCAATTGCCTCTAAAATTTCAGCGGCGGTGTTGGCAATATCTTCACGCATTTTAATATCGTTTTCGGAATAGGCGCAGTCAATATGCAATTGCGGCATTCCCCATTTGTCTTTTTTGGTGGGATGTAAGGTTACGCTGTTTTCATAGCGCGGTAACATTTCGCCTGAGCCTGATAAACTAAACGTCCAGCCGCCCGCTTTTTTGATCGAGTTTTTAAAGTCGACACCGAAGCCATCTTGATTGGCAAAGTTGCCCCATGCTTCACGCGATGCGCTGCCACTCAACGCATAGCCGCGCAAGAATTTTCCGTACTTTTCAGTTACGTTGCGAAACCTCGGCATATAAGGCCCAGTAGGGCGACGACCGGAATAATATTCTTCTTCAAAACCGTCAATGTGCCCGGACGCACCCACAGAATAAAGATGGTCCATTAAATAATGACCCAAGGCGCCAGACGAATTCGCAATACCGTTCGGGAAAGTTTCACTCGTTGAGTTGAGCATAATTTGCGTGGTGCCAAGTGTAGACGCGCAAAGGAAAATAATTTTTGCAAAATATTCGCGCGTTTCCAACGTTTCACTATCAATAACTTTTACGCCTTTAGCGCGTTTGGTTTTCGCATCGTAAATAACGCTGTGAACAACGGCGTCAGTTGCAATGCTGAGATTGTTGGTCTTGAGTGCTGCGGGTAGTGTGGAACTTTGTGTGGAAAAATAAGCGCCGAATGAACAACCTTTTTGGCATTCATTTCTCGCCTGACAAGGGCCACGACCTTGCTCAAGATGTTGTGGCGCAGGCACAGATAAATGCGCACAGCGGCCCATAATTAATTTGCGATCGGTATATTTTGCTTCAATACGTTTTTTCATTTCTTTTTCAACGTTATTGAATTCAAATGCGGGCAAAAATTCGCTATCGGGCAAGACGGGAATATTTTCCTTTGCACCGCTGATACCAGCATGCTTTTCTACATAGCTGTACCACGGCTCCAAATCTTTATAGCGAATAGGCCAATCAACGCCATGGCCGTCGGCAGCGTTCGCACCGAAATCCAAATCGCTCCACCGGTAAGATTGGCGATGCCACAACAAAGATTTTCCACCTAATTGATTGCCGCGAATCCAGCTAAATGGTCGGTCGGCGGGCGTGCTGTAAGGTAGGTCGCGATCATTGCCGTAAAAATGTTTGGTGGCGTCATTAAAAGCATAATTCTGACGTTGGATATAATATTGGTCTTCTACCAATTGCAAATTAACTTTGCCGCGATTTGCCATCTTCCAAGTGGGAACGCCTTCGCCGATATAATCTTTACGGTGTTCAACCGCGCGGCCGCGCTCAACCATTAAAACCTTCAAACCTTTTTCAGTTAATTCTTTTGCTGCCCAACCACCGGTAATGCCGGAGCCTACGACAATTGCATCAAAAATTTGCGTCGATTTTTTAATATAAACATTATTATCCATTGCTACACCTATTGGATTGATCTGTGTTTAGCGAAACTCAAACATTATTTTTTTAGTTGAGGGCCCAGGCTTTACCAACTTTGGCAAAGGGGAAATTACCTTGATAGCCGCCTGGAATTGCTAAATAGGCGAGCTCCTGTGTGGCACCAACTTCGGAGGTGTAGTAGCCAAATAATGTGAGCGATTTAATTTGTTTGAAGAAGGTTTTGTCTTCTGCATTGAATCCCAGCTCGGATTTTTCAATGGCAGTTAGCAGCTGAATATGTTGCTTATGAGTTGCCGCTAAAAATACTTTGTGGAATTTTTCTTCGGCCACCACATCGATTTTTTTCAAACCAATTAAAAATTGTTTCTGCTCATCTTTGCTTAAGCATTCCGCTAAATAATTATCGATAAATCCATGCACATTAACCGCGAGCGCACCTGGAGTATCTGTAGTAGGAATAATTAAATCTGCAATCTGACCTGTCATTTGCAATTGGTCAGCAGTGAGAAATTTGGTAGTGAGCGGCATGGTGCCTTTAACGGTTGCGGCGAGAACATCCAGTGATTGCGCTGAGACGGTCAAACCAAACATCAGGGCCATTTGCTTCAGGGCTGTGCGGCGTGGGGCATCAATTTCAGGCCTCAGTGCGTCCGCGAGTTTATTGTTATGCGGCATTATTTATCTCCGAAATGTAATAACAAAAGCTATCTTATTAATGTGTAAGTCTGGCGGCTGTTCAATAGTGCAAATCAGCGTCGGTAACCGTAAAGCGTGTAAAGATCGTTGAAATACTGCAGTGTAAACGGTTACATTCGGCGCCTCACTATAACTATATCGGGCTGCAGCGTCTAGCAGCGCGAAGAAACTTGGAGGTTGCATGTCTAGTTTACGGTCAGGAAGTATTGGGTTGTTTTTAATGTTGCTGGCAGGGTGCACACAGCCGCAAACAACCTCTCATCAAATATCCCAGCCTGTTAGCGTCAGTCAAAAATCAGTAACTGACTCAGGCTTGAGTGATGCGCATGCTACCGCAGAAACTCGCGCCTTATATGTACATTTACAAAACATTAAAAAACATCACACACTTTTCGGTCAGCAAGATGCACTCGCGTATGGTTTTAAATGGAACGGTAATGATGATGCGAATAATTCTCGTGCAGATGTGAGAGATGTGACCGGTTCTTTTCCCGCAATTGTTGGTTGGGATTTGGGTGGATTAGAATTAAATAATGAAAAAAATCTTGATGGCGTTAGCATGAAAAAAATGCGCACAGAAATTCAAGCAGTGTATAAGCGCGGTGGAATTAATACCATTAGTTGGCACATGCGTAATCCTGTTAGTGGTGGAGATCACGCCGATAAAACGCCCGCCGTGAAAGAAGTTTTACCCGGTGGAAGTAAACACGAATTATTTAAAACGCGACTGGATGCTTTAGCAAATTTTAACGAAAATCTTAAAGTTGGCGCTACTTATATCCCTATTATTTTTCGCCCTTGGCATGAACATAATGGTGAATGGTTTTGGTGGGGCAAAGGCAGTACAAGCGAGCAGGACTATATTGAATTATGGCGATTCACCATAAATTATTTGCGCAATGAAAAAAATATTCATAATTTTATTTTTGCAATATCGCCCGATAGAAGTCGAATAAATCTGGAAAATTTCGAACAAGATTACCTTTACGCTTATCCAGGCAATGACTACGTCGATATTATGGGATTGGATAATTACTGGGATCTCGGCCATCCTGCAAACAAAGCCAGTGCTCCCGAGCAGCTCGAAAATTTTTCACAAAGCTTGACTAAAGTAGCTACTATTGCCAATGAACACCAAAAATTAGCGGCATTGACCGAAACTGGTTCTGAAGCAATTCCCAATCCTAATTTTTGGACTCAAGTATTACTGAAGGGCTTGCTCGCAAATGATCAATCACGGCAAACAGTCTATGTAATGGTGTGGCGCAATGCGACCAATGGTGGGTTTAACGGGCATCACTTTTATACGCCTTATGTTGGTCATTTCAGTGCAGAAGATTTTATAAAATTTAAGCAAAGTGATTTTGTTGTGTTTGAAGACGAGCTTCCTGTTAACTATAAAAATATTAATGCTAGGAGATAAAGAATAATGAAGTTTATAAAATGTATCTTGTTCTGTGCGGTAACTGCAGCCAGCTTTTCTGAAGCTGCAGAGGTTGCCAAACCTTTGCCGGTTCATGCTGTGGGAAGAGTCGTACAAGAATCAGTTGATAAAAACCAAACACAATATACCTATTCGTGGCCCGGAATTTATTTTGAAGCAGAATTTACTGGGTCAACTGTGGATGTAAAATTAAATGACGATCAAAATATTTTGCAATTGATTGTAGATGATCAGGCACCGATTATTTTTAATAAGCCCGGTAAAAAAACTTACTCTGTCAATAATTTACCCAGCACCAAGCATCGCATTCGTCTGGAAAAACTTACTGAAACTCAATCAAGCAAAGGTGTGTTTGAAGGATTTTATATTCCCGTAAACGAAAAGGTTGGCAAGGTGAAAGATCGCAAGCACCAAATTGAATTTATCGGCGATTCTTTTACAGTTGGCTATGGAAATACATCAACAAGCCGAGATTGTACTACTGAACAAGTTTACGAAACCACTAATACACAATTAGCTTTTGCGCCGCGAATTGCCAAACATTTTGACGCAGATTATCAAATCAATGCATCCTCCGGTTTCGGGGTTGTACGCAATTACAACGGCACCAGTCCTGATAAGAGTTTGCTAAAACTTTACCCCTATACGCTTAATGACAACGGCGTTTTGTATACCGGTAAATGGAAGCCGCAAATTATCGTAATCGGTTTGGGTACCAATGATTTTTCCACCAAGCTTAACCTTGGCGAAAAGTGGGCTAACCGCGAAGCTCTGCAGGCGGATTATGTGGAAAACTACAAGGCTTTTATAAAATCATTGCGAGCGAAAAACCCAAAGGCTTATTTTATTTTAAATGCATCCAAAGATTACAACGGCGAAATCCAATCCCAAGTTGAAAAGGTGATTGCAGATTTAAAAGCAAGTGGTGAAACGAAAATTGATAGTATTTTCTTTAGTGGTTTGGAATACGGTGGTTGCCATTATCATCCCTCGGTAAAAGATGATGAAACGGTAGCCGCGTTATTTATTGAGAAGATTTCTGCTAATCCGAAGTGGTGGAAGTAAGATATTGCATTAAATGTTCCCCAATAAAAAAAGCCGAGCTGTTTTGCAGCTCGGCTTTTTTATTTACAACGCCAAAAACTTAAACGTTATACGTCGACGAAGAAGTATTTCCGCCGCGACCAGTCCAGTTGGTGTGGAAAAATTCACCGCGTGGCTTATCTACACGCTCGTAGGTGTGCGCGCCGAAATAATCGCGTTGTGCTTGTAGCAAATTAGCAGGCAAGCGTGCGGTGCGGTAGCCGTCGAAGTAAGTTAATGCAGAGGTAATTGTTGGAGCGGGAATGCCGTTCACAATTGCAGCTGCAGCAACACGACGCCAGCCTGCTTGGGCTGCGTCAACAGTTTTCGCGAAGTAATCATCGAGCAACAGGTTTTTCAATTCGCCATTCTTATCGAATGCTTCTTTGATGTTGCCGAGGAATGATGAACGAATGATACAGCCGCCGCGCCACATTAATGCGATTCCGCCGTAGTTCAAGTGCCAGCCGTATTCTTTCGCAGCTTCACGCATCAACAAATAACCTTGTGCGTAGGAAATAATTTTTGATGCAAAAACAGCGTTGCGCAAATCATCGATGAACGCTTTTTTGTCCTCAGTGATATTCACTGCCGGGCCTTTAATAACTTTTGCAGCTTCAACACGTTCAGCTTTTTGTGATGACAGGCAACGTGCGAATACGGCTTCAGAAATCAGCGTGAGTGGCACGCCTAAATCCAATGCGATTACGCCAGTCCATTTACCAGTGCCTTTTTGGCCTGCGGTGTCGAGGATTTTTTCAACCAATGGTTCGCCATCGGTATCTTTGTACGCAAGAATGTCGCGAGTAATTTCGATCAAGTAAGAATCGAGTTCGCCTTTGTTCCACTCAGCAAATACTTCGTGCTGTTCGTCTGCGCTCAGGCCGACAACTTCTTTCAACAATTGGTAGGCTTCGCAAATTAGTTGCATATCACCGTATTCGATACCGTTGTGAACCATTTTTACAAAATGGCCTGCACCGCCTTCGCCAACCCAATCACAGCAAGGGCTGCCGTCATCAACTTTTGCAGCGATGCTTTGGAAGATCTCTTTTACAAATGGCCATGCTTTTGGTGATCCGCCTGGCATGATCGATGGGCCAGTTAATGCGCCTTCTTCA
This sequence comes from Gammaproteobacteria bacterium, assembly GCA_004172865.1. Taxonomy (GTDB): domain Bacteria; phylum Pseudomonadota; class Gammaproteobacteria; order Pseudomonadales; family Cellvibrionaceae; genus Cellvibrio. The sequence goes on along the minus strand of SEBV01000002.1, from coordinate 258,635 downwards.
CCACCAGAAACGCCGGTGCCGATAAATAAAAAGCCTTTGCTTTCAAGGTAAGCGGTGCGGCGGTCGGTGTCTGGGAAATGCGTGTTGCCGCCATCGATAATGATGTCGCCAGCTTCAAGATGCGGAATTAATAGCTCGATAAAATCATCAACTGGTTGACCGGCTTTCACCATCAACATAATTTTGCGCGGTTTAGCGAGTGATGCCACCAGCTCTTCAATGGTGTGTGCTCCGCGAATCGTTTTACCTTGCGCGCGACCGGCGAGGAAATTATCAACTTTATCAACAGTGCGGTTAAATGCGGTCACTGTGTAGCCTTTGCTGGCCATGTTCAGAATCAGGTTTTCGCCCATTACGGCGAGGCCAACCAAGCCTATATCGGAAAGTGGTTTCATAAAATTCGTAGCCTATCGTCTGTGGTTGATACATCAGGGTTGAGACTTGGGTGCGACCGAAGCTTAAGCCTTGCGCGCTGTGTTGCGGTGATGTGCAAGTTTAAACACCCTTTGTATTGCGGCTTCGCTACCTGTTGATGACGAGCGGCGCGATGCTCTTTTGGGGGCGCTATTATTCCTGTTTGCGCGCGAAATTAATAGTGAAAATCCCATGACTTGTGGCTATGCGCTTGATTGAATTTGGTAATTGAGGCGATAAGCGTTGGCACTTCGTGCACCCAGTTAGGACTGAATTGCTCTTGAGGTGTTTTGAATCTTGCGTTTACGGCGATAATTTGGCTTCGCCTGCTGCCCCAAAGCCCAATCAATGTGCTCCTGCACCAGCGCCGATACCGTCGGCCTTTTTGCATTGAGCGCGGCGATAATAGTGGCATCACTCGGCGCGTTACCAAGCCCTATGGCAATATTCCGCAACCAGCCCTCATAACCAATCCTACGAATCGCAGAGCCTTCGGTATTTTTCAGATACTCGGCTTCGCTCCAATTAAAGAGCGTCACTAAGTCACTATCGGCCAAACCGTGACGCGGTAAAAAATCGGTTTCGCCGGTGAATTGCGCATATTTATTCCATGGGCAAATCGCCTGGCAATCATCGCAGCCGAAAATGCGGTTTCCGATTGGCTCGCGGAATTCGAGCGGGATCGTGCCTTTATTTTCGATGGTGAGATAGGAAATGCAGCGGCGTGCATCCAATTCATAGGGCTGCGGAAATGCATCGGTAGGGCAAACTTTCAAGCACGCGGAGCATGCGCCGCATTGATTTGGCTGTTCAGATTGGTCGACCGGTAAAGGCAGAAACGTAAGAATTTCGCCCAGAAAAAACCAGCTGCCCGCGTTGCTGTTAATGATTAGCGTGTGTTTGCCGCTCCAGCCCAACCCTGCCTTTTCGGCAAGAGGGCGCTCCATTACTGGCGCGCTATCCACAAAGGCGCGGTTCAGCCATTCGTGTTGTTTGGGATAATCGGCGGGCAGGGCATCATCTATTTGTTTGGCGAGCACGCTTAAGCGTTTACGGATGAGTTTGTGATAATCGCGGCCCAGCGTGTAGCGTGAAATATAAGCTTTGGTCGGATCTTTTAAAATTTTGATTTGCTGGGTATCGCCCGGCAAATAATCCATTCGCACCGAGATTACCCGCACCGTACCCGGCACTAAATCAGCAGGGCGCGAACGCTTATTGTCGTGGGCCGCCATCCACTCCATGGTGCCGTTGTAACCTTTGGCAAGCCATTCCTTTAGGCGTATTTCAGCATCGCCCAAATCAATATCGGTAATCCCCACTTGTTGAAAACCAAGCTCCCGTCCCCAGACTTTAATGTCAGCGGCGAGTTGGTTTAAGTCGAGGGAATTGGGCATGATGTTATGGCATTCAAATAAAAAGCTATTGTGCCAGAAGTGGTTAGTGTTGCGGGCATCTCTAGGATAAAGTGCGGAGACGAAAACTTTATAAAAGTAAAACTTGGACGAATAGATAGGGATACACAGGAATGCTGATAGTTAAATTCATTAGGCGCCGCTCAGGTTTAGTTTTTCTAATTTTGGCGTTAATCCCTCTCGTTATTTATTTGATTTACCTGAATCCCCAAGCTCGTGCCGCCAGGCATTTGGCAGCAGCGCATGAAGCTGTGACAGAAATGCATCCTGCAATTCTCGATAAAAGTGCCAGCGCATTTCATGCGTGGCATTCAATTGCCTACGAAAGAGCCAAGGAGCTTTTACCGCGGGTTCATTCGATTGCGGATGAAAATGCGTTGCTTAATTTTTATTTTGCAGGTTATGAAGATGCCCATGTGAATGGCCATGTAAGCCGTTCGCCTTTTACGTGGATGGATATTTCAAGTCCCCGCTGGGCGGGTTGGCTGACGAAAGCAACACTTAACGACTTTGAAGTTGTTATGAGTGCAGGTGGCGATGACTATCCGCCCGTAGGGGCGCATTTGCTGAGTTGTAATCAGCAGCCAATCGACTTTTTTTTGAAAACCAATATCGCACCTTATATTGATAAACGCTGGAATTTATTGGCGGCCAAAGATAGGTCAGCAGAATTTCTGAGCGTGGATACCTCATATGCACACTTACTAAATCGGCCAAATGTATCAAGCTGCGAATTTGAAATTCCCAGTGGCAGTATAAAGTCATTTGTTTTTCGTTGGAGTGCATTCGGTGCCGAGGATGAAACGCAATCTATGAAAATTCGGTATCCCAGTTATGGATATCCTTCGGTGCGTAAGTTTGCACCAAAAAGCTACTGGGTAAATGTCAGTGATTTCAAATTAAATTCAACAGAAGCCTATCAACATCATCAGCAACTGCTTAAAGACTTGCAGGCACTTAAGGACGTAGATTTAATTGTGTTTGATACACGTATGAACAATGGTGGGCACTCCCCTTTTGGTGATGAAATTATAAAATCATCATTAGGTGAAAAAAATCTGGATTATTTGCAGAGACAATTAGTTGAAAAGGAGCCTGGGCAGGATGCAGTTTTTCGGGCGAGCTGGAAATTTTATTGGTCGTACGATTTTATATATAAGCAACAGCAAATACGGCAGGGAGATAATTCGACAGAGTTGAAATTTTTTGATGTGATCCTTTCACGATTAAAGCAAGCTTTGGATAATCACCAAGAAACTTTCTTGCAGTCGGAACTTGGATTTGAGCAGTTTGAGCATTTAGCAGCGGAGAATGCCGTTCAGTGGCAACACAAAGGAAAGGTTGTGTTGTTAACCAGTCGAAATTGTTTCAGTTCTTGTTTGAACTTTGTTGATACGCTCAAACAAGTCCCAGGTCTTATTCATATGGGTGAGCCTACTAATGGGGATACGATTTATACCCAAGTTGCCATAACATCAAGCTCATATCTGAAAGAAGACTATCTGATTACAGTGCCAATAAAAGCTTATAAAAAACGATGGAGAGGTGATAATCAAGCTTATGTTCCAGATGTGATTTATGAGGGGAATATCTATACCGACCCGCTGCAAGATTGGGTTCTGGATCAACTAAAGCACCAATAAAATTTATCTGTAAACTGGATTTCAAATAGCTTTTGAGATTGCTTTCGCTCGAAAGTGTCAAGAATTTTACAAAACCATAAAAATAACTTGCTATTAAATAGCGTGCTATATAATATCGATTTGCAGGTTAAGAGTTCACATATTAAGAGTCGTACAAAACATGGCGTTACCAGAACATCAACTACTCGATAACCAGTTGTGTTTCGCGCTTTATTCAACGTCACTGGCGATGAATAAGGTGTATCGCAAGCTGCTACGCAAACTCGATTTAACTTACTCGCAATATATTGTGATGTTAGTGTTGTGGGAGCGTGATGGGCTAACCGTTTCAGAAATTGGTGAGCGGTTGTTTCTGGATTCCGCCACCTTGACACCATTATTAAAACGTATGGAGCTGTCCGGTTTGTTGACGAGATTGCGTGCTGAAAATGATGAGCGCCAGGTAATTGTTTCGCTGACAAAGCAGGGGCGTAACCTGAAAGAAAAAGCGCAAGATGTCCCAACTGGCCTAATGTGTGCGGCAGATTGCTCGGTAGAACAATTGGTGGGGATCAAAAAAGAGTTGGAAATGTTGCGAGCAAAATTAAATACCAATGCGTAAATATATTTGTAAGCAGTTTTTTAGTGATTTCTATTTTTTTAATTTAATTGAATATTGTTTTAACGAGATGCAATCAGGGCTGTAAAAGCCTTTTTTATTAACCAAATAAGTAGCTCGCTATTTAATAGCTTGCTATAAATAATCCGGGTGAGTCATTTCATCCACAACTAAAAGTCTGGAGTGAATTATGTCTATTGAAAAAGTTCTTTATCGTGCAGAAGCAGAATCAACCGGTGGCCGCGATGGTCGTGCAGTTTCGTCAGATAGCGCTTTGAATGTAAAGCTGTCTACTCCGCGCGAACTTGGCGGCGCAGGTGGTGATGGTACTAACCCCGAACAACTTTTTGCTGCGGGTTATTCAGCGTGTTTTCTTAGTGCGTTAAAATTTATTGCTTCCCAAGGGAAAATTACTTTGCCTGCAACTGCGTCAGTTAAGGCAAATGTCGGCATAGGCCCAATACCAACTGGCTTTGGTCTTGAGGTGGATTTACAAATTTCATTGCCAGATTTTCCACGCGACCAAGCGGAAGCATTGGTAGAAAAAGCGCATACCGTCTGCCCATACTCAAATGCAACTCGCGGCAATATTGATGTTCGCTTAAGTATTGTATAAGCACATTTGCTGGCTATTATTTCTGCAAAAAAACGGGAGACGCATGTTTATTCTTTGCGGCCTCCCGTTTTTATTTTGTAACGATTTGTATATAGAACATTACAGGAGAATGATTGTCTGTTTACACTAGGTGCTGTAATTCAGATAAATCGATATTTATTAAAGGAATCTCACAATGAAAAAATTATTTACTGCATGTTTACTGGCATTTGCGTCCTCCAGTTTCTTTTGCTCGGCTTTCGCGTCACCTTTGCCGGATAAGCCGCATGTTTATGTTGAAGGCTCTGCTGAAATTGAAGTAACCCCTGATTTAATGACGTTTACGCTTTCCATCGAAAAGAGTGATCTTGATCTTGCCAAAGCAAAAGCCGATGTCGATGCACGCTCCACTTTATTAATTAACACTTGCAAAAAATTAGGCATAAAGCCAGATTCAATTGCGACTACCGCATTATCCATTTTCCCCGAGTATGATTACAAAGATCAAACCCGTGTGTTTAGCGGAAATCGAGTGTCGCGTCAGGTTGATATCAAATTAAAAGATTTAACGAAATACGCGCAAGTGATGAAAGCTTTGGTTGATGCGCAAATCACCCAAACTATTAACACCAAATTATCCGTGTCCGATGAAAAACCGCTTGAAGATAAAGTATTGGTGAGTGCGATGGCGGATGCAAAAGCGCGCGCTGAACGTTTAGCAAAATCGCAAGGTAAAGAATTAGGCGAGCCTTTTTCAATTTCAGAATTTAATACCCGTGCAGAAGAAACCTACAGCTTGCGTATAAGTCGCTCAATTGTTGGTGACTCTGCGAGTGATGTTGCGCCGCAAGTAAGACTTTCCAAAATGGAATCTGGCGAACCTTTTGAGCCGGGTGTGATGAAAGCAAAAGCACAGGTTTATGTGGTTTATTTATTAAAATAGGTTTTTTAATTTTTATTAAATTTCTAATCGCTGCTTCAATTCTCGCGCTTGTCGGCGCGAGACTTCCACTTGGGTTCCATCTGTTAATTTTATAAGTAAGCCTTCATTGACCCAAGGTTCGATGGAGGCCACATAATCCATATTAACTATTTGTTGGCGGTTAGCGCGAAAAAATACCTGAGGATCAAGTTTTTCTTCAAGGTAATTCATTGAGCGCGCCAGCATCGTTTTGGTGTCTAGGAAATAGAGGCGAATATAATTGCCTTCTACATTAATTAAACGCAAATCGCTCAAGCGAATAAAATGACAATGCTCACCATCGCGCACAAAAATTTGATCGGTGCGAGTTTTAGGCTGAGTCGGTGTAGATATTTGATCTATGCCGTTTTGCTTGGAGCGGCTGCGTTGTATAGCAACTTCCAGTCGTTCATGAGTAATTGGTTTTAGCAAATAGTCCAGCGCGTTTACCTCGAATGCTCTCAATGCATGTTGTTCGTAAGCTGTGGTGAAGATTACGTGCGGCGTGATGCTGCTCCTGTCTAAAACATCAAAGCCATCGCCATCAGGCAAATGAATATCCAATAAAACCAAATCTGGTTTGTGCGTATTAATTGCTGTTACAGCGGTATTTACATCTACTGCTTCTGCAATCACTTTAGTGCCGGGAATATCTTTCAGAATATCCACAAGTTCCTTTCTTGCAAGCCGTGAATCGTCCACAATCAATATGTTCATAGTGGAATCTCCACGGTGGCAGTTACTTGTTCGTCAATGTTTAGCCTTAAGCCTGCATTACCCTCAAAGGCGATTTGCAGGCGTTCACGGGCATTGCGCAAACCTATTTTATTGCCTTGATGCGCAGGTTGAAATTCAGGTAAAGGATTAATCACTTTTAGTTGCCAATGCGTCAGGTTTATTTTTTTAATAATAATTTGCAAATGGCCGCCAGAGCGACGTGCAGCAATTCCATGTTTAACAGCATTTTCTACCAATGTTTGTAAAATCAGTGGTGGTAGTTTGGCTGTTAGCAAGCTTTCATCTATATCGATTGTTGTAGTTAAGCGATTTTCAAATTGCAGTGATTCCAGTGAAAGATATCCGCTAACACATTCCATTTCATCACGCAGCGTTACTAGTTGCTGGCCGTCACTTTGCAAAAGTCCGCGCAATAACACCGAAAGGCTCGCTAGGCCATCTCGTGCGCCTTCCGCATCTTCTTTTACAAGGCTTCGCAAATTATTAATGGCATTAAATAAAAAATGCGAATTAATTTGACTGCGTAAAAACTGTAACTCATTTTCCTTGAGTTGAGCTTGTAATTGCCAGTGGGCTATTTCTGAATTACGGCGTTTGTGAAACTCGGCTCGCAATAAATAAATCGTGCTCCACAGTGCGAATAAGATGCAGTAATTTATCGCATAGCTCAGCAATCCACCAGTGCTAACAGGTTGCGCACCTGCGGTAACTTTAGGAATAAGCGAGCTTATTAAAAAAATTAAACTTGTAATGATGGCTTGTGCGCTTAAAGCGGCAATAGGAATTAACCAAATAAGATGCAGGCTCGTTTTTAGTGGTGACCAATTTTTAGCGCGTGTTTTATAAAGATACCGAAAGCCATGGCTAGTGATTCCAAGGACTATAGAAAGCCCTAAGAACATTCCGACTAAAAAAGGTGTTAAGGGCGCTCCCCACAACCGCATGAAAAGGAGATTCAAAACAAAGTAAGCGCCCCAGAATAAAATTTGCGCGCGAATATAGTGTGCTGGTTTTTTTTCCATAGTCGTGTTATTCGTTAGTATTTGTATGTGTTATTTTTTGCGCGTTATTAATATTCTTCCAGCGTTCCTCTAATACGAATATGGTAATTGCATAAATCAGGATGATAACAGCAGGAATGGTCACAAAACTATGTTGTGGAAATAAATACCACGCAGCCACAATAAGGGTTGTACGGCTTAGTACATGAAAGGTTCCCACCCAATGTTGAATAATCCATGAGAATGGTAACCACATTAAACCGGTTAAAATGCCAATACTCATTGGCAGTGAGCGAGCGTCTATCATGAAGAATGGAATCGCGATGCTATAAACCAGAACAGACATAGCTATGCAGCGCAAAAATAATCCGTCAAAAACATTTTTAGGTTTATCTTTTCTAAAGAAATCTTCACCTGTTAAGCGCGTGAATAGCATTGCAAGGTACACAATGCTACCAGCCGCCATAAAAAGTACTAATGCGGCAACCTGAGTGGAAACAAAACAATTAATAATACCTGCCGTTGCCCAGCACATGGCGCCTGCTAAGGGCATTGCCAGAAAACGCCTGCTTGAAAATTCGTTGCGTTGCTGATCGAGCGTTACAATATTTTCGTTAATCACAATTAGCTCACCAAATGAAATGATTAATGTAGATTATTCACATTCTTCAATTTTTTTTGGATTATTTATTTTTTAGATAAAAATTCAGTAATTTGTTGATTAACCCAATTTCCATCATCCCACATCAAAAAATGGTAGCCCGTTTCAGACATACGAATGTCGACATTTTTTAATTCTGTATATTGCACTGCAAATATAGCCTTGGTGGATTCTTTAGTAGCGCCGTAATTTTTATAGGCTGCCCATGCACCTAGCACAAGTGTTGGGACTTTTATAGTGGCAATAGGTTTGCGCAAATCAGTTATCATCATGCTGTACATTGCATTTGCCGTTGTAGCGCTATCGCTGGTTTTTAGCCAATCGGTAAGCAGTGCAATACGTGCTGGATTATTGCTCATGCTAGTAAGATTTTGAGCGCCGTATTTTAAATAGTCTTCCCTCGGTTGATTCAGCATCATGTTACGCATTTGCTCTGCTTGCGGCTTCATAAGTTCGGCGGTGGCCGCCGGATTTTGAATAGCTGAATAGAAAGGCAATGCATCTATAATGACTAATTTTTCCACCAACTCAGGCGAGTGTTGGGCAATCATCAAACTGAGTGTGCCGCCCAGGCTGTGTCCAATTAAATATATATGTTTTAATTTTTTCTTCTGCGCATAATTTTCAATTTTATCGCGCATGCTAATTAAGAAGTCTTGATTATCCAATGCAATCGGCGCTAATCCTGCAAAGCCCGGCAATTGAATTAAGTGGCACTGATGATTGGATTTAATAGCTGCACATGTATCTGTAAATACTGACGATGCGCTGTTTAATCCCGGAATAAAAATAACCGCTTCACCTTTACCGTCAGCTTTTACATCTAGCCCTTCAAAACTCTCTGCATTGGATTTATTGGCAACAAAACACGCCACAAAAATACCGATAATAATTGCTATGTAGCCACCATTCTTTTTGCACAACATATTCAGCTCCTTTTTCCTCATGGGATTAACTAATGAGGTTATAGGTTAAAGGGGCTTTTGGTTGCGAGTTTTGTAATTCGTGAGAGTGGCCGGAATTGCAGTTGAATGGCGTAAACCGGAGCTAAGCGGCGGCTTGAGTTTGCGGATTGTTTCGACGCTTGCATGATCCTTATGACATCAAAGCAAAAGTCCCGGCAAGATTTATTCTCGGGATTTTTTGAATTTATTCCACATCTGCGGCAGCTAATGCATTCACATCGCTGAGCGCTCAAAATGCACTGGTTTGAGTCGTGTTGCTGTAATAGCTGTGCGACATTCGCTGCGGGGTTTGTTCCACTAACGTATCAATAACCAAACGCGTTTTTGCGGTGAGATATTTTGTTTTTGGCCACACGACATAGACATCTGTCGGCGCAACTTGCGTGGAGTTAAATACCATTTCCAATTCGCCGCGTTGCAGATAATGCGCAACCAGCCAGCACCGAAGCCATGTCAATCCCATACCCGCCACTGCAGCGACTGCATGGACAACATTGTTTTGGGAGGCAAACCTGAAGCCGGGTGATTCTGTTTTATTACTCGGCACGGGCGGTGTATCTGTCGCTGCATTGCAGATCGCAAAAGCCGCAGGCCTGTACAGCATTATCACGTCATCCAGCGATGAAAAATTAGAACGCGCAAAAGAGTTAGGTGCAACCGCGACCATCAATTACCGCGCGACGCCGGATTGGCAAGCTAAAGTATTGAAATTAACACATGGGCGCGGTGTAGATTTGATACTCGAAGTTGGCGGGAACCGGTACGCTCGCACAATCTGTGAATTTAACGCGCATGGGCGGTAGCGTTGCGATTATCGGTGGTGTCAGCGGATTCGGTGGCGAGTTTCAGCCATTTTCTTTGATTGGCGGAAAACGAAAATTACTCGGAATTTATGTGGGCCCACGTAAAGCGCTTGAAGAACTGGTTAATTTTGTTGCACTGAATAACATCAAACCTGTTGTTGATCGCGAATTTCCTTTTAGTCAGGCGCCTGAAGCTTATGCATTTTTAGAGGCCGGACAACATTTTGGGAAAGTCGTTATTAACGTTAGTAAATAATTTTGCGTAGTCACTTATTTTGAAAATTATTGATACTAGTAAATTTAATTCAGAGCATTCTGTGGATATTCTGAATTTTATTTCTAATTTTTCATTTAACGATTTTCATCATTTGCAATTTGCTTATCTATTTGTAAAAGTAATTCCTGCCATCGCAATTGCCAGCAACAATTATGGTCAGCACCCTCCAGTATTTTTCCCTGCTGACCAATTCTCGTCAAAAAATATTGCATCAATACTGGTGGAATATTGTCATCTTTATCGCCCATAAAATGAAGTTGACGCGCAGGCAACACAGTTTTATTCAGGTCAGCGGGATTTAAAGAATTCTTGAGCGTGCTGAAGTGATGATAGCGCGTCCAGGCTTTTGTATCTAAATTTCCAGCTAGCGTTACTACTTGATCCACTTCCGGCATGCGTGCTGCCATAAGCATCACTAGAGCGCCGCCACCACTGTGGCCAATTAAAGTAATTCCGTTGTAGTGATGATTGCCAATCTGTTGTCGCAAAACATTGGTCATACTCGTCACGATTGCATCTGAATAGCGCGCATCTGTCCAATAGTGATAATCGCACAGATTATCGGCCATTAATGGATTAGAGTTCGTGAAATAGCAGGGGCGGCCCAGATACAGGCTTTCAGTTTTATCTTGCGCCATTAATTGCAACATCATGGGATTGCGCGGACTTGGGTCGGTAGAAATTTGAAAGCGATTGCGAAACGGCAGACCATCGCCTTCCACATACACGTGTAAGCGTTCGGTATTTTTATTGCCGGCTTGCGTGACTACCATATGTTTAAACTGTGCAGTCGCTACTGAAGCATTATTTGGCCAATTAAATGGTTGGCTAGTGCGCGTGGATTGGCAGGCGCTGATGAACACGAGTGATAGTAATAAAAATAAATATTGCTTAAGCATCCATCTCTTCCAACTTTCTTGACGCTAATTATTTAAATTACTAATCGTTTTGGCATTCCTGCGCAATAAATTCTTTCCATTCCTGTATGTTTGAGCTTTCCGAATCAAATAGCGCAAGTCCTACTAAAAATTCTCCAGTTCCTTGCCAGGGTTGAATCCATTTTACTTCGGTGATCAATACGAAACGTTTGGCGATATCTTGCGTTTGCACGCAGCTGCGTAAAATGCTGCCGGGAATTAATTCGCGGTCAGTAATGACGCGTAGGCCATTGGCAGAAATATCCAGGCTTCGGCTAATCATAATATTGGCTTGATTTTCTTGCTCGTCGCCCAATTCAATAAATACCGTCAATTGCGTTTCCAACCGATATTCCTGGCGCTGTTCTTCAGTAGTCATTGTGGCTCCTAGGAAATATCTTTGCGTAAACCGCGAATGACTTTGACGAGTTGATCGTCAAAACTATCACCGTTATTAAGTAAGGTCAGTTGATTATTAAGTAGCGCTTGTACTAATTGCTCGCGTTGAAATTCAGCAACTTTACGGCCGATATTATCTGAGAAAATATATTTTCCGGTTGCGGCAATAATCACTGCTAATTTGCACCGCACAGGTTCGCCGTTTTGAATAATTTCCACGCGAGCACCGAGATTCAATGCGCTGATATTGATATTGGCGAGTTGAATGCGTTGTAAATTTTCAGCATTTTGCGCAGCTTCGATATTCAAGCGTTCACGCTCTTGTTGCAGTGCCAGTTCTGCAGCGCGCAGTGCGCGTTCTTCTGCAATAGCGGCAGCTTCGGCAAGAGCTTTTTGTGCAGCCGCTTTGCGAGCGTTAAGTTCTTCTACAATACGTTGCTTTTCTTCTGCTTCTATTTGCTGTTTGCGATCTAATTCAGCTTGCCTTTGTAATTCTGCGGCCTCAGCCAACTTCGCAGCGTTTGCCTGCAACTGAAGTTTCTTCTGTTGCTGTAAGTCGATAAGCGCCTGAATTGTTCTTTCAATAACGTTTTCAATGTTATGCAATGTGATCTTTTTTGCGATACCGGTTGAAAGGCACACTGCAAAATCCTGCACACTTTTATTCATCACCTTGCGACCATTGTTATCAACAAATAAAAATTGATGCGTTTCGGTATTTTTTAATGCAAGTTTGCAGCGAATTGTAGTGTCATTTTCGCCGGAAAATAAAATCCAGTCGCCTTGCTGGATATTATTAGTTTGTTGTAGCAAATCATTAGTCACTCGCGCTTTGAGATTATTAAAGCCTTCCGGGTAATTAAGTGCGCTGAAAAGCTCGCAGTGAATTGGTTGCTTTTTAATAGTGAGCATTAATTGCGTGCTCAGGTTTTCAACCCATTTTCGGTAAGAGTCCGGGTGGCTGGTGTGAATCTCCAAGCTGCGTTCAAGTTCAATCAATAATGCAGGAACTGTGTGGTAAAGCCTTTGTGTTTCTTCATCGCTTAAGGTTTCAGCCGCTATTGATTTAAAAACTTGGCTCAGCACTGGTAGTAAGCGCTGCCATAATTTCCAAAACGGGTTGTCAGCGCCGAGAGTGAGAGAGGAATGTAGCAACTCACTTTTTAGAATAGATACAAGTTCAGAATGTAATTCAATTGGAAATGGTTTTTGCGCGATATTCGCGTTAATTAAATCCAGCACCTTACATTCTGCGGTGAGGATTTTGAATGAATTTATTTCGGTCTCGCACAACCGCGTTTCGAGCATGGCAGCGCGCTTGTCTTCCGCATCCAGCCAATTCTGAAATTCATTGTAATTCGTTTGTATTTGTTCAAGATTTGCCGAACTAAAAATCTGCGTTAAAAGCGCTAGCTTCTCCATAAATTGTTGGCTGGATTTTGAGTCGCGCGCGTACCAGGTTCGTCCGCGAGTAATGATCAAGTTAATGATGTTGCGCAGCAGGTGATCCGGCGCGCAATAAAATGTATCGTCTTGCCCAATCTGCAGCGCAATTGAGGATTGTATTTTGTGGATATGCGCTGCAAGTGCTGAATCGAATTGATCGTCTTTTAATAAATAGCCACACACTTTTTCTGCTGTGCTTATGCGCAAAGTCGACGCTGGTGAGGGCGTTGCAGCCGCGTGAAAAAGCTCGCCGACCTGCTGTGCGTCGCCGTGAATAATGTTTTGCAGGTTGAACGTTGATTGCATCGCTTGGGTGGTCACTGAGTGAAAATTATTATCTGGATTGGGCTTGGGTGGGCGTCATCTTGGTACGCATCTGACTGGATTTAATTACTATAGGTTTAATTAGTGAGTCGCGCGAATCTTTGCGCAGATAAATTCCAGCTTCGCCCGCCCAGCCAACTTGCGTATAATCGCCCACCATTCCTGTCATTCGCCCCCTATTTGAGCTTCTTATGAAGATTACCGCCGCTACCAGTGCCCTTTACACGACTTCCCAAGTTTACGCGCTGGATGCCGCCGCTATTGCCAGCGGTATTCCCGGCATTCAATTGATGAAACGCGCTGGTCGCGCTGCCTTTGATTTGCTGTTGGAGCGTTACCCCGCGCCCGACCTTATTACCGTTTATTGCGGTGCAGGTAAAAATGGTGGCGATGGTTATGTATTAGCGGCCCTGGCGGCGCAACGTTTGATTCCCGTGCAAGTTATTCAACTCACGGCGGGCGATAAGTTAACCGGTGAGGCACGCACAGCATACGAATTTGCCGTGCAGGAACGCGTGCCCGTAATCGCTTTTGCCGATGCAATCGCACCCACCGCAGGCGTGGTCGTGGACTCGCTTTTAGGCATAGGTTTACAAGGCGATGTACGCCCGGAATTTGCGGCGGCTATCCAACATATTAATGACAGCGGCTTGCCAGTATTGGCGATAGATATTCCATCGGGCCTCAATGGCGACACGGGCGCAACGCACGGCGCTGCGGTAAATGCAGATCTCACTATCACTTATATCGGTATCAAGCGCGGGCTACTTACCGGGCGTGGTCCAGCAGTGTGCGGTGAAATAGTTTTATCGGATTTAGCGATTCCAGACGAGATTTTTACCGCAGAAACGCCTACGACAGAACAGCTTTACTTAATCGACTTGCTCGATTTATTGCCCTCGCGAAAAGCAGATGCTCACAAAGGCGACTTCGGCCATGTGTTGGTTATTGGCGGCGATAAAGGTTACGGCGGCGCAGCAATCATGGCGGCGGAAGCTGCAGTTCGCGCTGGTGCCGGTTTGGTCAGTGTGGCGACTCAGCCTGAGCACGTTACAGCAATACTTACTCGCTGCCCGGAAATTATTGCGCGTGGTGTGGCGTCGGGTCAGGAATTGGAAGCTGCATTGGTGCGGCCAACAGTGATTGTGATTGGCCCCGGTCTTGGCCGGTCGCCCTGGTCTGAACAATTGCTGCAAAAAGCCGCCGCGTCTGGCTTGCCCATGGTGGTGGATGCAGATGCACTCAATATTCTGGCGGAAGGCCGGGTGCTGCCAGATGCAGCTCCTCGTACCAATTGGCTGCTCACTCCGCACCCCGGCGAAGCGGGTCGCTTACTGGGCGTAACCGCAAGTGATATCAACGCTGAACGTTTTAGTAACATCACCAAGCTGCAAGAAAAATTTGGCGGCGCAGTAATTTTGAAGGGCGCAGGCAGTTTGGTGTTGGGTGAATCTGGAATTGCCGGCGTAGTAACAGACGGCAATCCCGGCATGGCAACCGGCGGTATGGGCGATGTACTCAGCGGTATCCTCGGCGCACTTATCGCACAAGGTTTGTCGGTGGAAGAAGCTGCACAACTCGGTGCAGTTCTGCACGCAAGCGCGGCAGATTTAGCGGTCGAAAAAATCGGCCAACGCGGTTTAATCGCGACGGATATCATTCCCTATGTTAGTCAGTTGTTGAGCGAGTAAATAGATTGCAGTCCGCATTAAATCATCAAGAGTTTTTTATCGACAACGAATCCGATATGGTCACTTTCGGTGAACGTTTAGGTCGTGCTTTTTCGCAAGAAAAAAATTCGCAATGCATTTTTTTAAATGGCGATTTAGGTGCGGGTAAAACTACCTTGTCGCGCGGAATTTTGCGTGCGTTTGGTCATGCGGGCGCGGTTAAGAGCCCAACCTATACCTTGGTTGAGGAATATATTTTTGCTGGCCGCCGCGTGTACCATTTCGATTTGTATCGTTTGGGTGATCCAGAAGAATTGGAGTACATGGGCATTCGCGATTATTTTTCTGATGGCAGCATTTGTTTAATCGAATGGCCCGAGCGCGGCGAAGGCGTTTTGCCAAAGCCTGATGTGTTGATCGACGTAAAAGTCGAAGGTGAAGGTCGTCGTATTTATCTCACCGCTAATAATTTTAATTTCTAATTATTTTAAATCTGTCACACCTCAAAACTCCCTATAAATTTTAATACGATAATCAAGGCATGATTATGAATAGACTTGAATTTCAAACATTGGCAAATGCTATTGGCGATGAAGTAGACCGTTTGTTGCCCGAGGTTTTATCGGTACCGGAAGATATGCAAAACTCAATGGGTAACTGCGTACTGTGCGTAATGAATGCAGCGGGCGATACTATTTTGCGAATGTACGGTGGCAGTAATCCCGTACGTCAACGTCAAGTTGCGCAGATCGCTACCAAAAAAGCCTTGCAGGTTTGGCGCACGGGTTATGCAACGGGCGCTTATGAAAAGCTGGTGTATAACGGTGAATTGGATACGGAATATTTTGGTATTCCGCACCCGGAATTTATAGGTTGGCTCGGCGGTCTTGAAGCGAAAACTACAAGCGGTGAGCGTTTAATATTGGCATTTAGCGGTGTGCGTGGTGAGCAGGATCAAGGCATTTTGCGTAACGCGGCGAAGAATTTAAAAACGTTTTCGATTGTGGATTAATTTTCTCCTCAAGAAATTCTGAAAATAAAAAAACGCAGCCTAGGCTGCGTTTTTTGTAATTAATTTTCCAGCAAAATCTATTCTTCGCTTTCAATCAATTCACGGTAATCATGTGCGTCCAATGCTTCTTCTAATTCGGCCAGGTTATCCGGCTTCACGCGGAAAAACCAACCGTCGTCGTAAGGTGAACCGTTAACGGTTTCGGGTGAATCTGCAAGTAATTCGTTAACAGCAACAACTTCGCCGCTCACCAATGAATAAATATCTGAGGCCGCTTTAACTGATTCAACAACGCCAGCTTCTTCGCCAACAGAAACGTGACTGCCAACTTCTGGAGTTTCTATAAATACTACATCGCCCAAGGCATCTTGCGCGTGGTCGGTAATGCCGATAGTTACGGTGCCGTCTTCTTCAACGCGTGCCCACTCGTGGCTGCTGAGATATCTCAATTCTTTGCGGATGTCGCTCATGATATTTTCCTGTTTCTAAAATTTGATAATGTTTATTCGGTCGTCAAAGAATTATTTTCAATTCAAAACACGCTGTGGATAGACCCTTACACGCTCATCGTCGGCATCCATGCCTCCGGTGGTGTTTAATTAAAAATAATTCTTTTAAGTCTTTCTTTAAATCAACGTTTTGCCGTTGCGCACAAAACTGGGCGCAACCACATCCACTAATACTTGCTTGCCGCGCATGTCGACATGGCATTGGTTGCCGATGCTCACGGGTACGCGAGCGAGGGCTATAGAATAGCCTAAAGTCGGTGAAAAAGTACCACTGGTAATCACACCTTTTTGTTCAGTACCTTCAACAGTGACAACTTGCTCTGCGCGCATAACGCCGCGTTCGCGCAGCACCAATCCTACCAATTTGGAGGCTGGGCCAGCATTTTTTTCCGCCTCAATAACAGCGCGACCGATAAAATTGCGGTCGCTAGGTTGCCAGGCAATCGTCCAGCCCATATTGGCTGCGAGGGGCGATACGCTGTCATCCATTTCGTGGCCGTACAAATTCATACCGGCTTCAAGTCGCAAAGTATCACGTGCTGCGAGGCCGCATGCAGGCACTCCTGCAGCGTTTAATGCTTCCCAAAAAGCTACGACTTCTGCGTTAGGCAGCATAATTTCCAGCCCATCTTCGCCGGTATAACCCGTGCGAGCGATAAACCAATCACCATCTGCAAGTCCCTGAAATACTTTCAGGCTATCGATTAGGGCGCTGCGCTGCGCTGACACGACGGTTTTTGTGAGTGCAATTGCCTGCGGGCCTTGAATGGCAACCATGGCTAAATCGTCGCGTTCAGTCAGCCCTACTGCGAAATCGGCGGCGATTTTGTTCATCCACGCTAAATCTTTTTCGCGGGTACCGCAGTTCACTACCGTACGGAACCATCCATCCATATTGTAAACAATGAGGTCGTCGATTACGCCGCCTTCAGGGTTGAACATGCCGCTGTAAAGTGCTTTGCCGGCAATGGTTTCAATTTTGGCGACATCGTTGGCGAGTAAATATTGAAGATAGGCCTTGGCATCTGCGCCTTTAACGTCCACCACGGTCATATGTGAGACGTCGAACATACCCGATGCGGTGCGCACATAATTGTGTTCTTCGATTTGCGAGCCGTAGTGCAACGGCATATCCCAGCCGCCAAAATCAACCAGCTTGCCACTCATGGCTTGATGAGTAGCATAAAGAGCGGTTTTAAAACCCATGAGGAGCCCCAAAATATGAGAAAAAGGAGGGTAAAGAAACGGCCGCTATTCTAACGATCAGGGCTGGCTTGTTCCAGTTGAATCAGGACTATTTGAAAACCAGATTAAGAACTTTTGATTTGCCGCTAATGTCCTTGTCATTACACCGGTGTGCAAAACGGGCATACTAGAACGAATCAGAAAAAAATATGAAGAATGGGAGAGAGACAATTGGCTATAAAACCTGCACTTAAAATTATCGGTTACGTGTTTGCGTTTTTAATTAGCTCGGTGATTATTTTGGCATTTTTAGTGGATGCCAATACTTTCAAACCGCGTATCCAATCCATTGCGCAAGAGCAGGGTATAGCACTCACCATGCGTGGCGATTTGCATTGGGCATTTTGGCCCGCGATTGGTTTGGCAGTTGACGAAGTGTCTGTTGCCGGTGTTGAAACGCCGGATAAAATTATTGCGGATGTTAAAAAAGCCAGCTTTTTAATTGCCTTTATTCCGTTAATGCAAGGCGATTTTCAGGTGAAGCACGTGCTAGTTGATGGCGCTGTTATTGATTTGGAAGTGGATGAGCAGGGCGTTGGCAATTGGGAAAAACTTATCAAGAAACGCGATCAGGTTGTCGCGGAAAAAAAACCAAAAAATTCATCATCTGGCGCGAATGATTTAAATCTTTCTATCGAAAAAATCAGCCTTCACAATAGTCAGGTGACTTACAACAATTTGGGTAGCGGGCAAAAATTTGCACTGACTAAAATCAATCTGGATATGGATGACGTTAATCTGAAAGGCGATTCCTTTGAAGTGGATTTTTCAGCGGAAACAGAAATTAGTCAAACCAAAACCAAATCAACTCCTATCACGGTAAAAACCAAACTCCACAGCAATGTTGTTATCGGCGAAGGCATTAACTCAATTGCGCTTGATAAAGGTCAATTAGATTTGGATGTTCACGCAACAGACTCCGCGAGCTTAAAGCTTGAGTATTCATTGAAGTTGGATGACGTTAAAAATAATCTGCATTACACCGGGCGATTAGTAGTTCCAACAACCAATCTCAAAAAAGTGATGGCAGCCTTTGGTGTGCAACATAAAGCAGCGAACGAAAAAGCGTTAAGTGAATTTAGCTTAGGTGGCGATTTTAATGGTGACAAAAAGCGTTTTGCATTCAGCGCGCTTAGCTTGCAATTGGATAAGACCCATCTCAAAGGCAGCTTGGCCATAAATAATTTTGCGAGTCAGGAAATTGCGCTCGATTTACAAGGCGATGAAATTAATGTGGATGATTACCTCGCGCCCAAAGCCGCAGAGAAGGTTCCAGTGGCTGCGAAAACCGCAACAGGTGATGAGCCGTTAATTCCCGTAGAGTTGTTGCGTAAGTTAAATGTGGATGCAAAACTAGGCTTCGCCAAATTTGGTATTTTTGAGCTGGCGTTAGACAAAGTACTTTTAACGCTTAATGCTAAAAATGGCGTATTGCAGGAACAGCTTAGCGCAAACGCTTACTCAGGAAATGTCCACCAGAAAGCTCAGGTGGATTCGCGCAACGCTGCGGCGCAAATTCAATTTGAAACGGTTGTACAAGATGTTGAAGTCGCGCCCATTTTGCAGGTGAAAAAACTGGATAAAAGCGTGCATCTCAGCGGTGCTATTCAAGCTAATGCGCGTGGGCAAACCGTGGGTATAACCAAAAACCAAATCATGGAATCATTGGTCGCTAACGCTACTTTCTCCGGTGCAAAAATGCGTTTGGCGCCCATTAATATCGAACAGCAGTTTTGTAAATTTATTGCCTTGGTGAATCGCGCCGAAGAGCCAACACAAACCTGGAACGCCTATACAGAATTGCGCGAATTAACTGGAAAGATCAGCATTGCAAAACGCATCATCACTATTGAAACGCTGAATGCGGGCGTTGAAAAATTATTGCTGAGTTCTACCGGCAATATTAATTTGGCAAGCGGCAGCTATGATTTTTCACTGCCATTAAAATTAGTTAGAGATGCTGGCGACACCGCCAACAGCATTACTACCAGCGCTAAGGGTTGCGCCGTAACCAGTAACTATTGGGCAGAGCGCAGCATGAGTTTATTGCGCTGCAAAGGCGACTATGCGGAGATTAACCCTGCACAAGATTGCCGCCCTGATAAAGATATGTTGAATGCCGTTGTAAAAGATTTTGCGGAATATAAACTGCGCGAAAAATACGGCGAAAAAGTTGACGCTAAAAAAACTGAGTTGAAGAAAAAGCTGGAAGAAAAATTGGGCGAGGGTGGTGCCGACAAAGCTAAGAATGCGCTAAAAAATCTCTTTAAGAAAAAAGAAGAAAAATCTCAATAATGGCAAATTCATTAAAAGCACCTATATCAAAAGCACCTACATTAAAAGCATTTACATTTTCGCAATCCGTTTTAAAGTGGTTCGACAAACATGGACGCAAACATTTACCCTGGCAGCAAAACATTACGCCCTACCGCGTGTGGTTGTCAGAAATCATGTTGCAGCAAACGCAAGTCGCCACAGTAATTCCTTATTTTGAACGCTTCACAAAAAAGTTTCCCGATGTGCAAAGCCTGGCTGCTGCACCTATCGATGAAGTTTTGCATTTGTGGACCGGTTTAGGTTATTACGCGCGTGCGCGCAATTTGCATCGCTGCGCGCAAACCGTCGTTGCGCAATACGGTGGTGAATTTCCAAGTACCGTTCAAGAGTTGAGTGAGTTGACAGGCATTGGTCGATCAACGGCAGGTGCAATTGTTAGCATTGCTTTTCAAAAACGCGCTGCGATTTTGGATGGCAATGTAAAGCGTGTGCTCGCACGTTATCACGCAGTAGATGGTTGGCCAGGGCAGACCGAAACCTTAAATCAGCTGTGGGAAATTGCAGAAGAATACATGCCGAAAAAACGCTGCAATGATTACACCCAGGCCATGATGGATTTGGGCGCAACCGTATGTACGCGCAGCAAACCCAAGTGTGAAGCTTGCCCGCTACAATCCGGTTGTATTGCTTTCGCCCAAGGTGAACAGACTCGCTACCCCGGTAAAAAACCGAAAAAAGATTTGCCAGAAAAATCCGTGCAGCTGTTAATGTTGCGCAATGCGGGCGGTGAAATTTTATTGCAGCAGCGTCCGTCACACGGTATTTGGGGTGGATTGTGGAGTTTCCCCGAGTTGGCGATTGATGCCGATGCAGCGCTTCACGCGCGCGATCATTTTGGCAAAGTTGTCGATAGTGAAATTTGGAACAGCTACCGCCATACCTTTAGTCACTATCATTTAGACATCACGCCGGTCTTAATCCAGCTCGGTAAAACCTCGCAGGGTATCGCAGGCGGCGGTAATCATTGGTATAGCTTGCACGAGCCGGAAGCCTTGGGTTTGGCGGCACCGGTGAAAAAGCTGCTGGAAAAACTCAGCCAGTTAGACCCGCGACGCTAATCCAACATACAATGCGCGCCCTTATTTAGTCTGCGCGTAACAGGAATCACCATGGCTCGACTCATTTTTTGCCGTAAGTATAAACAAGAGCTTGAAGGCCTCGACTTGCTGCCCTATCCAGGCGCTAAAGGGCAGGATATTTTCGACAATATCTCCAAAAAGGCCTGGCAAGAATGGATGGCGCACCAGACGATGCTCATCAATGAAAAGCGCCTCAATATGATGGATATGGGTACGCGCGTTTACCTCAATGAACAAATGGTCAAGTTCCTGTCTGGCGATGAATATGACCAGGCGGATGGTTATGTTCCGCCATCAAAAACCTGATTGCGCAATAAACACCCAATTGGCAGAATATTTAATTAACCCTTGATAAAAAAGGGATTTTTTCTTTTCCGCGGTATTGACTCACAAACCCCAAGCAGGTTTAATACGCGCCTCTTACGGAGCTGCCGAGTTACATCACAGCCCGTAATGCCCGGTTAGCTCAGTCGGTAGAGCAGTGGATTGAAAATCCTCGTGTCCCTGGTTCGATTCCGGGACCGGGCACCATATACAAAACCCGAGATTCGCGAGAATCTCGGGTTTTTTATTTATGGTCGTTTATATAAATTTCATCTTCTATTCTTCATTTACCTATCTTTATTGAAGCCGCTTCGCTTCCTTCCTATTTCGTCATTGCCTTAGAGTTGATTAGGTTTTGGCGCCGTTTTTTTGCTGAACTAAGTATAAAAAGAAGACCTTTTTTGTAAAGCAAAATCCGATTGATATAATAGTCAGGATTGCATTGATAAGCTCATCTAACATAATATGCGAATAGTTATCATTTACTGCTAATGATGTTAGAAGAGGCTCCCGTTTCATGTCTGCAATATCAACTCGCCAGGTTGTTTCACGTATAGGTGCCGGGGTGCTCGGTGGCTATGTGTTTATTTGGGGATTTTTCGCATTGGTTTTGGCCGGTTCTTACGGCTTGGGCGCGGAGTTTCATGATGCGGAAGCGCTCTCCAGCATTCTTAGTTTCCTGGTCTATCTAACCGTATTCTTGTGGGCATTTTCTGCTGCCAGCGTTAATCGCGTATGGCTGATTTTGCTCAGCGGTGGCTTGCTGATGACGGCTGCCGGCGCTTTTATCCAACACTTATTGGTCTGACCAACATTATTTGATTGAGGAGGACTTCCATGTTCCAGAATTTCCGTTTGTCCATGGCGTGGTTGCATACCTGGTTTGGCCTGGTGTTGGGCTTTGTGCTGATGGCTGTATTTTTCTTCGGTTCACTTTCGGTATTTGACCGCGAGATCGACCGTTGGGCAATTCCAGAATCGCGTTTTGCGCCGCAGCCCATGCCGTCGTTTGATAAGTTGTTGCTGCCAATTTTTGAAACCATGCAGCCCGATGCAGCGGCGATTAAATTTGCGGGTGCTCAGTATGGCGTTGCTATGCCCGACCACTTTGACACAGTAAAAAGTTGGAGTGCTTACACCACGCACCGCGACCCGGTATTGGGTATTTATGCAGGCTATGAAGTGCCAAACGCCAAAGAACCTGATGCGACTGTATGGGCTGATCGCACTATAGATCCACGCACCGGCGTTTCGCTGTCAAATGATCAACTTAAAATTGGCAGCGGATTTTTCTATCCCTTGCATTACAGCCTGAATTTTCAGTGGATGAGTCTGGGTTATTGGATTGTAGGATTCTCCTCGTTGATCATGCTCGCGGCGCTGGTGAGCGGCGTAGTTATGCATCGCAAAATCTTCCGCGAGTTATTTACTTTCCGCCCCAAGAAAAGCACGCAGCGCAGCACGTTGGATTTGCATAATCTGACTGGCGTAGTCGCGTTGCCATTTCATTTCTTTTTTGCGTTTACTGGCCTAGTCATTTTTGCCGGGATTTATTTTCCGGTTGCCCATACGCAAATGAAGCAGCTGCACGATCAACACGAAGTTTTGGAAGCTAAGGAAACTGGCTTGCCAGCAGAGCGTTCAGGAGTTGCAGCATCACTTGCTTCTGTGGATGCCATGGTGGCGGACGCGCAACATCGCTGGGCGGAAAAAGGTATGGCGGGCGACGTTGGCTTTCTTGTGGTTACTCATCCTGGCGATGCCAACGGTTATGTGAGCGTCTATCGCTCAGGCACCGACCGCGTTGCATTGACCGGTGAAGGTATTCATTTCAAGGCGAGCACGGGTGAATTATTGCGTGAAGATCCACCGGAAACTGTCGTCCATAAGGTCAGTGAATTCCTGACGGGTTTACACCTACAGCATTTCAAGCACTGGTTATTGCGATGGTTTTACGTGTTAGGCGGTTTGGCAGGTTGCGTGTGTATCGCTACCGGTTTTATTTTCTTTGTGGAAAAGCGCAAACGCCAATACGCAAAAGAGGGTAGTCAAATGGGCCGCGTGGTTGACTCATTAGCCGTTACCACCGTGACCGGTATGTTGGTGGCGACGCTGGGTATTTTAATTGCCAACCGGTTGATACCCGAGACTTTGCCGAGCGGCTGGCCGATCCGCAGCAGCCTTGAACAGTATTTTTTCTGGGGTAGTTGGGTGTTAGCAATGACGCATGCGTTCTTGCGCAGCGGCCCGGTTGCCAAGGGAAAATTAAATCCTGCGTGGCGTGAGCAATGTCTTGCGCTGGCGATACTCGCGCCTGTCACGGTACTGCTTAATTGGGCGACTACTGGCGATCATTTGATTAAAACCTTGAGCGAAGGTTATTGGCCTGTCGCCGGTTTGGATTTATCGATATTGGTGAGTGGTGCCTTAGCATTTATCGCTGCGCGTCATCTACGCCGCAAAGAGCAGGGCGCTTATATCGCGAAAGGCTTAAATCTCACCGAGCCGGAGGTTCAACGTGGCTAATGTGTTGTTATTGATTGCCATACTGCTTTGTGTATTGGGAATGGCCTGGCTGGCACTCGCGATGGAAGCGCATTGGAAGCAAGTGCGTAGCGACAAAGTATCTGAAAAAACAGTCCGCTTATTACGTTATCTCGGTGGTGCATCGGTATTTGCTTCTCTGCTTTTTTGCCTCGCGGTAGATCATCCTACAATGGCATCGCTGGTCTGGATAATGCTGCTGGCGGCATCCGCGTTGATTGTGGCTTTCACCTTTACTCTGCGTCCACGCTTGCTTGCTCCACTTGTTGGTTGGGTGAGAGTCGCTAGTTAATTTTTCAATGTTGCCTAAGTGCTGCAATGGCACTTCGGTCAATACTCGATAACCACCCGCACGTTGTCTTTATACACGCCTGCTATCGGAGTGGTCTGGCCGGTGGTGATTCGCAAGGGAAATGCAACGGCTTCGCTGGCACCAGTTCCGAATCGAGATAGTGGCGTCAATATTCCGAGTGGCAGGGTTGTTAAAGGCTTTAAAATCTCATAGGCGATTTGATTGCCAGCAGGGCTCTTCAGGTAACGCGATCCGCTGCTGTAATTATTACCGTTATCGACATACAGCAAATAATCCTCCTGATTCGTGCAACGCAAGCTGGCATTCAGTTGGATGTTAGTTGCTGCATTCGATAGAAAGCTAACAATTCCAAAATCTACCGACGTTGGCGTGCTAACAAATTCACAACTTTTGCTCACCACTAGTTTCATCGTAAAAGTTACGTTTGAGGTAATCGGTGTGCTACCCGCGCATACCCCAGGTAAGCCCAGGCCTGTACATATGGAGCCGTCCACTGCCAATATTTGGGTTCCGGTATAAGTGCCAGCGCTTGGCCATATCGTGGTCGACAGTGTTTTCACGTAAAGGGGAACATCGGTATGGCCAGCCGTTAAAATTCCCAAACTTAGTAATGCAAAGCCGGTTGGGCCGCCAACACTTCCCCCGGATGCGGTAATTGACGGGGTGTAGGAGGAATTACTGGCGATAGTGTAGGGGATTGTATCGGTGCCGTTACTCAGGGTTAGCGCGTTTTGGGCGGTGTAGCGTATCCAGCTGGTAGTGCTTAATAAGCCTATCGTGAGTGTTACTGAGCAGGACACGCTAAAGGAGCCGGATGCCGCTGAAGCATTGGGAGATAGTCCGCCTGCCGGTACATTCTGAGATGCGGCACTTCCGTAATCAAAAATAGCGGGAGTAGTACCAGCTGAAGCATTACAGGTTGCCGCCAAGACGTGTTGCGTTGCGAGGGATGTAAGCAGCAATACAAAAATGTAGATCGAGAACTTCCATGGGGCAGACCATGCACGCATTATTTGCGGTCCCCCGCTGGTTCACAAATAAAAGGGCCAAGTCTTGGAAGGGCAGCGGTTTTATCGGCAGAGGGTTGCAGTGTTGCAAAACATTCCCCGTCAGCCCAGAAAAGCACTAAGGGCGCTTCAAGATTTTCGAGATACACTTCGCCGTCCCAACCGGCGGTGTAATTTTTCTCGCTATCGCGATCCATTAAAATAGCGCCAGCTGGCAAGGGTTGCCCATCTTGCGTCACCACAGTTGCGATGGCGGACTGCGAGAAACGTATCGGAAACTCAACATGAATCCCACCGTTGCGGCGCGGCACGACTAACTGTTCTATGGATTCAATAATTGCATTTGCTGGCAATTGCATAGGGTCGATAGAAATTCGATTTTCAAGGTAACTATTTAAATCCGACACTAATAATTTTCCATGCGAATCTGTTTTTCCTACCAATTGATTGCCAAATAAAACCGGAACATTTTTTTCTTCTGCGTCGACGACGGCGAATGCATCGTTCACATAATGCGTTGCGTAAATATCGCCATCCATCAAAATTAACGCACCGTCTAATGTCGCCGTGTATTGAGTTTGATCACCACCGTGATAAGTGCTCAATGACGCATCCACATATTTTGTTCGCCAATTGCCTTCGAGATAACGATTTTTTTCTTTGCTGTCGTCCATGCTCAACCCCCAACCAAAGCCACCGGTATAGGGAGCGTTGCTCATTGCTTGTACCTGACTATGCATGTCGCCCGTTGAGTCGCGTTGAGTTGTGTTGCTAACTTGCCCGCGTTCGCCTAATGGAATGCTGAGTGTGAAGCTTAATGAATTTTCACTCTTATCAAAAAGCGTATGGCTGATATTGAAAAAAGCCGTAATGCCTTTTAAAAAATAACGACTCCACGAAAAATTAACAATGGAGCGCTCTTCTTGTTCGCGATTAATTAAACGAAAATAACCGAGATTGAATCCGCCCAATTTATTATCGTGAAATGAAAGTGACAGTTGCATTTGCACGTTATTCAGTGCGCTGTTCAAACTAACTTCATCCTGCGTGCCAAGGTCACGATAATTTCCATACCGGTGCAAGTAGCTGGCATTGATGCCAATTTTTTTATACGAATAATCGTAGGATAAGCTGGCCTGTTCACCGTGATCCGTAATTCCATTTGGAGTGCGATAATGACTGGAGGTCGCCGCGACATCCACCACGCCATAATTGCCTGCAAGAAATGTTAAACCCGCACCACCCAACTGCAAGCCTTCACCTGATTGTATTAGCAATTGCGGTGTTAAATATTTATTAACACCGTAGCGAAAGCTGCTACTAATTACTGGAAGCTCGGCATAGGAATTAGATTCCAAGCCGAAATTTTTACGTCTAAATCCAATCGTCACGTCGTAGTCAAACATATCCGGTGCTAATAATTCATTGGTGACATAAAAATTTACGGACTGCTGAATTTGTTGCCCCTGTGGCGTTGTCGTAATAACTTGCGCAACTCCCGCGCCCGACATGTAGGGAACCATGTTAATCAAAAACGGACCAGACGTTACCTGATCGCGCCAGCGCAATTGATTGTTAATAATTAAATCTACGCTGCCGGGTAGAGCCGACTCGCCGTAAAATTCTGGTAAGGGATAAGTGATTAGTGCGGGGTTTAATTCGTAGTCGCGCGCGATTCTTATGCCGCCGATACGTACACTTCGGCCCCAGGTTGGCGTTGAGTTGATGACATCGCCAATCGTAATGGTCTGCATATCTTCTTCGCTATCAGTTTGATAGTAAGTTTCAAAACGTGTGTAGCCCGAAGTAGAGTATTTATCGCTATTCGTTTGTAAAATTCCGCTACTGACAAGATAAAAATCATTTTTAAAAAAATGTAACTCATGCCATGCGGATGTCATGTCTGCATCCATATTTCCAGAAATGGATACTAGATTGTAATTAATAAACGCACCTGTATCGCGTCTGGGCTTGGAATTTTCCAGGGTGGGGGTGTTTGCTTTAAAATATTGTACTGGCAATAAATTAGCAGGCACTGTTAAAAATAGTCGTTGTAACTCGGTATCGTAAACAACGTCAGTAATATTAATACTGCTTAATAAAATCGGTTCGGTTGTGGTGATGTCCAGCTTGAGGCCGAGCGCAGCCAAGTCACCCGGTGATATTTCCCATTCATTTTCCTTGCGAATAATTTGCGCGATATGATTGGTGTTTCGGCCGTTTACAATAATTTCAAGGTAAAGCGTATCGTCTGCTCGCGCACTATTTTGGAAATAGCAGAGCATTAGATAGATAAATATTGGCCATAATCTATTTGGCCGCATCAAGGTGTAGCTCCTGGTGCTCCTGCTCAAATTTAATTTTTATATTGCTTTCTGTGATAGCTGCCAATTGCTCCTTATCAAGTGGCCAGCGTTTCACCGAATTAGGTAAGACATAACCGAAAAGTCCTTTGTTTATTTGAAAACTTTTATCCGCTATTGTTTCATTGTAAATATTGAGATTGCTCAAGCGCGCGTGCAGTGGCCCCTGATTAATAATTTCGATAGCCGGAATAGGTTCTTTTACGACGCGATAACTTAAAGTTGTAGCCATCGCCTTTAAGCGTTCAGCCATAGGCTTATTAACAAATCCTTCAGGAAGGCCTACAAAAAGAGGAAGTGAATAGCGCATTTGAAATTGCAGTTGTGAACTTTGATTACTGTCTTCTTTGGGGACTTCATCAATTAATATGCGGTAGCTTTTCTCTGCAGTGCCTGTTGCGATCTGTCCTTTACGATTCATCACGCGGAAAATTTGTTGTGAGTCTGGTTTAACTTCAACAATAGGCGGGCTGATAACTAATTCATCTTGCTGATCGTATTTGTCGTCGTTGTCAATTTGGCTCCATAAAAAAACGCGAGCCTGCAGCATCACAGTTTCATTTTTATTATTATTTTTTACCCAAATTAACGTCGAAGACGCGGGCGAATCTATGCGCGGGTTTATGGGCCAAACTCCCAAGTTGGAACCAAATGCGGGAGAAATATTTGCTATTACTATTATCCAGAAACTTATGAGCCGTTTCATAAAAACTCCATGCTATAACCTGACTAACACTTTCTAGTCACAAGGAAGTACTAATAGGTTACCGTCACCACAACCTGATCGCTGTAGGGGCCGCTAAGCGGTGTTGTTTGTACTGGCACGCGTCCGTAAATAGGAATTGATTGCGTGGTATCACTATTGAAAAGAATTGAAACCCCGACAGTGTTATCCCATACCGTAGTACGACCAGCCGTCGTGTATAGCTGATAATTTAATGTTGCTGTGCCACTGGTTATACGCATTTTTCTGTTATTAACATCGCTACCGTAAAGACCTACACCCATAGTAATTTTTGCAGTTACTCCGGGCGTACAGCGCAATTCAATATTGCCATTGCCCGCAGTGGTATTTGCGTCGCGCAGCGAATTTAATTTGTAAATTTCGCCGAAATTTAAAGTGCCAACCGTAGCTACACCAGTGCTCACATTATTTAATGTGCAGCCGTTTACCACTTCAATTTTTACTTCAGTCACAGCAGCCGATAATGTTTGATCATTCAGCGCGTATGTATTTGCGCAGTAGAAAAAAAATAAAATCAACAATGCAATCAATTGTTGTTTCATTTAGGATTCCATTTTCACGCGAAACAGTTAATTGCAATTACCAGGTAATAACAACCTGAACTGTATCGTTATATGTACCGGCCGTTATACCCGTTTGGCCTGGAGGGATACGTCCGTATACCGGGAAGGTGGCGGGTGCACCGTTCGCTGTGCCTGTAAGAGGATTGCTTGTGGTCCATGGAACTGTGCGCGCCACATTTTGATAAAGACCGTAAGCGAGTAATACCGCAGGATTGCCCGCATTCACCATTGATCTTGTGGCGCTTGCGAAGTGTTGACCGTTATCCAGCGCTATATTGAACGTTGTACCATTAGAACAATTCATTACGATGCTGCCATTACCTGCGCCAGTAGTTTGTGCATCGATAGTTTGATTGCCAATTGTGTTAATGCTGCCAAAATCCAGCGAACCAAAATTAACAATACCTGCGGTCACATTGCTTGCATTCACCTGGCAACCTGCACCTACAATAGCGGTGACACCTAAAGTACCTGTCACTGTTGCTGGATGTACGGCGCTTGAAAACCCCAGTGAAATAAAGCAAATAATTCCTGAAAAAATCGAAACAGAGTTTCTCATATTAACTCCTGTTAATATCCATTCGCTAAATCGCGTCAAATAAAAAATTGTTATTTACAATAACAATATGATTACAATTAATCTGTTCTTATTACCAAAGGTTACACAAAGAACCTAAAATTTGCATTTTTATACTTAGACTATTTAAAGATATAAAAATGATTGGAAATTATGAAATAATTTTTTTGTTATTTATGTAACAGTAAAATTATTTTTTCAGTTAAAAATAATCACTCTTTGAATTGTTCGTTCGAAAAATAATTAAATAGTTTACACCCATCAAAAATGCATAGGCATCAATGATATATTTTGTCTCTCAGTTGTAGATGCTGCTAATGTTTGATCGCTCATATGCGTTTCCGCAGTAGAAAAACCAATAGTACAATCCATTGTTCCATCAACAATTTTATCTTACACGCTACAGATGTTCACAATTACCAAGTAACAACTACTTGAACTGTGTCGTTGTAAGTGCCAGAGGTTATACCCGTTTGGCCTGGGGGAATTCGCCCGTATACGGGGAAGGTTGCTGGGGCACCACTTGCCGTTCCCGTTAAGGGACTGCTTGTGGTCCAGGGAACTGTTCGCGCTACATTTTGATAAAGACCGTAAGCGAGTAGTACTGCAGGATTACCTGCATTCACCATCGATCTTGTGCTGCTTGCAAAGTGTTGGCCGTTATCTAGCGATATATTAAAAGTTGTACCGTTAGAACATTCCATGACAATGCTACCGTTACCGGCACCAGTAGTTTGTGCATCAATAGTTTGGTTGCCGATGGTATTAATGCTACCGAAATCTAATGAACCAAAATTGACAATACCTGCAGTCACGTTGCTCGCGTTTACTTGGCAGCCTGCGCCAACTATTGCGACAACACCTAAATTACCTGTGACAGTTGCTGAAAAAGCATGGGTAGAAAAACCTATTGAAAGGAAACAAATTGCGCCTGTGAAAATAGAAGAATAGCTCTTCATAAAAACTCCTGCTGTAGCCTAATTATTTCAATCACGTCAGATTAAAAATAAATCCCTTAGCGTTTAAATTAACATTCCAATTCGGTGATTACCTATTACAAGATATTACAAGCAACAGCTTATTGCCTTTTTTTGGTTAGACTGTTTAAACATATAAATAGCGTTGAACATTCGATTAGATAAAAAATAGATTTATTTATTCAGTGAATATTTTAAAAAGCAGTTTTGAATGGTGAATTTTAATTCTTACCTGGATTTCAACTATTATAAGTCAACGATCTAAGAAATTTTTTTAAATGCATGTTGGTGTGCCATTAATAGCGTTTAATAAAATTTATGTAATTTTTTATTTAGAAGTGATTAGAAAATTAATCATTTTATCGACAAGTTTACTGCTACAGTCACTGGTGGATGACGCATAAATTTTTTCTCACATTTATATTTTCCATCCTCATTCCTCTTCAAACCAA
This sequence comes from Gammaproteobacteria bacterium, assembly GCA_004172865.1. Taxonomy (GTDB): domain Bacteria; phylum Pseudomonadota; class Gammaproteobacteria; order Pseudomonadales; family Cellvibrionaceae; genus Cellvibrio. Next base: position 227,761 of record SEBV01000002.1, on the reverse strand, counting down.
TCATTTCATTTGGTGCTAGTGCCCGAAGACTGTAAATGTCCAGTCATTTTTGTGTAATAACCCCTCCGAATAATGAGTAGTTTTACTCTCTTGTGAATGTTGTTTCATGCGCAATAATGGTGGCGTTAGCTACCTGTTGTGCCTGGCTTCTGACGTTAAAAGCAAATCTTTAAAGACTCTTATCACAAATCTGACTGCGTTCAGTTTAGTGGACAATAGTTTGCATTTTGGCGTCAAAATCAACAATAATGGCGCATATTTAGTCTATAATTGAAAAGTATTTGATTTAAACGTCATTTTGGATGATCCATGTGACACTCAAGTACGTAAAAATGAATGAAAACCAATCAACATAGAGAAATAAAGGATCATTTACTTTTAACTTAATCAGGAACGTCCCTTTATATAGGCGTTACTACATGAATTGTTTCAAAGTTATACCCGCTGGCGTGATGATGTTAGTGAGTAGTTTGTTTTGCGAAGTGTCCCTGGCGTCGTCGGTTCTTACCGGTCAGGAGTTCGTTGATGTTGCAGCAGTAAGAAGTATTTCGGAAGTTGAAACAGCTAAAATCGCGTTAAACAAGTCGTCAGATGCTGATATTAAGGCTTATGCGCAAGCTATGATTGCGGAACAACAAGCTGCACTCGACAGTTTGCGTACCTTTGCTAAAGAACAGCATTTGCAGATGTATAGCGATGCTGAGCTACAAGCCAAGGCAAGAGTTTATATTTTTCAACGCAATGGCAAGGCATTTGACCCTGCCTATGTGGAAATGCGATCGCTGGAGCGTAAAAAGGCTGTAAGCCTCTTTCGCATGGCGGCCGAGTCTGCTGATGTAGCGCTGAAGCATTATGCTACAGCTCAATTACCTGTACTGATGCGCGAGCTTTATATGGCGCAGACAATGGTTGAGCAAAGTAATAATCATGAGTTGTTGGCCACTAAATAATGGCCATCAGTGATGTATCAAAAGCCAGCGTAATTGCTGGCTTTTTCTTTTTTTAGGGTTCTATGTCTAGCGCCATGACCAAGACCAATATTTTACGCATGTAATCCCTCTAAAAAATCAGCTGATAGGGAGCGCCATACCCGTTATCATGGCAACCTCGTTTTACCTGCCTTCAAATTACTTTCGCACTTCTCAATTAATCCTAGGAATCTTCTGTGACCAATAACGACATACTTCGCCGCATTCGCTTTATTTTTGATCTTAGCGATTCAAAGATGATAGATATTTTTGCACAGGCGGATTTGGTAGTAACACGCGAGCAAGTTAGCAGTTGGCTGAAAACAGATGACAAGCCAGATTTTAAAGAGTTGAGCGATCAGCAATTAGCTGTGTTTTTAAATGGATTTATTAATAAAAAACGCGGCAAAAAAGAGGGTGTTCAACCTGAAGCTGAAACTCGTCTTAACAACAATATTATTTTTAGAAAATTAAAAATCGCGTTGGACTTTAAAGAAGAAAATATTTTAGAAGTGATGGAATTGGCGGGCTTTGCAATCAGCAAACATGAATTAAGCGCTTTATTCCGTCGTCAGGATCATAAAAATTATCGCGAATGCCAAACCCAAATTTTGCGCAATTTTTTGAAAGGCCTGCAAATTAAATTGCGCGGCGATTTGGTTGATCCTGAACAAACAACCGCAGAGGAAAAATAGTCACCGACTATTTTTTCCATCTCGGCTCCAAATTTCCCTGCATGCACGCGTTTACATCACTGTCGATGAGGTTCTTAGGTTTAATACAATCTTTTAATGTTCTCACCGCTTGTGGTTGCGGTGATGAATTAGTCGAGCCCAATTCGTTGTTCTGATTGTAATTATCTACGGCGCGGCATGCAGTATCGCGAAAGTTAATATTGTCTTGCGTGAGATTTTCGTTACTGGCTTCAATCCAGTAATTGCAGGTTTTTATCAGGCTCTGTAATTGTGAGTCATTGGATGAGCTGCCGCGCATGGGTGAATGTCCGCGCTTTACCCGAACTGGTTCTGACGTTGGCTTCTCGCCTGATGCTGTTTCCATGGTTGGATTTATGTCGGTGTCGCGACTGCATCTGTAATATTTGTCTTCCAGATCATGGCCAATGGCAGTCCAGCGATTCATCTCATCCGCATTGCCGCCGATGCCGCGTAAATGTTGGTAGTATTCAATCTCCTCTCTGTAGTGGTCGCATTCATTTGCGATTAACTTCTGACTCATTCCGACTGCAAAAATTATCAATATTGCGCGAGTGATTTTCTTCAGTTTAGGTTGGTTGAACATCTGTATTCCCTCTGTAAATGAATTTTCCTGTAGCACTTAAACGCTAACGGCATAATTAGCAGTTCACCATACAGCACCTTAGCTGAACCCAATTTAAATCGGTTTGTTCTAATGAGTCCGCAGTTTCATTGCGATCTGATTCTACATATTGATAATTCGTGGCTTACACTTTAAAAAGCTGAGGTGCCTGAGGCTAGCAAAGATATTAGCCAGGCATTGTTGAGGACTCGCATTATGCGTAATTACATTCGCCATCCAACATCAATTCCCATCCACGTCTTTACCGGCGCGCAAAATTCTGCCGAGGTGATGGTGAATAACTTAAGCGCCGGTGGCCTGTGTTTTTTTACGGATATTCCGGTAAAGGTTGGTACTGTTGTTGATTTAACAATTTCTCATGTAACGCCGGATTATCAAGGTGCAGGGATTATTGTGTGGCGGCGTAGCCAACAGCCAGACGGTTTTGAAGTGGGTGTGCGTTTTGCGAATGACGACGAATATTTTCGCGTGCGCATGGTTGAGCAGGTGTGTCAGATTGAGGAGTATCGCCAACAGCTTGCTGAGGTGGGACGAAACCTAACCTCGGAGGAGGCAGCGCATGAATGGATTACTCGCTTCGCAGCAAACTTTGATCAGCCAGATATATGATCTTCAATAGCGCTCGATGTGCGGAATCTTTCTAAACTCTCCGCGCATCACCGGTAAAAAGTATTCCTGCCCTGCAGGTTGCGTCTCAATAAAATAATCGAATATTTTGTGTTTGAAGATAAACGTTGAGCGGCCAATTCCTCGCGGTGTTTTTTTAATAAGGATAAGTTTGTCCAGATCCCAATTCCCGCGCGATGGGTTGAGCGGCGGAAAACCAAAATCATCGAACCAAAACCACAAAACTTCTTTGGTGTCCGGCGCGATATTAAAAACGCCGTGGCCGTTAAAGTGTTGGCCATTGGTGCGATTTTCGCGGTAGTCGTGAATTAAATTTAAGCCGCTTTCATCGAAACCAAAATGCCACAGGCTTTCGCAGTTAGCTGCCTGGCTCCAGGGCGTGGCGAAAAGCTCACCTGTGCCAGCCCAGTTGCCGATAAAAAGCGATAATTTAAATGCATTGGGATGTGAATCGGGATGCGTCATTTTCTATCCTCTACCAAATCATTCCTGTGAACATGCTTAATAAAGTCGAAGTGCGTGAAGTGGAATTCAGTATAGGTTTGAAGTGAGTTGGCCTGCTATCGCAATGTGGCCGAAGTTAGTGCTATATTCGGCCAAAAAATATCCAGAGGCAGAAGTGATGTTAGGTAGTCGCAAGTTTACGCACAAGCTGGATTACAGCATGGGGTTACACAGCCATGCGGAAGGGCAATTTTTTATGCTGCTGCGCGGAACGGCGGTTTACGTTACGGAGTTTGGTGAATGGTTGATGACGCCGCAGCATCCCTGTTGGGTTCCGCCGCGGGTTGCACACGGCGTGCGTTCGCGCGGTGAGATTGAGGGAATTGTCGTCTTGGCGAGTGAGGAATACTGCGCGTCTATGCCAGACGATATTGCAATTATAAAAACCAATCCGTTAATCGATGCGTTGCTTGAAAAAATGTCGCGATCCGACATTAATTCAGAGTCCACAAAAAACTTATGGAATGTGCTTAAAGATGAAATCCTTGTCGCCGAACGCGATGATTTGCATCTGCCCGTTCCGCAAGATAATCGCCTGCGAATCATGGCGCAGCTCATTGTCGAAAACCCGGCTGACTGCCGTAATCTGGCAGAATGGGCAGCCACCATAAACCTTGCGCAACGCTCGCTGATTCGTAAATTTCGCGTAGAGACGGGCATGTCGTTTGTTGCATGGCGGCAACGCGCGCGCGTTATTCAGGCGATTAGATTATTGAGTTCGGGCAACTCGGTAACCGAGGTTGCGCTAGCTGTTGGCTACGATAGTTTGAGTGCGTTTATTTCGGTGTTCAAACAAATTACTGGTGCTGCGCCCATGCAATATTTGCAAGTTTCTGCGGCGGTTAATTCTGCAGCTCAGCCAATTCAGAATAAAAACAATTCATCACCAGAATTTATCCAAGACGCTGCGGATGCTTTCAGCGCTGCTGAGCTTTTAAAGCATCAATGACCAATTTATCCACGCATCTAAATAAAAAAACGATTCCCATAATAACTGTTGGCCACAGCGCCCAAATATGGTGAGGGCTGGTGGTGAGATTGATAGCAAACATCATTATTGAGATCAGTAAAAATCGCGCGCCCAGAATTAATACTTTTGCGCTAGCTTGCTTGAAGTTGTAAACCGGTTCCTCGACTAAATGATAATTTTCTGTGGCATTAGTCGGATCGGGATTCGTGGTTTGATTCATGGGTGGCTCCTGCTGAGGATTAAGTTGTGAAAGATCAACTTCAAAAACCGCCGCTAGAGATTTCAATGATTCCAGTCCCGCTTTTTGGCCACTTTCAATGCGCTGGATGGTGCGGATATTTAATCCTGACATCTGCGCTAATTGCTCTTGTGACCAACCGCGTTCGAGGCGGAGTGTGCGTACTATCATTTGAAATTCCTAACGGTTGCAGTGCCAATACTAGGTTGGTGTAGGCTAATAGGTTACGACATCTTTACGACTTTTGCCTGTTACGCTTACGACAGTTGAGTAAAATCAACGAGTTGTAGGAATAGACCGATATTTTATTTTTAAAATAATCGATTCGTTTTTTTGTTTTTATAAGCTGTTCTTTTATTATCAGTGAGCTGATTTTTTCACATCTGAAAATTTTAGTGATTTTATTTTCATTAAGTCACAAACTGACGACAATTTTTTTATTTGTCGTTTAAACCCCTGTGGCAATTTGTCGCGGAGGCGTAAGCTACGCAAATTCCGTTGTGCCTCAACGGCGGACTATAATAATTAGGCGATACGCCATAGATGTTCCTCATATTGTTTGGCTAGATAAATTACACAAGGTTTTTAACGTTGACTATTTGCGCTTGCAACTAGTGCGTTTTGCTTTGCGTGTGAATTATCGAGCTAACGCCCGCTAGTCTGCCCTCATAAAACCTTGTTGCATTCACGTAGTGATTATAAAAATTGTTCAGCGCTGTGGATTCATTGCTGTGCGAATCGTTGAACAACATATTTGCGATGTGGATGACCTAAATATTTAGCGCTGCTATGTCTTCAGATGAAGGCAGTTTTTAGTTAGCAATCGCAATATCAATCATCTATTCGGTAGAGGTTTTTATGTTATTAAAAAAATATGTCATCGGCCTGTGTTTGCTGATGCTTTCGGCAGGCAGTTTTGCTCACGGTTTGATGGAAAGCCCTGCATCACGTAACTGGTTTTGCGGCGCCGTAACCAAGCCTGATGAAGTTGCCAACGGCACTGCAAAATACCCGGCTTGTGGTACCGCGTTTGCGGTGAATTCAATCGCCGGTTACAGCTTTATGAGCGTGCTCACCCATAATTTGGGGGTGTCCGTTGTATCGCCCTTGCCAACGAATGTGTGTAGTGCAGATAGCGAAACCTGGAAGGGCGCGGTAACGCCATGGGACGTTCCTATGGAATGGCCAACCAACCCAATTACCGCCGGTAAGCAAGACATCATCTGGAATATTTCCTGGGGCCCGCACTTTAGCGACACCCTCGAATTCCGCTACTGGATTACCAAATCTGACTTCGTGTTCTCGCCCACCAAGGCGTTGACCTGGAGCGATTTCGAGGCAACACCTTTTTGTGTTTTGCCTTATGACAATACCAAGCCCAATGCTAACCCTGATGTAATTCCGGATGAGGCAAGCGCGCATTTCACCACCAAATGTACTATTCCCGCACGTACCGGTCACCACGTCATGTACGGTGAATGGGGCCGTCAACCGGTGACTTATGAACGCTTCCACGGTTGCGTCGACTTGGCATTTAGCGGCGTGAGCAATCCGGTAACGGCTGCCATTGCTGCTACTCCATCTGCGGCTACTGTTACTGGTGCAACCACTATCGCATTTAGCGCAGCCGGTTCAACTGGAACTAATTTGACTTACCAATGGGCGGTGGAATCACCCAATGCTGCGCTTTACAGTTTCTCTAGCACTACTGCAGCATCCACTACTTTGACCTTGCAGGCACCGGCGGCCCAAACCGCGTTAACGGTTCGTTTGACTGTTAGCAACGGTACCAATTCAGCCAGCAAAACCCTTTCGTTTACCCATGTTCCCAGCGGCGTTTATAGCTTTGAGGATTTGGGTTTACTCACTGCGAAATCACAAACCTTAAGTGTTGGTGACAAAGTGCAGTTACGTACTGTGGATTCAAGCGGTGTGGATACTTATTTCCCAGCTACACCATTAACCATCACCTCAGCAAATAGCGCTGCCACCGCCTGGCCATATGCGTTGGCGCAAGCGATTAACGGTGTGAACAGTAAAGTCCAGATCGGTGTGTTGGCGAATAATGTAGTAGCACCGGCGCAAAACGCCACTAGCAATCGTGTCTACGCTGCGTTGCCAAGCAACTACATAAGTGCATTTGTGAATGTAGTTGGGGCGAATGCGTCTTCCAGTTCTTCATCAAGTTCTGCGGCCGCATCCAGCAAATCATCAAGCTCGGTTCCATCTGGCCCAGCGCAATGCAACTGGTACGGCACCCTCTATCCATTGTGTACAACGACTGCATCGGGTTGGGGTTGGGAGAACAATAAAAACTGTATCGCCAGCGTAACTTGTGCCGCACAACCAGCGCCTTATGGTGTGGTAGGTGGAGCTTCATCTACAGCGAGTTCGGCAGCAAGCTCAACGCCTGCTAGTTCAGCAAGTTCGTTATCGCCAGCCAGTTCAAGTAAATCATCCGCAGTATCAACTGCTTCCAGCACTTCAAGTACAACCGGCGCTGGCGTACTCTTTCAAGATAACTTTGAAAGCGGCGCGATAAATACTCAGCCAGCCGGTTGGGATAATTACCTGTCCTGGATTTACAACAACAGTAATACCACCAGCGGTACTGACTACGCCCTGATTGATAACACCAAAGCTTATTCAGGTACTAAATCCATTCACTTTAAAGGTGGATTGGCGGAAATCGTGCGCGCATTGCCGGCGGGAACACAGCGTTTGCATATGCGTGCTTACGTGAATCTTGCGAAGAAAATGGGGAATGATGCAGCGGATAATCACGAGCACATCATGGGTATCAAGAAAACCAAAGATGCCAACAACGAAGTTCGTGTCGGCCAAATCAAAGGCGTGTTGGGAACCAACGATGCGCCTACCGATAACATAGCTCCCACCATGAGTAAGTGGTACAGCGGCCCGCAACTATCACCAAACACCTGGTATTGCGTGGAAACTGCGCTCTATGCCGACACCGCCTATGACCAACTATATATGTGGGTAAACGGTACTTTGGTGCATTCCATTACTTCCGATGCTGACTGGAACAATGGCGCAATTGGCGCTAATTGGATGAGTGATAAATTCAACTACGTGATGTTTGGTTTCCATAGTTTCGATAATGCGACCTCTGACGTGTGGATGGATGACATTGTGGTTTCTACCCAGCCAATCGGTTGCGGCACTAGCACTTCATCGACTTCAAGCTCCAAGTCATCCAGCGTGACGGTTTCAAGCTCAAGCAAAAGTTCTGCAGTTGCGACCAGCTCAAGCAAGAGTTCTGTTGCCAGTGTTGCATCAAGCTCCAGCAAAAGTTCGGTGGCAAGCAGTTCAGTTGCTTCAAGCCTGAAATCATCAAGCTCGTCATCCGTTGCGGTTGCCGGTAATTGTTCTTACGTAGTGGAGAGCGAGTGGAATACCGCGGCGCAGGTGAATATTGTGATTAAAAACAATGGCACCACACCAATCAACGGTTGGAATGTGAGTTGGAAATACGCGAACGGAACGTCAGTTGTGTCTTACTTTAACGCTCAGGTGACAGGCACTAATCCATACAGTGCGTCGAATCTTGCGTGGAATGGCACAATCCAACCAGGTCAATCAGTGCAGTTTGGATTTGGTGCTAGCAAAGGCGTTCCTAATACGCCAGCCGAAAAACCTGTAGTAACAGGTGCGGTATGTAATTAACGAGTTGAAGTTGTAATTTTAAGAGCGCCTTAGGGCGCTCTTTTTTTTGATGAGATTTAAAAACTGTAAGACACACCGGTTTTGTATTCGGTATTGGTTTTAAAGTTATCAATTGGTGGGTCAACGAAAAGATTTTTTGCGGGGTCGCTGTCGTAATTAATTCTGTAAGCCAATTGTAGGGCCAAACTGTTGGTCAGTTTTACGCTAATACCCAAGTCAAATAGCACACGAACATCGCTAAAATCCCGCGTATTAGGTTGGATGTAAGTCGTGTTAACGAGGCTTACTTGCTCGTTGAGTTGATATTTATAGGTGTAATAAGTATTGATTCGCCAGAGACGATTGGTTTCCTGGTAAGAAACTAAATTCTGTTTTTCTATTTCGTAAAAACCACCAAGGCCAAGCGCGAGCGAATAAACATCCTGCTTTTTTGCAATCAGATAACGGCCACCACCACCGGCTAATGTACGCGACGTTAAATTATCGAACTCATCTTTTTCCCATTGTGCGAAACCTTCAACTGCCCAGCGATCATCCAATAAATGCATCCAGCGGCCATGTAAAAAATCTTTATCCGTGGTTTTAACCTTGAGCGTTGAGCCGTATTCTTTTTCGGCCAACGCCATAAAAATTTCATCGCCCGAACGATAAATAATTTTCGCACCACCTTCGTTGGAACGCTCTTCCTGATTTCCCGTTTTGCCATTCAGCCCAATTCTTAGCGAGCCGGAAAGTCCCTCGTCGGGCAAATTAGGACGCTCGTTTTCAATATTAGAAATGGCCCAGCTGGCAGAGGCGGGCACTAACACACATAAACCTAGCAAAATCTTACTCACGCTTTTACACCTTTATTTAACGAAGGCGCGATTATAGCGGGTCGATAAAAAGCAGCCTAGCAAAGGAATAGTTGGGTTTAGATTTTTCCGAGGATTTATAGATAAAGCACTAACAAAAATTCTCAAAGCACGACTTATGAGATTTAGTCTTAAGATTTCACAAAAGGCTATTTCTAAAGCTCAATCCAACTGAAATAGTTTGCAGATTTTTTAGCAGAAAGTTTATTCGGCTGGCTTACCATAGATAAAGGAATTAAGCGTTAATCGTCCGGTAGCAGGGTTTGGATCAAATTTAAAATCTGGCGCAATATTGCCTGAGTGCAATACATTCGTAGGGTAAATTACCATGCGATTAAATTTAGCGTCTACACAGGCAATTTGTTCAAAAAAGTCAGTTGAGCCATTCATGTAAGTCTTGGGATGAATATCTAACACGCCCTCTTCTAGCGCGGTTTTATTAAAGTACTCTACTCGACTTTCATCAATTTTTTCAAACCCGGTTTTTCTATGACGATAGAGAGAGGTTCCGCCTTGTGTCGCATCACAAAGATAATGCACACAAGCCACGCTGTCATACTTAAAAGAATCTACATGCGGAATGCATTGCTGTTCATTCATGTCATTTGGTTGAGTGATAACCATTGAATAAACAGAGCGCCCGCCTAACCAATTATTTTTCCTAATGCCAAATGCAGATTCAATAAGGTCGCCGAGATAATAATGAATCGCGTGAACATATAATTCTGGCCCAGGCATACGTAACCCGGGATAAAAATTATCGGCATTATTAAAACTGTTTGCATCAATGCAAAACTTAATTAACGCTTGTGGATCTTTTATAAAATCATCTATAACAATTAACGGAATTTTTTCTTTACCAACCAAAAAATCTTGATAGGTGAATGAGGAATGCAATTGAGGCTTTAAGTTATCTTGCATGGATGCGTTGCTCAAGACTTTACAAGCTGCTTTTGTAATGTTTAATGAAATCTATATGGATGAGTAATTGAGTTTTGAGAATTATATTAATTTTGACAAGAAAATTACATCCGTAATTGGTAGTGCTACACGGCTCATTATACTCTTTTAAGAATTCCGTTTTGATATAAAATTTTTAGGTAAGACATCATTTCATTGGTGGAGCAGCTCTCTGGCTTTTCTTGCCACGTGAGAACCTCGGGTATCGTAAAGCTCGAAAGCTCAGTAGAGAGTCGTTTGAGAACAGGCTCTAACACAGCTGGAAATCTAAGCAAACCATTGTCACAAGGTACAATCAGTTTGTCTTGAAATTTAACGAAGCGAAGCGACGACAATTCAACTCGAAACCGTTGTTCCGTTGTGACTTCAGGTATTGGTAGCATGGGGACGGGTTGCCAGCCTGTCGATGGAGCTTGTGTCAACGACGTCAGCCAGGACTCTGTTAGGGCATCTGGGCTGTCAATAACCTCCAGCGCCATCTTGTGAAATTCGTCTAGGCGTTCGCGCATGTACTCCGAAACTGTCTGCGGCATTTTTCCCTGAATTTTCCCCAATGTTGCAGGCGGGCCGCCGCGCCAATATTCATTTGAGGTTGCAAAGTTTTGAAGTAGCGGGATGAACTGATCAAAAAGGTTACGTGGCGCAAAATAAAGATTGAGAGCCAATGAAAATCCCATGCCGCGAGCAGAATGCCAAGCTCCGGCGGGCAGACAAAGTAGATCCCCGGGATTTAACACCACTTCACGAAATTCCATGTCGGCAGGTAATTTCCCGACATCATCTCCGGTCTCTCCCTCCTGGAATACTTCATTACTATTGGGCCAGACTTTTGCTGGTTCAACGGAAAACTTCCATCGCTTTTTTCCTGCGATCTGAAGAGTCGTGGCAACTCTTTTGTCATAGTGCATGGGCAATCCAGAACCATCCGGTGAGACATAACAATTTACGCCTACAGTGCCAGTAAAATTAAGTTGCGTGCGAATTGCCTGGGCCCATTGGGCGAGAGATGGATCAGCCATGTGGATATTGGTGATGCAAATAGTTGCGCCAGCATTTAGCAGCTCAATCACTTGATTATGATTCGCTTGCATCATGCGTCGCGTATTGCTGGAATCCTCTCCAGCGGTAAACGATGCCGTTATGTTGTAGCGTCCATCTGCTATGTGCTGGCCTCTCGCAAGAGCTTGCTTCAGTTTTTCCCAACTGAAAATATGGTCAAACTTTTGCGGATGTCCTTCCAAGTTCAATGACGCACGCGCGAAATAAGAATTCACAAACTCTTCGCAGGAAATTGGATTTAAAAGTTCCTGAAGCTCGCGCCCATTTAAGTTTGTAGGTGTGTGGGCTTCTTCAGAAGAGCTATCGCCGAGTATTGAATTGAAATCTGTTATCTTCATAGATTTTATTTTATGTTGCTTACAACACTAGGGCAATACTTCTTAAGAAAATCCTGATGTGTCGACATCATGGCTATATTTTTATCAACATCAGTGGCGATGCTATTCAAAAATAGTTGCAGGTCGCGTTCAGGCATCAAGTCAACAATGGGATGGTACGACGCGGGTATAATTCCTTGTCCGAGCATAACTTGGGTCCAGGAATCTAATCGAAATAATTCACCTTCAACCTGATTGGATCTACCGAAATCTTTAAAAAGATTAATGCGATGCATTAGGTCATGAGGAATTTCCATGTCCTTACAATAGCGCCAAAAAGGGCTGTCGTCGCGCTCAGTCGCTTTGTAGTGCAATATAATAAAGTCTCTGATTCGTATAAATTCGCTTTCAGCTTGAGAGTTATACTCGTCCACAATTGACTGCTTGATTTCACCATGAGGAAACAACAATAGTAAACGAGTTACCGCCGTCATGATCATGTGAATACTGGTTGATTCCAATGGCTCCAAAAAGCCGGAAGCCAGACCCATAGCAATACAATTTTTATTCCAGGATTTTTTGCGTCTTCCAGTTTTGAATTTTATGACGTTGGGTTCGGTGAGACCTTTTCCATCCACGCTCGACAGCAACATGTTGAGGGCTTCATCTTTAGATAAATGCTGACTAGAAAAAACTATTCCATTTCCAACTCTATGCTGTAAAGGAATTTGCCAGCGCCAACCGGCATGATGTGCAATTGATTTTGTGTAGGGAACCGCAGGGCCAGTGGATTCGGTTTGGATTGCGATAGCGCTATCGCAAGGTAGCCAATGCCCCCATTCCTCAAATCCTGTTTGTAAAGTTTGTTCGATCAATATACCGCGCATACCAGTGCAATCTAAAAATAAGTCACCCGGTATGTCTTGACCTGATTCCATTTTGAGTGAAGTAATAAAGCCTGATTCTGGATTTTGTTTTACTTGTGCTATTTTTCCCTCGAAGCGTTTTACACCGCGAGCTTCAGCACGCTCTCTAAGAAAACTTGCATAGCGGCCAGCATCCAAATGAAATGCATAATTTACTTTTGCTTGTTCATTGATTGAAAAGCGATTCTTTAGCGCCGCTTTAAATTCAAGACAATAATCACCAAATTCCTGGGCTATTCCCAGTTCTCGACCTCTAAGCCAAAAATGAATAAAGTCGGTAACTATCGTTTGTTTGCCGGTGATGCCAAAAGAGTGAAAATATTTGCCACCAATTTTTTCCCAGTTTTCGAATTGAATACCAAGTTTAAAAGTAGCATTGGTTGCGCGCATAAATTCCTGTTCATTGATGCCTAGCAATCTATGAAAAGTGCGCATAGGTGGGATGGTGGCTTCTCCGACACCAATTGTTCCTATTTCTTGTGACTCCACCAAGGTAATATCGAGAATTTCGCCCATTTGATGCGCAAGTGCTGCTGCCGCAATCCAGCCAGCTGTGCCGCCTCCAGCAATAACCACTTTCATTTTTTTATTTGGCATTTTTTTATTTATCATTTTATGAGGATTAACGATTTAATTTATTAATAAGAAACGCTCTTAATTTTCTTACGCCAAGTCTATCCAGTGTTTGTAAAAAGCCTCTCGCTTCAGCAGGGATGTAAGAATTAGATTTTTCTGCGCCATCAAAAATATAATGATTGAAAATGTGCTTCCAGCCTTCTCGCTCGTGAGCGGATTTATCTCTGATTCCAAGCATCGCCATATAGAGCGCGTTCATGCCTGACGTTAAAAAAGATGGAGCATCTTCCCACCAATAATTAACCAAAATATTGTAATGCGTGAGGCTCTCTACATGATGCCACCACATACTGGGGATATATAAAGCATCGCCCGGTTCCAGCTCGGCCACTTGCGCGGCCAACAGTGCATCTTTAAATTTAGGAAACTTTTTAAAATCAGGATTTTTAAAATCAACCAAACTAATGACTTGCCCACCTGGCGTTGGCTCTAGTGGTCCTGGATATAGGTTGCTTATTTGATCTGGTGGAAAAAGCGTAAATCTACGCTTACCCGCAACACAACACGCTATATTGTCTAATGCATCAAAGTGACAAGTGGCTGTAGTTGCGCCACCAATCCATATGCTAACTCTTTCGTCCATTGCGTCAGCATGCGCAACTCTCGGAATTACAATATTATTGTTATCGCTAAATCCTGGTAGATGCGTATCAATAATATTTGAGGCAATGTAATAAGCTGGGCTATCTATTTGATCTACACCTTCCAAAATAGCATCCAGGGTTTCGTCGATACGTCCTTTAAAACTTTCGTAATCAAGCTCGGTGCAATTTTCGTTGTAAAACATCCTGCCGTTATTTTTGGCGGGAATTTTACAAACAGTCGAAGGATTACCATTATAAAATGACTTTAGATAATCAACTGATGCTCGATCAGAGATTCGCCCAGCCTGAACCATAGGCCAATCACCAACCAATTGTTTAAAAACAACAGGTTCTGCAGAATTAATTACTTCTTTTGGAATATTCTGTGAATCAAATCCATGCAAAATCTTTGTTTTTTTCAGTGTCAATTAGCATCACCCGCTGCAAGCTTTCGGTTTTTCCAATCAATTAATTTTCTGATATTAGACATGGATGCAGCAATAAGATAAGCGGCTTGGAGAAAACCTGATTTATTTAGCTCTTCAAGCGCGGCACCATTTAGCTGAGATAATTTGTCAGTATTTATGGTTTCAAATCCGGAGATTTTTAATTTAGTTTGATTCTGAAATTCTATATCCAAAACGACAGAATCTAATAACTGATATTTATTGAAAGCATCAAACATTAATTTTGTTAGATGCATGCCATCCTTGATAATCTCAAGGGTCTTGGAAATGTGGTTAAGGTATGGACTCTGCCCACCATTTTCTAAAAACAGCTTGGGACCATTCTCATAATTTGTTTTAGGATGATTCAAGTCAACATGTACCATCGCATTATGTGTTTCTAATCCATCCACAAGTTCACGATGCATACCAATTGAAAATGGGCCTCTCGCTACAGCAGCGGGCACATATTCTGCATTCCAGCCTAAATGTTTTTGAACTGTAGTTTTCATTTCAGTCAAAAATAAATTTTCATCTTTTTCAAAACCAAAGAATACAACCGCTTGGTATTCATTTGTCTCCGCATCTTTACGGCAGAGTATGGGATATTCTTTTTGAACTTGTGATAATTCGGTCAAAAAAGTAACCGTACTGACGATGTTGTCGCCTAGCTCTGCTGAAAATGTTGGATTTATCTTCAGCTGTTCGTGAGTAATATTATTGAGTACTTCTATTTTTTGCATACAAACCTTACCCGTAAGCCAAAAATTATTATGAGTGAAATATAAAAAAGAGCCGCTCAGGAGCGGCTCTTTTTGATGTTAACAACCTTAAATAAGAATTAGAAGTTGTAACGCACACCCGCTTGGTAACGAGCACCCAAGTCGTCATAGCCAATCATCATGTTTTCGTTACGACCATGTTCACGACGATCTTCTCCGGTGATGTTTATGCCTTCAAGAGATACAGCCAAATTATCAGTGATATGGTATGTCACGTTCGCATCAATTTGTGAGTGAGCCTCAATGTAGCCTGGGTTGCCAGCGCCCCAGTTAGTTCTGCTGAGGTAGGTATCACGCCAATTGTAAGCAACACGAGCTTCCACACCATATTTTTCATACATAAACACCAGGTTTGCAGTATCGCTAAGACCTAATAACGCAAATTGGTTTGCATCAATGTTTAAGTTATCGAATTTCACATCCCCTCTTACGATGGTGTAGTTAGCCTGCAAGCCAAAGCCAGTTTCACCAAAGAAGTGTTGACCCGCAAACTCAGCACCATAAAGTTTTGCTTCATGGTTATTAACGGGTGCGGTTACAGCGAACTTCATTAAAGGATCATCAGCAGCTGGAAGGATTTGATACTCCGCCTTGGTGCTGTTCAATTCGACCACGTCGGCGTCTGTCATGCTAGCAGGTGCACCCCAAACGTCTGGATGAGCCAAGAAGTTCATCATTGCGAAAATATGTGGGTCATCGGTTGAAAAACCATTCGCTTTCAGTGCAGCAAGAGCCGCTTGCGCGCGTGGGCCTGAAGTTTGGTCGCGAATGTCACCAATGGTTTTCGTTGTTTTCTCGTTGCCTACGAAGTTGTTAACTTGTTTTTGAAACACGCCGGCAGATAAATAGCTGGCATCATCAAAATACCACTCTACAGATACGTCAAAGTTGCTCGATTCCAATGGTTGCAGTGTTGGGGTGTTTGCATTTGCTTTAACGCTGGTGGAAACACCGTTTAGGGTTGAACCGTTAATGCTATAACCGGAAACAGATGCGTCGAGATTTGACAAACTTGGGCGAGCGATAGTTTTGCTATAGGAGAACCTGGCTACAAGAGTATCAGTCAGCTTGGCTGACAAATCCAGGTTTGGAAGCAGCACATCATAGTCATTATTGACGCTGACTTTAGCGCCTACAGGCCCGCTAACGGGTGTAAAGTCGTTGTCAGATGCCCACACGAAGCGATCCAGCAATGGAGTATCTGAGGATGAAACCTGTTTGGTATTTTCATAGCGCAAACCAGCCAGCATATCAACTTCAATGCCACCTATTGTGCCTTTGTTACCTAGCTGGAAATAAAACGCATCGGTATTTTCTTCAACTTCATTGTTGCTCTTGCTATTGCGAACCTGGCCAGGAACCTGAGTATCTTCTATCCCAATGTAGCCTATTGGCTCGTATCTGGGTTTTTCATCGGGGTCTTCGGGGTTTACTTTAGGCAGCAGTTCGCCATTATATTTGCCTACCAGAAAGTTAGCCAGCTGGCGTGCGTCAGCACGGAAACCGATGTGTGGTGAATTACCCGTGCTTGCATCTTTAAACTCGCCAGCCACATCGAAAGGTGTGAACAATCCTGCAGGGAACTCGCCTGGAGCCGATGCACCCCAACCACCCAGGATCTGAGGGTTGTTACCATTGTAATTAATGGTGTTTGAGTTCATTTCGCGGCGCTCAAGACCGAAATCAAAGCTACCGCCATCATCGAACTTCCACTTAGCATTAACTCTACCCTCATCTACAGTGGACAATTGCTCAACGGACCATACACGCATAACAGATGAGCTAAGGTGTTGTTCCAGATCGCCATTATTAGTCTGAGTCCAGGTTGGGATGTCGTTGCCACTGAATTGCCAGTTTGCGCTGGTTTTAACAACCGAGCCAACACCTACGTCCAACTCGCCTGAGTGGCCTGGGCCGGTGGGCAAGCTATCCATGGTTGAGTGATGCGCATCAAGCGTTACCGTTAATTGATCATTAACGGCCCAGTCAAGATTTAAACCCGTTGACTCAAGCTTATCTTGCTGTTCGCGGTATTGCTGGGAAAAGCCAGTGTCAAATGCAGCGCCTACGGCGCCATAATTTTCACTAATGAATTTTGGAGTCTTGATAGTAGAGTTATCAAACTCAACCAGCGTGGTGTACGCACCTCTTTGCAACCAGGTAGTGACTTCGCCACGATGTTCAGATTGATCTTTTTGCGCGTAAGTGTAGTCCAAGGTAGCGGTTAGGTTTTCGATAGGACGATACTGCAATGTCAATTGTGCGTTAGTGCGTTCACGCTCTTGATCAGCGAAACTATAACGAACGTCATTCGGGCGAGAGTAGAGCTGGCCAACTGCTGGCGCATTCTTAAAAGCAGGATCGTTAGCCTTGATGTTCCACAGCGTGTTATTGTCCGCACCAAGCCATGTATCCACGGACCAATCATTAACGGTAGCGCCGGTGTACCCTGAGTCACGTTTCGCGTAGCTGGCAGTCAAAGACACACCAAACTTGGACTCGTCATCAGACCAGCTCACTAAACCAGAAACTTCTGGAGTTACATCGCTACCGGTACGATTGGTAGTGTCTGCTACGGCTTTACCACCAATAGAGGCTTTAAAGCCTGAATTATCTAATGGGCGAGCAGTTTTAATGTTTACAGTTGCACCAATACCACCTGCTGCAATATTAGCCTTACCTGTTTTGTACACTTCTACGCCTGATATTGATTCAGACGCCAGGTTGGAGAAATCAAATGCACGGGAGTTACCACCGGTTGTTGATGCGTCAGCACCTGAACTACCACCGTAAGCACTACCGCTTGGCATGGTTCTTCCGTTCAGGGTCACCATGTTGTAATCAGGGCCGAAACCACGAACGGTAATTTTTGAACCCTCACCGTTAGTACGGTCAATAGAAACACCGGTAATACGCTGCAAAGATTCTGCAAGGTTAGTATCGGGGAATTTACCCATGTCTTCGGCATTAATCGCATCAACCACACCGGCTGAATCACGTTTAATATCCATCGCTTGTTTCAAGCTTGCCTTAATACCAGTAACAACGATTTCATCAGCTTCTTCTTGCGCAAAAGTCATTGAGCTTGCAGTTAAAGCGATGATTGATGCAACGGCTGCTGTTAGCGGTTTTACTCTGAAGTTTTTTTGTAAAATATTAAGCATAAGACTATGCCTCCAGTGATTGTTATTAGATTCAAAACCATTTATTGAATGGCCTTAATATTTCCCGCAAGCCAGTAATTAGCGCTTGCAGGAAGCATTGATACGGCATGACTCTTATGAGCATTCGTACTTCTGCTACCTGATCTCCTTTCTCTTTTGAGCGGAAACCTAAGTTCTTTTTGAGCGCATTTTTTATAATTAATGCTTGCTCATCTCACCTGTCTCTGAACTAAAACTGGTAAATCTTTGCCCCCTGGATAGGGCTATCAAGCTAGCGATGGTTATTTTTAGTCGTCAAAAACTCTAGTGCACTAGTTGATATTGTCATTAATACTATAACGAATTCTGAGTGTCAATCGCGCATCCATAGAATTATCTGGCTTTTAAAAAATAGTTAAAAAAGTGGGTATTTAAGATACATGCGAGGGAAAATTTTTTTCAAATATAAATATTTTTTTATGGAGAAATTTTGATGCAATAAAAAAACGGAGCATCCAAAATGGATGCTCCAATGCCCGAAGGCTCCAGTACAAACGCTTAACAAACACGGTGAACTTTGCAGTAATTTGATTAAATTGAGATAGAGCAGTTTTTACATGCCGAGAAATTTTGCACCTGAGAAATCAAATAACATGGACGATTTATTTTTAGACTAGCGCCGCAATTGATTTCAATCTGTTGCTTGGTGTACTTGCATACTAGGCGTCATTCTTTTTATTGTCAATATGACCATAACAAATTTTTTAGAGTGTTTTAAATGTATGATTTATAGGTTTTATTTGCTTGGCAAATGTTTAGAGTAGATTTTGTAATGGAAATAAAATCAATTTTCTGCAGGCTCGCAAATTAAAGCGTAATTTTAAATAAGCATTTTTTACCTAGAAGTTTATTATTTTTATCGTTTTCAAAACGCACTTCTCTATTCCTGTACGGAGTTTAAAGCACGCCAAGAAATAGTTATTTTTCTGTAAAATCGAAATTGTCTTGAGTTGATACTGACTTAGTTTTTAAACAACATTTTGAAGCAAAGTCTATTTATAAAATTAATTTTTTAAATTTTAAATTTGTATTCATAGAGTGTAGTTTTTCTGTTTTGATTTTAATCAATTTATGTTGTTGCAGCTGCTGTTTACCCAAGTCTGGTTTTTGAGTTATAAAAAATAGCCCTGGTGTTACAAAAAAGTCTTTTAGGTTTAAAGAATTCTGCCGATGTCGAATATAGCAATAATCTCCTTTAACGCTCCTTAACCAGTCAGGTGCAGTATGGCTATATCCTCAATCACTTCTGGCGCGCTTCTACCTACTACCTTGGCGACCAAGCAAGATCAGGTACGTCCGCAATTAAAATCATCGACGCCTGTTCCCGATGACGCTGCGTCTACCCGCACGGACAAGCGTCAATCAGCATTGCAGCTGGTTACTCGCGTATTAACTCAAGCTTACGAAAAAATTGCAGGCAAGGGCGGGGCATCCTTAACGGCCTATACCGACAATGAGCCCATGACGGCGACTAAAGCAGCCACCACCATTTTGGGATTTATCGATCGTCGTTTAAAGATGGACGTTGCAGAAGGCGCGACGCAAGAGCAATTGCAATCGCGTTTGGATGCTGGTCTTGAAGGCTTCAAAAAAGGTTTTGCAGAAGCGGCGGAGCAGCTAAAGGCTTTAAGTCAGTTTTCTCCAGAAGTTGCAGCTGACGTCGCTGATACTTATAAACAAGTATTGGATGGTGTTGATGCGCTGCGCTCAAAATTTATTGAATCAACTACCGTAACGACAAACAAACCTGCATCTTCATCTGCGATAACTGCGCCTAAAGCAGTTAACAATATCGCGGTTCAGCAGGGGTTGTATGAATACGCCGAAGCACGTGATTTTAAGTTTGAATTAACAACCAAAGAGGGCGACAAAGTAAGTATTCGTGCGTCTTCCAGTGTAGGTGTCAGCGTAGGAGCTAGTCGCGATAGCAATGGCGTTTCTGTGAATGGCAGTAAAAGTTCAGCAAGTAATTTTGAATTATCTGTTGATGGCGATTTAAATGACGATGAATTAAAAGCAATTAACGAATTACTTGGCCGTGTCGATAAACTTGCCGATCAATTTTACGCGGGCA
Organism: Gammaproteobacteria bacterium; assembly: GCA_004172865.1. Lineage (GTDB taxonomy): Bacteria > Pseudomonadota > Gammaproteobacteria > Pseudomonadales > Cellvibrionaceae > Cellvibrio. The sequence goes on along the minus strand of SEBV01000002.1, from coordinate 207,588 downwards.
ATTTGGATGAGGTGTTTGATAAGGCTGTAAGCCTGGGTTATGACGATCAACAAATTGCAAACTATTCGCTTAATTTATCGCAAGTACAAATTCAGCAAGTAGCAGAAGCCTATGGCGCAGTTGCGCAAGATGATGATTCGCAATCAACCAGTTTAGCGAATCAATTGGCGCCAGTGGGCGATTTTATTAAAGATGTATTGGCAACCTTAAATGTGGCCGGTGAATTTGCTGACCCACATAAATTGCTATTGGATTTAACCAAAAAAATGGCTGATCAGGCAGAAAGTAAAAACGAAGCGCCTAGTGCTTTGTCGCAATTTCTGGAACGTATTCTCGCTTTAAATGTACCGAAAAAACCTGAAGATGTTGCTGCCGCTTAATTAACACCTTAAATTAAAAATCCCCAGCTGGTCTGGGGATTTTTTTAATATACATCCCTCACATAACGCTTATCCATATTTAATTTACGCATATAATTTGCGGTTTCGGCTTCATCAAATTTTCCGTATTGTTGGATAATATCGCGTAGCGCATTATCGACATCTTTTGCCATTTTACTGGCGTCACCACATACGCAGAAATACGCGCCTTCTTCCAGCCATTCCCACACTTGTTGGCCGTGTTCGCGCATGCGATCTTGCACGTAAATTTTTTGCGTTTGATCGCGCGAGAACGCGAGGCTTAATTCGGTGAGCACGCCATCTTTTTGAAATTGTTGTAATTCATCTTGATAATAAAAATCGGTAGCAGCGTGTTGTTCCCCGAAAAATAGCCAGTTCTTGCCTTTATCACCGCGCGCTTGCCGCTCGTGCAAAAATCCGCGGAAAGGTGCAACTCCAGTGCCGGGGCCAACCATAATCATGGGGGCGTCGCCATTTGCGGGAACATGAAAATGTTTGCTGGCTTGTAAAAATATTGGAACATTAATTCCTTCAGCGCGATCCGCTAAAAATGTTGAGCTAACGCCTTTACGCGTGACTTTTCCGTAGCGGTTGTAACGCACTGCCGATATGGTGAGATGAATTTGGTTGATGTGCGCTTTTGGGCTGGATGAAATGGAATACAAGCGCGGTTGAATGCGTTTCAGGTTTTGTAAAAGTTCTTCTGGTGCGCAGCGCACTGGATATTCTTGTAGCACATCCACAAGTTGGCGACCCCACAACCAATCTTGTAATTCTTTTTTATCGCCCGCGAGTAATTTTTTGAAATCTTTGCTTTGGGTGCGTTCGGCAATAAAATTCAGCATTTCATTGCTAGGGCGACAAATTTCAAAATTATCCAGTAGTGCGAAACGCAATGGTTTTTCTTGCGTATCAACGAGTACCGGCGTGTCGCCATTAAATTGCATCGTTTGCGCTAATTCAAACACTAAATCAGGATCGTTTTTAGCCCACACGCCGAGTGCATCGCCCGCTTCGTAAGTGATGCCGGAATCACCCAAATCAAAACCAAATTGACGAACGTCTTTGCTCGATCCTTCTGTGCTTAGTTTTTTGTTTATCACTAAGCGCGATGGATAAGGATTGGTTTTGCTGTAAGCGCTAACAGTTGCTTTGGCGAGTTCTCCGGCAGGTGAGGCCATTGGTGTTGAACCTTGCGCGGCAGTTTTATTGCTCAATATTTTATTGAGTTTAGCTAACCATTCCGCTGCCGGTGTTTCAAAATCTGTGTCGCAATCTACTCGTTCAATTAATGCTTTTGCACCGAGTGCTTCAAGGCGCGAAAAAAGTTTTTTGCCGTGACCGCAAAATTGGTCGTAGCTGGAGTCGCCAAGCGCTAATAAAGCGAATTCAAGTTGTTCAAGGCGCGGCGCAGTTTCGCTGTTGAGTTGGCTCCAGAAATCGCCGCCGTTGTCGGGCGCATCGCCATCGCCGAAGGTGCTGGTGACGAATACAATGTGTTTATCTTGCGCGAGTTTTTCTACGGAGTAATCGTTCATGGATTGTGGGTTTACATCCCAACCCGCTGCTTTCAGTTGTGCTGCAAATTTTTGCGCGAGCTCTTCTGCGTTGCCGGTTTGCGATGCCCATAATAAATCGAGCTTCGGTTTGCTTTGTATCGTTATGCTTGTGGATTTTTCTGCGCTGGAAACGACTTGCAATTGTTCGCGTAACTTTCCAAACCATTGTGTTGATGGCTCATCAAAATCCGTGTCGCAATCGAGGCGATCTATTAAAGGCTGGGCACCGAGCGCTTGTATGCGTGCAAATAAATTTTTGCCGTGGCCGCAAAATTGATCGTAATTGGAATCGCCAATCGCAAGTACCGCGAACTGCAAATGATTTAATGCAGGCGCACTTTCAGATTTTAATTGCGTCCAGAAATTTTGGCCGTTGTCGGGCGAATCGCCATCGCCAAAAGTGCTGGTGATAAAAAGTACGTGGCTTTCTTTTGTAAGATTGGCGGGCGTGTAATCGTCCATCGCACTAAGTTTTACATCCCAACCATTATTTTTTAATTCAATGCCAAATTTTTCAGCGAGTGTTTCGGCGTTGCCAGTTTGCGATGCCCAGAGCAAACTGATTTTAGGTTTTGTACTGTCGTTTTGCGGAGCCTCAAGGCTGCGAGCAGACACCAAATGAAACGGCAAAACACTGCTAAACATGCCCGCGAGTAAACCGTTAATCCATACGCGATTGTTCGAATGAATGGGTGCATCCGCTGGAATGCTCGGCACAGTATTGATGTGATTAGCACTGGCTTTTAATCCGGCAATGTAGCCATCGAGATAGCGTTTTTCTTCGCTAGACAATTCTGGCGCTGCCGATTGGATGACGCCAATCGTCTCGGCAAAAGCAGTGATAAGCGGCATGCTAGTTTCCTGACTGAGTGCGCTAAGTGCGGGGCGTTTTGCGGCGCTGGCACTTTGGAAATTGTGAGGACTTTCTTCTGCGATGACATTAACGCGCGTAAGCATAACGGCACAGACTTTGAGTTCGGGTTGTTGTGAAATTGCGTCAACTTTATCGCTGGTGACGGCGTTGATGGTGAGGTGTTCCCCGTAAACATCGTTCCAGTGGAAGGGCGCAAAACAACCGCCCGGTAGGACGCGATCTGTCACGACGGCTGGCAAAATGGCGTAGCCGCGACGGGAGCGGATTTCTACTTTGTCTTTATCTTTAACACCTAATTCAGCCGCGTCTTCGGGATGGATTTCAATAAACGGCCCCGGATTTAATTTATTAAGCGTGGCGATCTTGCCGGTCTTGGTTAGCGTGTGCCATTGGTGTTGCAGACGACCGGTGTTGAGGATAAAGGGGAATTCTTTATCAGGCATTTCTTCGGGGTTTACGTGCGGGCGCGCGAAAAATATCGCTCTGCCTGAATCGGTTGCGAAAACTAAATCGGGCTTGCTGCCATCTTCATGGATTTTTAGGGTTTGGCTAATGCCATCATTTAAATAGCGAATCGGATTGCGGTCATCGCCGTCGTTGCTTGGGCAAGGCCATTGCAATGGCGTTTCGCGCAAGCGTTCGTAGCTTACGCCGCGTAAGTCGTAGCCAGTTTTGGGATTGTAACTGCGTTTGATTTCTTCGAAGACTTCGGATGCGGAGTTAAAACTAAAACCTTGTTCATAACCCATCTCGCAAGCAACGCGGGCGATGATTTGCCAGTCGGGCAATCCATCACCGGGCGGGCTGACGGCTTCTTGCATTAGCGTGATATTGCGTTCGGAGTTGATCATGATCCCTTCGGCTTCTGCCCAGAGCGCGCCGGGCAAAAGTATGTCGGCATAGCGATTTGTCTCGGTGTCGAGGAAAGCGTCTTGCGCGATTACAACTTCGGCGCGTTGCAGGGCTTCGATTACGATTTTGCGATTGGGAACTGTGGCAACCGGATTGGTGCAGATGATCCAGCAGGCTTTGATCTCGCCCGCTGCCATGCGCTCAAACATATCGACCGTACCTTTGCCGACTTTGGTGCTAATGGTGCCGGGTTCGATCTCCCACATGTCCTCAACAAAAACGCGATCTTTCTCTACCAATAAACTGCGTTGGCCTGGCAAACCGGGGCCCATATAGCCCATTTCGCGACCGCCCATGGCGTTGGGTTGGCCAGTTAACGAGAAAGGCCCGCTGCCGGGGCGACAGATTCTGCCGGTCGCCATGTGCAAATTACAGATAGCGTTGGTGCTCCAGGTTCCATGGGTACTTTGGTTTAAACCCATGGTCCAGCAGGTCATAAATTCGGGTGCAGCGCCAAGCATGTCGGCGGCTTTGAGTATGTCGGCTACTGGAATGCCGGTGGTTTCGCTGACTTTTTCGGGCGTGTAATCGGCCAGAAATTCAGGCATGGTTTCCCAGTCTTGGGTGTATTTTTCGATAAACGCCGAATCGGTTTTGCCATTTTTAACGAGCAGATGCAGCAAGCCATTTAGCAGCGACAAGTCAGTGCCGGATTTGATTTGCATAAACAAATGGGACTTTTCGGCAGTCAATGTGCGACGCGGATCAACCACAATTAACTTTGCACCAGCTTTAACGCGATCCATCATCCGCAAAAATAAAATCGGGTGGCAGTCCGCCATGTTGGCGCCAATTACGAAAAACAAATCGGCTTTGTCGAAATCCTGATAGGAGCCGGGCGGGGCGTCTGATCCCAATGACAGTTTGTAACCCGCGCCTGCACTCGCCATGCACAAGCGTGAGTTGGATTCGATATTGTTGGTGCGCACGTAACCTTTGGCGAGTTTGTTAACGAGGTATTGCGACTCGATGGACATCTGCCCGGAAACGTAAAATGACAGAGCATCCGGCCCGTGTTTATCCAATATCTCACGCAAGCGTTTTGCGGTGTTGGTGATGGCTTCGTCCATTGCCGTTTTGATCGGCTCATGGCTGCGATCATTGCGGACAAAAGCGGATTCCATACGACCGGAGTTGGTTAAGGCGAGTGCGCTCGATGAACCCTTGGTGCACAAGCGGCCGAAATTGGTGGGGTGCTTTTTATCGCCGCTGACTTTAATAACCTTTTTGCCATCCGTTTCCAGCAACATACCGCAGCCTACCCCGCAATAAGGACATACAGACTTGACGGTTTTAGTGGGGATAGAAGACATAGCTGCGAAACTCCGGATTGCCTGGAGTTTTGCAAGTGGTATGCCACTTACCGGAAATAATGGCAGATGTACCTAAAGAACTGCTAATCACGCAAGTGCAGGCCGCTTAGTGCCTATTCCTTCATCTATTCCACGTGGTTGATCCTAAGCTAAGAGCTTATAACGCGGAAATATGCGCGAAATTAGGGCTTTGCTATGGGTTGTTGGCACAGCTATGGATCTTAATTTTCAATTGTTTATGCACCAAAATAATAATATTTAAGCGGAAGTTAATTGTTGGTGGGTCAATGTGAAGCAAATTCTTTTAAGGTCTGGCGTTTAAGCGTCGATCTAGTACGAGGTACGGTTAAATTTTTTAAAGCCTCCTTGTCCCATGTTTTTAGGTTGCTTGGATTGTGTTGCAAGTGGGAGGGTATTTGCCAAACGATTGGGTAAAGTTGTGAAATGGTGAAACTCTATTCGCCTGCAGTGTTTAACAAACAATAACCATAAGTTGCTATGGCTTATCCAGCCCGGCGTTAAATCATTTACAACCTTCTACAAGAAACACCTTTATCTAACAGTGTGCTGTTTGGCGTCGCGTATTTTTACGGCGGTGTTCGCTTCATTGCACTGTTATTTGGCTGCGTTTTGTAAGCAGGGTGGAGACAACTATGTTTGCATCAACCAAAAAGTATTTCTATTCGCTGGTGGCGCTCGCGCTGCTGTTGGGGAGCGCGCCTCTCTACGCCCAAGTGGATCTTGCTCTCAATAAAACGGCTACCGCGAGCACGGCAGTTCAGCCTGCGGCTAATGCGGTGGATGGCAATGCCGGTACTCGTTGGGAGTCCGCATCTGCTGATCCTTCGTGGATTAAGGTAGATCTTGGCGCAAGCTTCGCCTTGACAAGCGTGGCGTTGGATTGGGAAGCCGCCAATGCTGCTACTTATCAAATCCAGGGCTCGAACGACAACACCAACTGGGCGACGCTCGTTACCAAAACTGGTGGCACTTTTGGCAATCGTACCGATACGGTTATCGTCACTGGCAGTTATCGGTACGTACGTATCTACGGTACGGCGCGCACCAGCCAATACGGTTATTCAATCTGGTCGCTAAAAATCTATGGCGGCGCGGTGGCTTCAAGCAGTTCATCCACACCGTCGAGCAGTGCGTCGTCAACGGGAATTCCTGTCGCTAATTTGGCGTTGGGCCGCCCAGCGACCGCCAGTTCTGCGTTGCAAGCGGCGGCGGATGCGGTTGATGGCAATGCGGGAACGCGGTGGGAATCTACCGCGGGAGTAGATCCAAGCTGGATCAGTGTCGACTTGGGTGCGAGCTACAACCTGAATACAGTCACCATTGATTGGGAGGCCGCCAATGCCGCTAACTATCAAGTGCAAGGTTCAAATGACAATACCAGTTGGGCTACGCTCGCGACCAAAACCGGCGGTGCTTTTGGCAACCGCACTGATACCAATTCGGTGACCGGCAGCTATAGATATATTCGTATCTACGCTACGGCGCGAAGTGTGGGCAATAACTGGGGTTATTCTATTTATGAGTTGAAAGTGGCTGGCTCAGGTGGCGTTGCAAGCAGCGTTGCCGCCACAAGTAGCAGCAAGCCGGCTACCAGTAGCTCGGTTGCAGCTAGCAGTAAGTCTTCTAGCAATTCAGTGGCCTCAAGCGTATCGCCAACCCTTAATCTGGCATTGGGGCGCACAGCCGTAGCAAGCACGGCATTGCAGGCGGCGGCGAATGCAGTTGATGGCAATGCGGGCAGCCGTTGGGAATCTAGCCAAGGTATAGACCCAAGCTGGATCAGTGTTGATCTTGGTCAAGCCTACAATTTAGGTAGCGTAGTTATCGACTGGGAGGCTGCCAACGCCGGTAGCTATCAAGTACAAGGGTCAAACGATAATGTTAACTGGATTATTTTGGCAGCCATCACGGGCGGCACTTTTGGCAATCGCACGGATACCAATGCTGTAACCGGTAATTATCGTTATGTTCGTATTTTTGGTACGGCGCGCAGTGTGGGCAATGGTTATGGCTACTCGATATATGAATTGAAAGTCTTCGGCACTGGTGGCACCACAAGCAGCGTGAGTAGCGCGGCGTCCACCAGTAAAGCGAGCAGCACGGCGACCACGAGTAGCAAAGCTGCCACCAGCAGTTCGGCGGTTGCGACCAGCAGCAGTAAATCATCTGCAAGTTCTTCACCGGCGATTAGCAGCGCGGCAAATAGTGTTGCGTCTTCCGCTAGTTCGGTTCCTTTGGGCAATATCGTTTCGTTGTTTAACAATACAACGGCGTTAGAACAGGTGATTCAGTTTGATCGCGGTGATGCGTTGGTCACGCGCTTTTCTGATCGCGCTCGCGACCGTCACGCCAAGGAAAACCATTTCCAATTGCACGATCACTACCTGCCGTTCTATTGGGAAAACCGCACCGCGTCTATCGAAATCATCGATTACGTTGCCAAAGGCGGCACCACGATTCGCATGAACGTAACCACGCTCGCGAAGCTGGATGATCTGCAAGCCGAAAATCGCTGGTGGTATGTCGGCAATAATACTCTGGCGGAATTCTGCGGCAACGGCGTAATGAACGTGATAGATACGACCCATTACTGGAAAGAAAATACCAACAATTGCCGCGAAAATTTCCGCGTGATTAAGGTAGGCGACAAGCTCGAATTTGAGATTAGCCAGTTCCTCGACAAAAATTTCTTGCCGCGCGGGCGCGATCACTACTACGGCAGCACCTTCCTTTATGTGGTGGGTAAAGGACTCGTACCTTGGGATGTGACCGACATGAACCCCTTCGTGCAAGGTAAAACCTATCAACGCGACAGCATTGAGCTACCCGTTTCCGCCATGTTGGGCGGCAGCCATAGTTTGAATCGCCAAACCTCTGCCGAGCCCGACGATCACTTTATACAAATGGCTTACGGCTTGGGTTACGACAACGGCCAGCCATTTGTATTGGGGCGCCGTTTAGCCCACACCGAATTTACCAATGGTCACCATGACGAATCGGAAGAGAACGGAATTTTCGACGAAATGGTGGGTAAAGCGGGGCCAAATTACATTAACGCATCCTGCGTGCAATGCCATAACCGCAACGGCCGCGCGCCGGTTGCCGCTATCGGCGAGCCCTTGACCAAGTGGGTTTTCAAGGTGGGCGATAACGCAGGTAATCCATTTCCAGCAATTGGCCGAGTGCTACAACCGCAAAATGTTAATGGCGCAGGTTCGGGCGAAGGCAATGTGACTATCAGTTCCTTCACCGATCTCGGGAACGGTTTACGCAAACCCAACTTTCAGTTTGAGCGCGGCGCTCCGGCGCAATATTCCGCGCGTATAGCACCGCAATTGGTGGGAATGGGCTTGCTGGAAGCAATTCCTGAGTCCGCAGTTTTGGCACTTGCAGACGAGAACGATACAAATGGCGATGGCATTTCCGGTAAAGCGCAAAAGGTGGCTGACCCAGTGACCGGCGACGTGCGATTGGGCCGTTTTGGCTATAAAGCCGCGACCACAAGCGTTCGCCATCAAGTCGCTGCCGCCTTGAATACGGATATGGGGGTGATGACATCGGTACTGCCACGGCCTGATTGCGGATCTGCGCAAAGCAATTGCGGTAATGCCGGCTCAGAGTTGTCGGATGCGCATTTAACAAATCTGGTGAAATACATCGCCTTGTTGGGGGTTCGCTCGCAACGCGATTATGCCAATATCCAGGTTATTCAAGGTAAGGCGCTATTCACATCAACGGGCTGCGCGGCGTGCCATACCGAGACGTTTAAAACCTCGGCTTACGCGCCTTTCGCCGAGTTGCGCAATGAAACCATCCATCCTTATACCGACCTGTTGTTGCATGACATGGGAACTGGCCTTGCAGATAATTTGGGTGAAGGTTTGGCAAGTGGCGCGGAGTGGCGCACGCCGCCATTGTGGGGAATTGGTTTGTCGCCTTGTGTGACTGGCGGTGTAACTGGCGCGCCCGGCGGTACTCCTTTCGGTGTTGATGGCAACGAAGTTTGCACCCCAAGCGCCAATTACCTGCATGATGGCCGCGCACGCACTATTGATGAAGCCATTCGCTGGCATGGCGGCGAAGGGTTAAAGGCAGAGCAAGCTTACGAGCGCTTGTCGGCGGGTGATAAGGATTCACTGATCAAGTTCTTAAATTCTTTGTAGGGAGTTGTTCTTCCTTTTTGGGGCGCTCAGGTGCCCCTTTTTTTTGACTGATTTAGTCACCCGCACAAATCTATTCACAGCCGAGATTTCCGGCGATACTAAATTTGCATAATTCCTCCTTTTAGTTACTCGTCCCAAGCTCCAGCTTGCGAACGCATACCACAGGACTAGCCAATTTACCCGTCCAAGCTGGAGCTTGTGACCTATGTCAAATAACCGTTTGATGCTCTAGACAATCATTGGGCTGTGCCAGTGTTCCAGTTTTTTTGCATCTATCCCATGTTAAAAATGCCGTTGAAGTGGGACGGTATTTGCGCCCAGCCTGTGCCAGTATGTTTGCGTGGTGAAACGATATTCGCCCTCGGTAGAACGTGTTTTAACAACAATAAAGATAACTTGCCAAAGCCAATGTCGCGGCCAAGGCGTTCAATCATCAATCACTGATTTATAACGTTACTTAAATCAAAAGTTCGTTAAATCAAAGTTCCTTTAATTAAAGTTCCTTAAATCAATAGTTCCTTAAATTACAGCGTCCACAAGTTAGTGCCCGAAATCTTAATTGCTTTGTCATGGATCGTCAGGGCTTCATGGCCGTTTTACGGTTATGGGTAGTTTTCTGCACGCGCGAGTTCAGTGTGGCGTCTCTGTGATAGGGAAGGAGGCAAAAATGCTTAGTCTTTTCAAACAACCTTTGCGCTATTTAGTAGGATTTTTATTGCTCATGGGCAGCGTCAGTGTGTTCGCGCAAAGCGGCCACACAGTGCTCTCAAGTTCAAGTGTGAAACTTTACGCAAACAACGCTCCCTGGGCGGATGTTCATTACACCGTTAATGGTGGCGGGCAACAAAATATTCGCATGACACACAATGCGGACAATTCTAATACCTACACCTTAAGTGCGATCCCGGTGGGCGCGACGGTTAGATATTCCTATACGATTGGCGTTGCGGCTGGCGGTCAAACCGATACCGCCTGGGTACAATTTAGTTGCTGCGCGGTGGTGAGTTCATCGACAAGTTCAGCAAGTAGCACCGCGCCCAGCACGGGCAACGGCTATCGAATTCTCACCAGTTCCAGCGCGCAGTTTTTTGCTAACAATGCGCCCTGGGCCGATGTTCATTACACCATCAACGGCGGCAGCCAACTCAATATCCGCATGACGCATAACGCGGATAACACCAATACCTACAGCATCACTAGCATTCCCGCGGGCGCGGTTGTGCGCTTCTTCTTCACTATTGGCATTGCTGCAGGCGGTCAAACCGATACGGCCTGGGCGCAATTTAATTGCTGCACGGTAGGCGCTTCTTCGACGCCAGCGAGTTCTACTGCGTCGACTTCCAAGGCCAGCGTTGCGAGTTCGAAAGCGAGCGTTGCGTCAGTCGTTAGCTCGGCGGTTGCATCCTCTAAAGCTAGTATTGCATCCTCAAAGGCGAGTGTTGCAAGCTCGGTTAGTTCAGTTGCGCTCGGTACTATAGTGCCGCTATTTAACAGTTCTACCGCTTTGGAACCGGTGATTCAGTTTGATCGCGGTGATGCCTTAGTCACGCGCTTTTCTGACCGTGCTCGTGACCGTCACGCTAAAGAAAACCACTTCCAGTTGCACGATCACTATCTACCGTTCTATTGGGAAACCCGGACCGACGCCATTGAGATTGTCGATTACGTCGCTAAGGGCGGCACCACCGTCAGAATGAACGTTACCACCTTGGGCAAACTTGACGATCTCCAGGCAGAAAACCGCTGGTGGTATCTCGGCAACAACACTTTGGCTGAGTTCTGCGGCAACGGTGTGATGAACGTGATCGACCAAACCCATTACTGGAAAGAATCCACTATCAACTGTCGTGGCGGTTTTAATCCCATCAAAATCGGCGACAAGCTGGAGTTTGAAATCAGCTTATTTCTTGATGGTTCTACTTTGTTGAGAGGCCGCAATCACTATTACGGTAGTACTTTTCTCTACATCGTTGGCAAAGGGCTCGTACCTTGGGACGTGACCGATATGAATCCGTTTGTGGGCGGCAAAACCTATCAGCGTGATTCAATTGAAATGCCCACCGCTGCGTTGACTGGCGGCAGCCACAGTCTCAATCGCCAAACCTCGGCAGAACCTGCAGATCACTTTATGCAGATGACTTACGGTTTGGGTTACGGCAACGGCCAACCCTTTGTTTTGGGTCGTCGCCTTGCGCATACCGAGTTCACCAACGGCCACCACGACGAGTCGGAAGAGAACGGTGTTTTTGACGAGATGGTTGGTAAAGCCGGCCCCAACTATGTGAATTCATCCTGCGTTCAATGCCATAACCGCAACGGTCGCGCGGCGGTCGCGGCTATAGGTGAGCCATTGACGAAATGGGTCTTCAAAGTGGGCGATAGCGCCGGTAATCCATCGTCCTCTATTGGTCGCGTGCTTCAGCCAAACAACGTAAATGGCGTTGCATCTGGTGAGGGAAATGTATCGATTTCTTCTTTCACCGAAGTTAACGGTTTACGTAAACCCAACTTCCAATTCGAACGTGGCGCACCTGCACAATATTCAGCGCGCATCGCTCCGCAACTGGTCGGTATGGGATTGTTGGAAGCGATTCCTGAATCTGCAGTCTTGGCGCTCGCTGACGAAAACGATGCAAATGGCGATGGCATTTCAGGCAAAGCACAAAAAATTACTGACCCCGTAACCGGGCAAGTTCGCCTTGGTCGTTTCGGCTACAAAGCGGCGACTACTAGCGTTCGTCACCAGGTTGCCGCTGCGTTAAATACTGATATGGGGGTGATGACCAGCGTATTGCCAAAACCAGATTGTGGCTCCGCACAAAGCAACTGCGGCAATACTACCGGATCGGAATTGAGTGAAACCCATTTAACGAATCTGGTGAAATACATTTCCTTATTAGGTGTTCGCTCACAACGTGATTACGCAAGTGCTGCCGTTATCCAAGGCAAAAACCTATTTACGACCACTGGTTGCGCGGCTTGCCATACTCCAACTTTCACCACCTCAAGTTTTGCACCTTTAACGGAATTGCGTAGCCAAACTATTCACCCCTATACCGACTTGTTGTTGCACGACATGGGCGCAGGGCTTGCGGATAATCTCGCCGAAGGCCAAGCCAGTGGCGCCGAATGGCGTACCGCTCCGCTCTGGAGTGTAGGTCTATCACCGTGCGTCACTGGCGGCGTTACTGGCCCTGAAAATACCGACGGTCTTCCTTATGGTGTTGATGGACACAAAGTCTGCACACCCAACGCGAATTACCTTCACGATGGCCGCGCACGCACCATCGATGAAGCCATCCGTTGGCATGGCGGCGAAGGCCTAAATGCAGAACAAGCCTACGAAAGGCTTTCCTCCAGCGACAAAGATGCCCTAGTGAAATTTATAAACTCACTTTAGTTTTGTACTAACACTTAAACCTGCAGTGCTTAATGGGAATCACGAAAGTGATTCCCTTTTTTTATGTAAAAGTTCGCGGAAAAGATAAAACCGTTAAATTTACGAATGGTTGCCTAAGCCTCTATCACCCACTAAGCTAGCAGCCCTCTTAAACGTCGTTCGTTGTTGATATTTATTATGCTGAAAATCCGAATTATCGCCGTTCTGCTTGCCATTCTTCTTACCATTGGCACGGCTTATCTTTTTCCTATGGCTATTTATTATTACAAAACTTTTATCAATGGCTTAACCAAAGATCAGCAACTGTGGTTTAACTTACTGCAAGCGGGGTTGGGTGCGGCTATAGCACTTTTTAGTTTCTGGCTTTGGAGAAAGAACAAACCAAAAGTCTAATTAATCATTCATAAAAAAAACGGCTGACAATTTTAATTGTCAGCCGTTTTTCTTGAAGCATTTAGCTTAAATAGATTTAACGATTAAAATCGTTCCATCAACACTGGTTACTTCTACTCTGCTTTCTATTTCTACGGGCTCGCTTTGAGCGCTATCCAATCGCGCCAACCAATCCAGACCCGAATAAGCAACGCGACCGTCGGTTTGTGTAATTCGTGCTGTCACTGGCAAAACTTTTCCCACCATATCGCTACTAACTTCAGGGCCAACTTCTTTATTTTGTAATTTCTTTAAGGGTGCCCACAGCAATGCCGCGCTTGCAATAGAAACTCCCGCAAGCATGACTATTGCAATGCTAAAGGCGTGAATTAATCCCACTGAAATTAAAATGCCGGTAATTAAACTGCCTAAGGCAACAAATAATAATGGCCCACTAATTCCCAGCAATCCCAATTCCACCAGCAAGCAAATACCGGCAATAGCGTAGAAAAAATAATCCTGATGTTCTGCAAAATATTCGATCACGATTTTGCTCCTTAACCTTTAATTGTCGAGGACACTGCCATTGCTTGTGCAACTGTGTTCGCAATATTTTCGCCAGTTTTTCCATCGGTTAATACCACGGTACTTTGTTTGGCGATGGCTTTGTGTGCATCAATCGCGCCTTGCGCAAGGCTGAAACTAACGGCAACTCTACCTTCGGGCGTTGCGGCAGCGTCACCTACTGTTTTGAGTGCGCCAGCTTCGGCGGCAGCAACCAAAGTTATCGCAGCGGCTTTACCTTCGGCTTCAAGCGTTTGTGATTCCTTGCTCGCTTTTGCCGCGAGTACTTGTTGTTCGCGCGCTGCTTCTGCTTCCAAAACGATGGAGGCTTTGTGGCCTTCTGCTTTCGCAATCGCAGCAGCTTTTTCACCTTCCGCAGTCAGAATTGCAGAACGTTTTTGACGCTCAGCTGACATTTGTCTTTCCATATCTTCTTTGATAGAGGCTGGAATTGTTATCTCTAACAATTCAAAACGCAAAACTAAAATGCCCCAAGGTTGAGTAGCTTCGAGCATAGCCTTTTGAATTTCGGCATTGATGGCGGCACGATTTTGAAAGCACTCGTCCAGCTCCATGGTGCCGATGGCATTACGCATGGAAGTCATGGCTAATTGTGTTGTTGCGAGTTTGTAATCGGTGATGTTGTTGGTTGCTGCGGCTGCATCAATAACTTTAATAAACAACACGCCGTCGATCATAAGTGCAACGTTATCTTTAGTGATCGCAGATTGATGCGGCACCACTAATGTTTGCTCTTTTAAATTGCGATCAGCAGCAATTGAATCGAAAAAAGGAATAATCCAGTTCAACCCCGAACTTAGGGTTTTGGTGTATTTACCCATGCGATAAATGACGTAGCCACGGTTTTGCGGTACAAAGTGAACGCCTTTTTTAAGGGTAAATAATAAGACGGCGGCGATCCAGAATGTTGGATTAGATAAAAACGCGATGAGTGAGTCCATGATTTGAATCCTTAGGTTTTCGTAGTGATAAAATAAATTTATTAGAAGTATGAATGTAAATGAAATAGCTGCTGGCGCGAGAATATAAGTATTAGGTTGTATCTTGCAAGTGGCATGCACCATTTGAAGGCGGTAATAAACGAATTGATTTACCACATTGACTTGAAGTTTAGGCGGTGAGTAGCATTTTGCCATTTAGCGTGAGGCGCGATTTGAAAGGGCTTGATGTGAAAAGCAAAACGCTGAATTAGATTATTCAGCGTTTATCGATAAGAAAAAGACGGTGCGGACGAGATAAAAATTAAATTGAACGAATTAACTTAAGCGGCAGTATGAGTTTTGGTTTTGTTAACTTTTTTCTTGGAGTGAGTTTTGCTGTTAGCGGCATGTTGAGTCGCTGTAGATTTTTTCGCTGTATGTGGTTTGGCCGCGTTTTGTTTGGTCGATTTTTTTGTAGTAGCTTTTGCGGCGGTTTGTTTACCACTTGCTTGTTTGGTTGCATGCTGCGTTGTTGTGTGATGAGCTTTCTTTTTGTCAGTTTTTTTCGGTGTATCTGCGAAGGCAACACTTGAAAGCGCAAGGCTAAGAGTTATTAACATTGCAGAGATAAAATTAAATTTTTTCATGACAGTATTCTCGATAAATATAACTTGGAAAATTTGTAAGGTCACAAGCATTGAGTAGCGACTCTACGCTAAGCAGTAGCCTCGTTCAATGCTCTCATTCAATAAGGCGAAGGCGCTTTCAGTCAAAGTGTGATGCAAGTGCTATCTTAAAGTGCCAGCACCAATTTTTCACTCTTCGCACGAGAGACACATACGCACATAAAACCCTGTGCCTTTTGCGCTTCGCTCAATACGTGATCGCGGTGTTCCGGTTCGCCTTCCAATACTTTTACCGCGCAGGTTCCGCAATCGCCTACACAACAGTCGAAATTTACATTGACTCCCGCATCGCGCAGAGCAGCAAGTAAAGGTTGATCGGGTTTGGTGTGGATCAGTTTATTGCTGTAAGCAAGTTCCAGTACGACCGCTTTATCGCTTGCTTGTTCCTGCGAGTAAAAATATTCTTGCTGAATTCGATCTTTCGCAATGCCGAGCAGACGCGCAGATGTTTCAATATCAGCCAACATTTTTTGCGGGCCGCAGGTATAAAAATAAGCATTGCCTGGAGCGTCCGCTAATACTTGCATAATGTCCAAACGCTGATCATCGGCAGCAGAATAAAAATGGACGTGACGCGCAACGTTTTTTTGCAGTTCATCCACAAATGCCATTTCGTTTTTGCTGCGACCAGCATAGTACAAACTAAAACGGCGACCGCGTGCAGAAAGTGTATAGGCAATGCTAATGATGGACGCAATTCCAATTCCGCCTGCGATTAATACTGCCGGGCTTGCATCTGCATGAATATGAAAATTATTGCTTGGGATATTGCATTCAAATTGACTGCCGACAGCAACATCATTGAACACGAATTCCGAATTGCCAGATTCTTCATGCAACATGGCAATTTCATAAAAATCGCGTTGATTGGGATTGCTACAAATAGAAAAATGTCGCTGCTCAATTTTTCCGATTTTTGTTTTAAAAAGAAGCGTGAGATGCGAACCGGGAGTGACCAGAGGCAATTCGGTATTTATTGTGCTTCGAAGTTCGTAAGCGCGAATTCGTGGCGTTAGCTCACGAATTCGGCTGACTTCTAGCGATAGCTTTTTTTCTGCTTCACTCATGGTAATGATTTACTTCTTAGCCGAATTTTTATCGGCTTTTTCTTTGAGAGCTTTTTCGCGCTCAGAATCAATATCCGTTTTAAGTTTGGCAATGGATTTATCAAACTCTTCAAGACTGTGATTGCGGCTTACGCGGAATGATGGGGGCAAAATTTCATGCATGTAGAGCTCATCGGTATATTGATTGGTTGCTTGATAGTTGCTCATCAACTTCAAACTGGAACCTACAATTGCCAGACTCGCACAAACAATCTTAAACATTTTGCGATTGCGAACATTAATGTGGCGCAGATGGTAATAAATAACCACAGCAACAATGGCTAATTGGAAATGTGTTTGATATTGCGTAAACCATTCCAGCGAGAACGAAAATGCCAACAGCATGCAGAGATAGTCGAGCAAGGTGAGCGAAACCAGGCCGAAACTAAACGTAAATAAATGACGCGTAAAATTAGCAGCGCCACCAAAGGCACGATTTGCCAAAGCCCAAATACCCGACCACACTGCAGCAACTAATAGCCACTGTGCAACACCAATAATGTAATCCGACGATTTGTTATTGGCGATATCGCTCAACCAGGAGGTCGTCAGTGAAAGAATGCAGATCATCAATACTGCAGAGAAAAACATTGGCCAGCCTTGCCAGCGGCTATGTACTGAGTCGTTCACCTCATCACTCACTACATAATTGCTGTCACGCACGCGTACGTGGGTATGACCGAGCTGTACGCTGGTGTCACCATTCATGACAACAATTGGCTGAACTTTTCCTTTTACTTTTATCGCGTTCTGGCTACCGAGATCCCGAATAATAATGTCATTGCTTTCATTCAATTCAATCACCGCATGTTCTGCGGCGGTGTGGTGATCATCCAAAATAATATCGTTGTTGTAACTGCGGCCAAGGCGAACGGGCAACTGGGTAAATTTGTGGCGCGCTTGAACATCGCCGTGCGCATTTAAAATTTCTACAAAATAAAAGAAGCTCATTATTTCGCCTCCTTATTATTGCTAGATGAA
Source organism: Gammaproteobacteria bacterium (assembly GCA_004172865.1). GTDB lineage: Bacteria > Pseudomonadota > Gammaproteobacteria > Pseudomonadales > Cellvibrionaceae > Cellvibrio. The sequence continues at coordinate 190,295 of SEBV01000002.1, read as the reverse complement.
GTATTGTTTGCAGAAGTGCCGACGCTTGCTACTTTCGGAGCGGATTTTTCTTCTTTGGTCGATGCGTTTTTGGCTGGTTTATTTTTGGTAAGTGCAGTTAAAAACTGCTGAATAAATTTCTGCCCGTTTTCGTAAGAGACACCATTAATAATCAAACGACTTTGCAAACTCATGCGCGGTTCATCAGTGCTGGAGGTAAACAAAATAAAATTATAAAGCCCCGCAAATTTTTGATAGGACTCCACGCATACCACTGCGCGGCTGCTGAAATTTTCCTTACCAATAAATTCTTCGGTGCAATGGCTGGTGGTAAGGTTTTCGTCTTTGGTGTTGCCGCTAACGCGATTGGTAAAAAATTTACCCATGTGCAGAGCAAAACGCAGTGGATCTAATTTATCGGTTTGTACAAATTTGTGATTCATAGAAATGTTGCCGGTTTGCAAATCTTCCGACACGAATAATTCTGATTCCATCGCACAATTAATTTGATCGGTATTGTAAGTTTTTTCACCTTTGGTGTCTGAACTTCCCCAACAGCGCACTTGCTCGGATTCGCGTACCGGCACGGAGTAGGGGCCAAGGTTTTTATGTGTAAGCGGTGTTGCGAGTAAGGTATCCATCATCAGCGCTTGATGCGCAAGTAATTGCTCGCCAATAATCGGTTTGAAATCCGCTGGCGGTTTACTGCTTTCAGTAATTCCCGAAAAAAGTTTTTGTGCAAAGGTTGCGGGTACTAAAAAGCTTACCAGCTCGCCATCGCGTCTGTGCGCCACGTTAATACCGGCGACTTGGCCACTTGCGGTTACATTCGGGCCGCCGCTCATGCCAGGGTTAACCGGGCCAGTAAACATAATCTGATCGCTGAAGCCACGGTGGCTAACGCCGTTGTAAGTCCCTTCGGAAATGGTGAAGCCCAAATCCAGCGGATTGCCTAAAGAATACAAATGTTCGCCCTGATTGAGCGTGGCAGGCACTTCGGTGAGATTGAATACGCCGGTGCCCTGGCGATTAACGCGCACTACCGCTAAATCGTGCTGCACATCTACCGCGAGCAATTCAATATCGCCAGACTTGCCTTGCGTATCTTTAAATTCTCCAAAATAGGTTTCCGGCTCAAGTGCAATTTGCGACACCACGTGAAAGTTGGTTATCACCAAATTACTTTTGCCAATCAAAAAACCAGAGCCAACTGCTGATTGGCTGTGACCATTTTTTAGCAACACACGCAGTTGCAACAAATCGCTCTGTGCCGACGCATAAAGTTGTTGGGCGGTAGATGAAGGTGGAATTGGCGCAACCGGGTTACTCTCTGGTTTAAGTTCCGGCGGAATTGCTGGCGTGCTGGTTGCGGCGAATGCGGGTAGCGATAAGCAGGCAAGCAGGAGCGGGAGTCGCAAAAATGTCATAGATTTCCTTTGGGTGTACGCGGCTTGGAGTAGATGAATCTCTGAGCTAAGAGTGCTGGTCAGTATGCCCAGAGTCCTTTAAATTGACTACCTAATTTGCGCCGCGATTGATGTGAATAAGTTGTTGTTTTTTGCGCACCTTAAAGGCGATCTCGCTGTGGTGTAAATGAGAAAAATAAGAAGCCTGTGAATCCAAAATCTTCCAACCTGTGTCTATATCATTAACCACTGTAAGTGCTTACAGAAACCTGTTTTTTTACCACCTAAGCTTAACGAGTATTCCAGATATGAAAATCATCCCACTCGCTCACCAGGCAATACGCAAATTGGCGCTGATTGGCTTGCTGTTTTCTCCGTTCTTTTTCACCCAAAGCCACGCTGTCGAGTTAGTAGGTAAGCCAGTTGCAAGACAATCGGCGGCGGCGGTGAGTTCCGTTCCGCCGCAGGCAATAGATGCTCCCAATGCGCCCGAGGCGCTTGTTCCTCCAGATGCTCCCGAGCCGCCCGAAGCGCTTGAAGGTGAGTCTGCACAGGATTCGCTCCAGCATGCGGTAGATGAACTGCGCGAAAACTTTGGCGATCACGATGAAGCCAGTTTTGGCCATATGTTGTCTGACCCTGATGTGTTCTTGCCGGTTGTCATTGTAGCGATCCTGTTTGGCGGCCCCACGCTGCTGGTGATTTTGCTGGCGATATTGCATTACCGTTCCAAATCCCGTCGCCGACAAAACATCAACATGAATATTGATAAGTTGCTGGCCGCAGGTCGCGATATTCCCATCGAGCTGTTGCTTGGCGAAGAGCCGCGCATTGTAAAAAGCACAACTAATGCAGGCGGCGTTGTTTATAGCCACAGCGATGAATCTATGCGTAAAGGTGTTCGCAATATTGGCCTGGGCACAGGTTGGCTAGTGTTTCTGACGATTATGTTCGGCATTAAAATCGGTGCTTTTGGCTTTATTTTTATCGGGTTGGGGATTTCTCAAGTCGTGATTTGGAAGCTTTCTGACAGTCGAGCGCAGTCTCATCCCGATCCATTTACCGTTGATGTTAATAAGGTTCAGGATTAACCAGCATGTCAATTCCCGATCAGGAATTGATTGCGCGAGTAGTTGCAAAAAAAGACCAGCACGCATTTTCGCAGCTGGTTTTGCGCTACCAATCGCAATTACGGCTTTGGGCCCGTCGCCTGTGCGATGGTGATGCCCATTTGGCCGACGACCTTGCGCAGGAAACTTTTATCAAGGCTTATGCTGCACTTGGCGCATTCAGGGCTGAATCAAAGTTTTCCACCTGGCTCTATCGCATTGCTTTTAATATTGCGGCCAATCGCTGGCGCGGTAAAAAAATTCAGTGGTGCGAATTGGATGACAACGAAGATATTGAAGCCGAATTATGCGAGCTTAAACAGTTCGACGCCAAACGCGATGTGGAAGCCGCCATGCAACAACTTTCCCCTGCACAACAGCTGGCCATTCGGCTATGCTTTGAAGACGGATTTTCACACGATGAAGCTGCAAGTATTATGGGTGTACCTTTGGGTACGTTAAAAACCCATGTGAATCGCGGCAAACAAAAATTGCAAACTCTTTTAGCATCTTGGAGTCAGGTAGCGTGATGAAACAAGATCAAGTTGAACATGATGACTTCGATATTTTTTTAAAGAAGCAATTGCAGCAAGCTCAACCTTACGTAGAAGATAATGATTTCACTGCCAATGTGATGAATCAATTACCGGCAGCGAAAACTTTAGGTGTGTGGCAAGAACGGCTAATTATTTTGATTCCATTTATGATTATTAGCCTGTTAGTGCTCAGCCAATTTTCACTACTTAATATTCTAATAAAATTATGGTCTTTTTTGGTGGCAGTTCAAGTCACAAATTTAATGCAAATTGGATTGGTGACAATGCTCGCCGTTATTTCCGGCGCATCGTTTTGGTTCGCAAAACAATTTAAATTAATTTGAGCACGGTATTGTAAAAAATTATTTTTAATAAAATTTGTTTCGCTTATTACCTATTAAATTCTTTTCCAAAGCCCGCTATCGCGGGCTTTTTATTTTTTGTTTCTTTTAGCGCCGCTCATAAATATTTTTTACATTAATTTGCTATATACGCAATCTTTGATGGTTAAAAAATTGCTTCGCTATAACTCCGCTGCTATACCCAAACCTAATACTTATAATTTTTATAAGCATTTAATTCCAGGGTGGGGCAATGCTGTCTTTAAAAATTTCGCAAAAATTGATGTTGTTAGTAGCCATTAGTATTTTGGCGTTTGTTGTCAGCCAGGGTTACACAATGATCGTTGAGCGCGGCAATAGCGCACGCCTCAAAGACGTCGAATTGCGACTTTATCCGACATTGGAATTAACTACGATTAACCTTGGTGACTTGTTGCTCATGGAGCAACAAATTAATAGCTCTGTCACTACGGGCGATGAACAGGCGTTAGAGGTTGCCGAGCAGCACTACCAAAATATTCGCAAAAATCTCAACACTTTGGCCGGCCTGAGCGATGAATTAAAAACCCAGGAAGTCGACATTGAAAAATTATTAGTTACATGGCACGACACTGCAACACGAATAGCACATGAATTTATTAAAGGTTCAGTCGATATGACCAAGGTGGGAGTTGAAACTGCCGCCAACGCAAAACGTCTAGACGAATTAAAAAAATCGCTTGAATCAATGCGCGAAAAAAACAAAGTCGTTTTTGCCGATTCAATTCGGAGAACTGTGGATGAATCACAAGTAGCTAATACGGTTTCTCGCGTTATTGCAGGCGTGGCGATTTTGGGTTTGGTGATATCTAGTTTGGTGGTCAGTCGTTCGATTACCGACAGCATAAATCGTGTTTCCGATTCGCTCCATGAAATGGCATCCGGTGCTGGCGATTTAACAGTACGTATTAATTATTCCGGGCAAGATGAAGTCGGCGATTTGGTAAATCACTTCAATGTATTTGTTGCAAAGCTGCACGCGTCATTCGCAGATGTATCGCGCGACGTTGGCGATTTGGGATCGGTGGCTTCGCGGTTAACACAATCGAGTGGAAAAAATTTAACGCGCATCCACGAACAATCCACCGCAATTTCCGCGATGCGAGAATCAATCGAAGAGCTATTGCGACGCGTGAGTGAAATTGCAGAGTTTGCGCACAATGCGTCCGCACAAGCACAAGATGCCAGCGGCGCTGCGGCGCGCGGTAAAGAAACCTTATCAATAAATGTTTCTACCATTAGCACGCTCGCAGATGAAGTGCGCAGCGCTGCAGATGTAGTAAATCAATTTGAAACTTTTTCTACCGACGTTGGGCAATTGCTCAACACGATTCAGAACGTTGCCGAGCAAACTAATTTACTCGCATTGAACGCGGCCATCGAAGCGGCGCGTGCTGGTGAACACGGGCGCGGCTTTGCCGTCGTTGCGGATGAAGTTCGTGGGCTTGCGGTTCGAACTCGTCAAGCGACCGAAGAAATTCACAAAGTGATTAATGAATTGCGCAAAGTCTCAGGCAGCGCAGTAACGGCGATGCAGGGTAGTGTTGAACGTGCGAATCGCGGCTTGGAAGCCACCCGAGCGTCTGGTGAAGTGCTCAACTATATTCTGAGCAACGTTGAAATAATTAGCGATATTAATGAAAAAATTGCCTCTGCAACCCACGAGCAAACACACACTTTTTCGCAGGTTTCATCGCACGTTAATAAAATTTATGACAACACACAGTTAGTGAATTCAAGCACCAATGAGTTGGATGAAGTGAGCCGCGATATAGATCATATCAGCCAAGGCTTACGTCGTATTTCATCGCAATTTAAAGTCTAAAAAGTTTAGGAAAATAAATCGTATTAACGATTTAACGTGCAGGATAATTTATCATGAGGAGATTCATCGAAATGAAAAAATTAAAATTCCCACGCAAGCTGAGTTGTGTAACGCTCGCCAGTTTTCTCTTAGGCTCAACGTCATTGGTTCAAGCTGCCGATATAAAGTTTTCAGGATTTCTATCGATTGGCGGTGGCTTTGTCGACGATGAAAAAGGTCTTCCATACGGCGGGTATAGTGAAGAAGATTTAACTTTCGATAGCAATCTTTTGGGATTGCAAGTCACCGGAAATATTTCGGATAAATTATCAGCCACCGCACAAATAATTGCTCGCAGTAGCGATGACTATTCCTTAAATAGTGAGTGGGCTTATTTAACGTGGCAAGTTAGCGATAACACAAAAATCAGGGCGGGGCGGTTGCGCACGCCTTTCTATATGTTTTCCGATTCGCTGGACGTGGGTTATTCATACGCATGGATAACGCCGCCACGTGAAGTTTATAGTTTGCCATTTAATAACGTCGACGGTCTTGATGTTTATAGCACTGGCACTCTCGGTTCTTTTGATACGAGCATTCAAGCTTATTTTGGTGGCTTCTCGGATGAAGTCGATTTTAACGGCACGCTTGCGCCCACCAAAACGCGCAATCAAATGGGCGTTGCCGCAACGCTCGGAAAAGATTGGTGGACATTGAGAGCTGCCTATCACACTGCAGATTTATGGGTCGATGTAACTCAGGCTCCGCTTTCTTCCACCGCTACCATAGGGAGTTTTGCACAAACTCTTGGTGTGTTCGGATTCGCAAAAAACGGCGATAAATTATTGCTTGAAGATGATAAAACAACATTTTCCGAGATAGGTTTAAATATTGATACTGGAAGATTTGTAGCGGCACTTGAACATACCGAACTCGAAGCAAAAGACAGCTTGTTAGCAAAACGTATTCGCGAATATGTAATGGGTGGTGTGCGGTTTGGTGATTGGTTAGTTCATCTAACCTATTCGCGTTCTAAGGATGACACCGCTCATCCTGAAGAAGGAATTCCTGCGGGCGTTGCTTTGCCGGTCGTAGGAAGCACAAATTTTTTAATCGGTACTTTGCAGGCGGTCGCAGCTACGCAAGTGGAAACACGCGATGTAAAAACAATTGGTTTGCGCTGGGATGTTACCTCTGGCACCGCATTAAAATTTCAGATTGATGATGTTGATGACGAAGTCGATGGTGACCAGAAACTTTTTTCTGTTGCCGTACAAACTGTATTTTAGGGAGGCGCTAACATCATGAAAATATTTACACCGTTATTAATCGCAATTCCGCTGCTAAGCTTTTCGTTATTTTCCTCTGCCGAAATAGCGGTAGTGGTTCATCCGTCATCCGGCGTAGCTTCTTTAACAGAAGACGATATAGCGCGTATTTTTTTAGGTAAATCAAAATCCTTTCCCAGTGGTAGCGCCGCTGTTCCGGTAAATCAGGATGAAGGCGCACCCGCGCGCGACAAGTTTAACGAAGCGGTATGCAAAAAAAATTCCAGCCAATATAAAGCTTACTGGTCGCAATTAGTATTTACTGGAAAAGGCACTGCGCCGAAAGATGGAGGAAATGACGCAGCCGTGAAAGCGCTGGTTGCAGCAAATCCAACGATGGTGGGTTACGTAGATTCCAGTGTGGTAGATTCCAGTGTTAAAGTCGTTTATAAAATTCCCTAACTATATTCCGCACACTAAAAAATACCCGCCAGTAAGCGGGTATTTTTTTTATCAAAACGTTGAAAAATTATTTTACTTTTAAACCTTTGCCGGTTGCTGCCCAATAAATTCCGCCATACACATGTTCTAAAAATAATGGGTCAGAATAATCTGCTGCGGTGTGACCTAGCGCTGTATAAAACGAGCGGCCACCATCATAGTTTTGATACCAGGCAATGGGGTGGAATTTACCCATACCTTTACCGCTTTTGGTGCCCCAGTCGGTAACAGGATCATAAGATTTTTCATCAACGGTAAGAATATAATTTAAATTTTTAATGTTTGCTGGCCCAAATTCATACCACTCTTCAGTCCATAATAAATGATCTGGCATGCGTTCAAGCCCGGGAAACTTGCGGTCAATAACTTGCAACTCTGCCGTTTGAATTGCGGGATGGATATGGAAGCTGTGGCCTACCAATTGCGTGTACCACTTCCAATTGTATTCGGTGTCTGAGGCACTGTGGATACCGACGAAGCCTTTGCCGGATTTAATAAAACGTTCCATTGCCGCTTTCTGTTCCGGGTTGAGAATATCGCCGGTTGTCGAGAGAAAAATAATAGCCTGAAACTTTTTTAAATTCTCATCGTTAAATACGCTTGGGTCTTCCTGCCAATCCACCGTGAAAAAATGTTTGTTTGCCATTTCGCGCATGGCGGCAACGCCTTCCAGTTGCGATTGATGATGCCAGCTTTGTGTCATGGTAAAAAGTAAAACGTTAAATTGCTCGGCAAAGCTGCTGAAACTTACAAAAAGCAAGCTGCAGCCCAGTATCAATTTTGATAGTGATTTTTTAAACATAATTAGCCTCGTTATTGTGGAAAAGCATGCTAGATACTACCGCAAATAGCCTAGCGCATATGCAGCCCGAGAGGCGGATAATTTTTGTAAAGCCGAGAGATGAAATCAGGCACAGCGGAGGCGAGGATTAAAAAACTTGTTGAGCAGAATCTTCTCGACGAATTGCATAACTCGTCGAGAAGAGGGTTTTACAATTTATTCAATGGTAACTAAATCGCCTGAAATAGAAACGCCAGACTTTAAAACGCCGGAATCACAGGCATAAATTTCTTTGCTGTTAACGGCTTTGCCTTTAGCGTTTGACTTAATGTTGACCACTGCATTAGCACCTTCTTTTTTCGCTGCTTCACGCAAATCTTTCAAGGCCACAATTAACGCCGAGTGACAGGCGGTAATTTGCGATTTCAAAGATGCATTTATTTCGCGATCAAAGGTGTATTGGCTAATATTTTTAGTCACAGTACCTTCGGGCGTGGCATCACCGAAATAAAATTTAATATCATCCGGCAGGTTTAACTTGGCATCATTTGAGGTCAATGCATCCTGTATAGAGATATTTTTCAGCTCGCGGGCCTCAGCCTGCAGGGTCAATGCACACAGGGTAGAGATAAAAACGATAAATAGTTTTTTCATAAGTGCCTCAATAGTGAATGAATAATCCGCCCTAAGCTTACTTCTTCTTAAGCGCTTGTTGCAATAACGCACCCATACTTCCCATGGCCGCCGGTGCAGGATTATTTTTCTGCGCGTTGCGATTTTGGTTTTGCGATTGCAGGCGTGATCCACCTTTTGACGATTCCACTTTTTCACCCGGCGTGTCATCCAGGCGTAACGACAGCGCGATACGCTTGCGTGCTACGTCTACTTCCATTACTTTTGCTTTCACTATGTCACCGGCTTTTACAGCTTCGCGTGGGTCTTTAATAAACGTATGCGACAGTGCAGAAATATGTACCAAACCATCCTGATGCACGCCTATATCCACAAATGCACCGAAGTTGGTTACGTTGGTAACCGTGCCTTCTAAAACCATGCCCGGCACCAAATCATTAATCGTATCCACGCCTTCCTGGAACGTTGCGGTTTTAAATTCAGGGCGCGGGTCGCGGCCCGGTTTATCCAGTTCTTTAATAATGTCGGTTACGGTTGGCACACCAAATTTTTCGTCGGTGTAATCCACAGCTTTCAATGCACGCAAGAAACTGGAATCGCCAATCAAACCTTTTATTTCTCGTTGATTTTTGTCAGCAATTTTTTCTACGATTGAATAAGATTCCGGGTGAACGGCAGAGGAGTCCAGTGGATTACTTCCATCTGCAACACGCAAAAATCCGGCGGCTTGTTCGAAGGTTTTTTCACCAAAGCGCGGTACTTTTTTCAAGGCTGCGCGCGACGCAAACGCGCCGTTTTGATTGCGGAACTCAACAATATTATTTGCCAATGTTGTGTTCAGTCCAGATACCCGCGCAAGCAAGGCTGCCGATGCGGTGTTCACTTCCACACCAACAGCGTTCACACAGTCTTCTACTACCGCATCCAGCGAACGCGCTAATTGTGATTGTGAAACGTCATGTTGATATTGACCAACACCGATAGATTTCGGATCAATTTTTACCAATTCAGCGAGAGGATCTTGCAGGCGACGCGCAATTGAAATTGCACCGCGAATGGTCACATCCAAATCCGGAAATTCTTTCGCCGCAAATTCAGAAGCTGAGTAAACTGACGCTCCCGCTTCGCTGACAATTACTGTGCTTGCGGTAATATCTTTGTGCGCTTTCAATACATCTTTCGCAAATTTTTCGGTTTCGCGCGACGCGGTGCCGTTACCAATCGCAATCAAGCCAACATTATATTTTTTGCACAAGTGCACCAAAATCGCTTCTGATTCTACAATTTTGTTGAGCGGCGGCGTGGGGTACATTACGGTGTGATCAAGCACTTTACCGGTTGCATCTACCACCGCCACTTTAACGCCGGTGCGCATGCCGGGGTCGAGGCCGATAGTTGCTTTTTGGCCTGCAGGTGCAGCGAGCAGTAAATCTTTTAAGTTGGATGCAAATACTTTAATCGCGCCGTCTTCGGCTTTTTCGCGCAATTCACTCAGCAAATCTGTTTCGAGATGCGTTAACAATTTTACTCGCCAGGTCCAACGCACAACTTCAGCCAGCCATGTGTCCGCCGCGCGGCCTTGGTCTTTAATCTGCCAGTGTTCGCCAATCATGGTTTCGCATGGGTGACCTTTGTTTATAACGGCAGAGGTAGCTTCTTCGTCGCCTACTTTAATCGCCAGCGAAAGCGTGCCTTCATTGCGGCCGCGAAACATAGCAAGTGCGCGGTGTGATGGAACAGATTTTAGCGGTTCATCGTGTTCAAAATAATCGCGGAATTTTTGCACTTCTTGCGATGCGTCTGCATCTTTGCCCGTTACCACGCGCGCGCTCAAGGTGCCTTCTTGCGTTAGGAAATTACGCAAGCGGCCCAGCAATTCAGCATCTTCACTGAATTTTTCCATAAGAATATATTTGGCGCCGTCGAGTGCACTTTTTATGTCATCAATTTTATGTTCAGCGTTAAAGTATTTAACGGCTTCAACGTCCGGGCTAAGTGTCGGGTCGGCCATTAAGGCTTCTGCCAAAGGTTCCAGGCCAGCTTCTTTAGCAATTTGGCCTTTAGTACGGCGCTTGGGTTTGAATGGAAGGTATAAATCTTCGAGGCGGTTTTTGGTGTCGGCGAGGTTGATATCACGTTCCAACTCAGGCGTGAGCTTTTCCTGTTCAACAATCGATTTCAAAATCGCGGCACGGCGCTCTTCCAGCTCGCGCAAATAGCGCAAGCGCTCTTCCAGCGTACGCATTTGGGTGTCATCCAGCCCGCCGGTTACTTCTTTACGATAACGCGAGATAAAGGGCACTGTGGCGCCTTCGTCCAGCAGCCCAACGGCGGCGCTAACTTGTTGTTCCTGAACGTTTAATTCATCGGCGATGCGTTTTGAAATACTGGGCAAACTGAAGTTATTGGATGTGCTGGTCATAAAGCGAACTCGTATTGCGGTTGGGATAATTGAAAGGCTGCCATTATCCCTGAATTGCCGCATGCTGCCAGTCTTGCTTTTGGAATTTTTCTAAGGTTGCATTTTGAGTGAATCCAGTTTGCGTTTATGTGTGTCAAAGGTAGTAAGTAATCAATCTTTAGTCATTGCTTTGATTGGCCAAATACGTGCCCGATAAATACCAAAGGAGCTTTTATGAAATTAATTTCCCTTGCCTCTGCCATTCTCGCGTCATTTTTATTTTCAGTGGCGACTAAGGCTGATGACGTCGTTGAGCAAAGTTACACCATAAAGGACGTACTTGAAGTACACGCAAGCAGCGGTATAAAACTTGAATTGACGCAAGGTGATACGGAAAGTTTAAATTTAAAAGCGCCTGTAAAAGTATTTAAGCAAATCCATGTCGATCAAACGGATCACAAGCTGAGTTTAAAAATCGATACGAATATTTTTCACTTGTCTGGCAAAGAGCAAATTGTTTTTACGTTGAAGGTAAAAAATCTCCAGCTGTTAGATTTATCGGGCGGTGTAGAAGCTAATATCGGAAAACTCACGTTGGATAAATTAATTATAAAAAGTTCCGGAGGAAGTGAAGCGGAATTTGCCAATTTACAAATAAAAGATCTCAACATCGATGCGTCGGGTGGCGCGGAAGTAAAACTTGGTACTATCAAAAGCGAGAAAGTGAATTTGATTTTATCGGGCGGTTCAGAGCTAGATGTTAAGTCATCAGGAAGTACAAACTCTTTAACCATCAATACCGGTGGCGGCAGTGAATGCAAGGCGGAAAAATTATCCAGCGAAACTGCAGAGGTAGTTGCTGGGGGCGCGTCTGAAATACAGGTCAGAGCATCAAAAACGCTTAAGGTTACTGCGGGCGGTGCATCCAGTGTGGATTACTACGGCAAGCCAACAGTAAATTCAAATGTTGGCGGTGCCAGTGACTTATCGGCAAAAAATTAATCTGAATCTAAAATGTTAGGATTTGCGCATAATTAAAATTGCGTTTGCTCCTATCAATACCCCGAGGACTATTTATGAAAACTCAATCATCTGCGCTCTTAAGTAGCTTTACATTCTTTATTGCCATAACAATAGCGGGCCATGTCCATGCAGATATTGTTGCTAAAGCTTACGACATCAAAAATGTAAATGAAGTTGTAGTCAGCGGCGGTGGCCGTTTGCAATTGACTCAAGGTGATACCGAAAGCTTGCGTGTTGAAGCGGATCAAAAAATAATTGATCGCGTAGTAGTCGATTTAAGTGGCGATAAGCTCACGCTGAGTATCAAAAATGGAACAGGAAAAGATTTTAATTTTTTTCACTGGTTTGAGAATAATAAGGAAGACATAACTTATACATTGCAACTTAAAAATCTCACCTATTTGGGTTTATCCGGCGCAACGCGCGCAACCTTGGGTAGTTTGACCGGAAAAAAATTAGAAGTAAGAGGTAGCGGGGCCGCCGACATTACGTTTAATAATTTAACACTCGAAGATATATTTATTGAATTAACGGGGGCCAGCAATTCACGTTTTCAAAATCTTACGGCGAATAAAGTAAAGGTTGAACTGTCAGGCGCTGCTAATTTGGACGTGAAAGCTGAAAGCAACGCAAAATTTTTAAAAGTAGGCGCAAGTGGAGCCAGTAATTTTCGTGGGAAATTATTTACAGTGGCTCAGGCTGATGTAGATGCAAGTGGAGCTTCAAATATTGATTTAAATGCGACTGACATATTAAAAGCAGACGCAAGCGGCGCATCTAATATTCGCTATCTAGGCCAACCGAAATTGCAAAGCAACGCGAGCGGCGCAAGTCATATCAATTCTACTAACTAAATTCTTCGCTAGTAATAATATGCGCCAAGCCTCGTAAATCTACGGGGCTTTTTTTATAGTTGCTATTTGGCATTCAGTGATTGCCCTTGTCTCTTTTCGATGCCGACTATATAGTCGGCATCAAAAACATCTGTCGACATAATTGTTATTGCTTAAGGTTGGATTCATCTAGGCGCGTTTACATTGGCCGCGCTGAATATCTCACCCTTCATAATCATTAAACGAAACCCATTTACATTTTATTAGTCAAACCTTAACTAATCGCTGATGAAGCCTGAAAATATGCTGCATTTTAAACAATTTTTTCCCCTATTTTCTCTGTCGTTGATAAGTGCATTTGCTATTGCGCAAGTTGTGGAACAACAAACGCCACCTCCAGCCGCTGAAGAAGAAATAGAAGAAGTATTGGTCGTTGGTGAACAACCTGGCCCGAGCCTGTGGAAGGTTTACAAAGATGATCACGTTATGTGGGTAATGGGCACCTTAACCCCACTCTCAAAAAATATGCACTGGCATTCCAAAAAAGTGGAAACTGTAGTTGCCGAATCACAGGAATTCTTAAGAGAACCTGGCGTTAAAGTGGATGTAAGTTTTTGGGGAAAGATGACGTTATTACCTTCATTAATTGGGATAAGAAATAATCCCGATGGAAAAAAACTGGTAGATGTTTTACCTCCAGATCTCTATGCGCGCTGGTCCGTATTAAAAGAAAAATATATCGGTAAAGATAATGATATAGAAAAATATCGTCCTATATTTGCGGCAACCCAATTGTCAAAAAAATCTATCGAAAAATCAGACATGGTTCCCTACGACAGCGTTCGCTGGGTTGTTGAAGGAATAGTGCGCGATAAGAAAATTAAAACCACTCGTCCGATTGTGGATTACGAATTGAAAAATCCTCGCTCGGTAGCGAAAAAATTTAAGAAGTCATCCTTGGATGATATTGAATGTTTTGCAAAAACCCTGGATCGCCTTGAAACAGATTTAGGGGCTATGCGCACGCGCGCCAATGCTTGGGCCACAGGAGATACAATTGCATTACGCAATTTGCCGTACCACGACGAACGTGAAGATTGTGAGTCGGCCGTTCTCAATTCTGAAATGGCACAAGAGCACGGCTTACAAGATGTTAAGAAAATGGTGCAGACAGAATGGTTAACTGCAGCAGAGACTGCGCTTGCCAATAATGAATCAACCTTTGCTATGCTCCCCATGAAAGAACTTTATAAATCCGATGGCTTGTTGGCGGCACTGCAAGCAAAAGGTTATACCGTCGAGCGGCCCGAGTAATAGATGTGGTTAAAGCGATGTCTTTCGACGGCATCGCTTTCAATAGTGAGAAAAATTATTTGTTGGATTTTTTAAATCCCGAAAATAGAAAAACAAGTAAGGCGGGAATCAATAATATAAAAGTAAGTGCTCCGCTTTTTGATTCTTTATTGTTAAAACCCACATTAGTTGACCCATCATTTATTGACTTATCAGACCGCTGAATTTCACCCTGATTGAGATTATGTTGATTTGCATTCAGGTTTGTGCAAGTTTGATTCGCCTGCAACTTATTGGAAGAATCGCTATTCAATAAATGCGCGCAATCAAGCGACTCAAAAGCCGCCATCGCATTCACTGAAACGAAAAATAGAATATAAATCAAAAGCAGTTTTTTGTTCATTTCCCCATTCCCTTTCATGTATTCAAATGCCAGCCAAAGATCCAGTTGGCTGAATGTGGTTAATTAAACTTTGTTTAACGAAATAGTGTAACTGGGCGACCTCTCCCTGGCCGACGAAATCTGGATCAAACCAATGATTCGAACACGTGTCCTTGTTGAGGCCCTGCTACAGAGTAAAGGTAGGTTGTTTGGAATTATGTGTATGTGAGGAAATGCGAGGTGGATTTGTGAGATATTCACGTTTTTATAGGTTTATGTATTTAAAAAGCCAGCTTTGGCGCTGGCCTTATATCAGTTAACTTTCTCTTCTTATGATCATTGGTGGGTCGAGTTCTTTGCCGTTAACATTAATTCCGTAATCAAATCTCAAAAATCCATTTTTGCGAAACTCTTCAATAAATTCTGACTCTTTTAAAATCTCTTCAGATATTTGAATTTTTACGATGCCATTCTCAGATGTGTATTCAATTTTATTGTCTGGCGATTTTCTATTTTTGAATATAATAATAAATTCATCTGGCCCTGCGAAGAGGGCGGTTTGCCCAGGTAACAATTCAATTTCCTTGTAGTTTTGTTGAGGTATGCCGTTATTATCCAGAGACACATCAATAACAACAGTATTGGTTCCTGGTAAAGCACGTCCAATTTGGTTGTTGAGTTTATTGTATAAAACAATTACAGCAACGATTAAAATAATCAAAATGATTATTAAGATTAGATAAAGCATAGAGTTCTCCCTAAGTTAAGTAAATTTACTTTTGCGATATAAATAGATCTTTAAATCTAACTTCCTTTAGCACTGCAAAATCAGGTTCAGCCAGCAGCAATTTAACGGAATATTCTGTTTCAAGCAAATCTTTGACGTATTGTCGAATTTTCTGATCATTATGTTCAATAATTGCAATTCTTAAGTGAACATACATTGTTTCGGCACTTTCTGGATCTAGATTATCTGCATTTTTCATTATTTCATTAGCATTTTCAATTTCGCCGAAGAAAGCCAACGCTGTTGCTAAGCATTGGTAGTTTTTAGCAATTTTTGAATTAATTTCAATCTCTCTTCGTGCTGACTCAGAGGCGCGTTTGAAATACTCATTTGCGAGATTTTTTTTTGACGGGATAAATTTATAAGCATCGGCGAGATATACCATTCCTTGACAATTTTCTGGCTCTATGCGGAGCGCTTCTTCAAACATTTCTGCTGCTTTCTTAAAGTTATTTGAGCAGTAATACATGTTGCCGGTATTCATAAATACAGAGCTGACCGGATCTAGACGAACCGACTCTGAAAAAGCCGTAGCAGCACTTGTAAAATCATCTTTGTAAAAATAGTTAATTCCAATATTATTAAAAGCGGAGCTATATTTAGGTATGAGCGTTAATACTTTTTTGTAATTTTCAATTGCTTCGTCATAACGCCCATTTTTTGTTAAAAAATAAGCATATCCATTGTAAGTCTCCCAGTTTTTTTTATATGTATTTATCGTTTCAACATATAATTTCTCTGCATCTTTTTTGTTTTTAACTAAATCGTAGACACTAGCTAATACTAGCGGTATAGAGGCATTGTATTTGTCGATTGACATACCTTGCTTAAGGTAGTCTATAGCTTTGCTATATTGCCCGGTATCTCTGTAAATCGCTCCGAGTGTTTTATGGGTGATTGCAGATTGTCCATTTTGTTGAATTGATAGAAGGCAGTAATTTTCAGCATCGCTTAACCAGCGGGCTGATTTTACTAGCTCATATTTTTTCCAATAAGCACCACATAGACCTGTATTCGCTAAAGCGAAGCTAGGGTCGTGTACTAATGCTTCATTAAATCGTTGTATTGCTATATCAAAATTTTCTTGCGCCGATGGTTTGTTAAGAAAATCCATCCCCTGCAAATAATAATCATAAGCTGTAATGTCATTAGTCAATTTAAGCGGCGCGGGCCTAAAATTTTGCAGCTTAAATTCACTCGCTAAATTTCGTGCGATATCGCCAACCAATCGATCCTGCAAAATAAAAATATCGTGGTAGGCACCATCTAATTTTCCGCCAGCGATTTGTACATTGCCATCGCGCCGGAAAATTCGATAAACAATTCTCAGGTTGTCGCCAATTTTTTGTACGCTGCCTTCGAGGCGAATAGGTGCATGTATGCCTTTATCTGCTTCTACTATATATACGTCGCGCATGTCGGCGAGTTGTGAGCGTACGGCTTCGGTGATGCCTGATGAAAAATAATCTGATTTTCCATCTGCATTCATCAGGTTTTGGAAGTTGGCAATTTCGACGTAGTTAGCGGCGTAACCTGGCACTAGCCAACGGGGAATAAAATAGAAACCGGCGATAAAAATTGCGATAACGACAGCAGAAATTGGATAGCGGTAGTGGTGGATTTTTTTGCTACAACCGAGCCAGAAATAATGAAAGTGGTCGCGCCAGGTTAGGCCGGTAGGTTTTATTAGATAAGCGCGAATTTTATGTTGAATATTTTTTAATGACTGAATGCCCAATGGCTTAATTGGTTCGCGCAATTCGGTTCTTATCTCGTCATAAATCGCTTTGGAAATACAAATACCATCAGCCACGGCGAGCGGTTCGAGGCGTGCGGCTATGTTAACGTCGTCTCCTAAAACTGCATTGCCGCGCAAAAGCACGTCACCCTTATGGATGCCGATGCGCGTTTGTAGTTTCGGTAAGTCCTTTTCTCTGCCTTGGTTAAATAGTTGAAGATGCTTTTGAATAGCAACGGCGGCATCGACTGCCGAACGAGCTGTATCAAAGCGGGCGAAAATGGCATCGCCCGCGAATTCAATAAATACGCCGTTATGTTCCGCAATATGGGCGAGAAGTATTTTGCGATAGTCACCTAACATCTCGATGGTCAATGCTTCATCGCGGCCCATAAGGCGCGAATAGCCGACGATATCGCTGAACATTAACGTCAGTTCACGATGTTCCTGGTGTTCTGCGGCCATATAAAGGTTTGCCCTTGCTGTGCACAATAAGGGTGAATGAGAATTTCATTGAAATTGAAGTGGGCCGATATGCCCGGTTGGGGGATTATTCGGTTGTTTTATGTCAATTACAATGTGTTACGCCGATTCAGGTGTGTGCTGGCGCGCATATTTGAATAGCAATTGAGACCTGGTTGGCCTTATCGTGCTTCCCTAGGTATGATTGGGCGCATTCAATCGCCTAAATCAATGCTAACGAAGACTACCGCCATGTTAGAAAAAGTCAGCTTATTTGCAGATGTACCGCCTGAATATCTCGCCCAGCTAGAAAAACTCAGCATTTTGCGCAAGTACAATAAAAATACGGTGCTGGTTACCGAGGGCGATGAATCCACCTATTTATACATAATCCATAAAGGCATCGCGAGCGCATATCTTAATAATGAAGATGGCCGTCAGGTTAATTTAAATTACATGCATGATGGCGACTACTTCGGTGAGTTGTCTTTGTTAGATGGCAAGCCACGTTCGGCTTCAGTAATTACCGTAACCGATTGCGAAATTTTGCTGGTGTCGCGCGTCAGTGTGCTTGAGCTAATTGCGAGGCACCCTGAGTTTGCAATGCAACTATTAACAGAGTTAGCCCGCCGTGTGCGCAACCTTACGGATAGTGTGAAGGATCTTGCGTTGCTCGATGTCTATGGTCGTGTGAGTGCAGCTCTGGATAAATTGTGCGATGAAAATAAACGCATCCACAGCCCGAAAGTGACGCATCAGGATATTGCCAACATGGTGGGTTCATCGCGCGAAATGGTTAGCCGGATTATGAAGCAACTTTTAATCGGCGAGTATATTGAGCAAGGTTCAGGCTATATTGAAATTAAAAAGAATTTGCCGCGCTATTGGTAAGACGTTTTAATTTTTCTGCGATTTGGTTTTGCTGCGATAATTTTAGCTTCCGTACATTCTTCTTATTCCTTTCCGGCGCTGTCGCTTTCTTTCTAGTTTGTATCTGTTAGTTTTCAAACGACTTCTATTATTAGTCTGACTTATCTCTATTTATATTTCTCGCGTTCTATGAATTTACCTCGCCTTTAAATTAATTTTCGCTGCACCAGATTCGCCGCGAAACTGAACACTCACCACTTCGCGCACTTTTTCCACCACCGCAAAAGGTGGGGCGACGCTTTTATGCCTCCGCGTTAAATTCAAACCTCTTCCAGCTTACCTTGTTCGCTGTGCGCCTATAACAAAAGTATTGGCGTAGGTTCTGCAATCGTGAGCGAAGATTTCTAACTATAAAACACGCGATATAAAACAAATAAACAAAGCAAATAGAGGTAGGTAAAATGATTAAACATTTAAGTATTATAGGTATGAGCGTCGTTCTCCTGACTGCTTGTGGTGGTAGCGATGATAAAAAAACAAACACAAGTTCATCTAGCTCAAGCTTATCAAGTGCGAGTTCATCCAGTGTTAGTTCTGCGGCTCCGGTAAGTTCGGAATCGTCGTCACTAAGTTCAAGCTCATCCAGTGTGAGTTCAAGTTCTTCAAGCGCGCCTATCTCAAGTTCATCAAGCTCATTAAGTTCGAGTTCGTCAGCTTCCAGTACGCCAGTGCCAAATAAAGTTCTGAAAATAGATGTGACTAACGCGGGTTCAATGGAATGGCATCTGCAATTACAGCAGGTGATAGCTGTTGGAGTAGGGCACGGTTTGGATGTAAACAAAACCTACAAATTTAGCTACAAAATTAAAACCAGCGTTCCTAAAACCATTCCGGTAATTATCAGCACTGGCGACCCTGACTATATTAGTTTCCCAACGAATATGGTGAATGTGGATGCGATTACCGATTGGCAAACCAAAACCTTAACGATTGTACCGACCCTGACTGACTCAAGTATTTCATTGCAAGTTAATCTCGCCGCCAATGGAACCTATCAAATTTGGCTGGATGATATTTCACTGACCGATGCAGACGGTACCAATGAACAAATTACGAACGGTTCAATAGTGAGAGCTGACGATTGGTTCTTGGGTGTAAATGGTGGCGGTGCAGCAGGCACCTTAACTATTGAAGATGAAACGCTGTAAAACTTTCGGAAGCAAAAAACTAAATCAACCGCGGCGTTGACCAATCTGCGCCGCAAGTTTCCGCCCACGCACCTTGATTTCCTGCTTTTGCCAAGCATTCGCTTGGCTTTTTTTATGGTGCCTCCGCACTAGCCGCCTTATAAGCTAAGTATCCTCCGCCTCCATCTCCTACCAATTCCTTCTTGGTCTACGGATGAAATTATAAGTTGGCCAAAAAATAAATAATAAGTTGGCCAAACGCTATAACGCGACAAATTTTTATAACAAATAAAGATTATATCGTGAAAAAGTATTGGAATTTTCTTCTCCGATTTATCAACCTATCCTTAAACGAAAACAGCTTTTCGGAGTAACGCAGATTTTTATTTTTATTGGGCGCTGGTCAGCATGACCTTATCCGTTTGGAACGCTAGTGCAAACCAATTCTTTTTGAAAGGAGGAGATCAAAAGAAGCTGCTTCTATTAGGGGGACACAGGAAATGTTTACAAATGATGATTGCAAGCACTGTAACGGCCATACTTCCGACAAAACAGAGATGTTGTGCATTTGTAATATCGGTCCATCGCTGTGCGAAGAGTGTGTGGATGCAGTAATTCGAAATGGCGGATGCGATATTTGTTCTTATTATTTAAATCATTCAATGATTGCAAAGTCCGAAGATAATGAAAATGTCCTTAGCAAGTTGAAATCCGACAAACTGAAAACTACTCATTTAACTATCGCCGCGAATTGGTTTAATGAAATTTGTAAATCGGAAAAATGGAATTTGAACGAAGCAGAAAAGCTAAAAATTCTTGGCAACATTTCTTCAACGAATTATGATCATTTATTGGCAGGAAACCTAAGTGGCATATCTTCTTATGAAATAAATGACGTCACTGAACGCTTAAGTATTTTGATCACAATATTTGAATACACCTATGCGCTGATCGGAACTAATTATGCATATTCTTTATTTAGTAAACCCAACTCGAACCCAATTTTAAGCGGTAAATCGATAAAAGAAATGTTGCTTGCAAATAACTCAATTGAACAATTTTACATTGTTAGAAAATACCTGATTGATACGGCGCACTATTAATTCGAAAGAGCCAAATATGAAAGTGATCGCTTTAGATTTGGAAGGCACACTAATCTCTAATGCAGTGAGTCAGATTCCAAGACCATGGTTGTACGAATTTTTGATTGCATGTGAATCTCTCGCTACTCGTGTCGTAATCTTTACCACAGTTCCTGAACAAATTTTCAGAAAGGTTGCCAAGCTTTTGGTTGAGGAAAAATTTGCTCCAGAGTGGTTCGAAAGAATCGAATACGTTTTTTGGGACATGAAGACAAAAAACCTGAACTTCATCGATCCAAATATTAGCGACAGGATAGTTTTGATCGATGATTTTCAGGACTACATTCATCGTGGGCAAGAAAAAAATTGGATAAAAATTGATTCATTTAATTCACCTTACGATGAAAATGACCAAGAGCTTTGGCGCGTCTACAAAATACTTGCGGAAAGATTTGAGAATGAAGAACTAAAGACTTTGAAAGATGCATCACGAGACAATTTTGAATTTTCTGCGGGGATAGAACTCGGTAGCTGGCGAACTGCGAAAATCGAATATGCGGCTACTGAATTAATGGACGGCAACCGGAATGCTGCGCTACGGTGGATGCAAACCCCTTTAGCAATATTTGAAAACAAATCTCCACTAGCGCATGCGCAGTCTAAGTCGGGAACACAAGATGTCATGGATTTGATAGGCCGCCTCGAACATGGAGTGTTTAGCTGATTAGTGTAAGTTTTATCAACCTGGAAGGGAATATTCAGGCGCTCGCAACTAACCCCAAGATCTGTGCAAAGTTCATAGTCACTCCAATTCACTTTTGAGAGCACTTGCAAATATTTGGCTTTAGAGCATTGAATTGATATGTGCAAAAAATTACTCGAAGTGCGGCGAAAATATGTTATCGAAAACATTAGTCTCATGTGTGCAATACGAGATCAAGCGGACTCAGTCCATCCGGTATGTGTAGAAATCGAGCATGGCAAAAATTTGGTTGCGTTTGCGATGACTGGTCTTACCAGCCGCATCGCAACGTGACATGAAGTGAATTCAAATTAATCGCCATGATTAATACTAATAATTTTTTCGATTTAAAAAAGAAATTAAGTAAACAATCGGAAGATGATATGCGTATAGCATTGATAGATTTGGAGTGTACTTGCGACGTCGATGTGCCGTTGATGATCGAGGGGCATGAGATCATTGAAATAGGAGCTGTCGTTTGCGACCTAACAGTAGATAATTTGGTGATAGTAGACTCCCTTCAACTTTACGCAATGCCGATTGATAATCCGCATTTGAGTGAATTTTGTATTCAATTAACTGGCATCGAGCAAGCTACCGTTGATCAAGCAAAGCCGTTAGTTTATGTACTTCTGGAACTGCATTCTTGGATCATGAAAAATGCGATTGACGTCTGGGGATCTTGGGGTGGTTTTGATAGATCGCAATTTATCATGGAGTGCCGTTTGAAAGAATTGGCAAATCCACTCTCAGAATTGCAACACTTTAATATTAAGCAATTATTCGCGGGCAAGTTCGGTCATAAAATTGGACTAGAGCGTGCATTAATGATGCAAGGTCTTTGTTTCGAAGGTAGAGCACATAGCGGAATTGACGACGCAAAAAATATCGCAATCTTGCTAAGCAGCAACAGAATATTACGTGATGCTATTATGCAGCGGGTAAAGCGATAGACAGCATCAACTACAAACAAAAATGTAATATTATTTGACGTTTGCAAATTGTTAGATAACGAATTAGATGAAAATATTTTTAAATCCTTTAAAGAAAACTACATGAAACTCGTTATATTCGACGTATTCGGAACACTTATTCGATACGCAGTTCGCCATAGCCCTTACCGCCAACTCATTAAGTGTGGACGCGCACATGGCAGGAAGGTAAGCGCAGATGATGCTCGAAAAATAATGACTTCAAATTGCGAAATTCGAGAGCTAGCAGACCATTTAAAAATTCGAGCGCCCCTCGATTTACTCAATAAACTAGAAAATCAAATTGATGAGGAAATGAACGCAATTAGTCTTTTCGATGACGTAGAAGAGACTCTTTCAGCTCTTTTAGATCGCGGTATACAAATTGCAATTTGCTCAAACCTTGCGATGCCATATGGCAAAGCAATTGACAATCTACTCAGTGACTTTCGATTCTCAAGATTTCTAAGTTACGAGTTATGTTTTATGAAACCGGATATAGAAATCTATCGAATGATTTCTGAATCGACGAACATATGTGCCAATGAATCACTATTCGTCGGAGACAACTTTCAATGTGACTACCTCGGTCCGATTAATTGCGGTTTCCATGCGAGGCACTTAGTGCGGCACTACACAAGTTGCGAACAAACCATTAGCAACCTTAGTGATGTATTAACAATTGTGAGCTCAGTTTCGCAATAATCGGAATTAATTTTTAGAAGATGCGGGAGGATAAGTCTTGAGATGGAAGTGGTTAAAGGCTTTGTGGGGATGGCTTGTTCAGAAGGACAAGTAGTAATGACTTCGAGTGGACGCCTGACGACACCATTTCCGACATTGAAATGGGGAAGCAATAGGATAGCTACTAATACCATACGTCGTGTCGATCTTTGGCTGGTACTCAATGCCGCCTTGGAAGCGGAAGCGCGTGGTGGCAAATTTAATGCGCGTCCTTTTCGAACCGGTGCAGAAAACGCTCGGCAAATAACTCAGGCAGACAAAGACTGCGCGGAATACTATTTATTTGGGGTACAGCCTGAAGTGTATCCTCCACTTCTGAAAACGTTAATTCCTGATCAAGGGAGTGATGAGTAATTTCAAAATGAGGTTTACTTTACGTCATAGCATTGATCTTTATCGGGCCCTTTTTCTGTCAAAGTACAGATCGAAACCTGTTTTAAAAAGTGTCTTAAGCACACTCAGTTTTTGACAATTCTAGTCAAAATCTGTTCATGGTCTTGTTGTGCGTACGATGATTCTTTTGAGAGATTTAATATGAGTTGCGAATGGCAAATGATAGTGAAGGCCAGACAAAAAGTTATGGAATCCTCCACGTGGCTTACCCCGTCCGAACTTGCAAGTCTTGCAGGCGCAAGTACGTTTGCTATGAAAATTCAACTGTCTGAGTGGAAGAGTGCAAATCAAATCTTTAGTGTATTCAACGACCATATTGAACTCTTTCCGGCCTACATTTTTCATCAGAACAAACTGCAACCGTTAGCGCAGTTGTTTCCAATCTTGACGTTGTTTTTGAATAAGAAAGATGATTGGGGTGTGGCATATTGGTTCGCGGGCGCAAATGGATTTTTGGGCGGTGAGCGCCCGCAAAATATTATACGAGTTGATCCGTATCGCGTATGGTTAGCGGCGAAAGACGAGTTGCTCGGAGTAACTCACGGATAAATTAACAGAAGCCCTTTTAAGCTCCCCAATGTTTTGTTGCGAAACGGGCGTAAACCATATGCCAACTATTGAATTCAAAATACAATGGACGGAAGCGAAAAATAAAAACGCAATTTTGAGAGGCAATGCTGCTGAAATTGAAATAACATGGGATGTTATCGCATTAATCACTAGGTCATTTGCATCCAGTGACCTTCTATTCAGTAGTGCTCTTTTATGAGAATTCAGCAACAATTAGCGCCTTGACCCCAATCGCTTGGAGTCTGGATATACACATGGGAAAAAGCATTGCCATGTCTACTGTTGTTGCAATCACTTCAATGTTACAGCGATAACTTATCTCCCAATTTAAGTGCATATCAACAATGAGCACTCACTACTGTTCATGGAATAAAATTTTCTGTTCAAAGATCATCTTTAAAGATGAGCATCAATAATAGCTGTATTTAACCTTGCCACTCTTACTTTACTAAACAGTTGTTCTGTCAAACAAAGAAAAATCGCTGTTAAAAATTTCCAATTTTCATATTTGAAGATGTCTCAACCTGTTTATGAAATCGAAGATATGTATTCATCCCAAGAGCGGAATGAATCAAACAAATAGAAAGATTTTTCTGGAAATATAGGATCGTAATAAACTGAGGCTTCTCTTTTCATGAGAAGGGCACGCTCCATTTTTTTCGCATAATCCAATCGATTAGTATCAAACAATCCATAAGGTGAAGCTTTACAAACATAGGTTTTCTCGTTGACAGAGTATCCAACTACAGCGTCGATCGAATATTTATATACGGCACCACCAACCACAAACCTAATTTGCTTTTTAACGTAGGCTGACTCTACTACCCCCGTGGTTTTGTTCCAAGTTTGCATTTTCACCGAAACGAAATTTTCAGCTGATGACCTCGGACTAGAATCCAAAAACACTTGAAATTTTTTCCTTATACGAACCAAAACAATTACAACTAAAAAAAATAAAATCAATAACGCAAAAAAATAAGATGTGAGGGTCATAGTTTTATTACTTGAAAAAATAGATACTTAGGCCATCGTTTTTGGCAATTGACTGTAAGCAATCGTCATCTATAGTGCTCATGCATTAAATCATTGCCAAAGCTTCATATAGAGATTTTTAGTTTCGATACGTTCCGCCAAAAGCGGACATTGTCCAAGAAGGCAGACCACTGATTAAAATTAAATCGATACATCATTGGTAGGTTCAATCAGTATTTGAACTAGTATGCGAGGTATTTTTCGCATTGAACATTTTAGCCGCCATATGCTGGCAATATAAATTTACTAGGGTTTCACGTTCCAACATTTCGAAATCCTTCAACTTGGGGCTATCTTTCATAAACTGAAGCAAAGTTTCTTTAGGCGAATTCTTATAAGTCTCATACAAAAAATCATAGATTTCTAATGGCGTATTTATCTCTCTGCTTTTCTTTTGTATAACACCAAAGAATGTATCAGGATGCTGCCTGTAAGCATTGAGCTCATGGTCAGTTAACTGATCACGAAAAATTAAATCGCCGCCTGAGGTTTCAAAAACTAAATAGACACCGCCATCATGCTCGGTTACCGTAGCATCTTTAAGTCTGCAATTAACCTTACCTTTATTCTCATTTAAAGGAAGCTCATAATAACTTCCAATCAGGTAACGCTTTTTCACCCTACCGAAGGAGACATCTTCAACCTCACCATCAAAAGTAGCAGGAATTTTGCTAAATCGCTTTAATGATTCAAGTAAGTCAAATACCTCTTTATGTTTCTCTCTAGATGCTAGTCTTGCAATTAAAGTAGTGAGGCCAAGTTTGGCAAAATCATCTATTTTAAAACCAACTGGAAGATATCCACTGCTAGTTTCTTCGTTAAGTGAAGTGTTATGAATATGGTTAGAAATTATGACATAGGCAGGCGGCGCAGGCTTTCCAAAAACCGTCATTTTAGTTTCCTGTTCTTTTAGTTCGGACGCAATCTCATTCGGCCACGTTGCTTCACTATGATTCTGAGGTAAATTAAGATCGATAAAAACAATTCTCGGATATATGGAATTCTTTTTTAAAGCTTTTTGAAGTTGAATATTAACACTTGAATGCTCCTTATTGGGCAGTCTTGCCTTAGCCTCCACAGAAAAGCGCTTCTTAGTTACAGGATGTATTGCAACAAACTCTACATGTGAATTCCTAACATCACTTTCATCTTCAAGTTCAATTTCAAATCCTGCTAAAATAAAACTCGATAAAACGCGAGCTTCATAATTAGCGCCCCAAAATAAATCATGATTTACAAGACGTTTGATCATTTCTTGCTGAAGCTTTTCATTATGAGTCATGAGATAAATGCTGTATGCCAACCACATATATTGGCCTACTACCCCAATCATTTTTGATTCTGCTATTTCACCCGGAATTTTTATCTGTGCGTTTTTATATTCACAACAATCCTGGTACCAAGTAGTTACAGGATGCTGATCACTTCGAGGCCTAGTTAAGTCATCCTTAGCCACTTTGATTAACAATACATCAACCAAATATTGAAATAGAAAATCATGGAAAGTTTTCCATTTTTTTGAATAGTAAAACCTATCTTTCACTGCTACAAGGCGATGGTCACCGAAGATA
Organism: Gammaproteobacteria bacterium; assembly: GCA_004172865.1. GTDB lineage: Bacteria > Pseudomonadota > Gammaproteobacteria > Pseudomonadales > Cellvibrionaceae > Cellvibrio. Next base: position 163,817 of record SEBV01000002.1, on the reverse strand, counting down.
TTTGAAATAATTGGTTTGGCATTGCCCTGTTGATCCCTTCTGCGCAGATCATAAGCCTCATGTTCGGCTATTTTTTGCAGTATTGAGGCATTAGGCGGAATGAAACTGGATTGGTAGGATCTTCCATGACAACGTTTAAATTTTTTCCCGCTATCGCATGGACATGGATCGTTTCGGCCAACCATATTTGGATCTCTATTATTATTCTTACGCATGCCAAATCTCTATTTTGAATCCATTATTTAGTTAAATAATGATCTGCTAAGCAGAAAACTCGACTTTGGTGTCATGTTTGCGAATTTTTCATCACGGTCACTTGTGAGGCGTTTTTCAATAATCACGTTCTAAATACCGATAGAAATGTTTGGGGTCTACATTGATTTTTAGAGGTTCGCTCCAGTCGTTATTGATGTAGCTAGATGGAAAAACTGCAATTCGCCATTCGTCTTGGGAGATAAACGGCTCCACAGGATCTTTTCGAAGAACATCTGTATTTATTGATTTAATATATACAGATGGAGTTCCTGTAAGCTGGAGTGCAGAACCGGCTGGTGCGAATGACTGAGTAAGTGCTGTTCGTTGGTATGCAACTTGGCCAAACCGATAGGAAGAAACTGCCAATACTTTTGACGATTGATATAAAATTTCAGCTGCTAGATCTGCGATACAAACGATTCCGAGCGTGTAACCGCCGAATTTATGTCTAAGATCTTCTGTAATATTTATACCGTGCATGGATGCAATATAGTGAGGAATAATTTCCTGACCAATAGTGCCGGGCCCTTCAATACTAATATGCTGCGCAAAATCAGGAGCAAAGTGCAGCGGCACTAATGTTTGCGTTGTATTTACCCCTTCAGATCTATCTTGTCTTGTTTGATCTTCTATATTTTGATAGTAATGACTTGATCTCATCCAAATCGAACCGGTCGCTAGCGTGGATTCATAAACATAGCGGTCACATGTACGGAATAAAATTGGCCTATCAAATTTAGTTTGAAGTTTCCTTGATGTCATGTCTGCTCCGTAGCCTAACGCCGAGCTAAGCGGGAATTTTTAAGTTACGATTGTGGGGAAACATTTTGCGCAGCAAAACACGAAAGCGCAATTTAAAACCTGTCCAGCTCCAAAGGCACGATGCTTTAGCGATTAGTTGGGAGCGGACGACCTACAATTCCCCCCGTTCAAAAAGAAATTTACGGCCTTTAGAGCCGACAAAATAACTTGCCCCGGTCATAACGTTAATATCTGAAGAAACAAACTCCAGCTCTTCCAATTCTTCTAGATAGTAAATTGCTTTTTGATTGGAAATTTCATTATCTGAAGCTACGGTTCTAGATGATACGTTAGTTTTTTGCTTTGACATGTAAAGCAGAATATTTATTGCCCCTTCACTTACACTCTCAAATGAAATATTACTTCTAGAGATCACCTTTTGTTTTGGCGAAGCTATAGTATTTGAAACCGAAGCAACGACCTCGGACTGCATTTCTTGGAAATTTATTCTGGGTATTTTTTTAATGCCAAGGTGCTCGCGCAAAGAATTAAATAGTAGTTCTGGAAATTCTTGATCAAGAATATTTATTCCTTGAAAATCACTAATTGGCCTTGGCAGGCTTCCTTTGTCCATACCAGAGTGACACAAAGGGACTACCGGAATTTTTCTGCTCCACGCACAACCCGTTTCAAAATTTACCCAAGGCCTTGAAATAGAACTTTCACTACAAATAACAAGCATCATGTCTGCGGCCTCAAGAGCTTCATCGATCTTATCTAGCCACTTTACCCCGCCAGGTAACGCCGCAGAATCACTACTCACAAAAACTTCGCACTCGCCAAGTAGAGTTGACTCTACCCATTCTTTAAGACAATTCGCGATGGCAGACTCTTCCGATATATGACTTATAAATATCCGCATTATTATTTCCTAACAGTTTATTCCAAAGTTGTGGGCCGTTTGTTTCAATTTCGCAACACCCTTATTTACCATTCTAAACGTTACGATCAATAACTTAGTATCTGGTAGAAATATATTCGGGGATATACGGTTCAATAAATTCGGAGATATACGGCCTGCTTCGATCGAGGTATTAGAGTCCGCTTTGGGCACAACTGATTCACTCTGAATGCATTGATCTTGTTTACAAATCAATTGCATCACCGATCTACGACCTGCCTAGTTCAATGCGATCTTTTAAGTTAAGAACATGCGGTTCAAGGTGTGAAAAACGTATGGCGAAAAGTTCATTCTCAATTATGGGTATTTTTCCATCTTCTACTTGTAAACCGGGCATGTAGGATCGGATTACTTTTTCGAACTGGAGTATAAATTCCAAACATACGCCGAGCCTGTCAAACTGGTGGTCAAACGCACATATGTCATAAAGGGCGTTTAGTTTCAAAAGAAAGTGACTGAGATGACCTTGCACACCATGGCCTGTGAGAACGACGTGGTCTGGACCTATGAAGAAATTTCGACCAGCGTTCTGAAGTCCGACGTTAGACCATGAGAAGGAACCTTGCAGCACATCGAATACTTGTAAAAATTGATTGTTTAAGTCCAGGGCATATAGCTCTATCCCTCTGCTTGAATTTAAATCTGCACTTCTTGTAGTGGTGTGGACTTTAATCAGCTGATTATACAAACTCCGCCAGATATTGGAGGATAAAGAGAAGTTATTCTCTATTGGACTGGGAAAACAAAGTTGGTATAACCTTCTTATGTACATTTTTGTTTCGACATTTTCGTCTGAAAATTTGGTCGCTAGGTAGCGTTCAAATTCCTCCCAGTGCTTAAAAGTTTTTTGGAAATCATTAAGTGATTTGGCTTCGGCGATCTGAGCTTTGAGCGCTGCTTCTGTAGCTAACTGAATTTCTCTTCCAGTTTTAATTTCTTCTCGCGTAGCAGCCAATTCTTCATTAGAAAGTTTTAATGCCTTCTCATTTTGCGCAAGCGCGAGGTTTTGCTGTTTTATCGACGCCACAAGCAGAACGACGGTTAGTAGCCCGATAAAAGGATTTATTACTCCTCCAAGAAAATCTCCAAATACTCCCCACGTAGCTGGCGAATCACTAGGAAGCTTTTTTAAACATTCTAAACTCAGGTAGCAATTAGGCTCCGCAAAATTGAAATAGTAAATTAGAATGGCTGATAAAATTATCGCGATTGCGGTGACCACTACTGAAATGCTTGTATTGTAATTAGGCGAATCGCCTTCGTTTCTATCCATAAAATAAATCCGTAAAAATATGATGGGAATTAAGTGTGTTGTATCGCTATTAGCAAACAATACACAGTAGTTATTCAGGATCGATTTGGCTAAGTTCAGCGGCCTTTAAATAACTCACCAATAAGACGGTTTGAGTATTGGCTTTTTTTCGCGCCGGGATCACATTAGGTGACTGTGCACTCAGCAGTTCGTCAGATGTAATATGCTTTCGTGCCCAACCAGCGATATCACCTAATCGCTTGTTGGCGAGTCTTGCTATTCCTGAACCGGCAAAATGATACCAACGGTTCCAATCGATCCGAAATCGTCACGAAAGGCTTTTAACGTAGGTTCTTGATCTGTGGGTAACAAAAAACAACTGCTGTGCCTCTCCGCGCACTGCGCCACGATAAAGCTTTATTGGTCGTCTCTGTAAACCGCCGTAATATATTTTTTTTAGATAAACCCCTGATGTTGAGGTCCGCTTTGGCCACAACTGAGTCAGTATAGTCACACTGAAAATCGGAACAGATCAATTACATCGCATGACGGCCAAGAGCGGACAATGTTTTGCTAACCCAGAGATTTTGTTACTGGATAAATACATGCCAAACAATGGAAGTAACTAAGACAATTGCACAGAAGTACCAAATATAACGGTCGTTCGAGCTGGTATTTTTGCTATCATTTACGGTTGTGAATTGCTCTTGCGGGCTTACCATATTGCCTTCCAGATCGTAGAATTCCTGATCGTCGCCTTGAACCCTAGCTTTTAGAACCGCAGCAATTTTTACAACTTTTTCTAAAACATCATCGGGCGGGTTCTTTGTATAAATATTTCCCAGTCGAGGATTAAACTATAAAGGCCAATTTGCATCGGCCCTAATGTATAAATAATTATTCTCGTCTGGATTCTCTGCATCCAGAAAAATTTCGGGATCACTTTTTACATAAGCTTTCCATTCTAAAATGGAGATTGATCTTTTATCTTCTTCCTCTCCCCAACAATCTTTGCGGGTAATGTGTAAATCGTAACCCATATTTTTTCCCTGCTCTTGAATTAGACCAGCGCTAACTTTTTAGATAATGATTATTTAAAAGTTATCATTTCACACTTCCGGCCAGAAGCGGACATTAACTTATGATCTTAAGCCACTTAAATTTTCCTGCTTGCAGACCTCTTTTATTTGCCAACTCCCTGAGAAACTCAGGTGGTGATCCACAATTGCATTTGGGAACGTTTACGACATAAATTATTATTTAAAACCGTCAAATCAGTATCTGGATTCCCATATCTTGAAGCCCTCACTATCTTAATTCTAGCCCGCTTTTATCATCTCCATTCCAGACCTTTACATTGAGCAGATGTGATAGTCTTACCTTTCAATTAATGCTATGACGCCCATTTTATTTAATTAGATTGATCAGTATGTTAACAGCCCTGATAGTTATTTTTGTATTGGTTTATGCCGCTATTGCCTTTGAGCATCCGTTAAAAATTAATAAGTCCGCTTCGGCGCTTGTGGGCGCGGGCTTACTGTGGACAATCTATGCGGTCATGTCGGGCGACACCCATGCAATTTCTGATGAGTTATCCGAAACGTTGATTAGCACGTCACAAATTGTTTTTTTCCTGATGGGCGCCATGACCATTGTAGAATTAATCGATGCGCACAATGGCTTTCAAGTTCTAACGGATCGGATTAAAACAACGCGATTATCGTCATTGGCGTTATTAGTTTGTATTGTCACTTTTTTTCTAAGCGCTATTCTCGATAACCTGACCACAACCATTGTTATGGTGTCACTTGTAAAAAAATTATTGGCAAAACGGGATGACCGTTTAATTTTTGCAGGCATGATAGTGATTGCCGCCAACGCAGGCGGAGCCTGGTCTCCCATTGGTGATGTAACCACTACCATGCTGTGGATTGGAGGACAAATCACTCCCGCAAATATTATTAGCGGTTTATTCATTCCCTCGGCAGTAAATTTAATTATTCCCGCGATCATTATCATGTGGAAACTACGAGGCAAAACGGTTGAGGCACCAAACATAAATAGCACCAATCAAGACGATCTTACAACGCTAACAGAACGGTCTGTCGTATTCTGGCTCGGCTTGGGCGTATTGGTTGCTGTACCTATTTTCAAAACACTCACGCATCTACCGCCTTTTATGGGCGTTTTATTCGGCCTTGGAATTCTTTGGATCGTAGCTGATCGCATGCACAAAAATAAAGATGATGATGAGAAACGTGAATTAACACTGACCCATGCGCTAACGCGAATAGATTTGGGTTCCATCATATTTTTTATCGGAATTCTGCTGTCCGTTGCAACGCTGGAACATACCCATATCCTTTCTGCATTGGCCACCTGGTTAAATGCCACAGTGGGCCGTCTCGATGTCATCGTGGTGTTAATCGGTATTGCGAGCGCGCTAGTTGATAACGTGCCTCTAGTTGCGGCTTCAATGGGAATGTACAGCTTGGAAAGTTATCCAGCCGATAGTTTCTTATGGGAGTTTTTGGCTTACTGCGCAGGAACCGGAGGCTCAATACTTATTATTGGATCTGCCGCCGGTGTTGCCGCGATGGGACTGGAGAGAATTGATTTTATTTGGTATCTGAAAAAAATCAGTCTGCTAGCTTTCGTTGGATATCTCGCAGGAGCCATTGTGTACGTGGTCCAATTTAATTTTTTCCATTGAGAAAAGCCGACGGGAACATTAAGTTTATTAGGCTACTACGATTATAAATTAGCTTTTTTATTTGACTTAAACAAGATAACTAATTTATACAAAAAAATAAAAAAACGGATAAAAATAACGGGAAGTTATTGATGTTGGTTTCCTTTCTTTTTTTCAATTATTGCAAAAATAATACAGCCACAGGAAAGCCACCGAATCAGGTAATAGATAGGCGACGTCTCTTTAAAATCAAAAAAAATACCCAGTGAAGCTCTATTCGCACACTCAATTAAAAACGAAATGGAGAAATACAAAAAAAAATCTATCTCCATTTGTTCTCCAGTAGCGCAAGAAAGACAATCCAATAATGAAGCAGCACGCAGCGATAGCTCCGATTAACATTTCATTCATGGCGTTAAATCGAACTGCTCAAATATCAATTTATCTGCAACGAGGAGTATATTATTTATAATTGATTCAATAATGAGAGTAGAAAGTAAGATGTTATTTCATTAGCAGCCGATGCAGCATCAGTATATTTATAAATAATGCTTTGGCGTACCATTCTCGATATTTTAATTTGTATGCGCGCCAGATATTATTGCAAACACCAGTTTCTATGTTCCTTATAGAGATTAAATTGCCTTAAGATAAAGAATTATTGAAGTTCCTTTACCTTCTTCGCTCATAACTTTTACCATTCCGCTGGCGCTTAACGCAAAACTATAAACTTGCGCCAATCCCAAGCCAGTTCCCTTGTCCGCTGATTTGGTAGAAAAAAACGGTTCAAAAATTTTCTGCGCAATCTCCGGACTTATTCCCGGGCCATTATCTTTTATTTTAACAACGATATATTTGCCGTCAGAAATATCGGCAATTTTTTCAATATTTTCAATCGCTGTTCTTATCCAGATATTCCCCATACCGTTAAGTGCATCACGAGCATTTACAACCAGGTTAATAATTGCAGAGGAAAATTGTATTTCGCTGCAAAAAACCGCCGAACCTTTTGCGTCTAACGTCATGTCTATGCTTACACCAGAGCCTGCGGCCTTCCTCAAAATGTCATCAAGCTCATTCATTTGGGAGTCAACACAAATAGGCGCTGAATCCGGTAGGGAGTCACTTGAAAGTTTAAGAAGTTGCGCAACTAACTTAGCGCCTTTATTCGCCGCAACCAGACCGCTCTTTGCTAGCGTATTAATTTGATCTGGCTTATCGAGTTTGTTTTGAATCAATGTAAAACCAATCGTGATAACGTTCAGTATGTTGTTAAAGTCATGAACTATCCCGCTGACGAGATGACCTAGAGAATTGAGTCGTTCATTCTGCTGAAGTTTTCTAGACGCATCATCGTTGTTCGAGAGTGCAACAATAACTTTATCGTTCAGCTCTTTGTAGAGTTTTTTGTCTTGCAAGTTTATTTTACGAAGCTGAAATAGCGCAGCGCACTGGCGGGCCAATGCGGTTAGAGCATCATATTGGTTTTGAGTCAGAGATCGAGCCAACGTGTCAATAACGCAGACTGTTCCTAAAGGTTGTCCATCGACATTGATAATCGGTGCCCCCGCATAAAATCGTATGTTGGGCTCCCCCAAAACCAATGGGCTTTCACTGAATCTTGAGTCTTTTGTCGCGTCATTTACGATGAGCATATCGTCTTTTTCAAGAATGGCGTGCGCACAAAACGCATAGTCGCGATGAGTTTCCTGAACATCTAAGCCAGTACGAGCTTTGAACCATTGGCGCTTATTATCTACGAGAGAGATCAACGCAATAGGAGTACCGCAAATAGCATTTGCCAGAGTGACGATATCATCAAATTCTTGCTCTGGCGCAGAGTCAAGAACGTCTAGCTGTAGCAAAGAAGCAAGTCGTTCCGCTTCGTCAATTGTTAGGGGTGCGCCCTCATGCATGGTAAATTTCCGGATAATAATTAGGCAAACAAATATAAGTTAATTTATGACTTTTTCGAAGTAATGCAATTTTTACGCTGGCGATTTAAATTTACTACTATTCATTAACATCCTAACTTATTCCGAAAGTTAAAACAGTAATAAGCTGGTGCGGGATCGATTTTTAAAGCCGATATCGATGTGGTAGTTGTTTAAGGTATCTATAAGCTATCGAGTATTTGAATTACTGCATCTGCTGAGGTCGGTTTAGTGAGATGGCAGTCGAAACCCCGCCTCTTGAGAAAGCTGCCTATGCTTTTTAGCGTTTATAATTTTTTGTGAATTGAACGTCTGCCGCAACTTCTATTAAAACCTGACATCGTTATTTTGACCATAAAATTAAATATTACGATGCCGTTGGACTATGCAATTATCCCCCGGTAGCAAACCCGGGATACAACGTCATACCTCCATCGACAAATAGCGTAGTTCCGGTTACATAATCCGCCGCTTCAGATGCAAGCCAAATTGCCGCCTGCGCAATATCGTCAGCCTCTCCAATACGCTTATAGGGAACTAATGTCATTAAACTTTTATAAGCTTCCTGAGTCTCCCATGCCCCTGTATTGATCGGAGTACGAATTGCACCGGGTGCAATTCCGTTCACACGAATACGTTGCGGCGCAACTTCCTGGGCCAGACTTTTCATCAGCATCATGACCCCACCTTTTGACGCAGCATAATTGGCATGACCGGCCCAGGGAATTTGTTCGTGAACTGAACTCATGCAAATAATTTTTCCGGCGGCTTGCGATAAATTCACATCAATTCCGCGCCGCTTAAACTCCCTAATGGCCGAGCGACTACATAAAAATTGTCCGGTTAAATTCACATTCAGCACGGTTTGCCATTGGGCTAGGGTCATTTCGTCAAAGGGTGCATCGCGCTGTAAACCCGCATTATTAATTAGGATATGCAGCGTGCCGAAATGCTGAACGGCTTGGGCAAACATCGCTTCCACCTCAGGTTCATTACTCACATCCGCTTTAATGACGATAGCGCGTCGCCCCATTGATTCGATTTGATGTGCAATATCATCCGCTGCTGCCGAGTTAGTCACGTAATTGATAATGACATCTGCTCCCGCCTGTGCGAGCCCCAAGGCAACGGCTTTCCCTATTCCTGAATTAGCGCCGGTCACCAATGCAGGCTGGCCTTGCAATACGGGATAAATCTTTGTACGTGGATGACGCGACTGATCTGGAGCACTCGGTTCATCAGGTGCTGAATTAGGCGTTGGAATCATGATGCAAACCTTCACGTCGGAGAGAGTAATTAAATGGTGAATTGTGTAAGTTCTGACTTTGATTCTTACAGTATTTTCTTAAATGATAAAGGGCTGACAACTGAATCACTTGTGTCATCACTGCGCGATTGCGTTAATCCGAACTTTTTGAATCACTAGTTCGTTCAAGTAAATTAAATGCAGTTTCAACTAACGTTAAGTGTGAAAATGCTTGCGGAAAATTACCGACTAACCGTTGGTGTTGAGTATCGTATTCTTCCGCCAGAAGCCCCAAGTCGTTACGAATAGCGAGGAGCTTATCAAATAACGCAATTGCCTCTTCGTGCCTGCCTTGCAAGCTAATATTCTCAACTAACCAAAAACTGCACGCGAGAAAACTGCCCTCTCCCTGCTGTAAACCATCGTGCATGGTCTCAGTTTTATAGCGCAGCACAAATCCATCTATATTTAACTCATGCTCAATCGCATCAACAGTTCCTCGAATGCGCGGGTCTTCAGGTGGCAAAAATCCTACGATGGCAAGCTGCAACAAACTTGCATCTAATTGATCACCATCATAGGTTTGTACAAAACTATTTCTTTCTTCACTGAACCCGTGACGACATACGTCTGCGTGAATTTCATCACGCAAGATTCGCCATTTATCAAGCGGACCATCCAGGCTGAATTCCTCAATACACTTTATGCCCCGATCTACCGCGACCCAGCACATGACTTTGGAGAATGTGAAATTCCTGCGGCCACCGCGGGTCTCCCAAATGCCTTCATCGGGAGTTTTCCATATATCGGCAACGTGATTTACCAGGGCAACTTGCACGCTCCAAGCGTCTCTGTCCGCTGCTAATCCGCCCAGGCGCGCTTCATATAAAGCGTTCATTACTTCACCGAAAACGTCCAACTGCATTTGGTACGCGGCAGCGTTACCGATACGCACGGGTTTAGAGTTTTCATAACCTTTCAACCAGTCGCATTCCCATTCTTGTAGGCGCCGCTCGCCGGTAATGCTGTACATAATTTGCAGCTGACCGGGCGCACCGGCGATTGCTCGAATCAGCCAGTCACGCCATGATTTCGCTTCTTCATAATAGCCACCACGCATTAAAGTTCTTAAGGTCAGGGTTGCATCGCGCAGCCAACAAAAACGGTAGTCCCAGTTTCGGTCACCTCCAATGCTTTCAGGCAAGGATGTAGTGACCGCAGCCACTAGCCCGCCAGAAGGTTGATAGGCCATCGCCTTGAGTGTAATCAGTGAGCGATGAATCGCGTCACGGTACTTTCCGTGAGCTTTCGATTTACTCGACCATTCACGCCAGCCTTCTGCGGTAGCTGCCAAAGCAATCTTCGCATCATAGGCGAGCGGGACCGAGTCATAGGCGCGGCCATATTGAAGGGAAAAATAAACCTCTTCCCCTTCACTAACAGTGAAATCCGCCGTTGTTTTCATTGCGACATTTTGTAGCTCGGCTGTGGTTCGCAGGATTACCATATCTGGCCCTACGACTGCTTTAATTCCCGACCCATCAGATAACCGCGTGACCCACGGCACTGAATAGCCGTAACCAAAACGCAAGACAAACTCCATATGCATGCTGACCGACCCTGATATCCCACGAACCAGGCGTACTAGTTCAGGGAAATCATCTTTCCAAGGCATGAAATCTATGACGCAAATAATGCCTTCCGCAGTTTCAAACGTTGTTTCCAATATCAAGGTATCGTCTTGATATTTTCGGGTGACCTGCGCGTTTGCATCAGTAGTGTGTATTTTCCAATAGCCATTTGCTTCAGTCCCTAATAGGGTTGCAAAACAGGCATCGGAATCAAAACGCGGCCAACACAACCAATCTATGCAACCACTACGACTAACCAGCGCTGCTGAATAACCATTACCGATAAGTCCATAATCTTCAATTCGCGATTGCATAATTTATTAGCCTATTGCCGATTTTTGTCATTGGTATATTTGATTAGCGATTCCATTTCACCAGTTTTTTTCGTTGCGTTGCGATAACTCCATCAGCCAGCTTACAAACACGCGGATCGCTAATATGTGCACGCTCACTCGTGAGGATTGCAATGGATTGATGCGGAATTATGGCGCGCATACAAGAAATATCATCAATTGTTTCCTGGCTACGAGCCAATCACAAGGTAAGCACGAAGTACTACAATTTACAGGCGGCGTGCTTGCCGAAGCAATTGAAGTGGGTAGATAGTCTGACGGAAGGTAAGGAGTGACAAGAAAGCTTGAGTCTGCTTTTGCAGATTGACAAACGCCAATATATTTTCCAAACAGTCGCTTTGGGCACACAGATCCTACTCACATAAATATTGTCAAAATTTGAGATGAAAGTTTTTTGGTTTCGACACCTTCGGCCAATAGCGGACATTTGTGACTTATAAAATAACTTAGCCAGTTCGCGTAGATCTTACCCCGCCTACAGGGCCGGTCCGATTTGATTTCGGATATGACAAATACCCTAAAGAGTAAAGTTCGGATGGCTCCTGACATTGCTTTGCATTATGATTCAAATCCGAAATCAATATTCGCTCTCTGCACATCAAGTCTTTCAGTGTAGCAATGCATCATTATGTCTCTATGCGTTTGATGGGGCTCCTTAGCATTCTTAGAAACAGTCTTTAGCGACTTAAATGATGTTTTCTCCAAAAATCTATCTTCTAAACTCGATGTAAAACTCATAAATCTCGATACGAACCGCCTCTCATATACGTCCTGAATCTCAGCTTTTGACAGACAAGTCAAATGCTCTCCACATCGCTCAATAAATTCAGTTTGCTCTTCAAGAGTAAATGGAGGAAACATCTCAAAATCAACTTTCCATTCTCCGTAGAGGCGTATCTGATGCCAAGCATGATGTTCCAAAGTATGCGCCTTAAGGAAAAACTCTAACGGGCTTTTAAACACCGAAGAAGGCAAGACGAAATAATCAAGTTCCTCTGTATAGGTAAATTCAATAAACTCAGTATATTCATCATCGGGCACCACAACAAAAGCAACGTCTTCGAAATTGAATACTAAATCACGATTAACTCGCCATTCATTTTCCCAGCGCATATCATAGGAATTTCCATACGCTTCTAGTAAATATGCCTCATTGAAAACTAGCCTGCGTATTGAATCCTCATCTTCTTCATTGATGTATCTAACTGGGAGCATCCCAAGCCCCTGCAAAAAATCATGAAAAAATACAAAACCGTATTCAGAATTTCTAGCTGCAAAGTGCTTCTCAACCTCATCTCTCTTGCAGTGGGCAAAGCTGACAGATCGTATCTCATCGGGTGGCTGTTTATCGTTCTTCAACTTATTTGCGTAAAAGCCTTTTGGATTCGAATTAATCTTTTTATTTTTTAAGATACTTTTGAAACGTACTTTTGCACTCATTCCAGAAATTTTACTCAAAATTCGATTTGCGCCGACACCTTTTTCGTAACGACATGAAGGATCACTAACTATGTGTATGAATAACTCAACTTCATATTTATTGTAACGTTCTAATATCCCATCAAATTCTTTTATTACAGGATCAAAAAGATGGTTTTCCACGAAAAATATTTTACCTGCGTCTACTTTTAGCATCTGAACTCCGAAACCAATGGAAACTATCTAAATGCAGTGACCGAATATCAGAACGAACTCACGTATCTTGGGTATCGTTCGACCAAAGCGGACATTATAGAAATCGAACCCGTATATTTAGAATTGCTCTGAACCCAATAGCCATGTGTTTTATTCATTATCGTGATTTTCACGAACAGGAATAACAACATCAAGATTAAATTTTTCATTGATCATGGCCGCAATTTCATTTTGCGTAGTGTCATCAGATTTTAATCCTAGCTCTACGAGTGCGATCAATTTTTCTGATGGATCCTTGATCGACTCAATACTTTGGGCGGTCAACCATTGAATTCGCTCTTTAGCGTTGGACTTAATCCATAAGCTAGTTCTTTCCATGAGAGAGCTTTCATCCAAGCGTGACAAGTGCTGAGAAAATAATGGGCAGAGCATGTTAAATCCGTCATCTTTAAGGTGATCCTTGTCTGTTGAGAAGTATGCTTGCATTACCTTGGGAATAAAGTCTTTATGTAAGTCTGTTACCTTCCCTAGAAGGCTGGATAATTTTGTCCCTAAGCCTGAACTAATTCCTGTCGGAATATCTCCTGATACGACCGCAATTAAATATTCATTGAGAGCTTCTGAAAAATGTGGATTTTTACTTTTTACAAGATCGAGTAGTTCGCCGTTATTTTCAATACATTTTTTCCAGTCATCTTTGCTAACTTTACTTATTTCAGTATCTATAAATGCAGATATTTTTGAATTTTTAAGTGCATAAAAGATCTTATAGACAGCCTGATACGTTACCGCTTTTTCCTTCATATTACATTCGTTATTAAAAAACGAATCATTCGCGGCGAGTTTTTCTGCAATATTTCGAATCTCTTCTTCACTGGCCCAATCATATTCGTCGATAAAATTTGTTCCTGTCCAAGAACTGTAAAGAACCTGATCATTGCTATTTCTAATAAAGTTTGCAGCTGTAGAATTTTTCTCGTCCCTACATAGCCGCCATAAAATATCAAGTTTATTGAGGGTTTTTAGTAGGTTAAATGTATTTGCTAATAATGTTTCATCTGAAGCCGCTGACCAAAATGACTTGATCTCTGGCGATACGTGGCTATTTTTTTGAAGCTCATCTTTAGCGGATATTGCTACCAATACCGGGAGAGATGGATTAGCTGAAATTGATGAGTGTTGGCCGCCCACCCAAAAGCTTGAACCTTTAACGCACTCTGTAATCTTTGACGAAATTTTTATGTTTTTATTTACAGAAAGTTTAAGCGCAAGCTCATATAAAGATTCGCAGTCATAAATTCGGTTACTGATACTCAACCAAGATATAATCTGATCGGTCACCAATTCCCACTCAGGTGAATCGGGGTAGATTTCATAGGTCTTTATTAAAAGCTCCAATGCGGTTTCATTGAGATTTGGTGATGAGAATTGGGATTCAATAGCAATCGTATTTATTGTTTCTTTATTTGGAAAAACCATTTCATATGAAAGATTATATTTTTTTAGATGATTTAGCCAAATCTTCCAATTGCCAGCATTTAGATTGGGGTAAATATAAGCTTTTAGTGGTCTCTTTTTATCTTCTAAAAAACCAATCAAAAGTCTTAAGTTTTCAAGAATTTTATCTGGAAATTTTTCATTTCCAACTAAAGCTATAGTTTCGCTCAACGTCTTAGCTGTTAATTGGTGTATAGATTCAAGAAATCTACTTTTATCTGCACAAAGTTCAAAAGTGAAATTCATTGACGCTGAATAATCAAATTGCGCCAGGTCTAGCTTGATGAATGTACTTGTCCAAATATCCACAAGCCTTTCTATATCTCGAATCAGCCTATTCTTGTGCTCCATTAACCCACCATGAAATGCCTTAGTAAAAGCAATTTTGAATTCATCCACATGGCCCGATGTGATCATCCACTGATGCTTGGATGCTTCGTAAGCTATCCAAAATGCATTCTCGTGATCCTTAACGAGAGTTGATAGGGCTTCGCCGTTACCTGCATTAAAAGCTGCTTGAATTTCTGGACCTAAAAGTAGCTGAACACCTTTTTGTTTATTTACTCCAAATAATAATCCAGCCAATTCAGAATAAATATCAGAGAGATTGGAGTCGGTTTGATAATCATTAGGTAGTTTGCCAGCAATCAACGATTCCCTTAGCCCGTTAGTGGTAACGACTTCTTTGAATAGAACATATAAACAAATCGCCTCGACGGACATTTGTCCACCCCACATTGCTCCAAGGAGGCCCACCTGATTGGCGAACACTTTAATATCGCGTGGGGTGGGTGATTTATCTAATCGACTTGCGTATCGAACATAGGTTGAGAGTACATTCTTTCTTTCATGTTCGGGCCATTGATTTAAGGCTTCATCTATACATTTTTCTGCATATCGAGACCATCCAGACATAACTGGGTGAGGAACTTCAGCAATGAGCTGAAAGCATTTTTTTAGAAATGACTTACCTGTTTCTTCATCGCTGTCATTGGCTTTCCATATTTTATAAAAGCCCTCTCGATCAAAAGGTATTACAAACCAAAGTTTGTCTGACCAGTTGCCACCAGAATCACCGTTAGATCTTTTCTGAAAAAATGTCTGTAAGGTAGACCATATATTCTTGGCGTGATCGGGATCAACTCGATCAAGGTTATCAACGACAATAATACATTTAGCTATGAGTCTTTTGCTCATTGCAGTTTGAATTATACATTTGAAGTGATCCTCAAATTCTATAGATGTCCTTTCTCCATCCTCAGTTATATCTTGCGTGTAATCTTCTTTCGAATCTACAGAGAAAAAATCCCATGAGGTTTTTTTGGTTTCTGGATCTTTATCGCCCCAGCGGCACCAGTAAGCAAGTACCAATAATGGGGATAGACAAAAAAGCAACCCCACTAGAAACAAGAAATAAGGTGTTTGCGCTTCGTTAGCCCATGGCCAAACAAATAGGTCATAGTTTACTTTCCCTAGAAAAGCGGAGCCTAAGGGTATAAGCAGAGCCGACAAAGAAATAAACTTCCCTAAACGGGAAGTGCTTTTCTTTGCTTTAATCTCTACGACTTTCTTCCTTCCCGTGATTCTCCCCTTGATATCTTTGAGGTCGCGATCTTCTTCTCTGGGATCAATTTCCCGAATTAGAGATTCCAAAAATATTCTTCTCAACGGGTCACCATCATGAGCCCACGCATCAAACATGAAAAAAAGATTTTTTTCTTCATTGTTCTTGGCCAACTTATCTTTCAGCAATTTTATTACTGTGGATTTCCCAGAACCCCATGACCCTTCAAGCCCTATAGTTACACCCTTTGACCCATCTCTGATTATTTGATAGAGATTTTCACTCACGCGCTCATGAGTTTGATCCTCAAATAAATCTTGCGTCGCGACATCTTCACTTAGAATTGTGAATTTATAGCCTATCAAACTTTCCTGCTTTGTCATAAAGCTCTCTTTTATTATCTTTATCTGATGTGGATTTCCATTTAACGAACTTGCTCTAACGCAAGCCTAATGTCCGCTATGGGCACAAAGCCGACTCAACAATTTTTTGTATGCCTCAGCTTAGCTTAAAATTTAGATATCTTTTTTTACAGAGTGTTTTATATCGAACTGATTAAATATTTCAGGAGGGCAGTGGTTGTTTGAGATGAACCGACATTCGACCTTCCGATGGTGAGCTTTAGCGGACGCCTACAGTTCGCTAATTATCTATTTCGTTGAGTTTAGGGTTAGGAGGGTTTTGGTGTCAATACGACGTTTCGCTCATTGATTATTTCGTAAAGTTTATCCAACACACTCTCACTTAAAGGTTTCGTCAATTACCATGTATTACACGATTCTGTTACTCATAAATGTGTGGCATTACTTTTATGGGTGACTTTTTAGTGTAAATGCATTAATCAAATATTGGCAAATATCAAGATTAATTAGTGGGAAAGGGTGGCCATCTAATATTTCTTCATGGTTTTGGGGTGAGTCCGCAACACTTAAAATGCAACTGTTACTGATTGTAAAAAATGTTTCAGTTCCGTCCTGTTTTTTTTCGATTAATTAATACGTCGGACCGTTATATGGCCATATTTTCAAAGCCAGTATAATGAAACCTTCCCGTATTTGACGTTATGAATTATTGCCGTTTGTTTACCAGCACGATACCCACAGCACTTTTTTAATTGATTAGTTGAATATGCTCTGTTGGCGAATGCTTCCAGTTCGCAAACTTGATAACAAAGTTTGTGCTCGTTGCAAATTAATTTGACGCTAGCTGTAGATTTTTTCCAAAGTGAAAAAATCGTAAATTTATTTCGACCTAACGGTATTTCGCAGACCGGAAATATTCTTGGAGTTAAAACTCTATTTATACAACCTAACAGAGATATTGACGAACGCCCTGTTGAAGTTGGCCGCAGAAGAAAATCGCTCACCGTGGAAAATACCTTTACCTGTGATTTAATCAATGTAAGTCAGTGCTTAAATTAATTGCTGCTAGTACAGCAATTAATTACGCGATTGCTTCTCGTTGATGGTGATTACAAATAGTAAAGCTATTTTTGAAAATTGAGTTATGAGTCAGCGCGCAGAAGATAAAAGTAAGAAATCCGGTGGCAAAAGTGAATCTCTCAACACTAGCAAGGTAAAAAGTGGGTGTGTTGGTGCATGTGGAAAAAGTTCAATAAATAAAAATGCAAAATGGTTCCAGTGCAACTGACGCTTTCTTTATTTCATGACAATCAATTTAAATCAGCAGATACCTTGGTAAATGTTAACCATTGGTCTTCCTATTATCACACTTTCTGAGATGCATTTTCCCTTCCTGATTCTCCACATCTGCGCCATAAATTTGTAAAGCTCTTCTATCAATCTCCTCAATTGTAAGTGCTTTCCAAATAAATCTGGCATCTGCCGACTTAAGATTTTGGGACATAACGCTTAGTACAAAATTGTAACTAGTCTGGTGTATGCCGATAAAAATTCCACTGAGATTTTCTTCGCCATGACAAAAATTCGGCGGCCTGAAAAGCATTTTTAGTATGCCATCTTTAAAAGGTATTCAGAGGTCATCCATTCCTTTTGATTGCGACATATTATTCACATAAATAATTGATTTTAAAGGAGAATTTTGATTTTCTGACTGCTTCGTGGTATAAAATATGATGCCTTTTCAGTCCGATTTTGAAGAATGAAAGGCAAAACAAGGGCAGGCGCCCAAATCATCATTAGGCGCCTACAGAAAGATATTTTACGGAGGGTATGAAAATGTAATTTTAAAAGGGAGAGACATGGGTGATACACCGGATCCTACTCCAATGTGTATCTAGCGACACCGCCAAGCACCGCATGCCTCATTTTCCCTCAATCTCATCGTCATAGCAATATCCTGGATTCTCTGGATAGGACTTTGTGTGCCTAAAAATCGCACAAAAGTCAAATTTTGAGAAATTCTAGCGGATTGCTGCATCCTAAATTTGAGTGAGGCACCTAATCATGATGACTAATCAGGAATTTAACGAGTATTTAGACGGATACCCCATTTCACTGGCTGGCAAGGAGTATCTAAGAAATGCATTTACCAACGGTCCTTCCAGAAACGTGAAAAGCGGCATTACAAATATTGTTAGTTACGTATATAGCAAGAAACTCGGACACACGGTTCAGAGTGAAAGTATCACTGGAGAAAGATGTGCCATTTTAGAGTATGAAGATGACCCTGATGTTCTTTGGTATGGAGATCAGGCGCCTGCGGTGAGAGTTCGTGGCATAAAACAAAATGGCAAAGTTGGCGGGTGGGTCTTCCGCCCTGACTTTGTAGTGGCAAGATTAAGCACCGGTCCATCTATTGAGGAAATAAAGTCTGAAAAAAAGATACAAAAATTTCTAAGCAATGGACATCCCGCGTGGAGAATGGATGAGGTTAATAATGTCCATTACCTTCCCGGAGAAGAGCATTTTAAGCTACAAGGTATTCCATATTGCATAAGATCAACGGCTAGCTTCAATCAAATATTGGCTGCAAATCGAAAAGTAACATTAGCTTCAAGAAAAACTCCTTCGCTCGATCCTCGCTTGGTAAAGAAAATCCGTTGCGCTGTTCAGGACAGTTCTTACATATCTTTATCGGAGTTGGCGATTCAATTGTCTTTGGAAAGTATTGAGCCACTTATCAAGATGATCGATTCCAAACAGCTATACGCTGATAAAGAAAATCAATTGCTATGGGATCCTGAAAACTCGTTTGTATCGTTGTCACAAGAACATTTTGAGTTAAGTCGTTCGTATCTCGGCGGCATTTCTGATTTGAACATGATAGGTAAGGAAATAGTTTTTCCAAGTCAGCAGGATTTGCAAATAGCCCGATCAAGATTACAAGCAATTAACAAAAATCAGAAGGGGCGGTCTGTAAGGCGATGGGAGAAAAAAGTTAGCGACGGAGCGAAAGAAATGAAATCCGCTATTCAATCTCTAATACCGACACCTCTACCTGGCAACAAAACTGCGAGATTGCCAGTAATTGTGGAGGAGGTTATTAGCGAGGCGATAGAGGTATATTATGCAACGCCAAAGAGGTCACGCGTTAAGTCATGTCATGGACGCTACAGAGTCTTGGCTAAACAACGACACCCCGAACATGATCCTGTTAGCTATCCGACATTTTTGAAGAGATTGAAATCAGAAGACCCATCAACACTGGCCTTGAAACGAGGCGGGAAACGTCATAGAAACAGTGTATCACCAACATCTCAAGTCGAGTCAAGATCGATAGTTGTGAAACTGGCGTTCATGCTCGCTCACATAGATGCACACTTATGCAAAATATTTCTTATATGGGGAGAAGATAGCAAAAATTCTTTTACTCGGCGGCCATGGTTAACGCTAATGATAGACAGGGGAACCAGTCAGGTTTTAGGTTACCACCTCACTTTCGGCAATCCATCTCGATTAAGTTTAGGGGCAGTTTTGCGAGATTGTGTTCGTCGATTTGGAAAGCTACCTGAGGAAATTTTTGTGGATCATGGGCCTGAAAATACATCTGCATATTTGGCTGATGTGGTCGCAGGATATGAAGGCGATCTTTCCTTTAGGCCTGTAGCACAAAGCAAATCAGGTAGTGAAGTTGAAAGAATATTTAAGGAGTTTATGGATTCTTGGCTGGATCAGCGCCCTGGCAATATGGTACAAAAAGCCTATGTGCGTGGGATAGATGGGAAGTTTTCTGCAAGCGAGCAAGCCTTAATGAGGCCCGAACAATTTATTGCCGAGTTCGATCAATTCCTTGCATGGCGAGCAAATAAGCTCCGTGGCGCAAAAACCGTAACTGCGGAACAATCTTTTTCAGACAGCGTGCAAGCATATCCTTTTATTGGAAAAAAAATCGCTTACGACGAGAAATTTGTTATCGAAACAGCGGTAGATACAAAAGATTACACCATTGGAAGCAATGACGTAAAAATCAATGCGCTACGATATTCCCATCCTGCATTAGCTCAAGCTAAATTAAAAAAATCTTTAATTGATATTCGTATTGATCCTGAGAATCCGTATGTTGCTTATGCTCGCGTAGAAAATCGATGGGTGGTTTGTACGGCCACTGGTGTGGTGGAGTTTAACGGAAAAACACTTCAGTCAAAAAGAGCAGAGGCAATGAGAATTATTGGTGCAGGTCCACTGAGGCAGGCGGCACAAGAGTCCGCAGCAGAAGAATTGGCAATCCTTCTTCTCTCCGCTGATAAAGTGTTAGAGGCGAATGGAACGTTTTACATCGAAGTTGTAGGGGCTGAAGATGTCCAGTCCGATGACTCTGTAGATAATTCAAGTGCGGCGTCCCAACCAGTTGCGCAAAAATTTAAAGGATTTCCTGTTGTTGAAAATTTTGATTTTAAATCTCTCAACATTAATCAAGGAGATGAAGAATGAAAAGTTATTTGGAAATTGGAGCTTACATTAACCGTCTGTCCTTTCCTCATTATGAGTGGAAAAATGCGGTGAATAATCTTTTCAGCCAAATTTCTGTTTCAGCACCATCTGAAATAGTTAATTTCATAGGCTGCCCCGCGTGGGGAAAACGAACGCAATAAAAACTGTTGGGGCTATGTTGAATCCAGGTAACATCCCCATTAATGATATCAACTCATTGTCTGTGTATGTTGCGCTACAGAACTCATCAACTAACGGCTCGCTGTCGACGAAATCTTTTGCAGTTGAAATGCTAACGGCGGCGCATCATCCATTTTTCCCCGCCGATGATCTTTCACGGATTTCGATACAATCAACAAGTAGACAATCTGAACATGATCTACGACGAGCGGGGGAAAATGCATTGCGCTACGGTAATAAACATTTTCTTTTCATTGATGAGGCACAACATCTTCTTCACGCTTTTGGTAGGAATGCGGTTATTTCAATATTAGATAGCTGGAAAGTTATGGCACAGAAAACAAGAACTGTACTGATATTAGGCGGCACTCATGAACTGGGAGAGCTTTTGCTTAATTCGGCGCACATAATTGGACGAAGTGCTTCAGTAGAATTTCCTAGATACTTTAAAACAGATGATAGCTATAAGGGATTTATGGAGGTCCTTGTAACATTTGATGAGGTTTTGCAATGTGAAAAAAAATTTGAATCGTTGTCAAGCCAACATGAATTTTTATATACGTATTCACACGGGTGTGTGGGAATCCTACATCGTTGGATTCGTAAAGCTTTGGCAAATGCATACGCAAATAATGACGTTTTGTGTTTTACAAATTTTGATCGTACAAAGCTCAGCGAACGTAGTTTGGCTCAAGTACGGTCAGAGGCCAACCTTGGTGAAACGGTAGAAAATGTCGTAGAAAAAAATAAGCAGAATGCTCCACTTAGAGGTCAGCATACTGATGAAGGCGAAGCCAGTAAAAAAAATATAAAGAAGTCTTTTAAAGCAATAGGATCAAGAAGAAAAGCTGGCAATAGGACGAGGCCCGATGATGTTATATAAGATTCCTCTGATCGGTGCCAACACGGGAAATGTTGAGGCATTTCCCGGGTATTTGCAGCGCGTTGCAAATATTCACGGAATATCGACACGAAAATTATTTCAGGTTTTAGGTGATATAAATGTAGCTAAAAAAATATCACCGTACTCGGTCAAAATTGACCATTTTTCATTAGATGGTCTGTTGGTTGATAATGTTTGCGTGTCAATTTATTTAAGCATACTTGAATCTGAGATTGGCATCTCTCTGAAGTCTTCGACATTTGAGGTTTTGAAGCATTTCTTGGATGTAGGAAAAACAATCAGCAGAACTAGGCGTTGGTGCCCCGAATGCTTTGCAGATAGTTTAGATGCAGATGCAGATCCATATATTAAGTTATTGTGGTACTTCAAAGAAGTAACGCATTGCCCGCTTCATCTGACGCCTTTGATATCTCGATGTGCCCGATGCAATTCTGCTCAAGGAAATCGGTGCACAAAAGCGGCACCGTATATTTGCGGAAGTTGCAATCAACTCCTTTCGGACCGGGGATTAATTGACACATCTACATATGCCCCATCTTGGCGAGTGTCAGGCACCGATCTTGTGAGGTTTCTTGCGCAACTAAATCAATGCGATTTGGATGAAAGCATTTTCAAATTTGGACTGAAAAAATCCATTTGCGACTTTTCATATTACTGCACAGATATCCAGTTTGAACAGGCGTATAGGTATTGCTGGTCGCACAGGGCTGTGAGAGAAATGATATGGGGATATACGCCTATTACATTGAAAGCCGTACGAAAAATAAGCTATTTATGCGGCGTCGATATCTTTGATTTTGTAAGTGGAAATATTAAAAATGTTTCAAAATACTTTGATTGGGAAAAAAAATTACCACATCCATATGCTTCACCACCAAAAGACGTTGCTTTAAAACATTTGAACAATAGAGGAAAAATTCATGAGTTGATAATGGGTAATTCCGGACTCTCAATGGATGAAGTTGCAAGGCTTACGGATCTAAGTAAGGAGTACATGGAATATTTTTTTCCTGATATTACTGCAAAAATTGAATATGATTTTTCTCGAAAATCTGCTTTTGATGTTTCTCAGCGCAGAAAATAAATTTTTATAAATGATGCGTTAATACGCCGTGATTCCAAAGGATTTCTATGAAAGTGGGTGTGGCTACTAGTCCGTGTTTGGCAATAAAAAGATTGAATGACCTGTTTTATTTTGCGTTAAATTCAAACAAAGTGGAATTAATTAGTTGGGCGATGAATCATTTAAGTCGGCAAAGGCGAGCATTGCTCTTGCGCACGGCGGATGCTATTACATCGTGTGATAACGAATATGATTTTTGCTCACTTGCCGTTGGAACTGTTAAAAAGACTTTGGCTAGCTTGGCTAATGCCGAGCGTAGATATAAGTCATACGACTTCAATCCCCGTCAAAAGAGACATCAAGCGCTTCTCGGATTGATGGCAAAAGCTATGTTGCTTACGGCATATTGCTTTGAATTAAATCCAGAACAAATTAAGCGGCTAAAGATGTCTGACATCGAAACTGTCGAGGTTGGATTCGTTAAGGTTATGAATAGCGATGGAAACCCAGAACGAATAGAGCATTTTAAACGGCTCCTCTATAAAACCTTAACAGAATGGCGCCGGATGAGAGCGACTTACAGCGGTGATGAATTATTTAGTTGTCTGGAGGATCAAGAGGAACAGGGATGCTGGCAAAGTCGCTCATGGGATTATATGTATGTCTCTAAATATATTCTTCTGACTCGATCATGTTTATCGATCCTTATATAGCAAGACCCATTCAAACTCGTGTCTCGTACCTCATAACGGATATTTTCTACTGCAAATATTCGTTTCCTCTGAACAGTAAGGCAGAACAATCGAAAATAAGCTGCAAAGCCGTATCTCATTGATTTATTGATAGATATGGTTTTTTAACCGACCCAAATGGCCAACTCATGATTTCAAATAAAGTATGAATAGGCCCTTTGGTCACTTTCTGATTTATTCCATAGGCCAACCCAAGCCATAAGAAACACTTGATTCTTATTGTTTTGGTGTTATAGTTATGTATAACAGTGTTTCAGCAGGCGCTTTGTTGAATCGTAAGGCAACGATGGTTAAGGGCTTCTTCTTCAGTAGAGATTAAAGGGTATTTATCATGAAATTATTTATAGCGTCCGTTGTTCTGCTGGTTTCCGGCAGCGTTTTCGCTGGTGACATGTGTAATGTGAATGTTCAAGGTGGGCTACGTATTACATCAGAGGCTCTGGAGTTTTCGAAGGATGATGCCGAGCAGTACAAAATTTTGGGTGAGCAGACCTTAGTGGTTAAGGGCAAGGAAATTAAGTTGAACCGTGATCAGCAATTGCTGGTTACTGAATATGCATCAAGCGTGAGAGCGATAGTGCCCGAAGTCCGCCAGTTGACTCTGGATGGAATTGATCTCGGTGCTGAAGCTATGAAATTAGTTTTCGATGAATTTCTTGGGCCGAATAACTCCGCCGCCAAAGATGTTCACCGAGCATTTTCACTGTTAAGAACGGATGTTGAAAAAAACTTCTCCAGCGAAAATCCCATTTATTTTAACCAGAAGGGCGGGATCGCCGATAATTTTTTAGGAAATGAATTTGAATCGCGCGTTAATGCCATCATGGAAAATTCCGGCAAAGAGGTAGCGTGGAGTGTAATGAAGGCCTTCGCTGTTTCATTTTTTTCGCCGGGTAGTACATCGGCCAATATGGAAGCGCGGATGAATAAATTTGGTGAAAAAATGGAAGCGGAAATGGCGCAGCGCTCTAAAAAATTGGAAGCTCGTGGCGATCTGGTCTGCGGCTCCGTGATGGCACTTGACCGTAAAGAAGATGCAATGCGCCAAGCTATTCCGAGTATTGCTGAATTTAATTTTCTCTTGCTAAAGAAAAACCAATCGGCAAGTAAATAGTCAACGAATGCCTGAGGAGTGGAGATTATGATAATGGATTCAGATGTAGCCTTGGTGCATCGTGTTCTGGTTTTGAAAGATGAGCGCGCTTTTGCATTTCTCATGTGGCGTCATCAATTGATGGTGCGCAGCATGCTGATGCGATGCTGCAGGCGCGATAGTCACAGCGTTGATGATTTGGTTCAGGAAACTTTTCTGCGCGCCTATCTCTCATTGGCAAATTTTCGAAGTGAAGCAAAGTTTTCTACCTGGCTTTATCGCATAGCTTTTAATATTGTCGCTGATAAATTTCGCCGTAAATCGGTAGATTATTGTGATCTTGAATCTATCGAAGATCTTGCGGATAACTGCAAACATTTATATCAAAGCGATTTACGGGGTGATATCGCAAAAGCTATGCGCAATATCAGTGATCCGCAAAAAATCGCTATACGGCTTTGCCTTGAAGAAGGCTACACACACGCTGACGCTGCCACCGTTATGAATGTTCCCTTGGGCACAGTCAAGTCACACGTTGCGCGTGGCAAAGCAAATTTGCAGGAGCTGCTGGCACATTGGGGTGAAGTGGCTTAATTATTTTTTTGAGTTGAAAATTAAATTTTTCAAAAATTTATTTTCGTAAGTAAGAATTCTTTGTAGGTATTGTATGACGCATTCGTGGAATGACGATCAACCCATTTACCGGCAACTGCGTGAGCTGATTGTCGGTTTGATGCTAACTGGCGTATTTAAAGAAGGTGATCCTTTGCCGTCGGTACGGCAAGTAGCTAGTGATTATCAAATTAATCATTTAACAGTGAGTAAAGCTTATCAGGAGTTGGTGGACATGCAATTAGTTGAAGCACGGCGCGGTATGGGAATGTATGTAATGCCTGGTGCGCAGGAAAAATTGCATGGTATTGAAAAAGAAAAGTTTCTCAAAACTGAGTTGCCTGCGCTGCTAACGCGCATCAAACATTTAGGAATCAGCACAGAAGAGCTTTGTGCAGCCATTATGAATACAAAAGAGGATCAGTAAATGGAATCGATAATTAATGCTCAGGGAATCTGTAAGCATTACGGTAAAAAGATTGCGTTGGACAACGTAGATTTAAAAATTCCGGCCGGTCGAATCGTCGGTTTAATTGGCCCCAATGGCGCGGGTAAAACGACTTTATTAAAAGGCATTTTAGGTTTGTCGTCTGTTGATGGCAATTTGCAGGTGCTTGGCTTAAATCCATTCACAGATCGTGTAAAACTTCTGGAAGACGTTTCGTTTATTGCCGACACCGCGATTTTACCGCGCTGGATAAAAGTAAGTGAAGCACTGGATTATGTTGAAGGCGTTCACCCTAAATTTAGCCGCGAAAAAGCCATGGCATTTCTTGCGAAAACAAATATAACGTTGAATGACAAAGTCAAAAATTTATCAAAAGGCATGGTTGCGCAGTTGCATCTCGCGTTGATCATGGCTATTGATAGCAAATTGCTGGTGCTTGATGAGCCGACATTGGGGTTGGATATTATTTATCGCAAGCAGTTTTACGAATCGCTGCTTAATGATTATTACGATGCTCAAAAGACTATCGTCATTACTACCCATCAAGTAGAAGAAATTGAAGGCATTCTCACCGATCTGGTATTTATCAATAATGGAAAAATTATTCTTGAGATGGCAATGGAAGATCTCCCGAACGTTTTTGCCGAATTACAGGTAGATGCAAATAACAAAGAGGCTGCACTAACCTTAAATCCAATTCACATTCGCACGATTCTGGGTGGATTTAGCATGATCTATGAAAATGCAAATATAGCTTCGCTGCAAGCACTTGGAAAAACAACTACTCCCAGCGTCGCCGATTTATTTGTCGCGAAAATGCAACCAGCAACCACAAGTGGCAGAGGAGTTTGATGATGAATTCGAAAGTATTAACCACTCAATTCAAGCGTGAATTTTGGGAAAACAAAATAAGCTTTCTGGTGACTCCTGCGTTGGTAAGCGCATTAATTTTATTGGTAATTATTTGTGCCAGTTTGTTTAGTGGCAGCCTATTAAAAGACGGCAGTTTTCATTTCACTTACAACAGTGCTGATGAATCTGTACAGAGCACCCCTTCGCCTGAGAATGGCCCTAAGTTAAAAATAAACGATAGTTCGCAAACGGTTGCAGGTGCGCCATTCAAAAAAATTGATGCAGTAACATCGGTAATGAGTGAACCCGGTGCGTTTGATAGCATGGTGATGGGCTCCATGTATGTAAATTGTGCGTTTCTTTATTTGATATTTTCAATTGTAATGGCGTCTTATTCGCTCCGTTGTTTATTTGATGATAGAAAAAACAAGGACATTTTATTTTGGCGATCTATGCCACTTAGTGAAACCACCAATGTTTTAGTTAAGTTAGCCATGGTGGTTTTGGCTGCACCTATTATTATGCTAGCGCTGAACATGTTAATTACAGTGCTATCAATCTTGATCGGCTTTGTTTTCTTTGGCTATATTGGTGTGAAAATGAGCTTTTTGCTCGCCTCTATAGTTCACGGAAAATCACTTTATATTCCGTTTCAAATATTTTACGAATTAGTAATTAGTTTACTGGTTTCGTTACCAGTTATAGGTTTCGCGTTTTTTGTTTCTGCGCTATCGAAAAAAGCGCCATTCCTCATGTTTGCAAGCCCCGCTTTATTAGCGCTTGCAGACTTATCATTACGTAAATTTTTTGGATTAAACATAGGCTTTATCGATTTGCTGTCTGTTTATTTTGGAGTAATTGTGCAGATGAAGTCTGCATTTATTTTGCAGGAAAGCTTTAGTTTTGATCACGCCATGATTTTACCGTTTATTTCATGTCTGGCCGTAGGTGGGCTATTTGTCGCTGCCGCGATTTGGCTCCGCAATAATCGCTATGAAATTTAATGATCTGGTCAGGAGGTTTTTATGAGTGAAGAACGAAAATTTCGGGATTTGAAAAAATCTGCCCACGATAGAAAACTGGCTGGTGTATGTGGTGGGTTTGGTGAATACACACCTTTACCATCGTGGATGTGGCGAGTCATATTTTTAGTATCGTTATTCATTGGCGGCTTGGGCTTGATTACTTATGTTGTCCTTTGGATATGCATGCCATCTGCACATACTCCTGAGCGCAATGAACGAGTTATCAACCCTTAAATCAGATTGGTTTAGCCAAGTAATTCAAAAAAGCCTTGCTGTTATGCAGGGCTTTTTTGTGGCCGTATACAAAAGAATATCCTGAACTTCAAACAGTGTTTGCATGTCTGACGCGCAAGCGATAAATTCGCTATGATTATTTTTCCGCTACCTCGCTAACAGCCTCAAAAGGAATCTTTAATGAAAATAAATAAAACCCAATGGCTCATCGCCTTGGCTATTTCTGGCGCGCTTGTAACAGCCTGTGAGCCGCATGTAACGAAACCAGCAGCACCTGCTATTAATGCAGCAGCCGAGGCCGTTAACAATACGATCATTCAGAAAAGCCCGAACGATGACCGCACTTATTCGGCGTTGTTGTTACCTAATCATTTGCAGGTAGTTTTGGTATCAGACCCGACGCTGGAGAACTCGGCCGCCTCTTTGGCAGTTGGCGTAGGCAGCGCGCAAGATCCAATCTCGCAACCGGGATTAGCGCATTATTTAGAGCACATGCTATTTTTAGGTACAAAAAAATATCCTATACCGGATAACTTTTTTGAGTTCGTACAAACCAGCGCAGGCAGCACAAATGCATTCACTGCCTACGATAAAACCAATTTCTTATTTCAAATCAACGCTACTAAATTTGACGAAGCTTTAGATAGATACAGCGATTATTTTAAAGCACCTTTATTAGACCCTCAGTACGCCGACAAAGAACGCAACGCGGTTAACAGCGAATGGTCGATGAATAAATCGCAAGATAATTGGATTATTCATACGCTTGATGGCGTTACCGGAAACCCTGCAAACCCATTGTCACATTTCAGTATTGGCAATCTGGAAACATTGGTCGATAAAAATGATTCCAAATTACAAGATGAAGTAAAAGCGTTTTACAATCGTTATTATTCTGCAAACAACATGCGGTTAACTTTGGTTGGTAAGCAGACCATTCCAGAACTAAAAGCTTTGGCTGAAAAATACTTTGCAGATATTCCCAATAAAAATGTTGTGCGCCCCACGGTAGATATTCCCGGTTTAACGCAAGCGCAATTGGGCAAAAGTATTCACTACCAACCGCAAAAAGATTTAAAACAGTTGTATATCGACTTCCCCATTAAAGATGATAAAAAATTATGGCGTGTTAAGCCCAATGAATTTGTTACCAACTTAATTGGTTCGGAAGAAGAGGGTACGCTGTGCGAACAATTACGTAAAGCTGGGTTAACAAATAATGTTGTAGCATCCATTAGTTCGGATGAATACGGCATTGACGGCTATTTACGTATACAGGCAGATTTAACTGATGCAGGATTGAAAAATCCGGATCGCGTAATTGCATCGGTATTCGCCTATGTCGAGCTTGTAAAAAAACAAGGCTTGAATGATGTTTACTTCCGTGAACTTAAAGCCATGCGTGCAAAAGATTTTGCGAATGCATCTAAAGCAGATCCGCTACAGCAGGCGATTGAAATCACTACAAAGCAATTTGATTATCCTGTAGAAAATTTACTGAACTCTGATTTTGTATACGATCATTTTGATGCTCCCGCAATCCAATCAGTATTGGATCAATTGAACTCCAACAATGCTCGTATTTGGTACATCAACAAAAACGAAGTGGTCGATAAAACCATTCAACACTTCGATGGGAAATATAGCATTCGCGATATTAAACCCGAAGAGCGCGCACGGTGGTCCGAGCTTGGCACCAAACTAGTATTTAATCTGCCGCCTGAAAATACCTTATTCACCGACAAGCCTGCTGCGATTGTGCAAAATCAATTTATTAAGCCGCATCAGGTTGTCAGTGAAAAAGGAGTAGAAGCATTTTTGACGCAACCGGAGTTTTATCGTGAAGATAAAGGTCAATTATCAGTAGAAGTGAATATTGATTTTGCCAAAAAATCCGCTAAAAACGTTGTGCTTTATAATTTGCTGAGCGATCTCACCAGATTGAAATCAACGACTTTAATAGATCGCGCTGAGCGTGCTTCATTGGGTGTAAAAATTGCGCCTGGAGTCACAGGTTCGCAAACATTCCACATATCTGGTTACACCACCAAGCATGAAGAATTGTTGCAATCAGTATTAAAGAATTTTGCGAATTTAACGGTTGAGCAAAATGATTTTACAGATGCGTTGGACAAATATAAGCGCGCCATCGCCAACAACAAAAAAGCAATTCCATTGCGCCAAGGTTTTGCAACTGTGTCGCGCTTATTAGGTGAAAGTCATTGGACAGATGCGGAATTATTAGCAGCCGCTGACAAAATCACCTTGAAGGATGTAATTGACTATCACAAATCAGTGAAAGCAAATCCTTTAATTCGTATTTATGCCTTCGGTAATTATACAGATGCCACTGTTGCGCGCTTGGCACAAATCGCTGCAGAAACTCTGCCTGGTCAACGTTTGCCATCGCAGCGAAAAGTTGCGCAATATGTTGTGCCGAAGCAAGGTCAGAAACTTGCATTCAAAGATGTTGTTGAGCAGGCGGATAACGCAGTAATTCAAGGTTATTGGGCGGATAAAAAATCAGACGATGAGCAAGCGCAGTTAATCGTGTTAAATGCGTTGTTTGGCAATGTATTTTTCAGCCAATTGCGCACCAACGAGCAGTTAGGTTATATCGTTGGTAGTACGCCTTACGCGATTGATGATTACCCAGGTTTTGCGATTTATGTGCAGAGCACCAATACGGAACTGGCAAAAGTAAAAGCGCGAATGGATAAATTTCGGTTGGAGTTTTTAGAGCAATTGAAAGCTACAGATCCTGCACAAATCGAGCAGTTTAAAAGTTCTGAAGCTGCAAGCGTATTACAAAAGCCGACGGATTTTTACAAAGAAGCTGATCGTTACGAAGGGGATTTCTGGGCCGCGCATTACGATTTTACCGCGCGTGATCGCTATTTAGCTTCGCTCGCAAAAGTAAATAAAGAAAACCTGATTGCGCTCTACCAAAAATTACTGGTGGATGAAAAAGGCCTCAATGTGTTGGTGCAACTTAAAGGCGCGAATTTTAAGGAGTAAGTTTTAAATAGTATTTAAGGTTATACTGAAGCGCTGCCAGCAATGGTGGCGCTTTTCTATTTTTGTCAGAATTTTAGGTAGACAGGTAAATCATGAGTAACGCTGAAGATAAACAATTTTGGGATTTGGTGGACGCATTTATCGAAAAAGCCAACGCGGCTTGTGATGATGCAGATCCCGGTATTGTAAGTGCTGCTCTGCTAAATGCAGCGGCCCGCTTTAATGCCTTTGTGGTCGCCAGCTCGTCGCTGGACCGCAAGGAATATATCGACGAAATTGAAAGCGCGCAGAAATACCTCACCGGTCGCTACGCCGAATTGGTGCGCGATAATCTCGATGACTATCGCGACAACTATAAGGTTTACATTCGGCCCGATGATGCGGAAGACGAAACCCCTCAATAAAACCAGCCTCGCGCTGGTTTTTTTATGAAAGCGTAAAATTTTGTAGTTCTTGTATACAAGAAAACATAGGTGCGGCAGAATCTGATCAAATCAATAAAAAGAGGCTGGCACATTATGAAAAAGATCGACAGTTTTAAAGCAATCGCACTCGTTAAAAACATTGTAGATATAAAAAAATCTATAACTCCCCAAAAAATTATAAGTTGTCTTGGTGTCTGTTTGGCTGTGTTCGCTTTTGAAGCCGCAGCTGATGTAAAACTTCCTCGCTTAGTCAGTGACGGCCTGATACTACAGCGCGATAAACCTATCAATTTATGGGGCTGGGCTGATGACGGTGAAGATGTTAGCGCTACACTGGGCAAACAAACACTCCGCACCCAAGCGAAAGCCGGGCGCTGGCAATTATCTTTTAAGCCCTTGGCAGCGGGTGGCCCATACACCTTGGATATTCAGGGCAAAAATCATCTTCAAGTCAGTGACATATTAATTGGTGATGTATGGATTGCTGCAGGTCAGTCGAATATGGAGTTGCCGTTAAATCGCGTTAAATATAAGTACCCTAATTTAATTAAAGAAACGCATCTCCCCAATGTGCGTGAATTTGCGGTGCCGGTTGTATACGCTTTTAATGGGCCGCTGGACGATTACCAGCAGGGGCAGTGGAAAACTGCCGAACCTAAAAACTTGCCAAATTTTTCAGCAGTAGGTTTTTTCTTTGCTCGCGACTTACATGAAAAAATTAAAGTTGCGGCTAAAAATGTTCCCATAGGTTTAATTACTATTCCCGTTGGCGGGTCGCCTGCGGAAGCATGGATAAGTGAAAGCGCGTTAGAAAAATATCCACACTATGTGGCGCAGCTAAAACCCTTTAAAGAAGAGAGTTTTGTTAAATCGACAATCACGTCTGACAAATCGGCGAGTGACTCCTGGTATTCTGAATTGAGCGCTAAAGATGCGGGATTAAAAGCGTCCTGGTCAAATGGTGCTGTTGCAGAAAAAGATTGGAAGTCCTTTCAAGTTCCCGGTTATTTACGTGAGCAAGGCAGTGATTTTGTCCAAGGTTCAGTATGGTTTCGTAAAACGATTGAGCTTACTGCAGAGCAAGCCGCGAAATCTGCAACCGTTTGGTTGGGCGCAATTGTGGATGGCGATCAGGTTTTTATAAACGGCAAAGAAGTCGGCCAAACGGGTTATCAATATCCACCGCGTATTTATAGTGTGCCTGACGGTGTTCTCCTTGCCGGGAAAAATATTATTAGCATTCGTGTCACTAGCTACTCGGGTAACGCCGGTTTTGTAAAAGAAAAATGTTACGCGTTGGATTTAGGCAATGAAGCTGTTTCACTAGCAGGCGAGTGGCAATACAAAATCGGTGCGCGTGCAAATGACATGGCAAAAAGTACAACGCTTCATTATCTACCCTCTTCTTTATACAACGCGAAATTAGCACCGACCTTGGGCTTTGGTATTAAGGGCGTGATTTGGTATCAAGGTGAATCAAATACCGGTCGCTCAAAAGAATATGAAACATTATTTCCCGATTTAATTCGCGATTGGCGCAAGCAATTTAATCAAGGCGATTTCCCATTCCTGTTTGTTCAGCTTGCAAATTTTATGGCGAGCAAATCAGAACCGGGCGAAAGTGATTGGGCGGCAACACGTGAAGCTCAACGCAAAACCTTAGCGCTAAAAAATACGGCTATGGCAGTTGCGATTGATGTGGGTGAATGGAACGATATTCATCCTCTCAACAAGCAGGCTGTTGGTGAACGTTTGGCTTTGGCAGCGCAGAAGCTTGCCTATGGTGATAAGAAAGTCGTTTTTTCAGGGCCTAACGCAAGTTCAGTTAAACGTGATAACAATGGATTGTTAATTAGCTTTGATAAAAGCTCCAGCGATTTAGTCTTCACCAACGATGGCTTGCTACACCAAATTGCGATTGCCGGTGCTGATAAAAAATATGTGTGGGCTAATGCCAAAATCCAGGGTAAAAAATTGTTGGTATGGAGCGATCAAGTATCTGACCCTGAAAGCGTGCGTTATGCCTGGGCAGATAACCCTGAAGGCGCAAACCTGTATAATAGGTCTGGTTTGCCTGCATCGCCGTTTGAGGTATCGCTCAAATAATCTTTACGGCCTAGGCATTAATAATATTCAGTGGTAATGCCTTGCCTCAATCTACTTCATTAAACTCTCATAGCCTGCGGGTCGCCATTATTGGTGGCGGCCCTGCGGGTTTAATGGCCGCCGAGGTCATTGCCAGCGCCGGTTTTAAAGTCTCCCTTTACGATGCCATGCCCTCCGTTGGGAGAAAATTTTTATTGGCAGGCGTGGGTGGTATGAACATTACTCACTCAGAATCGCACGAAAAATTGTTGGCTCGCTACGCGAACGCCACACCGTTTTTAACTTCTTATTTAAATGAATTTTCTTCTGAACAGTTGCGCGATTGGATTCATGGTTTAGGCGTTGAAACCTTTGTGGGTTCATCGGGCCGTGTTTTTCCTCGCGATATGAAGGCCGCACCTTTGTTGCGCGCATGGCTACATCGCTTGCGTGAATTGGGTGTAGAGTTTTATCCGCGTCATCGATGGAATGGTTGGGAAGATGACGGTTCACTTCGCATTATTGATCAACAAAATAATGAGCATGTAGAAAAAAATATTGCAGCAGATGCGGTCGTTTTAGCACTTGGTGGTGCAAGCTGGCAGCGTTTGGGATCGGATGGCGCTTGGGTAAATTTATTGCGTGAAGAAGATATTGCTATAGCGGATCTGCTACCTAGTAATTGCGGTTTTGAAACACCCTGGAGTGAAAAATTCAAGCAGGAATTTTCTGGCGCACCTTTACAAACCATTAACTTAACCGCCGTTGATCAAAAAGGTGTGGCACACACTATTCGTGGCGAAGCCATGATTGCCAACACAGGAATAGAAGGCACGAGTGTTTACGCACTTTCTGCCATGTTGCGCGATAGCATTATTGCAACCGGCAATGCAGAGCTTACTATCGATTTATTGCCAGATTTGAGCGCCGAGAAAATTCAGAGTTTGTTAAACAAACCGCGGGGGAAAAATTCCGCGAGTAATTTTTTGCGCAAGCAATTAAATTTGCCATCGATTAAGCTTTCGCTGTTGCGAGAACTAACGCCCGTAACCATCTGGCAAGACAATAGCAAACTTGCACAGGCTATTAAAAATCTTCGCCTGCAACTTAATGACTATCGCCCTATTGATGAAGCCATTAGCACCGCTGGCGGCATTCAATCGACTGAATTAAATAATCAATTGATGCTGGAAAAACTACGCGGTGTTTTTTGTGCAGGCGAAATGTTGGATTGGGAGGCACCTACGGGCGGCTACCTGTTAACCGCATGTTTTGCTACCGGTCGCGCCGCAGGTTTCGGTGTTGTTGATTATTTGCGGCAGACCCAATCATGAAAAAGTTACTTATTATTGGCTACGTATGGCCAGAGCCTAATTCATCGGCGGCGGGCAGCCGTATGCTGGAATTGGTGAAATTATTTTTTGCTCAAGGGTTTGAAATTTTTGTTGCTTCCGCGGCTGCACTTTCTGAGCATCGTTTTGATTTGTCTGCAATCGGTGTAAAAGAAAAAATTATCGCGCTTAATGATTCCAGCTTTAATGAGTTCGTTGAAAAGTTTCAGCCCAGTGTCGTTTTATTTGATCGTTTTTTTACCGAAGAACAATTCGGTTGGCGAGTGGAGCAGGTTTGCCCGGATGCAATTCGAATTCTGGATACAGAAGATTTGCACAGTTTGCGTCACGCTCGTCACCAACTATTAAAGCAATCGCAAAAAAATGCCACCAATGAAACGGTGCGTCAAAGTGTAAATCCTGTATTAGCAAATTGTGAAGAATTGTTCGCACAAATGGCTAATGACGATATGGCGCAGCGAGAAATTGCGTCTATTTTTCGCTGCGACCTCACACTGATGATTTCGCCATTTGAAATTGATTTTCTTATTCGTTATTTCGCAGTGTCCGCGCAAATTTTACATTACAGTCCATTTTTACGCGTGCAGGATGTTCAGCAAAATCCGCTGCCAACGTTTAGCGAGCGCCAACATTTTATTGCGATAGGAAATTTTCGTCACGAACCCAATTGGGATTCTGTCCTTTATTTAAAACACGCAATTTGGCCATTAATTCGCGCGCATTTACCGCAAGCGGAATTGCATATTTACGGCGCCTATCCGCCGCCGAAAGCAACGCAATTACATAAACCCAATGAGGGCTTTTATGTAAAAGGATGGGCTGCAGACGCAAATTTGGTGATGCAACAGGCGCGCGTTTGCCTTGCGCCGCTACGCTTTGGTGCTGGCATCAAAGGCAAGCTGATGGATGCAATGCGCAATGGAACACCCAGCGTCACAACGTCGATTGGTGCTGAAGGAATGAATGGCGATTTTGCCTGGGGCGGCGCGCTGGAAAATAACCCGAATGCCTTTGCTGATGCGGCGGTAAAACTTTATAGCGATGAAACCTACTGGCGAGAATCCCAACACCGAGGTTCGGTGATTTTAGATAAATATTTCGGCTCGCAAGACCATTCCCAATTGTTGGTTGAGCGTTTTAGTCGTTTACAGCGAGATCTAGGCAGAGAGCGTCGGCAGAATTTCATCGGTACCATGCTTCGCCACCACTCGCTGAAAAGTACGCAATATATGTCGCAGTGGATTGAAGCAAAGAATAGAAAATAGCTTACCCGCGATCACGGATCGAAAATGGTGCGCTCTCGCTTTTATGAGCCCCACATATGCCGCTTTACACTTGCAAACCAGTTCGACCTAGCCGCGTCCTGCGAATATCGCAATTAACCCGCAGTTTCATGGGTAATCGTCACACAATTTGAGTAGAATGCACGCCCTTATTCAAGCATCGCAGTCTTCTTTCTATTTATTCAGGTATTTCTTCGTGATCTCCACCGCTAATATCACCATGCAATTCGGCGCTAAGCCGCTGTTCGAGAACGTTTCGGTTAAATTTAACAACGGCAACCGCTACGGATTGATCGGCGCCAATGGCTGTGGCAAATCCACATTCATGAAGATTTTGGGTGGGGATTTGGAGCAATCAGCCGGTCAGGTGATGTTGGAACCCAATGTGCGCCTGGGTAAGTTGAAGCAAGATCAATTCGCCTATGAAGAATTCACTGTGCTGGATACCGTAATCATGGGCCACACCGAGTTGTGGCGCGTGAAAGCTGAGCGCGACCGCATTTACAGCTTGCCCGAAATGACCGAAGCAGACGGCATGGCAGTAGCGGAATTGGAAGTTGAATTCGCCGAGATGGACGGTTACACCGCTGAAGCTCGCGCCGGTGAGTTATTGCTTGGGTTGGATATTCCTATCGAGCAGCACAATGGCTTGATGAGCGCTGTAGCGCCGGGTTGGAAGTTACGTGTATTGCTCGCACAAGCGTTGTTTTCTGATCCTGAAGTCTTGCTGCTCGATGAACCAACGAACAACCTCGACATCAACACCATTCGCTGGTTGGAAGGCATGCTTACGCAGCGCAATTCCACCATCATTATTATTTCGCATGATCGCCATTTCTTGAATGCAGTGTGCACGCATATGGCGGATTTGGATTACGGCGAGTTGCGCGTTTATCCCGGCACTTACGATGACTACATGATTGCATCGACGCAAGCGCGCGAAAAATTGCTCGGCGAAAATGCCAAGAAAAAAGCGCAAATTGCTGAGTTGCAAACTTTCGTTAGCCGCTTTTCTGCGAATGCTTCTAAAGCGAAGCAAGCGACATCGCGTGCAAAACAAATTGATAAAATTCAATTGGACGACGTTAAGCCGTCAAGCCGCGTAAGCCCTTACATCAAATTTACGCAAAACAAAAAATTGCATCGTCAGGCAGTTGTGGTTGAACAAATCACCAAATCGTTTGATAAAACGTTATTCAAAAATTTAAGTCTGCAAATAGAAGCTGGTGAACGCATCGCCATTATTGGCCCGAACGGCGCGGGTAAAACAACACTACTTCGTTCTCTATACGGCGATTTAGCGCCAGACAGCGGCAGCGTAAAATGGGCGGAACAAGCCGAGATAGGTTACTTCGCGCAAGACCACGCTGAAGATTTTGCGGCGGAAGACAATTTGTTTGATTGGATGAAACAATGGACTAAAGGCGACGAGCAGTTGGTGCGCGGCGCCTTGGGTAGAATGTTGTTTTCAAATGATGAAGTAAAAAAATCCGTAAAAGTTATTTCCGGTGGTGAGCAAGGCCGCATGTTGTTCGGCAAATTGAGTTTGATCAATCCAAATGTTTTGTTAATGGATGAGCCGACAAACCACTTGGATATGGAATCGATTGAAGCATTAAATCTCGCGTTGGAAAATTATCCTGGCACCTTAATTTTTGTCAGCCACGACCGCGAATTCGTATCGTCACTTGCAACCCGTATTATTGATATGCAACCGAGTGGCTTGGTAGATTTCAGCGGAACCTACGAAGAGTATTTGCGTTCGCAAGGTGTTTATACGAATTAATTTTCGGAAGTCGAATTAAAAAAGCGAGAATTTAATTTTCGCTTTTTTTTTGAAAAATTCACATAAAGATATCTTGTTGTTGTATTAATCTTGTGTGGGGAAATCGGTAGTCAGTTGCAATCTTGTGCGTAAGGAATTTTGTAATTCTTCGTAGCCGCGCTTAAAACTTGGAAAGCTAAAAAATAACGAGTCAAAGCTGCCATCCTGCATAGCAATGCGCAATCCACGTTCAATACGATCAGCTAGCGCCGTGTCCTTTTTGTTAACAAAAAAATAAATAGGCGCTGGGTAGTGAAACATCAATGAATCTTCAATAATTAAGCCTTTACCGGCATTTAGTTGCTGTTCGCCCCAGACCTCATAAAGTCCGCGTGGGAAATAGTCAAACCGTTTGCTCACCAACATATCGAATAACAAGTCGGCTCGTGCTGCTGTCACTAATGGCAAGTTGTTACTCTGCATTACCACCGAATCTGGCCATTGAGCGCCTTGGCCTGCGTGAAATTTGCGTAAATCGGCTAAATTATGAATGGTGTGAAACTTTTCCTGATCCTCTTTACGAATTAAAAATACACGATAACTATTTAGCCCTCGTACTATAGAAATTTTTATGGGCAATAGCTGCTGCTCGCGTGTTTTGCTTGTGGAAGTCCATATTATATTGATGGCATTTTCGCCACGAATTAACTCGGCCATGAGCCGATTGCTGGTGTAGCTTTCGTCAGAGTGTGTCAGCTCGAAGTCGCCATCTGTCGCTCTGGTTTTCTGCAGTGCTAGCTCAAGCAACTGGGGAAAATATTGGCTGTGCGGGAGTAAAGGTTTTTCAAAAGGTGGGGTAACGACATAAAGCTTTTGAGTTGCTTGATGTTTAGTGGCCTCTACGGATGCTGAGGATTCTTGCGCAGAGCTGCCGCCTACAATTAAGCCGCCAATGAGCAAGCTAAAAATGAGCTGACTGATACGCATGGGAGTTGGGTTCCGTAGGAATTAATAACAGTCTAGCACCAATTAAACATGGCAAAGGGGCAAGCGGTGTGCAACTGATTTATCACCAGGCTGCAAAAATTCCTGGTTAGCTCAGTCACGCTTGAAATGCGGCCTTACGCCCCAATTTCCCTAGTCTCCGTATTTGTTTCCCTTAGAGGTTCTCCATGCGTATCGACCGTTTAACTAATCAATTGCAGCTTGTGCTCTCTGACGCTCAATCGCTTGCCGTTGGGCGCGATCACAGCCAGCTGGAACCTGTGCATATGCTTTATGCGATGCTCGAACAAAAAGGCGCAGGCAGCGCTCGCTTGCTACTGGCTCAAGCAGGTTTTGACGTCGCAGGGTTGAAAGAAGCCCTGGTAGAAAAAATTGACGCATTACCCAGCATTAAAAATCCCACCGGTGAAGTGGGTATGTCGCCGGAAATGGGCCGTCTTTTAAATTTGTCGGATCGCTACGCGCAAAAACTTGGCGATAAATTTGTATCCAGCGATACGGTTTTAGTGGTTGCGATTAAAGATCCACAAATCAGTATCAGTGAATTATTAAAGCGATTTGGCAACGAGCAGCGCTTGCAACAAGCCGTAGAAAAAGTTCGCGGCGGCGACAAAGTTGAAGATGCTGATTCAGAAGGCAATCGTCAGGCCTTGGAAAAATACACCGTAGATTTAACCGCTCGTGCCGAATCCGGCAAGCTGGACCCGGTGATTGGTCGCGACGATGAGATTCGCCGCACCATTCAAGTGTTACAGCGCCGCACCAAAAATAATCCCGTATTAATTGGTGAGCCAGGCGTTGGTAAAACTGCCATTGTTGAAGGCCTCGCGCAACGAATTGTAAATGGCGAAGTGCCTGAAGGTTTAAAAAATAAACGTTTACTGTCACTGGATTTAGGCGCGCTTTTAGCGGGCGCAAAATTTCGCGGTGATTTTGAAGAGCGCTTGAAATCAGTTATCAATGAACTCGGCAAACAAGAAGGCCGCGTGATTTTATTTATCGACGAAATTCATACCATGGTGGGCGCTGGTAAAGCGGAAGGTTCCATGGACGCTGGCAATATGTTGAAGCCCGCACTCGCACGCGGTGAATTGCATTGCGTGGGCGCAACAACGCTCGATGAATATCGAAAATATATTGAGAAAGATGCAGCACTTGAACGTCGCTTTCAAAAGGTGCAAGTGGATGAACCCAATGAATCGGACACTATTGCAATTTTGCGCGGCTTAAAAGAACGCTACGAAGTTCACCACGGCGTAGATATTACTGACTCGGCAATTATCGCTGCGGCTAAATTATCACAGCGCTATATTACGGATCGGCAATTGCCGGATAAAGCTATCGATTTAATTGATGAAGCGGCAAGTCGTATTCGGATGGAAATTGATTCAAAGCCTGAAGAAATGGATCGTCTTGAGCGCCGTTTAATTCAATTTAAAATTGAACGCGAAGCCGTAAAAAAAGATGAAGACGAAGCGAGTAAAAAACGCTTGGTAAAACTCGATCAAGATATTGAAAAATTCGAGCGTGAATATAACGATCTCGACGAAGTGTGGCGCGCTGAAAAAGCATCGCTGCAAGGTTCGCAAGAAATTAAAAGCCAGTTAGAACAGGCGCGTTTGGAGTTGGAAGAAAAACGTCGTAAAGGCGATTTAGCGCGCATGTCTGAATTGCAATATGGGATCATTCCGCAGCTTGAAAAGCAACTCGATATGGCCGGGCAAGCAGAAATGATGGAAATGAAATTATTGCGTAATAAAGTGACCGACGAAGAAATTGCAGAAGTCGTTTCCAAATGGACTGGTATTCCCGTGTCGAAAATGTTGGAAGGCGAACGCGACAAATTATTGCGTATGGAAGATGCACTGCATAAACGCGTGATTGGCCAACACGAAGCTGTGGTTGCAGTTGCCAACGCCGTGCGTCGTTCGCGTGCAGGTTTGAGTGATGCCAATCGCCCCAATGGTTCATTTTTATTTTTAGGGCCTACCGGAGTAGGTAAGACCGAATTATGTAAATCGCTCGCGGAATTTTTATTTGATTCGGCGGACTCTATGGTGCGTATTGACATGTCCGAATTTATGGAAAAACATTCGGTTGCACGTTTAATCGGTGCGCCGCCAGGTTATGTAGGCTACGAAGAGGGTGGCTATTTAACAGAAGCGGTTCGTCGCAAACCTTATTCAGTTTTATTGTTGGACGAAATTGAAAAAGCGCATCCCGATGTATTCAATATTTTGTTGCAAGTGTTGGATGATGGCCGCTTAACGGACGGACAAGGGCGCACTGTAGATTTCCGTAATACCGTTATTGTTATGACGTCGAATTTAGGTTCGGATCGCATTCAGGAATTAGCTGAAGACAGATCTTTTGATACGGTAAGTTTTGATTCGAATGTCAGTAGCGATATGAATAATTCCCTCAACAACGAAAATCGCTACAACGCCATGAAAGATGCGGTAATGGATGTTGTGAGCAATCATTTCCGCCCGGAATTTATAAATCGTATCGATGAGGTCGTGGTATTTCATCCTCTTGGACGAGAACAAATTCGTGGCATCGCCGACATTCAATTGGATTTGT
Source organism: Gammaproteobacteria bacterium (assembly GCA_004172865.1). GTDB lineage: Bacteria > Pseudomonadota > Gammaproteobacteria > Pseudomonadales > Cellvibrionaceae > Cellvibrio. The sequence goes on along the minus strand of SEBV01000002.1, from coordinate 122,524 downwards.
TGCGCAAACGTTTGCATGAACGCGATTTAGGTTTGGAACTGGATGATGCAGTACTGAATAAATTGGCGGCCGTAGGGTTTGATCCGGTTTACGGTGCACGTCCCTTAAAACGAGCGATTCAGCAACTGGTAGAAAATCCATTAGCCAATGATATTTTGTCCGGAAAGTTCGTACCCGGCTCGATTATTCACGGCACTTTGCGTGGTGATAAATTATTTTTTGAGCCAAAACGTTTACAGTAAAGTTTAATTCCAGCAATAAAAAAAGGCCGTCGAATTGACGGCCTTTTTTGTATCTATATTTTACTCATCGCAACTTTCGCTAGCCGCTTTATTGGCTTCGGTTAGTTTTTGTTGCTGCTCATCCGGCGTTAAATATCTGAACTCGCCGTCATCGCCTTTGATTTTAATTCGGGCATAGGTTTTTAGTGTTTCTATATTTTTTCTGGCATTTGCACAGCGCTCGGGATCTTTAAGTGCTTTTGCGTCATCCGCAGTTTTCTTTACTTCTTTATTGGCATCACCTGCTGGCGCTGTATAGGTAACAGGGTCGCTATGGCCTGTTTGCGGCTTTATCACTTCTGTGTCGGTATTCGCAGGGGGACGCTGCGCATAATGAACATTCCCTTTGCTATCGGTCCATTTATAGACTTTTTCCGGCGCCGCAAAAGTCGTTGTGGCGGTAAATAGGCAAGCCAGTAGCAAAGCTAATGTAGCGGAGACTTTCATAACAATTGCTCTTATATGTTCAATAGTGGATTAACTATAGCGTTAATAATCTAGTGGTGAAACTCTCTGGGGGATCAAGTTTGCGCAAATGTAGATTGATACCCGTATTTGTCGAAAATAGCGACATTTTTATTTTTTCGATAAATATTTTTTCATATTTGGTTAAATTTACAAATATTTACAGAGTTTGATGCTCAATTGACCCCTCTTTACTAATAGTCACATTGAACCTGACAAACGTCACATATAGGATGGAAAAGTTGTATGGGGTGACTACACTTCATACGCAAGCGTGCTAAAGCAACAGTTATAAAATCAGTTTTAGACATGTAAAAACACAAAAATTTCCTAATCATAATGTTAATAAAAAGGGGTTGGCTTATGGATTTCCATAAAAGAAATCGGGGCGAAGCAATTACAAGCATGAAATTTAAACGGTCCATGCTGGCAATGTGTGTAATGGCGTTAACGGCACCATCATTCGCTCAAGATGCACCAAAGAAAGAAGAAGTTGAAGAAGTTGTTGTCACGGGGATGAAAGAAGCCTTGGGCAGCGCGCAAAATGTTAAAAAGAACGCTGACACTATCGTTGATTCTATTGACGCTAAAGATCTAGGTTCGTTCCCTGACAAATCCGTAGCCGAAGCATTGCAACGTGTTGCGGGTGTTACTGTAAACCGTTTCGCGGCATCCTCGGATACTGCACACTTCTCTGCCGAGCCTTCTGGCGTGGTGGTTCGTGGTTTGAATCAGGTTCGTACTGAGTTTAATGGTCGCGATTCGTTCAGTGCCAACTCGGGTCGTGGTTTGAGCTGGGGGGATATTTCTCCTGAGCTGATGTCTGGTGTGGATACTTACAAAAATCAGACAGCAGAACTGATTGAAGGTGGTATTGCGGGCTCGGTAAATATGCGCACCCGTGTTCCATTCGATCAAGCGGGTGATATGAAAGCGCTCACCCTCAATTATAACTACGGAGATCTTTCACAGAAATTCACACCGGAGATCTCTGGATTATATAGCACCCGTTGGGATACTACTGCGGGCGAGTTTGGTGTATTGGGTAACTTGTCTTACTCAAACGTTAATACAAATTCCCAAGGCGCGCAACTGAGCCGCTTATCCCGTTTTCGCGACGTATATGACGGTGTTCCGTTAGCCTTCATTCCAGATGGAACAAATTTGCGTGATTCTACTTTTGATCGTACGCGTAAAGGTGTTGCATTAGCCGCGCAGTGGAAAAGCGTTGATGAGACATTGGAAGCGACTCTGCAATTTAATCGTTCTCAGTACCAGAATGAAATGGAAGAGTATGTAATTAGCTCTAGTTTTGGTAATCCTGCTTTCGGTAAAAGCATTTATTATGAGTTTGATGCTAGTGCTGCGCCAAAACCTGCTTCAGGCACAGCGTTTACTTTTGATAAAAATGGCATGTTCCAAAGCGGTACCATGATGTCCCCAATTGGTAGCTCTTGGTATGGTCAGCCAAAAGCTTGGGGCGGCTCTGCTACAAGTGGATTTAACGCTGCAAATGCGAACGGAGACAGTATTTACCCACTTTGTTACCCATCTAGCGGAGGAGGCGATTGCGATGGCATATCTGCCTATGACATGGGATACCGTGGCACGGAGTTCAACAGCTCTACCCGCTACAGCAAAAATAACAACATGACGCAAGACATTGGCTTCAAGTTGAAATGGGAGCCGACCGACACATTACACGTGAATTTCGATGTTCAGTATGTCGATTCTACGGTAAAAAGTTATGACATTACCGCTGATTTTAATACTTATACGAATCCAGACATTGATTTGACAGGCGGTCTGCCAAAATTAGTCTTGAATGTGCCAACTAATATTAATTTAACAAGTGGCTACAACGGTAACCCTGGGGTCTATAACAACCCAAGCAACTACTTTATCCATGACATCATGGATCACATTGAAGACAGCAAAGGCCATGAGTTTGCGTTCAGAGCGGATGTTAAATACGACATCGAAAATGGCTGGGCTAAATCATTGAAAGTGGGTGCGCGTTATGCCGATCGCGAACAAAACGTAAACTGGTCCAAGTACAACTGGCAAAACGTTTCCAACGATTGGACGGGCTGTGTTAGCGGCCAGACAGACGCAGATAATAAGTGCCATGAATACGCTGCGCAATACTGGAACCTAACACAGAGTAGCCCTGCTGTTAGTATAGATGGACTGTCACCGGGTCCATTTAAGGGCTATCCAACTGATTTCTACTCGCTTAGAAAATGGACATCAAACTTCGGTTCTGTTTCAACTGCAGCAGGTGTTGGCGATACCACATTTGTAGTGGCCAATATGGACTTGCTGAAGAACAGAGAAAAATGGGCAAGCATGATGTCGGCATCCGCCTTAGGGCTCACAGGGGGAACAGGATGGGATCCTATCTGCTCTAATACCGGTGATCGTGCAGACGAGGTTGCTGGTACTTGCTTTAGACCTGCTGAAATGAATGAGGTGTCAGAAAAATCTGACGCGATTTATGCGCAGTTAAACTTTGGCGGCGATGATTTAAATCTGTTTGGAAAGCCCTTGTCAGGTAATGTTGGTGCACGTTTTGTGCGTACCACAATCGAGTCAACTGGTGGTGAGTCATACCCGCAATACACTAACCAACTTGATTGTACCTCTGATGAAGTCAAAGGTCCTGGTGGTGTAGGTACAGGCGTTTTCGTGCCTTCTGTTGGCTGTTTTGTTTCTGCGGATGATAAAAAGTTCATCAACGGGGCTGCTGTTATTGGCACATCGCGAGTGGTTCACAATAACCTGCTCCCTAGCTTGAACTTTAAGTACGAGTTTGCAGATGAATGGCAAGCTCGTCTGGCAATTTCTCGTGCAATGTCAAGGCCCGACATTGGTAACCTCAAGCATTACTTAGGTGTAAGCTTTAGTTTGCCAAGTACTTCTAATCCTAATGACCCTTTATGGGTTAAAGATGCGCAAGGGAATATAACTGGTGCTAATGTCAAATACACTGGCGATGCCAACAACCCCTACTTGAAACCAATTTTAGCGGATCAAATCGATATTTCGATTGAAAATTATTTCGCGAGCGTGGGTTCTTTCACTGTGACTGCTTTTGCTAAGCAATTCCATGACTATATCCAAATGTCGAGTTATTACCGAACATTAACTAATGACGGAGTGTCACGTCAGGTTGAAGTTAAGGCGCCTGTAAATGGTGATGGAGCTAAAATTAGTGGTGTAGAGGTTGCCTACCAACGCTTCTTTGATTTCCTTCCCGATCCATTTAATGGCTTGGGCGTTCAAACCAACTTTACCTATGTCAATAATAAAGGTATTACCAACACCAATATCAGTAACGTAGGTGGTGATGGTGGCTCTGGAACAAATGGTGGTCAAGCGCCAGATTCCGTTGCTGTAGATGCATTGGAAGGCCTGTCGAAGTATTCAGCAAACTTTGTTCTCATGTATGAAAAGGATGCATGGGCAGCACGTTTGGCGTATAGCTGGCGTTCTAAGTACTTGCAAACAGCCTATGACTGCTGTGTGTCAGTACCTATTTGGACAGCAGCATCAGGTCAGTTAGATGGTTCTATCAAGTACAGCTGGAATGAAAATATTGATATTGCATTCCAAGCCAGTAACTTGTTGAATGAAAAAACAGTATTAACTCAACAAGTAACCGACTCGAAAGATGGTGGTTTGCGCTTACCAAATGCGTGGTTCCAAAACGACCGTCGATTCACATTGGGTTTACGTTTGAAATACTAAGCTGTGTTCGAATGAAAATGCGCTGCTACTCAGTGGCAGCGCATTTTTTATTTTAGGGGTGTAGAAAGTGCGTGAACCGTTGGAAATTATAGTTGTTGGTGGTGGAACAGCGGGCTGGATGAGCGCAGTTGCCTTAGCAAATGCTACGAACGACCAAATATGTAAAATTACCCTAGTAGAGTCTGAAGAAATCGGCAGTGTAGGAGTTGGTGAAGCCACACTTCCGCAAATTAAAGAATTTAATGATCGTGTCGGCATCAACGAGTCCGATATGATGAAATTTACTCAAGCAACTTTCAAGCTGGGTATAGAGTTTGTTAATTGGGGCAGGCTAGGTGCATCCTACATACACCCTTTTGGCAAACACGGCGAAGCCATTCAAGGCAACGAGTTCCACCAAATTTGGGGGCGCGTAAGAAGCCAAGAAGGCATTGCCGATATTGGCGCTTATTCTTACGCCATTGAGGCTGGCCGCAAACATCGTTTTGACTTTCCTGTCTCAGATGGTAACTACATCAATTCAACCTACTCCTATGCTTACCATTTCGATGCATCTCTTTATGCGCTTTTCTTGAGGCAGGAGGCGCTTAAGCAGGGGGTAAGGCGCATTGAAGGCAAAATACTGAATGTAAAAAAACATGCCGTCTCTGGAAACATTGAGAGCCTGACATTGGCATCGGGAAAGGAGATATCCGGCGACTTCTTCGTCGATTGTTCAGGATTACGCTCCCTTCTCCTTGCTCAGGAACTTGGAGAAGAGTTTGAAGATTGGTCGCCATGGTTGCTCTGTGACCGAGCTTGGGCGTTACCTACCTCTAAATTAGAAGATATTCCCCCTTATACTCGGTCAACGGCTAAAGCGGCGGGATGGCAATGGCGTATTCCTCTGCAACACCGAACCGGCAATGGGTATGTTTTTTCTAGTCAATTCAGCACCGAACAATCCGCATTAGACTCTCTTGAACAGTCTATTAATGAGCAAGCGATTGCGGATGCGAGACTGATTAAATTTAAGGCCGGTCGCTATAAAAATTCATGGACTAAAAATTGTGTGGCTATAGGTTTATCAAGCGGGTTCCTTGAGCCGCTTGAATCAACAAGTATTTATCTTATTCAAGTGGCCATTCAAAATTTGCTTAAGTTATTCCCCAGCAAACAGTCTAACTCTCTGGCTATTCAGGAATACAACCGTCTGATGGATAATGAATACGCCAGAATCCGTGATTTTCTGATTCTGCACTACAAACTCAATGATGGCTCGCTTGGCGATTTTTGGCAGCATTGCAAAAACATGGAAATTCCTAAAAGCCTGGCCGAAAAATTAGAGATTTTTAAACGTCGAGGTTTTGTTGATACCTACAATTACGGTTTGTTTTCACTGCCAAGCTGGGTGTCTGTATTTATCGGCCAGGGCTGGTTTCAAGAGGGCTTTGACCCGTTTGCACTGGGGCTTGCAGACGAAGATATCACTCTACAACTGAATAAACTCTCCACAAAAATAAACATTAAATTGGCAGATACGCCGACTCATCAAGCGTTTATCAACCAGTATTGTGCGGCCAAAGCCTGAGATTAACGCATGAATGCATTAAAACGAATCGTCGTTGTAGGGCGTGACGCAGACGGCTGGATCACAGCTTTCATGCTGCAAAAAACCATCGCAGCCCATAAACTGGATATTGAGTTAGAGTTTCTTGAGTTACCATCAGACGTGAACGATGGAGATTTTTTTTCCGTTCAGCCTAGCCATAGGCTGCTGCACGATATGCTCGGTGCAAAAGAGCAGACACTGCTGAGATTATCTGGCGGAATGTATAGTTTTGGCCAAAGGTACAACAACTGGTTCGGTAATGGCTCAAGCTATATGCAAAGCTTTGACCGTTCTGGTGTCGATTTTAATCAGGTTCCTTTCTATCACTACTGGCAGAAAGCGGCTAATTCTGGGCTTAAACTTCCATTCGAAGCGTTTAATGTAGGTGCGGCAGCAGCGCTGGCAGGTCGTTACGTTGTATTTGAACAAGTGGGAAGCACTTTTTCCCATGCATCGAGCGGTTATCAGTTTGAGGCCCGCGCTTATATTGCCACCATTGCAAAGGCAGCTATTGCTGCTGGATTGAAACACAGAGCTACTGGTATACATCAGGTCAAGCAAAGCGATTTAGGTATAAGTGCTTTAGTCTTATCCGATGGCTCTGAAGTCACAGCCGACTTATTTATAGATGCTTCTGGTTATGAAGCTTTGTTGATTAACCAGTTAGCATCCGGCGCGGTAGAAAGTTGGGCATCTGCTTTTCCAGTGGACAGGCTCATTGTTGCATCTGCCCCTAAACTCACGCCCTTACCTGCATTTAATCAAATTAGCGCATTTAAAGCCGGCTGGGTTGGCATATACCCACTCTTGAATAAAACAACGATTAACATTGCTTGCTCATCGAAACATGGAAAAACATCAGACGTTTTAGAGCGAGTGTCAGCTAGCATAGGAATGAAACTTTTCAATCCAGTTGAAACTCTATTTGCAGCCAATCATCGCCCCAATCCATGGGTTAAAAATTGTATTGCCCTTGGTTCAGCCGCTACTAATCTTGAGCCTCTGGATGGAACGCATCTACTCAGTTTGCATTTAGGGCTATCCGCCCTGCGTGGACTTCTACCACAATATACAGATTGCGCGGCCGAGGCTGCAATCTTCAATCGCTCCATGAATAAACAAATGGAAAGCGTGCGTGACTATTTGCTCGCAAGGTACAAGCTTAACAAGCGTTTTGGCGACGCGTTTTGGGATGCGGCTCGAGCACAAACTGTTCCCGACACTTTAGCTTACCGAATTGATTTGTTTAAATCGCGCGGGGTTATCGCCCAAATGGAGGATGATGTTTTTATTCCAGAAGATTGGCTGGCATTGTTTGTTGGGAATCAGTTAAGTACTTCAAACTTGGATGCGCTGATCGACAAGATTCCAGATGATGAGTTGATGTCTAAATTTCAACAGTTGCTAACTTACATAAAAACAGAAGTCGAAAAAATGCCGTTATTGCAGTCTTACACTGAAATGACGCTCTAATTGGATGGCCTATATAATGAATAAAAACACCATACGCAAAGTTGTTATCGTCGGCGGTGGCACAGCCGGTTGGATGACCGCCGCAGCGCTCTCTAAAGTAATGGGTTGCCAAAATTACGACATCACACTCGTTGAATCAGACCAAATTGGCACTGTAGGAGTGGGCGAAGCAACCATTCCTATGATCATGTTCTTTAATAAGGTGCTGGAGATTAATGAATTTGAGTTTGTGAGAGAAACCAATGCGACTTTTAAACTCGGCATTGAATTTGTTAACTGGAAAAATATCGGCAGCAGTTATTTTCATCCTTTCGGACTAATGGGTGTCGATATGGATGGTGTCACTTTCTCGCATTTTTGGCAGCGTTGGAAAAATGAAGGTGGCAACCTGGATTTTTCCAAATTTAATATAGAAACAGAAGCGGCTCTCAGTTGCAAGTTCATGAAAACAGATCATGAAAGAGGGCCCGCTATTCTCCCGCCGATTAATTACGCGTATCACTTTGATGCTGGTTTGTACGCTGCCTATTTGAAAAAGTACAGCGAGAAACGTGGCGTAATTCGACAAGAAGGTAAGATCACACAAGTAAAGCAAAACCCAACAACCGGGTATATTGAGTCTGTGGTATTGGAATCGGGTGTAGAAGTTAAGGGTGATTTTTTTATTGATTGTTCGGGGTTTCGCGGGTTGCTTATTGAGGAAACCCTGAAAGCTGGATATCACGATTGGAGTCATTGGTTACCGGTAAATCGCGCCGTTGCTGTTCCCTGTGAAAGTGCGGGCGAGCTATTGCCCTACACTCGAGCAACAGCGCAAGAAGCTGGTTGGCAATGGCGAATTCCTTTGCAACATAGAACCGGAAACGGCTACGTATTTTGTAACAATTTTATCAGTGAGGATGAGGCGACCAGTAAGCTGATGTCTCGTTTGGATGGTGCACCTCGTGCTGAACCACGAGTCCTGAAATTTGTAACGGGGGCTCGCAAAAAGTGTTGGGATAAAAATTGCCTGGCCATAGGTTTAGCAAGTGGATTTTTAGAGCCGCTGGAATCTACAAGTATTCATTTGGTGCAGGTGACTATCGCAAAGCTGCTGACAATGTTTCCACGCGATGGATTTAATGAATTGCTGATTAAGCGATTTAATGATGAGATGCATTGGGAATATGACGATATTAAAGATTTCCTGATTGCGCATTATAAAATAACCGAGCGTGAAGATACTGAGTTCTGGCGCTACGTTAAAAATATGCCCATTCCAGATCGCTTGCAGGAAAAGTTGGATACTTTCCGTGCGCGCGGCGAAATGATGGTTCCTTTGAATGAACTTTTTAAAGAGAATAGTTGGTTTTCAGTGTTAGCTGGTCAAGGGTTTATGCCGGAGGCGTATCACCCAGTGGCCGATTCAATTTCAGATGATGAATTGCGTTTGCGCCTGACAAAAATTAGATCCGGTATCCAGAATCGTTTGAATAGTATGCCTAAACACGCAGATTTTATACGTGACAATTGTGCATCGGCGATGATGAAGCATGCTTAACAGCTTTGGTTTACGGGAGTGAGCCTTGTTTAATTTGCATCCGAATTTTTCCTACCAAATCCACATTGTGGGAGAGGAAAAACAACCTGTACTCATTGTGGATAATTTTCTTGCTCAACCACAGTTATTGGTCGATTTTTGTTGCGAAAACTCTTCATTTAGTGCGGTAGATACTTTTTATCCTGGCTTCCGAATGCAGGCTCCAGAAGAATATTTAATCGCAATTTCTGAATATTTAAGGCCGATTATTTTTAATACCTTCGGAGATGAAGGTGCTATTTCGCGGTTATTTTCCTTATTCTCGCTCATTACGACTCCTCCAGGAAAACTGAAGCCAGAGCAAGCTGTTCCCCATTTTGATTCTGATCAAATGACAGACCTTGCATCGGTCTATTATTTATGTGATTCGCGTTTTGGTGGAACTTCTCTTTATCGTCATAAAGAAACGGGTTTTGAGTTTGTTGATACAGAGCGTCGAACGATCTATATGGACACTTTATTAAAATCTTTGCATCAGGGAAAAATAAAACGCGAATATATGAATGGTAGTAACGAACTGTTTGAGCAAATATATTCGGTGCCATCTGCATTTAACCGCCTCGTTATGTATAGAAGCACCAGTCTTCATTCTGGCAATATCAGCAAAGACTTTCAATTTAACGCTGATCCAAAATTAGGGCGATTAACACTCAATACATTTTTGACACGTTAAATTGTTCTGCTTAAAGCCTTGATAATTGTTTGTTTTAAACTCGCCGATTTATCTTCGTTTGTATTTCCCAGTATTCCTTGTCGCAACGTCTGAATATGTTCGGCAGATTGTTGCTCAGAAAAAATATAAAATTCAAATAATTTTTGCCATGCTTCACGTTGATGTTTTGGCAGATCTCGAACACTGAGCATGCCTAACAATAGAGTTAATGAAGGATCTGTGCCGGCATTTTTTTGTTTTCCATTCCACCAATAATTCATCAGGGCATTAATACCATCCAGTGCTTTAACGTGATGCCACCATAAATAAGGAATGTAAATAGCGTCGCCAGGCTCAAGTAATGCGGTATAGGCCGCGTCTTCCGCTTCTTTGTAGCGGGGAAACTTTTCATAATCCGGCTTATCAAAATTTACCATGCTTACAGTTGTTCCAGAAGGTGTAAACTCGAAAGGACCAATATATAAATTACCAACTTGCTCGGTTGGAAAGAGCGTGAATTGGCGTCGCCCTGCAATACAACAAGCAATATTTTCAGACGGGTCATAATGTGCCGCCACCGTCGTTTTTCCTCCAATCCAAATGCGAGGCTCGGTATTAACGGGCACTAATGGCATCGGCAATTCACGTTCAAGGCCCGCTAAAAAACGCGGCACTTGAATGGATTGTATCGCTAACAAAGGTGCCGGGTTCTCGTTGATATTGTCGAGTAAAAACCTGAGTGATGCTTCCAGTTTTTTTTGTTCAAACCGACAGTTAAGCCCGCTCATATCTGAATTATAAAAAATTCTTCCCTCGGTAGATGATGGCCCAATAGCAGTATTGAATTCCTGGCCGCGATCAAACTGCATCAGATATTGGCAAAATGCTAACGGACTTTGTTTAGCGTATTGGACGATAGGCCAATCCCTAACGAGACCTCGTATAACAATGGGTTTTCCACGCGGAATTATTTCATTGCGAAATTGTTCTGGAGTTGGCGCGGCTATCTCGGTAATGGCATGAGGCATGGATAATAATTCTGTGTTGCCAAGCCATTTCTGGCTCGGCTTTTAGGTGATTTGAGCAGGGCGAATGGTGCTGGGAATCTAAGGTGTTTTACAGCCGAGATCACCTTCCGCAAGTTTTAATATCTTAATCTCGCCAAGTTCAATTTGCAGTTTGCCATCAGTGCTCATGGTGAATGGTCCGATAACTTTTTTGATATCCAAGCCTTCTTTAGTGAAGCAATTTAGCGGAATAGGCAACATATCCCATTCGTTTCGTTTGAGTTTCTTGAGGTTTTTGCTAACCGATACTTTGCCGCCGCAGGGATAACCACAATCCATACCTATGGTGACATTTCCGCTGGGAGGGGTAATCACTTTTATCTCAATAAAAAGTGCGCCATCATTTTCTAAATTTGAAAGATCTACCGAGCCGCCGTAAATGCCCAAGTTGCCTTGCCCGGGTTTTTTATCCCAAGTAACTTTTAACGCGTCACCTTTGGCATTGCGATCATTGGTTTCTACTTTGACTTTGCCGCTGGCTGATTCGCCGGTGCGATTAGTAACAGATGTAGACCAGTTTGCGGGGTCGCCCAGCTGCAAACTCCAGCCGTTAACTAAATCGCCGTTTATTAAATAATTAAGTTTGTTATTGGGGGTATCCGCTGCGAAAACGGTTTGTAAGCTTAAAAGAGAAAATGTTGCCGCAAATGAGACAAGATAAAAAAGAGAAAATCGGCGAGCTGACATAATAATTACCTCATTGTTATTGGTTATTAAGTAATATTTTTACTGGCCGGAGCATCTTTGCAAAGCAGCTAACTAATGTCAAATACAGGAAAGTTCTTAAATTCGCATACGTCTGACGAAAATAAAAAAGCCCAGCTTTTTGGCTGGGCTTTTTTTCTTTAACTAACGGCAAAATTATTTTTTAAATGCACTTAAGGTTTGGATAGTGCCATCTTCATTGTAATGTAGCTCGGCAACTTTCACGCTACGTAAATGAGTTTGGCCCCCCGATAGTGAACTGTCGTGGTAGAACAAATACCATTTGCCCTGGAATTCAACAATAGAGTGATGGTTGGTCCAGCCCAGCACTGGCTCCAAAATTACACCTTGGTAAGTGAAAGGGCCGTAGGGATTATCGCCAATAGCATAGGCGATGTTGTGAGTGTCGCCGGTTGAGTAGGAGAAATAATATTTACCGTTATATTTGTGCAACCAGGATGCTTCGAAAAAGCGGCGGCTGTTATCGCCGGTGGTGAGTGGCTTGCCGTCTTTATCGAGAATTTGAACGTCGTGCGGTTTTTCTGCAAAGCTCAACAAATTGTCTTTGAGTTTGGCAACTTTTGGTGAGAGCGCTGGCTTGTCGTTATCTGGATAAGTATCTGCAGCATTGTAAGCACCGGTCGCCCAGCGTTGTAATTGCCCGCCCCAGATTCCGCCGAAATACATGTAGTGACTGCCATCGCTATCTTTAAATACTGCAGGGTCGATACTGAAACTATCTGAAATTGGTGTGGCTTCAGGTTTGAATGGGCCGGTGGGTGAATCGCCAGTGGCGACGCCTATGTGAAAAATATCCTGCTTATCTTTAACGGGGAAATATAAAAAATATTTGCCATCTTTTTCAGCGGCATCTGGTGCCCAGAGTTGACGACCTGCCCATGGAATATCTTTAATGTCCAATGCAACACCGTTGTCGGTAACTGGGCCGCCAATTGCATCCAACGACAGAACATGGAAATCCTTCATGTTGAAGTGATCGCCGTTATCGTTTTGTGGAATGCCCGATTCAATATCGTGCGATGGATAAATATAAATTTTTCCATTGAACACATGTGCAGATGGATCGGCAGTGTAAATATTCGTAACCAATGGCTCTGAAACAAATTCAGGTTTTTTCTCAACGGCTGCGGCAACTGAACTGGCAGCTGTTTCTGTGGCTACAGGGGCTTCAGCTTTTTTTTCGTGACAAGCAAATAAAAATAGCGAGCTGGATATAACACTTGCGAGTGTAATTTTTTTAAAATTTTTCATCATTATTGGCCTCTTTTGTTTTTGTTAAAACTTATTGTAGTAGACATATTTACCTGCGCCACAAATTACCTAATCCAAAAAATTACCAATGCCACAAAGTTCCATCTTCCAAACGATTTACTGGCAAACAAGCGCGTTGGTAGGGATATTTTGCAGCGAGCGCTTCGTCGATATCTACACCGTGACCTGGCGCCTCGCCTGGCGTAAAAAATCCGTCGTTAAATTGATAGGCATGCGAAAAAACTTCTTCAGTTAATTCGTTATGCGCCATGTGTTCCTGAATACCAAAATTTGGTACCCAATAATCAAAATGCAATGCGGCACCCATGCAAACCGGTGATAAATCCGTTGCGCCATGAAAGCCAGTGCGCACGTTGAAGAGGCTTGCGAAATCCGCAATACGACGCACGTGAGTAATGCCGCCTGCATGTACGATGGTGGTACGAATGTAATCAATTAGTTGGTTTTGAATTAATTCGCGGCAGTCGTGAATGCTGTTAAAAACTTCTCCAACAGCGAGTGGCGTTGTAGTGTGTTGACGAATTAATTTAAACGATTCCTGATTTTCAGCAGGCACCGCGTCTTCCATCCAGAGAAGCCGATAGGGTTCTAAATCTTTTCCTAAACGCGCTGCTTCAATGGGCGTTAGGCGATGGTGAACATCATGTAATAAATGTATTTCGTTGCCAAATTCTTTACGCACTGCTGCAAATAGTTCTGGAACAAAATTTAAATATTTTTCAGTGGACCACACTTCAGTGGACGGCAAATCTGCATCAGCAGGTTCGTAATTTTTTTGCGATGTTGAAACACCGTAGGTTTTAGCAATGCCTGGAATTCCGGATTGCACGCGAATTGCTTTGTAGCCTTTTGCTTTTGCTTTTTCGACTGCCTGCAATGTGGATTCCAAATCTTTGCCATTCGCGTGCGTGTAGGCAAGTATGCGGTCACGACTGCGGCCACCTAGCAATTGATAGAGCGGCATGTTTGCGGCTTTCGCTTTAATATCCCAGAGCGCGACATCGATTGCTGCCAATGCGGTCATACCGACGGGCCCGCGACGCCAATAACCACCGCGATAAAAAAATTGCCAGATGTCTTCAATTTGTTGTGGGTCGCGTCCAATTAATGCGGGTACTAAATAATCTTCAAGATAAGCGACGACAGCTTGTTCGCGGCCATTGAGTGTGGCATCTCCAATACCGTAGATGCCTTGATCAGTTACAATTTTTAGCGTGACAAAATTTCTTCCAGGGCATGAAACAATGACTTTGGCTTCAATAATTTTCATCTGTACTACTCAAACCTGCGATAAAATTTGTATAAAAATGGCAGCAGAAATCAACTGCTGCCCATGGAGATTTTTATTCATTTTTTAAAGCAAGTTTTAAAAAATGAATAACTATTTTTGTAATGGGCTTTCCGCTGGCCCTAAATAACTTGGCAATAATCCGCCAGTATTTATCACAATCCTTTCGAGTGTTAATCCGGGGTCCAATGCATAAATTCTTACACGATGCTCGCCCGCTTTACCTAGGTTGTGCGAGCTAGTGCCTACTCGCATTTCGCTTCGAACCGACTCTTCCCAAGCTGCATCACTCATATCTTTTACTATGTCGATAACTTGTAGTGTTTCATCGTCGATAGCAATTGCATAACGCAGCCCGTGGCCCGGCGCAAATGGCCAGCTGGGTGCAAATACACTATCAACGCTGACTTTGCCGGTGCTAAAAATATAAGTTTTATATTCCAGGTAAGGCGCGTTACTCACGTCAAATACATTGTCCGTAACAGGAGACACTGACATAGACGATAAATTGCGGCCATGCTCGGGAATTCGTTCCCACCGATATCCCGCAGCAGCTTGCGCTTTACTAAAATGCTCAGCTTCAATCGCTACATAACCATCGGCTTCTAAAAATCCCTTAAAGTTCTTGGGAGCAAGATCATTGTTGATTGCACTCACTGCAACAGAGGCTCCGCCATAACCAGTTCCCGTGACGCTTACACTCCCAGTAAGTAATCCGGATTTCGGTGCTTTGTTCCAATCGATAGAGACTTGGATCAGCTGCGACGATTCTACTTGTATACTAGTGTAATGTAAAATTATCCAGGGAGCGCTAGCTTTTGCAGAAAATTTGAAAGGTTCTGTGCCTTTATTGAAAACTTCTATGGTGCGAACTTGTTTTCCATAGCGGTCAAAACGTGCAAGCTCGTATGAACCTTTATGGGGCCAAACCGATGACGCTTGTTGCGGCCATGCAGATTGATTGCCTTCTATGGCGACGCCCATATCAGCCGCGTTGTGCGGAGGTGCATCATAGAGCAGGGGCATCGTATTGGCAGGCGGGTTATTCCAGTTGGTATAGCCGATGTGCGGCTGATCCATAAAGTGTTCCCACTTGCCGTTGCTCAACTCGGTGTCATATTGTTTTTGCAAATCCGCATCAGCTTTAAATAATGCGCGCGCTTTGTCCGCGTAACTATTCGCGTAAACACGACCCTGTTCTGCATATAAATGATTTTTACCGACCATGTCATACATTTCAGTAATGATGGCGCTGGCTTTTACGGGATGAAGTACTAGTTGAAAAAATGCATCGCGCGAATCCGCAGGCATTTTTGCGTAAAGCGCTTCGGCTTTAGCGCGAAGATTTTTAATATTGGTAGTAACGCGATTAGCTTCATCGTAATTTAATTGGCTGTAAGTTTTTTCATCTTGCAGCTCTGGTTTTCTACGTAAATTATGGCGAGTGTACCCCGTCATTAATTCTGCAATTTCTGTCGCGTGTTCAGCACCAAATTCACGCTCTGCCCATAACTTGCTGTATTCAGGAATTCGCTCTTTTGGCCATTGCTCCGGGTTCCACGCCATACGCAAAAAATATTCGATGGGATATTCCATGGGTTTTAAATCACCCACGTTAACAATCCAGATTTTATTCGCGTCATACTGGTAGGCGAGATTCATTTGTTCCCAGATTTTTGCGATAGAAATAGTATTGATCCAACGATAAGAACGTGGGCCACCCACGTAATCAAAGTGATAATAAATTCCTGCGCCGCCAGCACGTTTACGTTCTTCAGGTGTTGGGAGTCTGCGAATGTTGCCCCAGTTGTCATCACACCACAGTAGTGTCACATCATCAGGAACGCGCATCCCTTTGTCGTAATAACCTTGAACTTCTTTATAGAGCGCCCACACCTGCGGCACTTGCGCTGCAGGTGTGTTAAATACATTGCTAATAATTTCACGTTGGTCTTTTACGATATTTTCGAGCAAGGAAATATTTTCACCTTCCGACATGGGCTCATCGCCATCGCCACGCATTCCAACCGTGATTACACTTTCGTA
The DNA here is from genome assembly GCA_004172865.1 of Gammaproteobacteria bacterium. Lineage (GTDB taxonomy): Bacteria > Pseudomonadota > Gammaproteobacteria > Pseudomonadales > Cellvibrionaceae > Cellvibrio. Next base: position 106,334 of record SEBV01000002.1, on the reverse strand, counting down.
AGGTTTGTTGCGTTCAACTCCGCCTTTCCAGAAGGGATATAAAACATTTTTGTTGTTGTGATAATCCCATTTGCCTTTATCTTCGCCCCATTCTTTATGTGCACGCATCATGGGTTCATGGTGCGATGTGCTCATCACAATTCCATACTCATCTGCTAATTGCATATTAAGTGGATCATCGACATTGAATGAATTATTCCACATGGCGGGCCATAAATAATTGGCTTTTAAGCGCAGCAATAATTCAAACACATGTTCGTAAAAATTGTGATTGTAATTGCCGTAGTTTTTTACCACCCAATTGGTGAGTGCCGGTGCTTCATCGTTGAGGAAAATTCCGCGATATTTAACTTTAGGCATTTCTTGTACATGTGTATTTTTTGCGATAATGAGCGACGTTTTTTTCTTGGCAGGAACATCTGCCCACCAATACCAGGGTGACACGCCAATTTGTTCGGCGAGATCATAAATACCGTAACTGGTACCGCGTTTGTTGCTGCCAACAATCACGAGCGCTTGCTTAATAGTTGCAGTTGGGTTTTGTACTACGGATATTTGGTAGGCATCCCATTGATTTTTAATGCCGCTCACATCAATTTTTTTGCTGGCAATAAGTTGATCAACCAAAGCGCTGCGGCCTAAGGTGCCTATGATAAGTGCTTGGTTTTTTATGCTGTCGACATCTTGCGTAAGCGATGGCTTTTTCGCGGTAACTTTTTCGATATCGCTCTGTAAATTTTTTGCAGCGCGTATTACACCGGGGAAATCTTTTTCATCTACATAGAGTGTGGCTGTGCTTTTAGCATCGACTAAAATAACATCGCCAGATTTCGCTGAAGAACTTAGGTAGGACTTTTCGCCAAGCGCGTAACTAAAGGAACTCACACATAAGAGTATTGCACAGAGCGCAACGCTCAGCCGCAAGGATTTTTTAGAATTCATGATGTCGTCACCTTTTATTGCTTGTTGTTATCAATGAGTTATTGTGAAGTGAAACTGAACTATTCAGCACGTGCATGCATTCCCAAATAAGTTCCGACAAAACCACCTGCAACTTCAGTACTTAATATTTTGGCGTCTGAATTTTTAAGTATGTCTATGCGCTGTCCGGTTTTGTCGTGGTAATAAAAGTCTATTGTTCCTGCGTTGCCTTCAATACCTAGAATGATATTTTGGGTTAACATTTTTTTATCGAGCACGATACTTGTTAAAATTTTAGGTGTGGCTTTATTCGTTTGCTCTACAAATAATCGGTAGCTATTGCCTTTGCGGTCAACTGCAAAATAATAATGAGATGCTTCACTTTGAAAGGCAGCAATACCGGCAGAGAATTTTTCCGATGTTGGTAATTGCAATTCAGTTTTCGCATCAAAATGCGTGTGTTGTTGGCGGCGGCCAATGAAAGCGGGTTGCGCTAAACTTGATAGGCGGTTTTCCAATGCTGCTATTCGCAACTCATTATTTTTTGAATCTAATTGATACCACGGCTTTTTCACAGTCCCTAATGTGTTCCATTCGGGTAATAGTTTTTCAGTGGAAAACTTATCCTGCCATAAAAAATTACCTGTGGTTGACGCTACATTTTTGAGTGTTTTTGCAATTGCTGGAGCGGTTAACTGGTAAGGAACTGATTTTCCCTTTTCTAGAATAACAGGCCATTCATTTTTCCAGCTGACCGGTAGCAAGAAGGTTTCGCGGCCAGTATTGAAGTATTGTTTATCGTAAGGGCGTGTGCCTAAAAATACTGCCCACCATTCGCCCTCTTTGGTTTGCACCAAATCCGCATGGCCAATATTGCTGATGGGGTTTTCTCGGCCCGCATCTAAATCCCGTTGGGTTAATATAGGGTTGCCTTCGTAAGCTACAAATTTATCTTTTAAACTGCGTGCACGAAATACAACGGCTGAGTGATTGGTTTCAGTGCCGCCTTCAGCGCAAATTAAATAATACCAACCTTTTATTTTGTAAATATGTGGGCCTTCAATCCATACCGGCTTTTTGCTGATATCAGCTCCACCGTTCACAATAACGTGGCCGGAATTTTTAATTATTTTTTGTGTTTTTAAATCGAGTTCCCATTGCCATATGGCGCGATGACCTTGATACAAAGGTTGGCCTATAGGCGAGTCATTGTGCGTTATGTAAACGCGACTATCATCGTCAAAGAAAATATCTGGATCAATTCCACCGACGTCCGGTATTTCGATAGGGTCAGACCAAGGGCCAGCAGGATTGGTTGCAGTTACAATAAAATTTCCGCGTACGTCTACCAACGTGGTAATTAAATAAAATATTCCTTGGTGATAACGCAAGGTGGGCGCATAAATACCGCGCGATACTTGCTGGCCTTTTAAGGGTAATTGTTTGGGCGTCACCAGAATATGGCCGAGCGATTCCCAATGCACTAAATCTTTACTGTGAAAAATAGGTACGCCGGGTGAGTAGGAAAATGAAGAGTTTACGAGATAATAATCTTCATCAACTCTTACGATGCTCGGGTCTGGGAAAAATCCTGCAAGAATTGGATTTTGAAATTCACCGTCTGCTAATGGGGAATTAAAAACAGAATCTTTACCCAGGTAACTGAAGCTATAAAAAATTGCCGTTGCATTGCTTGACGCTGTTGAGCTTAAGCAGTTAAAACTCAGCAGCAGTCCACAAAACAAAGTGATGAACGCGGAAAATTTCATACAGGGTTAGCTCGCTTTAAATGTGTTTAAAAATGGCTTATTCGTATTAGATTGCCTTATGAATAGATCGCCTGTTTTCATAAAGTTGCTTGGAAGAATTAGCTTTAGTGCTGAGCATGAAAATTCCGATTATTTTTATGGTTGAGCTGTTATGGTTAATTACACCATAAGAAATCGATGCTTGTATACATGTTTGATTGGCAAAAGTGTAAGGAATTATTTACAGCGAATATGGTAGCGTCGACAACTGAATGAGCTTTGTTTTTTATGAGTATAAAAATAAAAAAAGGCCGCATTTCTGCGGCCTTTTTTGTGTGATGGATGCTTGGCAAATTAGCCTTCCATCTGTTCAAGTTCTACACCTTTGGTTTCTTTTACCCACCAGATGATGAAGAAAATAGAGAAGAGCGAAAAGAACGCGTAGATGCTGTAAGCACCCGCCAAACCGAGTGACGATGCCAACAGAATTGGGAAGGTCGTTGTGATTGTCCAGTTAGCAATCCACTGGGCAAAACCGGCAACCGCCAAACCTGTGCCGCGAATTTGGTTGGGGAACATTTCGCCCAACATAATCCATACGACGGGGCCCCATGACATGTTAAAGAAAATCACATAAAGGTTGGCTGAAATTAACGCGAGCATGCCGGTAGACCCGCTGAGGATTAAATGGCCTTTGTCATCAAGCGGTGCGCCTGCGAACGCGTAGGCAACTAATGCCAATGTGATGGTCATGCCGACTGAGCCGATCAATAACAAAGGCTTGCGACCAATTTTATCGACCAAGAAGAAGGTGATGAAACAAGCTGCAATAGACACTACGCCTGATACAACGCTGATTGCCAATGAATCGCTTTCAGAGAATCCTGCCGCTTGCCAGAGTACAGCGCCGTAGTAAAACACTACGTTAATGCCTACAAATTGTTGCAACACTGCCAAGCCAATACCAATCCATACAATCGGGCGAATACGTTTTTTGTTTTTATCGATCAAATCAGAAAACGCGGGTTTATGGTCGTGCGCCAAAGAGTCATAGATATCATCGGTAGTTCTTTTAGCGGCGGCTGCACCGTAAAGTTTGGTGAGTACCGAAATGGCCTTGTCTTTCTTACCGCTGCTTACTAAATAGCGTGGGCTTTCTGGAATCGTTAACAAGGTTATTAAAAATATTGCACCGGGAATGATGCCGACCCAGTACATCCAACGCCATGAGGTGTAACCCAACCAAAGTTCATTTACCGCTGAGCCAGCAGAAGTGGCTAGAAAGTAATTGCTTAAGGCTGCAGCCGTTAATCCAGAGATAATCGCGATCTGCTGGATTGAGCTTAATTTTCCGCGCAATTCTGCAGGCACTAATTCGCTGATATAAGCGGGGCAGATAATACTGGCAGCGCCAATCGCAAGGCCGCCGATAAAGCGATAAATCACAAACTCAAGCGTTGAGGACGAAACGCCAGCGCCCCATGATGACAGAATAAAAAGTGCAGCAGCTAACAGCAATATGCCGCGGCGGCCGTAAGAATCTGCCCAGGTTCCCGCAAAGAAAGCACCAATGGCGCAGCCAATCAAAATCGACGCTACTACTGTACCAACGGCTCCGTGCGGGATGTTGAATGCGAGGGTGATACCTTCGACAGTTCCGTTTACCACGCCGCTGTCAAAGCCAAACAAAAAACCGCCGATGGTGGCGATGATGCTGATCAAAATAATGGAGGTCATGTTCCTCTCATTAGGTGCTAACGAGATGCCGACCTCGTTTGTCGAAGATGATGAATGCATGGTGATACCTGTTTTTTAAATTATGAGTTTATTTAAAATTATGTTGATATTGCTGTCGGTGAAGTTTCCTTTTGCTGAATGCCAAAAGGATGCGCGACCTTACCATAAGGCTGCGTGAGTAGCATATGGCTTGGGTTGCAAAAGCTCGCTTATCGTTATCTGTTTTCCAGCAAGAACACGGCTTCAGAGGCCAATATTGCAAAGCTGCCGAAGCATGGTAAACCAATATGGTTTATTTGACTATATGTCTGAATAGGGATTTGAAAAGCAAGTCTGGAGGAGGTCACGCGAAACCTTTACGTTTCGCGTTTTTATAGATGAACATTAGATTTCGAAAGAAAAGCCGCTTTCAGTAAGCTGCTTATAGGTTTCCGGGTCAAAGCGGTAAAGATTGGCTGCGCGGTGCGGAACGCCTTGTTGCTTCTCGTTGCAGGGCGTTAATAAATCCATCTTCATGATTTTACGGCGGAAGTTGGGCTTATCGAGCTTGGTGTTAAGAATCGCTTCGTAAAGTGCTTGCAGCTGTAGCAGCGTGAATTTCTCTGGCAACAAGTTAAAACCAATCGGTTGATGGCAAACCTGGTGTTGCAGAAACTTCATGCCGTAAGCAATAATTTCTGCGTGGTCATAAATCAATTCGGGCAATGCACTAATGCTCTGCCAGCTAACATCAGCCGCGCTTTGTCCCGCTACGAGCGAATAATGTTCGGCACTCACCAGCGCATAGTAGGCGATAGTCACAACACGTTCGGTAGGAAAACGATCTACGCGGCCAAAAGTTTTAAGTTGTTCGAGGTAAAGCTGCTTAACGCCAGTCAATTCTTCCAATAAGCGATAAGCTGCATCGCGCAGGTTTTCGTCGTAGCGAATCCAGCCGCCGGGTAACGCCCATTTCCCTTCATGCATTGGGTCAGTTTGCTTTACCAGCAATATCTTTAGCTCATCTTCATCGAGCCCGAAAACTAGGTTGTCGATGGATAGCGCTTTAATAACGTTCTGTGGCAAATTTAAAGGTTCTACATGGCTGATCGGAGGCGTAGCGATGTTTGGCACAGGAAATTCCTAGGCAAGTGGGCGTTAAGGTCGATTCTAAAGCGATTATGTAATATTTTGTAAAAATGGCACTGGACGCGCTCTAGTACTGGTCTCGCGGGTTCATTGTAGCGATCATCAACTAATTGTCTATAAGAAAAATAACAGGCAAACTATGTCCTTTTGGGTTGTTGTCAATTGGACAATAAGATATGCTATACATATCACAACAATAAGCATCCATAAGTTCAATATTAGCTTGTCGACGAATGGACGTTGTACCTCCGTTATTTCACTTCAAAGAGATTCATTATGTTGTTTTTAGGTATCGATGTTGGCAGCTCTTCAACCAAATTATCTGTGCTTGATGGTAAAACCGGTAAGTCTCTTGGGGCGGTTTCATACCCTGAATCTGAGCTTGCTATTGCCAGCCCGGAAGTAGGCTTTGCCGAACAAGATCCTGAAGTTTGGTGGGATTGCATAAAACAAGGCGCTGCCAAATTATTTGCCAGCGGCAAATTCGATAGCAAGCAAATCGAGGCGATCGGCATTTCTTATCAAATGCATGGCTTGGTCGTTGTTGATGCAAAGCAGCAAGTTTTGCGTCCGTCCATTATTTGGTGCGACAGCCGCGCGGTTCCGCTCGGCAATGCGGCGCTAGCGGAATTGGGAACCGATTATTGTTTTGGTCATCTACTGAATTCTCCTGGCAATTTCACCGCCGCAAAATTGCGTTGGGTGCAAAAAAATCAGCCAGAAATTTTTAGCAGAATTCACAAAATAATGTTGCCAGGCGATTTCATTGCTATGAAATTAACAGGCGAAATTACCACAACTGCGTCGGGTTTATCTGAAGGTACTTTGTGGGACTTTAAAGAAAATCGCGTTGCAACTGAATTATTAAATCATTGGGAAATTGATTCATCTGTCATTCCTAATATTGTTCCAAGTTTTGGTATTCAAGGCACAGTCAAAGCAGATGTTGCTGCCGCTTTGGGTTTGAACACAAATGTAAAAGTTTGCTATCGCAGTGGCGATCAACCTAACAATGCGTTTAGCTTAAACGTACTTGAACCCGGCGAAGTTGCAGCGACCGCAGGAACATCTGGTGTTATTTACGGTGTAACCGATAAGCCTGCAGCGGATGTTGATTCCCGAGTGAATACATTTTTGCACGTGACGAGCACCGCCGAGCAAAAACGCAATGGCGTTTTAGTGTGCGTAAATGGATGCGGTCGTTTGTATTCGTGGCTGCGCCAAACCTTGGGTCAATCGGGCGCGACGCCATCTTATCCATTGTTGAATGGCCTTGCCGATCAAGTTGCGATTGGCAGCGAAGGTTTAGTCTTCCATCCATTTGGCAATGGCGCCGAGCGAATTTTTCAAAATCAAAATATCGGAGCGCAATTGCGCAACCTTGATTTTAATCGCCACGGTCTCGGTCATATGGTGCGAGCTGCACAGGAAGGCATAGTGTTTTCGCTCAATCAAGGTTTCGATGTGTTGAAATCTTTAGGTGGCAGTTGCGATGTAGTGCGCGCTGGTAAAGGGAATATGTTTTTGAGTGATGTATTCACGCAAGCATTTGCAAACACTACTCAGGCAGCAGTGGAATTATTTGAAACGGATGGTGCTGAAGGTGCTGCTCGCGCTGCTGCAATTGGCAGTGGTTTTTATGCATCGCCGAAAGAAGCGTTTAGTGGATTGACCCGATTGGATGTGGTTGAACCGAAGCAAGCGCTGTCAGCTCAATATCAGGATGCGTATCAACATTGGGTGGCTTTGTTGCCCAAGGCATAAATAAAAAATTACAAAAATAGTTAGCAGTTTAATAAATCAGTTATTTTTCAAATCATCAACTTTTTTTACAAAAAAACGAGGTTAAACATCATGAGTATTGTTCTTGGTAGCAAAGAATATTTTCCCGGCGTTGGTAAGATCGCGTTTGAAGGCGCGGATTCAGATAATCCATTAGCATTCAAATACTACGATGAAAATCGTATTGTTGCTGGCAAAGCTATGAAAGATCATTTCAAGTTTGCTACCGCCTACTGGCACACGTTTAACGGCGCAGGTCACGATCCTTTCGGTCCAGGCACCAAAATTTTCCCATGGTCTAGCAATGCTGATGCGATTGGTCGCGCGCAAGACAAAATGGATGCTGCATTTGAATTCATCACCAAACTCGGCACACCTTATTACTGTTTCCATGACATCGACTTGGTTGACGAAGGTAGCACTCGTGCAGAAACTTCCAAGCGTTTGCAATCAATTGTTGAATACGCAAAACAAAAGCAAAAAGATTCTGGCGTGAAATTATTGTGGGGCACAGCAAACCTGTTCTCTAATCCACGTTACATGAATGGTGCTTCTACCAATCCAGATTTTAATGTGCTTGCTTACGCTGGTGCGCAATTGAAAGATGCCCTGGATGCAACTATCGCATTGGGCGGCGAGAATTACGTGTTTTGGGGCGGCCGTGAAGGTTATATGAGCTTGCTAAACACAGACATGAAACGCGAACAAGATCATATGGCGCGCTTCTTAACTATCGCTCGTGATTATGCGCGTGGCCAAGGCTTTAAAGGTACTTTCTTCATTGAGCCAAAACCAATGGAACCTTCAAAGCATCAATACGATTTCGATGCTGAAACGGTAATTGGTTTCTTGCGTCATCACAGTTTGGATAAAGATTTTAAATTAAATCTTGAAACCAACCACGCTACTTTGGCTGGTCACACTATGTGTCACGATATGCAAGCAGCTGCAAACGCTGGCATGTTGGGTTCATTGGATGCTAACCGCGGTGATTATCAAAATGCATGGGATACTGATCAGTTCCCTTACAACATCAACGAAACTGTTGAGATGATGTTGGTGTTGTTGCGCAGCGGTGGCTTGCAAGGCGGCGGCGTAAACTTCGACGCTAAAGCTCGTCGTAACTCTCCAGACTTTATCGATTTGTTTTACGGCCACATTGGCGGCATGGACACATTCGCACGCGCATTGTTGATTGCTGATGATTTGATTCAAAAATCACCATTGGAAACCATGCGTAAAGATCGCTACTCTTCATTCGATGCTGGCAACGGCGCAGCTTATGAGCAAGGCAAATTAACCTTGCAACAATTGGCTGATATCGGCAATAACGGCGGCGAAATTGTATTGCAAAGTGGCCGTCAAGAATTGTACGAGAACACGATCAACCGTTACATTCGTTAATTGCAGTAAGGGCTAATTTTTTATTAGCCTTATTTTTGCAAATCTAAACTGCTAATCATGTGAGTAATAAACTCTAGTGATTGGCAGTTTTTATGTGTGGCTTAAAAAATCCGAGCTGTAAAAAAATTTATAACAACAATGCCATTAATTTTACAGGGCGAAACCATGAAAAATTTCCATCCCGAGAGATGCTGTTCATTGTTGTTCGTGCCTTGGGTTGAAATCTGCAGGTTTTACAATACCGATCTGAAATATGTATTGGAGCCCGGTAAGTTTGAGGTGATGGTGGGAGCATCTTCTCGTGACATACTGGCTAAAGGCGAATTTACCGTAATTGGCGAAGTGGCGGATATTAGCCAGCAAAAAGTTTACCTAAGCAGCGTTAAACTCTCGGCGAAATAAAATCAGAGGGTTAAGTTGATGAAAAAGCTCCTTTCCAGGGGCTTTTTTATTTTGGCAGAAGGTATCTCCATTCATGTTTTTTAGGAAAACATATGCTACTTTTCCGGTGTCTCCTTGGGAGGCACATCGTAAGTGACATTTATAGGATATTTAAGGAATTTAACGTGAAATTAATCTTTTCCAAACTATCAACTCTCAATTCTTTCGCTATGGTTTCCCGGTTGATGGTTACCGCTATTTTATGTGGCATTTTTTCAGCATGTGGCGGTGGAGGCGGAGGTGGTGGAAATCAGTTCACGCAATCCTCATCGTCTAGCTCTTCAAGTGCATCTGGCTCCTTAGCTACATGGCAGTCCGGCGTGTTCAAGCCCCAAGCTAATTTTGCCAACAAGTGTGCGGCACCACGAACAGGAATTGATCCTGCAACTAATAAAGCCTTTGCAGATACCAAAGGTACTGTACTCGATGAAAATAATTTCCTGCGCTCATGGAGTAATGATACTTATCTTTGGTACAGCGATATAACTGATGTGAATCCTGCATCGTATAGTGACCCACTAAAATATTTTTCATTATTAAAAAGCAATGCAAAGACTACATCGGGAAATAATAAAGATAATTTTCACTTTACCTATGAATCGTCAGAATGGTATGACTTGTCTGAATCGGGCGTGTCTGCTGGTTACGGCTTTGAATTTTCGTGGGGTTCCAGTACACCTCCGCGCAGCCTTATCGTAGCCTACACCGAGCCCGGCTCCCCAGCGGCTAATATAAAACGAGGAGCAAGATTAATTAAAATAGATGGCTCTGATTTTGTGAATGGTAATACACAACAAATTGTTGATGTAATTAACGCGGGATTGTTTCCAGAAGCGCTCAATGAAGCTCATGAATTTACATTTCAAAATGTAGATAGTTCGATTCAAACCGTAACTCTGCAATCAGCAAGCGTTACCAAAACCCCGGTGCAAAATGTAAAAATTTTGGACGCAGCTAATGGCGATAAAGTTGGATATTTTTTATTTAACGATCACATAAAAACTGCCGAGCTTGGTTTATCTAATGCAATTAATCAACTTCAAGGCGTTAAAGATTTGGTGTTGGATGTTCGTTACAACGGCGGTGGTTATTTATATATCGCCAGCGAATTGGCTTACATGATTGCAGGTAATAATATTAAAGCGGGTTCATTTTTTGAAAAAACTGCATTTAATAATAAGCACACAACTACAGATATAAACGGTAACGCGCTAGAGACTACGCCATTTTATGGCGGCTCTCAGGAAAACGGCGCTTTTCCAACGTTAAATTTGAAACGTGTTTACGTCATTACCTCAGGTGATACCTGTTCTGCGAGTGAATCCATTATTAATGGTTTGCGTGGGATAGGCGTGGAAGTTATTCAAATCGGTTCAAAAACCTGTGGTAAACCTTATGGTTTTTATCCGCAAGATAACTGCGGAACAACTTATTTTACTATCCAGTTCAAAGGTGTAAATTACAAAGAGTTTGGTGAGTATTCTGATGGCTTTATTCCAAGCGCTACCGATAACGATAAAGATTTAATTAAAGGTTGTACATTGGGCGATGACTTAAGTCACGCGCTTGGCGATACCGCCGAGAAAAATCTGGCGACTGCATTAAATTATCGCGCATCCGGTTCATGTACATTGCCAGTTTCAAGTGCGAGCTTAAGACTACAAAAGACAACTGCTAGCGATGAGCTTTCCAATGTTACTGGTACGTTAAATAAAGCACCCGGTTTAACAAATCGTATTATGAAATAAAGTTTTCACTGGTTGTTTAAAAATTAAAACCGCAGCTTGGCTGCGGTTTTTTTATGCCCCTAGCATTCATTTTTAGTGAGTGACTTATGTAAATACCGCGTACAAACATTCCTTGTTATATTGTCTAGCAATCCTTATCTGCAATTTACCGTATAAACGGTATTCCATACGTCAGATTACGAATGATCATCGGTGCTGTTTTCGTTCTCAATTATTCTGTCTTTATGCATTAGGTTTTTTAATGCGATTAGCTTTTTCCAGTAAATAACTTTTCAGGTAGTAACGGGTTAAATTTATGAGTAGCGATAGTCATCTTAGTCGAATATGGCGTGTATTTTTGGTATTGAGTCTTATTGTAGGTGCTTTGCATTATTATATTGCTGTGCGTTTATTGTCCGACTTACCCATATCCCATCTGCTAAAAAATATATTTGTAATCTGGTTAATCTTTTCTGCTGTCGCTATTCCGGTAGCAATGCTGTCACGGTTCGTTATTAAAAACCAAAAATGGGCTGATGCCACTGCATGGATTGGTTTATCCGCAATGGGTTTATTTTCTTCGCTATTTGTGTTGACCTTGTTGCGCGATTTAATATTAATTGCGAGCTCGTTTTTAGTTTCTCCGTTAGTCTTGCATCAACTCGCAATAGATTCTTCGCCGGTGGTTATTGCATTAGCTTTAATCGCTACTGCATGGGGATTTATAAATGCACGTCGTGTACCGGCAATCGTAAACGTAAAAATTCCCTTGAAAAATCTGCCAGAAGAATTGATTGGTTTTACGCTGGTCCAAATCAGCGATATACATATAGGGCCAACGATTAAAGGAAAATATTTGGCGAAAATTGTCGATGAGGTGAATAGCTTGCGTCCGCAGATTATCGCGATTACCGGTGATTTGGTGGATGGCAGCGTAGCAGATTTAGCATCCCAAGTTGCGCCGCTAAAAAATCTTCAAGCTGAGCATGGTAGTTACTTCGTAACAGGCAATCACGAATACTATTCTGGTGCTGATGAGTGGAATGCCTACATTCGTAGCTTAGGTATTAAGGTGCTGATGAACGAACATCAAATTATTAATCATCGTGATTCACAATTAATTATTGCGGGCATCACCGATTTCAATGCTGAGCATATTAATCCAGCGCACAAGTCTGATCCGCAACAAGCTTTAGGCGGTACTACACATTTATCCATTCCAAAAATTATGCTCGCCCATCAACCGCGAAGTGCTACAGAGGTTGCAGCGGCAGGAGCTGATTTACAATTGTCGGGGCATACTCATGGCGGGCAATTTTGGCCGTGGAATTTTTTCGTGCCTTTGCAGCAACCCTACACAGTTGGTTTGCACAAATTACATCAGCTTTGGATTTACGTTAATCGCGGTACGGGCTATTGGCGGCCACCTAAACGTTTAGGTGGCCGCTCAGAAATTACTAAAATTATTTTAGTTCGCGCTTAACTTTCTATGAATAGTCTTATATTTTTTATGTTTTATTTTATATCCGATTTGATAAAAGCAGGGCGCCAGCCGGTGGATGCCAATACGCCGGCTAACACTAATAACATTCCCAATACTTGAACAAGATTGGGAAATGTTCCAAATGCCAAACTTACGAGCAATGTAAATACTGGCACTAAATTAAATGCGACTGCGGATTTTTCTGGCCCTAAAAAGAACACGCCCTTAAGCCAATAGATATAGGCGAGCACTGAGCCGCACACACCCATATACATTAAAATGCTGTGAGTTTTTAAGGACAGTTGACCCACTGTTTCAATAGGTTGTTCTAGCAGCAATGCCGCGATAATAAGTGCGACAGCGCCTATGCTGACAGTCCAGCGCGCAAATTGTAATGATGGAATATGACCCGCATATTTTTTCGAGCCGACGCTATATAAACTCCACACAAAGCACGCTAGCAACATCCACACGTCGCCGATCGAACTATGCAATAAACTAAAATGACCGCCGGTGATAACAAAAATTACACCGACAAATGCGATCAACATTCCTATGTATTGGTATAAGCGAATTTTAACGTTTAATAAAACCACGGACAGCAACGTAGACACCATTGGCGACAGCGCCATGATGAGTGCTGCATTAAGCGCAGAGGTGGTATGCATGGCGGTAAAAAACGCGTAGTTAAAGCCGAATACGCCGATGATGCCGAGTGGAATTAATCTGAATGCATCTTTTGACGCGAGCTGCGATTCGGCTTTTCCAAAACAAAAACGAATCACCCAAAATAACGCCAGTGCAATTGCAAAGCGTTCGGCCGCCGCCGTTAATGGTGTGACATCACCCGCCACAGCGTGGCCTGCGTTAAAATTGCTGCCCCAGAAAAAGGTGCTAATAATAACCATTAACCAAATATGACTGGATTTTGATTCCATTGCTTAACTCTACGGGTGTTAATATATTGGGCGGCCATTATAGGGCCAAGCTGTTACAAAGATCTAAACAAGTTTGTTGAAAATATTCCGTAAAAATTCCAGAGAAGAACATTTGCTATGAAGGTTGAAAACTTTAATTTTATCGATTACTGCACGCGCATTAGTTTTAACGGCGAAGCAAAAGCGGATGCTGAAACCCTCGCAGCGCTAATGCGCAGTCAGTTATTCAGTGTTCCTTTTGAAAACCTGGATGTGCAGGCCGGAAAATTAGTATCCATTGAACCGCAAGACATAGTGAATAAAATCGTTTACCAACCGCGCGGCGGATATTGTTACGAAGTAAATGGTTTATTTGCAATGGCGCTTACAAGCTTGGGAATAGAATATTATTTCGTTGGCGCGCGGCCAATGTTTTACCCGGCACGGCGGCCAAAAACCCATATGGTAATTATTGCTAAAATTGATGGCGAAGAATATTTATGTGATTTAGGTTTTGGTAGCTACGGAATTCGTGCGCCTGTCGCCTTGAGCCAAATGAATAAAAGTATTCAACAAGACGACGACTTTTTTAAGCTACATTGCGATGATGGTAAAAATTATATTTTGCAGGCGCTGGTTGGCGGGCAATGGATTAATCAATTTGGTTTTGATTTATATCCCCTTGAGCTGCTGGATTTTGTACCTGCAAATTATTTTAATTCAAGTCATCCCGATGCCATTTTTGTGAAACAATTATTGATAGTAAAGCATAATCCAGAGGGTAGAAAAATTTTGTCGGGAATGCATTTGAAAACGATAACTAAAGGCGAAAGCTCTACACGGGATATCACCGAGCAGGAATTGGCTATTACGCTAAAAGAAGAATTTAACTTAACTCGCTAGATATATTTTCTTGAAATGGCTGTAGAAGCCTAGTGTCTTACCGGCATATTTATTCGCGAGTTCCTAAAACTTTTCTATAATACAAATCACCCTGCAAGTTCGCTGCCTAGTAGCCACTCAAAAAAAATATAAAAAGGATGCTCTATGAAATTTATCAAAATATTCACGCTTACGTTAATTGGTTTTAGCATTAATGCACACGCAGGCCCCTTTACGGACGACATGGCAAAATGTCTGGTAAAAAATACCACGCAGGGTGATAAAGAAGCGTTAATAAAATGGATTTATGCCGCCATGTCGGCGCATCCTAGTGTCAAAGCCTTAAGTAATGTTTCCACAAAGCAGGGTGAAAGTTTAAACAAAGGCGCTGCCGATCTTATGATGGAGCTATTGACCCAACGTTGCAAAGTCGAAACCCAGCAGGCTATTAAAAATGAAGGTGAAACTGCTATTCGCGCTAGCTTTCAAATTCTTGGTCAAGTTGCTATGCAAGATTTGATGGGCAATCCTGCCGTTACCAAATACATTGGCGGCATTACAACTTTTGTGGATAAAAAGTCACTTGAAGAAGCTTTTGGTCAAAGAACTCCTGATGCTAGCGATACAAAATCCACCGCAACGGAATCACCTGCAGTAGAAAAACCAGCAGCACAAGAAGAAAAAACAAAATAAATATATTGCTGTGAAAATTGACGATTAAAACTGTTCGTTTTAATCACAACCTTTTCGTAAATCGTTCTGAAAGAGTTATAAATTTGAAAAATTTTACGGAAGTTAATCCGCTATCGCCAGAACTTTTTGCCGCGCGCAAACGTGCAAAATTATTGTGCCAGCAGCTAAATGCGTTGCGAGCAGATCAACACAAAGCACGCAAGGTTATTTATAAAGAATTATTTGGGAAGGTATCTTCAGCATACATAGAACCTAATTTCTTTTGCGATTACGGTAGCAATATATTTTTAGGTGAGAGTTTTTACGCAAATCATAATTGTGTAATTTTGGATGTTGGTGAAGTGCATATTGGCGATAGGGTTTTATTCGGGCCTAATGTTCAGCTTTACGGAACTACACATCCACTTGACCCGGTAGAAAGAGCTTCCGGTAAAGAATTCCATGCACCTATTGTTATTGGTGATGATTGCTGGATTGGCGGTAGCGCCGTTATTTTAGCGGGCGTCACTATTGGTAAGAATTCAATTATTGGTGCTGGTAGTGTGGTGACGAAAGATGTTCCCGAAGGGGTTGTGGCTGTGGGAAATCCATGCCGCGTACTGAAACCAATTGATAGTCATAGTTCGAGTTAGTTTGAGTTAACAATAAGGTTAAAAATAATTCTTCAATTAAATTACTTTTGTATAAGGTGACCAAGATGAATGTAAAAAATAATCGGTTAGTGTTTGGTTTTGCTTTAGGCTTTTTTTTGGCTTCCACATCTTATGCTGAAGATGCCGCACAAACATTTAAATGGCCTAAAGGTCAAAAAGCGGCAATCAGTTTGTCTTATGATGATGCATTAAGTTCACAATTGGATCATGTAATTCCGACTTTAAATAAATACGGTTTGAAAGGCACTTTTTATCTGCAATTAAATAGTTCGACGATTGACCAGCGTTTGTCTGAGTGGCGCGCTGCCGCTAAAAAGGGCCATGAACTAGGCAATCACACTTTGTTTCATCAATGCTCTAAGTCTGGCCCAGGCCGCGATTGGGTTGAGCCGGGCCGCGATCTGGATAAATTAACTGTAGCCCAAATGAAAGATCAGGTTTTGCTTGCCAATACTTTTTTGTATGCGATTGATGGAAAACGTGAACGTACGTTCACCGCGCCTTGCATCGATAAAAATGCAGGCGGACAAAATTATATTGATGCTGTGAAATCAGAATTCGTCGGAATAAAGTTAGAAGGCGGTGGCGTTGCGGCGGATATGAGTAAATTTGATCCCTACGACGTAGGCGTTTATTTTCCAACGGGTGTGACGGGGCAACAATTAATTGATATAGCCAAAGAAGCCGCCGCAAAAGGCACTATGGCGAATTATACATTTCATGGCGTTGGTGGCGATCACTTAAGCGTGACGGCAGAAGCCCACGAAGAATTTATTAAGTACCTCGCTGCACACAAGGATATTTATTGGGTGGATACTTTTATTGAAGAAATGAAATACGTAAAAACGCAGCAGAAAAAGTAGTGTAAGTATTATCTTATTAATAAAGGCAGCTTCGGCTGCCTTTATTATTTCAAGCAGGAAAAAAAGGGAAACGTGAAAATGGATTGGCGCCGAATTCATTATGGTATACATTTGCCGCCTGCTGCATAAGAGCACTTCACCTCTTATAGCAGTTGGGTGTTGATAGTGGAAACCATAAAACTTATTCCTAAGGATATAAAATGAAGTTAAAAATAACGTTAATAGGGCTCATCGTTGTACTTTTACAAGGCTGTGCTGTAGGTCAGAGAACTGTTTTAAGTCAGGCAGATAGGGGCAGTATCAAGAGTGTCGATTTATACAATCTGGTAATCCAGGACGAAGTTCGTCCAGCCGTAGACATATCCAATGTTGCAGGGGCTATGGGTGGTGGTTTAATTCCCGCGTTAATAGATTCATCTATCAATAAAGGTAGAAGCTTATCTGCACAAGATGTGGCCGAACCACTTTTCTTTGCAACGGACTCTGTTGATTTCCGCAAAATGCTCGCTAAGGAAATTAACACTTCTGTAACTTCTCTTTATACATTGAGATCACAAAAAGATGTGGCTGAAACCAAGCTGCTAAGTGATCCGGATTTAATTGCAAAAATTAAACAATTAAATGAGGGTGAGAATTTGCTTTACACCTCAAGTTTTTACAATTTGATGGAAAATTCAAAATCAATAAAAGTTGAAACCGTTGCATTTGTTTTCAAGAAAAGCTCTACAGCGAAATCAGGTAAGCCAAAACCCATTTATTTTAACCGTTTAGCTTATATTTCTGAATCGGTAGGTAACGGTGAAGCGGATTCAATTGCAGCTTGGGCAAAAAATAATGGCGAATTATTTGTAAAAATATTAAGCGACGGTGCGGCAGAAATTGCTCAAGTGCTTAAATATGATTTACAAAATAGCGTCCAGTTTGAATGCAATAAATTAGTAGCAGCAGATATATTTGGTTTTAACGGTGCAAAATTCAACATTAAATCGATATTGGTTGAGCAAAAGCCAACGCGAGCTGTTGTTCGTAATAGTGCCGATGGAGCACTTTATTCTGTGCCAGGAACTCCTGTACCGTCTAAAGAACTCAATAAAAAATGCAAACAATAAGCTTGAATAAAAGGAATCTATTATGAAAAATATTAACTATTTATTGGTAGCGTTGCTCAGTCTAAGTGTGACTCCAGCATTTGCGAAAGAAGCAAAAAAAGTCGATGAGTCTGTTATCGAATATCAAAAAAAAGCGGTGAAAACCACTGTTGTAGATAACAAAGCAAAGGCTAAGAAGAAAGCTGCAGCCGCTGCTTTGCAAGCAACTGAGGATGTACCTACAGTGACATCATGTCAGGTTCAGTTTGAAGCGTTTCAGGATCTCCGTTTAAACAAAGATACTGTAGGCACAAATTTTTCCAAAGCATTAACGCCGTCAGGTCTTGATATTTGGTTAAACGATGCTGAAGCCGATTTGTGGCGTGGCAAAGTTAAAACTAGCAGCGGTAAAACTTTGGTTCTAAAACCAAAGCTTGAGCGCTTGTACACTTATGCCGAAAGTATGAATTTACACGGTGTTATGTCATTAAGTGTTGATTTTTTGCTAGATGGTAAATTGCTCGAAACACGTAAATATCGTGGTTTGGGTTCCACTGCAAATGCGTGGAATGCTGAGCATGAATATTACGATGCCTTGAGCTATGCCGCCCATGAAGCCATGCCAAAAGTATTGAAGGATATTCCTTCTGTTTGCGCAAAAACCAAATCGTAAAATAAAAGCTGTTAAAAAAAGGCGCATTAATAATGCGCCTTTTTTTTAACTTTTACTGCCAGCGTTTTAGCAAAATACTCGCGTTAACTCCACCGAAACCAAAACCATTTGAAAGTGCATATTCAATTGTTTTTGCTCGCGCTGTATTACCAACAATATCGAGCCCGTCTGTTAGTGGGTCGGGATTTTCAAAGTTTAATGTGGGCGGAATAATTTGATCGCGCAGTGCTAAGGCAGTGAAAATAGTTTCGATTCCACCGGCAGCACCAAGCAAATGTCCGGTTGCGGATTTGGTGGAGGTAATTGCCAAATCATTGTTAATGCCGAACACACTTTTAATCGCCGCCAGCTCCCCAGCATCGCCAACCGGGGTCGAAGTTGCATGTGCATTTAAGTGTTGTATTTGCTCCGGTTTAACGTCTGCTTGGCGCAAAGCGATTTGCATAGCGCGGCGCGCGCCCGATCCATCTTCCGGGCCAGATGTTAAATGGTAAGCGTCTGCGCTGGTGCCGTAGCCCACGATTTCAGCAATGGGTTTGGCACCGCGAGCTAGCGCGTGCTCCAAAGATTCAATCACCAAAATACCTGCACCTTCACCCATCACAAAACCATCGCGGTCGCGGTCGAACGGACGCGATGCTCGCTCCGGCTGATCATTGAAGTTGGTGGAGAGTGCGCGCGCCGCCGCAAATCCACCGAGGCTCACAGGGTGAATAGTCGCTTCTGCGCCGCCGCAGATTGCAATATCCACCTCGCCGGCTTGAATCATGCGTGCCGCATCGCCGATTGCCTGAATGCCTGCTGCGCACGCAGTAACGGGCGCGCCAAGAGGGCCTTTGAATCCGTATTTGATGGAGACATGACCTGCCGCTAGGTTGACCAAAAATGAGGGGATCGTAAACGGCGATAAACGTTTTACACCGCGCGTATCCACCGTTCGCACCGCATCGGCGATGGCGGGAAAGCCGCCGACGCCAGAGGCAATGATGGTGGCGGTGCGCTCTTGTTCTTCATCAGTTTGCGGCTGCCAATTGGCTTCTTTTAGCGCTTCTTGTGTCGCGGCAAGGGCCAGTAAAATGAAGCGATCCATTTTGCGCTGGTCTTTCGTTGAGACTACGGCGTCCGCATCCAAACCCCCTTCGGCATCTTCACTAATATCAGGCACTACACCGGCTACTTTCGCTGGCAAATCGGCATACAGCTCTGCATCCAACTGCCGCAAGCCAGATTTTCCAGCCAGCAATCTTTGCCACACCAGATTTACGCCGCTCCCCAAAGGCGAGGCTATTCCCATACCGGTGATAACGATGCGACGACGTGCGTTCTGGTTACTCATAGCAATTACTCATTTTTTGATGACAATCATAATGTATAAATTATATGATGGTCGTCATGTATAGTGTCAACGTTTATTTTGTTAGGTGATGCCAATGTTTACCGTGGCAGACTGAGATTAGAGGTGAATTATGAAAGTCAGTAGAGCGCAAGCGGCGGAAACACGTGAAAAAATCCTTAACCATGCGGCGCGTATGTATCGCGAAAAAGGTTTTGATGGCATAGGCATAGCCGACTTAATGAGGTCTGCTGGCTTAACGCACGGCGGTTTTTACGGGCATTTTTCCTCAAAGGAAGATTTAATGGCGCAGGCTTGCACGCGCGCGGCTGACGATCTCTTAACGCGCGGTTATGAGCGGCGAGCGGAACACGGTGACGATACCTTCAGAGCATTTATTGAATATTATTTATCGCGCGAGCACCGCGACAATAGCGGTAGCGGTTGTTTGATGGCCGCGCTCGGCGCAGATGCTGCGCGCCAAACACCAAAAGTTCGCAGTGTATTCACTGAAAATGCGCAGCGCATGTTGCATGCGATGATGGCGTTGTTAAAAGGCAGGGTTAAACCTGAGGATGCGCGCGCAAAAGCGCTGGTAACTTTGGCAACCTTGGTAGGTGCGCAAATTATTGCGCGCGCCGTAGATGACGAACAAGTATCGCAAGATGTTTTGCGCAGCGTTGCTGAATCCTTACTGGAAACAAAACATTAATCTGCGAATTTTTATAAAAAATTTTTATGCGCGAGTTAAACATTTAATAGCAATTGCTGCAGCAGACGTACGATTTTCCACACTGAGTTTTCGAAAGATTTGTTCGAGATGTTTATTCACTGTGCGCGGGCTCATCTCCAAAATTTGGCCAATTTCGCGATTGGTTTTTCCATTGGCAATCCACAAAAGTACATCGGCTTCGCGGCCAGTTACACCAAACTGTTCTTTCAATGCGTGAGTATCATCCGCAGGTTTATGCGGGTTGGACAATCGCAATAAATATTCGCGGTTATCAATAAAATTAAGCATTTCAATGCTGAGTGGATGAACCAACTGCGGCAACTTTAAATGATGGCCGGTTTCCGGTTTGTGTTTAAGCCAATCCATTAACAGCGACGGCAAGCGCGAAATTAACGGATCAATTCCGGTTTCACTTTCTGCAGCATCCAATAATTGATTCACTTGCGGCGTGGCCCACAATAATTGGCCGTATAGATCCACCGTAAATAAATATTGTCCCGCTGTATCTAATGCCATTCGCGCACTTTGAGTCATGCGTGCATTGCTCAAGTGAACGCGCATACGTGCGATTAATTCATCGGCGTTAATCGGTTTAGTTACATAATCCACTCCGCCAGCAGTGAGGCCCATTACCACATGTTCGGTATCGCTGAGGCCGGTCATAAAAATAATCGGCACATCAATTAATTGTGGATTGAGTTTTAATTGTTTGCAGGTTTCAAAGCCATCCATATTCGGCATGATGGCATCGAGCAAAATAATATCGGGCTTGATGTTTTTGGTAATGGTTAAAGCTTGCGAACCTTCAAGCGCAACCAATACGGTGAAACCACCTTCTTCCAGCACGTCATTAAGCATATGAATGCTTTCAATACTATCGTCAATAACCAGGACTACATTGCGTTGCTGTTTAGTATTCATTCCACATTACTCTAGGTTCATTGCTGCTCTAGTTTTGCTTTCTTATCTTTTTTTAAGTTTTTATGGTCAATTTGTTTTTTCTTCAAATTCTTCGTCTACCCATTTAATAATCTTTTCAAATTGAAAATGATTTGTAAGCGCCTTTAACTGTTGTATAAATTCAGGCGTTGCCAAATTTTCTCGCTCAAGGTAATCGATTTTTTCTAATAAGCCTTTTTTATGGCCAATGCTAGCAAGGTGTGAAATATCATCCAAATGCTCATCTGCCGGTAATTCTAGTGAATGAATTTTATTGGGCGATAACTGAATAGGCGGAGCTGTAATTTCTTGCTCGTAACGCCAATTTAAATTGAGCAATTGTTGAATTCGATCAAGCAGCGCTTGCAGTCGCACCGGCTTGGTAATGTAAGCATCATGAAGCAACGGCGAATCCTGCGATTGCGGCTCATTGCGGCCTTCACTGGCATCTGCAGAGACCATAATAATCGGTGAATTGTATTGTGCTTCGCGTAATTTTTTTGCGAGTCCCCAACCGTCCAGTGCTGGCATGGACACGTCCAACATAATTAAATCTGGGCGATTATTATTCTGTGTTTCCTTTTCTAAAGTTGCCACTGCGTTAAGTGGATTATCCACTTCAATTAATTTGAACCCGAGAGGCAGTAATAGAGTGTGCATCAATTGACGATGAGTTTGCTCATCGTCGACCAACATTATTGTGCGCACTTTACCTTCATAGCCATAAATAGTCTGTACCGGCGCGCGCAAAGGTTCAGCGATTGGATTAACGATGCTGGGCAGCATTAAACTTGCTTTAAAGGTACTGCCTTCACCCGGCGAACTTTTAACCGCAATATCGCCACCCATAATTTCAGTAAGCAATCGGGTGATAGTTAAACCCAAGCCCGTGCCTGTTGCAGTGGAACCAGGGCGGCGCACCCGTTCAAAGGGCCGAAAAATGCGCTCCATATTTTCTTGAGCAATACCTTCGCCGGTATCTATAACCGTAAACTCTGCAACCTGACTACGATAGCGCAATTTAAAAAACACACTGCCGCGCTCGGTGTATTTAATCGCGTTGGATATCAAATTAATTAAAATCTGGCGTAGGCGTTTTTCATCGGTGCGAATAAATTCTGGCAGGCGATCATTACACTCATAAATAAATTGCAAGCCTTTACCTTCAGCTTGCAAGCGAAACATATTGACGAGTTGATCCATTAACAGCGGTAAACGAACCTGATCCTTATGCAAATCAAATTTACCCGCCTCGATTTTGGAAATATCCAATAAGCCTTCAATTAAATCTGCAAGATGTTCACTGCTACGACGAATAACACCCAAAGCTTCTTTGCGATGTGCAGGCATGCCAGGGTCTTTCTCCAACAATTGTGCATAACCTAAAACTGCATTGAGTGGCGAACGCAATTCATGACTGATACCGGTTAGATAACGGCTCTTGGCTTGATTCGCTGCTTCGGCTTGTTCTTTCGCAAGTTGTAAAGCTTTATCAGTGCGGTCGTGCGCTTCAATTTCTTCCATTAACAAACGTGTTTGCCGTTGTGACTCCTCTTGCGCAACGTGACGGCTTTCGTGCGCTAGCACAAACAGCCAACTGACTACTCCGGTGATAATCACCAACAAGAAAAATACTTTCCATAAAGTGTTTTCCAATAACAATGCGGTATTGCTATCGTGAATCGGCGTTTGAAAATAAATTAACGAAAGTAATAATGCGGAAAGCCCGTTGATGACTAAAACCAAACCTAAAAATTGTCCAACCTGTGAAGTGATTTTTGAGGTAATAAATTTGGGTAGAAACAAGGTGAAAAATTGCTGCAATTGTTCGCGATAATTCGCGCCGGGTTTGCAGTAATCGTGGCAGCGCGCATCCAGCGAGCAACAGAGCGAACAAATATCGCCACCGTATGCGGGACAGTAGGTTACGTCTTCATGTTCAAATTTGTGTTCGCAGATACAGCAGGTCACCGTGCTGTAAGAATCGTGAGTGTGAAGATATTTTACTGCCGGGCTAGGGCGTGCAATGTAGTAACGCCCTTTAGTTGCAACTGCAATCAAAGGTGCTGTGATTAATGCGCAGGCGAGTGCGATAAAATGTGAAAGTGCTGCTGCAATTTCTCCGAAGAAACCAGCGTGAGAAATTATCCCGATGACAGATGCCAATAACATTGCACCAAAGCCGACTGGATTAATATCGTAAAGATGCGCACGTTTAAATTCGATATGTTTTGGGCTTAACCCAAGCGGTTTGTTAATCACTAAATCCGCCACGAGCGCACCTAACCATGCGACGGCGACAATGCCGTAATATCCTAGAGTTTGCTCCAATGCGCGATACACGCCCAACTCCATCAACAACAGTGCAATCGCAACGTTAAATACTAACCATACAACGCGGCCAGGGTGACTGTGTGTTAAGCGTGAGAAAAAATTTGACCAAGCAATTGATCCTGCATAAGCATTGGTCACATTAATTTTTAATTGGCTGAGAATTACAAAAATTCCCGCGAAGGCGAGGGCGACTTGCGGTGAATGTGTGAGGTAGCCAAACGCAACCATATACATGCGTGTTGGGTCTGCAGCTTCATTATTGGGAACGCCGTGATTAAGTGCGAGTACGGCGAGGAATGATCCGGCCATAATTTTTATTGCGCCGATAATAATCCAGCCCGGCCCACCAGCAATGAGTGCCGCCCACCAACGCAACTCTTTACCTTTTTTTGCAGGTGGTAGAAAACGCAGGAAGTCTACTTGCTCGCCAATTTGTGCAATTAGTGAAAACACCACGGCAGATGCTGCACCAAAAAATAAAATTGTCGTGCCTTGTTGCGCTGTCGTGTTTTGCATATTACCGGAGAAGCTTGTCCAGTTTTCAACGGCGCTCGCATCGGTGTAAATAATAAAAACGAATGGGATGAGCTGCAAAATAATCCACAGCGGTTGGCTCCATAATTGGAAGCGGCTGATCACAGTGATACCGTGAGTTACTAGAGGAATTATCGCAATCGAACTTAATAAATATCCCCACGCCAGCGGAATATGAAATAAAAGTTCGAGAGCCATCGCCATGATGGCGGCTTCGAGCGCGAAAAAAATAAAAGTGAAGGATGCGTAAATTAACGAAGTAATCGTAGAGCCAATGTAACCGAAGCCCGCGCCGCGTGTAAGCAAGTCAATATCCACACCGTATTTTGCGGCGTAGTAGCTGATGGGAATTGCGGTTAAAAAAATAATAAAACTAACGACACAAATTGCAGCAATCGCATTGCCAAAACCATAGTGCAACGTAATTGCACCGCCGATAGCTTCCAGCGCGAGAAAAGAAATTGCTCCAAGAGCAGTTGTAGCTACGCGAGCATTAGACCAGCGCCGCGCACTTTTTGCGGTAAAGCGTAATGCGTAGTCTTCCAGTGTTTGGTTTGCAACCCACTGGTTATAGTTGCGCCTCACGCGAAAGATATGTTGTTTTGCGGCCATGCGTTGCTCTTACTATTGAGCGAGAAATAATCGCTCGTGTTAAAGGATAAGTCTCTTTTCGTAACTCCTATCTAAAGCGTGTCCAAAGTTGTTGCTTTAATTGTTGTGCTGTTTGACCAAAGTCGGTGCCTGGGATAGTTATTGAGTATTTATTTGGTGCGAATTTTTTATAACGATAATTTTTATTTGCTACATGCACCTGAAAAATCGAATTATCTGCACGCTAAAATTCTACATCTGCTCCTCGTAATAATTCTCTTTCAATTCCCGTACCACAACCTAAGCGCCAAACCGCCTCTTCCTTCCTTAATACATAAGTGAAAATACGGACACACAGGCTAATCAGCTATGCGTTAAATGACGTAGGGCTATGCGCTATTTATCGAATGGGTGGAACGCAGTGATATGCGTAGATTGCGAGCTGTAGGCAAAGATCATTTCCCCTGGAAAGATTTTTCCGCGGTTACGCATTCACGTACTCAATCACGTATGAAAAATTTAATTTTGAGGATAGACCATGAAGACATTATTTTTTAATGGCACCATACCTGAAAGCGCGAGTGCAAAAAAGCATTCGCTCGCTAAATCGCTCAGCTGGAAAACATGCTTATTAACCTTGGCCGCTTCATTTGCATTTAGCGCCGCGCACGCTGCGGACTCAGTGAATACTACCGGTCTTGCCGTTACCGACAAAACCGTGAAGGTCGGCATTTTACACTCGGCTACCGGCACCATGGCAATCAGCGAGACTGGTTCAATTCAGGCGGAAAAACTAGCCATAGAACAAATCAACGCCATGGGCGGTGTGCTCGGCAGAAAAATTGAATTTATTCAGGAAGACGGTGCGAGCGATTGGCCGACCTTCGCAGAAAAATCCAAAAAATTATTGGTGAACGATAAAGTTGCTGCAGTATTTGGATGCTGGACATCCGCATCACGTAAAGCAGTATTGCCAGTGTTCGAACAATACAACGGCATGCTTTATTACCCCACTTTTTATGAAGGCCTTGAGCAATCACCTAACGTGATTTACACCGGTCAGGAAGCTACTCAACAAATTCTTGCGGGTATCGACTGGGTGACCAGCGCTAAAGGTGCAAAAACATTTTACTTGCTCGGTTCAGATTATATCTGGCCACGCACATCCAACAAAATTGCACGCAAGCACATTGAGATGAAAGGCTTGAAAGTTGTGGGTGAAGAATATTATCCACTCGGTCACACGCAATTTAACTCGGTAATTAACAAAATTAAATTGACCAAGCCAGATGTAATTTTTGCAAGTGTGGTAGGCGGTTCTAACGTTGCCTTCTACAAGCAATTAAAAGCAGCTGGTATCGATATGACCAAAGAAAAACCATTGCTATTAACCATCTCGGTAACTGAAGACGAAGTGCTCGGAATCGGCGGTGAGAATATGCAAGGTGCATTTGCATCCATGAAATATTTCCAAAGCTTAACCAACGACAACAACAAGAAATTTGTTGAAGCCTTTAAAGCGCGTTGGGGCAAAGACGTAGTAATCGGTGACGTAACTCAAGCCGCTTACCTCGGTGCATGGTTGTGGAAAGCGGCGGTAGAAAAAGCCGGTTCATTCGATATAGATAAGGTTCGTGCAGCATCGCCTGGCATTGAATTAAAAACTGCGCCAGAAGGCTATGTAAAAGTTCACCCCAATCATCACCTCTGGTCAAAAACACGTATAGGTCATGCGCGTCCAGATGGTCAATATGATGTGATTTTCGAAACTAAAGATTTGATCGAGCCAAATCCATTTCCTAAAGGTTATCAATAACCAAATCGAGTCACTCGCTTAATGCGAGTGACTCTTTTTCTTTCCAGGTTTTATTTTTGATCGTGGTTGTAAGAGGCTATTTTAACAAGGGGAAAACCATGTTTGCTGAATATAGCACCTCCGATTTGTTATCCATCTTTGCCATGCAAGGCGTAGCCGGATTAATTTTATTTTCTGTATTTGTATTAATGGCGCTGGGGCTCGCAATTATCTTCGGGCAGATGGGCGTAATTAATATGGCGCATGGGGAATTTATGATTCTCGGTGCTTACGTAACTTATTTAACATCCCATGTTTTTTCAACTTACCTTCCGAGTTTGTTTAGCTTTTATTTTATTCTCGCGATGATTCTCGCCTTCATTGCCGCAGGTGCCTTGGGCGCATTAGTGGAATGGGCAATCATTCGCCATCTTTATAATCGCCCACTCGATACATTGCTCGCTACCTGGGGATTAAGTTTAATTCTTCAACAAACTTATCGCAGCATTTTTGGTGCGCGTGAAGTAGGAGTAACTTTACCGGATTGGTTGATGGGTTCTGTGCATTTATCAGAAACCATTGAGCTACCGATTAACGGATTATTTGTCATGTTATTAGCGCTCGGCATTTCAACAGCAGTCGGTATTTTAATGTATCGCTCACGCTGGGGAATTCAAGTGCGCGCCGTTGTGCAAAATCGGCCCATGGCTGGTGCAGTAGGAATTAATACCGCGAAAGTAGACCGAATTACTTTTGCATTAGGTTGTGGAATTGCAGGCGTTGCGGGTAGTGCGTTCACCATGATTGGTTCTACTGGGCCAACATCAGGCCAACTTTATATTGTGGATACTTTCCTCGTGGTTGTGTTTGGTGGTGCAACAAGTTTGCTCGGCACCATTGCATCTGCATTCAGTATTTCGCAAGCGCAATCGACAATGGAATTCTTTATGAGTGGTTCCATGGCGAAAGTTTTAACGCTCTTATTTGTGGTGCTCATCTTGATGTTGCGTCCGCAAGGTTTGTTCACGCTGAAAGTTCGTCGTTGAGGAGTACATCATGTCTTATCAAGGTATAGCATCGCTGTTTCCCAAAAAAGAAATTTCCGGTTTTGTGGTACTGGCAGTTTTATTAATCCTGGTGCTGCCTTTAACGCTGGATATTTTTCGCCTGAATTTAATTGGAAAATATTTAACCTACGCGTTCGTCGCCATTGGCTTGGTGTTGTGTTGGGGTTACGGAGGAATTTTAAGTTTGGGGCAGGGTGTATTTTTTGGTTTAGGTGGCTATTTAATGGCGATGTTTTTAAAACTTGAAGCATCCGATCCTATCACCACAAAAATTCAATCTACGCCCGGCATTCCAGATTTTATGGATTGGAACCAAATTACTGAATTACCGTTTTTCTGGAAACCTTTTTACAGTCTGCCGTTTACGATTGCTGCAATTATTATTTTACCGAGCATTATTGCTTACATTGTTGGTGCTGCAATGTTTAAGCGGCGTGTGGGTGGTGTTTACTTTGCAATTATTACGCAGGCGGTTGCCGCCATTCTCACCATTTTGATTATCGGCCAACAAGGATATACCGGCGGTGTGAATGGTATGACGGATTTACGTACACTGCTTGGTTGGGATATTCGTACGGATCACGCTAAATATATTCTCTATTATTTCTGCGTATTTATGTTGTTCATGTGTTTATTCGCCGCGCAGTTTGTTCGTAAAAGTAAATTTGGTCGACTGCTCGTCGCCATGCGCGATAAAGAAGATCGCGTACGCTTTTCTGGCTACGATGTTTCCAACTTTAAAATATTTGTGTTTTGTTTAGGTGCTGTGTTCGCATCAATCGGTGGCGCGATGTTTACCTTACAAGTTGGATTTATGTCGCCAACGCTAGTGGGAATTGTACCTTCAATTGAGATGGTAATTTTTTGCGCAGTAGGTGGACGCATGTCAATTATCGGCGCAGTTTATGGTGCGCTTTTGGTTAACTGGGCGAAATCCAGTCTCTCTGAAAGTTTTCCTGAGCTTTGGTTGTTTGCCTTGGGTGGTTTATTTATCGGCGTAGTCATGGCATTTCCAAATGGTATTGCGGGTTTATACAGTACTTATGCAGCGCCAAAAATTGACCAGTGGATTGCAAATCTCAAATCGCCAAAAAAAAACTTAATTGAATCCAAAAAGGCAGATGAGACAGAAAAACCGTTTGCTAAATCTGCAAACAAAACAGAAACAACTATTCCTTCATTAACCCAAGGAGTTCTCCATGAGTAACAACACAGATTTTTTGTTGGCGGTGGAAGGGCTCACTGTTTCTTTCGACGGGTTTAAAGCGGTAAACGACTTAACCTTTTATGTTGATGAAAATGAAATTCGCGTAATTATTGGCCCCAATGGCGCAGGTAAAACTACGGTGTTGGATTTGATTTGCGGCCGCACTAAAGCGACTGAAGGCTCAATTAAATTTCGCAACAAAGAACTCACCAAAATGAAGGAACAC
Source organism: Gammaproteobacteria bacterium (assembly GCA_004172865.1). Lineage (GTDB taxonomy): Bacteria > Pseudomonadota > Gammaproteobacteria > Pseudomonadales > Cellvibrionaceae > Cellvibrio. Next base: position 77,435 of record SEBV01000002.1, on the reverse strand, counting down.
GATATTGTGAAGTCAGGTGTTGGGCGAAAGTTCCAAACACCATCCATTTATGGTGACTTAACTGTATTTGAAAATTTGGAGATTTCTTTTCCTCGTGGTCGTTCAGTTTTTGGTGCGCTCGCATTCAAACGCGATGCAGAAGTCATCAATAAAGTTTATGAAATTGCGGACATGATTTTTCTAACCGAGTTTTTGGACAAGCAAGCCGAACTTTTAAGTCACGGCCAAAAGCAGTGGTTGGAAATCGGCATGCTATTAATTCAAGACCCGGAATTGCTAATGCTGGATGAACCCGTAGCAGGAATGTCGGTAGGCGAGCGTCAACAAACTGCAGAATTATTGCGTCGAATTACAAAAGACCGTTCAGTAATAGTTATTGAACACGATATGCAATTCGTCGCGAAAATTGCCGACCGTGTGACCGTTTTGCATCAAGGAAAAATTCTTGCCGAAGGTTCAATCGACAAAGTAAAAGCTGATCCAAACGTAATTGAAGTTTATTTGGGGCATTAATCTTTCAACCCCACATGAGTTCTCCGAGGAAAATACTATGCTCTCAGTTTCCGATTACCGCGTATGTTACGGCCAAAGTGAAGTCTTACACGGATTAAATTTTAAAATTCAGCCTAACGAAATTGTCGCCATTATGGGCCGCAACGGCATGGGCAAAACGACGCTCATGAAATCTTTAATGGGCGTTATTCCCAGCTCGCAAGGCAGTGTAAAACTGGGCGATAAAGAAGTCAGTAATTTAAAAAGTTATCAGCGTGTTGCCAGTGGGTTTGGGTTTGTGCCCCAAGGCCGCATGATATTTTCGAGCATGACGGTTAAAGAAAATATCGAAACCGGTTTAACCGCAACCAACAAAAGATCTGTGCCACAAGAACTCTACGATATGTTCCCGGTGCTGCATGAAATGCGCAGTCGTCGCGGTGGCAATTTGTCCGGTGGTCAGCAACAACAATTGGCAATTGCGCGCGCATTAGCAAGTGATCCCAAAATGTTATTGCTGGATGAACCTACCGAGGGTATCCAGCCTTCTATCATTCGCGAAATGGGGCGCACGCTAAAAGCCATTCGCGACAAGCGCGGTTTGTCGATAATTGTGTCTGAACAGGTGTTAAGTTTTGCGTTGGATATTGCTGATAGAATTCTGGTGATTGAAAAAGGTGAGATTGTTCATGAAGAATTACGGTCCTCTGTAGATGAAGCCAAGGTCGCGTCTTATCTTTCAGTTTGATTTAGTGTGATTCAGTTTTAATGTTTAGTTTTTAATGTAAGTCCCTGTGTTATCCGAGTTGCTCTATGCCGGTCTTTAATTCTCCGATTAAAGGCTGGCCTTTTTTTATATTTTTTATTTATATTTTCAGCTAATAAAAAGCCCTTAGTGATTAGTTAAGAGGCTTTTGTGTTTTCAGGCTAGCAAATTAATTCTATTTTTTAGCTTCTTTCAAATCATAAGTTGCTGTTTTCGCCTTTAGCTCGGCAGTTGTTGGGCTTACTGGATTGCTTACACAAGTAATCGCTAAATTAGTTTCATCTTGCGGAACATCAAGCGAGGTTGAATTCAATTCTTTGGTAATAACAAAAGGCTTATGCATGCGTTTACCGGTTGCCAGGCCTGAAGCTGCATCGCGTGGCGAAGTCACACCACATTCGTATTTGCTATCAATCGCCACTGTCTTGCCTTGTGAATCTACCACTGACACTGTGTAAGTATCTGCAACTAGATTTGGCACTGTACAAACACCGTTTGGACAATTGATTACTTGCGCTGCGCCTTTGGTACCTTTGACTTGCAAGTAACTGTCTACAGCAGCAAAGGATGACGTGGAAAAAAATGTGGTAGCCAATACCAAGGAGACGATAGTTTTTTTCATGATGAGTTCTCGATTATTTTATTACCGCATCGGATGATGCGGTAAGCCCAATACAGGAGATGCAAATCAAGAGTAGCAAGAAATTTATGAAGTGAATCTGAATGCCAGAAAAAAGTATTTGCGGGGATAATCATATGTAACGAAAAGTTACTTTTTTACTGTAACTTCACATCTAGTTAAAATTATAGATGATGAGTGCATCAAAAAAAAGCGCTAGTGAAATTCAATAGCGCCTTTGGTTTAATCATAGATTGAAACTACTGAATTTTCGGTATTTCAGTTTGCTCCACAAAAACTAATTTTTCGGTATCAAAGCCAAGCCCTGTTGCTTTTGCAATTAGGTTTGCCTTCACATCTCCAGAGATTGTTGGGGTTCTCGCAAGAATCCATAGATAGGATTTATCAGAACTGGTAACTAACGCATATTGGTAATTATCGTCTATATCGAAAACAACATATGAACTATAGAACGGCCCCCAGAAAGATACTTTTAAGTACGCCTCTCCTTTGTCCTCAACAAAAAATGCTTTACCTTCAGATTCTCTCCAGCGTGATTTTGCAGTTAAGTAACCACGATTAACGACTTTTAATTCATCGGGAGTGCGCAGACTATAAGTAGCTGTTACCTGATTTAATCCGCGCTCATGAAAGTAATCCAGGCGTGCAATTTCGTACCAAGTACCTAAAAATTTTTCTACTTTAAAATTGGTAACTGGCTTTACGTTTTCAGGAGTGCCGAGGCAGCCAACCAATATAAATGCGCACACTGCAGCCACTAAAACGGAGGGAAATAAAATTAGTTTTTTCATCGCCGAAAACCTCGTTCAACTTCAATGTATAGGGCTCATGATGCGACGTGAGATAAACTAATTCTGTATGTTAGTTAACCCAAAAAATAATTGTGCTTGTGATGATAATGGCGATAAACAGGAATAAAAAAGCCCGGAATTATCCGGGCTTTTTATTTTTTAATTAATGTGGATAATTAAAATTTACTTATCTTTATTGAGCACCGCCTGGTGGTGTTAATACCAATTGGCCATCTTTCAAAGGAATTTCAGAACCAGGATCGTAAGCCATTTTAACTGATGACTCTTTGCCTTTTAAGCGATAAGTTACATCGTAACCAGTAATGTCTTCACGAGTTTCATAAGTGGTAGAGCATTTCTTTTCAGTTGTCGTGTAGGTGTCGCCTTTCTGCATATTATTTTGTACGCGGTCACCTGCATAACCACCTGCAACTGCACCTGCAACTGTCGCTACTTTTTTACCGTTACCGCCACCTACTTGGTGACCTAAAACGCCGCCTAACACAGCGCCTAGAGCTTTACCTGCAACGCGATTATCATCTTTAACTTCACGTTGACGCGTGACACTAACATCGTGACACTCTTCATGAGGAATTTTTGTTTGTTTAGTAATTGCGACAGCATTTAATACTTCAGCGTGATCTGGTTCTTTAAAATGCTGATATCCAGCAGCACCGCCAATTGTTGCAACACCTACGCCTAATAAAGCACCAATAACCATTGACTTATTCATAATATTTACCTCGTTGTGACTAAATGTTTACTAAAAATTATTTTTTGTGTGTGATTAGAGTTTAAACATTTTCAACCTTAACGCTATCTGAACATATTCAACCTATGAACTGCAGTGTGACTTAGTTAATATTTTTAAAATGTTTTAAATATTTTATGTTGGATTAATTATTCATGTAAGCTTGCTCATTTAACATTCATGCAATTCTTATACGAACCGGTTTAAATACACTTTAAATAGCCAGGTTACAGTGTATCCAGTGAACCACTTCATAATCTAAAAATATCGGGAGAAGCACCACCTTACTAAGTGGCGATACGCGTTTGCTACTGAGAAAGCGCTGAATGTCTTTATTGCTAAAACTATTTAAAATATTCTCACCTTTTGTAAAGCAAAAATATTCTGAAGATATCGGCGAAACAGCCGAAGATGCAGAGTGATCTATTTCACACGCGAGTACACACAAAAGCGCGAACCAAAAGGTATAAAATTTTCTTATCATGGATAAGAAGATTATTTACACGTTTCGACTCGATTAGATCTAATCTGGTGGCTTACGATTATGAATTTCATTGTGATGAAATTTGCACAGCTTAACAGTTCGCTAGGGCACATATCTGCTTTCGACCAGTCATTCCCATCCTTTATCGTCTATACGTCAATTAACGCAGTCTTGTTGGCTGTTTGTCGTATGGCTCAGTTATGCCCCTAAATAGATACTGATCCCGACCGCTAGCACGGAAATTATCTTCTGGGTTCGTCCCCCCGGCGCTTGTTAGCAATTCGCTCACTATCAACAGGAGTCAGCACATGACTGAAACGATTATTAAAGTAGATTTAAAAAAATCGCCTTACGAAAATGACATGATCCACAACCGCTGGCACCCTGATATTCCCATGGTGAAAACCGTTAAGCCGGGCGATGATTTTATTATTGAATGTTACGACTGGACCGGCGGACAAATTGCTAACAACGACAGCGCAGACGACGTGCGCGATGTGGATTTGTCGCAGGTGCATTTCCTTTCAGGCCCCGTGGGGATTGAAGGCGCGGAGCCAGGCGATTTATTGGTAGTAGACATTTTGGATATCGGTGCCTTTCAAGAAAGCTTGTGGGGCTTTAACGGCTTTTTCTCCAAACAAAATGGCGGCGGCTTTTTAACAGAACATTTCCCAGAAGCGCAAAAATCTATTTGGGATATTAACGGCATGTTTACCAGTTCGCGCCATATTCCGAATGTGGAATTTGCGGGACTGGTTCATCCCGGTTTGATTGGTTGTTTGCCTTCCAAAGAAATGTTGGAAGAGTGGAATAAACGCGAAAAAGAATTGTACGACACTGAGCCTGAGCGCGTGCCTGCGCTGGCAACACTTCCCTATGCAGACACGGCACACATGGGCCGTATGGCTCCCGATGATGCAAAAGTTGCAGCCGCTGAAGGCGCACGCACAGTTCCGCCACGTGAGCACGGCGGTAACTGCGACATTAAAGATTTATCGCGCGGCTCCAAGATTTATTTCCCTGTATACGTTAAAGGCGGCGGTTTATCCGTTGGCGATTTGCATTTCAGCCAAGGCGATGGAGAAATTACATTTTGCGGCGCAATCGAAATGGCGGGTTGGATTCATTTACGTGTGAATTTAATTAAAGATGGTATGGCGAAATACGCGATTAAAAATCCAATTTTCAAACCAAGCCCCATCACGCCAAAATACGATGACTATTTAATTTTCGAAGGTATTTCCGTAGACGAATATGGTCAGCAACATTATTTGGATGTACACGTCGCTTATCGACAAGCCTGTTTAAATGCAATTAATTATTTAACGAAATTTGGCTATAGCAAAGCACAAGCCTATTCGATTCTCGGCTGTGCTCCGGTACAAGGTCACATCAGCGGCGTGGTAGATATTCCAAATGCCTGTGCGACTTTGTGGCTACCAACAGGCATCTTTGATTTCGACGTGAACCCAAGTGCGGAAGGGCCAAGTAAAAAAGTTACCCCAGGATTTGATGTTCCGTTGTCAAAAGATAAATAGTTTTGAGCGCCTGCTGCGTGCCCCAATTTTGATTGCGGCACCAGTTGGGCCACATATGCATTCCCAAGCTTGAGCTTGGGAACGAGAAAAACGAGAAAAAAATCTGGATTCCCTCCACGCGAGGATGACGATAGATGTTTTAAGAGGAATCATCATGCCCGTCTACGATTACAAATGCGCAACTCACGGTTTGTTCCATGAATTAAATACCATGGATGCGTCCAGCCAACCCTGCGCTTGTCCCACTTGCGGAAATTTATCGGCGCGCGTGCTTATGGTTGCGCCGGAATTTTTGGATATGAAAAAAGAAAATCGCGAAGCTCACGCGCGCAATGAAAAGGCGATGAATGAGCCGGTTTTTTCTACGCCGGATTATCGCGCTGAAAAAAAAGCGCGGCTTGAGCATAAACATGGAAAAGGTTGTTGTGGCGATAAGCCGATTCGTAAATCAGCACTTGTGTATACGGCCGAAGGAAATAAAATGTTTCCGTCTGCTCGACCATGGATGATTAGTCACTAAAAATCTAAACAAAAAATCCGCCGTGCGATTTTTGAAGTCGCACGGCGATTTTATTTTTTCCTGAAAAATTATTCTGCATTTGCGGTGGATTTGTAATGCCAGAATGCAGGCAATATAAGTGCGCATACAATCACGGCGACAAAGGAAATAATTCCACCCAAGCTCACCGCTGTATGCCAACCTTGTTGCGCTGCCATCCAACCGGCGCGTGCGTTGCCAAGTAGCGGGCCGCTCATGTAGGAAATCATTTCCAGACTCGCCATGCGGCCGCGCAAATCGTTGGGAATGGTTTCATTCCAGATAACACCGCGAAAAATTCCGCTTAAGCTATCAAATGCGCCAGCGAGTACCAGCCAAAAAATGGCGACCCATAAATAATTTGAGAATCCCAAGCCTACAATCGCGAGTCCCCAGAGTGCGGCAGCGATAATGACCATCATGCCCTGGCGTTTTATTTTGTGCGTCCAGCCGCTTAACACGGCCATGAGTAAAGCGCCGACAGACATGGCCGAAAATAATATTCCCGCTGCATTTGCTCCACCCCAATCTTTGGACATTTCGGGAAAAAGCGCGAGCGGAAATGCGAATGTCATTGCTGCTATATCAATAAAATAAGTGCCTAATAATTCCTGGCGGCGTAATGCGTAAGTGAAAGCTTCCTTGATGTTGGCGATAAATGCACTGACCTTCCAAATAACTTTTTCAGTCGTTCTCGTGTCGGGTGATAAGCGCAGCAATAACAGCAGCGATAAACCAAAGCTGACAACATCAAAAATATACGCGGAGGCTACGCCGAATTGGCTCACTAAAATTCCGCCTAGCGCTGGCCCTAAAATCATGGCGGCACTGCCGCGCAATGAGCCGAGAGCGCCCACCGCACCGTAATCTTCGGCCTTTACTACTTTTTGCAGCAACGCGCCCAGTGCCGGGCTGTGAAAACCGTTCACCGCTTGCATGACAATGGTGCTGATAAAAATCAGCGCGATGGACGGATGAGCTTGCAATGCATTTAGCATTAACACCAATACGCACAAACCCATTATGGCTTCGCTAGCGATTAAAATCCGGCGGCGGTCTTTGGTGTCTGCAATTTGTCCGCCGATCAAGCTGAAAAACAGCATGGGAATTAATTGTGCGAGACTTAAAAGCCCCACATAAAGCGATGATTGCGTTAGCAAATAAATCTGATAAGGAACAGCCACATAGCTGACCATATTGCCTAGGAAGCTGATGGTTTGGCTAAAAAATAAAAGGCGGAAATCGCGATATTTTTTTAGCGGGGAAAGGTTGATCCACATAATAAGCTATACGTTTTTGGTAGCGAAAAAGAGGCGGCACTATGCCACGAACAAAGTGGCTAATACAGTCGATATTGTCATGAAATAAACCTGCTTCTCGCAGGATTGTCGTCTATTTGGCTGGGCATTATCGGCAAAAAGAATTATTATGCGTCGCACTGTGCAACGGAACTGCATTAATAAAAATCAGGCTTATGAGCCACGGAAAAATCATATTGTTTGGCTAGATAATTTGCACAAAGATTCTGCATTCCAATATTAATTGCTTGGTGATTTTTATCGCTCGTAATTTCTGGTTTTGTTTTCTCTTGTGTCCTGAAACAGCGCGAGCTGTAAAAAATAATCATTCGAAACGCAATCGTTTCGGTCTACTCAGGAATTGCATATGTATCTATCTAAATCTGCATCGGCAGCGAAGGCTGCTATGTCGCAAAAAAAACCTTCAAGATTTTTTCGTCGCGCGTCCACTTTTTTGGGCGTATCCATTTTTTTATCAGCCATATCCGTTACTGCATCGGCTAGTTGCCAATACGTGGTGACCAATCAATGGAGCACGGGTTTTACCGGCGCTATTCGCATCACCAATTCCACGACTTCAGCGATTAATGGTTGGAACGTAAGTTGGAAATACAGTAGCGATACTTTAACCAGTAGTTGGAATGCGACTGTTACCGGGACTAATCCTTTTAGTGCTACCAACCTAAATTGGAATGGCGCAATTCAACCGGGGCAATCGGTTGAGTTTGGTGTGCAGGGAAATAAAGGTGGCGCGAGTGCTGAAATTCCAGTGATTAGTGGTGCGGTTTGTGATGGCGCTGCGGCGTCGAGTTCGGCCACGTCTTCAGTTGCATCCACCAGCTCTTCAAAAATCAGCTCAAGTGTTGCGTCGTCAAAAGCCAGCTCAAGTAGTCTTACTTCCAAAGCATCAAGTTCGTCGGTGAGTTCTGCGGCTGCGAGTTCGGTAAAGTCTTCTAATAGTTCGTCTCTAGCTTCCAGCTCGATTCCTTCTGTAACTGCACAATGCAATTGGTACGGCACTGTATATCCCTTGTGCCAAACAACTAGCAGTGGTTGGGGCTATGAAAATAATAAAAGTTGTATCGCTCGCGTAACTTGTGCGGCGCAACCTGCACCTTATGGTGTTGTTGGTGATAGCACTTCATCGGTGGCAAGTTCGTCTAGCAGTTCACTTAAATCCTCAAGTTCTGTTGCAGTAAGTTCGAGTTCTGTTAAATCGAGCATCGCTTCTTCAAGCTCTATTAAATCAAGCGTGGCTAGTAGTTCAATTGTTTCCAGCGTTGCATCGAGCGTAAAAAGTTCCAGTTCAGTTGGCTCAACATCATCAAGTGCTGGTGCAGAATTTACAGGAATGTCTACACACTTTGATGGCTTGGGTGTACCTTACGGCGGCTGCGGAATTCCGCAAGATAAATTGGAAACCCAAAGTTTTGTCGCGCTCAATGTATTTAATACGCCCGGCGTTTACAGCTTCTGGCCGCGCCCATTAGCGGGTGGCGATTTGCAATATATCGGTGAATTCAACAACGGCAAAAACTGCGGACGTTGGGTGCGCGTAAGTATTCAGGAATATTGCAAGGGCACAAATGATGGAGCACAAAATCAACCATTCTGCCGCAACGGTACGGGCTGGATAAAAGACGGATTGGAAGGCGCAACGCAAGATATGATCGTAGCCGATTCCTGTGGCGATGATAACGCGTGGTGTCGCGATAGCCGTTACCATTTGGATTTCTCATTAGCGTCAATGAATCTATTTGCATTGAACGGCAGCACCGTGAATTTGCTTCCAGACCACGACAACAACCGCAAAATATCCTGGCATTATATTGATGCACCTAACTACACCGGCGATATTAATATTTATTTCATGGCGGGTGCTGAATTGTGGTGGCCAGCAATTTCCATCAATCATTTGAAAAATGGTATTCACAGCGTTGAGCAATTAATTAACGGCGTGTGGACTCCAGCACAAATGAATAAAGACATGGGCCAAGCTTATATCCTGCAAGGCGGCACAACCCATTTCCAAATTCGCGTGCGCGATGTCAACGACGAGTTAATTAACGGCGGCCGTGTTTATAATTTTGATTTACCTGCTGCCTGCAACGGAAAATGCAGCGCAGCGGCAACACCGGCTACCTATACGATTCAGTAATTTTTTGACGGTATAAATCTCCCAAATAAAAAAGAGCGCATTTGCGCTCTTTTTTTATTTTTTTAATCATTAATTGTTTAATACTTAATACTCGTTCCCAAGTTCTGGCTTGGGGCGCCCAGCTAGGGAATGCAGATGCATATACACTTTCCAAGCTGGAGCTTGGGAGCGAGACTAAATAATTTACTAACCTTCACGCCATAACTCGATCTTTGGATTTTGTTTGGTATCTTTGATGACCCCATCGCCACAACCTTTACATTGATCTGGTGAATTGAGATTAAAACTCCAATCATCCGTTTTCTCGTGATATTTAACAAATATATTTCCACTATGAGGAAATTTCTTTTTCAGAATTTTAATTACTTCAGCTTCTGTGAGATCTTTATTGTCCGCGAATGCGGACATCACACTCATTGCAAGAATGATAATTATGCACTTCATAATTTTTCCTTAGCGATAACTAATGCAATAGTTTTTCTCTTTCTCAAGCTCCAGCTTGGTAATGCAGATACACATACACTCCCAAGCAGGAGCTTGGGAGCGAGGTTAAATATTAACAATGTCGTTTATGCACAATACCATTTTCAACGAATTTCCGACCATGCCTTATCCGGGCCCCAACTCGCAACCCAATCTGGAATTTGTTCTGCGGGCATGGGGCGGGCGATGCCGTAGCCTTGTGCGAGATGGCAGCCTTGTTCGAGTAGCAATTTTCCGTGGGCGATAGTTTCTACGCCTTCGGCAATCACGTTGCGGTGGAATGCATCGGCTAATCCAATCACGCCTTTGACGATGGCGAGATCGTCCGGGTCGTCGAGCATATCGCGTACAAAACTTTGATCGATTTTTAATAGTTCGGCTGGCAGGCGTTTTAAATAGGTGAGCGATGAATAGCCCGTGCCGAAATCATCTACCGCAAAACGAACGCCGAGTTGATGGCACTGGCGCATGAGTTCGGCGATGTCATTGACGTCTTCAAGTGCGCTGGTTTCCAGAATTTCCAGTTCCAGATTTCCGGCGGGCACATCAGCGTGAGCGGCGAGTTGTTTGCGCAGGCGATTTACAAAATCGCTTTCCTGCAATTGCAAAGCGCCGACGTTTACACTCACAGATAAATCCAGTCCCCGTTTGCGCCATTCACTCATTTGCGTGAGCGCCTCGTTGATCACCCAATCGCCCACTTCAATGCTCAACACGTGGTCTTCAATAACGGGTAAAAATGCGGATGGAGGCAACAACCCGCGTTCGGGATGCTGCCAGCGAATCAGTGCTTCGACGCCAATAATGTCGCCGGTGCGCATGTTCACTTTGGGTTGATAGTGCAGCACGAATTCGGCTTTATCCAAACCCTGACGAATATATTCGACGCTTTCGCGATGGATTTTTACGGCGACATCTTTGGCGACATCAAATAGATGGAAGCAATTTTTGCCTGCTTGTTTGGCGAGATACATAGCTTGGTCGGCATGCCGCATCAGTTGATCGGCATCCGGCCCATCTTGCGGATAAATCGTCACGCCGATACTCGCGGAGACGCGCAGCATTTGCTCATTAACATTTACCGGTTCGGTGGCCGCTTGTAGCAAGCGTTGCAAAATAATTTCGTAGTCGTTGGTGTGTTCAAGGTCCACCAGAATTACGATAAATTCATCACCACCGATGCGCGCTAACGTATCGCCTTCACGCAGTACTTCGCTCCAGCGATTCGCGACTGTAATTAATAATTGGTCGCCCATGTCGTGGCCATGGTTGTCGTTAATACTTTTGAAACCATCGAGATCGATATAGAGCACGGCGAGCGAACTGCCGATGCGATAACTGCGTGCGAGCGCTTGTTTGAGTCGGTCTGCGAGTAACACGCGATTCGGCAGTTTGGTGAGGGCGTCGTAATGGGCGCTGTATTCCAGCTGCTGCTGGTGTTCTTTTATTTGGGTGATGTCGGTGAATAAACCTACGTAGTTGATAGGTTTGCCGGCGCGGTCGAGCACTGTGCTGATGGTTTGCATCTCGGCATAAATTTCGCCGTCTTTGCGTCGATTCCAAATTTCACCGGACCAGAAACCTTTGCTTTTGAGGTCGCTCCACATTTGGTCGTAAAAAGCGATGCCGTGGCGGCCAGATTGCAAAATGCTGGTGTTTTGTCCGAGCACTTCATTACGGCTGTAGCCCGTAATCAGGCTGAAAGTTTCGTTTACATCCACGATGTTGGCTTGTGCATCGGTAATCACAATACCTTCGCGCGCGTGGGTGAAAACGCTGGCGGCCAATTCAAGCCGCGAACGGTCGCGGTCTTTTTCAATTGCCAAGGCTGCCAAATTCGCTTCGGTTTCAATAAGCGCTATATCGTCAAGCGTAGGGCTGCAAGGGTGACGGTGATAAATCGCGAAAGTGCCAAGCACGCGATCTTCCGACGAAATAATCGGCTGCGACCAGCAAGCACCAAGGCCTGCTTGTTGCGCTAACTCTTTATAGTTTTCCCAGTAGGGATGGGTATTTATATCCTCAACTACCACACGTTGCGCGGTGAAGGCGGCGGTTCCACATGAGCCTGCGGCCAAGCCGATGGCAGCGCCGTCGATAGCTTCAATGAAGAAATCTGGCAGGCTGGGCGCTGCGCCATGCCACAAGTGTTGGCCGTATTCATCCAGTAACAAAACCGAACAGAGCGCGCTTGGGTTAATAAATTCGATGTCGCGAGCCATTACATCCAGCACACTTTTGAGTGGTGCTTTTTCGGCGATTAAACCCAACACACGGCTTTGGTGTTGTTGATAAAGTTCGGCGCGTTTACGTTCGGTAATATCCTGAATAGTGCCGAGCATTTTTTGCGGCTTGCCGTATTTATCGCGCTCCAGGCTGCCGCGCCCGTTGATAAATCTAATTTCACCATCGGGGCGCACAATGCGAAATTCGAGTTCGCTCGCGGCTTCACCGGTAAGACATTGTTCGCGCCATTCGCGCATAAAATCTCTATCGTCAGGATGAATTAATTCCACGAAAGAATTTCTGGTCGGCTCGAATGCCTTTACATCCACGCCGTAAATGCGGCAGGTTTCTTCTGACCAGATGACGGTTCTACCTTTTAGATCCCAGCTCCAACTGCCTATGTGGGCAATACGTTGCGATTCAGAAAGCAAATGGTCTTTTTCGAGGAGCAATTTTTCTTTTTGCTTTTGTTCGGTGATGTCTTGATAAATGCCAGAAAATTTTACGATCTTGCCATCTTCATAAACCGGCACGCAGGTTGTGCGCAGGCGAATCTTCCTACCTTTAACAGTATATTTTTCTACATCGAGGTCAAAGGGTTCGCCGTCATCAAGCGCTGCTTTTAGTGCCGCTGCCATGATGGGACGCGACTCAACCGAGTAATAGCCGAGGTTATCGTGCAGGGTGGGATCGAATTCTTCCGGCGAGGTGTCGTGAATACGATAAGTTTCCATGCTCCAGCGCAACTTGCGTGTCGCCACATCTAATTCGACTATGCCGACGTGAGTAATGTCTTGAAAGGTTTCAATAAGTTGATTCGTGGTGTGAAGTTCAAGTTCGCGAACGCGTAATTGATTGCGCTGTAACCCAAGCGCAATGTGTAAAACTTTTATGTCGCGTCGTAATGCATGCAGATGTGGATCTTCATCTATACCCGGATCGCTAAAGTCACTCGGCAAGAGTTTTTCAGCGCGACTAAATAGCTCAGCCAATTCTGCAGGAATATCGGGCTTCATAAGACGGTTTCATAATCCATAATGCCGCTAAACCAAGTCTGGTCCAACGTCGCACTGTGAACCCGAAGCGGCGTTCTGCGAATTGAAAATATAGCAGCGGAATGAGTGACTGTCGAAAACCGAAAGGAAATAAGATAACGGCAATTTGCGCATTTTTGTCATCTAAACGTCAGATGTGGCGTGGGGTGTGACAATTTGTCGCATTCTCTTATGTTGGTGAGTTAATTAAAGTGGCAGCGAAAATTACAACCTTATAAATTGCATTTGGATAAGTGGCATTTGGTTGAATGTGTGCGTTATGCTTCGCATTCTAATAATAATTTGAAGCAATCCAGGTCGGTGATTTATTCGGATATGCTGCAGCACATTTACAAGTAATGCTCGACCACAATTTTGTAAAAAATCGAATTCAGTTTTTAAATCGATAATTTTAATAATGATCGAGATTGGCCTTGTGGTCTTTTCGTGCACTAGGCGTCAGCTAGAAAAATATTATCGGAGTCATCATGGAAAAATTAACATCGAAGTATCTTTATCGCATGCTTTGGCGCTGGCATTTTTACGCGGGTGTTTTTGCAATTCCGTTTGTAATTATTTTATCCATAACCGGCGCACTTTATTTATTTAAACCGCAGCTGGATGCAATTCACGATGCGCCTTATCGCAATCTCAATATCACTGGTTCATTAGCAACGCCGGAACAACAAGTTGCCGTTGCATTTGGTGCTGTACCCAAAGCGAGTTTTGTCGGCTATGAATTACCGCGCGAGAAAAATGATGCGGTTAATATTTTATTAAATAAATCTGGTGAAACGATTCGAGTTTATGTGAATCCACAAACCTTGGATGTGCTCTCTGTTGAATCAGAAAAAAAACGTTTTTTGCGCGTGGTGCATGATATTCATGGCGAATTACTATTGGGCAGGTTTGGCTCTATTTTGGTGGAGCTTGCCGCATGCTGGGCAATAGTGTTGGTGTTAACAGGAATTTATTTGTGGTGGCCGCGTTCCGCACAAGGTGTTGCGGGAATTATTTATCCGCGCTTTACATTAAAGGGTCGTTTATTTTGGCGCGATCTGCATTCCGTCATTGGTATATGGATTTCTTTCTTTGTTTTATTTTTATTGGTGAGTGGTTTGCCCTGGGCATTTGTGTGGGGAAATGCTTTCACAGAAGTTCGCGAGCTTACAGGTACGGCATCTCCAAAACAGGATTGGACTATTGCCGGCCACCATCAAACTGCTGCAGATCATAGTGAGCATGCGGGGCACAATATGCAGGCAGCGCCGGTGGAAAACTCGGATGCACATGTTGAACATCACCATCATGAAAATCCTAATGTAAATCCAGGTGTGTTTAAAGCAATTGTATCGCTCGATACCATTGTGGCGAGCGCACAGCAACTACAATTAACTTACCCGGTTGTGGTTGCGCCGCCATCTCAAAACTCAGCGGAATGGACTGCTGTATCCAACTCGCAAAATCGTGCGCAACGCGCTGAAGCTTATTTTAGTGCGAGCACTGGTGAACTCGTGAATTATCAGGATTTTTCTCAACGCCATATTCTTGACCGGGTTGTGGGTATAGGCGTTTCAGCCCATGAAGGTCAATTATTTGGTTGGTTAAATCAGTTGCTCGGGCTATTAACCGCAATTGGGTTAATTGCTATTAGTGCGAGTGGTTTTATTGTGTGGCGTAAGCGTGCGCCCGATGGAATTTTAGGTGCGCCACCAGCATTACCAGAAGCAAAAATCGGAAAAGGTTTTATTGCGATTATTCTTATTGCTGCGATTTTATTGCCGGTGATGGGAATATCCTTGGTGGTTATTTTAATAATAGAACGGCTAATTTTTTCGCGCTGGACGTCCGCAAAAAATTGGTTGGGCTTGGGCGTGCTACAAAAATAGATCTGCGAATTAGATCTATAAAAAAAACGGAAAAGCTATTCACTTTTCCGTTTTTTATTTCATCGCTACGAGTTGTCGTTTGATTTATAAAGGGCGCACTAAATAAACCGGCGACTCGGAAATAATCACTTCTTTTATAAGTTGCCCATCGCGGTCGTAACATTTCTGTGCATCGAAACTTGGCAATTGCGTCGATTCTCCTTTTGTTCTCCACACCATCAAAATTTGTTGCGTTGCATTGTGGAATTCCATCACATAGGTATTTTTTTCTGAAGGCCATTTTTTAATGAAGGTGGCATCTCCAAGTCGCACAAAAAAATACTGCAGGGCAGTGTAGGCGATGCGCTGCCTAAATTGATCCTGATCATCCACCAGCCCATAACCCTTCGCAGATAATCGCCACCAAAATACTTGATCAACATGGCCGGAACAAATTGCGATGACTAAATAGCGCAGCATAAAGTTGGCGTAGTCACTTTCAGATTCGCCAGACGGTTTATCTTTCCATTTCGGCGTTACATAAGGGCACACCACGGGCGACCAAATATCCGTATTTATAACCGGCCAGTTCACTTCAGAAATGATTACCTTATCTTCGCATTGTGGGGATATGGTGGTGAGTGCTTTGAGTAATGCGCACTTTTCCAATGTGGAAAAAATCCCCTGTGCGTTTTCAGGCGCACCGCGTCTATCTACATAAAGTAAATGTGAAAGCGCAGAAAATTTATTTTCTTTGGGTAAAGATTTGAGCGCTGCAATAACAGATAAATATTCAAAATCAATACACGCAGGGCCGGTAAGTTTTATCTGTGGGAATTGTTTCTGTAGCGCGAATGCTGGTGCCATTAGCACTTGTAATTCGTCAATATTCCATACACCCCATTTAATACGATTGTAGGCGTGAGTAATTTCAATATGACTCACAAGCCCTGCAACTGCAGGAATAATTTTATTCAGGAACGCCGACCAACGCTCAGGATGTAGTACCGCTTCGCGGTCTTGCAAAAGCGCAACCATCACCTCAATGCCGTCGTGATGTAATTGCTGAATAAGTGTGATTGTTTCATCCCAAATAATTTCATTTTCGTGATGACAAAAGCGAAGCAGAGCCGGTGGATTTCCCAACTCGTGCAATAAAGTTAATTCACGCGCTATATATTCAGAGCGTGGGTGCAGGGCAACACCAATGCGATCTTTCAAGACAATAGGCTGAGAATAACTTTGTTGTTTAACTTTTTTGTAGGCGCTGTATAAAGCCGGCAGCGTAACCAAGCCTTGCGCAAGTACTCTTAATGCACCGCCAATAAAGCGCTCGCGATTTTTTTCTTTGCGAGATAGTGCAATCATCGGCTGCGCCGATTTTTCATCCCACAACCAATAATCTTTTGGATCGGGATAAACCGGATTCTTGGGTTTTTTGTGACGATTTTTTAAATAGCGTATCGGGTGACGAAAGTGGCGCGAGTTGCGATGAAACGCAAAGCGCTTGCGGTAAGTAGTTTCGTTTTTCTCCAACTCATCCGAGGGCATTTGATGGTTGCAATAAATATATTTAAAAAAGTTAAGGTAATTGCCGGGCAGAATCGGGCGCGACAAATCGAAAGCGCGCTCTTTATCCGTTAAGGGGCGCGTTGCAATTGTGCAGCGGTTCAAATCAATAAATTGCGGTTGCGCCCATGAACCATCAGCATGTTTAGGCAGCAAAATATTTTGGTTGCCTAAATCTCCGTGTAAAAAATTGACTGCATGCATGGCGCTAATCGCAGGCGCGACTAAATGTAACAATTCCATCAAAGGTTCATTGTTGCGCGATCCAAAATAAATATTTGATAAAGCATCGCGAAAACAAATAGCGGGCTGAAAGATAGTTAAAAAGTAGCTTTCTATAAGGCGATTATTTTCCCAATGATCCAGCCAGGCAATAGGCGCTGGTGTGCCTATATTATTTTCCTGAAGATACACCGCCGCATTGTAAGATCTTTCGGCTTTGGATTTATGCTTATGGTCGAAGCGATCTTTTAGCCAACTTTGGCGTTTGAAGATTTTGAGGGCAACAATGATTTCACCGCGGCTGGATTGCAGAGGCAGCTTAACCACATAATCGGGCCCGTTGGATAATTTCTCAACACCGGGATTTTTTAATAATTGGGATATTTGAACTAATTGAGCGCTAAGTATGTCATCGTAAAATTCGGCGGCTATCTTGCCTTGATAAATTCCAATGGTGCGTTGGTTGCTATTAGTAACCGTTCCGTCGTGGGAGGAAATCAAGCTTGAGCCCCTTAATGCTGAAAATCAGTAGGTGAGGTATAATTTTTTGTGTATCACAGAATTATAACGATTATTCATAGGCTAGCCTAGGTTGTACATTTTGGTTCGCACATCATCTTTAAAAACTATCCGACTTTTAAAAACCACCCGACTCTGGAAATAAAAATGACTAACGCAGTTGGTACAGTAAAGCGACTCTTAACAGGATTTTCAGCGCGGCTAGCACGCATCACATCATGGGCAGGGCCATACGCCACTTTAGTTCAAATGCTGGTGCTTGGGTTGGTTGTACTTTCCCTTTCGCGTATTTTCCTGGTTGCGTGGCAATGGGATCGCGTAAATGCAACGCACATACTAGGCGAGCTGTTTGTACAGGGCGTGCGTGCCGATCTAATTTTGCTGGGCTATTTCATCGCGATTCCCGTGCTGCTTGCGCCGTTTTTTGCGCATAAATTTTCGACCGGTTTATGGCGTGGGTTTAATTTGTTGTGGGCAACACTCGCGTTGGTATTTGTTATTTTTATGGAGCTGTCATCGCCGCCCTTTATTATGCAGTTCGATGTGCGCCCCAATCGTTTATTTATTGAATATCTTTCCTATCCCAAAGAAGTATTCGCAACCTTATGGAATGGTTTTCGATTAGCGTTGATTTTGGGTGTTGGCTTTACTGTTTTGCTGGGCGCACTTATTTATGTTTTATTGAGTAGCGCCTCTCGTAGTGCTTCCACTTGGTCAAGCAAAAAATTGTTGCTGCTGTGGCCATTAGTATTTGTTGTCGTGTTTTTGCAAATTAGATCCACCACTGATCACCGTCCTGCAAACCCCGCTTTATTTGCTTTAACGGGCGATGCGCTTGTTAATTCACTCATTATAAATTCTGGCTGGTCGGTATTTGATGCTTTAATTTCTATTAACCGTGAAGCCAATTCATCAGAAATTTATGGCGCTGTCGCGCGCGACAAAATTTTCGAGCAAGTAAAAGCAACGCCCTGGTTAAGCGAATATCAATTTGAATCAAAAGATTTTCCCACTCTGCATCACCAAGAAGCTGCTATTAAACGTGATAAACCACTTAACCTCGTGATCGTATTGGAAGAAAGTTTAGGAGCTACTTTTGTAGAGTCTTTAGGCGGCTTACCGGTTACGCCTGAGTTGGAAAAATTAAAAGATGAGGGATGGTGGTTTGAACAGCTTTACGCTACGGGTACACGTTCTGTGCGCGGCATTGAAGCGGTGATTTCTGGTTATCCACCTACGCCTGCGCGTAGCGTAGTAAAACTTTCTCTGGCGCAGCGTAATTTTTATACTTTGGCATTGGGTTTAGGGAAGCAAGGCTACCACACCGAATTTGTATACGGCGGTGAAGCACATTTTGACAATATGCGCGGCTTTTTTACCGGCAATGGTTTTCAACAAGTAGTTGATCGTAGTGATATTAAAAATCCAGTATTTGAAGGCAGCTGGGGCGCGAGCGATGAAGATTTATTTAATAAGTCTCTGGAGCGTCTTAAAGAATTACATGCTGACAACAAACCATTTTTTAGTTTAATTTTTAGTTCATCCAATCACGAACCTTTTCAATTTCCAGACGGCAGAATTGATCTGCACGATACTGAAAAGCAAACCGTCAATAATGCGGTTAAATATGCAGACTACGCGTTGGGAAAATTTATCAGCGAAGCTAAAAAGCAAGACTATTGGAAGGATACTGTATTTTTAATTGTAGCCGATCACGACAACCGCGTGTATGGCGATAGTTTGGTTCCGATTAAAAAATTCCATATTCCTGGTTTGATTTTGGGGGCAGATATTCAACCAAAACGCATCACTACACTTGCTAGTCAAATTGATTTGGGCGCAACTTTATTATCCCTGATGGGAATATCGAGCGATCACCCAATGATTGGGCGAGACTTTGCAAAAGATAGCGATACACCCGGCCGCGCCATTATGCAATTCGATAATTATTTTGCGTGGCTTGAAGGAAGCTCGGCGACTATTTTGCGTCCCCGCCAAACTCCACTTTTGGGACAATATGATTCCGCTAAAGGTGAATTAATACTTGGGCAAGATAAACCCAGCGATGCGCAAATTGAAAAAGCCATGGCGCATGTAATGCTTCCTTCTTTGTTATACCGCGAGCAGCGTTATAAATTGTCCAAATAAACAGCAATTTTTTAGTCGCTGCTAACTACAAGCCATTTAATAAGCACGCTCCATATTTTTGGGCGTGCTATTCCTCGAAAAAATCCTTTCTCTTATCTAAAAATCTTCTACATATACCTTAATTGCTGAATGCGTAAATTTTGGTTTGCGGCTGGCTATCTAGATTTATATTTACAGGTTATGCTTAAGCTGTAGATGCTTTTGATGCCAGTACTTTTTATGCACGTTATATAAGTACTTTTGCGCCAGGACGGCCATAACCATAACAATCGCCTGAGCAGCAATCACGAACAGCAATCCATAGGACTTCAGTGTAGATGTTAATTCACGCACGTTTTTGTTTTCCCCATTCCGTAATTCAGCGCATTTACTGCTGGCTGCTGCTTGCATTTATTGTTGTATTGAGCGGCGATGTGTTTGCGCAATCACAAGTGGTTAACAAGCAGAGATTAACAGCATCCTATTTATACAATTTCACAAAAAATATTGAATGGCCCAATGAGTCAGCCATGGGTTCTTTTGATATCGCCGTGTTTAACGCGGAAGAGTCGCCGGTATTTAACGAACTTACCCAGCTTTCCGAAAAAGGCAAAATTAAAAACCTGCCTATCAGCGTCAAGCGCATCAGCGCCATTCAATCGCTGGATAAATACCAATTAATTTATATCGAAAATATAGGCACCAAATCTGTCGCGGATATATATGAAGCGGTGGAAGGCAAGCCGGTTTTGTTGGTTACGCAGGATTTCTCCAACAAACAATTGGTGATGATCAATTTGATTCCCTCTGGTGCTGATCGTTTGCGGTTTGAAGTTAATAAATCCAATTTAATTAATCAGGGTTTAAAACCTTTGCCTGAATTGATTTTAAATGGCGGCACTGAAATTGATGTGGCAAAACTATTTCGCGAGGGCCAGTCGTCGTTAGTCAATTTACAAAAGCAATTACAAAGCCGTGAAAAAGTGTTGGCAGATCTTAGTGGCCGCATTCAAGCACAAGAAGCGGTGAACTCACGTCTTGAAAAACAAATGCAAGACTTGAATGAGAATATCCAAAAAAGCGATACATTAATTGCAACACAAAATCAGCAAATTGAAAAAAGTAAAAAAGAACGTTTGGATTTGTTGAGTGAAGTTGATCAGCGAACGAAAGAGCTTTCGCTTCAGCGAGCGGAATTAGCGAATATCATGGGAGAAATTGGCGCGCGCGAAAAACGCGTCGCGGAGCTGGATAGTAAAATCAAATCCCAGGAAGTTGATCTCGGTACACAAAGAGAAGCTATCACCAATCTCGATATTATCGTCGGCTCGCAAAAGCGCGCACTTATGTATTCCTGGGGTTTGGTGATTTTGGGCACTTTGTTAATCATCACCGTATTTATTGCTTATGCTATTAAGCGTCGCGATAACCAGCGGCTTGCAGCGCACAGTCAAGACTTACAATTTGCTAAAGATCGCCTCGCCATTGCCAAACGCAAAGCTGAGGATGCAAGTCAAGCGAAGGGCGAATTTTTGTCGCTTATGAGTCACGAATTGCGCACACCACTGCAAGCTATTATTGGTTACACCGAAGTAGTCATTGAAGATTTAAAATTAAATGACGATCAAGTTCATATTAAAGATCTCACCCGCGTTATTAATAATTCTGAGCGTTTATTAAAATTAATTAACGGCGTTCTGGATTTGGCGAAAATTGAATCGGGCCGTATGCAACTGGATTTAACCGAAGTTAAATTATCCAGTCTGGTTGAAGAAACTGTCGGTACTATAAAACCCTTGCTTGAAAAAAATTCAATTCAGTTACGATTGGATGTTAATGATGGCGCATTTTTACCGCTTGCCGATCCTGAAAAATTATTGCATATGATGATTAATCTAGTGGGCAACGCCGGTAAGTTTGCGCCTAACGGATTGGTAATACTTAAGGCCCATCACGAACCGAATCGTATTTATATCAGCGTAAGCGATACAGGCATCGGTATTTCGCAGGAACAGCAGCAACATATTTTTGATCCGTTCCGACAAGCGGATAGCAGTACCACACGTAAATTTCAGGGTAGCGGTTTAGGTTTATCTATCACGCGTCAGTTGTGTGAAATGATGGGCGGAACTATTGAAGTTGAGAGTCGTTTGGGTGAAGGTTCAACATTTATTGTGGATATTCCATTGCCGATTGAGTCGGATGCTCTCATAGGTCAATCAGGTCTTGGTGATGATCAGGATATTGAGGAAGACGACCAATTTCAAAACGCCTTGGGTAATCACATTGTCATGATTGATGATGACCCTGCATTTCTCGATATTATGGCGCGTACCATGCGTCGTGAAGGTTACAGTGTACATACGGCACACGATGCCGAAACCGGTTTTAAATTATTGCAAAAAGTAAAACCACAAGTGATCACGCTGGATTTATTATTGCCCGATCAACACGGTTGGTTATTGTTTGAAAAAATAAAAGAAGACTCAGACTTGAAAGATATTCCCGTCATTATTATTTCAATCATGGATGATCGTAAGTACACCTATAAACAACAAGCGGAAGAATATTTAACCAAACCGATTCGACGCGAAACACTGAAGTTAGCTGTGCAACGTTTGGCTCCTAATAAAGACTAGTTTGGCTGCTGATAATCTGGTTTCTGACAATCAGCTAGCCAGTGTAAAGATTAGTGTGCTAATTTGCGTTCACCAAAAGCTCAACTATATTTAAGAATGTTTCGCATAAAATTCAGTGCGACATCATCTTTAATTGAACTTGTTTTAATGCAACACCTGTTCAGTGATCATTGCCAAGATGCAAAAATAATTGCAAATTTACACTGAAGTTACGGCGTCCAATCTGTAATCGCGCCGCTACTGATCTTATAGGTTGTGGCCATGAAATCATTTTTTACCTGGGCGATCTTGCCAGCGGTGATATGCGCGCTGAGTGCATCGGTTTTTGCTGATGCAAAACAGACAGCTGCGCCCACAGATATTTACAACCTATCACTCGCAGAGCTTGGGCAAGTTCAAATTTCTATCGCCACCGGTAATAGCACTCCCCTCGATAAAGCACCCGCAACCGCATCGGTAATCTACGCCGCTGAAATTGAAGCTATGGGCGCGCGCAATCTTGATGAAGTTTTGGAAACTGTGCCGGGAATGCATATTTCGCTTTCCAGCCTCAGCCGTTTGGATTCGGTTGAGTCTGTTCGAGGCGTTCACAGCGGCTTTAATCCGCAAGTATTAATGTTATTGAATGGCGTTCCTGTTCAATACAGTCTGCAAGGCGGTAGGCCAACTTTGTTTCGTATGCCTGTGGCCAGTATTGAGCGCGTAGAAGTTATTCGTGGGCCAGGTTCCGCTATTTATGGTGCGGATGCTTATGCTGGCGTTGTGAATGTTATTACGAAAGATGCGTCTTCGGTAAAAACCACATCCATAGGTGCCGCCTCGGGTTCATTTAATAGCCGTGATTTATGGCTTCAGACAGCCAATGAATGGAATGGTATAGGCGTTGCGTTTAACGTGGCATATCAAGAGAGTGATGGCGATAAAGATCGGCGAATCAGTGCTGACTTGCAGTCGACTCTAGATTCTGTTTTAGGTACCCAAGCTTCACTGGCTCCAGGTTCGCTGGCAACGCGTTATCAAGTTCTGGATTCGCATTTAGCGTTAACCAGTGAAAACCTGCAATTTAATTTATGGAATTGGGTTTCTACTAACGCAGGTGTCGGTGCTGGTGCTGCACAAGCCTTGGATCCGACGGGTAAAGATGATGGCAAATTATGGATGGCTGATCTCACTTACCATTTGAATCATTCTAGCTTCTGGGACAATTCGGTTCGCTTGAGTTATATGAAATATGCGGAGACAACTGCGTTTACTTTGCTTCCCAAGGGCACAGTCGTTCCAATCGGTGCAGATGGTAATCTCGATTTTGGTAATCCTGCAGGTTTTGTTGCATTTCCAGACGGATTAAAAGGAAATCCATCTGGTAGTGTCCAAGATGGGCAGTTTGATTTTATTTCTCTTTACACCGGCTTTGACTCCCAGCGGATCAGAGTTGCAATGGGTGTTCGGCGGCAATCTCTTGTGTCCAGCGAAAGCAAAAATTTTGGGCCCGGCGTTCTGGATATCAGTCCTTTGCCTTTGTTTAAGGACGGGACCCTAACAAATGTGAGTAATACAGCGGATGTATTTATAGACGATAGCTCGCGCAATGTGCGTTACATTTCATTGCAAGATGAATGGCAAATTATTAAAAATCTTGATCTGACCGCAGGCGTGCGCTACGACGATTATTCTGATTTCGGTAGCACCACAAATCCTCGTGTTGCTTTGGTGTGGGCCGCTAATGAAAAACTCACCACAAAATTACTTTACGGTAGTGCGTTCCGCGCGCCATCGTTTGCAGAGTTGTACTATAAAAATAATCCGGTTTCGATTGGTAATACAGCCTTAAAGCCGGAATTAATGAATACGCTTGAGTTGTCATTTAAT
This sequence comes from Gammaproteobacteria bacterium, assembly GCA_004172865.1. Taxonomy (GTDB): domain Bacteria; phylum Pseudomonadota; class Gammaproteobacteria; order Pseudomonadales; family Cellvibrionaceae; genus Cellvibrio. The sequence goes on along the minus strand of SEBV01000002.1, from coordinate 53,423 downwards.
TACCGTCTCACACCAAATTTACAAACCAATTTGACGCTGTTTGATTATCAGGCGAGAGATATGATTGAGTTTGTCGATGATTTAAGTACGCCTGATGCTTCAAAATATGCCAAAAATATTCGCGATCAAAATGGTAGAGGTTTTGAATTTGAAGTGAATTGGAAACCCGCATCGCAATTTCATTTGAGCGCTAATTATTCCAAGCAATCTGCGGTGGATAGAGAAACAGGCGCTCGCGTTCCAGATGCTCCCGGTGAACAATTTAAAGCTAATATAAATTGGATGTTTGCACCGCAATGGTCGTTCAATAGCCAATTAAATTGGGTGGGCGATCGCGAGCGAGTGGTGGGTGATTTGCGTCCTGCTATCAAAGATTACACCTTGCTTAATTTAACTCTGAACCGTAAAAATATTTTACCGCAACTCGATTTATCCTTCGCCGTGCGCAATGCAGCGAATGCTGATGCACGCGAGCCAAGTAGTGGCACAGTTCCCGATGATTATCCGCTTGAATCGCGCAGCCTATGGTTGAGTCTATATTACGCGATTAAATAAATTGCATTGTAGGCATTTTATTTTCATGATTTTCATAGCAATTTTAAAAAGCTTGCATATGATTTGAAAACATTATTATCACCTCTGCATTACCTCCGAGATACATTCATGACCCAGGAAAAAATACACGAAAAAGTGCGCAGCCGTAATGAAGCATTTACGCAGCGCACTGCAACAAAAATTTGGCAAGAAGAACCGAGTGAAGACAATCCTTATATTACCGCATCCGCACTTTGTCACGGATATGATCTATTCGATCTCATGGAAAAACGTTCATTTGTAGAGGTCTTTTACTTATTGTATCGCGGTGAATTACCAAGTGCAGCTGAAGCACAATTGTTACAGCATTTAATGATTGCATTGATTAATCCCGGGCCTCGTCATCCTGCGACACGTGCGGCCATGAATGTTGGAATAGGTAAAACAGAGCCTTTACATATTCTTCCTATTGCATCTGCGGTATTAGGGGGTAGTTATATGGGTGGCGGAGAGATAGAAGATGCTATGCGTTTTTTTCGCAAGCAACAAAATACAAATGCTGAAATATTTGCAACAACATTTGTTAAAAAAAGCGCTCAAGAAAACTCAGATGAATCATCGGCAGAAAATTCACTCACTCCCGGCTTTGGTTCGCGCAATGGTGGGATTGAAATAATGGCCGTAGAACTTGCGAATCGTTTAGTAAAGCTCGAAGGTGCAGGTAAGGCTTTGCAATGGGGTTGTGAATTCAACCAACACTTAACGACCCAAGGACAAGGTTGGTTGTTGACTGGCGTTGCCGCGGCAGTTTTTTCTGATTTGGGATTTCAGCCGCGCGCGGGCGGCTGTTTATTCCAACTTCTAGGTGCGCCGGGAATAGTCGCTCATGGTTTGGAATTGGCCAATAAACCTATTACTGCAATGCCTTTTGTGAGTGATGAAAATTATGTTATCGAACGATAAAAGTACCCATACTAATTCAGCGGCAGTTGAAGCGCTTGATCAAAAGCGTGGAAAAATTATTAGTAATACCGGTGGTTGGTTTCCAGGTAAGGGCGTATTCAGTCACGGCTACTCCATGCTGGATGAATTGGTCGGCGAAAAAACTTACACGCAAATACTTGTATTGAATGCGACTGGAAAATTAATTGATAAAAATTTGGCGGATTGGGTTGAAGCTATATACGGCTGTTTAAGTTGGCCAGATCCGCGCATTTGGTGCAATCAAATTGGCGCCTTGGCCGGAACTGCTCGCGCTTCGGTAGTAGCTGCAACTGCAATGGGCGCACTCGCTGCCGACTCACGTTCTTACGGCGTATTCCCTATCATAGAAGGAATGCGATTTATTCAAACAGCATTAACTCAACAAGAGAGTGGCTTATCTACAGAAGAAATTCTAGATAAGGTTTCTTCGCGCGGGGGAAAACCATTAATTGTTGGCTATATTCGCCCAATCGCTAAAGGCGATGAGCGTATTGAAGCCATGGAGCGAGTAAGTACAAAATTAAATTTACCTGCGGGAAAACATTTGCGGTTGGCTTACGATATTGAAAATGTATTGCTTGAAAAATACGATGAAAGAATGAATATCAATGGCTATGTTGCCGCGTTTCTTTCTGATTATGATTTTTCCGGGCAGGAAGTTTATCAAATGTTTTCTATGTTGGTTTCCAGTGGCGTTACAGCGTGTTATCTCGACGCTTATCATCAGCAACCCAACAGTTTTTTACCATTACGATGTGACGATATTGATTATCAAGGCCCATCGCGACGTTCAGTGCCGGATTAATGTTTCGATTGAGTTGTGAAAAAAATTACGAAGGGATTGAGAACGCAGCTCGATTAGGAATTATGTTGTTGATCTAGCGAATACTTTTTTTTTGAAGCACTTTTTCCACAGGAACAGGGTGACCTATGTGGTAGCCCTGTACAAAATCAATTCCCATGGCTTTTAAAATGTCGAGAATTTCCTGATTCTCAACGTATTCTGCTACTGCTTTTTTACCGAGCGCCTGAATCACTTGAATCATGGCTTTTACCAATGCCCTATCAATGGTGTCTTTGTGCAGGTTTTGGATAAAAGAACCGTCTAGTTTAATATAGTCGGCAGGCAAATCTTTTAAGTAAGCGAAGCTGCTGAAGCCTGAACCGAAATCATCCACCGAAAAACTACAGCCTAATTTATGCAATTCGGCGATAACGCGTTGCGTAATATGTAAATTAAATAAGCTCGCACTTTCGGTTAATTCAAAGGTAATTCGATTTGGATTTACACCGGTATTTTTTAAACTCTCTAAAATTGTTGGCACCAGTGTTTCATCTTTGAAGGCTTGTGCAGAAAGATTAATGGCGATGTGGTTTAGTTCTGGATATTCCTTAAGCGTACGCGTCGCTAATTTAATAATCCAGCGATCCAGCAAATGCATTTCACCGGCGGCTTCCAGTGCAGGAATAAATTCAGCGGGGCCAACGATAGTGCCGTTAGGCTCGCGTAAACGCACGAGCGCTTCGTAGTAAGAAATTTTGTCTTTGTTCACATCGTAAATCGGTTGGAAGTAAAGCACCATGCGATCTTCTGAAATGGCTTTGCGAATTTTTTGCGAAATATTAATCCGCATCCGCAATTCATCGCTTTCATTATCTTGCGCATCGTATAGATGGATAAGATTTCGGCCGCGACCTTTGGCAACATAAAGCGCTATGTCGGCACGCATAAAGTGTTCTTCAGCCGTGTGTGCGCTGCCATCAATCATGGTGACGCCGATACTGCAGCCTAAATTGATTCGCTGCTCTTGGAATTGAAAACTAAAATCGCCAATTATTTTTTGAATTTCGCGTGCGAAATCCTGGGCGGCCTGTGCATTTACGTCACGTAATAATACGGCGAATTCATCGCCACCGAGGCGACATAAAATGTCCGGTGCCTGAACTCCTCTGCTTAACAATCCAGACATTTCACGCAACACTTCGTCACCCTTTTGGTGGCCAAAAGTGTCGTTGATCACTTTGAAGTGATCGAGATCCAAATATACCAAACCGTGTTGGCGTTGACTGCGCATTGAGTCGGCAGATAGCTGTTCAAGTGTTAATTCAAAATGGTGGCGATTGTGCAAACCGGTGAGCGAGTCATGCATGGCCAAATATTTTAATTGGGCTTGGGATGCGCGCCGTTCGGTGATGTTATCCAAACAAACGGTCAAGGTAGAAAATTGTTCGCTTTTGGTTGAGCGACTTATTTTTAGCTGAGTCCAAATTTGCTGTTGGTTGATATCACGCAAACATAATTCTATTTCTGCGCTGGATTTCTTTTCGTAAATTGCAGCGGTAATTTTTTCGCGAAAAATTGCAAATTGTGGTGCATCTTCTGCTGCTGTGAAATCTTCAATTGAGCGACCGATGGAGTCTTCGATCGAATAACCCATGAGTGTTTCCCAAGTGCGATTCAGGAAGCAAATTTTTAGATTTTCATCCAGCTCCATCACGACCGATTGCAGGTCATCCAATAATTGGTGATGGCTTTCATAAAGGTTGCGAAATTCAGTTTCGCGTTCTTCCAGCGATTTTACGCGTGCGGCGAATTGGGCATTACTGACTAAATAATCTTCGCGATGAATGGCAATATCACAGACTTTACGCAATTGTTCGGCGCGAAAGGGTTTCGGTAAAAAATCCACGGCACCCAACAGCATTAATTCTTCGGCCTGATCGATAGTGGTATGCGCCGTCATAATTACAACAGGCTGGTTGGGATCTGTGGCTTGAATTTCTATAAGTATGTCGCGGCCCGACAGCGTCGGTAACATCACGTCCAGCAAAACCAAATCGTGACGTTTTTCTTTCCAAATCTGCAGGCCTTCCGCTCCGTCTGCAGCAACTTCTATATCAAAGGCCGCTGAAAGCACGCGTTGAATTAAGTCCGAAGTGTCCAGCGAATCCTCAACCACTAATAAGCGCGGCTTCGGTGGTTCGTACTTTGTTTCTTGCGCTAACTTCTGAACGATGGGTGGAAGCTGATCCAGCTGATTGAGCGGTAATAAATAGTTGATGCCATATTCGCGTGCGGTAACTTCGGCGATGCGTTCGCACCAGGTGCTCGCCATTATCACTATCGGTAAATCGGAACGGCAATTCAAAATGCCGCAACGCACCAGGCGCGATAGACGCCAGCCGTCGAGATCAGGGGTATCTACATCTACGAGAATAATATCAACGTGTTGGCTGCGTAAAAATCGCAGCGCTTTTTTAGCGGAATCGACAATAGTTAATTGGGAATAGCCTAACGGCAGCAAGCAATCACTGATTTTTTGCTGTGCTGAAGGGTTGTTGTGAACAATGAGTATGCAGACGTTGGCTGCTACAGAACTAGTATTATCAGTATTGGGTGACACACGTGGCTCTCCGTTAAGAATTCATGCTAGCTGAATAAATACGCAGGCGCCATTTTTTGCGGTTAAAAAGATCTTGATCAGGTTGTTTTCGGTGCAACCTGATCATTATTTATGTCAATTTATCGTGCTAGCCGCCGGGTGTGGCTGAACCGTTAATCGCCAAGCCTTTAATGCGGTCGCCCATGGGCGGAACTTCATTGCGATCAATACGCACATCGATAAGCGTTGGGCCTTTTTTGCTGAAAAGCGCATTGAAATCAAGGGCGTCAAGTTCGCTTGGTGATTCTATAACTATGCCATCCACGCCCATTGCTTGCGCCAGAGCCGCATAGTTGACGGTGTTGAGTTCCCAGCCAATAGACTCTTGATTGCCGAGGCGTTGGCCGTGCATCACCATACCCATAGCAGCATCGTTAAGCACTAAAAACACGACGGGTAATTGTTGCTGCGCTGCCACAGTAATTTCCTGTGCGCTCATAAGATAAGAGCCGTCGCCGACGATACACAGATTAGGTGCCGAGGGGTTTGCAACTGCTGAGCCGATGGCTGCGCCTATCGACCAGGCCATAGAACCGTAACCCATAGCGATGCGGTAAAAGCCATCGCTGTTGCTGCGAGTGAGATAATGAGTGGCCCATGCCCAGCTATTACCAGCATCTACAAAAATACGGGTGTCTTCGGGTAGGTGATGGGAAAGGTGGCTCATAAGTCGCTGTGGTTTAACGGGGATTGCATCTGACGAGCATTTTTCAGCATCGCGCAAAATCGCATAGCCGCCGTTAACATTTTGGGTGCTGGTGCTATGCAAAGTGTCCCATTTTCTTCCCCATTTACGGGCTTCGCGCACGCTGACTAATAGACGATCAAAAATCACGTCTATGTTGCCAAACACATGCAAATTTGCCATAGGTGAGCGCGTGAAGTGTTCGATAGATGAATCTATATGAACGAGTTTGGTATTCAGCAAATCGCCTTTCCAGCCGCTGGTACCTAGTTCGCCGAGCGCGGTACCAATCGCTAAAATCAAATCGACTTCTTTATCTTGCAGTAATGCTTGCGCGCTTTCGTGACCTGCAAAGCCGTAAACGCCGCGATACTGTGGATGCTTTTCATCGACCCAGCTTTTACCCATGGGGCTGGTCACAAAGCTGGCGCCGGTGAGATTGATGAACTCCATAATCTGCTTGCTGGCTTTGCCAACGCCGCTGCCGATGTAAATGACGATGTTATCGACACGACCCAGTTTTTCGCACAAGCGAGCAATAGCGGGTTCGTCCGACATGGAGAAATCGTGAATTAGTAGGTCGCTGTGAATATGTGCATTGATGCTGGCTGGCGAGCGAAGTATATCTGCAGGAATACTGATATGTGCAGGGCCATTAGGTACGCGATGGGCGGCCATAATCGCGGAAACCAATTTACTTTCGAGCTGCTCGTGGTGTGATACTAATGTGTTGAATTGGGTGGCGTAACGAAAAATCCCGACGGTATCTATAGCGGTACAGCTTGATTCTTGCAGTGCGCGTTTGCCGAATTTGGGTAGCGGCGTTTGTGCTGTGATCACCAGCATGGGGATTTCATCGGCAGCGGCAGATGCTACGCCAGTGAGAAGATTGGTAGCACCTGGCCCTGTAGTGCTGCACACAACGCCCATTTTGCCCGTCTCGCGATAATAGCCATCCGCCATAAACGCAGCGCCACATTCATGGCGTGCTACAACCAAACGTGGCCCACCGTTGCGCTCACTACGTGCAAGAGAATTCAGGAAAGGTTCAATCGCACCGCCGGGCACGCCGAATACTGTGTCTATGCCGAGTTGAGCTAAATAGTCGACGATAAGATCGGCGTAAGTATCTTGGTAAGAATCTTCGATTGAAGTTATTTCTTGCAGGGGCGCGGCAAAGGGAACAACGTTTAACATGTGCAGACCTTACTCGGTTGAAGTGATCCGTCACTTGTTAAGTGTGATGTATGTCACATAAGGTAACACGTAGATGAATAATGCGCCAGATGAAATTCAAACATAATGATTGAAAAATAGACAATTTTATAACTTGAGAATATTTAGACCATATATCTGCACAATTGGAGATAGTTGATATGGGCATTCGGGGAGTTGGCGAAATTAGATTGCTATCCAATAGGATTTATTGAAGATGGGTATTGCAGCTGCTTTTGCAGGAGAAGGCATTTTTCTTCTGTTCGCGCATAATTTTATGGCTTTTAGGGAAGCGGAAGCGATTGTATTCCCATTGATATTGCGCAGGCGCGAGATGCACGCATTTCTCAATGCTGGTGTTTAACCCAGTGATTGAGGTGATGGGGTCTTCGCTATAAATCGCTGCATCCGCAGGCAAAATAATGACTTTGAAACCACCGGGAACGCGTTTGGCAAATAGGCTTACGGCCGGGCTTTGAGTGCGAATAATCAGCGAATGAACCAGGCTCATGGTGAGCGTTTCGTGCCCGAAGAAGGGCGCAAACTCTGATCCGGCGTCTTTCTTTGGGAGTTGATCGGGGAGAATTCCCACAATATTGTTTTGCTGCAAGGCTTTTAACAACATGCATACACCTTTACGACTGGTCGGCGCCATATTGATATTGCATTTGCTGCGGCCATTCAGAATCAGCTTATCCAATGCGGGAATCGGAACTGGCTGGTACATGGCGGTTAGCGGTGCGATGCTGGCTAGGTAAGGAGCTATAACCTCCCAGTTACCAAGGTGAGGCGCAAGCGCAATCAACCCACGGCCCTTTGCAAGTTCCGCGCGTAAAAGTTCTTCACCTTCCACGGCTACGATTTTCGACTGCAGCCAACTCCAGGAGTTGTGCCAAATGATGCCCACTTCAGTAATGGTTTTGGCGGTTTCAATCAGGCTTTCGCGACTTAGTGTTTGAACTTCTTGAGTGGAGAGCTGAGGAAAACAGGCGCGGATATTTTTGTAAGTGGTGCGATAGCTGCGACCACGCGTGAAGAAAGCACAGGTTCCCACTGCAACGCCAAGCGCACGCGCAACCCCGAGGGGTAGCCGAGCCAGGCACTGGAAGACTTTGGGAACAACACTGTTTTTCATTTCAGTTCACTTACCTCATTAGCTGGGATGGTAGCGCTACAGAACAACAATCTGGTTTTATCAATTTATTATGGCATTTCAACCAGTCATCGTCTGAATGCTATGTCGTCAAAAACTATTTTGTGTTGATCAATTCGTCAAAACAATAATATGACTTAGCGCTATAAGTATCCGTTTAAGCATAGTGTTGAGCATAGGTGAAAACGCGGCGCATTGTAGAGCGGGCCCTAATAAATGTCTGTAAAAATTGGTTCGCGATAGATTCGTGAGCTTAATTAAGACTTTCGGTTGGTTTATTAGTTTCCTAAATTCCCACTGGCGTAGCGGTGTGCGGGTAACAGATCCAATCGTCAAAAAAAACCGGCAAGCAAGATGAGTTGCTTACCGGTTTTGATAATTTGCCTAGCGCTTTTCAATGCTAGCCAGAGCAAATATTCCGATTAAAAGCTCGCGCTAGCTGATGCTCCTGTACCGGTATTTACCACGTTATTGGCGCTGCCACTTTGCCAAACGTTGCCATTGGCTGAGTTAGCTTCTTCGCGCTTTAAGCATTTCCATTGAACGCTAGTGTTCGCAGGCAATTGAATTGAACCTGTCCAGGTTGGATAGCTGGTTGGACTCAATTTAAGCGCACTTGCCACCACCCAATTCCCCAGTGCGCTCACGCTACCGATCACATACACACTTTGGCCTGAGTAAGTGGTGCCATTAGCGCAGGTAAAGTTAATGGTCACATTGCTGCTGACTGCACTGCTTGTACTGGATGCCGACGTAGAAACGCTAGACGAACTTTTTGAGCTACTTGTACTAACTGCACTACTAGTGCTGGCAGCACTAGTACTTGCCGCGCTACTAATGCTGGTGACGCTGCTTGCAGTGCTACTTGACCCGCTGATGGTTTTCAGTGTTATGGCGTGAGTAGTGCCGTTAAAGCAAATATTGTAAGTCGTATTCGCCGTTACCGTGTAGTCGGCGGTTGGATAAGCTTCGGTCCAATCGCCGAAATGATCAATTTTGAAACGTGGATTAGTGCTTGCCGCGCCGAAACTTTGTTGCGTGCAGTACAAACCATTGCTTAAGGTCATCGCCGTTGATACCCAATTATTGGGGGTGCCACGAAAATACCAATTGCTCGCCGCGACTGAACTGCTGCTTGAACTGACGCTGCTTACACTTGAACTTGAGCTGGAATTATTATTCCCGCCGCCGCAAAGTGGGCAGGGCACACCAACAACGGCGCCCGCATGAAACGCAACGGCATCGTGGGTATTTACCGAGAAAGTCGCATTGCCCGATGAATCAACAGTTATACCCGCACCGCTACAAGCGCCGGTGGTGTAATTAAAATCGCCGTGAATAATATCGCAGTAAGTTCCAGCCGGCATTCCAGTCGCAAAAGTGCGGCTCAAGCCCGCGCTATCTTCACGGTTGATGGCAACGAACCCTAAGCCACCACGTCCCCACGCCATTTGGTTGTTGCCGTTATCCCAATAATTGGTCACGCGAAATTGCGCATTAGTGTTATTGGCGAATGAAACCATATTGGCAATAGCACGCGTGCGGTGCTCACATAACCAACCGTTGGCACAAGTACTTGCACCTGCTGAAGGTGGGCCTTGATCGTGATCGGACCATTCGTAGCTGGACATCACTTCTGGGTAACCGTAAGGCCACGCGAGCATAAATACGTGCGCAAGCGTATTGAGGTTAGCACCGTCTTTGTAGGTGATGATATTACTGGTGTCCTGACGTTGGTTATCGTGGTTTTCAACGAATACTTGCGCATCGATGCTGCCTAACCAACCGCTCCAGTTGGAAGTGCCGATATTGCTCAAACTTTTCAAAGCGCCGCGGCCTTTAAAATAATAACTTAGGGTTTTGCTGTAATTAAATTCCATTACGTCGGCGATGTAAGTGTACTGCTCAGGTTGCACCGGTTCGCCCGCGCCGCGAATCACTTCCTGATAAATATAAGGATGACCCGTCAAACGACCAACGATATTGGAAATATCCGCAGGCGGCATATGTTTAGCGGCATCAAAACGAAAACCCGCAACGCCTAAACTGGTTAAATCATTTAAATAATCTGCGATTTTTCCACGCACATAATCCGATTCTGTTTTTAAATCGTTTAATCCCGACAAATCACAATTTTGAATTGACCAGGCATCGGCATAATTAATATTTGCGGTGCAGGTATGAAAATCATTGGTGCCATAAGGCACTTCAGGAAAGCTGCGATTTAATGCGGCCATGTGATTAATAACGGCATCCACATAAATATCCACACCTACTGCTTTACAGCGGCTCACCATGCTAGCGAATTCTGCGCGTGTGCCCGAGCGACCTTCAATCGCATAACTTAATGGTTGATAACGCGTCCACCATTGCGAACCTGAAACAGATTTTTGCGGTGGTGACACTTGTACGGCAGAAAAACCTTTTGGCCCTAATTGGGTTTCACATTCACTGGCAATGTCATTCCATTGCCATTCAAACAAATGAACAAATACCGTGCGCGGAACCGGCGTGGTAACTGCAGCTTGTGTTGTTGAAAAACTTCCCAACAACACAAAAGGTAATAAATGTGTAAATATTTTTTTCACTGAAAAATCCAGCGGCGGCACAAATGCACGCAACTCTTTTAATAATTTCATAGGTCTTGCCTCTCAGGTTTATTTTTATGATAAAAAACGGCGCAGAAAAACGTAACGACGCCAACATAGTTAGCGAGCGAAAGTAGCGCGAGGTATAAGTAGAATTAAAAGGTTGAACAATTATTAATTTATTATTAGCAAGAGCGATGCTATTCCTGAAAAAATAACATCACAACAATTTGCATACGTATTCATCTGCTTTCAAACACATACATACGTATGCAGCGAAGATATTTTTATTGTTAATTTTTATGGCGAGGATTTTGACGAAGAATGTGAGGATTTAAATGAGGTTTTATTTTTATCTGATTGCTATCTGTGAGCGATTCCGTTCGCTCACAAACTAAATTGGTTTTTGCTTTGCTACTACTCAGTCTCTAACTCTTTCGTAGCTTCTAAAGCTTTAGTTTTTCCACCTTCAGCAACATGCATCATAAGCAAAGCTAAGGTTGTCATTACTAAAAAGCCAGTGGTGACCGGGATTAAGGTATTGTTGTAAAGCTGGCCTACAGCAGTACCAATTACCATTGAAATTATCGATGAAACAGCTCCAATAATCGCGGATGCAATTCCCGCTACATGGCCCATAGGTTCCATCGCCATGGCATTTACGTTACCAAAAATTAAACCAAATGCAAAAAACAACACAGCGGCATACACCATAAACATCCACAATTGAATGCTGAATAAGCTGTGTAATCCTAAAAATATTGCAGAGCTAACAATAATGCCCCATACCGCGCGTTGGCTAATGTAATGCATGCCCCATTTTTCAACAAACTTGGAATTGAACAACGACGCCAAACCAAATACCAATGCGAGCAAGCCAAAATAAACGGTAAATAATTTACCCGTTTGAAATTGCACCTGAAAAATTTGTTGCGATGAATTTAAGTAGCCCATAAAGCTGCCAAAAAATAAACCCATACACAATGTATAGCTCATAGTGACGCGGTTAAAAATTACTTCTTTAAATCCATCGGTAAAACCCGTAACACTAAAAGGAATACGTTTTTCTTTTGGTAAAGTTTCTTCCAACCGCAGAAAAATCCAGAGACCAATTGCTACGGAATAAAAAACGTAAAGCACAAACACGTAACGCCATGATGCGATCAATAAAATAGCTTGACCAAGGCTCGGAGCAATCGCTGGCACCATAATAAAAATCATCATCACCAGCGACATGATTTTTGCCATTTCGCGGCCCGCATATTTATCGCGCACAATTGAAATGGCGGATACGTAAGGGCCAGATACACCCAAACCTTGAATCACGCGGCCAATTAATAAGGTTGTAATATCCTGCGCGAAAAAACAAATTACGCTGCCGAATAAAAATAATAAAATACCGCTGTATAAAACTTTTTTACGGCCTGTTGCATCTGACAGTGGCCCGCAAATTAGTTGTCCAGCGGCCATACCTAAAAATAATGCGCTGACAACCAACTGTATTTGGTTGGGATAATCCAGTTTAATTTCGCTGCTGATAATGCCAAGTGCAGGAAGTAGGGCATCAATGGAAATGGCCACTATCGACATTAACAATGCCACGAGTAACGTAAACTCGTGGGACGATATTTTTGATTGTTGCGTTGGTTCTAATGAAGTCATTATGCGAGTCCGATTATGGTGATGCGATAAGGCAAGCTGTAAGGCGGGTTTTAAGTATGGGCATTTTATCCCCTGCCGTTGGGTGTGTCTGTAATTGCGTCGAGTGAATCTATATTCCAGATAGCTTTTAACTACACTATGAATTCGAGTTACATGAATAGTCGAATAGGATTTTTTGAAATCGACTCATGTTGAAAAATAGTTTTTAGGTTTGAGGTTTTGAATGCATCCATACCCGATAGGTTATAGCCGCGTTGCCGATGGCGATATTATCAAAGAAGGCGACCTTGCATTAGGCAAAATCAGATCGGTATGCGGTCAGGAAAGTTATGGCTGGAAGCGAGTTGCACCCTTTTTGGTGGGGCAAGAACTTTATGAGGGTGCTATTGAGTTGGGACATCCCGTATTGTTAGTGCGTAAAAACGAGACGGCGGGCTAGATGGTCCTTGTTGTTTTTCGTGGTTCGGCGAAAAGTGTAAATTTAGGCGGATAACGGATTATGCGTCAGCTATACTGCTCACTTATTGATCCATTTTGAGCTTTACATGGTTATCGGCGATTATCTTGGCTATTCCACACTGGCACCTGGGGCTGCATATACGCAGCGTCCCCAGCCTCAAGTGCGGCCAGCGGTTACGCTTGAAGCCGAGGCCGACCCCAAAACGCCGCACCAATACGCCGTAAATCTAAAGCCACAGGTTATTCCTCCGCCGGAACAAGCTAGCGAAGCAAAATCGGCAGCTAAGAGGCCGAACCAGAATAGCGATCCTGTGAGTCGAGCTTTTTTGGCAGTGGCGGATTATCAGCCCAGAACCTATCACCGCATTGACGTAAAAGTCTGATCGGCGTTATTGACCTGGCCGCGGCTCGATCTTCAGCGCAAGATTAAGCGTATCCATAAACTCATCAACCTTTATAGGTTTGGTGAGATAACGAAAAAACCCCGCTTTCAAACCTTTTTCAATATCAGTGGGAATTGCATTCGCGCTGAGGGCGATAACCGGAATGTGCGCAGTGGTGACGTCATTGGCCAAAATTTTCAATGCCTGAATGCCACTGATGCCAGGCAAATTAATGTCCATCAAAATAACGTCGGGTAGCGTCATACGTGCAAGCTCCACACCTCTATTACCATCGCGTGCCGTAAGTAAATTAATATTCGGGCGACGCTCCATAAGGTCTTCCACCAGCATTAAATTTGCTGGGTTATCTTCCACGTAAAGTAGTGTGTAAAGCGGAGTATCGATTTTCATCGAGTCGATGGGTGTCATAGGAGTTACGGTTATTTTTGGTATTGCAAGATGGTCTGGCTGAGCGGCAATATTCATTTCAAACCAGAAAATACTACCTTTCCCCGGCGTGCTTTTTAAACCAATGTCACCGCCCATTAATTCAATCAGGCGTTTAGTCATTACAAGGCCAATACCTGTGCCTTCCTGATCTTTAGTTTCCTGACCCAAGCGATTGAATGGCTGAAATAATTGGCTAATTTTATCCGGCGATAAACCATCTCCGTTATCTTCCACGCTAATACGAATTCGATTTTCAGTCGGTATTGTGCAAGTAACAATCACGTTGCCATTGGGTCTATTGTATTTAATTGCATTTGATAACAAATTAATTAGCACTTGTTTTAAACGCGTGCGATCAGCATTTACAAAATAATTATTTTCGAAGTCAGGGAAGCTAAGTGTAAGTGAGCGCTTATGCGATTGCGGCTCAACCATTGCAGCACATTCGCGCATCACATCGTTTAGAGAAATAGGTTCCAGCGACAGTGATAATTTTCCGGATTCGATTAATGCCAAATCCAGAATTTCATTAATCAATTCCAGCAAATACCAACCGCCTTTTAAAATCTGGGTGATGCTACGCTTTTGCATTGGAGTTGGCTCTGGCGTACTTGATTCCATTAGTTGCGCGAAGCCTAAAATTGCACTTAAGGGTGTGCGCAATTCGTGGCTCATGCTCGACAAAAATTCAGATTTTGCAAGGTTCGCTTTTTCAGCAACGGATTTTGCATTTTCCAACTCGATATTTTTTTCTTCGAGAATTTTATCAAGCCGTCTACGCTCGGTGATATCACGTGCAGCAGCGAACACTCCCTGTAATTTTCGGTCACGGTCGTAAAAAGTAGTCGCGTTATAAGATACGTCAGTTTTTGTGCCATTGCGCGCACGCACTATAAGTTCATAGTCGGTAACTTTGTTTTCGTTTAACACGCGTTTAATAGCCGCATCGGCACGTTTCGGGTCAGTAAAATAATTTTTAAACGGAGCGCCAATTAATTCATCGCGTGTGCAATCGGTAAGCGCTTCCATTTGCTTATTAACGTCAGTGATGATTCCCGCAGGATCAGTCGTCATCAACGCATCTATATGAGATTCAATGAGCGAGCGCGTATAAAACTGTTGGTCACGCAAGCGTTGATCCAATTTTTTTTGCTCGGCTTCAACTTGCTTGCGCGCGGTATTGTCGGTGCCTATAAGCAAGTAACCAATAATATCGTCTGCGGTATCGCGTAACGCTGTTACTGAAACTACAGCGGGAATACGACTGCCATCTTTACGAATGTAAGTAAGCTCATAAATATCTTCAATTCCGCGCGAAGCTTTAAATACTAAAGCTTCAAAACCCGGTGATATATTGGTATCAAGCTCAATGCTTAGTGTGGCAGCGCGAGCAATAACTTCGTGGGGATCTGAAATGTCAGCGGGCGTAATTTTATCTTTTACTTCTGCAGCTTCGTAACCCAGCATTCGTTGTGCGCCCACATTAAAAACTTGAATTATTCCCTTTTCATCAGTCGCAATAATGGCGAAGTTTGCACTGGTGAGAATCGCATTTTGGAGTGCGCCGGTTTTTAATAACGCCTCTTGTCGATGTAATTCAGTAATACGTTCAGATTTACCAAGATGCTCTGCGATGGCGACATCATAAGTAGTGATAGGCATAGTCAAGTTCCCTTAAAAAAACAGCGATGGAGCAAAAAGACTATGCGTGATGAGGGCAAGCCACAATTAGGATAACAACAAAAACGGTGGGAATTTTTCTGGCTGTGGAAATGAGTTTGGAATGAATTTTTGAAGAGTTAAGTTTGCATTTTACAAAAAAATTTCAAAATCAAAAAAAGTGTTTAGAGCATATAACATGACGAAGCACTAAACACTTATTAACGCTAAATGCGTTTAATTACAGTCGTTCAATCTGGCCGCCTTCAACTTTTACGCGATCACCAACTCGTAAATCATTAATGTCCTCGTAGTCAAATTGCTGTCTGCTACCATTTTCGAATTTCACAGTAACGCGATAAATATCGCTGTCGTGACCATTGCGTCTTTCAACGTTATTACCGGCAATTGCACCACCTACAGCACCCGCGCCTGTCGCAAGATCACGACCAGTGCCTTTACCAAGTTGATGTCCAACTACACCGCCAATAACTGCGCCGAGAACTGCACCGCCACCAGACGTTTTTGATTCCACTGACAAAATTTCAATATCGCTCACACGACCGTAATGAGAGCTTGAGGCTTCTTTCGGTGCTGAATAAACATGGCGCGAAGTGTGTCGAGTTTCCTGACGACTGCTACAAGCGACTAAAGAGGTAATACAACATATTGCAATAATAAATGTTGAAATCTTCATGGGGTTTTCTCCAAAGATTGATGGGAATACTGAGCATATTGAATCCATTATGGGGCGTCTGTGCGATGGATAGCATAAGAATGGGGCACGAGATAATTTCCACCTGTGTGTTGCCGCACAGATTGAACGATTAGCAAAAAGCATAATACTTTCACTTATATGTTATCAATTTTATAAAGTGCAGTAGCTATGCATTTTTATTTTAAGACTGCCTTAAATACACCAATTTTTTTGCTTTCCAAATATGCAAATTAAAATGCAATGGAGTACGTATGCGTTTATCTACCTGTAACAGCTGTGGTCAACTCGTTTATTTTGAAAATACATCCTGCACTCGTTGCGGCGCTATTTTAGGTTTCGTAGCTGAAAAGTTGGAGATGGAATCTTTTAAATTAACAGCGGATGGATTACTACAACTTGTTGAAGGCGAAACTGATTCAGGGCTCTATAAATATTGTGCCAATGGAATTAATTATAATGTATGTAACTGGGTTGTTCATGCAGCGGAGACTAATGATCTATGCATTGCATGTAGGTTAAATAGAACTATTCCAGATCTCACCGTCCCTAACAATCGTGAATTGTGGGTGAAGATTGAAACGGAAAAGCGTCGTTTGATTTACAGTTTGCTTGCATTGAATCTTCCTACCACACCGGAAAGTATTGACGCCCCGAAATTAGCATTCGATTTCCTGGCAGACACAGCGCCAACCTTTAAAGAAGCTGAGCGTGTACTCACTGGTCATGCAGACGGATTAATTACACTAAATATCAATGAGGCAGACTCGGCTATTCGTGAAAAAATGCGTGAAAATATGGCAGAACCCTATCGCACTTTGCTGGGTCATTTCCGTCACGAGTCTGGTCATTATTACTGGGATTTATTAGTACGCGACAGCGAATGGTTGGCGCCGGTACGAGAGCTTTTTGGTGATGACACTATTGACTACGCCGAAGCATTAAAAACTCATTATGAAAATGGCCCGAGTCCAGATTGGCAATCCAATTTTGTGAGCGCATACGCAAGTACGCATCCATGGGAGGATTGGGCAGAAACCTGGGCACATTATCTACATATTACTGATACGCTCGAAACTGCGCATGAATTTGGTATCAAAGTTCGGCCACAAGTTTCCAATAGCAAAGAGTTGCAGACGAACGTTGGTATCAACGTATACGACAGCAAAAATTTCACCAATATTTTGAAGCATTGGTTACCTTTAAGTTATGCGCTGAATAGTTTAAGTCGCAGCATTGGTCATCAACATGCTTATCCCTTTGTATTGGCGGAGCCGGTTATCAAAAAACTGGATTTGGTGCATCGCATCATTCAAAAAGGTTTTAATCCCGGGCTAGTTTCTGCTTGATGCAAAAATAATATTTATATTTGTTAAATTGCTTTCGGTGTATTTGATGGATCTGTCGTACACTTTTGTTTTATTTATGGAGATGCTTTGAATGCTTATTAATTGTGTGGCTTATCAGGAAGGAAAAAAACTGTGCGATATTCCTGTCGAGGACATTAGTGAGTATGTGAAACATCCCGACTGTTTTGTCTGGGTAGCGCTTAAGGATGCGGAGCCAAATGAACTAGCAAAAATGCAGGAAGAGTTTTGCTTGCATGAATTAGCCGTGGAAGATGCTCGCCTTGGCCATCAGCGCCCAAAAATTGAAGAGTATGGCGATTCGTTATTTGCAGTTATGCATACTTTAGAGCTTAACGATGGGGAGATTCACGTAGGCGAAGTAGATGTATTTGTAGGCTCAAATTATATTCTTTCCACTCGTAATCGCAGCCAACAAGGATTTCTGGGTGTGCGTGAACGTTGTGAGCGTGAGCCCCACCATTTAATGCAAGGTTCTGGATTTGTTTTGTATGCGCTAATGGATGCGGTTGTTGATCGTTATTTTCCAATTGTTGAAGCTATTGAATCAGAGTTGGAGATTATTGAGGATCAAATTTTTACCAAAAACTCACAGCGAGATAATATTCAAAAACTTTATCAACTCAAACGTAAAATAATTGTTCTTAAACACGCTGTAACTCCTTTGATGGAAGCTGTTGGAAAATTGGATGGCGGCCGTGTTCCTCCGATTGTCGCTGACAGTAAAGATTATTTCCGCGATGTTCATGACCATCTCTATCGCATCAATGCATCCATAGATTCCATTCGCGACACTATAGGTACTGCGATTCAAGTTAACTTATCAATGGTTACCATTGATGAAGGCGAGGTCAACAAGAGGCTTGCCGCCTGGGCTGCAATATTTGGTGTTGCTACTGCTTTTGTTGGCGTATGGGGAATGAACTTTGAGGTTATGCCAGAGTTAAAATGGAAATATGGTTATCCAGTTGCCATCGTTTTAGTGACGACGGTGTGCTCTTATCTTTATTATCGTTTTAGAAAATCTGGCTGGCTATGAGTGTCTGAATCAGGTTCCGCTAAGCGGTTTACCCTCTTTGGCTTTCACCACATTACGAGTTGCTTTAAATGCGGAGTAAGCGCTACGAAAAAATTGTACCAGCGAATAGCCATAACGAATTGATTTGAATGCTTGAACGCTTAGAGCGGCACCCGCAACTCTTTGAAAAATATGTCGCGTGCTGGGATTGGAGAGAAAACGCAAAGTGGCGCTGCGAGGAGAAAAGCCATCTGGATGGCTATTAAAAAGTTTTTGCTGAAGCACTATTCGATTAGCGTGCAAGCGCTCACGTAGCTCTTCTCGCTGTTCAGAAAGTGTTTTGGGCACAGATTCAGTTGTAATTGATGGTAGTTGTACCACCGGCGCAGCTGGAGAGATATTTAACGGAGCATTTTGTGCAAAATTCTGATCGGGATTTTGCACTTTTACTTGAATGATTTCGTTCATAGTGCGCTCTTAATTAAATCAATGTCAGCTGCAATTTCGGCCCGTGTTGCTGCAAAGCTTTGATCACCTTGCTGAGCTAATGTCTTCAGTTTTAAGCCCGCAAAAATGAGCGCTGCCAAATAGCACAAAATTAATCCTATAAAAACTGGAATTCGGTAGGGAGTGTCCCAGCTTATTGCCAGTACGAGTGCGCCTGTAAAAAAAATTAAACACAAAAAACAAGCAAAGCCCATTAGCGTAAAAACGACCATTGAGCGCAAGCGTTGCTTTTCTTCCTGCCATTCAACCTGAGCAAGTTGCGCATGCAATGAAGCTTGTGCAATAAAAGCTCCGCCAGCTGAACGCAAAACTCCCAAAAGTTGCAGGGGATTGATGGCGCCTGCATCCGTGCTGGCGCGTGAGCTTTTAAATAAATCCATCACTAGCTTCCACATACTATTTAATCGCGACGAGAAATTAAATAGCCAACAATCAGGCCAACTGCAGCGCCTGCGCCAATAGCAATCCAAGGTTGCTCATGAACATAGTTGTTAGTAATTGTGGCACCGGTGCGTGCGCGTTCGGCAACTTTGCCACCGACTTCTTCGAGCGAATGCTTTGCTGCATCAATACGATTATTGATGTTGCGCTTTGCCTTGCTGAGATCTTCACCTGTCAATGACGTAGCTTGGGTAACCAAGTCTTCAATGTCACTTAAAAAGTGTTTGAATTCAGATGAGATTCCGTTTTTGAGATCAGCAGTCTCAATTTTTTTCACGTTAGAGGCCATGATAATTTTCCTATTTAAGTGGTAGAAATCCGTCGGCACCGAAGATAAAAGTGAATTGGGAAGTGCCGAGTTAAGACGGATAGTGATCTTGGAGCCCTGGCAGGTCTGTACGACAACACACATAAATCTTGTTTGAAATTTTTGTCGGCCTATCAATTGCCCGAATGGCGCAATTTTTATTATTTA
This sequence comes from Gammaproteobacteria bacterium, assembly GCA_004172865.1. Classification (GTDB taxonomy): domain Bacteria; phylum Pseudomonadota; class Gammaproteobacteria; order Pseudomonadales; family Cellvibrionaceae; genus Cellvibrio. The sequence goes on along the minus strand of SEBV01000002.1, from coordinate 33,685 downwards.
AGCAATGATTTAGTGCTTTAAGGTGATGGAGCTAATTTTTATTAATAGTTTTAATGAGCTATCCGTAAGGCTATATAACGCTATATAAGGTTATGAAAAAGTAAAAATTATTTCTAGCTTTGAGTTACAAATAAAATTGTTGAAATTAACTTTAATTTAATGACTTCATATTTTAAAAATATTTGTTTAACCCTAAAGCGCTGCATAGCTAGTATATAAATAATTTTTAGGTGCAACTGGGGTGCTTTAGGAGGGAGATTCAAAAAAATTTAAATCAGACCTGAGTGTGTTATCGCACGGATACATTATTAGACAAGTTGCAGTATGGTAACCGAAAACAACGCTAAGGAGTTCTAAAAAGCCTGGCGAATGCAGTAGTTTTTAAAATGCAATTCGTTGTTTAGAAGTGCTTAGAAAAATTTAATAGAGGAAATTATCATGGTCTGGAATATTAAAAATACAACACAGTTAAAATCCAAGCGCTCATTTTCGTCCGCTATGGCTATGTGCAGCTCTTCATTAACCGCTGCTGCTGCAGGTTTAATTATGGTCGCATGCGCTTCAACGCCGCCTCCCACTCAACAAATTACAGCAGCTGAATCTGCAATTTCCCACGCTGAGCAAGCGCAGGTTGCTGATTTTGCTTCACCTGAATTGTCAGAAGCTCGTGAAAAACTTGCTGCTGCACGTACCGCTGTATCAAAAGATGAAATGACACACGCAGCGCGCTTTGCTGAGCAAGCACAACTCAATGCAGATTTGGCAGCCGCTAAAGCGGAAGTCGCTAAAGCTAAAGCCGTTAACGACGAATTACGAAAAGGTACTTCGGCAGTTAAGCAAGAATTACAACGTAATACAGGAGTTCAATAATGAACAATTTAAATCACGTATTTAAAGGCATTGGCATAGTTGCGTTGAGCACTGCTTTATTAACCGCTTGCGCTACCACTACTAAAACTCCTTCCGAAGTGACTGATGTGCGAAATAAGTTACAACGTTTGCAGTCAGATCCACAACTTGCAAGTCGTGCTCCTGTTTCCTTGAAAGAAGCTGAAGCCGCCGTTCAAGCTGCAGAGAAAGTACCGAAAGATGAAAAGCTTGCACACCATCTCGTTTGGGTTGCCGATCATAAAATTGACATCGCAGCTGCGCAAGCAGAAGCACGTTATTTAGAAGACCAACGCAAGGGCTTGGCAGAAGATCGTGAGAAATCTCGTTTGGATTCTCGTACTCGCGAAGCTGATTTTGCGAAACAAGATGCAGAAGCTGCTCGTCGCCAAGCTGAAGAGTTGCAAAAGCAAGTTGCAGAGCTCAATGCAAAAGCAACTGATCGCGGTCTAGTGGTAACCCTGGGTGATGTGTTGTTTGAGACTGGAAAATCTGATTTGAAATCTGGCGCTGCAGCAAATATTGCCAAACTTTCAACTTTCTTAACTCAACACCCTGATCGCACTGTGACCATTGAAGGTCATACCGATAGCGTAGGTGCCGAAGATTACAACTTGGGCTTATCGCAACGTCGCGCTAATGCAGTTCAGCAATTTTTGCTCTCGCAAGGTATTGCTGCTAATCGTTTAACCGCAGTAGGTAAAGGTGAGAACTTCCCGGTAGCTGGAAATGACAATGATGCTGGTCGTCAGATGAATCGCCGTGTTGAAGTGATTATCGCAAACTCTGCAGACGCGAAATAATCAAAAATCCATCCAAGATTTATATTAACTTTTTATATTTACTTTATAGCTAGACGGAGAACTTTATGGGAACAATATTATTGGTAATTTTAATTCTGTTGTTAGTTGGTGCCATTCCAGCATGGCCTCATAGCCGTAGTTGGGGTTACGGTCCAAGTGGTGGTTTAGGTCTAGTCGTTTTGATTCTACTTATACTGGTGCTCACAGGCCGGATTTAAGTACCGCGAGGCACGTTTTAATAAAGCGTGCCTCGCACAACCGAACCGACTCTGTCCCATTCAATTATCTTTTACCAATTTGGATTTTAGCAAGGTTTAGCATCTCAGATAGTGAGGAATGAATATGAAACATGCACTAAATGATAGTCAACATCACGGACATGCATCCTTTCGAATTTCGCATCATCACCCAGCCGCTTCACCCTATGTTGCTAAGTTATCAATGGAGCAAATAATTATGAAAGCGTTATTTAAAAATATCCCACTTTTTTTAGTTACCTTGTCTTTAATATTTTTGGTGGCTTGTAGTTCGGAACCAAAAAAAGAAAGCGCAGGCGAATATTTAGATGACTCAGTTATCACGACGCGCGTTAAAGCGGCGATTCTGAAAGAGGATTCATTAAAAGTTTCTGAAATCAACGTGGAGACTTATAAGGGCATAGTTCAGCTTAGTGGTTTTGTCAGTTCTCGTGACGATGAACGCACTGCTGTGAAACTTGCAAAAAATGTTAAGGGCGTTAAATCAGTTAAAGACGATATACGCCTTAAATAGAGAAAATAATCGAAGCACGTTAAATCATTTATTTTAATGCGCTTTTGTAGTAGATAAACCCTAGTTCAATTTAGCGCAGGACATGATTATGATTACTTCTACCCCATTAACTGATGTTGCAACTTTACGCAATCAGGCGCGCCAACACATTGAGCAGGGCGCAATTACTCCTACCTATAGTGCAGATCGCGTTGAAGTGATTAAGTTACTTAACGAGGCGTTAGCTACCGAATTGGTTTGTGTCTTACGCTATCGCCTTCACCATTTTATGGCGCGTGGCATAAATGCTAAAAGTATAGCTGCAGAATTTTTGGCGCACTCAGGTGAAGAGCAATCGCACGCCGATCAAATTGCAGCGCGAATTGTGCAGTTGGGTGGCGAGCCAGACTTTTCTCCCGATAGCCTCACTAGCCGCAGTCATGCGGAATATACCAAGGGTGAAACCTTGTCAGAAATGATTAAAGAGAATTTAATCGCTGAACGTATTGCGATTGATAGTTATCGCGAAATGATTAATTACATTGGTGATAAAGACACAACTACCAGTCAAATTCTTAAAGGGATTTTGGCGGTTGAGGAAGAGCATGCAGATGAACTTGCAGATTTAATGCAGGAACATGCTGAGTAGTTTTTCTAGCATTATCCTAAACAAACGCCGACTTATGTCGGCGTTTTCGTTTTTAAATTTGTAAATAATTTTCCTAAGTGCAGACTAATGGGATTAAAAATAAGTTCATCATGTGTTGTATAACGTACGGATCTAAAGGCCTGCAAAACATATTATTCCTATACCTTATGAGGTTTTAAAAAACCGTTGGTAATATCAGCGTACTAAAAGGAGTGAATGTCATGTTAGAAACTTTAGCGGTTCTCTTCATTGTTGTTTGGGCAGTTGGCCTCGTTTCATCGTTTGCCATAGGCAATCTAGTTCACATTATGCTGGTTCTATCAATTGTCACTATTTTGATTCGCGTAATGACAAGTAGAAGACTTTGATTCTATAAATGATTTTTACGGTAGTTGGCAGAAATAATTGTAGTAAAAAATTCAACAACGTTAAATTGAGGATAAAATTATGAACATTGCAAAAGTAATAGGTATTTTATTATTGGTAGCGGGCGCTCTTGGTCTTGCGTATGGTGGCTTCAGTTTCACCAAAGAAACTCACAAAGCTGAAATAGGCTCGTTGAAGTTAAGCGTAGATGAAAAAGAACATGTAAATATCCCAACTTATGCGGGTGTAGGATTGATCATAGTGGGTGGCTTGCTGCTTCTTGTTCGCGGTAGAAAAGTCTAACTAGTTTTCAGTATCTTTCTGAGCAACTTGGTTGTAGTCTTGTATTGCGGTATTCAATTTCTTATTTAGGAGAAATACTATGAGCAAAGCCCAAGACAGCAAAAAAGAAGCAAAAAAACCAGCGGCTAAAACTGCTAAAGAGAAGCAAGAACTGAAAAAAGCTAAAAAAGCAGAAAATGCTCGTAAAGAGTTTTAATGTTTAAGCTAGTCGGTTTGTAATTGCTAAGTGTAAAAAGTTCCAAAAAAGGCCCCTACGTATTCACATAGGGGCTTTTTTATGTCTAAATTTTTGTAAGCACCTTTCAGTATTTAAATAGCGCTAGTGGCGTGGCAGCTATAAAAACTAACTTTCTAAATTAACAGCTGGTTGATTTATAGAATGAATTTTAGACGTTTATTGATTTGTATCAATACCCAAGCCGCTAAGGTTGCGAGAATCGCCACAACCAAGGTTAATAGTGTTCCTCCTAAGTCAAAGTACTTTTTCATTAAGGAAATAAACAGTGGATGAACGAAATAGATGCCAGTTGAATACAGCGCTAGTGTTTTTCCTTCACCTTTGACATCAATCTTCAATGCAACAAGGAACACTAAAGGACATAGCAATATAAGGAAAAGATAGATATCAAATCCTTCGGGTTTGCCAGGCTGAAGTATGAAATCTAAATAATTTTCTACTAAAAATAGAACTAGCGCCGCTGAAGCTATAAAAATTGCGGTATGCGTTGTTACCCGCTTATATATTTCAGTTTTTCTCAGTAGGTAGCCAATCGCAAAAAAAGGAAATGCGAAGAAAATAAAATTTCGGTAAAGCGCAAGATTATTCAGAGCTTTATCAACTGATGTATTTGCGATTAGGTGATAGTTGCCCAAATATTGGATAGCCAATCCTATGGAAAACAAAAATACGGCGGTAGCAAGTAAGGCGGAAGTCGATAATTTTCTGAGTGGTAGTAGGACGAGTGCGGCCCCAATCATTGCGGGCAAATACCAGAGATGTTCATGGCCAACTAAAATTGTTTTCACCGCTCGCACAATTTCAAAGAGATTAATGGTGTCCATCCTGAACCAATAACCTATATAAACAAGCGTCCAAAATAGGTAAAGCTGAATCACTCGTTTAAACCAAAAAGTAACCCTCTCTGGCGGAACAGAAAAAAAATAAAATCCATTGATAACAAAGAAAATTGGTACGGCTATTCGAAATAGGCCAGCCGTCGTCAAATATCTACCTAAGGCACTAACATCCTCTAGGAATCCAGAATGTATTCCGACAACCATGAATGCGAGGATGATTTTTAAGATGTCAATTGAAAGGCTTCGGTTCACGATATGCATCTCCTGACAATGTCTATTGAAGGGGATTTAAATTTCCTTGATCCTGAACGTAATACTTCCAGCTTGTGTGACAGCATCCATGGCTAATTAACGATTCGATTAAAATTACCATATACGTAGATTAGTTATTAATTATTCTTCTGAAATTGTGCGGAGCACCCACTTTTGTATTTAGACTCGCTGAGTAAAAGTTTTGAAAATTAGCGATCACGAAAATCTAGTGCTTGAGGTGCTCTAAGGAATAAGCCTATTTGCTACGCGTTGAAAATTGACAGTATTTTAAGCGGGGCGGCTTTGTATTGCCTAAATAGGTAAAATTTTTAAAAGATACAGAATTAATAAGGTTTTGAGTTGTATTAAAAGGAGGTTGTCACTAAAAAACTAAGAGCAATTGTGGGTAGACGTATGAGAGAGATGTGACCACGAAAGGATTTTGCGATTCGCCGCTCTGATCAACCCTGAGGTTGGTAGAGCGGGAAAAAATTTGGTGCCCAGGGCCGGACTCGAACCGGCACAGCTTGCGCCACCAACACCTGAAGCTGGCGTGTCTACCAATTTCACCACCTGGGCTTTCGGCTTGCGCCTTTTAGTCATTGGCTTCCGCCAAGGCCGCGAACTATAAATAGCAGTCTTTGGCTTGTCAACGCGCAAACTGATTATATTTGTGGGTTTGTCATAGTGTCTGCCCTATAATTGATTTACTAAGACTTTTGGCGGTAATTTGACCGCTTTCTCATGACAGGATATCTCCTTTGACCAAACGTAAAACCCCGCATCAAGATGCTTTTGCCGCGCGCGAAGCTGAAAAATACGAAAATCCCATTCCCAGCCGCGAGTACATTTTAGACTTGCTCGATAGCGCTGCTGAGCCCATTACTCACCCGCAAATGTGCGAAATTCTTAAGCTCACCGACGAAGATCAAGTCGAAGCACTTCGCCGCCGACTTATCGCCATGGCGCGCGATGGCCAACTTATTAGCAATCGCAAAGATGCTTATTTACGCCTCGATAAAATCGACGTAATTCGCGGCCGCGTGCAAGGCCATAAAGATGGTTACGGATTTGTAATTCCCGCCAACGGTGGCGAAGATATATATTTACACAATCGCCAGATGCGTCGCGTATTTGATGGCGATGAAGTTTTAGTACGCATGTCGGGCGAGCAGTATCGCGGCAAAGAAGAAGGCGCAATTGTTGAAGTGCTTTCGCGCAACACAACGCAACTTGCCGGACGTTTTTTTAATGAAGATGGCGTGCAATTTGTGCGGCCGGAAAATGCGCGTATCACGCAAGATATTATGATTCCGTTTGGCTCCTACGGCGGCGCAACTCATGGGCAAATCGTAGTCGCAGAAATTACTCAGCAACCAGATAAAAATCGCTTGCCAATGGGCAGAGTAATTCAAGTGCTTGGCGATCACATGGCGCCGGGAATGGAAATTGAACTTGCGATTCAAGCGCACGGAATTCCATCTGTATGGCCGCAAGATGTCATCGCAGAAGCCGCCGTTTTGCCAGCAGAAGTTGCCGAGGCTGATAAATTAAATCGTATTGATGTTCGTCATCTTCCATTCGTTACTATCGACGGTGAAGATGCGCGCGATTTTGACGATGCGGTTTTATGTGAGCGTCGTCGCGGTGGTTGGCGTTTGTACGTGGCGATTGCCGACGTATCGCATTACGTAAAAGTAAATAACGCGCTCGATATGGAAGCGCGCAGTCGCGGCAACTCGGTGTACTTCCCTGACTATGTTGTACCCATGTTGCCCGAAGCTCTATCAAACGGTTTATGTTCGTTGAACCCGCATGTTGATCGTTTGTGCATGGTGTGTGAAATGAACATCACCGATGCCGGAAAAATTACAGGCTACGAATTTTATGAAGGTGTAATGCACTCGCACGCGCGTTTGACTTATACCAAAGTTGGAAAAATTCTCACTGAAACCGATGATGAATCCAAAGCATTGCGCGAGGAATACAAACATGTAATTCCGCAATTGGAATTGCTACATAATTTGTATAAATGTTTGCGTATTGCGCGCGATGAGCGCGGTGCAATTGATTTTGAAACCGTAGAAACTCGAATTCAATTTAATGATGAACGCAAAATTGAACGTATCATTCCTGTTAAACGCAACGACGCACATAAACTTATTGAAGAATGTATGTTGTGCGCAAACGTATGTTCGGCAAGATTTTTAGAGAAACATAATCTTGTCGGTTTGTATCGCGTGCATGAAGGCCCGACCGAACAAAAACTCACAAATCTGCGTGAATTTTTATCGGAATTAGGCTTAGGTTTGGCGGGTGGTGCAGAACCGACCTCCGGCGATTACCAACAATTAATGCAACAAATTCAGGGGCGCAGCGATGCGAACATGATTCAAACCGTCATGTTGCGCAGCTTGCGTCAGGCGATGTATCAAGTTGAAAATCGTGGTCACTTTGGTTTGGGTTACGATGCTTACACGCATTTTACTTCACCGATTCGTCGCTACCCGGATTTGTTAGTACATCGTGCAATTCGTTCTGTAGTACGCAGTGAAGTTGCAACAACACATGTGCGTCGCGCTGAAGGCGCAAAGCCAATTCCAACACGTGAAATTTATCCTTACAACGCTAACGATATGGTTGTATTCGGTGAACAATGTTCACTTACTGAACGCCGTGCTGATGAAGCCACGCGCGATGTGGTGAGTTGGTTGAAATGTGAATATTTGCGCGATCAAGTCGGTGCTGTATTTGCAGGCCACGTGAGTGCCGTAACTGGTTTTGGTTTATTTGTTGAATTAAAAGATTTGTATGTGGATGGTCTCGTTCACATCACCGCATTACCGCACGATTATTATCGTTTTGAAGCTGCGCAACACCGTCTTGTTGGTGAGCGCACTCGTCGGGTATTTGGTTTGGGTGACGAATTGGTTGTGCGTGTTGTGCGTGTTGATTTGGAAAATCGCAAAATTGATTTTGAATTGGAATCTGATAACGCCATTCGCCGTCCGAAAAAATCCATTGTTCCAATCGTTGTGAAAAAAGCTGACAAGAAAAAAGCACGCGCAGCAGAAAATGAAAAACCTACGAATGGAAAAACGGGTGGTAAAAGACCAACTAAATCTACACCCGCAAAATCTGGAACGGTGAAAAAAGCAGCAGGTAAAAATCCAACCGCTAAAACCCCATCAGGTAGAAAAATTGTTACGCAATCTCCTGCTAAATTTAAGGCAGAAAAAATTGCAGCTGCTAAAAAGTCGGCGGGTTTAACGACTTCGGAAGTTCAGCCAGTTGTTAACGCTAAAGCTGCAGCTCCTATTCCTAAAGAGTCCACAGCTAAGGAGTCTGTACCTAAAAAAGCAGCAACCAAAAAAGTGGCTCCACAGGTTGAAGCTAAACCTGCACCCAGTAAAAATGTAGCGACGGAAAAATCGGTTGATGCGGCACCAAAAGCAAAGAAAGCAAGCGAGGTTAGTAATGGCGATCAAAGTAAAAAAACTCCGCGCGCGAAGAAGGCAGCAGCAGTTCAGCAACCTGCGTCATCAGAGGCTCCGTCATTCCTTGCTAAGACGAAAGCTCTTGTTAAAAAAGCGCTGGGTAAATCTGACGACCAGGCTTAGCCGCTGGCTTAAGCCGGACCATGATATAAAAACGCAAAACGAATTGTTTTGATGTGTTCATGATTTTTGCGTCAGCGATCATCAGCGTTTGTCTTGTTATCTCATCTTGACCGAGCACTCGATCAGGATGAGATTGTAGAATTAATTTTTGGAAATTGAATTGAAAAACGAACATATTTTTGGTTTGCATTCAGTGCAGGCTTTATTAAAAAGTGCGCCTCAGCGTGTACTTGAAGTATTTATGGTGCAAGGTCGCAATGATCAGCGCTTGACGAAAATTTTGAATTTGTCCCAAAGCAATGAAATCAGTTGCAAGATTGTTGATCGCAAAAAGCTGGATGAAATGGTTGGGGATGAAAATCATCAGGGCGTAGTTGCTGTTTGCACGCCGGGTGAAATTCACGATGAAAAATTCCTCTTTGAATTAATCGATAATTTAAATGAGCCTGCGTTTGTTTTAATTCTTGATGGCGTAACTGATCCTCATAACCTCGGTGCCTGTATGCGAACTGCAGAATCGGCAGGTGTGCATGTGGTGATTGTTCCCAAAGATAAGTCAGTCGGTTTAACACCGGTTGCGCGCAAAGTTGCGTGCGGTGCTGCTGAAGTTTTGCCGTTGGTGCCAGTGACTAATCTTGCGCGCACTTTGAAAAAACTGCAGGAAAAAGGAATTTGGTTATTTGGTGCGGCGGGCGAAGCTGATGCTTCAGTTTACCAAGCTAATTTAACAGGCAATGTAGGAATTTTAATGGGCGCTGAAGGCGATGGTTTGCGTCGTTTGACACAAGAAACGTGCGATCACTTAATTAATATCCCAATGGCAGGCACAGTAAGCAGTTTGAATGTATCTGTAGCTACCGGTGTCGTTTTGTTTGAAGCGGTGCGCCAGCGTAGTCGATAACTTTAAAATCACCAGTCAGTTTTTTAGATTTTATTTTTGCGTTTTTTCAACTCATCCAAACTATTAATATTTAGTCAATTTTAATTCAGTTTTTAATTTAATAAAAATCAATTGAAAATTATTCCTCATAGAATCTGCATTTGCATGATGATGGTGCGCTTATTAAATAAGTGCACCATCATTAATTAAAATTTGCATTATTTAAATCCAAAATCGTCATAAATTTCTATTGTTACTTTAAGTGACAGTGGTGGCGCATATTCTGCATAGTCTTATTTATTATTGGCAACAGAGTGAGAAATTTATGAGTCTGCGCAGCGAACAGATGCAACTATCAACAACCGAACGCAGTTGGTTAAATTGGTTTGGTAAAACAGGGAAGTTGCAAATGGGCTGGGCGTGCTGGTTAAACCGCAGCCGTTACGCATTAATGGAAAAAGCGTTTGAAAGTATTGCGAATACGCGAATTAAATTATTGCAACAATGGGTGAGACGGCAATGGACGCAATTGGAATCTACTCGCGGGCAATTACATCTTTCAGATGATTCGTTTGAAAATCTTCTGCAAAAAAACTGGCGCATCATGGGCGACTGCACCGAATTATTTATTATTGATCAACAAGGTTGTGTGCTGGCTTCAACTTACTCCTCGCATGTTGGTTCTAAGGATTTAAATATCAATGCCATAAACAAAGGTCTCGAAGCGCCGTTTTTACACGGACCTTATATAGATGCAAAAACTCTCGATGTTGGCAAGCGTAGTTCTGTATTTCACGACGAAGTAACCTTAATGTTTTATTTGCCGGTGACTTTTTCCAACGGCAATAAAGGTTGTATTTGTGCGCGTGTTCCTAACGATGTTTTAGGTGATTTAATTCAGCGCGAGGCGGGCCATATTTTTAATGAGTCCGGCGATAATTATTTGTTTATGGTGAGTTCGGTATTTGATTCATCTATTGCATCCGGCACGGCACTTTCTCGCTCGCGATTTGAAGACAATACTTTTTCTCACGGCGAAAATTTAAAGTCCGGTGTAAATACAGATTGGGGTGTGGTAAAAATTAAACGTCACACCGAATTTGAAATTAAATTTACTGATCCCGCAACGAAAGAATTGCATCCCGGTGTGCGCGAAACTATTCGCAAAGGCAGCAATTTATTTGTGACTTATCCCGGCTATTCGGATTACCGTCACATCGCCGTTATCGGCAAAGGTTTAACGTTTAAATTGGAAGGCTCGCTCGATACTTGGGGCATGATGTGTGAAGCGGATTTGGAAGAAGTTTATCGCTATCGCTCAATCACCTACAAGCATATGAAAACTTATTCGGTCAGTGTATTTGCAGGTTTTGCGGCGAACGCGGTTATGCATGCGTGGTCGGGTTGGTCGAACACCACAATTAATATTGTTACTTTATTGTTATTAATTGCGGGCGGTTTGGTTTATCGCCAACGCGCGCCGCGTCGTCTAGCAAGACGCTTGGGAAAAATGACGGAAGTTATTCACGCGATTGCCGAAGGCGGCGGAAATTTACAACAGCGTTTGGATACCAAAAAATTGGTACTGGATGAAACTGGCGATTTAGGTCGCTGGACCAATAGTTTTATCGACAACCTCGATCATATTGTTGGCGAAGTTATTCGCTCTGCCGATGAAGTGATGAAGAACAGCGATAATTTGCTGACGCGAAATTCTGAGGCGCAAAATTCTTCTGATCACGTTGCCGATTCCATGGAAAAAATGTTGAGCCTCGTGCACAACCAATTGCAAGAAATTAGTAATGCATCCGGCACGGCAAATGAAATGCGAAAGGTGATGGAAAATGTGGTTCAGGATGCGCGCAAGCAATTTGAATCGGTGCGCACCGGCACCCAAACGATTCGCGATGTAGTTGAAACTTCCGCTAAAACTATCCACGCATTTAATGCGCGTACCAGCGAAATTGGCAACATGGTTTCATTGATCAGTAATATCACCAGCCAAACTAATTTGCTCGCACTCAACGCCGCGATTGAAGCCGCGCGTGCAGGTGAACATGGTCGCGGTTTCTCGGTAGTTGCGGATGAAGTGCGTAGTTTGGCGGCGCGAACTTCAGCGGTGGCGCTGGAGATTGGTGAGAAAATTGAAACCATTCGCAACGAGGCGCAACAGGCGGCGACCTTTATGGAATCCAGTGTGGCAAACGTTGATCGCGGTTTGCGCTTGGCAGAGGAGGCGTCTACCGACAACAGCCAATTACACCGCGTCGTGGAGCGTTTGTTCGACATCATTCATCACATCGATTTCAACAGCCAACAACACGGCACTCACGTTCGCGATGTCGCCAGCGCCAGCCAGACCATGAACAAGGTGGTTCGCGCATTGCAAATCAGCTCGGATCGGCTAAAAAATACCGCAACGAAAATGCATCAGTTAACCGGCTCATTTCAGGTTAGTTCACGTTAAACCACATCTACGCTGGTAGCATGCTGGTCAACGTGCGAAAATTGCCTATGCTTAGCAAGCTGGCTTGCGGTCAACACGCCAGCTTGCTTTTGCGTCTTCTGTCCCCGATGTACTGAGGCGCAGGCCAAATAACCATACTATTTGGCGCAGGTCATTTTCGTGAGAGAACATAATAATGAAAACCAATTTTCTAAACATTCATGATGTTGTGCTCCTGCTAACGTCACTTGAATGCGTTTTTCTAGCCGTTCTGTTAAAAATATTACCGTCAAAACGCGTTCAACCGCGCGCGATTCTTGCCAGCTTTTTTATGTTGGTCGCTCTGGTATTAACCTCCACTGTCGTGGTTTGGAATGGCGATTTAAAAGCGGCAGATATCAATCATACGCCTTACATAGTTGCAGTTCTGGCAGGATCTTTATTGCTGGAAGGCCCGGTTTTATTTTTCTATTTGCGTTCGCTTTCCAAAAAAATAAATGTGTTCCAGTGGCGCAATCTTATTCATTTAGTCCCGGCGATTTTAGCTGTGATTATTATTTTGGCTTTCAATCTCAATAGTGTTGATTGGCAACCTGCGTCACCGGTTGATGGCGCCGAAAAAATTGCGCGCTCGCTAGTCTGGGCGATGGTTAAGTTATTGCCCTTTATTTATGTGCTCGCCAGCGCCTGGGCCGAATACAAATTGCGTGAAGATTTAAAGCAAATGTATTCGAGCATTTCCAGCACGGAATTGAATCTGGCGGATGTAGTTTTATTTGGTTTCTGCGTGCATTGGCTCTGGTCGTTGCTGGCTTATGCCTTGGAAGGATTTGTAAACCCGACCATTAGCGATCAGTTGGGAATTCTGGATAATTATTTAACCGTTGCGCTAGTGAACGGCTTGTTTATTTTTGGGCTGATTAACACTCGTCAATTGCTCAACCCTGTCGTAATTGCACCGGTAAAACCCGTGCCCGAGGCTAAGCTGGCGGCCAAGGTTAGTGCGATTGAGAAGGGCATCCACGAGCAAAAACTGTATCTCGAAAGTAACATCAACCTTGAGCGTTTTTCTGAACAAATTGGTCTGCGTCCACGGGATATTTCGGCGGTGTTAAAGCTGCATTATCAATCCAATTTCTTTGAATTTATTAACGGTTATCGCGTGGAGGAAGCCAAGCGTTTATTGGCATCGCCTGAATATAAAGACGAAACGATTTTGGAAGTGATTTTTAAATCCGGGTTTAATAGTCCCTCAGCATTCCATCGATTTTTTAAACGCATGGTTGGAGTGACGCCTACGGAATATCGGAAGCAGGCTAAGGTGACTGAGGTTTAGGTTGCTGGTGGTTCTAGGTTAGGTTTTCGCTCAAATAAGCTCGCCAGGTTATTTAGTAGGGTGCCTGGCCGAGGATGACGACTCCCTAAGTTGCTACATCTATCCTTGCATAACAAACAATAAAAAAGCACCGCCTCTTTCGAGTACGGTGCTTTTTATTTTCAATCGATCCTTCATCTGGTTCCCAAGCCTGAGCTGCAGAACCAGATAGAAAAGTCCATTAATTACCTGTTACACGAACTTCCCAGATCGAATAACCCCATTGGTTGCCGGTGCTGCGTGCGGTGCCGTAGATGCGCAGGTAGCGGTAGCTTCCAGTTAGGGCCAAGGTATCGGTGCGGTTACCAAAAGCACCGCCGGTTTTGCTGGCGATGGCGGTCCAGTTGGTGTTGTCGTTGGAACCTTGCACCAGATAGTTGGCGGCGTTGGCAGCCTCCCAATCGATGGCGATACTGCTCAGGGTTTTGGCGCTGCCGAAATCCAAGGTCAACCAGCTTGGGTCGATTCCTGCTGTCGACTCCCAACGAGTACCTGCATTTTTATCGGTAGCATTGGCTGCTGGTTGTCCAGCAGTACTGGCTGTTACTGCTGTAGGCGTCAAAGTGCCGCTGCTGGTGGCAGTGCTGCTAGCGCTGGATGCTGCTGAGCTAGTCGCACTTCCGGTCGCGTACACTTTCAATTCCCAAATTGAGTAACCCCAGTTATTGCCAGTGCTCAACGCTGTGCAATAGATACGAACATAGCGGTAAGAACCGCTCACTGCATTGGTATCGGTACGAGTGCCGAACGCGCCGCCGGTGAATGACTTGAGTGTCGTCCAGTTGGTATTGTCGTTTGAGCCTTGCACGCTGTAAGCACCAGCGTTCGCAGCTTCCCAATCGATAACGACTGAACTGAGCGCTTTAGCCGTGCCTAAATCGACAGTAATCCAGCTTGGGCTTACGCCGTGGGCAGATTCCCAACGAGTCCCAGCGTTGCCATCTACCGCATTTGTAGCGGGCGACAGTTCACTGCTTGCAGTCACCGGACGACCGTTAGAGACCAATACCGACGCGGCAACCGAGCTTGAGCTGGAAGACGTGTTGGCCGTTGAGCTGCTACTGCTGCTAGATACGCTGGTCGCGGTGCCAGTGTAGGAAACCGCTAAGGTGTGGCTCTTGTTGATGTTGGTGAAGGTGTAGCTGTTCAATGCGCCTAGCGAAACACCGTCGACAATCACGTTGGCAACTGCACGACCGGCTGGCGGTGTGAAGGTGTAAGTGGCTGAGTCGGTGTTATTTTTGCTGTAACGAACTGTGCCTGCTGGCGCGATGCTGCCGCCGTTGTCCAAACCAATGGTGTAGATGCGATAAGGTTTGTAATCCACAGCCATAAATTGCACGTCAGAGACTTCAACCAATTGGCCAGCTGGTGGACGGAACCAGACTTTAAAGTTGCGTTCGCCGACTGCCGGTGCGCTGGCAAAAGTGTTGAAACTTTCGTACACGCCATCGCCATTGCTTGGGGTCCAGTTGATCATAGTATTGCCAGTGCCGTATTCAACTTTGAATTGATCCAGGCTGCGCGGAGCTGACTTATCGCCGGCAATCCACACTTCTTTCACTTCATAAGTTGGATCAATTTGCACACTAACCCACAGGTCTTTACCTTCTGACTCGCCATCGTTGCCGCTAGCTTTGTTGCCAACTGCGCCGTCAACAGCACGGCTTGCAGCGCCCCACCATTCAGTTTCCCAGCCAGTGCTTGCGCCAGAATAGTTGGATGCATCAATCGCTGGAACCAATGGGTCGCCCACGCCGATGTAGGTAATTTCCTTGATCACAACATCATCGATATAAACCGTTGAAGTGCCTTGGTTGCCCAATAAAAATGCGAGGCGACCAGCATTGTCAGACGCGGTGAAATCTACGTTGTAGGTGTAGGTTGCCAAGGTTGTTCCCAACGCCACAGTTTGCAGCAAGTAAGTGCCGGCAGCTGACGGGTTGAGATCATCGGTAGACAAGCGAACTTGCACGTTACGCGCAGCATCTGCCTTGGCTTTGAAAGAAACCTGGTAGCGATAGTTGCGTTTCAGGCCGAAACCTTCAGTGTGCAATTGGATTGAACCTAAGCCAGTACCCGCATTGGTAGTGGTGATTTTTGCCTGACCGCCCACGCTTGCAAAGACCGGGGTAGAGCCATCATAAGCTTCGGTTTTCCAGCCGTTGAGATCGCTGGTGAAAGTGCCGTTGCCAAGAACGTTGATGGCGCGATCCACTTGCGCGGTGCCAGCTGGTTTTGGATATACATCTGCAACATCTTCAAAGGCTTTAAATTCCAGCAACCAGATTGGGTCTGATTTGCTGATGCGACCTTTGGTGACGAGTTTGATGTAACGGTAAGTCTTGTTTACATCAAATACATGCGTTGACCAGGTTGCGGCCAACTGATCCGAGCTGCGAATAAATTCCCAGTTACCGGAAGACGTTTTACCGTAAATGTCGTAAGACTTAGGCAAATTCCAGGACCATTCAATCCAGAAATATTTGATTGGTTTATCAGTGCCGTAGTCAATTTGCACCCAGTGCAAGTTGTCGTCTGCAGGCGTGGCCCACTTGGAACCTACGTAACCGTCCGCCGCGTTTTTCGGGCCGTTGTCACGGTCTGATGTGGCGGTGCCATCGTTGAAAGAAGCATCTGCGGTCACTGCAACCGGTGCCAACCAACCTTTTAGGGAATAGAAACCTTTGGTGTTGTTAGTGGGGCGGAAGAAGCTGTACTTGGTGTTATCGGTATATTTTTGCAGTGGCTCGGTAGTCGGTAGCGGCCAGTGAGCAACATAGTCCACGAGGAAGTCAGTACCTGCGCGGCCGATATTGGTTTGCATGGATGCGATATCGATGTATTCGTAGTTAGTCACGCCGTTAACAACGGTGGTGTAACCCGTTTTGTAAGGCACATTCGCATCAGTCGACAACTTGTTGTAGTTACCTACTGCTGGCCACTCAACGTGAGTGATCGCATGGTTGAGGATCATGTGCATTGGCGTTACGTAAGGCCAGGGCATATCGCCACGGTCAGCCACGCCCCATGAATAAGTCTTAACGCCGTTGATGTAAAACTCCACATTTTCCGGGGTTTTAATCACACCGTAAGTGACGAATTGGGTGCTTGGGTTTACACCGAGGCTGGCGTAAGTGCGATCAACAGGGTTGCCGCCGTAAGCGGTGTAAGGTGCAGTCCAGTGGGTTTGCGGTGCAACCGACGCGTTGTTGCCGGTGAATTCGATAATGTCGAGTTCCTGGCAGGCAGTCCAACCCACGTCCGGGAAGTTTCCGAGTAACCACCAGGCTGGGAATTCGCCATTTTTGGCAGCGGGCATTTTCAAGCGCGCTTCGAATTTACCGTAGGTGAAGGTGGTGGCATCGGCGAGTTTGGATTCAATGCGGCCAGCGCGCACCATCAAAGGTTTGCCTTGGTTGGCAACACCGCCGTAGTAATTCTGGATAGCGCCGTCCATATAGCGGGCTTTCAAGTTAAGTACTTTGCCATCGCTAGCGCCAGCGTCATCCTGGCCGGAACGCACGGTCCAGTCGGCGGCGGGATATTCCACATCGCGATAGTCTTGGTCTTCACCATTTACATAAACGTTGGTGATGACATCCCAAAAATTACGGTTCAGGGATGTGGTCGCGAAATTGTCCACAAAGTCAGTATTTTTAGTGGGGCTGTTCCAGTAGGCATCGTTGTAATCCACTGCAAAGCTGGCGCTGGAGTAAATCCCCAAGGCGGCTACCGCAGCGGTAAGTGGGCGCAGTAATGCCCAGGGTTTGCAAGAACGAGGTTGATTAAAGCGTTGTTGTGTCATAGTTCCTCCCGAGGAATTATTTTAAACAGGAATTATTTTTAAACAGGGATTACTTTTTGACTAATAAGGAAAAACACTGCAAAAAAAACAGAGCGACCGCCAAAGGTAAGAGTGAAAAAAGGGGCCAAAAAATTTAACTATTATTGTTAGCACCGGTCACTAAAATGTGAATTCCGGCTTGCTTTGTAATGACATTCCGTTGGAGCTTTTTCGGTGATGCTTATTGATACAAAATAAAAAACCGAACAGCCGAAACCGTCGGTAAAGCGGGGCTCAAAATCGTTGTTGGGAAAAAGTCATGCTGGTGCTCTTTGCTGTTATTGATTTTATGTTTTGGGTTGTACTGGAAGCCTAAGAGTATGTTTCTCTTGTGATGCCATATTTTCATTAAGCAGCCACCGCAGCCTCCTTGTTCCCGCAAAAAGCACAAACATGGGAGAAGTCACTTAGGTAGTGACAAAAGTGGGATGTAATTTTGATCTCAAAAATGTGGTTTTAGACGCAAAGGATGCAGTTGCACCCTGCGATCCGCGCCCTTGTTTGGAATTGGAGGCGTTTAGTGATTCTTATCAATGCTAATTGCCCAGGAAATAAAAGTTGAATGGTAAACGGTTTCATTAAACCGGGTTGAAGCAGTGGAGAAATGCAGCTGCTATGATGAATAAAAAACCATAATAGGCCGCCGACTAACGTGTTTTAGATCGCAGCCATCTCCGGCGCTCGCATCACATGAAAAATACTTTCCTTAATTTGCATGAAGTTATTTTGGTTCTCACCTTTGTAGAAACGCTTTTCCTGTGCGCGTTCTTCAAGTTCATGCCCAGCAAACAAGTTCAGTCGCGCAATTTTTTGGCCCTGTTTTTTTCGCTGGTTGCGGGCACCTTGATCACCACCTTAATTACTTGGAACAGCTCGTTACAAACGCTGGCGATTGCCAATTGGAGTGTGGTGCCGCTGGTGTTATCCGTATGTTTGCTGCTGCAAGGGCCGTGTTTATATTTCTATCTACGCTCGCTGTCTGAACCGATTGTGATTAAGCGCTGGATTAATCTTGTTCACCTGTTGCCCGCATTATTAGCCGCAAGTCTGATCCTGATATTTAGGGTCGATGTTACTGAATGGCTGCCATGGAATTGGGCAAAGTTAGCGTCAGAAGATCGAGCGGCCGTAAAGTTTATCTGGGCGATTGTGCGCTGTGCGCCGCTTATTTATGTGTTGGCGTGTTTGTGGGTGGAATTCCGTTTGCGCCAGCGCCAAAAGCAGGTTTATTCGATCATTCCCAACACCGAACTGCGCTGGGCCGAAATTGTGTTGGGTGGATTTTTTATTCACTGGCTCTGGTCGTTTGCGGGGTACATGCTGGGTGGTTATCTCAGCGGCGATATGAATGATTTAGTGGGCACGCTGAACAATTATTTCACTGTGATTTTGGTAAATGTTTTGTTTATCTTTGGCTTGGTTAACACTCGCCAACTCTTGCATATTGAACCTGCGGTTGAGGTGGTTAAGCCAGCGGAAATATCGCAACTAGACGAAAAAATCCGGGCGATTGAGCGTGCTATCCACCAGCAAAAACTTTACCTTGAAAGCAATATCAATCTGGAGCGTTTTGCGGAACAAATTGGTGTGCGGGCGAGGGAGGTTTCCACCATTATCAATTCACATTACCAGTCGAATTTCTTTGAGTTCATCAATGGTTATAGAGTTGAAGAAGCGAAGCGATTGCTGGTGGCCGATGTCAACAAAGACGATACGATTCTGGATATCATTTATAAATCCGGCTTTAACAGCCAGTCTGCTTTTCATCGCTTTTTTAAGCGGATTGTGGGCGTCACGCCTTCTGAATATCGCAATAATGACCGCAAGGAAAAAGCGGCCAGGATCAATGCCATTAATCCCCCGATTTAGTTCTCAAGATAAAAAAACGCCGCACATTGCTGTGCGGCGTGTAGAAAAATCCCTTTAATGTGCAACCCTTTTATTGCCGACTCTTCATTCCCAAATTCAATTTTCGACCCAACTATTTAACGCCTTTGGTGATGCTGAACCAGTTAATATTCCAGCCGCCGTTGTTCGCTTTAATGCCAAACTTGTGGGTTCCTGCAGTGAGCGTGATTGTGCTTTTTACGGTGGTCCAAGTTTGCCAGCCGCCAGTGTTTGGCAAATTAACCGTGGTGTACGACGGCGAGCCGCCCGCTTCTTCAAAACTCAATACGCCACCGCCAGTTGCGCTCGCTACCCGGTATTCAATGGTGTAGGTGCCGGTTTCTGGAATTGACACTGACGTACCCGCGTAAGACAACCAATCACCCGCGTCTACATAGCCAACGTTCAAACCACCGCCGACATCGCTAGTGCCTTCAGTTTGCACGCCGCTCATTTGTGAATAGCTTTCCGCTTGGATAGTAGCAATCGGCGTAGTTGATGGCGATGAGCTGGATGAACCGCTTGAGCTTGAGCCAGATCCTTCAACTTTGATCCAGTTCAGGTTGAAACCACCGGTTTTGGCTGCAATCGCCAAGGTTTGCTTGCCTGCTGGTAATTGCACCTTATGCGAAATGGTTGTCCAGGTTTGCCAGCCGCCGGTTGCAGGTACGTTAATCGTTCCGTAAATCGGTGTGCCGCCTGCATTTTCCAATTGGATTACACCACCTGCCACTGCGGCCGCTACCCGGTAAGAAACAGTGTAAGTACCTGCTGATGGGACATTAACGCCGTACTTAATCCAGTCGCCGGTGTCGATGTAACCCACATTGGAACCACCGCCAGTGTCGCTAGTCGCCTCGGTTTTTACGCCGCTCATATCGCAATATGACTCGGCTTTGATGGTGCCTGGCAAGGCAACTTCTGTGCAGCTGTCACCGCCATCGCCACTTCCGGCCTGTGGCCAATGGGAGATAATGTCTTTCGCCAGAGAGCCGGATGCGGTTAATTGATTGTTAGCCCAACCTGATGCGCCGGTGTTAGGCGTTAATGCGGATGCACCTTCAGCTTTATCGCTTACTGACCAGTTGGCGTTGCTGATGTTATTTTTCTTCATGAAATCAACCCACGCCCAGGTTTCGCTAGCGGCGACAGCGCCTTCACCGCTGGCATCTACGGAACCCCATTCGGTCACGAATAAGGGGATACCACTGTTCAAGGCACCTTGGGCGGTATCGCGCAACCACTGCCCGTGGGAACCGGCGTAGAAGTGCAGGGTATAGGCGATATTGTCGTAGCCGGTGATGCGGTTTGCTGCGGCTTCATCCACTCGTTGTGACCAGGCGCGTGTGCCGACGATGATCAGGTTTTTTGCGCCGGTGTTACGAATGGCGGGAATAACTTGCAGCGCATAGGGTTTGATTTGCGAATCCCAGTAAACGTTATCCCAAGGTTCGTTGAAAATTTCGAAGATCACGTTGGGGGTGTTTTTGTAAGTTTGTGCCATTTCGGTGAAGAAACTAATGGCCGCGCTGGTGATGTTTCCACCGACGTGATGCGTGTGCCAATCGATAATCACGTACATGTCGTTGGCAACGGCTGCATCAACTACTGCTTTAACTCGGGCTTTATGAATGGCCGGGTTGCTAAGAACACTGTCGGCACCGCCTTCTTCAACCGCAATCGCAGCGCGTATAAGCTTTGCGTTCCAGTCGGTCGCCAGCCAACCAACGGTGCTGGCGTTGTAGTATTTTTCAAAGCCCCAAATATCCCAAAACAAACTCATACCGGAAACGCTGCCCGGCTGGCCGCCGAAGAGCACTTGATTGCCTTGGGTGGTGATGGGTTGAACCGCTGCGTCAACGCTCGCCGCCATGGCTAAACTGCACGCAGCACTGATAAACGTTTTAAGAATGTTAAAAGACGAACGCCCCACAGGACGAATTGCATTACTAAGGTTTGTAGTCATTATGTTTTCTCATCTTTATTGTTGTGGAATCAATAAGTGCCCGAACTGGATAGGACAAACACTTATCGTTGTTAGCCCGCTGGCCGGTACCTTAGGTATTAGCCTTATTCTTATGCGTCCTTACTGACATTTAGCGAACAGCAGGTGAGATGAGTATCGAATCGCGCTCAGTCATCAACCACCTACTTTAGGATTCGGGGCCAAAGTGGGAGGTGCCAGCTTGCAAAAACCTAAAATGATTAGCGAAAGCAGCATAAAAAGGCTGGCGTCGAATTGCCGGTTCAGCTGGA
Source organism: Gammaproteobacteria bacterium (assembly GCA_004172865.1). Taxonomy (GTDB): domain Bacteria; phylum Pseudomonadota; class Gammaproteobacteria; order Pseudomonadales; family Cellvibrionaceae; genus Cellvibrio. The sequence continues at coordinate 12,286 of SEBV01000002.1, read as the reverse complement.
CATTGAAAAATCACACTCCTATGCTGGTTGCCCCACTTTTGGGCGCACTACAAGGAGCTGATAATGACCACCAAAACATATCGACTTTTTAAGATGGTCGCGCTCTTTGCGACCTTTTCACTTTCTATCATCACCCCCACAGCACACGCCGTATTTATTGATTTTGATGATCTGACTTACGTTCCCGAATACCCGGAATGGCCGTTTTTTGCAGATACACCAGTAACCAATCAATACGAATCCCAAGGTTTGGTAATTAATGATGGATATTTGCAGCCCTACAGGGGTGATACGGCAAATGACCCGGATTTTATTTCGGGGCCTAATTATTTGTTAGGTGGATATACACTCACACTAAACTTTGTAGGTGATTTACTTCCTACGCACGTTGGGATGTATGTGGGCTCGCGTGTCGATGAATCAATTTATCTGGATGCTTGGGGCGCGTCGGGTTTACTGGATTCTAAACATACTGCTGGTTTCGGCGGGCCATTTGACGATGTACCTTACATTCCCAGGCAGTACATAACCTTCGATTCTGCAGAAGGTATCAGCAGGATTTTTGTGTGGGGTTTTTTCGGCAGCCGCACGTCGGCATATATCGACGACTTAACCTTCACCTACGCGCAAGCTGAAGTACCTGAGCCGTCACCGTTTATTTTACTGGTGATGGGAATTGCAGCGCTTAGTTATCGTCGTTTGAAAGCTCAAAAATGACTATTGAAAGTAGCTAAAAAAGCTGGCGTCGAATTGCCGGTTGCGCTGGACATTAAAAAATCAGAAATCTAAGCTGAACAACCTAATTTTGAGCGCCACCAAGGACCCTGATGATGACTACAAGAACCTCCCGATTTACTAAACTAATAAAATCCTTCGCACTGCTAATGACGTTTTCATTTGTCGTGACTGCTCCGGTTGCACATGCGGAGTTTATTGATTTCGATGACCTTACCTACGTTCCTGAAGATCCGGAATGGCCGTTCTTTGCTGACACGCCGGTGACTGATCAATATGCTTCGAAAGGAATGTTGGTTAGCGATGGCTATCTACTTCCCTACTGGTCTGATACTGATCCCAACTTCGTTTCTGGCCCAAATTATTTACAGGGTGGAAATTACCTTCAGTTAAGTTTTGTGGGACAACTTCCAACTCATGTGGGTATGTATGTGAGTTCGTTTGTTGAAGAAGCGATTTTTCTTGAGGCCTATGGAAGTTCAGGTTTACTTGTAGCCAAACGCACAGGCGGTGAGGCCGGACCATTTCAAACGACGCCTTACACGGCAAAGCAATACGTCACCTTTGATTCAGCGGCAGGGATTAGCAACATTCAACTGTGGGGTTATTACAACAGCCGTGTTTCCGCCGTGGTTGACGACTTAACCTTCACCTACGCGCAAGCGGAAGTACCTGAACCCTCACCGTTTATTTTACTGGTGATGGGAATTGCAGCGCTGGGTTATCGTCGGTTGAGAATTCGTAAACAGGATTTTTTCAAACGCTCCAGGTGCCGCTGATGGGCCTGAAATTTTGTGAAAAGCCAGATTTTTGAATCTGGCTTTTTTGTTTTCAAAGACAGCTAAATTTCCGTCATCGACTCTTTTTAAAGCATGAATTAGTGTGAATATCATCACAAATTCTGGGCATTCATTCTTTTCTGAATATAAAAGTCATCAAAAATTACAAAAAAATATGAGTAATTGTTAACTAGATCTAGAACTCTTTTCGCAATAAGAGTAAAAATGACAGCGCTGTCACCTTGGCGACAAGTAAACACAATAATAAGAATAATTTTTTGGCTCCTTGATTAAACCCTATTCGTAAAATTTATCCGTGCCTAACTTCGTCACAACAAGTATTTGGCATTGTTTACTTTCGGCGTTGTAGTTTTTGCGCCACCTAAATGTGGTTGGACCACAGATGTAGCAGCACTTTTTATTCGTGCCGCTAGGTCTGCTTGCATGATTGCGAGCGACAGGAGTGTGCAAGCTGATCCCTTTCTAAAGGGTGAACTAATAATAATCGGGGTGATTTGTACCCCTTGCGTGCAACCATTATCGGAGAACTAAAATGCAAGTTCATAAGAAAAAGGCCCTTAGTCTGGCAATGATGCTAGGTCTAGGTGTCGCAATGATTGGTCAGGCGGAGGCGGCTACTTGTACCTACACCGTCGCTAACGAATGGAATACCGGCTTCCAGGGTTCCATCACTATTACCAACAATACTACGACTGCTGTTAACGGCTGGACTGTAGGTTGGCAATACGCCAACAACAAAATCACCAGCTCATGGAATGCAACCTTAACTGGTAGCAACCCCTATTCAGCAACAGGTCTGGATTGGAATAAAATCATCCAACCGGGCCAGTCAGTTAGCTTTGGTGTGCAAGGTGATAAAAACAGCACTGCAGCGGCCGAAAAACCGACCATTACCGGTGCTGTATGTTCTAACGTTGTGAGCAGTGCTAGTTCAGTTGCTACCACGTCATCGTCTTCAAAAAGCTCTGTTGCCACAACTTCTGCAAGCTCGAAAAGCTCAGTAGCTACGACTTCTTCAAGTTCAAGCTCAACCGCTACTTGCGCTGGTGCTTCACAATGTAACTGGTACGGTACCACTTACCCATCATGCACCAGCACTACATCGGGCTGGGGTTATGAGAACGGTAAGAGCTGTATTGCAAACTCAACTTGTGCTACCCAACCAGCGCCATATGGCGTTGTAAACGGTTGCCCAACGTCTTCAGTTGCATCCACTTCTTCAAGCAGTAAATCAAGCGTTGCTACTACGTCTTCAAGCAGTAAATCGAGTATAGCTAGCACGTCCTCCAGCAAATCAAGTATTACCAGTATTGGTAGTTCTACTTCGTCGAGCGTAAGAAGTACTTCTTCGAGTTCATCTTCAGTAGTGGCTACTGCCGGTAAGTTCCGCGTGAACGCTGACGGTAAGATCACTAAAGATGGTGTTGTGGTTCCGGCTCGTTGCGGAAACTGGTTCGGTTTGGAAGGTCGTCATGAGCCATCTAACGACGCTACCAACCCAAGCGGCGCACCAATGGAGCTCTATGTGGGTAACATGTGGTGGACTAATGGCGGCGCAGGTTCAGGCCGTACTATCCAACAAGGTTTCACTGAGTTGAAAGCGAAAGGCATCACCATGCTGCGCGTACCAATCTCTCCCCAAACGTTGGATGCGACTAACCCACAAGGTAAAGATCCAAACCTGAAGAATCACCAGTCTGTACGTCAAACCAATTCACGTCAGGCATTGGAAGATTTCATCAAGTTGGCTGCGCAAAACAACATCCAATTGTTTATCGACATTCACTCTTGCTCCAACTATGTGGGCTGGCGTAAAGGTCGTTTGGATGCACGTCCTCCATACGTAGATGCTACTCGTGAGAACTATGATTTCACTCGTGAAACCTACTCATGTTCAGCAACTGGCAACCCAGCGTCAGTGAAAACGATCAATGCTTACGATGAAACCAAGTGGATTGCTAACTTGAAAGAAATCGCAGGCTTGTCTGCTAAATTGGGCGTAGATAACATCCTCGGTATCGACATTTTCAATGAGCCATGGGATTACACCTGGCAAGATTGGAAAACCCTTTCTGAGCATGCTTATACCGCTATTAACTCAGTGAACCCCAACTTGATCATCATCGTTGAAGGTATCTCTGGTACTGCAAACAACCAGGACGGCACGCCAGACACCAAAGATGAAGTTCCCTATGGTGATAAAGCCACTAATCCAAACTGGGGTGAAAACTTCTACGAAGCGGGTGCAAACCCAATCAACATTCCTAAAGACCAACTCTTGTTGTCGCCACACACCTACGGTCCATCAGTATTTGTGCAAAAACAACACTTGGATCAAACCCAAGCTGGCTGTGCTGGTCTTGAGGGCGATGATGCTGGTAAAGCCAAATGTAAAGTTGTAATCACTCCATCTCTGCTTGAAAAAGGCTGGGAAGAGCACTTCGGTTACTTGCGTGCACAAGGCTACGGTTTCCTCGTAGGTGAGTTCGGTGGAAATATGGATTGGCCATTAAAAACCAAACAAAACGTACGTAACTTGTGGAGTCACGTAACCACTAACGTAGATGAGCAATGGCAACAAGCTGCTGTCGCTTACTTCAAGAAGAAAAACATCAATGCCTGTTACTGGTCTCTGAACCCAGAGTCTGCTGACACTATGGGCTGGTGGACAACTCCTTGGGATCCAGTAAGTGCGGACGACAAATGGGGTCAGTGGGGTGATTTCGATCCTCGTAAAACCTCTCTGTTGAACAACCTCTGGGGCCTTTAATCCAGAAACTTGAATCCGAACTTTTACCGGTTCGGATGAGATAAAAAAACGCCCATCTAAACAATGGGCGTTTTTTTATTGCGTGAATAAAGTAGTTTTCAGGAATTTTCAGGCGTCACGATTATGTTTTTATCGCCGACGAATGCGACAAAAGAGTTTGCTTCAGGAAAATCAATTAAAGCGCGCGCAAGTTTTGGTTCCAGTTCAGTTCGCATTCTCCGTGCGATACTTCTTGCGCCGTAACGTTGATCATAATCTTCACATAAAAATTCACGCGCGGATTCTGTTAGTGCGAGCGATACATTGCGGCGATTCAATTTGTGATTTAATTTTTCCAATTCGATGTTCACCAAATTGCCGAGCATATCCTCATCAATGCAATTAAATGGAATTATGCGGTCGATGCGGTTTAAAAATTCCGGATCGAAATGCGCTGTTAATGCAGCTTCTACAATGTCATTTTCGTTTTTAGGTTTTATACCAAACCATTTTCGCCAACCTTTTTGATGCGTGTTAATGTGTTGCGTAAGTTCACGCACGCCCACGTTGCTCGTCATAAAAATTAAAGCGTTACTAAAATCCAATTCTTTTGCGCCTGATGTTAAAACCAGTTTTCCGGTATCCAAAATATTTAATATTGCGCGTACCACATCTTTATTGGCTTTTTCAATTTCATCAAACAAAACAATGCCGGGCTCGCTAAAACTGCCTTTAATATAATCCACATTAAAGAGAGTTTGGCCTTCCTTGCTACCAACATAACCGGGCGGTGAGCCGGTAATTGCTGCGCTGTAATGTTCTTGAGCCAGTGTGTTCATATCGATGCGACAAATTTTATCCGCATTGCCTAAAATCGCTTCGGCAAGTACGCGCACGGTTTCAGTTTTTCCAACGCCGGTTGGGCCCAAAAATAAATTGACTGAAAGCGGGCGATGTTTGGAGTTGAAATCGGCTTTTACGGTAAACAGCATGTCTTCAACTGCGTGCAAAACGTGTGTTTGCCCGAGAATACGCGTGGTTAATGTGGTCATGACTTCGTAGGGACCAAAACGAAAACGAGACGGGCGCGATATTTTTTTATCACGCGTCAGGTTAGTTATTTTCTCGTGTTTCTCTTGTTCGAGCTGTTGCTGATTTTGTGCGACTAGCTCGTTAATAAAAGGCACGATTTTTCCTCCCGTTTATTTTTTGGTTTTATTTTTCGGCGGAAGATTCTTTTTCCGGTGCGGGTAAATTCCCTACAGGACAATCTGCAACACCTATGGTGCTGCGTGTCATAGCTTCAACATCGCGCTGGGCTTTTTCGGCGTCCAATACCCAGGTGCGATAAAAATCAAACGGGCAATCTGCGATACCTTTATCGCCATCGCCCGAATTGTGAATGCCGGTATAACCGCGGTGTAATAATTTAAATAAATGATTTTGCGATTGATCATTCGCACGCGCATCACGAATTTGGCTTACGGATAGTTGCGCGTATTGAATACCCATATCTTCTTCTCCGCATTCACCTAAAGTGCGGCCATCAAAACCAATAATTGCGGAGTGGCCGAAGTAAGAATAAACGCCGTCAAATCCCGTTGCGTTGGCGACGGCGACGTAACAATTGTTGGCCCACGCCATGGATTTTGCCATCATCACCTGCTGTTCCTTGGCGGGATACATATAGCCTTGGCAGCGCACAATTAATTCCGCACCTTTCATTGCACAGTCGCGCCAGATTTCAGGGTAATTTCCGTCGTCGCAAATAATTAAACTAATTTTTAAACCTTTCGGCCCTTCCGATACATAAGTTTTATCACCGGGATACCAGCCTTCAATTGGGCACCAGGGAATGCATTTACGGTATCGCTGTACGATTTCGCCATCGCTATTAATTAAAATTAAAGTGTTGTAAGGCGCTTTGTGCGGATGCTCTTCATGTTGCTCGCCAGTGAGCGAAAAAATTCCCCAGGTATTGGCTTCTCTGCACGCCGCCGAAAAAATTTCAGTCTCAGCGCCGGGGATTGTTGTGGCAGTCGCCATCATTTCATCGTTGTCGTACATGATGCCCATGGTGCTGTATTCAGGGAACACCACGAGGTTCATGCCCGGCAAACCGATCTTCATTCCCTTGATCATCTGCGCGATATTTTTTGCGTTTTCGATCACGTCCGCCTTGGTATGCAAGCGCGGCATTTTGTAATTCACTACCGCAACGCCAACCGTATCCGCGCTACTTGAAATATCACCATGACGCATAATCGCCTCCGCAGTTCTTTCTATCGAATGTGATAAAAATGATTGTTAGATTAAGGGCGAGTATGTGTATGAGAAATCCAGCTAGCCATACGCTGAATGATCACTGCGGCTACGTTATATGACGCATGGGAGCAAAAAAATGTGCCGAGGTTGGGCTTGCTGTTAAGACGCGAATTGCAAACCTGGGCTGTGCCGCAGCATAAAAAGATAGCTATCTACCATAGTTTCGGCATAGCTATTGAGGTCAAAACTGGCGGGTAGGAAGAGCCAATTACTGATTAATCCGCCGATAAAAGCATGGTTGGCAATCGCTGCCTGATGAACGTTCAGTGACGTCGGCAACTGGCCTTTCATCACTGCATTTTGCAAGCATTGCTCAATCTGTTGAATATACTCGACGTGCCCGGCTTGACGGCGAATTTCCAGCTGTTTGGCTTCGCTATTAAGCTCGCATTTGAAGAAAAGAATCGTAAGTACGCGGCGTTTGCGAGGGTTGCGGGTGATTTCTTTAAGTGCCTGAATCCAGAATTCCCGCAACTTCCCCAGCGGATCCGCTTCTTGCGGTTCTGCACAAGCTTCGACTAATGATTCCAGGGGCAGGCGAATGCGATCTGCCATGGCCTCGAGCAAATCCGATTTGTTTTTAAAGTGCCAGTAAATTGCCCCGCGCGTGAGGTTGGCAGCTTCAGCAATATCCATCAGCGCCGTTTGGCCAAAACCTTTTTCAAAAAATACTTTCTCCGCCGCATCCAATAATTGGCTGCGGGTTTCGAGTGCATCTTCTTTGGTTTTTCTAGCCATGAGTTCGCCTATACATTCATTGGTGTATTTATATTATTAATAATTTCTAGCGTCAAGCGCGCTGCAATAAGATTTCAACCAGTGTGAATTTGCATTGGTTTTCATCAAGAAAAGTAAGCATTAAGGTTAATTTATGCAAAGTTTTCCGCTGGATGATTTTATATGACGTTTGTAGGTTGAAACTCCCTACTGCTTCAGCTGTAATTGAAACATTCACAAATGTATGTATATTGCTTTTAAGCAGTTATTGTTGGAAAGGTAACTGTTGAGCGCGAAAAAGACGTGTACAAGGTAAAAATTGAATTGAAATCACATGTTGATGTGGGACTTATTGGAGAAGTGCACAATGCTGCGTAGTAAATATTTGGGCGTTTTAGGTTTTGGCGCTATGACCTTATTGGCGGCCTGTGGCCCCAAGACGCCAGCGGCAACGGCGCCAGCCGCCGTGGAAGTTGGGGTGGTTAAGCTGGCTACAACCTCAGCGGCGATCAATTCAGAATTGCCTGGTCGCACCACGGCATTTCGCAAAGCCGAAGTTCGCCCACAGGTGAGCGGCATTATCCAGAAGCGCTTATTTACGGAAGGCGCTGAAGTGAAGGCGGGAGCACAGTTGTACCAAATTGATCCGGCCACTTATCAGGCTGCTCTTACGAGCGCCGATGCCGAATTATCTCGCGCGCAAGCCAACTTTACCGCTGCCAAAGCGCGCAATTCGCGAATTCAGAATTTAGGTTCATCCAAAGTTATTAGCCAGCAAGATGTAGAAGACTCAGTAGCAACCTTCGCGCAGGCGCAAGCCAATCTCGACATTGCCAAAGCCTCGGTCGAGAACGCGCGCATCAATCTTAAATACACCAAAGTGCTCGCACCTATAGATGGCGTGATTGGCAAATCATCGGTAACTGAAGGTGCTTTAGTGTCTGCAGGCCAAGCGCAAATTCTGGCGACTATCCAGCAGCTAGATCCTATTTATGTCGATGTTTCGCAATCTGCCGACGAGCAATTAGCGATTCGCACTCAAATGATGGCTGGAAAAATTTCCGCCAAAGTCGAGGCCAAAGCGAGTCTGCTATTAAGCGATGGCTCGCGTTACAAGCACGACGGTACCGTACAGTTTTCGGAAGTTGGTGTTAGCGAGACTACTGGCACAGTCGTACTGCGCGCGCTTTTCCCCAATCCTGACCGCCTGTTATTACCTGGCATGTTTGTTCGCACCCAATTGCAAGAAGGCGTTCACGCCAACGCAATTCTCGTTCCGCAACAAGGCATCACCCGCGACCGCTCTGGCAATGGAACTGCGCTGGTCGTCGGCGCTGACAATAAAGTCGAAATTCGCCCCGTAAAAACCAGCCGCGCTATAGGCGATAAATGGCTGGTGGATGAAGGCTTAGCCGTGGGTGATCAGGTCATTGTTGAAGGTCTGCAAAAAGCGAAACCGGGCGCAACAGTTAAAGCAGTTCCAGCAAAAATCGCGACTAAAACCGGGGAGTAATCAGCATGGCGAGATTCTTTATTGATCGCCCCGTTTTTGCCTGGGTGATTGCGATTCTGATTATGCTGGCGGGCGCGCTTTCTATTTTTAAGCTGCCCATTGCCCAGTACCCTGAAGTTGCGCCGCCCTCGGTGAATATCAGCGCGAGCTACCCAGGTGCGTCTGCGCAAACCGTGCAGGATACGGTGATTCAGATTATCGAGCAGGGTTTAACCGGTATCGATAATGTGCAATACATGTCTTCTACCAGTGAGTCCAGTGGTTCTGGCGGTGTAACGCTTACGTTTTTAGCGGGTACCAATCCTGATATCGCTCAGGTTCAGGTACAAAATAAGTTGCAAACGGTTATGCCGCTGTTGCCTCAGGAAGTGCAGCAGCAGGGCATTCGTGTCACTAAGTCGACGGCCGGCTTTTTGTTAGTCATTGGCTTTGTATCCGGCGATGGCCGTATGGATAAATATGACATCGCCGATTATGTGGCAGCGAATGTCCAGGACCAACTCAGCCGCGTGAATGGTGTGGGCCAGATTCAATTGTTCGGTTCGCAATACGCCATGCGTGTATGGTTGGACGCCGACAAGCTCACCACCTACAAGCTCACCGCCATGGACATCACTGCGGCGATTAAAGCTCAAAACGCGCAAATTGCAGCGGGCGAATTGGGCGGTACGCCTGCGCTTCCCGGCCAGCAAATTAACGCCAGTATCGTGGTGCAAACGCGCTTATCCACGCCGGAAGAATTCAAAAATATCCTGTTGCGCGTTAATCAGGACGGCTCACAAATTCGTTTAGGCGATGTCGCGCGCGTTGAATTGGGTGGCGAAAACTATCAGTTCGAGACCGAGTACAACAATCGCCCCGCAGCGGGTATGGCGATCACGCTTGCCGCCGGTGCTAACGCGCTGGATACCGCCGACGCTGTGCGTGCGCGCATCAAAGAATTGTCGACCTATTTCCCCCAGGGTTTGGAAATCGTCTATCCCTACGACACCACACCCTTCGTGCGCCTTTCTATTGAAGCGGTAGTCCACACGCTGATCGAAGCCATTGTGCTGGTATTTTTGGTGATGTACCTCTTCCTGCAAAACTTCCGCGCCACCTTGATTCCCACCATCGCGGTTCCGGTAGTGTTGTTGGGTACCTTTGGTGTTTTGCAGATGTTCGGCTTCTCCATCAATACGCTCACCATGTTTGCCATGGTGCTCGCCATCGGGCTGTTGGTGGACGATGCAATTGTGGTGGTGGAAAACGTGGAGCGGGTGATGGCCGAAGAGGGCTTATCGCCGCGCGAGGCCACGCGTAAATCCATGGATCAGATCACGGGGGCTTTGATCAGTATCGCCTTGGTGTTGTCCGCAGTATTTATTCCTATGGCGTTTTTTGGTGGTTCGACCGGCGTTATCTATCGCCAGTTCTCCATCACTATCGTTTCCGCCATGCTGTTATCGGTAGTCGTTGCGCTTACGCTTACACCCGCACTGTGCGCCACTATGCTCAAGCCCGTTAGCGGCGATCACTACGAGAAAAAAGGGTTTTTCGGCTGGTTTAATCGCAACTTCAATCGCACCAGCGAAAAATACCAATCCGGCGTGCGCAGCATGCTCGGCAAAACTGGTCGCTACATGGCGATCTACGGCGCGATTGTGCTGTTGTTGGGCTTCCTATTCACACGCTTGCCCACGTCATTTTTGCCGGACGAAGATCAGGGCATCATGTTTACCCAAATGACCTTACCCGTTGGCGCAACTAAAGAGCGGTCAATCGGTGTGATGGATCAAATCGAAAAACATTACATGGAAGATGAAAAAGACACAGTACGCTCCGTGTTTTCGGTGATTGGTTTCAGCTTCAGTGGTCGCGGCCAAAACAATGGCATTGCGTTTGTCGGCCTAAAAGATTGGAGCGAGCGTACGGATTCCGCAAAACATGTCCAGAAGGTTGCTGAGCGCGCTATGGGTGCCTTTTCGAAAATCAAAGACGCTATGGTTTTCCCCTTTGTGCCGCCTGCCATTACCCAATTGGGAACTTCGTCCGGTTTCAATTTACAGTTGCAAGATTTGGGCGGCATGGGCCATGAAGGCATGATCGATGCGCGTAATCAGTTCCTGGGCTTGGCCGCCAAAGACACTCGTTTAGTGGGAGTGCGTCCTAATGGGCAGGATGATAATCCCCAGTTCAAACTGGACGTAAATCAGGAAAAAGCCGCTGCTTTGGGCGTGTCGCTATCGGACATTAGTAGCATTTTTAATACAGCCTGGGCTGCGGCTTACGTAAATGACTTTATCGATAAAGGGCGCGTTAAAAAGGTGTATGTGCAAGGCGATGCCCGTTTCCGCATGCTGCCCGAAGATGTCGGCAGTTGGTATGCGCGCAACAGCAGCGGTGAAATGGTGCCTTTCTCGGCATTCACCAGCGGCCATTGGATTTATGGTTCGCCACGGCTTGAGCGTTACAACGGCGTATCCACCATCAATATTATCGGGCAGGGCGCTCCGGGGGTAAGTTCGGGCGATGCCATGCTGGCGGCAGAAGACATCATCAAACAACTGCCGAAAGGTGTTGGTTATGAGTGGACGGGTATGTCATTCCAGGAGCGCCAGTCCGGTAATCAGGCACCGGTTTTATATGCGCTGTCTATTTTAGTTGTATTCCTATGTTTGGCCGCGCTATATGAAAGTTGGTCGGTGCCCTTTGCGGTAATGCTCGTTGTGCCACTTGGGATTTTAGGCGCGGTCTTATTCGCCTTGGGTCGCGGGTTATCTAACGACGTTTACTTCCAGGTGGGCTTGCTAACCACTATTGGTTTGGCCGCGAAAAACGCCATCCTTATCGTTGAATTTGCTAAAGAACTCTACGAGCAGGGCGCGAGTTTGATGGATGCGACTATGGATGCAGTGCGCATGCGTTTGCGTCCCATCATTATGACCTCACTCGCTTTTATGCTGGGGGTGACTCCGCTGGTAATTAGCTCGGGCGCAGGTTCTGGTAGCCAAAACGCAATCGGCACCGGCGTTTTCGGCGGTATGTTATCGGCAACCACACTGGCGATCTTCTTTGTACCGGTATTCTTCGTGGTGGTATTTAAAATTTCGCACCGCTGGTTTCCAAAGCAGGACGATGCCGAGCATGGTGTTAAATCGGATACGCCGAAAATATAAGACGTTCTGATTTGCAACCAAGACAAAGGCCAGCCAGGTAAATCTCGCTGGCCTTTTTATTATTAGATGCTATTGCAAAATGCCTAATTTTTGTTCTTGCATCCTGACCGCTAAATCCCTAGTATACGCACCCCCAACCGGTCCGAAGTGTTTTACGATAATTAGGGCTACTCCTTGTCTCACCACATTTCGTGGGAGGCTTAACCCGTAAGGAGCTATAAATGCGTCATTACGAAATCGTTTTTTTGGTTCATCCAGACCAAAGCGAACAAGTTCCAGCAATGGTAGA
>SEBV01000133.1 GCA_004172865.1 Gammaproteobacteria bacterium | reverse complement strand
ATTCAACAAGAAACAGCAAGCAATCCAAAAGCAGAAGTATTGAACGGAATTGCTTACAATCAGGAAACAAAAAAGTTTTATGTAACCGGTAAAAACTGGGCGAATATTTACGAGATCCAGTTTGCCCTTTAAGCCTTTTCAATGACATAGATCAGCGAACTGCAACGGTCTTTGTTGGCAAGCGCTGATAGGTTTGAACGCAAGCCATTGACGCCGGCGCCAATCCAGGAAGTGCTTCCATTTTTGTATTTGCTACTCAGCAGACTGATGTAAAAAGAATCAAACCACATGGGCTTTTTTGCGGTGAGTTTTAAGCCATGTTGCTTAACTAAATTTTCAATTGATTTGGGCGTGAAATGATAGAGATGCCGCGGCACATCATAGGCCGCCCAAAACGTTCGGTAAATGCCTGCATCCCCCGATGTATAATTCGGAACGGCGATAAAGATTTTGCCGTTTGGCGCTAATAAATTTTTCAGTTGCTCAACATAATCATGCAGTTGATGCACATGCTCCAACACATGCCAAAGTGTAATGGCGTCATAGGTTGCGGGTAGCAATTGCTGCAAAGCAGCAGGCTGTTCCAGTGGCAGTCCAAATAATTGTAAAGCGTTTTTTCTTGCCACTTCGTCCGGTTCAACGCCTTTGATCTCCCACCCTTTTTCTTTCATTACCGAGAGAAAAGCGCCAACACCGGCGCCAATATCCAAAATACGTCCTTTCTCTTTTGTATTTGAAATGATCAACTTTGCTTTTTGCTCTAGCGTTCGTTTTCTAACGCGTTGATAAAGCTTGTTTAGAAGGCCTTTGTCCGTATTGGTGTGAGAAATATAATCCTGCGACTGGTAATAGGGCCCGATGGAATCCTCGTCCGGCACGTCCTGCGTAAAACGCAAACTACAATCGCTACATTGCCAGATCACGAAATCTTCCTTGCTTACAGAAAAGTCTTTTACCGTCAGCAATGGATTGATATTTGAACTGTGGCAAACCGGGCAATGTGTGTAATGAATGCGATTCATAAAGAGAGCAAATGTAACGGTGTTTACAGTTGCAGATTAGTGGTGCTTTTCACCGGCATCGGGAACATAGTTCCCATTGGTGCCTGTTTTGATCCGGCCGCGTTCACTTTGAATTTCCCGGTGTATAAATGAAAGATGATAAACAAGATCGAAAGCAACAAAAGAATCCATCCGGCTATAACAAGCAAGGAACGGTTGGTTTTGGACACCTCTGTACCAGAAATTTCATCAGCTGCGGATGAACCACTCATGAAATGCTGATCACCAAC
>SEBV01000132.1 GCA_004172865.1 Gammaproteobacteria bacterium | reverse complement strand
AAAGCCTATGGTTTAAATCCTGAAGTCGCCTGGAACAAAGGTATCAGCATAGATCAAAAATTCAAGCTCTTTACACGGGAAGCTTCTTTAGGTATTGATTTTTACCGTAACGATTTCACCAACCAGGTAGTGGTTGACCTCGAAAATGCCAGAGAGGCTAAATTTTATAACCTGCAAGGCAAATCCTTTTCAAACAGTTTCCAGACAGAGATCAATTTTATGCCCGTACCAAAGCTCGATGTGCGCCTAGCTTATCGCTTATTTGATGTAAAAACAACCTATGGAAATGAACTTTTAGAAAAACCTTTTACAGCAAGGCACCGAGCTTTTGCTAATCTTGCTTACGACCTGGGTGGCTGGAAATTAGATTACACCGTAAACCTCGTTGGTACTAAACGATTGCCTTCAACTTCAGCTAATCCTGAAATCTATAAGTTAGACGATTATTCGCCATCCTATGTAACCATGAATGCGCAAGTCAGCAAAAGCATTGGTAAAAAGAAACTTTTTGACTTTTATGTGGGCGGCGAAAATTTGACCAACTATTTCCAGAAAAATGCAATCATAAGTGCCGATCAACCCTTTGGTAATTATTTTGACGCTTCGCTGGTATGGGGACCAGTAAGCGGTCGGTTGATCTATACAGGGTTTAGATATACTATCAAGTAAGGACTACAATTAGATGTAAAGGATTCTCAAAATGATGTAACAAGAAATGTATTGCTACATAATAGCTTTGATTATTAAATCGTAAGTATGAAACAATACCAATTTAAAACAAACATCAACTGTAGTGGTTGCGTAGCCAAGATTACACCTGAGCTGACTGCAAACATTGACATCAGAGAATGGAACGTAGATACGGCAAACCCTGCTAAGATACTCACCATTAAGACCGAAAATCTCGATCAGGCAGCAGTAAAGGCCATTGTTGAGCAAGCGGGATTCAAAGCTGAGGTTTTGGCTTAATGATGAAATAAATCCGGTATGGGCTTAATTTATTAAACATCAATTCTATGAGAGTTGTAAATGCCATCGGCAGCGTTTTGTGGAGAGTTGTAAATTTGAGTAATATCTTTGTTAGAATCAGAAATGTCACGTCAACAGAAAAATAGAATCAGGGCACTTCTCCTTTTAATGGTGTTTTCATTAAACACTGTTGCAGGTTTTGCCTGTTCTATGGGGGTTGACATGGGCTATAATACAAAACATCATGAACACCAGGAAATAAAGCCCCATTCGCATAGCAAACCGCATTCGCATGACGCGGCACATCAGCACAAGCATAATCATTCGCATAAGCCGTCCGGTGCCAGTATTAATAACTTAAAGAATACTGATGATTGCTGTGCAAATGATGTAACCAGCTTTATTAAGCTCGATAAATCTGTAGTCAGCAACAATCTGCTTTTACAACAGCCGATTTTTTTCCTGGCTTTTACCGCCTCCTTTTTTTCTAGTAACGTAAGTAACATCGAAACTTCTATTAAGGGCAAGTTCCCTTACCTGCGACGATGGCGTCCTCCCAACGATACCGATATTAGAATTGCTATTCAGTCCTTCCAGATTTGATTTGGTTTAATGTTATTATTTCTGCATGGCTTCACCATGCTTGTAATTATTTCTATAACATTAAATCATTCATAAAGTGAAAAAAATAATCTTCTTAGCAACAATAATTTGCTACACGTCCATTGCTGCATTTGCCCAACATGACCAGAGAAACCATCAAAATAAAACCAACATTTCAAATACTGATACAACGACCAAAGCATCGGTAACTGATGGCAGCAGCAGCCAGCAGCTGTCCCAAATGCTATCCTCCTACTACAACATCAAAAATGCTTTGGTTACAGGTGACGCCGCCTCTGCGGCTTCCAATGCCGACCAATTTCTACGGAAGGCAAACTCTATAGATTATAAAGTTATCTCAGAGGGGAATGTTACTATTCTCTCCAAAGACGCAGGTAAGATTTCCAGCACAAAAGACCTGAATAAACAACGGCAATATTTTGCGGACTTGTCATCGAATATGGCAACCGTCGCAAAGTCATTAAAGCTAAGTAGTCAACCGATCTACCTGCAATATTGCCCGATGAAAAAAGCCTCTTGGCTTAGTTCTGAGAAGCAAATCAGAAATCCCTATTATGGTAGCAGTATGCT
>SEBV01000131.1 GCA_004172865.1 Gammaproteobacteria bacterium | reverse complement strand
CACTAGCGTTGCGTCGTTTTTGATGTAAGTTCTTTGAAACGCTTGCTGGATCTATGTTTGGTGCGATATAAGGTCGGCGTTGATTTGAAAACTGTTCTGGTTGTTCTTTGCCTAAATCATTGGTAATGAACAAAGGGCGAATGGCCTTTACACAGATTATGGACTTTGCGTCTCAGGATATTTTTAAAGTTTGTGTCAACCGCTACAAGGGTAACTACAAAGCCAAACAGTTTTCCTGCTGGAAACAATTTCTCTGCATGGCTTTTGGTCAGTTGACACACCGGCAAAGCCTCAGCGATACGCTTCTTTGTTTAGCCCTAAATCGTGACAAGCTCTATCACCTTGGCATTGGCGAAGCCGTGAATAAATCGACTTTATCCAGAGCAAATGAAAACCGGGACTGGCAAATTTTCAAGGACTTTGCTTTAAAACTGATTGAACAGGCAAAGCTGCTCTATGAAGGCGATAGCCAACTGGAAGTAAACCTCAAAGGCCGGGTGTTTGCCCTGGATTCTACAACCGTCGACCTTTGTCTGGAAGTGTTTTTATGGGCGCCCTTCCGTTCCACTAAAGCAGCTATCAAAATTCATACGCTGCTGGATTTGAAAACCTCCATTCCCGAATACATCTTCATTTCCGAAGGCAACGTCCATGACGTCAAAACAATGGATTTGATATCGGTCGAAAAAGGCAGCTATTACGTCATGGACAAGGCTTACGTGGATTTTGAACGGCTCTTTTCCATCCGCCAGCAGAAAGCTTACTTTGTGGTCAGAGCCAAGGAAAACCTGCAGTTCAGGCGGATTGCTTCCAGAACGCCAGATAAGCCTGCAGGCATCCTTTGCGATCAGGATATACAGCTGACAGGCATCAACACGCAGAAGCGTTATCCGGAACGTTTACGACGTATCAAATTCTATGATGAGGAGTACGACAGAACGTTTGTGTTTCTGACCAACAACTTCAGTGTAAAAGCCCAAACGGTGGCGCAGCTTTATAAACATCGTTGGGGCGTAGAGCTGTTTTTCAAATGGATCAAACAGCTTGCACCCTTTGAGAAAAGACCCCTTCATGAAGTCTTTCTGCACATAGAAAAGCAAGATGTCAAAGAACAAAACTATATCCAATTGAAAATCATCTAACTAAGACGCAACGCTAGTGACCAAATTGACAAGATTTGTAACCCATTTCAGGCATTTGACCATAACTCAGTTCGGGATATTGCCTTGCTTTTTCGCTGGTTGTGTCCCTGAAGCCTTTGGGGAAGTTACTGATATAGTAGAAGTTTTTCGAACCAACAATACTTATATCATATTTGGAACTGTCAAAGTAATCAACCCTGACAGTGAACGTATCATTTGGGCTGTTAGTAAAAGCTCCTCTATAACGGCCTACCAGAGGACTAATTGTCAAAATAGATTTTTCTACCTGCTCTACGATAGTGAGCTTTTTTATACCCCTGTATATACCGCTATCTTGTGGAAAACATTGCGTGTTAGGGGTGGCCCTGCTCACGAAATGAACATCTATTGTTCCTAAGAAATTATGAAAACTCAACGAAAAGTCGGATGAGCTAAACTCTCTTGGGTCTGAGCCAATTTTCCAGAGCGTAGATTGATAAGGTTTAAGTGCTACAAAGTTGACGTAATTGTCCCTAAAGACGGTATCAGCATAAAAAGCAGTATCAGTTAACTGTTCCTTGAAAGCAAATTCAGCTTTTGGTAGCACCATCCCTTCACAGGGATTTGTGTCCTGTTCTTTGCAGCAACTGAACACAAATAACGAAATACCAAATAATACAATCAAAAAAAGACGCACGTTAAACC